>JAGVVD010000048.1 GCA_019135865.1 Elusimicrobiota bacterium
CGGCCTTTAAGTGGCAATTTCTGCCCTAACTCCCTGCAAACAGGGTGGTTGCACGGGCACGATAAAGCCCGGAAAATCGCATGGATTTACCGGGCTGATTGGAAAATCTGGTGGTGTACTAATCCTATTGTTCCTGCAAAGTCATCTCGCCGAATCGCGGTTTCCGCTTACCCAGTCTGCACATTCTCTTGAAGTGGTTGCCAATTCCACCGATAGTTCTCCAAAGCACACCTCTCTCGCCTGAAAACGGGTGTGGTCATATTTCCGTGCCCAATACGATTACCGACACCTCTCAAGGGTGGAACCCTCTCCCTGTTTCGAGCGGAAAAAGGCGTCTCGAAAGCCGTCTCTATGTGCGCCAAAAATAGCGAAAAAAGGCGAGGTATAAACGCGATAGAGACACCGATTCTCTCTGCCGGGAGTCTGCGAGGGAGTTGCCTTTCTGTCACAGATTATGGATAACTTGTGCTGGCTATTCAAATCCCAGATAAATACGAAGACCGCCGGGCTGTGCTGTCCGACGGTCTTTGACAAGACATCTTACTCATTTTAGAAGATGTCGGAATTTTCTGAAGGCATCGCGTAATGGATTGTAAAAGTGGTCTTCGTCGTACAACCCAACTTTCACCCCATCTATTTTAGCCGCTGTGGCTTGCCAATGGAATGTGTCGAACCGAAGACATGATTTCGAGCCGAAGAAGAGTTGTTCTGTTGTGATGACCTCACTTTCTTCAAGAGAATCAAACCTGTCAGCCAGTTGTGTGATATCCCATCCACAATTTGCACAGACAATAATATCAGGAGCAAGTATTTCTATCATCTTTCGGCGATAGTTCATTCCTTCTTTCTGGCTTTTGGCGTACTCATTCCATTGTGTCCCCCAGTTTTCGGTTTCATTGCTTATGGTTGAGATGTTCATAAATGCAAAACTCAACTTCCCTTGAGCGAAGTCGTTTTGGCCTATTTCGCTCGAATGTGGAATAACTGCATATTCGGGGAAATCATTTAGAAGACCATAGGCAAGATATAAAATGCGTTGATGAAAATGTCCGTTAGTGACACCCGCGCCTTTTATGTAATCGTTTTCGTAGAGAGCTTGGATGTAATCACATCCAGAAAGCCCGCGTGGTTCTCTCCCGACAAACAGAATGCGGAATTTCTGCTTTGTATAATATGGATAGAAACCATAACTGACAAAATCATCTGGGCAGGCTTCTTCCCAACGAGCATTCAACTCATCTATCTTTTTCTTCAAATCTATTTCGTCAAGCGGGTAGTTTATTGCCATGTCACAAAAACCTTATTTTGCGTTTGGTGAACAAAAGTCTCCTAAATATAAACCGAAAATTGAATGTTTTCCATCGTAAGAAGCAAGAAGGCCGCTGGGCATCGCTGTCCGACGGCCTTTGGCGTTTGTGGTATTGCCTATTGCGGTCTTACTTCATCAGTTCCGTCACCTGGTCCTTCCATAGGTCGGGCACGGCCTTGCGAGTGCTGTTGACCGAGAGGTTGGCAGGGTAATCGCCCCGGATGACGCTCTCGATGATGGAGGGGGCGAGCATCGACAGGCGTATGAGCCGCGCCACATAGCTCGGTTCACGGCCTATCTTGGCGGCGATGGCACGTATGCTCTCCACGCTGCCGTCATCCAGCAACTGCACCCAACGCCGCCCACGCGCCACGGCGGTTAGGATTGTTTCGCGCCGCAGGTCGACGATGCTACTATCGGGATTGATGATGACGCGCCCGTTGCCTGTGTTGCGCCACTTGAAGGTTACCGGGACGGTCACCAGCAGGTTTCCGTTGCCCAGCCGTTCAGTCTTGGTCACTTTCATTTTCGATTTCCTCCATTGCGCAGGTGAGGCCCTCGGTGCGGACCTCGATGTCCATCTTGTCTTCGTAGAGCGTGACGCTTGCCACCAGCAGCTCCAGCATCCTCGCCTTCTCGTCGGGCGTGGCCTTCTTCCAGAACGAGCCGTCAAGCGTCCGCATCACGGCAGCCTCGTCAAGCCCCGTCATCCCAGAGAGCGTCAGGGCAAGTTCCGGGGTGCGCAGGATGCCGGAAAGCCGCTCCAGCACGATGTCCTCGACCATCCCCGCCTCGATGTGCCGGATCGGGCAGGTGTGGATGGCCCGCTTCTTGTCGCGGAGGCATTCGTAGTAGACGTAGCGTTTACCGTTCTTGGTCTTGGAGTAAGGCGTCATCGCACCGCCGCAATGGCCGCAGAACAGCAGCCCCCGCAACGGCGCGCTGTACTGCGCCTGCCTGCCGGGATGCCTCCGCGGGGGATTGCGCCCAAGGCACTTCTGGACGCCCTCCCACAGTTTTAGGTCGAGGATGCCTTCCTGTTCGCCCTCGACCACCTCGTTCTTGTAGGTCAGCTTTCCGATGTAGATGGGGTTGTGGAGCAGCCTGATGACCGAGGCCATGCTCCAGTTGTTGCCCTTCTTGGTCTTGACGCCAGCCTCGATAAGCTCTTTGGCCACGGCAATGGGCGATTGACTCTCAAGGTAGCGTCGGAAGACCCTGCGGACAATCTCCGCCTCCTTCGGTACGACCACCAGCTTCCGCTTCTCTACCCTATAGCCAAGGGGGACGCATCCGCCCATCCAGATGCCCTTGCGCTTGGAGGCGGCGAATTTGTCCCGTATGCGTTCGCCGATGATTTCACGCTCGTATTCGGCGAAGGCCATCAGCATATTGAGCATCATCTTCCCCGCCGAGGTCGAGGTGTCAATCTGCTGCGTCACGCTGACGAACGCGACATTCCACTTGGCGAAGTCCTTGGAGAGGTCGGTGAAGTCGCAGAGAGAGCGGCTCAGCCTGTCCACCTTGTAGACGACCACCGTGTCTATCAGCCCCGCCTCGCAGTCCTTGAGGAGCTGCTGCAGCGCGGGGCGGCTGGTATTGCCGCCCGAGAAGCCGCCGTCGTCATAGTGGGTCGGGATGCATACCCAGCCGTTGGCCTTCTGCGAGGCAATGTACGCCTCGCCTGCCTCCCTCTGTGCGTCCAGGGAGTTGAACTCCTGTTCCAGGCCGTCCTCGACGCTTTTCCTTGTGTAGATTGCGCATCGCCTGTAGGGCGGCGCGTTGTTGCTTTCCATTCTGCTTTCTCTCATTTCGTCACTCCGAAGAACTTGTGGCCGCTCTGGTGCGTGCCGGTGATTTTGGTTGCGATGGCGGTCAGGGAGTTGTACACCTGCCCGTCATACTCGAATTCCTTGGGGCCGAGGACGGTGACCTCGTAGGTCTTGCCTCGCCACTCCCGCAGGTAGCGCGTCCCCCGCGCCCTTGAGTAGCGGCGGGCGGGAACGGATTGCAGGTTGGCCAGCGGGTCCGCGTCGGCCAGGGAGTCCAGTAGTTTAGCCGATTCGGCGGACAACCCGCCGAACTGGAGTTCCTGAAGGCGATAGCCGATTCGGCGTCGCAGGTAATCCGCGCTGAAGGAATGGGGTTCAAGGCCGAAGAGTTCCGCGAACTTGTCGCGGAGCTGCTCGACGCCCATGTCATCCACCGCGTCCATCTGGCGGCGTATGATTTTGTCTTTGTCAATTTGTGGCATTATTGTCTCCGTTGGTTTCCGTAACTGCTTTAACCATGCCGCACGTTTCCTGCTTATCCAGTCCACAGCCCGATATTCTACGAAGAATGTTGGCCGCGATGTAGAGAGCCTGACGGATGTTGACGGGCAGATGATCGGAAGGTTCGGTGGGCTTGGGTGTCGTCAGTTTCTTCCTCATCGCGCACCTCCGAAGAATTCGCCGAGACCGGCCTTCGAGGCGGCTGCGCTGATGGGATTCTTGAAATGCCAGAGGATGGTGCTGGCGGGGATGTAGGTCTGGCGGGATGCCGCATCGGCATTTCCGCCGGTCGCCACGAGCGCGTCCCAGATTCTGCGGTCATACCTTCCAAGGGAGGCAAGGAAGGCAGTCTCCGCCTTCTCGTACCTCTCGAACTCCTCCTCGGAGAGCACCCGCCCACCAATGCGAGGTCCATGCTCTTCTTCGGGGAGCACGTTCTCAAGCGGCTCGTCGCAGCCTTCCGGCTTCTCATGGATGGAGACGGGGAATCCGCCCATCCTGCGGAGTTCGCGGTCGCGCTTCTTGAGCATGTTCTTGTACGCATCGGCGCAGACTATTCCCGCGAACGTGTAGATGTCCCCTTTCGCGGGGTCGAAGTCGGGGAGGCGGCGGATGATGGCCAGACGCAGGTCCTGCTGCTTGTCCTCGCGCTCGTGCCGACGGAACGTCCCCGAGCTTATGAGCTTGTCCGAGTAGTAGTTGACGATGCGTTCGATGCGGTTGTCGCGGAAGAGCTTCTCCAGGTCGATGCCGCCGGGAAGCGGCGCGGATGCCTGGCAGAGGCTGGGGTTGGAGTTGTGGTTGAGGGCGGATGCCGCCTGGGCGGCGTTCTTGCGGATGGTATTTTCCATCGTGGTGGTCTCCCGCAGGAGGACCGCCACCCCGCCACGAAACGCCGTAGCCGAGAATCAGGTGCTGTCCTTCTGCTCGACCACGCGCGAAATTCCAGATTTTCCCGAAATGGAATTTCGGATTTTGGCAAAAAAAGCCCCGCATCCGGCGTTCTTACGCACAAATGCGGGGCTAAAAAAGTGTGAAAAAAGTTGTCGGCGACTAAATGCGAAATTCCAGAATTTGCGAAATCTGGAATTTCGCGATTCCTTAGGCCATCGGGCTATGCGCCAGACGGGCGATGCTGGCGAAGCTCGTCAATCTCATCCGAATGCAGCGTGTAGAAGTCGTTCAGCCGCTGGACGGCCTGCGGACTGATTGCCTCGGACTTCTGAGGACGGCGCTTCACGAAGGTGTCGGCAATGGCGAGGAACAACTGGCCGAAGCCAAGAACGTCCTTGCGCCACATATCCCTTGTGTTCGTGAATGCGTTGGCGGGTATGGTCTTTCCCTTTCCCTTGAACTTCTCGTTCAGTTCGTCGATTATCTGCTTCTGCGTGAGTATCTCGTAGTCGGCATAGGCGACATTCACGTCGGGGTCGTCATCGTCCCCGAACTCAATGACTTTCGCCGCCTTGAGGCGCGCGTCAATCCATGTCCAGAGCCAGTTCTCAATCTTGCGCTTGTAATCGTCCTTCTTGAAAACGGTCGGGCCGTTGCCACCGGATGACTTGCCAATGGCGTTTTGCATGTCCGTCAAGTTGCTTCGAACGATATCGGCATGGAACACCAGGCCGTTTTCCTGCGTGTAGTCCATCAGCCGGTCAAGCTGGTAGCACTGCGCCTCCAGCATCTCCTGCCTGTCATCCTTCTCCTTCACGTCGGAGCGGCGCGTACCAACCTGGACGACCTCCGGGGCACGTCCAATATGGAACACAAGCGAGCCGTTGAATGCCGTCTTGAGATGCTCCTGCACTTCCCGGCTGCAGTCCCAGTCCCGCACCACATACACCTCGCGGTGGGTGCTTCCCGCCCGTCCGACCTTCCAGACCAGCCCGTCAATCGTCTTCTCAATGTCCCCTGTGCATCCGAGCGTGTCGTGGACGCACTTTACAATGGGCTCGAACACAAGACGGTAGCGCTTCAGCTCCCTCTCCGTGGCGACATGCACCGAGCCGTCCCCTCCAAGTTGAGCCAGTACTGCACTCTCCTCATCAATGCCGCGGACGGGCGTCACCTCGTAGGGTACTCCTTCCTCGGCAACCATCATAGAGTCGCTGGTCTGCTCCAGTATGCCGAAATCCTCAAGATGATGCATCAGCTCAGGGGAAAGGCCGTCGGCGTAGTTTCCTGCCAGAACCGCCTCGGGCGATTTCACGGCGCGGATGATGTCGGAGAGGGATATGTCCGGGAAGCGGACGAATCCCATCTTGCGGACATATTTCTCGCCAAGCTCCCGCTGTCCATCCCCCAGATTCTTGAGGCCGCAGGACGTCTGCGTGATGCGGAATGTAAACGGTTTGATATTCGCAGGGTGGTTGACGGGCTTGATGTATATGGACGCCGCATGGACCATGATGGATTCGTTCGATAGGCGGTCACGCTGAAGGTAGTCGTCCATGCAGTCATAGAGGTTGCGTTTCCTGTTGGACAATGCCAGCCGCATATTCTCGTCGTCAACGGGACTGATGGTCAGGGCGCACACCTGCGGCTTCTCAATGCAGTCGGCGGCTTCGACCTTCCAGTCGAGGTTGCGGTCCTTCAGCGCCTCAAGGCAGTATTCCTTCTTGGGCACTCTGTCGAAGGCTCCGTCATAGTCCACCAGAACCTTCACAAGCTCTCTTGCCAGCGGGTCGAAGTCCTTCTTGTCCATCTCCCCGTAGATGGAGAACTGGCCACGCTCGTCATACACGAAGATGATTCGCAGAGGCGGAACAAAGGGGGCTGGCCTGACCGTCTCCTTCCCGTCTTCCTCCACGAACATCTCCCGGTATTTTGGATTGTCCCTGATGGTGGCGAAATAGTTGTACTGCGTTTTCCTGATGTAACTGTGGATGTGGCAGGTGGTCTTCGGTCGCGTCTTGCTGAAAAACATCACCATCACGCCTTCAAGCTTCCGGAGGTCGGCGTCATCCACTTTTGGCGGCCTGGGCGGAAGGTTGTTGTACTCAATCCAGAGCCTGCTGGCATCGCAGTTCCTGGACTGCGCCAAATCGCAGAGGCTCTCCCAGAACTCCTGGTTCTCAAGGAACACATGGACACCTTTCTCGTAGCCTGTCCACTGCTCGAAATCAGGCGGAAACTCAAACTCCACCTCTCCGCCCTCCAGGAGGTCCTTGGCGACGCGCATGGCGTCGCATTTCCCCGTCACCAGATTGTGAAGACGCTGAAGAAAATCCTGAAATGCGCCGACCTGGCGTTCGACATAGACGGGTTTGGCATCGGGTTCGTCCGCATTGGTCCGTTCGCGGATGACGTTCTTCCCCTGGTTCAGCATCGCCCTCCATTGGAGGTCGATTTGGTCGCCGGGAACTTTGGCCGCGTCCTCGGGGACGGAGAAGCCAAGATGAAAATGTTCGGAAAGGGCATTGAATCTCGCTGGTGATAGGCTGTTGAAGATGGTGGCTGCGAAGAAATTGGCCATAGGTTGTCTCCTGTATCGCGTTCGTCTCTCGTTTGGTAAGAGAGATAATATAAACGGCTTTCGGAGACACACAATGTCTTTGGAATGTTTTTGTGATTTCTCGCCTGAAAAAAGTTTTTCGCAGATGATTTTTGACAATATTTATGCTGGAATATGGAAAAATGGCGAAGTCGTGCTATCTTTATGCCAAAGACATTGAGAAAGAATGTAAAGACAGGAGAACCATCATGCACCAGACACCCGCATACGCCCGGATGGCGCACATCATCGCGCTGCTGAAATCCGGCAGAGAGGCCAGCGTCCAGGCCATCCTCGACAGCCTGGCCAATCTGAAGATGGATGACGGCACGAGCCTGGCCTGCGTCAGCAAGACGGTCATCCGCGACATCGCTGAGCTCAAGGCGATGGGGTGTCCGCTTCATTTCAATCGGAAGCTCGACACCTACGAGCTTCAGGACAAGTCCTGGGAACTCTCCTCCGCACCCCTGCTTGGCGGCAGCGAGATGCTTGCCGTGGCTGCGGGGACGCAGTTCGCCGTCTCCTGTCTCCCAAGGGAGGTCGGGGCGCAGGTCGGTCGCGTCGGACAGGCCATCTTCGAGGCCAACACCGACGACTTCGACCATGGCGCGGACTTCTCCGCGATGAAAATCCTCATGCCGCCCCTCGCACCCGAGACGGAGCGGGTGTTCGCGACAGTCTATGAGGGATGGGCGCAGCGTCATCTTCTGACCATCAAGTACACGGACGAGAAATGCGAGACCACCGAACGAACCATCGAGCAGCAGGCGCTGCTCTTCCACGGAATGGCTTGGTATGTTCGGGCGTACTGCTATCTTCGCGGTGGCCAGCGCACCTTCCTGATTGCCCGCATCGAGACCGTGAAACTTTTGGATGCATCCTTCCTGCCCCGCCCGGAACTGTATTCCGACATCACTTTCGACACCTTCGACGGGCGCGAGGTGTATAAGGATATTGCCATCCGCCTGACGAAGGCGGGACGGCAGTTAGCTCTGGCGCATGTCCTGCATTCGAAGCAGAAGTTCACGAAGGATGACGGGGACACCTACACGATGAATACCCCGCCGACCACCAAGCATCTCGTGGTTGAATGGATTCTCAGCCAGCGTGGGAACGCCGTGCCGTTGTCCCCTGCGGAGCTGGTCGAGGATGTCCGCACGGCAAGCCAGATGATAACCGAGGCTTGTGCAGGGATTCAGGAGGAAGGGAAATGAGCGAGATAGTGGCCGCAATCGACATCGAGACCACGGGGCTTGCCCCGCGTCACCACGACATCATCGAGATTGCCATTCAGCCGTTGGACGAAGGCTTCGAGCCAAGCTGTGAAATCCCGGCGTTTGTGGCTCGGATAAAGGTGCGGAGACCGCAGAACGCCAGCGCAAAGGCGATGGAGGTCAATGGACTTGACTTGAACGAGGGCGACGAGTACCAAGAGGTGCTGGCGCGTCTGCTCTCTTGGATTGAGGTGTACCGCATCGAGAAGATTGACGCCCTCGGGCAGAACGTGGATTTCGACCGCGCCTTCATCGAGGCAAACATCCCCGAACTCGGTAGAATGCTCGTCCACCGCAATCTACGCGACTCGCAGCGCCTGGCTTGCGCCTACAACGACCTTGTGCGGCTCAGGACGGGCAAGCCTGCCTTCGAGAACCTTGGTTTGTCCGACCTACGGAAGGCTCTCGGCATCGGGGGGGCTACGTGAGCACCGCGCCCTCGACGACGCGCTGGACGCCGCGAGGGTGTACAAGGCATTAATAGGTAAATTGGCGTTTATACAATAATGCAAATTAACGTTCTATAACAATTCCACCTTGGTAATCTGTAGATGCTTCAATCTCAAGACCTATTCCATCTATGATATCCGGCGTTGCTGGAACTTGCCTACTAAACCAGGCAATTATATAATTGTAATATTCGTCAATTTCATTTTGATCAAGTTCAACGTGTTCAGGAGATATAATTCTGTCTGTAACATTTCGCCTTGTAATGGTATCAATCTCTCCGTTTTGTTCCATTTTTTGTAAAATGTTCAAACAGCATACATAGCTTGGCATATGTTCGGGTGAATGCCTCAAGAGTGTTAATACATATTGATACTCACCGTTAATAAGAGGTTGTATAATTTCTTCTTTTTCATGTGCTGTAATAGCTTTTACTTGAAGTCCTGCGTAAATCCTAGTATCTCTAATTGTCACTGGTTGATAAAAAGTTTGTTGCTCGCCATATCTTGAAATACTGGGCATCTCTATTTATTCGGGGATAAATTGAGATGACGCTGGCAAAGGAACGCG
>JAGVVD010000056.1 GCA_019135865.1 Elusimicrobiota bacterium
GGCCGGGTACCTGGCCGGACGCACCACGGCGGAGGACGACAACCGGGGTTTTTCCGCCGGCGCGGGGGTCAACCTGGCCGGCGCCTCGCTCGACTACGCGCTTACGCCCTACGGCGAGCTGGGCAGCGCGCAGAGGATAACGCTGAGGAAGCGTTTCTAAAGACCGGAAAGACCGCTCCGGTTCCCGTTCCGACCATTCCCGCCCGACCGGGCGGGAGTCTTTTATTCCTCTTGAAAATACGGAGTCCGTCAGCTATACTTTTAAAAGCGGGCGGCGGGGACCGCTTCGTACCGCTTTTTCCGGAGGATTATATATGAAGAACGCGCATGAGGCCGTGAACTGGAAGCTTGTACTGGTCCCCGTGGCGGCCCTTAGTGTGGCGTTCGCGGCCGGCACCAAGTTCTTCTTCGGGGACTCCCGCGATACGGCGCCCGGGGACACGGGTACCGTCGCCTTCTCAGAAGCGGAGACCCCGTCCCCCGGGGACCTGCCGCAGGCGGCCGGCCCGGCCCGCACCGCGCGGCAGGGTTCCTCCCTGGACATGTTCCTCGAAGTCAACAAAGGCGCACTGGACGGGAGCGGCGCGCGCCGGTCCGCCGGGCGCGCCAGACTGGCCAAAGCCCCGTCCGCCGCGGCCGCCTCGCCCCTGGACGGGGCGGTGGAGGCCTACAGGAATTACGCGCGGGGAGAGATCGCCGCGGAGGAGGCGGCCGCTACCCCGGCCGCGCCGCCGCTGCCTTCGGGACCTGCGCCGTGGATGAAAGGACCGGGGACGGGAGGGGAGGCGGACCCGGCGCTTTCTTTGCGGACGGCTGTTTCTTCCGGCTCCCCTGAAAAGAAGCGCACCCTGTCCTCCGACAGGAATTTCGGCAAGTCGGCTTTCTCCTCCGACGGGGCTTCCCGGGCGGGAGCGTCCGCTCGGGGCGCGACCGCCGGCTCCTCCTTCTCCGGCGGGTCCGGCGCCGCGGCGGGGGGACGGGGCTCTTCCCGCTCCGCCGCCGCCGCGGGCGGCTCCGCAGGACAGGCGGACGGCGGACTCGCCGCGGGGGCGCGGTCCGGCGCCGCCGGCGGCTCTTCGGCGGGCGACTCCGGCGGCGGAATGGGGTCCAATCCCCTGGCTTTCCAGGACCAGAAGGAAAAACCTTTCCCTTTCCTGGCCATCTGGCCCAACCAGATCCGCTTCGGTGCCGTCAGCCGTTATGAGACGGCCTACCGCACCGTGGCGGTCATGAACACCGGCGGGGCGGGGCTCAGGATAAGGAAAGTGACGAACCTGGACACCGACGCGCCCTTCCGCGTCTCGGACAACAAGTGCGACGGCAAGAGCCTGGCTCCCGGCGCCTCCTGCACGTTCCGCGTCAAGTTCAGCCCCTCGGGAATAAAGGACTACACTTCGGCCTTCGAGGTGGAGACCGACGACGAGGAGATCAATTCCTATTACAACGGCTACATCGAGGTCAAAGGCTCCTCGTCCTATTCCTACTGGGCCTATCTCCTGAACTATTACCGCCTGGGCGGCCTGGTAGGCAAAGGCTCGTTCGGCGAGCTCGGCGCCGGGCTCTCGAACTCGCAGGACATCTACGCGATAAACGAAGGCGATTCGGAATGGCGCGATATCAAGCTGGATACCAGCCAGCTGCCGGCCGCTTTCTCCGTGACTTCCGAGAACTGCAGCGGCAGGACCTTCTCGGGCTGGGGCTACTGCCGGCTGACGGTCAGGTTCGCGCCGACCGACGCCAACGCCGGCGCGCTCAATCCCAGGTACGGCAAGTACAACACGGTCGACATGTACACCAAGAGGACCGGCCTCGGCCGCCACCCGGTCTACCCCGAGGTGGTCGATTCCTTCAACTTCTCCGACATCAAGGGCACGATAAAGATAATGGGGAAAGCGGGGCTCTACACGCGGGAATATAAGGTGATGTCGTCGGTGAAGGTGGACGGGCAGGCCTGCTCCGCCTTCCCGGTGAAAGGGATCTACCGCTCGGGCCGGTACTGGTTCTTCAGGAATTAAAGGCCGGGCCGGCGCGGACCGCGGGGCCGACTTATTGGCCGTCCGCCGTAAGGCGGGCGGCCTTTTTCATTCCGCCAGGAAGGCGAGGCGCGAACCGGGCACGACGCCGCAGGCGGCCGCGGAGCCGGAGGCTATCTCCAGGACATAGGTCCCGTAACCGGGAACCCTGGCGACCTCGGCGTCGGAAGCGCCCGGCCGGGAGCGGGGAACGCCGGACCCGACGGAGGTTACCCTGAGGGCGCCGTCCGCGAAGACCATGTCGAGGTCCACCCAGGTGTCCTTCATCCAGAAGAACCGGTCGCCGTTGGAGGGGAAGACGAAGAGCATCCCCGAGTCCGGGGCGAGCGAGGTCCGCCGCATCAGCCCGCGCGCCTGTTCTTCCGGCGTCAGCGCCAGTTCCACGCTTATCTTCTTCCCGCAGGGCAGTACCACGTACTTTATCTCCGTGCCGGCGGACGGGGAGGCGGGGACCCCGCCGCATGCGGAGAGCGCGAAAAGGAGCAGAAGGGGGAGCGCCGGTCTCACGGGAAGGTCCCCTCGCCGGCGAACGCGGCGCTGGAGGTCGAGACTTCCTCCGGCGGCAGGGCCGCTTCGGCGGCGTCAAGCATGGTTTTCAGCCCGCCGGCCCGTCGCCAGTAGAAAGGCAGGTCCAGGCCGTACACCCGGAAGACCCCTTCGAGGCCGCCGGTCTTCACGGACAGCGAGGCGGCCTCCTGCAAGGTCAGCCCTCTCTCCCGCGCCAGTTCCGCCAGCGTCAGGAGCTCCTGCCTGTGAAAGCCGCGCTCGCCGAGCGAGAGCAGTTCCCTGACCGGCTCGCTGCCGCCGAAGAGGGAATAGGCCGCGGCCGTGCCCAGCTGCACGGCGTAGACCCCGGCGAAGCGCCGCAGATGGTTCTTGGGCGGCGGGTCGCCATCGCCGCGCAGCAGCCCGCCGGGCGAAGCCTCGGCGCCCATATAGACCTGGGCCGCGGCGGGCGCGGCGCAGAGCGCCAGGACCGTCAGGGCGAAGGCCAGGGTGTTCTTCACCGCCGGTCTCCCTAGATGGAGGTGGTGACCAGCGTCTCGGTGCTGAGCACGCCGGGGATGGGGCGTATCTCCTGGACCACGGTATTGGAAAGCGCGGGGAGATCGTCGGTCTCCATGTCGAGCACCAGGTCCCAGCGGCCGAAGACGGCCGACATGTGGACTACGCTCTTGAGAGCCTTGAGCCTGGAGAGCGCCTGCTTCTCCTTGCCGGGAGTGAGTTTGACCAGAACAAGACCTGTGACCATTTTTCGTCTCCTGTGTCGGGGCCCGGTCCGGCCTAAGATCTCGGCCCGGGACCGGAACTCGGGAGGCCGCGCCGGGCGGCCCTTCCGTCCGTTTATTCTATAATATAACCTCCCATGAGAGCACTTATACAGCGCGTGAGCAGGGCCTCGGTCTCCGTGGACGGGGTGGAAGCCGCCGCCATCGGGCCGGGACTTCTCGTCCTGCTCGGCGTGGCGGGAGGGGATTCGGAGGACGACGCCGCCGCGCTGGCCGCCAAGACGGCCGTGCTGCGCGTCTTTTCCAACGAGGCGGGCAAGTTCGACCTCTCGCTGCTGGACACCGGGGGCGAGGCCCTGGTAGTCTCCCAGTTCACCCTTTACGCCGACGCCTCCAGGGGCAGGCGCCCCGATTTCACCGCCGCGGCCGGGCCCGAAAAAGCGGAGGCTCTCTACCTGGCCTTCGCCGACGCGCTGCGCGCGAAAGGCGTGCGGGTAAGCACAGGGGTCTTCGGGGCGCACATGAAAGTGGAACTGGTCAACGACGGACCCGTCACGATCTGGCTGGACACGGAGGCCTCATGAAAACCCCTCCCGTCGACCGCTCCCGCCTCAAACGGCTCTTCATGGAACTGGCGCGCGTACCTTCGCCGTACGGCAGGGAGGCCGCTCTGGCCGGGAAACTGGCCGGGATCCTGCGCGGCATGGGGGCGAGGGTCATGACCGACGGGGCCGGAAGCAGGACCGGCGGGGATTGCGGCAATCTGCTGGCCTTTTTCCCCGGCACCGTCCCCGCCGAGCCGCTGCTGCTCTCGGCCCACCTGGACACCGTCGGCCCCTGCGCGCGGGTCACGCCGCTGGAGAAGGGGGACAGGATAGTCTCCGACGGGACCAGCGTGCTCGGGGCGGACTGCAAGGCGGGCATAGCGGTCATAGTGGAGACCGTCAGGGCCCTGCGCCTGGCCGGGGTCCCGCTGCCGCCGCTGGAACTGGTCTTCACGGTCAGCGAGGAGACCGGCCTGCTCGGCGCCAGGCACCTGGACTATTCCCGCCTCTCCGCCAGGTACGGTCTGGTCCTCGACAGCGAGCGGCCGCTCGGCGAGGTGACGACCAATGCCCCGGCCGCGGACAGGGTCGCGATAAAAGTGTACGGCGTGGCCGCCCACGCGGGCGTGTCGCCCGAGAAAGGCCTGTCGGCGATAAAACTGGCCTCGGAAGCCCTCGCCATGATGCGCCTGGGCCGGATAGACCCGGAGACGACGGCCAATATCGGCGTCATCCGCGGCGGGGACGCCGTCAACGTCGTCGCCCCGCTGGTCGAACTGGAAGGAGAGGCGCGCAGTCACCGTCTCTCGAAACTGGAGAGGCAGACCGGCCACATGGAGAACTGTTTCAGGAGGGCGCTGAGCGGCAGGTCGGTCGGGTCGGGCGCCGGCCGGCTGCGGCCTTCCTACGAGTTCAGGGTGGAGCGGAAATATCCCGGTCTCAGGATACCCGCCTCCAGCCCCGTGCTGCGGCTGCTCGCCGGGGCCCTGCGCGCGAGAGGGCTCAGGATGAAGACCATCGCCTCGGGCGGGGGCACCGACGCCAACATAATGTGCGGTCACGGGATAGAGGCCCCCGTCCTGCCTACCGGCATGCGCGAGGTCCACACCACGCGGGAATACCTGCTGCTGGAAGAGTTCTTCTCCTGCGCCGACATCACGGCCGAGGTCATAACCGGCTGGGCCGCGCGCGGGACGGGGGCAGCGTGAAACAGCCGCTGCCGCTGCCCCTGCTGGCCGCCGCTCTTTCCGGCGTACTGCTGGCCGCCTCCTTCCCGCCGCACGGCCTCTGGCCGCTGGCCTGGACGGCCCTCGTACCGCTTTTCTTCGCGGCGCTCCGCTCGGACTCGCCGGGCCGGGCCGCCTTCCTGGGGGCCGTGACCGGGGCGTTCTTCTACCCGGCGGCGCTCAGCTGGATGACCAACATCTTCAACCCGGCGGTCGCGCTGCTCTTCTGGGCCATCTTCGCCCTCTGGCTGGCGCTCCACGCGGCGCTGCTGAAATTCCTCTGGGACCGCGTCGGCGCGGCGGGCCGGGGACGATGGGGGGAACTGCTCTGGGCGCTGCTGGCCGGCGTCACCTGGGCCGGGCTGGAGTATTTCCGTTCCGAAGCCTGGCCGCTGGCCTGCCCCTGGCTCGGCCTGGGCTACAGCCAGATGGCGGCCGCGCCCGTCCTGCAGACGACGAGCGTCTGGGGCGTGTACGGCCTCTCCGCCTTCATCGCTTCGGCCAACGCGGCGTGGACGCTGCTGCCGCAAAGGCGATACCTGGCGCCCGTCCTGGCCGTCTTCCTCTGCGCGCTCGTCTCCGCCTGGGGCCGGGACCGCCTGGCGTCCTTCGACGCCGAAGCGGGCCGCCCGGTGAAGGCGGCGCTGCTCCAGGACGAGACGCTCGATCTTGAAAGTCTGCTTGAACTGAGCCTCTCGCCGGCGGCCGCGGGCGCGGACCTGCTGGTCTGGCCCGAGTACGCCTTCTACATGAAGGGCGGGGAAGAGGGGAAGTATTCGGCGCTGATAGCGGAACGCCTCGGGCCGCGCTTCCCGGTGAGCCTGATAGCCTCGGGCGTCCAGGACCCCGGCGAGGTCGCCGCAGGCCGCGGCGCCAACTTCGTCCTGGCCCTCGGGCCCGGCGGCGAGGTCTTCGGCCGCTACGACAAACTGCACCCCGTGCCCTTCGTAGACGACGGCCTCACCCCCAACCCCGCGCCGGCGCCGGTAAGCACCCCGCTGGGCAGGCTCGGCGCGCAGATCTGCTACGACCTGGCCTTCGAGGACGGACCGCGCAAGGTCGCGGTCGGGGGAGCGGAGATACTCATCAGCCCGACCAAGGACCCGCTGCGCTGGGGCCTCAAGCAGCATCTGCAGCATTCCGACATGTCGGCCGCGAGGGCCGTGGAGACCGGGCTCTGGATACTCCGTCCCGCCACCTCGGGGATCTCGCAGATCATAGACCCGCTCGGCGAAGTGCGCGCCGCGCTGGCCGCCGGTGGACGCGGGGTGCTGGCCGGCGCGGCCAGGCTGCGCGAGGGCGGGACCTTCTACACCGCTTACGGCTGGCTCTTCGGCCCGCTCAGCATGGCGCTGACGCTGGGGCTGGGGCTCTGGGCCCTCTTCCCGCGCCGCCGATGACCACCGCCCGCGCCCATGAGCCGGGGGGGATGAGGGAGCTGGTCTCCACCGCCTACCCGCTGATCCTCTCCACCGCCTCCTCGACGGTGATGCAGTTCGTCAACCGCGTCTTCCTGGCCCATTACGGCCCCGACGAGCTGGCGGCCTGCGTGCCCGCCGGCCTGCTGTCCTTCGTCTTCGCCTGTTTCTTCGTCGGTACGGCCTCCTACACCAACGCCTTCGTCTCGCAGTACCACGGCAGAGGGAAGTTCGCCAGCGTCTCGGTGGCGGTCTGGCAGGGCGTCTGGCTGGCCATAGCCGCCGGGCTGGGACTGCTGGCCCTGACGCCGCTCGGCTACTGGATGATCTCCGCCTCCGGCCACCCGCCGGCCGTGATAGAGCTGGAGAAGAAGTATTTCCTGATACTCAATTCCACCGGCATCATCTTCCTCTGCAACGTAGCCCTGTCCTCGTTCTTCACCGGCCGCGGGCTGACCAAGGTCCCGATGGCCGTGAACATGGCCGGCAACGCGCTGTGCGTGCTGCTCTCCTGGACGCTGATCTTCGGCAAAGGGCCGCTGCCGGAGCTGGGCATCGCGGGCGCGGCCTGGGCCATGGCGGGCGGGCAGCTGCTGATGCTGGCCCTCTACCTTAAACTCTCGCTCTCGCCGTACAACCGCGCCCGCTACCGCACCAGCCGGCTCGTGACCTTCCACCGCTCGCTGTTCCTGCGGCTGATAAAGTACGGCGCCCCCAACGGCGTCGGCTTCTTCCTCGACATAGCGGCCTTCGCCGCGTTCATCTTCATCGTCGGCGCGATGGACAAGGTCTCGCTGGCGGCCAGCAACATCATCGCCTCCATAAACCAGCTGGCCTTCATGCCGATGATAGGTCTCGGCATGGCCGCGCTGACGCTGGTCGGCAGGTACATAGGGATGCGCAAGCCGGACCTGTCGGTGAGGGTCACCGCGAACGCGGCGCGGCTCGCCGCCCTCTACGGCGCCGCGCTGGGAGCGCTGTTCTTCGCCGTCCCGGGCTTCTTCGTGAACATCTTCGGCTCGGGACAGGAGGCGGCCTACTCGGCTATACTCGCCGAGAGCCGGCCGGTGATGCGCGTGCTGGCGGTCTTCATCTTCTTCGACGCGATAGGAATAGTCTACGCCGACGCGCTGCGCGGGGCCGGGGACACGCGGTTCCAGATGCTGGGCGCCAGCGCCGCGGCGTGGATCCTGTTCGTGCCGGGGATCTGGTACATCACGCACGGCGGCGGCGAACTGATCCACGCCTGGGCCTGGGCCGCCTTCTACATCTTCCTGCTCGCGCTGTTCTTCCGGCTGCGCTGGCGCTCCGGCCTCTGGCGCCGCATCGACATCCTTAAGAAATAAGGAATAACCATGCCGGGGGCATGGCGTGCCCTCACCTCGCAAAAACAGGGTCGCGCACACCGTGCGCGCCCTTCCCGTTCTCGCCGCTCGCGCTCGTCCGCGTCTCCGCTTCCTCAGGATAGTGATTCCACCGGCCAGCTGCGACGCGGACTCCGTAAGCGAGCGGCTCCGAAGGGTTTTGCTCCGGTGAGGGCACGCCTCCCCCGGCTGTCTCCTTATGGGACGCTAAACGGGGCGGCTTCCCCCGGGGACACGCGGCGAGTCACATGAGGAAGTTTTTCCCCGAGCGCAGTGAGGGCACCGGCACTGCCGGACGACCAAGAATGTCTGAGGCCCGAGGCGCTATGCGCCCGGGCCGAGTTCTTGGTCGGCCGAACGAAGCGACGGTGTATCCCGGAAAAACTGAACCGTGACGAGCGTGTGTCCCCGGGGGAAGCCCAACCATCCCGATTTTGCTAATATTGAGGTCCAATGAAGCTGCCGAGAGTGAAACTGTCCAGCGCGCCGGCCGGCCCAAACGCCTTCCGCCGCATGATAGAGTCCGCCGACCGCGAACTGCGCCCCGGCGACCTGGCAGCCGTCTACGACCGCAACGGCCAGCCCTACGGCCTCGGCCTCTTCAACCCGCGCAGCCAGATAGCCCTGCGCATCTTCACCCGCGACAACCCCGAGACCTTCGACCTCGACGCCTGGCTGGCCGCGCGCGTGGGCCGCGCCGTGGAGTTCCGCCGCGAAGTGCTGCGCCTGCCGCGGACCACCGACGCGTACCGCATGGTCCACGATTACGGCGACGGCCTGCCCGGCCTGACGGCGGACATCTACGGGAACCACATAGTCCTGGAGTTCTACTCGCTGGGCATGTTCAGGATGGCCTCCTCGATAGAGAAGGCCTTCCGCCTCCATTACCCGGACGCCGTCTTCCATCACCGGGCCAGCTCCTTCACCCAGGAGATGGAGGGCTTCGAGATAAAGCCGGAGATGATGCGCCCCCGCGTGAAGATAAAGGAGAACGGCGTCCTGTTCGAGGTCAGCCCGTCGGGCGGCTACAAGACCGGCTTCTTCTGCGACCAGCGCGAGAACCGCCTGCTGGCCGCCTCTTTCGCCGCCGGCCGCAGCGTGGTGGACCTCTGCGCCTATACCGGCGGCTTCGGCGTCTACGCCGCCAAGCTCGGCGGCGCGAAGGACGCGACCTGCGTCGAGCTGGACCCAGAGGCCTCGGCCCAGTGCAAGCGCAACGCCAATCTCAACAAGGTAAAGGTCGATTCCGTCTGCGTGGACGCCTTCGCCTACCTGCGCCAGATGCAGGCCAACAAGAGGAAGTTCGGCCTGGTCGTGCTGGACCCGTACAAGGTGGTCTCCTCGCGCGAGGAGAAGGAGCGGGGCCTCTACAAGTACAAGGATTTCAACCGCCTCGCGATGGCCCTGGCCGAAGAAGGAGCGGTGTTCGTCACCTGCTCGTGCAGCGGCATGGTCTCGATGCAGGAGTTCTCGCAGGTCGTGCGCGCCGCCGCGGCCTCCTCGGGCAGGCGTCTCCAGGTCTTCAAGAAGACCGGCGCGGGCTCCGACCACCCGGTCGCGGCCGACTACCCGGAAGGGGAATATCTCAAGGCGATCTGGGCCAGGGTCTATTGAAGGGAAAAGGATGAACAGGGCCTGCCGCATACTCTGCGTCGACGACGAGGACTTCAACCTGGACCTGCTGGAAAGCCTGCTGGTCCCCAACGGTTTCGAGGTCTTCACCGCGCAGGACGGCAAAAAAGCCCTGGAGATCATCGCGCAGAAGAACATAGACCTCGTCCTGCTGGACATCAATATGCCGATAATGAACGGCCACGAGGTCTGCAGGGCCATAAAATCCGACCCCGAGACCAGCCATATCCCGGTCATCATGATCACCTCGCTCGATTCCAAGGAGAACAGGATGAAGGGCATGGAGGCCGGGGCCGAGGAGTTCCTGCCCAAGCCGATAGACCTGCCCGAACTGCTCCTGCGCGTGAAGAACATCCTGCGCGCCACCGAGTTCGAGGACGCCTTCAACTACGTCATCCGGGCGCTGGCGCGCGCCGCCGAGGCCAACGACGTGGACACCGGCAACCATATCCTGCGGGTGGGGGAGTTCGCCGCGCTGCTGGCGCGCGAGCTGGGCCGGTCGGAAAAGTTCATCGAGGACATACGCTCCCAGGCCACGCTGCACGACGTGGGCAAGGTCCATATCCCCAGCCATATCCTGAAAAAACCCGGAAAACTCGACGACGCCGAGATGACCGAGATGCGCAAACACCCGACCTTCGGCGCGATGATAATCGGCGACCACCCTCACCTGGAGATGGGCAGGAAGATAGCGCTCTGCCATCACGAAAGGTGGGACGGCACGGGCTATCCGAACGGGATAAAGGGGGAGGCCATACCGCTGGAGGCGCGCATCTCCGCCGTGGCCGACTGCTACGACGCGCTGCGCGCCTCGCGGGTCTACAAGCCCAACTACGACCACGCCGGCGCGGTGAAGACGCTGCTAGAAGGCGACGGCCGCATGCTGCCCTCGCACTTCGACCCGAAAGTGCTGGAGGCCTTCGCCCGCCTGGCCCCCCAGTTCGAAGCCCTCTACGACAAAATGAAGGACGGGGACGTTGTTTAGTTCTTTAGCCGCCTGAACCACTTGTCCAGCTCCACCACCAGGAACACCGACGAAGCCGTCAGGATTATCCTTATCCACTGCGCCTCGTGCAGGTCGGTGGTGTGGAAGAGCTTCTGCATCGTCGGTTCGTAGACCACCGCGATCTGCGCGATCAGCGCCGCCAGCATGCTGAAGGCCAGGAACGGATTGGAGAGGGGGTTTATCCGGAAGATGGACCTGGTCTCCGAGCGGGAGTTCCAGAGCTGGAAGAACTGGAAGAACACCATCGTGGTCACGGCCACGGTCCTGGCCTCCTCTATGGACAGGCCCTCCGCCAGCGCCGCTTTGAAATTGAAAAGCACTCCCATGGCTATCAGCGCGCCCACCAGCAGCGTCCGCTGCAGCATGACCCGCGAGAGTATGCCCTCCTTCGGGTCGTTGGGCGGCCGGTTATAGACCGCGGGCTCGGCGGGTTCAAAGGCCAGCGCCAGGTCCTGCAGGCTGTTGGTCACCACGTTTATCCAGAGCAGCTGTATCGCCGTGTAGGGCAGCGGCAGGCCCGCGAACATGGTCACGAATATGGACAGGACCGACGCGAGCCCCGTCGGGATGAGGAAGAACACCGCCTTGCGGATATTGTCGAACACGACGCGTCCCTCGACGACGGCGTTGTAGATGCTGGCGAAGTTGTCGTCGGTGACTATCATGTCCGCCGCCTCCTTGGAGACGTCGGTGCCGGTGATGCCCATGGCCGCCCCTATGTGCGCGGCTTTCAGCGCCGGCGCGTCGTTGACGCCGTCGCCGGTCACGGCGGCTATCTCGCCGCGCTTTATCAGCTGGCTCACGATGCGCAGTTTGTGCTCGGGCGCGACGCGGGCGTAGATCGACACGTCCTTCACGGTCCCGTAAAGGTCCTCGTCGGTCATCGTCGAGAGCTCGCGCCCGGTGACCACCCGGGGGTCCTCCCCGCCTATGCCCAGCTCGCGGCCGATGGCGCGCGCGGTGACGGCGTGGTCGCCGGTTATCATGACCGCCCTTATCCCCGCTTTCCGGCAGCCCGCTATGGCCTCGACCGCCTCGGGCCTGGCCGGGTCTATCATGCCCTGCAGGCCGGTGAATTCCAGTCCCTTGAGGTCCTCGCGCCCGAGTTCCGCGCCGCCGGGCAGAGCCTTCTGGGCGGTCATCAGGACGCGCATGCCCGAAGAAGCCAGGTCCTCGGCGGCGGCCATTATCTCCCTGCGCCGCGTCTCTTCGAGCAGGCACATCTCTGAAACGAACTCCGGCGCGCCTTTCACCAGGAGCAGGGCGCCCTGGCCCGCCCCGTGCAGGGTGGCCATGTAGCCGTACTCGGACTCGAAAGGGAGTATGCCGGTCTGCGGGTAGTTCTTCCTCTCCTCGTCCGCTTTCAGCCCGCCCTTGGCCGCGGCCACTATCAGCGCGGCTTCGGTGGGATCGCCGGTGACCTTCCAGGAGCCGCCTTCGCGGTAGACCGAGGACTCGTTGCAGAGCAGCCCGGCGCGCAGCACTTTATCGAGCTTCTCCCGGCGGCCGCCCTCGCAGGCCTCCCTGCCGCAGAAGACCTCGCCCTCGGGCGAATAGCCGGTGCCCGAGACCTGGTAAAGTTCGTCGCCGTCGTAGACGGCCTTCACGGTCATCTCGTTGCGCGTCAGCGTGCCGGTCTTGTCGGAGCAGATGACGGTGGTGCTGCCCAGGGTTTCCACGGCCGGCAGCTTGCGCATGATGGCGCCGCGGCGGGCCATCCGGGTCACGCCTATGGACATCGCGATGGTGACGACTATCGGCAGGCCTTCGGGGATAGCGGCCACTATGACGGCGATGACCGTCATGAACATGTCGCGCAGCGACTCGCCGCGCGCCACGCCCAGCGCCAGGATGACGACGCCGACGCCCAGCAGGCCCAGGCCGAGGACCTTGGAAAAACGCTCGAATTTGTCCTGGAGGGGGGTCTTCACCGACGCGGTGTCCTCCATGAGCCCCGCTATCGCGCCTATCTCGGTGGCCGTACCGGTGCCGGTCACCGCCGCCTTCGCGCGGCCGGAGACCACGGCCGTGCCCATGTAGAGCATATTGTGGCGGTCGCCTATCTGCGCCTTCCCGTCCGCGACCGGGGCGGTATCCTTGGAGGAGGCCACCGACTCGCCGGTCAGCATGGCCTCCTCGACCCGCAGGGAATTGGCCTCCAGCAGCCTGGCGTCGGCCGGGACCTTGTCGCCGGAGGCGAGCAGTATGATGTCGCCTGGCACCAGCCCGGCGGCCTTTATGACGGATTCGGAGCCGCCGCGCAGCACCCGCGCCGAGGCCACCACCATCTTCCTGAGGGCGCGCACGGACCGCTCGGCCCGGTACTCCTGGTAGAAACCGATGGCGGCGTTGACCAGCACGATGAAAGCGATGACCCCGGCGTCGGAAACCTCGCCGAGCAGCAGGCTTATCAGCGCGGCGCCCAGCAGGATCCAGTTCAGCGGGCTGCCGAACTGGGACAGGAAGATCTTCAGCGGGCCGGCGCCCTCCTTCTCGGGCAGCGCGTTGGGACCGTACTCGGCCAGGCGCCGCTCCGCCTCCGCGGCCGTCAGGCCTTTGGCCGAGGAGCCCAGCCCGGCGAGGGTCTCTTCGGCGGTCTTCAGATGCCAGTCTTTCTTCATAAGCCCTTCCCTCCGTAACAGCGGAGAATATTCTACCACAGCCCGCCGCCGCCTTTGATATAATTATTCCTTATGAACACCCATTTCAAGGACCTCTACTCCAGCCTGGCCCATACGGCCTCGCAGGAGCCGGAGAACACGGCCTTCATAACGGGGGACAAACGCACCACCTACCACGAGCTGCTCTATTCCGTGGACAGGGGCGCGGACATGTTCTGGCAGCTGGGCGTGCGCAAGGGCGACCGGGTGGCCATAGCGCTGCGCAATTCGGTGGAGTTCGTCGTCTCCTATTACGCGCTGGCCAAGCTGGGTGCGGTGGCCGTGCCGATAAATTTCATGGTCTCCAAGGCCGAGGAGCTGTTCTTCATCCTGGACAATTCCCGCGCGAAAGGCGTGGTCACCGAGAAAGAGTTCGCGAAGAACTACCTGCGCGTCCGGCCGCGCCTGCCGGAGCTGAAGTTCATCCTCTCGGCCGATTTCACGGGGCTGGACGGGGTGGAGGAGTTCTGGCAGCGCCTCAAGAAGGCGAATTACCATCCCCAGACGCAGAAACCCTGGGCCGACGAACACGACATCATCTCCGTCCTCTATACCTCGGGCACCACGGGCGATCCCAAGGGGGTGCTGCTCTCGCATCATAACCAGCTGGAGAACGCGAGAGCCGCGATAGACGGCCTCAAACCGGTGCGCAAGGACGTCTTCATGTGCCTGCTGCCGATGTTCCACACCTTCGCCTGGACCGGCAACGTCGTGACCCCGCTGCTGATAGGAGCCAGGACGCTGATAGTCAGGGGCCTGACGCCGCCCAAGCCCTGGCTGCAGGCCATGGGCCGCGAAGGCGTCACCATCATGATAGCGGTCCCGCAGATCTACGCCGTGCTGGCCAAGGAGGCCAAGGGCCTCAAGAAGTTCTTCCTCAAGTACTGGGCCTTCCGCCGCGTGCGCTACTGCCTCTCCGGCGCCGCGCCGCTGACGCACAGCACCAGGAACCTCTTCGAGGAGGCCTTCGGCCTGCCGATACTCGAGGGCTACGGCCTCACCGAGACCAGCCCCGTCGTCTCCATCAACCTGCCGGACGCGCGCAAGCACGGCTCGGTGGGGCGCCCGATATCGGGGGTGAAGGTCAAGATAATAGACGAGCGGGGCCGCGAGCTCTCCTGCGGAGAGGAGGGGGAGATCTGCGTGCACGGCCCCAACGTGACGCGCGGCTACCACGCCAACGAGGACGCGACGAAAGCCCTCTTCACCGGGGACGGCTGGCTGCGCACCGGCGATATCGGGGTCGTGGACCAGGAAGGCTTCATCTTCATACGCGACCGCAAGAAGGACATGATCATCGTGAAAGGGCTCAAGGTCTTCCCGGCACAGGTGGAGCAGGTCATCTGCCACCACCCCAAGGTGCAGGAGGCCGCCGTCATAGGCATCCCCGACGAGTTCGGCAACGAGACCATCAAGTGCTTCTGCGTGGTCAAGGCCGGGGAGACCCTGGAGCGGAGCGAACTCAACCAGTACATGAAGGCCAACCTCGACGGCTACAAGCGCCCGCGCGACGTGGAGTTCGTAGAGTCGCTGCCCAAGAACAGCCTGCAGAAGGTGCTCAAGCGCGAGCTGATACGCCTGGAGCTCGAGAAGCGCCTGAAGACCAGGCTCGCGTGAAAAAAGACGCCGCGGCCGCGGTCGAAAAGGTCTTCGGCCCTTCCTACCTGGTCGGCGGGGCGCCGCGCGACCTGCTGCTGCGCCGACCCGTCAAGGACCTCGACTTCGCCGTGCCTCCCTGCCGCGGCTTCAGGGGCCGCGCCGCCGCCCTGGCCCGCCTGCTCGGCGCGGCCGTCTTCCCGCTCGACGAAGAACGCTCGATCTACCGCCTCTCTCCCCGCGGCGCCGAAGGCGCTCAGATAGACCTCGCGCCCATGGAGGGCGGCTCGATACTCCCCGACCTGGGCCGCCGCGACTTCACGATGAACGCCATGGCCGCCCCGGCCTGGAAACTGAAAACCCGCTGGACCGGCGCCTCCTTCGCGGTGTCCGGCGTGAAACCGGACGCGCTGATCGACCCTTTCGGCGGCCTCAAGGACCTGCGCGTCCGCCGTCTCAGGCTGGTCTCGCCTTCGGCGGTGCAGGACGACCCGCTCAGGATGCTCCGCGCCTTCCGCTTCGCCGCCGAGCTGGGCTTCGCCCCCGACCGCGGGCTACTGGCCGGGATCTCCGCCCGCGCGGCCCTCATAAAGTCCGCCGCGGCCGAAAGGGTCCACGAAGAGCTCTCGCGCATCTTCGCCACGCCGGTCTCGGCGGAGACCCTGCGCGCCATGCACAAGGCCGGGCTCCTGCCGGAGATCTTCCCCGAACTGGTCCCGCAGGAGAAATGCGCCGAGGTCTATTACGGGAAAGGCGGCGTCCTGCGCCACACCTTCAACGTGGTGGAGAGGATGGACTACCTGCTCTCGCACCTGCCCTCCGCGATATCCGGGGGGAAGGAGATAGCGGCCACGAAGCCGCCGGAGCGCGCGCTCAAGACCGCGGCGCTGCTCCACGACATAGCCAAGCCGGCCCGCGCCAAAGTCATGGGCGACCGCCTGCGCTTCTTCGGCCACGAGGAGCACGGCGCGGAGATGGCGGAAAAGGTCATGGAGCGGCTGCGCTTCTCCCGCGCCGACATCCGCCTGGTCTCGGCCGTGACCGCCCAGCACCTGCGCGTCGGCAACCTGGCCCATAACGACGAGATCTCCGACCGGGCGATCTACCGCTTCTTCCGCGGAATGGGGGAATACTCCCTGCCGCTGCTGCTGCTCTCCTGGGCCGACCATTCCAGCTATGTGCGCAAGCCGGACCTGCTGCGCGCCCTGCCGGTCACGAAGAAGCCTCCCTTCCGGATCCCCGCTAAAGGCCTTCCCCGCACCGGCCTCAGGAAAACGCTGCGCTTCCTGCAGACCGTCAATATGCTCTTCAGGACCTACCTGTCCAGGGGCATGGCCCGGCGCACCGACCGCCTGCTCGACGGCAACGAGGTGATGAAGGCGGCCGGAATACCGGAGGGGCCCGAGATAGGCCGCCTGCTGGACCAGGTCAACCTGCTCCATTTCGAAGGCCGCCTGAAAACAAAAAAAGAAGCGCTCGCCTGGCTCAGGAAAATCCGGAAGTAGAGACCCCGCCGGAGAGCCCCTCCCTGCCCCAAAGTCCTATCCCCCGCTGGGCCTTTTTAAGGCCCGCGGGGGGGAAGTATGACCCCTGAAAGTGCACGCCGGGAAGGCTAAACTATATACGCCTTACCCCGGCGGCGGAGGAGCATGATGGAACCGAAAAAAGAATTTATCATGGCGATCATGGCGGCGGCTTTGACTTTTCCGTCCTTCCCCGCCTTCGCCGGCGGAGCCGCCCAGGAGGCCGCCGGCCGGGACATAACCTCCGCGGCGGCGGACGACACGGCCGGCCTCAGGGACATACTCACCAAGCTGATGCGCCAGGACGAACTGCTCGACGAGGCCGTCGAGAACCTCCAGGGCGCCAACGGCCCGGTCACCGTCAAGGACCTCTCCGCGGTAAGGAACGCGCTGCGGGTGGTCCGCAAGAACCTCGACCATATTTCCTGGCTCAATAAGGAACATTTAGCCGCGGTGAAACCCGGCTCCGAGACCGGGAAGTACGCCCGAGCCATACTCAGCTACAGCGGCAGGATAAGCCGCAAATCCGCCGCCATAAGCGCCATAGCCGCCCGCGCCGCCGCCGGGAACAAGCCGGCCCTGCGCGACGCTCCCTCCTCCAAAACCCCGGGGAAGCGTGCCGGCGGAAAGAGCGTCAGGCTGATCCTGGCCGAGAAGGACGCGTGGGCGGGCATAGCCGCCGAAACGAAGGGCCTCAAAAGCTCCTCCCGCAAGCTCAACGCCGCCAGCCGCTGGCTCCACGTGGTTTCCAGGTAAGGCCGGGGGGACTCTCCCCGCCGGAAAAGCCCGCCCGCAAGGCGGGCTTTTTTTGTAGAATTTATCCCATATATGGCTCTCAACATCGAACCCCTCGTCGAAAAGATACTGAAGGAAATAGGCGAAGACCCGTCCCGCGAAGGTCTGAAAAGGACCCCCGCCCGCGTGGCCAGGGCCCTGGAGGAGATGACCGCCGGCTACAAGGCCGACATAGACGCTATCTTCAACGGCGCTTTCTTCACGGTCCCCTACCGGGAGATGGTGGTGGTGCGCGACATCGCCTTCCATTCCATGTGCGAACATCACATGCTGCCGTTCACCGGCAAGGTCCATGTCGCCTACATCCCCGACCACACCATAGTGGGCCTCTCCAAGATCCCGCGGCTGGTGGACGCCTTCGCGCGGCGACTGCAGATCCAGGAGCGCCTGACCATACAGATAGCCGAGACGCTGGAGCGGAAACTCAAGCCCAAGGGCGTGGGCGTGATAATAGAGGCCAGGCACATGTGCATGACGATGAGGGGGGCTAAGAACGAGACCTCGCTGGCGGTGACCAGTTCCCTGCTGGGCTGTTTCGGCAGCGACCCTAAAGTGCGGCAGGAATTCCTGGCGCTGGCGGGCCCGGACGGACATTAAGGGGCCCGCTCCGCGGCGGTTACAATATCTTTTATTTTTACTATAATAGTTCTGCGGCAATAAGCGGGCGTAGTTCAATGGTAGAACGAGAGCTTCCCAAGCTTTAGACGTGGGTTCGATTCCCATCGCCCGCTCCACCGCGAAACTTAATTAAAGGAAATCCTCTTTCTGCCCTCCCGACCGACCGACAGCAAAACCTTCTGGGCCCTCTCGGCCCTTATAAGTTTCTCGATACTGGGCGCGGCCGCCTGGTCCCTTTACGACCGCGTCAGCCTCTACTTCAGCGAGGACATGGTGAGCATCTCCCCGAAACCCGTCCCTTTGCCCGGCTCCGGGGAGGAAGAGAAGGAGCGCGTGACCGCGCCGGCCGCCGCGGCGCCCGAAAGACCGGCGGAAAAGCCGGGGGAAAAGGCGGCGGGAACCGCCCCGGCTAAAGCCAGGGCCGTAAAGACCGTCTTCGAGTACAGGGGAGCCGGGAAAAAGGTCGTCCTGGCCGGCAGTTTCAGCGTCTGGCGGGAACTGCCCATGTCGCGCAGGGACGGCGCCTGGAGGACCGAGGCCTATATCTTTCCCGGCACCTACACCTACCATTTCATGGTCGATGGCAGAAGGACGGCGGACCCCGGCAAACCCAAGGCCCCGACCGGGGACTCCATAGTTACCGTTGAATAGGCGCCGAATTTTAAAAAATCGTTAACAATCCTGTAACAGGCTTTCGCTAGACTATCCCCGGACGCGGCTATATGAATTTCAGGAAGACCCTGGCATTGTCCCTGCTGGCCCAGGCCCTTGCGGCCGCGGGCGCTTTCGCGCTTTCCACCCCGCGCCATAATCACGCCGTCACCCTGCTGCCCGACGGCAATATCCTGGTGACGGGGGGGAACACCGACGAGAACACCTATCTGGCGACGGCGGAAATGTACGACATGACCACCAACGCCTGGTCGGCGTGGGGCGGCGGGCTCGGGGTCGCGCGCTCCTCCCATACCGCCACGCTGATGTCGGACGGCCGCGTCCTCGTCGCCGGCGGCTTCACCACCGGCGGCACGCCGACGGGCGACCTGAGCATCTGCGATCCCAGGGACAGGACCTGCGCCGACGCCGGCGTGGACATGGCGGCCCGCGGCGGCCACACGGCGACGCTGCTCTCCGCCGGTCCCAGGTCCGGACATGTGCTGCTCTGCGGCGGGCAGACCACCGTCTCCTCCGCCTCCATAACGACGGACTGCGAGACTTTCGACCCCGTGGCGGGCGCGCTTTCGCCCGCCGCCTCCATGATAAGTTCCAGGATAGGCCATGTCGCCCTGCTGCTGCGCTCCGGTAAGATCTTCGTCAGCGGAGGCGGCAGGCCGGGCAAGCCCGGAACGGAGCCGTGGATATTCGAGCCTACCAACGAGATGTACGACCCCGTCGCCGGCACCTGGACCCCGGTGGACGCGCTGCTCCGGGGCAGGATAAACCATACCGCGACGGTGCTCAACAACGGCAAGATCATGATAGCCGGCGGTTATAACGGCCTGGACAGCATGGTCTGTCTCCGTAATCCGGACGGTCTGGACGAGGACTGCTGGCATATCGCCCACCCGGACGTCGCCCTGGCCCAGAGGGTAGGCAGCAAGGGGTACCTGGACGACGCCGAATTCTTCGACCAGGACAGCGGCGCCCGCGTCACCCTGATGGAAGATGTCTTCAATCTCATGCCCTACCGGGCCGCCCATCACTCGGCGGTGCTCGAGACCGACGGCCGAGTGCGCATGCACAGGGGTTACGGCAATATTTTCCCGACCTTCTTCAACTTTTCCCCCGGACTCGCCAAAGGCGGCGTGCTCCGCCTCGACACCACCGCCGATGAAAGGGTGGCGGACATACGGCCGGACAGCACCATAGGATTCCCCCTGGATTTCAACCTGTCCCGGCCCGTGTCGGGACGCCTCGTGGACGCGGAGATCTTCTTCTCCCCGCCGGCCGAAAACACCGAACCGTCCATAAAACTGGCGGACGCCGAGTTCTACATAGGTTTCGGCACCGCGACGGCCGACGGTTACTCCGTGGGGAAACTCATAGACGAAACTTACGCTCACGGCCGCTTCAAGCACATAATCAATCTCACCCTGCCCCTCGGCACGGCTTCCTTCCTGCCCATTAGAGCGACCTCCCGGGGCAACACCGTAAGTTCCAACTTCACACTGGCGGCTCCCGTTTATCCCGAAAGCACCGGCGATATCACGGGCGGAACGCTCCAGACTTCGGTGCGCTTCTGGCTGCCCTATAATTACCAGAACAGGGTGATCGGAACGGCCAGAATAGACAGCGCCGCGATCACGGACCCCGGCGAGCAGTTCAACATAAGCCTGACTTCCGGCTCGGCCCCCTTCGACATACAGCAGTCCGGCTGCGACTACCTCGAAAAGCTCTGCCTGTTCACGGCCGCCGTCACCTTCTCCAACATAGAGGGGGAGATCACCAATCTTACGCTGCTGGACGAGGGAACGACTTTCTATACCGGCCTGAACATAGGCGTGAAACCGACCGATATAAGTCTCGAACTGTCCTTTACCGCGGACGAGGTCCACGTCATGGAGGACTCCGAAACGACCTATGATTTCCACCAGTCCACCATGGTCGTCCGGGAAATGATATTCTCCAACAACCTGACTTACGTTCCCTCGACCAACCACTGGGGGGACCTGAACGGGGGCGAAGAGGGGCTTGATGCCCCGCCGCCGACCTTCGACCATACCGCCATTTACACCCCGGCGGGTGATACCGTACTGCTGGGCGGCCGGAACTGCGAGGACGATCCGTTCGTCGACTGCCGCCGCGATACCAAGCATTTCCTGGCGATCGACCCTGACGGCGTACTGATCCCCGTGGTGGAGGGCTCCTGGATCCCGGGCCCCTCCCTCCTCTCCAACCGCGCCGCCCATACCAGCACGGTACTGGCCGACGGCAGCATCCTGACCTGCGGCGGCAGCGACGGGATCCGGCCGCTGGATTCCTGCGAACGCATGGACCCCGAGACCATGCAATGGAAGCAGACCGGGCCCATGACCTCCCCCAGGTCCAATCACACGGCCACGCTGCTGCCCAACGGCAATGTCCTGGCGGCCGGCGGCATCGTCCCGGGCGGAACGGCGGTCGCCACGGCGGAGCTTTATTTCCCGGAAACGGGGACCTGGGTACGCACTTCGTCCATGACGCATATCCGCCAGCTGCACACCGCCACGCTGATGCCGGACGGCAATGTCCTGGTCACGGGCGGGGCGACGGCCAGCACCTATTCGGCCACCGCCGAGATCTACATAACCTCCGCCGCCCACTGGGTCCCCGGCGGCGCGCTCGTCAACGGCAGGTCGCAGCACACCGCCACGCTGCTCAAGAGCGGGAACGTGCTGCTGGCCGGCGGCGTGAACGGCTTCGGCGCGATGAGGGAGACCGAGATCTACGACTACCTCGGCCGGACCTCGGCGGCCGCGGCCGACCTGGCGACGTCCCGCTACGGCCATACGGCCAGCCTGCTGCGGGACGGCCGGGTGGTGGTGGTGGGCGGCTCCGACAATATACAGAGCCTGAACACCAGCGAGATCTTCGACGGCGCGAACTGGAGCCCGGGCGGCGCCCTGACATGGCACCGCGCCAATCACAGGGCCGCGCTGCTGCCCAACGGGAAACTGATGCTCACCGGCGGCGAGGTCTCCGGCGCCGTACGCACCGTCCCGGAGGGCTACGATCCCGACTTCAATATCTGGTCCGAACAGGGTCAGACCTCCGGCCGGTCGCGCCACACGCTGGTGATGACCAGGGACAACAAGATCCTCAACATAGGCGGCTGGGACGGCTCGCAGTACCTGAACACCACGGAATACGTGGACTTCAATTTCGACCCGGATTCCAAGGGCCTCGCGTCCGATACGACCAGGCAGGCGGTGATCTCCGACGCCACCCCCTATTTCAACCAGGGCTCCACCATCACCCTGCTCAGTGCGACGACCAATTTCCACGGCGTCACCGAGGCTTCCGGCGGCGGGGCGGGCCCCCGCAATTCCTCTCACAGCAATCCGCGCGTCTACCTGCAGCAGATAGACAATCCCAGCGGCTTCATGATCGACCTCTCCACGCGCATCTACTCCCTCTACATGAGCCCGGAGACCAACCCGGTCTGGAGCAGGACCACTTCCTCCATAACGATCAAGACCCCGGACCTGCCGGGCGAGATGCCGCACGGCTGGTACCACCTGCGCGTCGCCGCCAACGGCGTTTTTTCCATGCCCTACACGGTACAGGTTACCACCCCGCGTCCCGCCGGCCTCCCCGCTTTCACCTCCCCGGCCGCCGAAGTGCTGGGGACCAGTTCCATCACCTGGACCTGGAACAGGGGGACCATCCCCGAATACGGGGCGGACGGCTTCGCGGTCTACGCCGCCAGCAACAGCGTCTTCATCACCACCCTGTCCTTCGTCAACGGCAGCGACATAGCGTCCTACACGCAGACCGGGCTGGCGCCGAACACCCCTTCCTCCGTCATGGTGGCCGCTTATAACCAGGGCGGCTACGGCGCCCTGGCGCGTTCCTCCACCCATTACACCCTGGCGATGCCGCCGTCGGACCTCGAGATAACGGATTCCGGTTTCGAGAGCATAACGCTGGAATGGGACCAGCAGGACAATACCCCGCTGACGCGTTACGAGCTCAGCATGCAGAAGTCCCTCAACGTCGTAGCCCCGGATTTCTCCGTCAATGTCTCGACCCCCGTCGCTTTCGAGGACGCCTTCACCGCCTCCAGTCACACGATCACCGGCATAGAGCCGAACTACAATTATTACGTCAGGGCGCGGGCGCGCAACGGCGACGGCGTGCTGACCGCCTTCTCGGACTACGTCTCCACCATCACGGTGGGGCAGGTGCTCAACGTGCAGGGCATCCCGCTCAGCGGCCACGAGATCAACTGGTCCTGGATGCAGTCGGGCGGGGCCGACTATTACGAACTCTTCGACATCAGCGACGGCACCGAGACCGCGGTGCTGGTCAGCTCGCCGGTCTACGCCAACAGTTACACCCAGACCGGCATCTCGACCAACACCCCGGCGCAGGTGGTCGTCTACGCGGTGAAAACGGTAGGGGGCAACCCCGTCAAGGGGACGCCGGGCTTTTCGCCCGAGGTCTACACTCTCGCCATAGCCCCGCTGCCCTGGACCTTCACGAGCATCTCCACCGGTTCCCTGGCGCTGAACTGGCTGCCCAACGGCAACCCGCCCGAGACCAACTACTGGGTGGAGCTGAGTTCCGCTTCCGACTTCGGCTCCTCTTTCGTGACCGAAGTCAAGGGACTCTCGACGGCCAAGTTCTACGGGCTGGTCCCCAACACGCGCTACTATGGCCGGGTCCGGGCCCGCAACGGCGACGACGTGCCCACCGCGATAGTTTCCCTGGGCTCCCGGTACACCCTGGCCCAGCCGCCGATCCTGGTGACCGCGCCCTCCATCTCGATGTCCGGCGTGACGCTGACCTGGAGCGGGGCGGACAATTCCGACGAGACCTTTTTCGAGGTGCGCAGCAGCACCAGCAGCGCTTTCGTGACCGTCTCCACCCACGTCCCCTTCTCCGCCCTTTTCAACGGGGATAGCGCCTTCATCTCCGGCCTGCTCACCTCCACTTCCTATTATTTCGACGTCGCGGCCATCAACGGCGAAGGGGTCATCACTCCGCGGACGCAGTGCGTGCCCCTGGTCTACACCTCGGCCGGCCCCGCCGGCACGCCTTCCGGGGCGGTGGGCGGGACCAGCGACCCGAACGACGACACCACCATAGCCGGCACGCTGCCCAACGGCCACACGGTCTCCATCTTCGTCCCGCAGGGCTCCTTCCAGGCCAGGACCGGCATCGCCATCGCCTCCCATTCCGTGTCGCTCTACGGGAGCAATCCCTGCGGCCAGAGCGCCGCCGACCTTCCCACGCTGGTCTTCGACATATACAGCGAGGGGGGGTCACAGCCCTTCGAGCCGGTGTCGCTCACCATAGGCTACGGCAATCTCTCGTCCGCCCAGATAAGCCAGATCAACCAGAACATCTCGAAACTGGTGCTGGCCAGGTACAACCCGGTCTCGGGCCAGTGCCTGCCCCTGGAGACCGTGGTGGACCAGTACGGCTCCGTCAACGGTTACCCCAGGACCATACGCGCCTCGCTGAACCATTTCAGCGTCTTCCAGCTCATCATCAAGGAAGCCGCGGCCAACCTCGAAGGCACGCTGATCTATCCCAATCCGTTCTACCCCAACCGCGGCCAGGGTTTCGTGACCTTCACTAACATGCCGTCCCGCGCCAAGGCCACCGTTTACACCATCTCGGGCACCAAGGTCTGGGAGGGCACCGCCACCGGCTCCGGCGTGCTGGTCTGGCGCGGCGTCAACGAGAGCGGCGTGCCCGTGGGCAGCGGCGTCTATTTCGTCTCGATCAAGTCCTCTTCCGGCGACAAGATCTTCAAACTGGCGGTGGAGAGATGAGCGCCGTGAAGACCGTCCGCCGGTCCCGGCGCGCCGTCCTCCTGGCGGCCTGCGCCGCGCCGCTGCTCGCCGCGGCGGCCGCCGCGGCCCCGAACTATTTCACCTCCAAGGCCATCGGCATCACCTCGGGGGACTTCCTCAACCTGCCGGTCGGCGCCCGCGCCATCGCCATGGGCGGCGCCTACACCGCCGTCAGCGACGAGGCCTCGGCCATCTACTGGAACCCGGCCGGCCTCATCCAGATACCCAAGCTCTCCGCCATCTTCATGCGCTCCCAGTACGTGGCCGAGACCAACTACCAGTACGCCGCCTACGCGCACCGCATAGGCTTCGACTCGGTGGTCGGCGGCTCGGTCTTCATGACCGATATCGGCAGCATAGACCACACCGACATCTCCGGCACCAGGCTGGGCAGCTTCACCCCGCGCGACCAGGTCTACACCATCTCCTACAGCAAGGCCATACTCGAGTTCTCGGACAAGGACATGGACGTCTCCATAGGCGTCTCCGGCCGCTACATCTCCTCCAGGATCTACCACAGCGCCAAATCCTACGCGGCCGACGTCGGCGTGATGACCTACAACTTCACGGCCATCCCCTACCGCCTGGGCCTCGTGGTCTCCAACCTGGGCAACGGCCTGCGCTACGACCAGGAATCCTCGCCCATCCCGCTGACCGTGCGCATGGGCGGGGCGGTCAACCCCTTCCGCAACATGCTGGTCTCGGCCGACGCCGTGTTCTCCAAGAGCAACAGGCCGTACATGAACTTCGGCGGCGAACTGGCCACGGAGCCCAACGAGCTGACCCGCCTCTCGCTGCGGGCCGGCCTCAACACCGCCCGGCTCAGCGACGGCCTGAGCGGCTTCACGCTGGGCGCCGGCGCCACCATGCATTTCTTCAGCCTGGATTACGCTTTCGTGCCGATGGGGGACCTGGGGACCACCCACAATATCTCGCTGACCTTCGACTTCCCTTTCCGCAGTCCCATCTTCCAGCGCAGGGACCGCTCGGTCTTCACCAGGGTGGAGAGCCTCTCCATACAGAAGTGACCCCCTCTGTTGATTAGCGGCTCCTTTTTTTTATAGATTCTCTAACCGGACCTGAGCGTAGGCGCCTGCCTTCGGAGGCGCCTGCCGGATTTTTACGGACATTCGCGAGCCATGAAATCTCTCGGACAGCACCTCGTCGTCGAACTATACGATTGCCCTCCCGGGCGCCTTTCCGCCGTGGACGAAGTACAGGAGGCCATGGTGAAAGCGGCCAGGGCGGCCAAGTCGACCATAATCGACTCCGTCTTCCACCATTTCCACCCGCACGGCGTCTCGGGGGTGGTCGTCATAGCGGAGTCGCACTTCGCCATACATACCTGGCCGGAACACGGCTACGCGGCCATAGACCTTTTCACCTGCGGGAACTCCACCAGGCCCTGGGAGGCCTTCAAAGTGGTGAAGCGGCTTTTCGGGGCCGGGCATTCCAGCGTGATGAAGATGGAGCGGGGGCTGCTGCCCCGGTAGGCGGCGCGGACTTATGAAGGCCGGAACTTTCTCCTGGATCAGGGATTCTCGCGACGGGCTGCCCGCGGGCCGCTGGTTCGTCGAATTCTTCTCCGCCGGCGAGATGCACGCCCACCGGCTGAGGAAAGTGCTGGCCTCCTCCAGCACCGCCTTCCAGGACGCGGTGCTGGTGCGCTCCGACGCTTTCGGCAAGATGCTGATCATAGACAGCGAGACCCAGTCCAGCGAGAAGGACGAGTTCATCTACCACGAGGCGCTGGCCGTCCCGCCGCTGCTCTTCCACCCGGACCCGGGCTCGGTGCTGATCATGGGCGGGGGGGAGGGCGCCACCGCCAGGGAATTCCTCAGAGGCCGCGGCATACGCTCGGTCGTGATGGCCGACATCGACCACAAGGTCCTCCGCTTCGCCCGGAAGCACATGGCCTCCTGGCACCGCGGCGCTTTCGACGACCCCCGCCTGCGCCTGCTGGTGCAGGACGCGCGGCTGCCGGTGCTGCGCTCGCGCCTGCGCTTCGACATCGTCTGCGCGGACCTGCCCAGCCCCATCGAGGGCGGGCCGGCCTTCAGGCTCTACACCCTCGAATTCTACCGCCGCCTTAAGGAGCGCCTGGCCCCGGGCGGCCTCTTCGTGACCCAGGCCGGGCCCGGCCTGCCGTCGCAGTTCGGCCTGCACGCGGCCCTGGCCGCCACGCTGCGCCGCGTTTTCAGGCGCGTCTTCTCCTACTCCGCTTTCATCCCGTCCTACGACATGCCATGGACCTTCCTTCTCTGTTCGGACTCGGCCGGCCTCGACCCCCTGCGCGCCTGCGCGGGGGAACTCGACCGCAGGGCGGCCCGGAGGCTGACCGGGCGGCCGCTGTTCGCCGACGGACAGGCCATAGAGGGGATGTTCCGGACGCCGGTCCATTACAGGGAAGCGATGAAGAAGAACCGCAGGATAATCACGGAGAGGTCCCCCATGTACTTCACGACCTCTCAAGGCTGATTCCGACAGGCAGGAGGAACCATGAAAACCAGGAAGATCAGGCCGCCGAAGAAGTCCGTCAAGCCGCGCGGCAAGGCGGGTCCGGCGAAGACGAAGCGTCCCGCGAGGAAGGCCTCTCCCGCCGCAACGGCGCACGCCAGGGAGCAGGCGGGAATAGGCCGCAAGGAAGCGGAAACGATAAAGAAGAAACTGCTCGCGCAGCGGGAGACCATCTCGCGCACGGTCGAGGCCAAGAAGAACCTGGACCTCAACGAGCCGGAAGTAGGCGACTCGATAGACCAGGCCACCCAGAGCCTGGACAAGGAGATACTCTTCGAGCTCTCCGACAACGAGCGCCTCATGCTGGAGGATATCGAAGCCGCCCTGCGCAAGATAGACCACGGCATCTACGGTCTCTGCGAGCAGTGCCAGAAGCCCATAGCCTCCAAGCGCCTCAACGCGCTGCCGTCGGCGCGCTACTGCCTGACCTGCCAGGCCGGCGCCGAGAAACGCCGCTCCTACTGAGCGCGCGCAGGAAAAAGGAGGGAGGCCGCCCGCGCGACGGACGGCCTCCCTTTTATGCGCCCCGCCGAGGCGGGGCTACTTTTTTTTGACGCTGGAAGCGCTGACCTCGGTCTTGCGCCAGTTCCTCGCCCTGGCCTTCACCAGGAAATTATCCCCGTCCGTGGCTATCTGCAGCGAGGGGGGGTCTATGCAGTCCAGCAGTTCCCGCCTGAACCGGGCCACGTCGCCGCTCAGCGCCGCCAGGCGCCGTATATCGTCGGTATATACGCCGTACCTGTCCATGTGCATATCCTGCAGCTTCGCCACGGCGTTCACGCCGCGTCGCGCCTGGGCCACCTGCCTCTTTTCCGAGGGCGTCATGGAGAGGAAGGTCTGGTTCAGCCAGGTCACCCCGAAGAAGAGCATCAGCAGCCACGAAAAGGCGAAAACGACCCCCTGGGCCGCGTCGCCGCGCTCTTTCACGCTCACGACCCGGCTGCCGCCGATATAATCGTGCAGCGCCCGCTTCTGCCGGGTGAAGAGGGCCAGCAGGTAGCCCAGGTTGAGCGGGATGGAACTGGCGAAGTAACCGAGCGAGCGGAAGAAGGCCCTGGGAACGGAGAGAGGCGAACCGTCGGCCGCCCTGACCCGGATGCCCATTATCAGTTTTCCCACGGTGGCCCGGCCGCCGGAAGAGAGCCAGGTCTCGTAGACCAGATAGAGGATTATCCAGAGCAGTTTCCATTTCAACTGCCCCCCGGGAGAGTTCTCCAGCCGCCCGGCCGAGATCATCAGCCCCATGGTCCAGTAGGCCGCCAGCACGAAAGGCAGCGCGTCGATCACGTAGGCGATGAAACGTTCGTTGAATCCGGCCGGCCTGGGCCCGGTCTCCGCCGGGCCCGCGCCGATCGCGGCGGCGGCCGGCATGATATCGTCCTGCTGCATAAGCCCTCCTCCCGCGGACGCGCGGCCGCAGGGGGCGGCGGGGCGTCCGGAATTGATTATATCAAAACGCGGCCCGGCCGGCGCAAGGACCCGCGAATTATATTTCAATGCCTCCTTGATGAGCCCGGAGAGAATTTGATTAAATAATGACGCTTCTATGTGCAGAATGGCCGCTTACATCTCGTCGGGAAAGGGACCGGTCCCGGCCTGCCTGGCCGAAGGGCCGCGCTCGCTGACCGCGCAGGCCTCCGCGGACCCGTCGCGGCCGCAGGCGGACGGCTGGGGGGTCGGCAGGCTCGCCCCCGGCGGCCGGCCAGCCGCGCTGGTCCGCCGCTCCGCTCCGCTCGCGGAAGAACCCCGCGCTTTCTCCCGCGCCCTGCGCGCGGCGGCCGGGCCCGGCGTCCTCATCGCCCACGCCAGGGCGGCCTCCAACCCGCTCGGTCTCTCCCGCGCGCGCCTGGTGCGCCCGGAGAACAGCCACCCTTTCCAGGCCGAAGGCCTGCTCTTCGCCCATAACGGCACTCTCGACATCGCTTCCGAGATCCGCGAGAACCTGGGGTCCGGCGCGCTGCGCCTGCGCGGAGGGAGCGACAGCGAGGTGCTCTTCCGGCAGATAATCAAGATGCGCGACGCCTACGGCGACCTGGCCCTGTCCGTGGAAATGGCCCTCGACGAGATCTGGACGGTCTGGGGCTCCTGCTCCGGCGACAGGCGGGACCTGAAGGCCCCGTACCGCGGCCTCAACCTCTTCGTCTCGGACGGGAACCGCCTGTGCGCCCTGTGCCATTACCCCGGAGCCGGAAAGAAGCGGTCCCTTCTTACGCCGGGCTGGGGCTGGGGCAGGCTGGCCTGGCGGACGGTACCGGGCGGAGCGCTGTTCTCCAGCGAACCGCTCGACGCGGGACGCTGGCGGGGGCTCGGCGACGGGCAGCTGGCGGAGGCGGTGCTGGAAGGCGGCGCGGTCAAAATATCCGTGCGCGGGCTGGGCGCCGCGTCCGGCAAGGCGGCGGCCATATGAAATGGATACTCTTGCTCCTCATCTTCATCGGCGGGATCTATTACCTGGTGCAGCAGGACAAGCGGGAAAAGGTCCTCGTACAGCAGGCGGAGCTGCTCAAGAAGGACCAGCAGGCCGCGGGAACCCTTCCCATAAAGACCGAGAAGCAGGTCACCCTCCGGTTCTCGGCCGATACGGTCCAGACCCTGCGCGGCCTGACCCAGGACGCCAATGAAAAGGTCCGTTTCGCGGCCGCGGAACTGCTCTGGCAGCTGCAGGACGAACAGGCCCCTTCGGTCATCAAGAAGATGCTGCAGGAGGAGACCGACCCGGCCACCAGGCAGGCGCTGATCGCCCTGCTGTCGGCGGAAAAGACGAAGATCAGCCTGGCGCTCCTGGCGGAGGCCCTGAACGATTACGACAAGGAAACGCGGCTGAAGGCCGTGGACGCCATCGGCGGCTTCACGAGCAAGGAGACCCTCCCCGTCCTGGGAAAAGCCCTGAAGGATTACGACGAGGACGTGAAGCTCAAGGCCCTGGAAGCCATAAACAAGGTGCGCAAGGACCTGGAAACACAGAAGGCCCAGCAGCTGCAGCAGCTGGAACCCGACCCTCTGTTCAAAGTCACCCCCTGAAGTTTCACCGGCCGTCCGCCGGGCGGCGGACGGCGAAAGGAGCGTTCGGATGGAACTAGACATAGCCCAGCTTAACAGGAAAGTCCGGGAGGAGAGCCTTTTCCTCCAGGACCTGCGCAGGGAGATCGGCAAGGTGATAGTCGGCCAGGAGGACCTGGTCAACGGCCTGCTGGTCGCGCTGCTCTCCAACGGCCACGTCCTCGTGGAAGGCCTGCCCGGACTGGCCAAGACGCTGACCGTGAAGACGCTGGCCGAGGCGGTCACGGCGCAGTTCCAGCGGGTGCAGTTCACGCCGGACCTGCTGCCGGCCGACATCGTCGGCACGCTGATCTTCAACCCCAAGGAAGGGACCTTCTCGGTCAAAAAAGGCCCGGTCTTCACCAACATCCTGCTCGCCGACGAGATAAACCGCGCGCCGGCCAAAGTGCAGAGCGCGCTGCTCGAGGCCATGCAGGAGCGCCAGGTGACGATCTCCGACTCGACCTTCGGCCTGCCGGAACTCTTCCTGGTACTGGCGACGCAGAACCCGATAGAGCAGGAAGGGACCTACCCGCTCCCCGAGGCGCAGGTGGACCGTTTCATGCTCAAGATCAGGATAACCTACCCTACGCGCGAGGAGGAATCGAAGATACTCGAGACCATGTCCCGTGCCGAGAAGCCCAGGGTCGGGGCCTCCATCCCGGTCGAGACCGTGCTCAAGGCGCGCCGGACCTGCGACGGGATATACATCGACGAGAAGATCAAGAAGTACGTGCTCGACCTGGTCCTGGCCACGCGCCAACCGGCGGACTACGGCCTGGAGAAGCTCAAACCCTGGATCCTCTACGGCGGCAGCCCGCGCGCGACCATCTTCCTGGTGCAGGCGGCCAAGGCCTACGCCTTCCTCAACGGCCGCGGCTACGTCACGCCCGAGGACATCAAGGCCGTCGGCTACGACGTGCTGCGCCACAGGATACTGGTGACCTACGAGGCCGAGGCCGAGAACGTCAGGTCCGAGGACATCATAAAGACGGTCTTCGAGACCATCGAGGTGCCGTAAGTCCGGCCGGCGGCGGCGCTCCCCCGATATGAATACCGCGGAGATACTCAGCAAGGTCCGCCAGATAGAGATCCGCACCGGCAAGCTGGTCTCCGAGACCTTCGCCGGCGACTACCTGAGCGTCTTCAAGGGCCGCGGCATGGAGTTCGCGGAGGTCAGGGAATACACGCCCGGCGACGATATCCGCTCGATAGACTGGAACGTGACGGCCCGCTTTTCCCGGCCTTTCGTCAAGCAGTTCATGGAGGAGCGCGAACTGACGCTGATGGTCCTCTGCGACCTCTCGGGCTCCCAGTTCTTCGGCAGCCGCGGCCGGTTCAAGAACGAGGCCGCCGCCGACCTGGCGGCGCTCTTCGCCTTCGCCGCGCTCAAGAACAACGACAAGACCGGGCTGATGACCTTCACGGAGCAGCCGGAACTCTACATCCCGCCGCGCAAGGGCCGGACCCACGCGCTGCGCATCATCCGGGAGATGTTGGCGCACGTCCCGAAAGGGCGCGGCACCGATATCACCGCCGCGCTGGACGCGGTCAACAAGATACTCAAGCACCGCAGCATCCTGATACTCATCTCCGATTTCGACGGCCCCGACTACGAGAAGGCCGCCCGCCGCGCCGCGCTGCGCCACGACCTCATCCCGGTCATGGTCAACGACGAACTGGAGAAGGAACTGCCCCCGCTGCCGGCCGTCCTGACGGCGCGCGGGCTGGAGGACGGGCTCCTCTACACGGCCGACCTCTCCGATCCCGCCGTGCGCCGGGCCTACGCCGGGGACCGCGCGCGCAGGATAAGCCGCGCGGAGCAGGTCTTCCGCCTCTGCGGGGTGGAACCCATCCGGATAAGCACCGGGGGGGAGATCTTCGACCCGGTGGTCAGGTTCTTCAAGAAACGCGAGAAGAGGACCTGACCCGTGCCGCTCGGACCGCTCGCCGCTCTTTTCCTGTGCACGGCGGCCGCCGGGGCGGCTCCCGGCGTCTCCATCTCCGTTTCCAAACCTTCGGAAAAACCCGTGCTCGGCGAACCGTTCCGTCTCGAGTACGAGGTCTCCTGGCCGGCCGATTACGCCATAAGCCTCGACACGGCGGCCCTCCCCTCCGGCTCCGGCGACTTCGGCGTCCTCGAACATTCCTTCAAGGGGAAAGGGCCGGGCGGGGGGAAGTTCCTTATAAAAGCGGTCCCGTTCGCCATGGGGATCTCCACCTTCCCCCCGCTCTCCCTCCTTCTCTCCGGTCCCGACGGGGAGTTCTCCGCGAGCGCCCCGGATGTCCCGCTGGAGATCGAGCCGTTCATAAAAGAGCGGACGCCTCCGAACCTCATCCGCGACATCTACCCTCCGTTCAGGTTCGGCGTACCGCGCTGGGTCTGGTGGCTGCTCGCCCTGGCGGCGGCCGCCGCCGCGGCCCTGTGGTGGAGGCGGCGCCGACGCGGGTTCCCGGCGGGGGGCGCGGCCGCCGGCGGGGAGCCCGCCCTGCCGCCCTATGAGAACGCGCTCCGGGAACTGGACCGCCTGCTGTCCTCCGGGACCTGGGACCCGGCCGCGCCCAAGGCTTTTTACGTGCGTCTTTCCGCCATCCTGCGCGACTACCTGGACGGCGAGGGGGGGATGGAAGCGCAGCTGATGACCACTTCCGACCTGCTGAAGGAGCTCAGGAAGAAAACCCTCACGGCCTCCCTCCTGGCCGACTCCCGCGCCTTCCTGAACAAGGCCGACCTGGTCAAGTTCGCCAGGCTCCCCGTATCGGAACAGGAGAGGGACTCGGACGCGGACAAGCTGCGCGCGCTGCTCGGCGGCCTGCACGGCTTCTTCGCGCCGCCCCCGCCTCCTCCGCCGCCGCCCGGACAGGGAGGCGCGCGATGACGGACCTCTCCTTCCGCGACCCGCTGTTCCTGCTGCTGGCGCTGCCGGCGCTGGCCGCGGCCCTTTACGCCTGGCGCGGCAGCCGCGCCAGGGGGGCGGCCATCTCCCTGCCGGCGCCGCTGCCCGCCGGGACCACGCCCAGGGCGCGGGCCGTCCTCCTCCTGCCGGTGCTCCTGCGCCTGATAGCGCTGCTCCTGCTGGTCCTGGCCCTCGCCAGGCCCCAGAAAGTAAAGCGCGGGGTCCTGCCGCCGGCCCAGGGCATAGACATACTGCTCACGATAGACACCTCCCTGAGCATGGCGGCCACCGACTTCAGCCCCAACCGCCTGGGGGCGGCGAAAAAGGCCGCGCTCGATTTCGTGGCCAGGCGCGCCAACGACCGTATCGGCGTAGTGGTCTTCGGCGGCACCGCCATGCTCGCCTGCCCGCTCACGCTGGACTACGAGGCCGTGACCGAGTTCGTGGAGGCGATAGATTTCAACATGACGCGCGTCGACGGCACTGCCATAGGGGACGCGATAGTCACTTCCGTCAACCACATAAAGGACAGCAAAGCCAAGAGCAAAGTGGTCATACTGCTCACCGACGGGCGCTCCAATTCCGGGATGATAACGGACCCGGCGGCCGGGGCCAGGGCCGCCGCCGCCTACGGGATAAAGGTCTACACGATAGGCACCGCCGGCAAAGGCCCGGCGCAGATACCGACCGGCGACCCGGCCATGCCCGTCGTGACCATAGAAGAGGACCTCGACGAGCCGACGCTGCTCGAAGTAGCGCGCCTGACCGGCGCGGAATTCTTCCGCGCCAGGGACCAGGCGGAACTGCAGCGGATCTATTCGCAGATCGACTCCATGGAAAAGACGGAATTCCAGGCGCGGAGCCTTTCCTCCTATCACGACGCGCACATGACGCCCCTCGCCGCCGGGGCGCTGGTACTCGTCCTCTGCTTCGTCCTGGAGAAGACCTGGCTGAGGAGGCTGCCGTGATGGACCTGTTCCGCCAGCCGGGACTTTTCGCCTGGCTCCTGGCGGTCCTGGGCGCCCTCTTCTTCTTCCGTCTTTCGCAGGATAAAGTGCGGGCGGAGCTGCTCTCCCGGCTGGCGCGCACCGGCCTGGACCGGCTGGTCCCGCAGGCCGAACTGGCGCGGGCCAGGAGGCGCGACGGCCTGCTGCTGGCGGTCTTCGCCCTGCTCGCCCTGGCCCTGGCGGGTCCGCAGTGGGGCGTGGAACTCGAGACCGTGGGCGAGCTCAGCGGGAACGTCATGATAGCCGTGGACACCTCGCGGTCCATGGACGCCGCGGACGTCAAACCTTCGCGCCTGGAGAACGCCAAGCTGATGCTCAAGGCCCTTTCCGAGGACCTCTCCTCCTACCGCATAGGCATAGTGGCTTTCAGCGGCGAAGCCTTCGTGCAATGCCCTCTGACCACCGACACGGAGGCCGTGAAATATTTCGTGGACGCGCTGAGCACGCGCATGCTCATGACCCAGGGCACGGAGATAGCCGGCGCGGTGGAGACCGCGGCCGGGGCCATGCGGCGCTACCCGGGAGAGAAGACGCTCATCCTCATCACCGACGGGGAGGACTTCTCGGATTACATGGACCGCGCCATAGAGAAGGCGAAGGAGGCCAGCCTCCGCGTCTTCGCGGTCGGCATCGGCTCCCCGGAGGGGGAGCTTATCCCGGACCCCGACGGCGGCTACCGCAAGGACTCCTCCGGGCGCCCGGTCGTGACCCGGCTCGACGAGAACACCCTCATCAGGCTGGCCCAGGCCACCGGCGGGGAATATATGCGCTACACCGGCCCCGAGCGGGTCAGTTCGGAGCTCCGCAGGACGCTCTCGTCCCTCGAACTCGGCGGCGCCAGGCTCAAGGGACGCTCCTCCTTCAAGAACCGCTACCAGTTCCCGCTCGGGGCCGCCGTACTGCTTCTTTTGATAGAATTATCGGTCATGGCCCGGCCTTTCGGCTGGCGGGGATTACTGGGCGGGGCGGGCGGCCCTTCGGCGCCGCTGGCCGGCCTGCTCCTGCTCTGCCTGCCGGCCGGCGCGGCGGCCGGCCCGGCGGACAGGGAGGCGCGCCTCGGCAGCGGCCTCTACGAGAAAGAGGAATACGACAGGGCCCTGGAACATTTCAGCAGGGCCGGCGAACTGGCGCCGGACGACCCCCGGATGAAGTTCAACGCGGGCGCCGCCCTCTACCGCCTGGACGACCATGAGAAGGCGAGGGAGGCTTTCGAAGGCGCGGCCGGGGACGCGGAACTCAAACCCCGCGCGCTCTACAACAGGGGCAACGCCCTCTTCAAATCCGGGGATTACGCCGGGGCGGCCGAAAGCTACAAGCTGGCGATAATGGCCGACCCTTCCGACGACAACGCCCGGCACAATCTCCAGAAGGCGCTCGAGATGAAGAAGCTCGAACAGCACGGCGGGGGGGGGAAGGACAAGAAGGACTCACCCGGGAGCGAAAAGAAGGACAAGCGGGAAGGCGGCGGTAACGACCCCAAGGACGGCCGGGAGAAGCAGCAGCCGAAAGGGGGGGACGGCGGGAAGGAGAAGAAGGAAAGGGAGAAACAGAACGCGGACAGACTGCTGGAACTCATGAAGGAAAAAGAGAAACAGAGCGCGCGCCCCGAGGTCCTGAACGCGCGCAACAAGCCCTTCTCCAAGTCGCCGGCCTCGCTGAAGAAGAAGGAGAAGGACTGGTGAAACCGGGCAAGGCGCTGCTGGCGCTCTCCCTGCTCTTCCTTTCCGCGCCCATCCGCGCGGGACTGACCGTGGCCGCCTCGGTGGACCGCCACGAGGTGGACATCGACGGCAGCGTGCGCCTCACCGTCACCGTCTCCGGCGACACCGCCAATGTTCCCGAGCCGGAGATCCCGCGGCTGGACGCTTTCAATGTCTACTCCTCGGGACGCAGCCAGAACATTTCCTTCATAAACGGCCGCGTCAGCAGTTCGGTCTCCTTCACCTACGTCCTGGAGCCCCGCTACATCGGCAAGGCCGTCATTCCTCCCATCTCCGTCTTCACGGGAAAGGAGAAGTTCCTGACCCGCCAGATAGAGATAGAGGTGCGCGGGACCGCGAAGAGGCCCCAACCCCAGCCCCGGCCAGCCCCGCGGCCCGGCGCGCCGGCCGCTCCTTCGGCCGGGCGGGGAGCGCAGGGCTCGTCCGGCGGGACCAAAGTCCCGCAGGGCGCGGAAGAAGCCCCTATTTTCATGGTGGTGGAGGCCGACAAGGATTCGGCCTACGTCAACGAGCAGGTCACCATGAGCGTCAAATTCTTCACCTCCGTGCCGCTCACCTCCAACCCGCAGTACGTGCCGCCGTCCCTCAAAGGGCTGCTGGCGGAGGACCTTCCTCCCGTGCGCACCGGCGAGACCGTGCTCAAGGGCCGCCGCTATTCCTACAGCGAGATCAGGACGGCCCTCTTCGGCCTGCAGGACGGCCAGGCCGTCATCGGCCGTTCCAAGATCATCGCCCAGATCACCGGGGATAACTTCCTCGACCCGATGGACCCCTCTTTCTTCCAGAAGTTCTTCTCGATGAGCATGGGCCAGGGCCGCGCGCACGAAGTGACCAGCGAACCGCTCTCCCTCAGGATCCTGCCTCTCCCCGAAGGCGCGCCGCCCGGCTTCAAAGGCGCGGTGGGCAATTACATCGTCTCCGCGTCCGTCGACCGGAAAGAACTCAAGGCCGGGGAGGCGCTGACCCTCTCGGTCAGCGTCAGCGGCCGGGGCCATCTCAACACCGTGACGGCGCCGGACCTGCCCGGGACCGGGGACTTCCGCTACTACGACACCGCCAGCTCCTATTCGCTCACCAAGCACGACGATATCGTCGGGGGGAAGAAGGTCTTCACGACGGTCATGATCCCCCGTTCCGAAGGGCGGCAGGTCATCCCCCCGGTAAAATTCTCTTTCTTCGACCCCGGGACGAAACGCTACCATACCGCGGAGACCAGGCCCATAGAGATAAACGTCCTCAAAGGGGACCCTTCCGCCAGGGCCTATTCCTTCGTGGGGGCCAACGGCGGGGGAGGGGAGATAAAACCCATCTCCAGCGACATCCGCTACCTCTCGCGCAGGGAGGGGCTCCCCGTGCCCGCGCGCCTGGCCCTGCTCCTGACCGCTTTCCCGGCCCACAACGCCGTCCCGCTCTTCCTCCTGCTGGGCGCCCTGGGCTACGCGCGCCTGCGCGACGGCGCCCTGGCCGACCCGCGGCGCCTCCGCTGGCGCAGGGCGTTCAGGGCCGCGATGAAGCGGCGCGACGAGGCCCTCAAGGCCATAGAAGCGGGCGACGATCCCAGGGCAGTCGGCGTTCTCTACGACGCCCTGACCCGTTATCTTTCCGACAAGAGCGGCGACGACATCGAGTCCTTCACGCTCAAGAGGACGCTCGAACACGTCCGGAAGCGTTTCCCCGCTACCGGCGAGTTCTCGCTCGGGGAGATACGCACGCTCTGGGAGCAGCTGGAGTTCTACCATTTCTCCTCCTCGTCGATAACGAAGGAGAACGCTACGGACCTGGTGAACAAGTACACCGTGCTGCTGGAAATACTGGAAAAGGAGTTCGACGCCAAATGAGGACCGCGATCCTGGCGGCGTTCCTGTTCGCCTCGCCCGCTCCCGCGGCCGCCGCCGGCGCGGACGCGGTCGGCAGGGCCGGGGCCGACAAGCTCTATAACGACAGCCTCTACCAGCAGGCCGCCGACGCCTACGAGGAACTGCTGCGCGCCGGCCCCGGCGACCCTTACCTGCTCTACAACGCCGGCAACGCGCAGTTCCGCGTGAAGCGCCCCGGCAGGGCCCTGCTCTACTACGCCAGGGCCTGGCGGACACTGCCCCGCGACGCCGACATGCGCTATAACCTGGACTTCGCCCTGAAGAGCACGGGGCAGTCGCTAGTCCCGGAGGGCGTGCCGCCCTTCCTGCACCGGCTATACTATTCGGCTTCGGACCGGGAGATAGCCGCGCTGGCCTCGCTGGCCTTCTGGGCGCTCTGCCTGCTCGGGGCCGGCGCGGCCCTGAGGCCGGCCCTGAAGGACCGGCTGCTGCCGGCCGCCGGCGCGGCGGCGGCCCTGCTGCTCTTCTTCTGCGCCTGGGGGGCGGCGCGCCTCTCCGCCCCGCTGCGCGGCGCGGCCGTCGTGGTGCAGCACGAGGCGACTCTGCGCAGCGGCCCCAACGAGACCTTCAACGCCTACGCCGCGCTGCCCGAGGGCCGCGTGGTAAAGATAATCGACGACTCGCGCGAGGATTTCTGGGAAGTCGGGGTCCAGAAAGAAGGCATCAAGGGCTGGATCACCCGCGACGAACTCGAAAGGATATAGGAGACTAAATGAAAATAGCCATCGCCAGCGACCACGCGGGCTTCCCGCTCAAGGCGGCCCTCATCCACAAGCTCCGTATGCTCGGCCACGAGATCTCCGACCTGGGCACCAGTTCGCCCAACGAGTCCGTCGACTATCCAGACTTCGCCGCCGCCGCGGCCCGCGCGGTGGCCGGCGGCCAGGCCCGCCGCGGCATAGTGGTCTGCGGCAGCGGCGTGGGCGCCTGCGTGGCCGCCAACAAGTTCAAGGGCGTGCGCGCCGGCCTCTGCCACGACACCTACTCGGCCCACCAGGGCGTGGAGCACGACGACATCAACGTCCTCTGCCTGGGCGCCCGCGTCATAGGCGAGAGCCTGGCGCTCGAGGTGGCCTCGGCCTTCCTGGGCGCGGAGTTCAGCAACGAGGAACGCCACGTCCGCCGCCTCGACAAGGTCAAAAAGTTCGAAGAAGGCCTCTCTTCCTGACAGCGGCCCCCGCTCGCGCTTCGCGAGCTCGCGGCTCCGGACGGTTTTTCTCCGCGAATCCGCCGCCACCCCCATTGTCTCCTTATGAAAGCGGGGCGATACCGCCCCGGCATAGTTTTCCCTTGCCAGGCGTCGTGTCAACTCATCTAAGAATGTTCCCCAAACAGTAGTGCGCTGTCCGTTCATTTTTTGAGTGATTTTGACGCTGTCGATCACATTATCAACCGATCCCCAGCAACCTTTCCTT
>JAGVVD010000045.1 GCA_019135865.1 Elusimicrobiota bacterium
GATGGCGCTGTTCGTCTCGGACGGCGCGGGGACGGGGCTGGACGCCGACTTCTCCATCACCGGCTTCAACATCACCCAGAACCTTGAGGAGGCGATGACCGTCTCCGTCAAGGCGAAGCCCACCGCATCCACCCGTCCGCCCACCTGGGTGTCCGGGGGCGGAAACGGCGGCTGACCGATAAGGGCATAGGGGACGCGCGCAAATCCCCCGAAGCCACCCCCGCACGCCTCCTTGTCCTCCGTAGCATTGGCGAAGGAGGATGAGCGCGCAACCTGCGGGGGATTTTCTTTCATCAGTGTCGAGGAGTGGCGCGCCAAGTCTCCAAGGCCACCCCCGCGCGCCTCTGATTCAAGCGGACCAGGCGGGGGATTTTTTCAGGAGCCGCGATTCCTCTGCCTCAGATATGAGACATGCAGGGCGACTGATTTCTCGTCATTTGCGATGGCGGCCTGCCGGAGCATCGTCTCGAAAGAGGCAAGCGATGTCTTCTCCAGCTGCACGGTCGTGTGCGACAGAATGAAGTCACGCAGTTCGCCGCCGCTTGTCGTGAAGGACGGAGGAAGCTTGTCCCTTGTCTTTACCGTGCAGTCTCCAGGAAATGCGACAGCGGAAATGAACAAGCTCCGCGGCAGACGCATAAGCGAGGACAGGCAGCAGATGTGCTTGTAGTTCTGCCGGTATGGATTCTGGAAGTAGTGGCGGTCGCCGTAATGCGTACTGCACCACCTGGCTGACTTCACATCGCCGAATATCCAGCCTGAATAGTTTTTGGTCTCGATGACGAAGATGCCGTATGGGGAGAAGACAACGTGGTCAATCTGGGTCGTCCCCCCGTTTCCGTCAGGTATCATGATGTCATTCATGACATGGTAGACGTCGGCGTCGAGTCTGGACAGGGCCGAGGAAACGGCATCCTCTCCGCATTTCCCGATCTCCTCGGGGGATCTGGCGAAGACAAGCCTGCCTATTGCCACGGCAATCACGGCAAAAAAGGCGATGATAAAAAACAATGCTTCCATATGATTTCAGCCTTACGTTTCTACAATTCATCTGGAATATAACCCAATAAAGGAGTTCATCAATGAAGAGTTTCACCGACAATCTTGGCCGCGCCTGGACTCTGGTGGTCAATGTGGCGACGATAAAGCGCGTCCGCGCCCTCTGCGGCGTGGACCTGAACTCCATCGTGGAGGTGGAGGACGGCAAGCCTTCCGTGAAGCTGCTTGAACGGCTTTCCAGCGACCCCGTGCTGCTGGTGGACGTGCTGTACGCCGTCTGCAAGCCCGAGTGCGACCAGCGCAACGTCTCCGACGAGGACTTCGGTGCGTCGATGGCGGGGGACGCCGTCGAGCAGGCGACCGACGCCCTCCTGGACGAGGTGATCGATTTTTTCCCCGCGGCGAAGCGCGCGGCCTTCCAACGGATCCTGTCCGCCAGCCGCCGCTTCGGGGAGGCCGCGAGGAAGCGGATGGAGGCGATGCTGGCGGACGGGAACTTCGAGGAGAAACTGGTCTCCGAGCTGGGGCGGTTGACCGGCTTGTCGCAGAGTGCGCAGGAGTCTGCGGCGTCTGCCCTGACCCCTTCAAACTGAGGGAGCTTCTTGCGATGGCGGAGAGCCGCGAGCGCTCCGAATGGGGGCGGCTTTCCAATCTGATGGCGCTGGTCGCCAACGCGCACCGCGACCCGAAGCGGCATTCGACGGTGCGCCCCGAGTCGTTCAACCCCTACGCGGGGCGGGACAGGTACAGCGAGCTGACCAGGCGTAAGCGGGCGAAGGCTCCGCTGACAGTGCTGCGCGACGTGTTCTGCAGGAAGGACAGCCGCCGTGAGATTGTGAGGACGGAGAGGATAGACAGGCCTGACGACAGGAGGTGACGGGAATGGCAGGGGCTAGCGGTAACGTGAGGGCAGGACGCGCCTTCGTGGAGCTTATGCTCGACCAGACCCGCCTGGAGCGCGGGCTGAAGGCGGCGCAGTCGAAGCTGAAGAGTTTCGGCGCGTCCGTCATGTCGATGGGAACGCAGATGCTCGCCATCGCCGCCCTTGCGGGCGCGCCGCTGGCGATGGCAACGAAGACTTTTTCCGACTTCGATGACCAGATGAGGACTGCAAGGTCCGTCTCGGGGGCCACCGCCACGGAGTTCCGGTCGATGACCGAGACCGCCGAGAAGCTGGGGCGCGAGACCTCCTACACTGCGAAGCAGGTCGCCGAAGGCATGACCTCGCTGGGGCGGATGGGCTTCAAGGCGGACGAGATAAACGCCGCAATACCAGCCGTCCTCGACCTGGCGAGGGCCACGGGCACGGAGCTCGGCGACGCCGCCGAGATCGCGGCGAACAACATGCGGGTGTTCGGCATCGCCTCATCCGACATGGCGAAGGTATCCGACATCCTGACCGCCACGGCCAACTGGAGCGCGCAGACGCTCTCCGACCTGGCGGAGGGGCTTAAGATGGCTGGGCCGCAAGCCGCTGCGGCGGGCGACGACATCAGGAACGTCTCTGCAGCGCTGGGGGTGCTTGCGAACATGGGCATAAAGGGGTCGCTCGCGGGCACGGCGCTCCGCAAGGCGTATTCGCAGTTCGCGAAGCAGGACGTCCAGAAGAAGCTGGCCGCATTGAACATCTCGACGGTGGACGGAAACGGCAACCTGCGCTCGATGCCCGCCATCATGGCCGACATCGCGCGGGCGATGAACTCCATGCCGACCGCCCAGAGGCTCTCCTTCGCGGAGAGCATCTTCGACCTGCGCGGATCGCTGGCAGGTCTGCAGCTGGGCGGAAACATCCGGCAGCTGAACGCTTTCATCCAGAAACTAGGCAAAGTGGACGGAACGGCGAAGAACACCGCGAAGGCGATGGACGCGGGAATCGGCGGCGCGCTCCGCCGCCTGCAGTCGGCCTTCGAGGGTGTCCAGATATCCGTTGGCCGCGTCCTGGGCGAGGCGATTGCCCCGTATATGGACAGGATTTCGGCGATGCTGAACCGCCTGGCCGAATGGGCGGCCGCCCACCGCGAGGTCATTGTGGCCACCGCGAAGGTCATCGGCATCGTCGCTGCGGCGGGCGTGGCGCTGGTCGGGCTGGGGATCGCCTTCAAGGCAATCGCCTTCGCGGTCGGCACGTTGAACACGCTCTTCACTGTGATGAAGGTGGCAGTGCTCGCGCCGATCGGCGCGGTGAAGCTTCTCATCGGCGCATATCATCTGCTGACGGCCGGGATTGCCATAACAAAGACAGTCGCACTTGCCTGCTGGGCGGCGATATCCTCGCCAGCCTTCCTCGTCGGGGCTGCGCTCGGTGCGATCGTCGCCGTGGTGTGGAAGCTCACGGGGGCGTGGGACATTTGCGCCGACGCAATCGGCGGATTCTGGGGGGACTGCACGACTGCCTTCAAGGAGATTGGCGAGATATTCGGCGAGACGTGGGACGTCATCAAGACCGCCATCGGTTCGGGCGACCTCGCGGGGGCGGCAAAAGTCGGTCTTGCGGCGCTGAAGCTCATCTGGCTCAAGGGCACATATCCCATCTCGAAGGCGTGGATCGAACTGAAGAACCTGCTTGCCGACGCCTGGACGATGGTCGTTTACGGCATCCTCAAGCTGGGGAACAACCTGTGGTACGGTCTGCTGACGGGGCTTCAGCACGTGGGCGACGCGCTGGCGGACGCCTGGGCGGGCATCTGGAACGGCATTGTGGATACGTTCGAAAGCACCTGCAAGTGGATCGAGAAGCAATGGTACAAGCTCGCCACGGTGTTCGACAGCAAGCAGGTGACGGACGCCGCGCTGCAGACGGTCGAGGAGAAGTACGCCAGAGCCAGGAATGAACGGGAGCGCAAGTTCGCCGCCGCCGTTAACGGACGCAGGGAGAGGCGCGAGTCGCTCTCAAGGGAATGGAGCGCATCCAACGCCTCCATAGACCAGGCGCGTGACCAGGCCATCATGGAAAACCAGGGAAAATATTCCGCCATGATGGACGACGCCCAGGCGAAGATCGGAAAGGCGACCGCCGAGTGGCGGGATGCGATGGAGGCTGTCAAGAGAACCGCCGCCGAGCGGGCGGCCAAGGCCGAGGACGCAAAGGGGAAGACGGCGCAGGCAGTCCGCGGCACAAGGCAGGCCGCCGAGCGGGCGGGACTGTCAGCCGACAGGGGCGGCGAGCGCTCCTCCGCGGGGAGCTGGAGCCTCCGCGAGCTCAAGGGGATGTTCGGCGACAAGGACTACGATTCGCGGACGGCCTCGGCCAGCGAGGCGAGCGTCCGCCTCCAGCAGGAGACGAACAGATATCTGAAGAGGATGAGCGCCCAGGCGCTTACATACGGGGGATAGGAAGATGGTCAGGATTGAACAGCGGTATGACGCCAGGGCGATGTCCATGGACGCGGACGGGGAATTCACGGAGGTTACCGTCCAGTTTCTGGCGGACGGCGCGGCGGACGAGGCCGAGGCGCTGGAGGCAGTCAGGGAGGAAGCGCCCGAGGAATGGGGCCAGCTTCCGATGGAGTCCCTTGAGGTGTCCTCCCGCGACGGGGACAATGTGTTCACCGTCGAGGTGAAGTACAAGAACAAGGAATCCTCGACATCCTCCTCCAGCGAGAGGGAAGAGGAGGAGACCACGGTGTCCTTCGACTGCGGAGGCGGCACGATGCATCTCACGCACAGCTACGAGCAGCGCATCGTGTACGGCAAGAAGAAGGCGGGCGGAGCGATCGGCTGGAACGGGAAGACCGGCGCGGAGATGGCCATCTCGGGCGTGGACGTGCCCACGGCCCAGCTTCGGGAGACCTACACCAAGGTCATGCGCCTCTCGAAGATAACCACCTCCTACAAGCGGAAGGTCGCGAAACTCGTCGGCAAGGTGAACAGCGGCACGTTCAAGGGCTGGAGCAAGGGCGAGGTCATGTTTTTGGGCATGAGCTACTCCTGCCCCGCCAGGAAATCGACGAAGGTGCTGGTCTCGTTCAACTTTGCGGTCCAGCCCAACGAGAGCGTGACCATAGCGGGGCACAAGGTGGAGAAGAAGGGGTTCGAGTACGCCTGGGCGCTCTCGAAGACACTTGACGACAACGGGACGCCCAAGGCGGACGTGGAGGCCATCTACGTGGACCAGGTCTGCCGGTACGACAGCTTCTCGGTACTGGGAATATAGGAGGTTTCCATGGCGTTCTACGGCGACGTGTCGCCGGGCGAGGTGTTCAGGCCGAGCGCGGCGCTATCCAACGACATACGGCACTTGCTCAACGGCCTCAACGGCTTCGGCGGAAACCCGTTCTGCGCGAATGGCGCGGGGACGGTGAGGATTCAGGCCTACAACGCGACGGGAGGCGAAATCAAGGCGGGGACGGCGGTGAACTTCGACGACTCGAAGAAGATGTCGGGGGATGCGGTCCCCATGAAAACGTTCACCGACCCGAAGAAGCCCTGGGGCGTGGTGACGCAGAAGCTGGCCGAGAATGAGGCTGGCGACTGCTTCATCAGCGGCCCCGTCGCAGTGGCCGTCAGCGGCTCGGGCGACTACGCCCAGCCGACCGCCGGCAATCCCTCGGTGTTCACGAGGGGCGCGGAAGGAGCGCCTGTGCTGTGGGCGTCCGGCGGAAAGGGGCTGGTGAACCTCGGCGCTGGGACGCCCGAGAACTACGACGGCCCCTTCGCCATCTCCTACGACGCCGAGAAGAAGCAGTTGAAGGTCAAGGCCGGATACCTCACGAGGAACGGCGAGTTCCTCTCCATTCCCGAGAAGGAGATCGAGCCGAAGACAGGCACTCTCTGCGTGAAAAGCGAACTGGACGGCGGCGAGTGGAGCGAACCTGAAATCGTGTTCGAAACGCCATCGCAGTTCCGCTACCCCATAGGTCACGTGAAGAAGACGGGGGACGGCGACAAGATGTCCGTCGCCGTGTGCAGCTACCGTGTTCCCGTGGCGGTCATCCTGGCGTCGAAGATCTGCAGCGAGGAGAACGACTGATGGCGGAAGGACAGGAAGAGAGGAAGCCCGACATACGGGCGTGGCTCCACGCGAAAGGCAGGGAGCTTGTCATCGGGCGGAAGACGGGGAGGATCATCCTCTGCTGGGTCTGCCCCTGCTGCAAACCGCGGGTCATCGCAAGATGCGTCACCAACGGTTCGAGCGAGGCGACGAAGACCTGGTGGCTTACCGCCTGGCAGGGGGACTACGTCGGCTTCCCGGGCGGGAGGTGGAGGCTCCGCGACGTCGGCGAGGCGCACCACAACAACAGCTCGGCGTGGTGCTCCGGCTCGATATACAACAACGGGACGATAGACAGCAAAGGCAGACTCGTAGGACTTCCCGAAAAGTTCGTCTCCAGCTACAGCTACAACGGCTACATGGAGCTGCAGCAGGGATGCGTGATGCCCGACGGCTCGGTCAAATGGCCCTGTCCCAACGGATGATTTTTCAGAAAAACACATCTGTTTTTCTATAAAAGCGAGGCGGAAACGGACAATTCCGTCGTATTTCCAGCAGGATTTTCCAAAGGAGGCACGATGTTCGACTTCAACGAAGGAGATTCACGGTATTCGCACATGCCGTTCGCGGCGTATGGCGGAGACGGAAATCCGCGGGAATTCTGCTGCATCCAGCGCGACGGCCTGTGGAAGCTCCACTGGCGCAAAGGCGGCAAGTGGCGGCGAATCCAGACGGGACTGCCCGAGGACGCCACCGAATGCGGACCGACCGCCGAATGGGAGGACGGCATGTGGAAGGTTTCATTCGTCGCGGGCGGATGGAAGGGGGACCGCCGCTTCCGCCTCTATCGGATGTACGGGCTTGACGCCCAGCCGATGGCGCAGGGCTTCGCCGACATCGGCTTCGTCCGCAAGAACACGGTGGCGATGGCGGGGCGGCGCGGGCCGATTGTCATCAGGGAGTCGGATCGGACAGTCACGCTGGAGATTCCGGAGGCGGAATTCCTCTACCGCCTCTCCTACGACCCGCAGAGGCCGAACAGGCTGCTCATTTCCGGGCAGACGAAGGGTGGCGGCATCTTCTCATGGGCGTATGCGCCGGGGATGGACGAACTCGTGGCGCTCACGGACGGCGGCATGCCTGCCTACAAGTGCGCCCTCTGGGACGGGCAGTGCTTCTACGCGGAGAGGATCGCGGGCTTCGAGGAGCGCAGGATCGTCAGGGCGGAACACCTGGAGGTCACCCGTCTCGAAGCGAAGGAGCACATCGTCGAGACGATCGGATACGGAATGAATCTGAACATGCCGGAGGAGTTTGAATGAGCTGCGACTGCCATGGGAAAAGCGGTGTTTCGGTCGGGCGCACGTCGCCCTACGACCAATGCACCATGTGCGCGAAGAAGCACATCGTCAAGGCGTGGAGCCTGTTCAACGAGTTCACATACACCGATGACAACCGCGACGCAATGACGGGGCAGCTCCGCCTCGCTGCCGACCACCTGATGTTCGACCACGTGGAGACGGCAAGGCTGGCGCGGGACCTTGCGATCCTCCTGGAGGAGAACATGGATGCGGAAATCGGCGACCGCTGGAAAACGTTGCTCGTTGCCATGCGGAATGATTTCAACGGGGAACATCCCGATGCTGTGGAAAGGCTTGAGAGGCTGAAGGAGGAGTGATGCAGGAGACGATTTTCTATGTGGCGGCGGGCGAGACGCTCGGCGTCGTGCGCGACTACGCCAACGCCAAGACGATGGCGGCGCCGACGCTGGTGCGCGGCGTGTCCGCGCTGCTGCGGATGCGGCTCTTCGCGCACCGCGAGGGGCTTGAGCCGTACCCGATGGAGGCCCTGGGGGGTATCGTCCGCTGGCAGTGGGCGATGGACACGGACTTCAACGAGGCGACCGCATACAAGCTCCAGGCGGACAACGCGGGGATAACCCTTTCCGAGGTCATGGACGACATCGACGGAGACGAGTACACGTACACCGAGGTGTCCATCCCGATGCCTGAGATGAACACGGTGGAGCTGGCCGAGTGGATCGGGACGGACAAGACCAAGAACGGCCTACATGGGGAACTGGTCGGCTACGACGCCACGGGCGCGGAGGTGTACATCCTCCAGGTGGAGAACTTCACATTCCGCAACCGCATCACCAGCATCGGCTCGCCCACGCCGGTCAGCGCGGACTATCTGACGGCAAGCCAGGTCGCCGCGCTCATAGCGGCGGGCCTCGACTGCCAGTTCAGCCAGGACGGCGAACACTGGCATCCCGGGCAGGACGAGGCGGACACCTGGCTGCGCCTCCGCGTGAGCGGCTCTGGCGGCCCCTGGAGCGACGCCATCCTGCTCCCGACGGGGGCGACTGGCCCGCGCGGGCGCGATTCCTATATGTATGTGGCATACGCCAGCAGCTCCGGCGGCGACAACTTCTCCCTTGTCCAGGCGAACAACCTCAAGTGGCGGGCGGAAATCCACACGGACGCGGAGATGGAGGAACTGACAGCCGCCGACTTCGCGGGCAGGTGGGTGAAATACATCGGCGACGACGGGACGGGCGTGGGCGACATGAAGGCCTCCGTCTATGACACGGACGGGGACGGCGTGGTGGACCGCGCCGTCAGGGCTAACACGGCGGACGCGGTCAACTGGGCCGATGTGCAGAGCCGCCCCGAGACCTTCGCGCCGTCGGCGCACGGCCACGGGATGGCGGACATAACCGACCCCGTGCGGCAGCGGACAAGGAGCGAGACCAATCCGAACACCCTGTATCTCGACATTCCGGTCCTGTTCAACTCGTCCACGCAGAGCAGCGCCACACTGGCCATCGATTTTCCCCGCATACTGGAAACGCACGGAGGCACGGCCTATTCGGGCAAGTCGGGCGACTGCCTCACGTGGGAATACCATGTGAAATGCTCGGCGGAAGTGACATCCGTGGCGGTCGGAGGGCTTGAGAGCACGATGGAGGCAATAAGCATCCCCGAGCGCCTGCGCCTCGTGGACAATTCGGCGACATGGCATGTGTTCGCAATCAGGGGACTCTACAAGTCGGGCGCGGCGAACAGCCTCCGCCTGCAGGTGAACTACTGCTACAGCTACGGGGCGTAAGATGAACATACCATATCCATATAATAGGATCGGCGCCGGGGGCGACGTCGCAGAAGGCGGCGCGGTCCTCGGCGAGCGGGGCGTGTTCACCTGGCTTAGGGACGGGAAGCTGTACCAGAAGGCGGTGGAGCTGGACGGCGTGTTCCTCAACTCCGCGAAGGTGCGCTCAATGGTGGTGCTCTCCGACGGAATTGCGAGGCACACCACCGTCCATGCTGGCGGCACGCAGACAGTCTCCGGCGGCGGTCTCGCCGAAGGCGTGGTGGTCAACTCGGGAGGAAGGGCGTACATCTCCTCGGGGGGAAGCGCGGAGGACGTCTCCGTGAACATGTACGCATACGTCACCGCATACAGCGGTGCCTCCGTCAGCGGATGCGAGATCAACTCCAGCGGGATGGTCTGCGTGGCAGGCGGCGCGGAGGGTGCGGGCGTCACGGTCTCGGCCTACGGAAGCCTCTACTGCGAGAGCGGCGCAAGGCTGAACGGCTGCGTCCTCTCGTCCAACGGGAGGCTCTCCGCGGGGAGCGGCGCCGACATCGCGCACCTCACCGTCTGCCCTGGCGCGGGATTCTCCTGCATCCAGGGCATGTCCGCCGCGAACATATCCGTCATGTCGGGCGGCTACCTCTACGCGAACTCGGGGGCGAAATGCCTGGATGCGGCGCTGGCGCAGGGCGGGCATGTCGTGCCATACGTCATGGGGCACGACGAGGAGACCGTCCTCACGGGGAGCGGCCCCGGCGGAGAGTTCTCCGTATCCAACGGCACGGCGGCGGGATTCGTCCTGGACGGCGGCGCATCGTTCCCGCTCTACTACTACGGCAGCGCCACAAGGACAACCCTGTCCTCCGGCGGCTCGATGTTCGTCAGCTTCGGCGCGGTCGCTGCGGGAAACACGGTCTGCCCCAACGGGCGCGTGTTCGTCTATTCGGGCGGCACGGCGCGCGACACGGAAATCCAGCCTGGCGGCTCGGTGTTCGCGGACTTCAGGGGGACGTGCCTCGACACGGTGGTCTCGTCTGGAGCCCAGATATTCGCCAGCAACTACGGCGAGTGCTCCAGGACGGACATCCGCCAGGGCGCATACGCCTACGCCTCCATCGGCGGCCGCATCGTCTCCGCGACGGTGGCGGGAAACATCATCGCCTCCAGCAATGCCGTCCTTTCGGCACTGGACATCCAGTCCGACGGGTATGTCTCGGCCAGGCGGGGATGCACGGCTGTCGCCATAAACGTCTCAAGCGGCGGACGGATCTGGCTCAACGACTACACGGATGGAGGAGACATCAGCATCGAATCGGGCGGAAGCGCGTGGCTGCTGAACATGGGCACGTATTCGGGGCTGTATCTCGGTGTGGGAGCCTTCTGCTCGGCGTCTGCGTACATCACCCTTTCGGACGTATCCGTCGGCGAGGGCGCGAAGCTCTATCTATCGACCTACACCACGGCCACGGAAGTATCCATCGCGTCCGGCGGCACGATCTGGCTGGGGAGCGGCGGAAGCGCGCTGAACGTTACAAGCGCGGAAGGAGCGGTGATAAGCGTGAACAATGGAGGACATGTGGAATATGCAGAATGAACGCAATGACGGCAGGCCCGCATATGCCCCTCCGCCGGAAATTCCGGTGAAGGAGGCTGTCGAGGGCATACGACTCGACTTCAACTGCGGCCTCCGTGTCTCCTTTCCGAAGGACGGCGGCAGATACCGCCTGCTGTTCCGGGACCTGGATTCAGGCATCGTGCTCTACTGCATGGACGCGGAGCCGGGGAGCATGGTCGGCAGCTTCAAGCGCTACTACACGCGCTTCGGCATCGAGATATACCGCCAGGGCGATCCTGACACGCCGATATTCGCCCACGACCTCGACCTCCGTGACAGGGACGTGCTTATCCAGATCCCGCAGGGGGCCCTTGGCGACGCCATCGCATGGTTCTCGTATGCCGAGCGGTTCTGGAAGAAGCACAAGTGCAGGCTCTTCGTGGCGATGCAGCCTGAAATCGCGGAAATCTTCAAAAAACAGTACCCCGAAATCACCTTCATCACGATGGACGAGGCAGCAAGGCTGAAGCCATACGCGACCTACCGTCTCGGCCTGTTCTTCGGTGGCGACACGGACGGGCAGCCCTTCGACTTCCGAGAGGCGGGGCTGCACAGGACTGCCGGGCTGATTCTCGGACTGGTGGGCGACGAACTGGCGGACGAGCCGCCGAGGGCAGACCTCTCCGCGCCAAGGCGCATCGCAGAGCCGTACGCGGTCATCGCGACACAGGCGAGCTCCCAGTGCAAATACTGGAACAACCCTTCGGGCTGGCGCGAGGTGGTGAAGCACCTCAAGTCGAAGGGTCTCCGAGTCATCTGCATCGACAGGTTCGCGGAATACGGATCGGGCATCGTGTTCAACCGCATCCCCTGGGGGTGCGAGGACTTCACCGGCGACCTTCCGCTCCAGGAGAGGATCGACATCATCAAGGACGCGGAGGTGTTCATCGGTCTCTCCAGCGGCCTCTCGTGGCTTGCGTGGTGCTGCAATGTCCCGGTTGTGATGGTCTCGGGGTTCACCGACGCGGTGAACGAGTTCCATACGCCATTCAGGGTGCAGAACCCGAGGGTGTGCCATGGCTGCTGGAACGACCAGAGGTGCGAGTTCGACCATTCGGACTTCCTCTGGTGTCCGCGGAAGGAGAAGATGGAGGACAAGTTCGAATGCACGAAGGCGATTACGGCGAAGATGGTCATTGAAAAGACGGAGGAGGCCCTCGCATGGAGGAAGTGAATGTCAATCTCATGGTCAGCGGGCTGACTGCCACGCTGGCCGACGACTCGCGGAAGGAGACGAGCGTCCTGCCCGTGATGTTCCGCGGGATGCCGACGGAGCTGAAGGTGAAGCTGCTCAACGGCAACGGCTCCGCATATCCCGCTGCGCAGCTGGAGGGGCTGACCTGGCGCATGGTCGCCTCCAACGTCTGGAACCCCTCCGCCACGCCGCTCCTTGAAAGCACCGACATAACGGTCGAGGGGAGCACCATCCGGGTGGCCATCGAGGAGACGGACACCAAGGAGCTCGCCGCCGTCATAGGCACGATGGAGGCCGTCACGCTGGGAGCAGAGATATACGGGATTCCGGCGGGGGCGGACAAGCCCTCGGTCATCCTCCAGTTCGGGCTGAAGGTGCGCAACCGCCGCGCGGGGACGGGCGAGCCGATCCCCGTGGCTGATGACGGCGTGACCGCTACGCAGGTCAAGGCGCTCCTCTCTGCGGGGATGGAGGTGCAGTGCTCCCGCGACGGCGAACACTGGGAGACGCCCGCAGCGGAGCACATGCAGGACTACCGCTGGCACAGGCTGCGGAACACCGCGCTGCCCGGTGCCGAATGGAGCGAGGCCATCCCGCTGATTGTCGGCGCGACCGGCCCCGCCGGAAGCATCGGCATAGGCTCTGTCACCAAGGGCGACGAGCCCTCCGTCACCAACAGCGGAACGGCTGAACACGCGGTGCTGGACATCGTGCTGCCCAAGGGCGACCAGGGGGCGTCCGCAAGCGTGGCGGTCGGAGCGACGGCAACTGGCGACCCCGGAACCGCAGCCAGCGTGGAGAACACTGGGGACGAGCACAACGCCGTCCTGCGCTTCACCATCCCGCGCGGCGCGGACGGCACGGTTGCCTTCGAGAGCCTCACCGACGCCCAGCGGCTCTCGCTCAAGGGCGACAAGGGCGACGCGGCCACCGTCGCGGTGGGCGGCGTCACGACGCTTGAGCCTGGCGGGGAGGCTGAAGTCTCCAACGCGGGGACAAGCCATGACGCCATCCTCCAGTTCGCGATTCCGCGCGGCGACACGGGCGCGAAGGGCGATAAGGGGGACAGGGGCGAGCAAGGGCCGCCAGGCCCCGCCTGCTCGCTCACAATCGGCACAGTGACGGCCACGGAGACGGGGACGCCGCCCACGGCCAGCGTCACGGGCGAAGCGCCGAACCAGACGCTGAACCTCACGATGCCCAAGGGATTCAAGGGCGACAAGGGCGACAACGCCACCATCTCCATCGGCAACGTCTCGACGGGAGCGGCTGGGACGGCGGCGGCAGTCACGAACCGCGGCACGGCGGTGAACGCCGTCCTGGACTTCACCCTGCCGAGGGGCGACAAGGGCGATTCCACATACCTCCACGTGGCCTGGGCGAGGGACTCCCTCGGCACGGGCTTCTCGCTCGTCCCTTCCGACGACCGCAAGTACCGCGCAGAGCTGCTTCTGCCGGAACACCATGACAACCTGACAGCGGAGGACTTCGCGGGCTGCGCCTGGACAAGATGCGGAGGACGGGACGGCGTCTCCTACGGCTCGGTCGCCGCCACGGACGGAAACACCGTGATACCCGAGGTTCGGCGGCTCGTGTTCGCCAACGCCACGCTTACCGCAGGCACGGACGGCGAGGCGACCGTCTCCTTCAACGGAGGTGGCGGCTGTGGCGGGGACGAAGCCTTCAACGACATCCTGATGATACGGTCGGCGCTTAACGCGTCCCGCTCGGGAGGAGGAAGCCCAGGCGGGAACGCGGGGGACATCGAGGAGACCGGCGAAGCCTACTCCGAGCCGTCCCAGAGCGACAGCGGCCTGACAACCTGGCCATAGGAGGAACACCATGCTTTTCTGCAACATCGACTTCAATGTCGTCTACATCGATCCGGGCATCGCGTCGGCGGGGGACGGATCCACGCCCGCGCTTGCCCTTGTGAATCTGCCTGAGGCTTCGGCTCTCGCCGACAGGACATGCTACATCATCCGCAGGACGGATGCCAGTGTGTCCTGCTCCCTTCCGTCCGGGACGAACACCTCGCTTGAGCACCTGATTCTCATGGGGATGCCGCGACCGACGGACACGGCATACGCATTCGTCCCCGACGAGGCGAAGGCCGCCTGGGGGACTGACACGGCCCAGTACGCGCGGATATCGATCCCGAACTCCTCCTCGACTCTTTCAATGGCGAACCTGCGGACGTTCCTGATGAACCGCCTGCACCTGTTCCGCACCTGCACGTCGGCAAGCCAGTACATGATCCAGTCCTACCAGACGGGCGAGTACAGGGGGACCTTCGCGGTGGAGCACTGCAAGTTCGGCGTCCAGGGCGTCGAGCCGGGCAGCGACGCCTGGGCAGGCCCCGCATACGAGGACAACGCCATGTACCGCTACCTCTACTTTGGCTTCCTGAGGTATCTGCGCATCAAGGACTGCGACATCGACTTCCGCCCGTACAGCAGCAGCGACTACGCCGCCATATACTGCCATTTCCCGGACATGCTGGACGTGGAGGACACGAGGGTGAATATGCTTCCAGGCTCATCCTCCAGAGGCTCGTATGCGCTGAACTTCAGGAACTCCTACGAGCAGCAGGGCACGGAGGCGGTCGTGACGGGCCTCTCGCTTCGCCTTGTGGCAAACGGAACGGAAAGCAGGTACTTCGCGGGGGGAATCAAACTCGGAAACCACCTTTCCACCAGGGTCACAGGGCTGGCGGCGGCCAGCGTCATACCGCAGGGGATGAGAACGCCGACCGACGAATACACGCTGTACCAGAACATTGCAAGCTTCGAAGGGCTGCAGGACTTCACAATGCGGGGCATCACTCTCGACCTCCCGCATTTCTGGCGATGCAACTGCCAGCTGCTGTATTTCTACGGCAACTGCTACTCCAGCTCGCCAGGCATAGAGCGGGAAATATCCGACGTGTCCATAAGGCTCGGAGAAAGCGCGGAGACGGCCGTCGGAAACCCTCCTTCCTACGACGACTACAGGAGCACCAACGAGTACAACTACTACTATCCGCTCAATGTCTGCATGGGAAGCTCAAGCAGCTCGTACTACGTGAAGCCATGCAGGGTGGATTGCGTGTCCATTGACGCGCCGCGCTGGAAGGCCGCGTACCTCGAGCACTGCCGTCTCACGAACTCCTCCTTCCGCGGACTGGTGAACATCCAGAGGACCATGGCCGACATCACGTCACTCTCGACCTGGTTTCCGGGATGCGCGATGAAAATGGGAAGCAACAGCCACGCCAGGGTCGGGACGCTTTCCGTCAACATGGAGAACCCGTCCTATCCGTACAACTACGACGCGGCGATCGAGCGGGACAGGGGCAGCTGCTCCTACTTCGTGGAGGAAAGCAACGCCATGCCCGAGCAGACGAATCTGTCCGGCTCGGGCGTCGGCCAGCAGTACACGGCCGCCTGCGCATCGGAAGGCGAGACGGGACACTACACGCTGAGGACGCAGAACATCGCTGTGGACACATGGAACGTCCGCAGGACGGGCGGCGCTTCCGCCGCGCTGAAGCTCTGGAACGACAAGTGGAACAGCACGGGGATGGCGGTCCTCGGGCGAAAGCCGTTCAAGGGACGTCTCCTCGCGGCGGCCACGCCCGGGCGGCATGTCCTCAAGTGCCACGTGGCCTGGAAGAACTACTCTAACGAGGAGGAGCTGAACCGACGCCTCATCATAACCGCCACTACGGACGAAGGCGGCTCCCCGCGCGTCTGGTGCAGCTCCGTCAACGGACGATGGGCGGACGACCCCGATTCGGTATGGGAGAACGATTCGGGCCTTGTGCAGAAGGTGCTTGAGATGCCCATCGACGTCGAGGAGGCGGGGATGGTGGACGTGAGGCTCTACTTCTCATGGTATTCGGCGGACGGATTCCTCTACGTGGACCCGGCGTTCACGCTGGAGCCGCAGGAACAGTAGGACAACATTACGGAGGACGAAGATGTTCAGGAACACAATCGCGGCGGTCCTCGCGGCCGCAATGCTGACGGGCTGCATGGGCGACAGGGAGTACCAGCTGCGCAAGCGCCAGCTGAAGAACCAGGCGGGGCATCCCGCCACATACGAGCTGTTCACTGTGAGCGGCCCGTTCAAGCTGGAGCTAGCCGAGGGCGGCGCGGCGAAGGTCGCCGTGCCCAACCAGCCGTTCCAGGCGATCCCCATCCCCGACGGCGCGGCCACCCAGGCGGGGCTTGTGAAGTTCCTCGGCGGCGTGGCCGCCGGAACCGCGCTTGGCTTCAAGGCGCTTGACGGCGCTGGCGGGGGCTCGGTCATGAAGAACAGCCACAACACAACCACAAACGGAGGATGCAACTGATGAGAAGCGGAATCATGCTAATGCCAGTCCTTGCCGCGCTCCTGCTTGCGGGCTGCGTGGCGACAGCCCCCGTCAGCATCGCCTGGCGGAGCAACACCACGCTGCAATACGCGACAACCGAGGGCAGGAACGACCGCGCGGAGGATGCGAACACCGTCAACGCCGACCGCACCACGGAGACGCAGGCCGCCGTGGCGATGGGCGACGGCAAGGCGGCCACTGCACCGCAGGACGCGCGGAACAAGGCCGCCGCCGAGCCGAAGGAGACGCAGGGCAAGGCGGAATCCGGACCTGAGGAGGATACGCAGTGAAAGCAGTGTTCGTCCAGAGGGGCGGATCCGTGGACTTCACCCCTTCGCGGGACGTGGAGGCAGGAGAGATCCTCGTGTTCGGGGGCCTCCCCGGTGTCGTGAAGACCGATGTCAGGGCGGGCGCTCTCGGTGCGCTTGCCTTGACGGGCGTCTACGATGTCGAGAAGGAGGAGCTTCCAGTCCAGGCTGGCGACCGCCTTTTCTGGGACGCGGAGCGCAAGGCCGCCACGCCCGCGGCGGCGGACGGCGTGTTCCTCGGACTCGCCGCCGCCAGTTCCCCCGCGTCCTCGCCCAGGGCGCGGGTGATCCTCAACTTCGGGCAGTCGGGCATCGGCGGTGCCGCCTCCGATCCTGACTTCGAATGGCAGACGCTGTAGCGGCGGCAAAGAAGGAGATTTCAACACATGTCGCAGATTCTGTTCTATACCGGCACGAAGGCCCAGTTCGACGCTCTCGCCACCAAGAACGAGAACGCTCTCTACTTCTTGACCGACGTGCGGAAGCTCTACAAGGGGACGACTCCGTTCTCCCAGCCCGTGCAGGTCGTCACCGAATACCCCGCAATCGGGGACTTCGGGACCCTGTACGTCAACACTGTCCTCAAGGAGGCGAAGGTCTGGGACGGAACGGCGTACACGGTGGTGACACCGGCAAGCGTCACCACCATCGGCAATGCCCCGACCAACGACCAGGTCCCGACCGCCCTCGCGGTCAAGAACTACGTCGACGGCCAGATCACCCTGGTGAACACTGGCGTGACGGGCGCGGTCGCCAACGTGTCCTATTCCAACAAGTGCATCAGCGTCCAGAAAGGCGCTGGCGACCCCGTGACCACCGCGCTGGCGGGGCTGGTTGACGGGGCGTCCTACGACGGCTCGACCGGCGTGCTGACGCTGACCACCAACGGCGGCACGCCCGTCACCGTGAACCTGCCCGTGGAGAACTTCCTCTCCGCGGCGAGCTTCAACGCCTCGACCAACGTGCTGACGCTGACCCTCACCAACGGCGAGACCGTGGACGTCAGCCTCGCCGACCTCGTCGACACCTACACGGGCGCAAACGGGGCGACCGCAAATGTCAGCATCGCAGCCAACGGCGCGGTATCGGCCAGCGTGAATGTCTCCGCCCAGGCGGGGAACATCATTGAGGCGAAGTCCGACGGCATCTACGCCGGTCTCGAGTGGCAGACTCTCGCATAGCGGAGGCACGCCATGCCCGCATTCACCCCATGCATAGGGACGCGGGCGCAGGTGGACGCCAGACCAGTGTGCGACGGGCAGTTCCTCATAGCGGCGGACACGGGCGAGGCCTTCATCGACTTCAACGGAGTCCGCGTCCAGTTGTGCGGACAGGGAGGCAGCGGCGTCCAGCCGCAGGAAACCGGATGGTGTTCCACCCTCACGGACTGGATTGTCGTGAATTCGTCGATTCTCGTCTCGGATTCCGTGAAAGGCGGGGGACCAGGTGCTGGAATCCTCAATACGCCGGACATCCGGCTTCTGCAGGAAACAGCGGCGTTCCTTACATCATACACGGTGGTGAACGGTCTGATACGCGCCACGGCATCAGAAGACGATGAGGAGGAGACAACGGAGCTGAACACGCCTGATCTCCTGCTTCCGCAGACAGATGACGTCTTCACGACCCACTATGCAGTGGTCGAAGGGCGGCTTCTCGTCTCCGAGTCAGTGCCTGGAGGCGGACCGGGGAACGGCATCCTTGCCACGCCCGCAGTCGGGTTCGGGCTGTCCGACGGAAGCCTGACGACCGCGTATTCCGTCGTCAACGGACTGCTTCGCGTCTCGGAGACCGTTGCCGGAGGAGGCGACGGCGCGGGAATCGCGGGCACGCCCGCCGTCGTCCTGGATGTTCCTGACAACAGTCTGGCGACCACATACACTGTGGTCAACGGACGGCTTCTCGTCTCGGAATCAGTGCCTGGAGGCGGCCCCGGGAACGGTGTCGCCAATGCGCCGTCCGTCGCGTTCGTGCACGAGGACAACAGCCTGAAGACCACATACACTGTGGTCAACGGACGGCTCCTCATTTCGGATTCTGTTCCAGGCGGCGGACCTGGGGAAGGCGTCCTCAATGCGCCAGCAGTCGAATTCCCCGTTTTCACGGATGAACTGGAAACCTCATATTCAGTCACGGAGGCATGATGATACTCTCGAACACAGACTTCAATGTAATCTACGTGGATCCGTCCGCCGCCCCAGGCGGAGACGGGACCACGCCTGCCCAGGCGCTCAACGCGCTGCCTGAATCTGCGGATGACATCGCGGACGCAACGTGCTATCTCATCAGGCGGACCGCCGTCTCCAGCGAGGCCGTGCTGCCCCAGGGGGAGAATTCCTCGCTGACGGCGCTGGCAATCGTTGGAATGCCGAAATCGACCGACGAGCTATACGCCCTGATGCCCGATGCGGCAAAGACCGCATGGGGCGCGGACACGGCGGACTACGCCAGAATCAAGGCTGTCAGCAACGACGACCCGTGGGGCGGCGATGACGCGAAGACCCTTGCTCTGCCGAACTGCCTGGCCTTCTTCCTGTACCGCGTGGACATGCACCGCGAGGGACAGGGGGCGTTCGAGGCGATGCTGAACCTGTCCAATGCGTCGAAGACAGGCTCCGTCTCCGTGGAGCGGTGCCGCTTCGGGCTGAAGGGGTGCGACCTTGCGGATGAAAACTACACATCCGCGCCCGCACACGGAACGGCGATGTACATCCAGGCAGGGAAGCCGCAGGTATTCTCCCTCCGCCACTGCGTCCTCGACATCGTGCAGGACTCATCGTACTACTACGAGGCCGCGTCATGGGGAATCAGCGTCCAGGGGGCGGTGTTCATCGACATCTCCGACATCGACGTGTGGTGCGCTCTCGGCTCAAGCGGGTGCGGCGACGGGATGGGGTCGTCGGACACCGCGGTCAAGCTCGGCTACTACAGCTCCTACAGCAGCTCCTATTCGTCGCCCGTGGGCACGCTCGTCGCGGACGGCATCAGGACGCACTATCTCAAATGCGGATCGAACGAATACCTTCCGCCCGTCCTCTACGCCTACACTACGGAGTTCACGTCGCTGCGGAACATCACGCTCTCCATGGAGACGCGCCAGCTGGGGAGCGGAACGCCCGAGGTTGTCTCGCCGGGAGGAATCCTCGTGGACAGCCTGGGCGCGCCCGAGTTCATCTATGCAAATCTCTCCGCGAACCTGCCCGACGTGTGGAGGATATGGGGAGGATGCGGGGTGTACAGGCTCTGCGGAGGCGGCTCGGCCAGGCTTCCCGGCTGCGCCAGGGAAATCGACGGCGTGACCGTGACGCTGGGGACAACGGACGGCATCGACGCCCGGTACGGCGGCAACTACTACGACGACTTCAAGGACGGCGACACTTCGCGCTGGGGAAGCTATGCCGCGCTGCAGCTGGCGCTCTCCCAGTCCGGGGGGCACGAGCCGGTCATCGCAAGGAACATCGCCGTGACGCATCCGCGCGGAATCGCCCTGCACGCCGCAAACTGCTACATCAGGAACTGCACGTTGCAGGGGATGCTGAGGGCGTACCAGGCGACCTGCGACATAACATCACTTGCGAGCTGGTATCCAGGCAACGCCGTGGGCGCGGCATACGGGAGCACCGTCCGCATCGGGACGCTCACCCTCGGCAGGGGGAACATCTCCGGCGCGGACAGCGACCCCGCCATCCTCGGCTCGCCGCAGGAGAGCGAGTCGTACATCTACGTGGGAAGCTCCAACGCCCAGCTGATGGGCGACACAAGGAGCACGTCCACCTCGTATGACAACTGCTATGCCGTGGCCTGCGGAAGCGAGCAGGACGAAGGGCACTACACGATGCGAACCATCAACGCCATGTGCAACACATGGGGCGTCTCGCGGAGCGGCGGGAGCGTCCCCGCCTCCCTGAAGCTCTCGAACAACACCGCCGAGGGCAAGGGCTTCCTGTCGCTGGGGCGGCTGCCCTTTGGCGGCTTCTCCGTCACGGCGTCCGCGACGGGCGTCAGGACGCTGAGGCTGCACGCCGCGGCCAAGGGAATGCTGGACATGACGGAGCTTGCGCGGCGCGTGGTCGTGCAGGCCACCGTGCCGACGGGAACCGGCTCATACGAGACGGTGTTCTCCAGCACCAGGGGGCGCTGGACGGAGGACCAGGAAACGTGGACCGGCGAATCGGGGGTGACGCCGCTCCTGCTGGAGATGCCCCTCGACATACGTGCTGCCTGCACGGTGGACGTGAAGATCCACTTCGGGTGGTACAGCGCGTCGGGCTATCTCTACATCGACCCCGGAATGACCATCGAATAGGAGGAAGAATGAACAAGCTGAAGGAAATCAAGCGGCTGAAGGAACTCGCCGCGAAGTGCGAACTCGAGGACAGGGAGATCCTCTCCAAGTACCCGATGAACGAGCTGGTGAAGATCTACAACGGCATCGGGCCGGACGCGTTCCCCGAGTGGCTCCGCGGCTTCGTCACCGCGCTCCATCCGTCCCTCGCCGCCGTGGCCTTCATCCACGATGTGGAGTGGTTCGAGTCCGACGGGACCGACGAAACCTTCAAGGCCACCAACGACCGCTTCAAGCGCAACGGCTACAAGGTGGCCGAGGCCGAGTACGGCTGGTGGAATCCCCGCCGCTACGCCGTGATGAACCAGGCCCGCCGCTTCGGCAACTACTGCCAGATGTTCGGCAAGTCAGGCTGGCTCAAGTGCCATGAGGCGCGGCTGAAGCAGGAGGCGGAGAAGGACGCCGCCCCAGTCGGCGACAACCAGTAGTCAACTGCCCCCGGATTCGCAGGAGTCCGGGGGCTTTTCCATCGGAGGGCGTTTCATGAAAATAATCAAGAGGAACGGCGAGGAACGCGAGTTCGACATCGCCAAAATCGAGGGGGCGATATCAAAGGCCTCGGCATCCGTCGCCGCGGCTGACGCCATGACGGCGCGGCAGATATCGCGATGCGCGGCGGAGGTCGGAGACGAATGTTCGCGTCTCCGCCGGGCAGTGGGAGTCGAGGAAATCCAGGACATGGTGGAGCGTTCGCTGATGCGGGGCGGCTTCCTCGCCGTGGCGAAGCACTACGTGACATACCGCTACGAGCGCACCCTGGCAAGGAAGGGGAACACCACCGACGCGAAGGTCATGTCGCTCCTGGACTCCGTCAACGAGACCGTCAGGCAGGAGAATTCCAACAAGAACCCGACCGTGGTCTCCGTACAGCGGGACTACATGGCGGGCGAGACATCCCGCGACCTGACGCGCCGCCTGTTCCTGCCCGAGGACGTCGTGAAGGCGCACGACGAGGGCCTCATCCACTTCCACGACAGCGACTACTATGCCCAGCGGATGCACAACTGCTCGCTCGTCAACCTCGACGACATGCTGCAGAACGGGACGGTCATTTCGGGCGTGATGATCGAGAGGCCGCACAGCTTCTCCACCGCCTGCAACATCGCCATGCAGATTGTGGCCCAGATAGCCTCCTGCCAATACGGCGGGCAGACCATCAGCCTGACGCATCTCGCCCCGTTCGTGGACGTGTCGCGGCAAAAGATACGGAAGGAGCTTGAGGTGTTCAAGTTGTCGAAGGTTGAGCGGGAAAAGATGGTGGAGCAACGCGTCCTGGAGGAAATCCGCAGGGGCGTCCAGACCATCCAGTACCAGGTGGTGACGCTGATGACCACCAACGGACAGGCCCCGTTCCTCTCCGTGTTCATGTACCTCAACGAGGCCAAGGATGGACGCGAGCGGGACGACCTTGCCCTCGTCATCGAGGAGGTTCTCCGCCAGCGCATCCAGGGCGTGAAGAACGAGGCCGGCGTGTGGATCACCCCCGCCTTCCCGAAATTGCTCTACGTCCTGCAGGAGGACAACATCCACGAGGATGACAGATGGTTCTATCTCACCCGCCTCGCCGCCGAATGCACGGCGAAGAGGATGGTCCCCGACTACATCTCCGAGAAGGTCATGAAGGCAAACAAGATCGACGCCAACGGCAAGGGGCAATGCTACCCTTGCATGGGATGCCGCTCGTTCCTCACGCCATACGTGGACAAGGACGGCAGGCCGAAATACTACGGGCGGTTCAACCAGGGCGTCGTGACGCTGAACCTCGTGGACGTGGCGCTCTCCGCCGACCACGAGTGGGAGGACTTCTGGATGATCCTGGACGAGCGGCTGGAGCTGTGCCACAGGGCGCTGAAGTGCCGCCATGAGCGGCTGGAGGGGACGCTCTCCGACGCAGCCCCCATCCTGTGGAGGCACGGCGCGCTGGCGCGGCTTCCGCGCGGCGAGAGGATCGACTCGCTTCTGCATGGCGGCTACTCCACGCTCTCGCTGGGCTACGCGGGGCTCTGGGAGTGCGTGCTCGCGATGACGGGCAGGAAGCTGACCGAGCCGGAGGGCGAGGCGGCGGGGCTGGAAATCATGAAGGCCCTCAACTCGTACACGGCGAAGTGGAGGGAGGCCGAGGGCATCGCCTACTCGCTCTACGGGACGCCCATCGAGTCCACCACCTACCGCTTCGCCAAGTGCCTCCAGCGCAGGTTCGGAATCGTGCCCGGCGTGACCGACAAATCCTACATCACCAACTCCTACCACGTCCACGTGGCCGAGCCGGTGGACGCCTTCGCCAAGCTCGCCCTGGAGGCGAAATTCCAGCCTCTCTCGCCCGGCGGGGCCATCTCCTACGTCGAGGTCCCCGACATGAAGGGGAACATCGAGGCGGTGCTGGCCGTGATGCGGTTCATCTATGACAACATCATCTACGCCGAACTGAACACGAAGAGCGACTACTGCCAGAAATGCGGATGGGACGGCGAGATACAGATTGTGGAGCAGGACGGCAAGCTAGTCTGGAAGTGCCCCCGGTGCGGGAACACCGACCAGTCCACGATGAACGTGGCGCGGCGAACCTGCGGCTACATCGGGACGCAGTTCTGGAACCAGGGGCGGACGCAGGAGATAAAGGAGAGGGTTCTGCACCTATGAACTACAGCGCAATCAAGCCCTGCGACATCGCCGACGGGACGGGCGTGAGAGTTTCGCTGTTCGTCTCCGGATGCCGCCGCCACTGCCCCGGGTGCTTCAATTCAAGCGCCTGGGGCTTCGGCGCGGGGCGGCCATTCAGCAAGGGGACGGAGGAACATATTCTCCGCCTCCTCGCGCCGGACTACATCAGCGGCCTGTCCGTCCTCGGCGGCGAGCCCTTCGAGCCGGAGAACCGCGCCATCCTTGCGCCCTTTCTGGAGCGTGTGCGGGCTGCATTCCCAGCGAAGGACATCTGGTGCTGGACGGGATTTACGCTGGAGGAACTGGAGGCCGATGCCGAATGCGGGAGAATGCTCGATTGCATCGACATACTGGTGGACGGGCCGTTCGTCCAGACGGAGCGGGACATCTCACTTGCCTGGCGAGGCTCGCGCAACCAGCGGGTCATCAATCTCGCGGAACGCCGCGGAGAAGCGCCTGCAATGGGGACGTCCCTATTAAAATAGGCGGATGGGGGGCGAAACGCGACGTTTCGCGTGAAAGCCCCCAAAGAAGGCGTTTTTATTAAAATCGGCCTCGTCAAAAGCCCCGTTTCGAGGGCTTTTCAAAAACGCGGTTTTCGCGATGTCCGCCACCGGGAAAAAGGAGAAAACGCCGCCCATCCGGGTCTGCTCCCCGGCTGGCGGCTCCGCCGCGCGGCTACTCGTCCTCGATCGTCAGCTGCTCCCCGCGCGAGCGGAGGGCGTCGGCGCAGTGCCTGCAGATGTGGCCGAGGTCGGCCTCCTTGAGCATTTCGTCCTTCGGGAGGGTCTCGCCGCACCATGCGCACTTCGCCGTCTCCTCGCGTTCCTCGATGTCGTTGATTCTGTCGTCCATTTTGTGCTCCTTGGTTTGCGTTGGCTTCGTTCCGTACACGCCCATAATTAAGTGCGGATATGGTGTTAATCCAGTCGGGAAGCCGTTATTAATTTCTTTTTCCGTTTTTTTATTTTTCGCAAAAAAAGAGAACGCAAGAATATGCGAATAAAAGTGTTATTAACCGCTTTGCGACTGGATTAAGGCCAGGCGCGCGGCCTATTAAGGGGCGTGGGCGGAGAGGCGGACACAACATGCAAAAGGACGAACGAAAAATGGAAATCATCAACCTCACAGAACACAAGGAAATCACGCGGGACGAAATCGCAAAGGCGCTTCGAATCGCCAGCTACGGAGAGGAATGGGACGGCAGCACCTCCATCCGCATCGAGGCGGTCATCAACCGCGCCACGGGGTACTTCAAGGTCTGCGGGACGAGCGTCTCCGCAATTGTCGCGAAACACCGCAACGGAGGTCACATCTACCAGATAGAGGCGGCGCACGGCGTGGTACGCATCCTGCAGAGGTATTGAGAGGGAAAACGCAAGAATATGCGAATAAAAATTTTATTAACCGCATGGCGACTGGATTAAGCACAAAGACGGCCCTTATTAAGCGGCGTACCAAGGGAAACGCCCGAGGACATCAACCGAAGCACGAAACAAGGGACACGACCATGGAAGAAACGAAAACCTACTGGAACGGAAACGGCAAGCACCAGGAACTCTACGACGCGCAGTGGCAGGAACTGGTCCTCATCAACGGCAACGCGGGCACGGTGCAGGGAGAGGTGCTGCGGGCGGCCAGCCGCCTCTACCACCGCTGGTTCAACGACGGCGACCGCATCGAGGAGCATGGGCAGATCACCGACAGCAGCGCCGAGAACGCCTGGGGCTTCCTCCATCTGGCGCACACCCTCCTGCCCGAGGGCGAGGGCAGGCAAGCCCTCAAGGCCATCGCCGAAATCGCCGCGGACGCAGCCGCTGCGGACAGCGTGGCCGAATACGAGGAGGAGCTCGAGCGCCTCGCCGACGCGGCGGTCCTCTACGCGGCCACCCGCCCGCTGGTCCCCACGGACGAGGACATGATCGACAGCAAGTGGGAAGACCACTGCATCGACGTCTGCGACCTCCAGCCGGAGGAGGACGAGGAGGAAGAGGACGAATACTACGAGGAGGACGAGCTGTAGGGAGCCGCCGCCCCGCCCGCAACGGGCGGGGCAATCCAGGCAATTGCGATTAAAGGCGTTAATAAACGGGATTGCGACTGGATTAAACGGTTTGAGCGAGCCTATTAAGCACCGTACCGAGTGGTACGAGAGCAACCCCAGAACCAAGGGACACGAACATGGCAGAAGAAAAGATAATCAAACTGGAGCAGACGGGCATCAAGGTGAAGCTGATCGGCGAGGACGGCAATGCGTTCTACATCCTCGGGAAGGTGCAAAGCGCCCTGCGCCGCGGCGGCAAGGGCAAGGAGTTCATCGACACCTTCATGAAGGAAGCCACCAGCGGCGACTACAACCACCTCCTCGCCACAGTGATGGAGGTCGTCGACGTCATGTAGGAGACAGGAACAGCCTCCCCGCGATGGGGAGGCGCAACCACGGGAGACTGATATGCAGGACGAATTCTTCACGAAGAAAAGATGCGACCGCTGCGGCGGGAGCCTGGACGGCGGTCGCATGATGTCGCGGTTCAACACCGACTGCATCTGCATAAGGTGCGCGGAGGCGGAGAAAAGCCATCCTCGCTACCGCGAGGCGGTCGAGGCCGAACTGGCGGAGATCCGCAGGGGCAACTACAACTTCAAGGGCATCGGGTACGACGGAGGCAAGGCGGATGGAAAACACTGAACTGGAGAAGGCGGTCAGGGAGCGACTGGCCGCCGCCGAGGAGAAAATCCGCAGATGCCTCAAGTCTGCGGCGTCCGGCATGGACATCTACCGCAGACCGCATCCGGGCGAGGACGGCAACCTGCATCTGGCGGTCATCAACCTGGCATGGATTGCAAAGGAGATCGGCGAGTGCGCCAGGCAGGCCGAACAGGCATACGCGGCGCGTCTCGCCATGCTGAATGTCCTCAACAAGGCAGGCGACGCCAGCGCCGTCGAGGAGGAAGTGGAGGAGGACTGACGGCCTTTCGCGGGGCGGACGCCCCGTCCCGCGAAGAAAAACGCAACTATCTGCGGGAAAAGGTTTTATTAAGAGGTTTGCGACTGGATTAACTCCAAAGGGATGGCCTATTAAGCGGCGTACAGGGCAGAATGCAACCACAACCCAATGGAGCGACGACAATGAAGCAGAACACGAATGCGGAACTCAGGCAGACGAACATCACGGTTGACCTCGGCGGGATGATCTACCATCCGGCGCTGATTCTGGGACGCGTGCGCCGCACCCTGCGCGAGGCGGGGTGCGACCAGGCGTGGATTGACAGCGTCCTGGACGAAGCCGCCAGCGGCGACGCCGAGCACCTGGGGGACACGCTGATGGCGGTCGCCGACCTGCGGATGTGAGGAGGCGGGAAATGCAGACAGAAACGCAAACCAAGGAGAAGACCATGAAGCACGAAACCACACTGGATCACGGCCCGCGCACAAACGACAACTGGACGAAGGGCACGGCCACCTGCAACGGCCTCGAATTCAAGTTCAACGTGAAACACTTCGACGAGCCGAGCGAGTTCGGCATCCGTGGCGGACGGATCAGCAAGCTCTGGCTTTCCCCTGGGGACGGCGACTTCCGCCACACCATCCTCAACTACGACCGCAAGTGGGAGCGCGGCTTCACCCCGCGAGGCAAGGGTGCGGAAGTCAACGCAGTCTACCAGGCGCTCATCGCGAAGTTCAACTGAAGCCACATCGGGCGGACGGGACGGCCCGCCCGCCTCAAATACGGAGACGGAAATGAAAAGGCAGCTGACAATCAAGAACCTCCCGGGGCATCTGCTGGACGAGGCAAGGGAGATGCTTCGCGGCGAGGACACCGTGGTCCAGGTGATAAGGTGGAACGGCAGGATGCGCGTGGTCGGCAAGGTCTTCCCCTACGAGCACTCGTGGGACGAGAAACTCCTGCTGACCATCAGCCAACGCGACCTGTTCACCGATGCAGAGCGGGCCGAGAACTACATCAACTACTACCATAAATACCCGTCGTGGTACACGGGGAAAAGGGACGAGGCGATGCTGGAGCGGATGCGGAACGACACCGACTACGATTCGGCGACGATGACATACGTCGAGCCCGTTGGAAGAATGGTGGACGGCGACTTCGTGTACACGGGCGAAAAGCGTTTCATACGGCTGGCATAGGCCGCAGAAGGAGGCTGAAAGAATCTTTCCGCCTCCTGATCCGCATACGTTCGCCTTGTTTCGCCCGGCATGCGGCATTGCCTATTAAAATAGGCGAATGGGGGCCGAAACGCGGACATCCGCCTGAAAGCCCCCGACGTGGGCGTTTTTATTAAAATCGGCCTCGTCAAAAGCCCCGTTTTGACGGGCTTTTCAGAATCGCAAATTTCGCATCTGTGCGCGAATCTTTCTCCAGAAACCGACTTGCTTTTTTTTTCTTTGGAGCTGCGGCGTTTTTCTTCGCCCAGGCGACTTGCCTTATTCCATTCCCGCGTATTGCGGAAATCAAGTCGCAGAGCCGATAATAAATGTCTTTTAATTCGCACGCCGCGACTTGCAATACGCCATTTCCCATCTTGAAAAATATGCAAATTTCAAACAGCATATTTCAGCAGAAAGAGAAATAAAAATAATAATCATTTTATTCGCTATTTCTTTCGGTTTGCGACTGGATTAAGTGTTCTTACGGGGCTTATTAAGCGGCGTAACCAGAAGGAGCGCAACGGAATACGCCAGAGCGCGCCACCCGCCCCGCGGCGCCCCGAAGCCGCCGCGGACCAACCCAAGCCCCCAACCAGGGAGAACACCATGAACCAGAAACTCGAAACCATCAAGAGCCTCCACTTCGGCATCGAAAACGAATTCGAAAACATCACCCGCCAGCGCATGGCCGACGCCATCCTGAGCGTGGTCGGCGGAACAATCCGCTACGGCGGCCCCCACAGCGCCGTCACGGTGGTCGCGCCAGACGGACGCGAATGGAAGGCAATCAGCGACGCAAGCCTCAACACGGGGGCAGAGTTCGTGACGCCCATACTCGGGTGGGACGACCTGCCCACCTACCAGGAGTGCATCCGCGCCATCCGCCACGCCGGAGCGAAGACGCCCGAGACCACCAGCCAGCACGTCCACGTCGGCGCCGCCGACCTCACGCCCCAGCAGATCACCAACCTGGTGAGGAACTTCTACAAGCAGGAGGTCCTCATCCACAAGGCCTTCGGGACGCTGGAGAACCGACTCAACCGCTACACGCGCCCCTGCGACCGCGCCTTCGTCGCCCGCATCCTCGACCGCAGGCCGAAGACGATGCGCGAGCTCAACGAGGCCTGGTTCGGGCGGTACACCCCCAACCCGGTCCACTACAACAATGAACGCTACCACAGCCTCAACCTGAGCCCCCTCTTCGAGGACAAGCGGACCGTGGAATTCCGCTTCGGCAATGGCACGACCCATGCAGGCGAGGCCCGCACAATGGCGGTCTTCTGCCTCGCGATGGTCGCGAAGGCGAAGCTGGCCAAGGCGGCCAGCGGGCGCAACCCGCGCGAGTACAACGAGACCACCGCGCGGTTCGACTTCCGCGTCGCCCTCCTGCACCTCGGGCTCATCGGCGACGAGTTCAAGACGGTGCGCCAGCACCTCCTCAAGCGCCTGCCCGGCTCGGCGGCCTGGCGCAACGGCAGACCGGAGAACCGGTAGCCGGGGGACGCGGGGCGGGCCACCGCCCCGCAGGGGACGCCGCGGACGGCAGCGTCCCCGCCGCCTTTTTCAAGCAGCAGAGGCGAAGAAATAATCTTTTCTTTTTCGCGCATGGCGACTGGATGTTTCCCAATGACGCACATTGGAATAAAGCAAATCTCAATCCCGAAGAAAGATGCGCAGCTCCAAAGAAAGTTTTTGCAAGTCGGTTTCTGAAGAAAGATTCGCGCACAGACGCGAAATTTGCGATTCAGGAAAGCCCGTCAAAAGGGGGCTTTGCTCTAGGCCGAAATTAATAAAAACGCCGTCTTTGGGGGATTTCGGGCGAACGTCCGCGTTTTGCCCCCCAACCGCCTATTTTAATAGGCAGGCCTCCTGGCGGGGCGAAAGCGGAGGGCTTGTGCGCAAAAGACTTTCATGGGGAAAAGGCACGGTAATAAAAGATTCTTTTCTCGGCCATTGCGACTGGATATAGCGGCAACGGGAGGTTAATTATGCGCAGTGACACAATACTGGAGACAAAGATGGCCGAGACAAGATACCTCTACTTCGCATACGGATCGAACCTCTGGTGGCCGAGGATGCGCCAGCGCTGCCCGGACGCACGGGCGTGGGGCGGCGCGACGCTGGACGGCTACCGCCTCGTCGAGCGGCTGTACGCCGACATTGAGAGGCGCACGGGCTTCCACGTCCAGGGCGTCCTCTACTCGGTCACGGCGGCTGACATCGCCTCCCTCGACCGCTTCGAGGGACTGGCGAGGGGGATTTACCGGCGCATCAACGTCAAGGTGAGATACGGGCGGCGAACCTACGATGCCTGCACATACGTGATGACGAAGGAGACGAGGGCAGTCAGGCGCGGGAAGCCATATCCCGCATGGTACAGGAACATCTGCTCGATGGGCGCGCAATGGCACGGCATCGAGGACGAGTTCAAGGTCAGGAACACGGACGGCTGGTCGCTGGTATTCCCCGCGTCGGCCCCAACCAAGGAGAACGAAGATGACGGACAATGAGACATTCAAGGTGGCCGTGTACGGCACTCTGCTGGCCGGCGAAAGGAACGCCCGCTGGGCGGACGGCGCACTCTCCCGCGTCCCCTGCGTTATCAGGGGGACGCTCTACGACACAGGCTACGGCTTCCCCGCCTTCGTGCCCGGCGAGGACGGGCGGGAGGTCAAGGCGGAGATGCTGACCGTCACGGCGGAAGGACTGGCGCACATGGACGTTCTGGAGGGATATCCGCGCCTCTACCGCCGCGATGCAGTGGAGGCAACGCTTGAGGACGGCACGGCCGTCAAGGCGATGGTCTATGTGATGAACCGGCTGCCCGAACAGGCGGCGGTCATCGAATCGGGCGACTGGCGCAGCAGATAGCACATCTTGCCGCCGCGTGCCGCGCCCTGCAGCTTCGGGCGGGCGCACCAAGGCGCGTGGCGGCGAGGGGAATCTCCCTGGTTCCCTGGGGCGGATCCGGCAACGGGTCCGCCCCTTTTTTAGTGCCCTGGATCTTTCTTCGATTAAAGTCGCCTTTTACCTGGAAATAACCCGGTTGCGACTGGATTAAGGTGGAACGGGGAGCTTATTAAACGGCGTACCACCAAGGTACGGAGGCAACCTAAAACCAGGGAGACCAAAATGGCGAAAAGATTCACGGCAAAGGAAAAGGCGATGCTCCAGGCGCGGTTCGCGGAGCACAGCCCGAAGGTCTGGGCATATGGCGACGTGGCAACGGTCCACATCTTCGGCGGCCACTACTACATCAGGAAGCGCGATGACGGCTATGACTGGCGCTGGGCGGACGCGGACACCTTCAAGGAGATGGCCGCGCCGCTCAAGCTCAACCACATCTCAAGTCTCGCGGAACTTTAAGGAGGTCAGCACAATGAAAGCGGTACTCATCAAGGCAACGGAAAGGAAGGTGGTCGCGGTGGACGTGAAGCCCGACCCGAACAGGAGTCTGGAGGGTCTCCGCGCCCTCATCGGGTGCGAGTGGGTCCAGCCGGTCGTCGTGGGCGACGGCGTCACCATCTGGGTGGACGAGGAAGGGAGGCTGAAGCTGCCCAGTGCGGGCTTCCGCCTCACGGGCATCCCGATCGACTTCGCTGGCAACGGCGTACTGCTCGGCGGCGACGCAGAGCGGGCCAGGGCGTGCAAGGCAAGCCCGGAGGTCGTCGCCCTGGGCGTGAGGTGGCTTGCGCCCGAACAGGTGCCGCCGCCCGGACGCCCCGAATTCATCTTCCTCCCATAGGGATAATCAGACAACAACCACGACACGAAGGAGAACCATGACAATGGACGAAAACAAGACAAAGCACGAAATGAGCCTGCAGGAGAAGGCAATATGCCTGGCAATCATCGGACGGAAGCCCGAGCTTCCTTATCCGCTGAAGGATGTGGAGTGCGCCGACGGCACGGTGCAGCGCATCTACGAAATCCCCGATGCCGACAAGGCAAAGGTACTGGCCGACCTCTACCCGCTGTCGGGTGCGCCATCCATCGACGACACCCTCTACGACATACACGAGCGCAAGGAGTTCAAGGTACGCGACTTCCTCGTCATCCGATGGGGCGAGAGCAACCTCCTCGCCAGCCCATACTTCCCCCGCACAGGCGGAATGCTCGTGGACTGGTTGAAGCCTGAGCAGGTCAACTCAAGGGAGGATATCTACGACATAAAGGAGGTGAAGCGTTCAATCCTATAATGGAAACCTATACGCTGGTTGAAAAATGCGTCCTTGCGAAGATATGCAAGGACGCCAGATTGAAAACCATGCCGAATAGATTAAATTAGTAAGAATAACTGGGAGTTTGTAACAGCATGAGAAAAACCAAAAATGTAATCTCCACCTTCTCTGGTGCAATGGGGCTTGACAACGGCATTGAAAAGGCCGGACTGTCTATCCGTCTGTGCGTCGAGTTCGAACATGCGATGGCTGAGACCATTCGAGCAAACAAGCCCGGTCTTCCATTAATTGAGGACGACATCAGGAACTATTCAGGAGATGATCTTCGGAAAAATGCTGGTCTGTCAAAGGATGACGAAGTTTTCCTTATGTGCGGGGGACCGCCTTGCCAGGCGTTCAGTACAGCTGGCAAGCGCAAGGGGTTCGACGACGTTCGCGGCAATGTGTTTCTGAAATATATTGAACTTATCGGACAAGTACGCCCAAAATATTTCCTAATTGAAAATGTTCGTGGCTTACTTTCAGCCTCGTATAGAGCTCCGCAAGGCAACGAAGACAAGAAATTCGGCTATGCGGCTCCAACGCCCAAGGATGAAAAAGGAACGGCTTTGTTATATGCGCTTGCTAAAATAAAAGAACTGGGATACAGCGCCACATTCACATTGTATGATGCAGCTAACTACGGGGTTCCACAACGACGCGAGCGAGTCATTATTCTTGGAAGCAGAGACGGATATGAAATTCCATTGATTCCGCCAACACATTCGGAAAATGGCGCAAACGGCTTGCTTCCATGGGTTACCTTTGAAGAGGCAGTCCAGGGATTGACTGAATGCCATGCGGCGAAAATCCCAGAAAAGAGGCTTAAGTATTTCAGAATGCTCAAGGCAGGACAATATTGGAAGGATCTTCCCCTGGATATCCAAAAGGAAGCCATGGGTAATTCCTTCGAACTTGGAGGAGGCAAGACTGGTTTTTATCGACGTCTCGCCTGGAATCAGCCTTCGCCCACATTGGTTACTTGTCCAACAATGCCTGCTACTGAACTGGCGCATCCAACGGAGGACAGGGCATTATCCATTGAAGAATACGCCCGTATTCAAATGTTCCCTGATTCTTGGAAATTCGCAGGGAAAATGTCCGACATCTATAAACAAATCGGCAATGCCGTGCCAACAGGCATGGGATTTGCGGCCGCAAAGCATCTGCTCTGGTTTGACTCGTTAACGCCAAAGCAAAAATCAAACCTGACAATTATTGATCCCAACGCGACATATTCAAGATACCTAAACACAAATCACGAGTATTTCAAAAGACTCGCTACAAAACGCCAACCACCTGAGCAGTTGGCGTTCAAATTCTAAGACAATGCGCCATTATGGCTTTTGCTTCAGAATCTTCACCCATGGATTGGCGGGTTCAATGGCAAGCGCCTCTGGATTCTTTTCCAACACTTCTTTAATGAATTGCTGGAATGTTTTTTCATTGAGTTCCAACCCCGAATGAGCCCCAACGATAGCATTTAGCTCATCCCATTGACACTTTCCATTGGTAGCATTGATACGAAACCACTTTTCAATCGGCTTTCCTGAACGAATCTTACTGCTGGAACTGTTTTCGCTATTGCTTCTGTTTTTGACCTGGAGCAAAAATCCCTCTGCATTGCAAAAATCCACGCTCTTTATAGTTTCACCCCACGCCATAGCCCATCCAAATGGGGACAATTTGGTAAAAAGAAACTCCTCAAGCAGGAGTCCTAAAATGTTTTCGGCAGACATTCCAAGACGATGGGCGTAAACAATGCTCTGAATGTGGTTTTGGTCTAGAACATGGCAGTGCAATCCAGTGGAAAGAATGATGTTGACGGCATTGTCAGGAACTGTGCCAGGCATTTTAGATTTCCTGACAGATATTCTTTCATCATAGCCATGCTTGAACTTTAAAACCCATTCTTCAACACATTGTTCAGGAGAGAGCTGATTCTTCTTTTTCCTTCCGTTGATATCTGGTGCAAGCTCAGGATTATCACAGCATACTTTACAAACGCAATCAATATGAAGTCCAGATGGTATTTTCCATTTTTCAGCCAGTTGAGCCACCATTTCCTTCACTTTGGGTGTACCTAATTCTTTAATGGCATTCTGCATAGTTTCCACCTCTTGGCTATTGTTATCGTATCTTTGCATAATATATTATAAAAACCGAGCAAAACAATATGAGATTGTCTTTTCACCATATACTAACGCATTGCCGCATTGGAGGCCGCTGACCGGCATGAGATTGTGCCGTGAGAAAGCTGAACATAGATACGTCTATCCAACATTGCTGCGGAAATAAGGCTGTTTGAACAATGAACTGTACCCTATGCAACATGTGCATGATTGAGGATTTGGCGACAGGCCGCGTCCTTGTGCAGCATCGCCTTCCGAAGGCAACAAACCCGTGGTGCGGGCTGACTTTCCCCGGCGGGCATGTTGAGGCGGGGGAATCCATCACGGCCAGCACGGTGCGCGAAATCCGCGAAGAAACGGGGCTGACGGTTTCGAACCTGCGGATGTGCGGTGTGGTGGAATGGGAGACTATCGGCGAGCGTAAGGACGGTTCGCCAGCCGAGGTGGCGGCCAACTCCAAGTACATCGTCTTTATGTTCCGCACAAGCACCTTCACTGGCGAACTCAAATCATCGGGCGAAGGAAGAATGGAATGGATGACGCTGGACGAGATGCGCCAAGGCGGTCTCGCTCCGCACATGGAACAGTACCTCCGCGTCCTTCTGGAAGGTGGTGTGCCGCAGGCATACGGCATCAGTGGAAGCGGGAAGTTGGAGGCCATTATCGGATGAAAGACGAGACAATCGTATATGCCTTGCAAGGCATCAGTAAATACTCGAAGGACGGTCGATTTGTCGATCTGCCCGAAGGATGGGAGTTTGTGCCATCGGGTGATCCCGCGCTGACGCGGCGGCTCAAGGCGTCTGCGTCCGATTACTGGGTTGTAAAGCGCAAAGTTGGCCGAAAGGAGTTTGGAATCGGACTGTGCGTGCCCAAAGGGCTGGCTTCGGGGATTGCGGAACAACTCAAGGCCGAGCGTGAAACTCCAGAATATCAGCATAAGCTGGAGGCTGGACGTAAACGACGCGAAAAGGAACAGGAGGAATACCAGGAGGATTTCGAGAAAGCAGTCCTTGATTTCCTCGGTTTCCACAAGAGATACAGGGATTTGGCCGTGCGTCTCGCCAAGGTCGTCACGGAGTTCACCACTCCCGTTGGAAGCGGCACTGTGGCACGGACGCAGCGCATTCCCATCGAGGAGCGGGCAAGGGCCGCCGTCATCGCCTGGATGCGCCACAACACAACGGACTACGACCATCGGTACATTCCCCGGGTAGCCGGCAAACGCCGCGATGTGCGTCGCGACATCGCGCAGGAATCGCTCGCCTTGCTGAAGGACTACAGAAGAGGGGACGACATTCCTTCTGGTTGCCCTCTCCAGAAGGCATTGGAAAGATTGGACAAACAGGACGGAACAAACCATATCAGTTGAAGCGACATACAATCAGGAGAACACTGTCAATGAAGAATGAAATCATCAAGGCAATGGAAGAACGCAGGAGCATCCGCAAGTTCAAGGCGGAGATGCCCCCGAAGGAACAGATAGAGCAGATTGTCGAGGCGGGGCTCTACGCCGCCAACGCCAGGGGCAGGCAGGCGACCATCACGATTGCCATCACTGACAAGGCACTGCGCGCCAGGTTGTCCAGGGCGAACTGCAAAATCGGAGGCTGGGACGAGGGCTTCGACCCATTCTACGGTGCTCCCGTCATTCTGGTCGTGCTGGCCGACAAGAACTGGCCAATCCGCGTCTATGACGGAAGCCTGGTTATGGGGAATATAATGCTGGCAGCGCATTCGCTGGGGCTGGGAAGCATCTGGATTCACAGAGCCAAGGAGGAGTTTGAGATGCCGGAATACAAGCAGTTGCTGAAGGAACTCGGTGTCGAGGGCGAGTGGGAAGGCATAGGCCATTGCGCGGTCGGCTACATTGACGGCGAACTGCCGAAGCCAGCGCCTCGCAGGGACGGACGGGTATTCTGGGTTGAATGAGGTATTGTTTTCCCCGGGTTGCCTTCTGGCGACTAGCCTTACCAGGAATCTACATTCTTCACTGACGAATGTGACTGGTGAGGTTGTAAAACTCAAATAGAAGGAATATAGTACGTCTTGATTTTGCGGAGGTTTTGCTCTTGTAACATAGCGAGAAATGCTGAAATAAGCACAGATTTGTCTATGTGTTCGTTTTTGGTGTGTCTCGCGATTAAAAATGGACTGGAATTGGGTGCACAGCAATTTTGAGTACAAAATTGCTATTTCCCGACTTTTCGTTTTTGCGGCAACCGCTCCACCAGTTCACCAAATCACACGCCCGATGGCAATTGCCGTCGGGCGTGTTTCGTTTCTGCCTAACTGCCTCAAACAAGGGCGTTTAGCCGTCTTGAAAAACGACGGCGCAAGCGGACGGAGAATCCAAGGCTGGCTAAAACCGCCCTCCAATCCGCCCGAAAATCTCCCCTTTTCTCCCCGGATTCTCCGTCGGGGTGAGGACGAGTCCTTTACTGATATACAAACTCGCGTCCTAAACCGTTTTCAAGGGGTGGCGAGACATCGCGGAGAATCCGCACAAGCCGATTTTGAGCAGAAAATCAACTATGGGTAAAGGACGGGAGTTATTTTCCCGTGCAAACTCCTCCCCCCGCTTTCTTGACTGCGGAAAATGGGGACGGCGGCGCCGCGGAGAATTGAGCCCTATCAGCCCAATCCAATTCCGTTTGAAATAATCATCCGGCAAAACTCGTCTCCATTCAATAACACGACACCATTCTCCTGAGCCATTTTCTTTGCCTCTTCCGAAAAGTCGGACGCAAAGGAAACAACCCAATTGGCGTATGTCCAATTGGCATCCTCGGTTGATGACCTATCCTTGGCGTATTCGACTATTTGCTGCACCCCCCAATCGTCCGTTGTTCCCCAATGCTTTTTTGCCTGAACTGAAATGGTTAGACGCAGCGCAGGGAACACGGCGGAGATATCACAATCTCCAACTTTTGAGGAATAGTTCTTGGGCAGGATTTCAGCTTGTGCCCCAAGTTTTATAAAATAGTCCAGCAAGAGTTGTTCAAAATGGTCAGGCGAACCGTATGCATCGAGTAGTTCATGGCATTTTTTTGCGAGTTCCGTCGGCAAGGAAAACGGGTTGCTGTTACGATATCTTTCCAAGGCGGTGTCAATGTCGTTTTGGAGGTCGCTGATATTGAGAGTAGTCTGGCGACACTTCATTCTGGAAAGAAGCCCGGTGGAAGCATATGCTTCACGAGGATAGCAGGATGCAAGGATTTCCACTCCCCATTCAAAGCCGATATCACGTTCCTTTTTACGTTCGGAAACAAGAAGATTTCCAACGAGCTTGCAAAGTGTGAAGCCGCCATCGCGCGGCACAACGACAATGTCACCGGCCTCCATTTCACATGCAAAATACCACAACGACCAACGTTGTTTCCAGATATCTCCGCCATATATTTCTTTGTAGAACCTGTCAAAATCATAGCCATTCTTTTCCTGAATACATTTGACCATATCCTCGTCCACGGCACAGTCTGAAAAGCCGATGGTCAAACGCTTCTCATTATCCAGAAAGTTGAAGCCACCCTCGTGTCTACAACGGTGAAGCCAATAAGACATTTTAATCCTCCAGAGTTCTCGTTCAGGGTTATCCAGAAATTAAGATGATGAGAAAACCTCCCATCCAGACTATTAACATTATCTAATATACATCAAATCCCAGTCTTATGAATCCCGCCAGACGGCCTTTTTCCGCCCTGGCGGGATTTTTTTTGCCAAAAATTCAAGAATTTTCGCGGAATCGTCCTGCCGTTTTGAGAAAAACCCTGAGTGAAAGAGATAGACGCCCACAAAGGGTGGACGTCGGGAAAACCAAAAGGACACCTCCATGAACACAGA
>JAGVVD010000035.1 GCA_019135865.1 Elusimicrobiota bacterium
ATACCATTCTCCGGGCTGCATGGCTTGGCGGATGCGGGTGATGGTGTCGTCGCGGGCGGCTTCGCGGGCTTCCTCTTTTGCGGCCTTCTCGGCTTCTTTGGCTGCTTCCTTCTGTTCGCGCATGGCGGACAGGTCCTCGTCGGCCAGGGGGGCGCAATACCAATTGTCAAAAACGAAGTGGAGCTTTTCGCCGGCCTTGGTGTGGTTGGACTTCTTGCACTCGAGGGTGTAGAGTCCGGACTCGTCGCGGGTGAGAAGCAGGACTTGGCGGTAAATGCCGGCGTTGGCGGATGAGCCAGAGTATTCGAGGCCGGCCTTGTTGGTGTGGGAGAGCATGAGCCAGAGGCATTTGGCCTCTTCGCAGAACCTGGTCAGGAGGGAGCCGAAGGCGTTGACCATCGAGCGGTCATTTTCGTTTTCGGGAAAAAACTTGGATAGGTGGTCGCCGACGACGAGGCGGATGCCGCGTTCGGTCACCCACTTGAAGAGCTTGCGGTATCCCGGCCCCTCGACCAGGCGGCCGGACTGCTTGCTCCGGTAGCAGAAAATGAAGTCCTCCTTGCCCAGGTACATGAAATGTGGTTCCTGCTCCTTGAGGTTTTCCGGGTTGACCCGGCTGGAGTTGTGCGCGGCGCGGTGGAAGAGGTCGTCGACCGAGTCTTCGAATGTGATGTAGAGGCTTTTGAGCTGCAGGGTCTCGCGGTTGAGGAAAGGCCGCCCCAGGCTGGCCTCGCGGCAGAGCTGGGCGCCGAGGAGGGACTTGGAGGCGCCGGGGGCGCCGGCGATCATGATGGGCTGATGGGTGTAGGGGATCAAATCCTGGACGAGCCACGGGCGCGGCGGCGGCTCCTTGCCGAGGAACTGGGCGAAGGTGCCGCATACGGGGTTCCACTCGCCTTGCGATTCGGCGTCGGCGTCGGAATTGGCGAGGGTGGAAACGGCGGCGAAAGCGCGTTCCTCGCCATTCTCGCCGAAATCGGACAGGTCGGCGTAGGCTGAATGGATGGTGGCCTTGGCTTCGCGTTCAGGCAGGTCGGCGACGAAGTCGGCGCATTCGAGCAGGACCTCCCAGGCGGCGTCCTCGGAAACGCCGGCCTTGCAGCACTCCCTGGCCATCTTGTACAGGGAGGTGTTGCGTTCGCCTTCGGAGACGGGCGGCCAGGCCTCGAGGAGCTCATGGGCGGCGGCGAGCTTCTCTTCGGTGTCGGGGACGACGTCCGGGGGCGGCGGGGTCCCGCGCTTGCGGACCTGGTAGGGCTTGTTGTAGGCTTCCTTGAACCAGGCCGGCAGGGGTGCGATCTTGGCCTGGTTGATGACTTGATAGCGGCCTCTGGCGGTGACGGAGTCGGGGATGACGACATAGCCGCCGCCGGATTTGACGTCGAGGCCGGGACGAAAGGCGTTCTTGCTGCCGATGTTGGCGGCGCGGTAGTAGCGGTGCAGGCCGCCGGAGGGCGTGCGGACTGTGAAGGTGGCGGGCAGGCTGGCGGCCTGTTCGGCCTGGAGGGCCTGGAGGGACTTCTCGCCGGACGCCATGGTGCCGTCCTTCTGCATCTTGTCGACGTCGGAGTCGACGACGACGAGGGATGCGCGCCCCAGGGCGCAGCCGAAGTTCGTTCCGGGCCACTTGCCGGCCCACTTGCGGAGCGTGGCCTCGTCGCAGGAGGCGAGGTTCTCCCAGTCTTTGATCCTGGGGCGCTTGTCGTCGCCGACGGGGAAGACCGGCCAACCGAGGCCTGCGTAGGCGAGGGCGGCCTTGAGGCGAATGTCGTCACTCATGGCGCGTTCCCCCCTTCTTGCGGGGGCGCTTTTCGACGGGTCGGGCCCGCGGCTTGCGCGGCTGTCCGCCGGGGAACCAGGTGTTCAAGGGCACGCCGGGCTTGTACTCGTACAGGAGTTGCCAACGTGTGATCGGGATGCCGATCCGGATGAACGCGGCTTCCAGAACCGCCGCCTGCTCCAGGGTCGGGCGGCGGAAGCCGTTCAGGATGTTGCTGACAATGGGCTGGCACAGGCCTGTCTCCCGGACTATCCGGGAAGGCAGGCCGCGGGGGTGCTGGTGCTTCATACGATAGTTTCCTTTCGTTTTACGAAGCGTAGAAATTACGCCCCTGTAATTCATAAGATAAAGCCTGATAAAGGCCTTTCAAGTTGTGTATATAAAAATATGCTATATTTAAGAATGTCGAGGAAGTCCGTGGTTGTCCCGACATGTCAAAAGAAAGGGGGACGCTGAATGGCTGAATTTGAGTTCTCCGACCTGGAATGCTACGTTGTGTCCGCCACCGACTTTCTGATTTTGGTAAGAGGAATGAAACAACCGGAGGTGGACAACGGGCAAGCGGCCTCCGCATGGTCGCCGCCGGCCTTCACGGCCTACCAGAAGGGCAAGCTGGACGACTATGCCATGTATGCGGCTCTGACGGCCGGGGGCTTTTTTGTGCCTGCGTCGGAAAAAATTACGTACGGGCAGACTTTTTTTTAGTTTTTCGACTTGTAATAAAATTACGGCGGTGTAACTTTATTCCCAGTCACCGGGGGCGTCATCCCGGAGCGCCGTTAGGAACTCGAAGCCCGAACAGAACGGAGGGTAACATGAATCAGAAGGACGTCAATCAGCGGCAGCCTAAACTGGAGCCCCCGCCGCCGCGCCCGGCTGATCCGAACGCCGACGAGGTCCGCGCCTTGATTGTGGAAGCGGAAGCCGAGCTTGAGCGGGCCGCCTTGGCCATGGTGCGGCTCTGGACGGAGATCCACGACATAAACAAGGAGGGCTGACCCATGCAAGAGACTCTGTGCAACCTGTGCATCGTGACGATCATCGGCAACCTGGCCGCGACCTGCGCCATCCCGGTGGCCGGAATTTTTTGGTTCCTCGTCGGCCCTGCCATCCAAGCGGCGTATGACAAAGATGGCGTCGGTGAGTCGCCGGCGCGGGAATATCCGCGGGAACGGCCCCGCCGCGCCGCCAACCTCCGTGCGCGCACGTGCGGCGCCGTCGGGCGCGAATAATACGACGGCGGTCTGTTCCGGCCCCAACCCCGGCCTCTGGGGTGGTAACGTGCGCGAGCCGGGGATTTTAACAAGAAACACGGAAGATTTCCGATACTATGATCCTGAGAGACTACCAGAAGAAAGGCCTCGAGCGGCTGTTGCAGCTGGGCGGCGACGCGCTGCTGGCCGACGAGCCTGGCCTGGGCAAGACGGCGGTGGCGCTGTCGTACTGCCTGGCCGTGGGCGCGTCGTCGGTGCTGGTCGTCTGCCCGGCGAGTCTGCGGCTGAACTGGCGGCGGGAGATGGCGATGTGGTGGGGCGAGGAGCCCATTCTGGGCGTCGAGGTCCTGAGCTACGAAGGCCTGGTCAAGGCCGTGAAGGCGGGTTTGCCGCCCTATTCCGTCGCCATTTTTGACGAGGCGCACTACCTGAAGAACCCGGCGGCGCGGCGTACCAAAGCGGCGCTTTCCGTCAAGGCCGGCCGCCGTCTTTTCCTGACCGGCACGCCGATGGTGAATCGCCCGATGGACCTGTGGCCGCTCTTGAAGGCGATGGGCTGCCGGATGAGCCGGACCGAATACGGGAAGCGGTACTGCGCCGGGTCCTTGAAGCCGGTCGGCTTCCGGCGCGGCCGGCCTTACAAGTGGTCGTGGGACTTCCGGGGCGCCAGCCACCTCGAGGAGCTCGCCGAGGGCCTGTCCCGGCGCTGGATGGTCCGGCGCCTGAAAGCCGACGTCCTCGCCGAGCTGCCGGCGAAGACGCGGACGGTCGTGGAGCTCCCCCATACAGGCCCGGCCGAGCCGGCGGAACTGCGCGCCCTGGCGGCGCGGGTCATCCGGAGCTGGGACGACTATGGCGGCCAGGCCGCCGACGCCGCCATTGGGCTGATGCCGAAGGAGATCGCGGTATTGACCGCCGCCCGTCTGGAGGCCGGCCGCCGGAAGCTGCCGCAGGTCATCAACTACCTGCGGGGCAGCCTGCTGGAAGAGGAGGAGAAGGTCGTCGTGTTCGCGTGGCACCGGGAGGTCATCGAGCAGCTAGCCCGCGAGTTCCGGGATGTCGGCGCCGTGATGCTCTACGGCGGCATGTCGGACGCGGCGAAGGACGCCGCGGTGCATGAGTTCCAGACGGGCGACGCCCGGGTTTTCGTCGGCCAGATTCTGACGGCCGGCACGGGGCTGACGCTGACGGCGGCCTCGACAGTCGTCTTCGCCGAGATCGACTGGGTCCCCGGCAATATGGCGCAGGCCGAGGACCGATGCCACCGCCTCGGCCAGGATTTGCCCGTCCGCGTCATCGTCATGGCGCTCGAGGACAGCGTGGATTTACTCGTCGCCACCGCCCTGGTGGCGAAAGCCGATACAATCAACCGCGCCGTGCGCCCGTCGGATGGTCCGATGGCGACGCTCGCCGCACAAGTAGAAGGAAACTGACCATGACCGAATCCACCGCCTTGAACCTCGAAATCCGGGAGGAACTCCGCAGCATCAGGCAATGCCTGGCGCGGATGCTGGACGTCCTCGACGGTCCGCCGGCTTTTGAGCCGGAAGAGAAGCCCGCGGTTGCGCTGAAGGCCGGGAGCGGGTCGCACAACGCCAGACTCGCCGCGAGGGAGAAGACCGATGTCGCCCCCGCGGCCCCTGTTGCCCCCGCGGCCCCTGTCGCCCCCGCGGCCCCTGTTGCCCCCGCGGCTCCCGCGGCCCCTGTTGCCCCCGCGGCTCCGGCGGTTCTGGACGACGCGGCCTGCCGGGCGGAGATCGCGCGCATCGTCGGTGGTCCTACGCTGACGCCGAAGCAGAAGGAGATCATGCGGGGCATCTTCCGGGACTACGGCGCCAGCCTCCTGAAAGAAGTGCCCATGGAGAACCGCGCGGGCATGCTGGTCCGCCTGGAGGCCGAGCTGGCTGAAGGAGGCGCCGATGCGTTCTGACGAAACCACCACCACCACCGCGGCTCCGGCCGCCCATTCGCACATCGGGGCTTCGTCCGCCTACCGCTGGATGATGTGCCCGGCGTCGCCGCGCCTCTGCGAAGGCCGACGCTCCGAATCGAGCGAGTTTGCCATCCAGGGGACGGCGGCGCACGCCCTGGCCGAGAAGTGCCTGACCGGCGGCGTGGACCCTGTTCTGTTCATTGGCGAGACGATCGAGCACGAAGCCGGAGAGACCGAGGTCACCGGCGAGATGGCCGACGGCGTCACCGTCTATGTTGAGAAGGTCTTCGCGGACCTGAAGGCGCACGGCGGCAAGTTGGCCGTGGAGCAGTCCTTTGATCTGGGCTGGCTCTATTCCGGCTTGTACGGTCGCAACGACGCGGCGATCTTGCCCGCCGAGCCCTGCGGGGTGCTCCGAATCTACGACTACAAGAACGGCGCCAAGCCCGTTCGGGCCGAAGGCAATCCCCAGTGCATGTATTACGCCCTGGGGGCGTTGGGCGCCGACAACCCGACGGGCGTCGAGACGGTCGTCATCACCATCGTCCAGCCCAACAGCCACTTCAAAGCGGCCGCGGTGGACTCGTGGGAAGTGTCGGTGGACGAGCTCTACCGCTGGGGTAGCGAGGTCCTGCTGCCGGCGGCCAAGCGCACGGAAGACCCGGAGGCACCCTGCGTCGCCGGGGAATGGTGCTGCTTCTGCGACGCGATGGCCGTATGCCCCCTGAAGCAGGACCTCGCCCTCGGGCGGCTGGAGGAGCCCGAGCGGGGCTGCTACGTCCTGCCCGCCGTCCAGGCCCTTAAGCCCGCCGACGTGGGCTTCCTGTCTGGTTTCTTCAATTCGCCCGACTTCGAAGCCTGGCGCAAGGCCCTCGCCGCCGAAGAGCTGGACCTCTTGACCCGCGGCGTCGAGGTGCCGGGGCGCAAGCTCGTGGAGCAGCGCAGCTGGGGGAACCGCAAGTGGGCGGACGAGGCGGCGGTCGAGAAGGCCCTGTCCGAGCTCGGTGAAGACCTCTGGGTGCGCAAGCTCCAGTCCCCCGCCCAGGTCGAGAAGCTGCTGACGGCCCGCAAGGTGCCGAAGAAGACGCGCGAGGAGCGCCTGGCGCCGCTGGTGACGCGCGAGGAGAAGGTGACGATGGTAGCCGCCTTCGCCGACGACCCGCGCGCCGGCCAGAAGTCGCTGGAAGAGGCGCGCCTGAAGATGCTGACTGAATGACCCAAAGCCCCGTCGGCGCCGTTGCCGGCGGGGCGGCAATCCACCCCGTAGAAGGAGTATTATCATGGCCCAGAAGAATTACTACGATGTCAAGACGCCGGAGTTCCGGCTGTCGTTCCCGCACCTGTTCGAGGCCCAGAAGTTCGAGGGTGAGGAGCAGGGCTCCTATTCGCTCGTGATGGTGTTTGACAAGGCGGCCGACCTGAAGCCCCTGCGCGAGGCGTGCCGCAAGGCCATCGCCGACCAGTGGCCGAAGGGCGCTCCGGCGAACTTGCGCTCGCCGCTCTGCGACGGCAACGAGAAGGCGGACGCCTGGGGCGAGAGCTTCAAGGACGCCATCTACGTCCGCGCCAAGACCAGGCGCCGTCCGCCGGTGGTGGACGCGCGCGGCCTGCCGGTCGAAGACCCGGAGAAGGCCTATCCCGGCTGCTACTGCCGTGCGGTGGTGACGCCTTTCGTCTATGACAAAGCTGGCAACCGCGGGGTCAGCCTGCAGCTGGCAGCCGTTCAAATCCTGCGGGACGGCGAGCGCCTGGGCGGCGACGACGTGGCGACGCGCGCCCTGGCGATGTTCGAGCCCGTCGAGGCGGGCGGCCCGGACCTGTCCTTCAACCCCACCAGCCTGGACGACATCTGATGCGCATCCTGACCATCGACTTCGAGACGCGCAGCGCCGACGACCTGAAAAGCGTCGGCGTCTACCACTACGCCGCGGACCCGTCTACCGACGTGCTCTGCCTGGCGCTCAAGGAGCGCGGGGCGGAGCCGGTGGTCTGGATGCCAGAGGAGCGATTGACGGCGGAAGTCCGCTTCGCCGCGACGGCGAGCGGGCTGCCGCTCGTCGACACGGCGGCCATGCTGGCTATGATTGCCGGCGCCGACGTCATCGAGGCGCATAACGCCGGCTTCGAGCTGGAAATCTGGCGGCAGGTGCTGGCGGCCCGGCGAGGCTTCCCGCCGCTGCCTGCCCGGAAATTGCGGTGCACGGCCGCCCGGGCCGTCGTGGCGGGCTACCCGCGCCCCCTGGACCAGGCCGGCGCGGCGGTGCTGGCTTCGGAATGGAAAGATGACAAGGGCTCGCGTCTGATGCTGAAGATGTGCCGGCCACGGAAACCGCGGCGCGGCGAGGACCCGGGGCGCCTATATTGGCACGAGACGCCGGAGGACCTGGTGCGCCTGGCGGAATACTGCTGCCAGGACACCCGTGCCCAGGAAGCGCTGGCGATGGCGCTGCCGGAGCTCCACGCCTCCGAGCAGGCTCTGTTCCTGTTCGACCTGGCGGTCAATGGCCGCGGCGTCGCGGCGGACCTGGCGGCCGTGGACGCGATTTCGGCGGCCGTAGAGGCCAACGCCGACCGCTTGCGGACGGAGTTCCGGGGCATCACCGGCCTGGGCTCGCCGATGCAGCGGGACGCGACTCTCAAGCTTCTGCAGGAGATGGGCGTCCCCATCTCCGGGCTCACTGCCCGGGATGTCGATGACGCCCTGACTGACGACGACGCGGCGCTTTTGGGCGGCGCGTCAGGGATCGACCCGAAAGCCGCCAAGGTCCTGGAGATCAGGAAAAGCCTGTCAAAGTCGAGCTTGGCGAAGTACCAGGCCATGCGCCGGGCGGTCTGCCCGGACGGCCGCCTGCGCGGCATGTTCATGTACTACGGCGCCGCGACAGGCCGCTGGGCCGGGCGCCTGGTGCAGCCGCAAAACTTCCCCCGGGGCACCTTCGCCGACGTGGACGGCGCCATCGCCCTCTTCCAGGCCGGCGACGCCGAATCCCTGGAGATGATGTACGACGACCTGCCCGTCGCGGCGTCGAGCTGCCTGCGCGGCATGATCGTGGCGGCGCCGGGGCATGACTTCGTGGCCGCGGATTACTCGGCCATCGAGGGCCGGGTGCTGGCGTGGCTGGCGGGCGAGGAGACGGCCCTGGACGTCTACCGCTCCGGGCGCGACCCGTACAAGGTAGCCGCCGCCGCCATCCACCACGTCGACTATAAGGACGTCAGCAAGGCCCAGCGCCAGATTGGCAAGGTCGCCGAGCTCGCCTGCGGCTACCAGGGCGCCGTCGGGGCCTTCCAGGCCATGGCCCGCAACTTCGGCCTGGAATTGCCGGAGGGCGAAGTCAAGGAGATCGTCCAGGGCTGGCGGTCGTCGCGGCCGAAGACGGTCAGCTGGTGGTATGAGCTGGAGAATTGCGCGGTGGCGGCTTTGGAACGCCCGGGCGAGGAGTTCCGGGCCGGGTCGGTGTCCCTGTCCGTCATGGACAAGGCGCTGCTGATCCGCCTGCCGTCCGGGCGGTGTCTCTACTACCGCAACCCGCGCCTGGAGGAGAAGGACGTGCCCTGGGGCAGGAAGATGAGCATCGCCCACGACGGCGTCGACTCCTATACGCAGCGCTGGGCGACGCAGTACCTCTACGGCGGCCGGATTGCGGAGAACGTCACCCAGGCCGTCGCCCGCGACATCCTCTGCCGGGGGATGCTGCAGGCGGAGGCCGCCGGCTACCGCATCGTGATGCACGTCCACGATGAGGCGG
>JAGVVD010000007.1 GCA_019135865.1 Elusimicrobiota bacterium
CCTGCCCGCCCTCGTGGAGGCCGCGGCCGCCGGCGGCGCGCGGGTCAGGCTGCGCCCCGGGCCGGGCCGCTGGAACAGGGCCTCGCTGGCCGCGCTCAGGCGCGGACTGGCCGGCCTGGGCAAGGCCGTGATCTCCGGCGCGGCCAGGGGACGCCGGCTGCACCTGGACGGCGCCGGCGGGCGCGCCGTCTCGGGGACCGGGCCGGCCGCGGAAGAACTTCGCCGCGGCCTGGACAGGATATTCGAAGGCCTCGGGGCGCTGGCCCGTCCCGGGAACGCTTTCAGGGAGTACCTCGACGGGGTCTCGCAGGCGAGGGGATGACATGAAAAGCGCTTATACCGAACAGGTCGGCATGACCAACGCTCTTTCCATAGAGCTCTTCATCACCAACCGCTGCAGCATGGACTGCACCTACTGTTCGTCGCGGTACATGATCCACGAGAAGGACGCCAAACGCCTGAGCTTCGAGCAGCTCAAGGTCGCCTTCGACGCGCTGGACCGCGATCCCTACATCAAAAAACATTTCGGCGGCAAAGTGCACGTGGACCTTACCGGCGGCGAGCCGCTGATAGAGTACGAGACCATAAAACAGATCGTGGCCTATGTCCGGGCCAACCTGGAACTGGAATACGAGTTCGAACTGGAGACCAACGGCACGCTGCTCACCGAGGAGCGCATCAAGTACCTCATCGACAACAAGATCGAGATACGCCTGAGCCTGGACGGCTACAAGGCGCAGAACGACAAGCACCGCCGGTTCCGCAACGCCAGCGACGCCTCCGCCTACGAGGCCATCATCCGCAAGATGAAAATGGGCCTTATCGGCACAAAGCACATGGACCTGGTCTATGTCGGGGCCATACTCGACGCCGAGGACTTCCGGAACCTGCCCAAGGTGATGGATTACTTCAAGAACGAGCTCGGTTTCCGGCGCATGGAAATAGGCCCGTCGGCCTACGAGCTCTGGGACGAGGCCGCGATAGCCAGGCTGCGCAAGGCCCTGCGCAGGATGACGCCGGAGCTGATGGCCACGCTCGAATACCAGATGGGCATCAATAAGCGCGAGTCCGTGTTCCACGAGTTCCTCTTCACCCAGTCCAAGACCATAGGCACGGCCTACGAGGACCTGGCCAAGAAGACCATAACCCTGTTCTACGACGGCTACTGGTACATGTGCGACTTCGTGGTCAAGCCGCCGCTCGACCCGAAGTTCCGCGTCGGGGAACTGAAGAAAGGCATAGATTTCGGCCGCATCCGGACGATCAGCCGCTACCCGATGTTCAAGGAGATCTATTCCAAGTGCGAGCACCGCTCCGGGTTCTTCTCGCCGGTCGAGGGCTATTACTGGGGCGTGGTGCACAAGTTCACGCCCCGGCAGCTCGACGACATGATGCGGAACACCTCCAACATGAACAAGGTCCTGGGCGAGGAGGTCGGCTGGTACACCAAGCTGCAGAAGACCTACTACGACCTTTACATGACGCCCGGTTTCGGCGACTTCGGCCACGAGCCCAAGCACAAGGCGGGCAAGGAGATGCGCACCCTCCGCCTGTCGGTCAGCGACTCGTCCGACATCGTGAAACTGCGGGCCGCGGTGGACTTCTTCCTCTACTCGCCCGGCGGCCGCAAACGTCTCATAATGGACGCCACGGACAACGGCGCGGAGACCGCGAAACTGGTCGAGGGCATGGTCCTGTACTCGCTGGTCAAGACCGGCAAGGGCTACCTGGACAAGGAGCTCCGCCTGATGCTGGAGACCGACGCCAGGGGTTTCGACGACGACAACTGGCGCTTCCTCGACGATCACGGCGTGCAGGTCGGCATCAAGGCGGCCTCCCGCTACAGCGCCGCCACCGCCTACCGACGCAGCTACCGGATGGACGCCGCCCTCAACACGGTCGACAGCACCTACGCCGTGCTCGGCGTCACGCGCCGCAACGCCCGGAACCTGCCGACCCTGGTGGAGGCGGCCGTGCGCAACGGCTGCCGCTGGGTGCGGCTGGAGCTCTCCGGCCGCGAGGACTGGGGCGACGCCGACATCGCCGGGCTGCGCTCCGGCATGGAAGCCCTGGGCCGGGCCCTGGTGGCCGGCATCGCCAGAGGCGAGCCGGTGTACCTGCTGAATTTCGAGGAGGCGGCGGCGCCGGCCGGCTGCCCCGTCTTCGCCGATGCCTTCCTGGCGGACGGAAAGGGCGACTATAAGCTGGTCCCGCCGCAGTGGCGCTACGACGGGCGCGGGGTGAAGGTCGGGGACTTCGACCGCGGCGCGGGGGGAGCGGCCGGCTGCTCCTGGTCCGCTTCCTCGGGGACCTGCGCGGCCTGCCTGCGCCGGACGGCGGCCGCCGGTTACGACGCCTGGGCGGAGCGGGAGTTCTCCGCCGGGCTGCGGAAGCTGCTCGGGAGCATCGGATATCTGGCGGCCGGGAAGAGACCTTTCGCGGCCTATCTGGAAAGGCTGCGCGCCGACCTGGGGCGGGTCTCCGGGCTGCTGATAAACAAGAAATGACGATCGGGATACGGTCTGGCGGCGAATGCGGCGGGCCCGCCGGCGGGAACGCCGGGCGGGCCGTAGCCCCGGCGCTGCTGGAGGTCGAGGTCTACCTCACCAACCGCTGCAACCTCGCCTGCTCCTACTGTTCCGCCAGGCACATCATACGCGAGCGCGACGTCTCGCGGCTCACCGGCGCGCAGCTCGAGCGGGCCGTCGACCTGCTGGCCGCGGACCCGGAGGTGCGGCGCCGCTACGGCCGCCGGGTCAGGCTCACGTTCAAAGGCGGCGAGCCCCTCCTGGAGTACGGCGCGATGAAGGCGGCCATCGACAGGGTGCGGACCCGGCGGCTGGGTTTCGAACTGGCGCTGACCACCAACGGCACCCTGCTGACGCCGGAGAGGATGGACTACCTGGCGCGCAACGGCGTGGAGGTCTGCGTCAGCATAGACGGCTACAAGGAGGTCAACGACCTCCACCGCAGGTTCAAAGGGGCGGACGGCCGTTCCGTCTACGATTCGGTGATGGGCAACCTGCGGGCGCTGATGGGGGACGAGCGCTACCGGCGGCGCATCCACATAGGGACCACTTTCACCGCCGACACCATCGCCAGCGCCCCGGACGTGGCCGAGTTCTTCAGCCGCCGTCTCGGTTTCCGTCAGCTCAAGATAGGCATAGAGGTCTACGGGCTCTGGGGGCGGGCCGGCATCGCCGCGCTGCGCCGCGCCCTCCGGACTTTCAGGGAGAGGCTCCTCGCCTCGCTCCCCGCCGCCGCGGCGGCCGGACGGGTGGAAGAACTTTTCTCCGAGGTGCAGTTCTCCCAGTATATGCGCAATCTGCCCGACGTCCGGGACGACGGCGCCCGCCTCAACGAGCTGGCCGTCAATCCGCTCGCCCTGTTCTACGACGGCGCCTTCTACCCCTGCGACCTGGCCCTGAAGCCGCCCCTGGAGAGGCGGTACCGCGTGGGAGACCTGCGGAGCGGCCTCGATCTCCGGCGCTTCGACGAAATATGCGCCCTGCCGCGCTTCGCCGGGCTGTCCCGGAAATGCGCCCATCCTTCCGGCCTGCTTTCCCCCGTCGAGCGCTGCTGCTGGGGGATAGTCAACGGCTACGGGCCGGAGAGGATGGCGAGGCTGCTCGAGAACACTTCCGAGGTCAACGCGGTCTTCGAGCGCGAAATGGGCTCTTACGTCAGGATGCAGCGCGACTGCGAGCGGCTTTTCATGACGCCGGGTTTCGGCGACTTCGCCCATGCGCCCAAGTACAAGGGGCCCCGCGAGGTGCGCTTCCTGCGCGTTTCCGCCGGGAAGGGCGCCGACATCGTCCGCCTGCGGGCGTCCGCCGACTATATGCTCCATTCGCCCGGCGCCGGCAAGACGCTGGCGATAGACGCGGCCGACGCATCCGCGCTGGACCCGGCCGAGAGCCTCGCGTTCTACGCGATAGTGAAGGCCCGGTGCCTGGGCGGGCGGCTGCTGGTCTCGGTGAGGGCGCCCCGGGGCGCGGCCGACGCGTCCCGCCGCCGCCGGTTCGCGGCCCTCGGCGTGCGCCTGGAGGAGACGTGCCCGGTATGAGCCGCCTCCCCGTCCCGGAACCTTTCCTGGTCGAGGTCTTCCTGACCGGCCGCTGCAACATGGACTGTTCCTACTGCGCCGCGCGCTACATGATACATGCGAAGGAGCCCGGCCTGCTGACCTTAGAACAGCTGGAACGGGCGGCGGAAATCATCGCCTCCGACGGGGTAGTGCGGGAGAGGCACGGCGGCCGCGCCAAGATCTCTTTCACCGGCGGCGAACCGATGCTCGAGTTCCCTCTCATAGAAAGGGCGGTGAGGCATATCCGCGCCCGGCATCCGGACTGGGAATTCGACGTCTCCACCAACGGCACGCTCCTGACCCCGGAGAGGCTGGAGTTCTTCGTGCGCAACGGCGTGGGTCTCAGCGTGAGCCTGGACGGCTTCGGCCGCGTCAACGACTCGCACCGCCGCTTCGTCTCGGGAAAGGCCTCCGCTTTCGGCGTGGTCGAGCGGAGCCTGCGCGCCGGCCTGGACGACCCGCGCTACCGGGACATGTTCCATGTCGCCGCGACCCTGACCAGCCGCACCATCGGGGACCTGCCCGGCGTCGTGAGTTTTTTCAGGGAGCGGACGGGGCTCAGGGAGCTCGAGATCGCGCTGGAGGCCTACGAGGACTGGGGGCCGCGGGCGCGCGCCGGTCTGCGCCGCGTCCTGCGGGGGCTGGGGAGGAGATGCGCGGCGGCCCTGGAGCGCGGCGAAGGCGCCGAGGAGGCTTTCAGGGAATTCATCTTCACGCAGGCCAAAGGGGCCGGGGCCCGCGAACTCGTCCGGAAATCGCTCACGCTCTTTTACGACGGCCGTTTCTATCCCTGCGATTTCGTGGTCAGGCCGCCGCTGGAGGAGAAATACTGCGTGGGGGACCTGGAGCGGGGGCTGGACCACCGCCGGCTGGAGGCCCTGGAGCGGCTGCCGCTTTTCCGGGAGATAGAGCGGAAATGCGAGTACAAGTCCGGACTTCTTTCCCCCGTGGAGCGCTACTACTGGGGAATGGCGCACGGCTATTCGCGCCGGGAGCTCGACGCCGTGCTCCTCAATACTTCGGAGGTCAACAGGATCTTCCACGAGGAACTGGGCCCTTACCTGCGCCTGCAGCGGTCCTACGCGCGGCTTTTCATGTCCCCCGGCTTCGGCGATTTCGCCCACGCCCCCAAGTTCAGCGGCCGCGCTCCCGCCGGGCTCCTCCGCCTCGCCGCCGCGGCCGGCGCCGATCCCGCGCGGCTGCGCGCGGCTGCGGACTGGACGCTCCACGCGCCCGGCGCGCGCGCCTCCCTGGCCCTGGCGGCCCCCGGCGGCGCGCCGGAGGCGGGGGACATCGCTTTCTACGCCATGGCCAAATCGCGCATGCTGGGCAAACGCGTGCGGATCCGCCTGGAGCCGGACGGCGGGGGGCGGGCATGATAGTCAACCCGCTGCGCGCCGATCACCGCCCCCGCGAGGAGTTCCTGCTCGAGGTCTTCCTGACCAACCGCTGCAACCTGGACTGCTCGTACTGCTCCTCGCGGCGGATGATAGACGAGCCGGCGCGGCGCGCCCTTTCGTTCGGGCAGGTGCGGCGCGCGGTGGACGTCTTCGCCGCCTACGGGAGGAGGAAGGGCGCGCCGCAGGAGCGCACCGTCTTTTTTACCGGCGGCGAGCCTTTCCTGGAATACGACGTTCTCCGGCGCTCCGTGGAGTACATCGACTCCCTGCCGGGCCGGTTCCGCGTCAGGATAGCCACCAATGCGACGATGCTGGACCCGGAAAGGGTGAAGTTCCTCGCCGCGCATAATGTCCGGATCTTCGTCAGCCTCGACGGCTGCCGCAAGGCGCACGACCGCCACAGGGTCTTCCGCGGCGGCCGCGCTTCCTTCGATCATATAGACCGCGCGCTGCGCCGCCTGCCCCGCGCCGTCCGGAGCGGACCCAATTTCTGCGTTTCCGCCACTTTTACCTCCGAGACCGCGAAGTGGCTCCCCGAGAGCCTGGATTATTTCCGGGACCTGGGCATAAGCGTGGTCGAGATCTGCCCCGAGGCCTACGAGGTCTGGAAGCCCGCCGGCATAGCCCGCGCGTCCGCGGTGCTGGCCCGGGTGGCGCGGGAGCGGCTCTGCCGCCGTTTCGACGGCGGGGACGGCGGCCCGCAGTTCGTCTTCTCCAACAGCTCGGCCCCCGACAACGCGAAGTGGTCGCTCGCCGACTACAGGGACACGCTGCTCCACAGCGTCAGCCTGATGTACGACGGCTTCTTCTATCCCTGCGAGGCGGTCTTCGGCGGCGGGACGGACGCGGCCTACCGCATCGGCGACGCGGAGCGCGGCATAGACCGGCGGCGGGCGGAGAAAGTCTACGCGGCCGCGCTCGCGCGCATAGGGCGCTGCGCCCCGTCGGTGGGGACGCTGCTGACGGCCGGGCGCTACTATTACGCCGTGAATGCCGGGCTCGACCCGGCGGAATATTTCGACAACGCCCGGCGCGTGAACGAGGCCTTCGACTCCGCCCTGGGGGGCTACCTGCGCGCCCAGGTGCTGCACGACCGCGTCACGGCGCTGCCGGCTTTCGGCGATTTCGCCCACGCCCCCCGCCTCGCCTCCCGGCGTGAGCTCCCCGCCCTCAGGCTGGAAGCGGCGCCCGGCTCCGACCCGGCGCGGCTGCGCGCCTGCGTCGATCATTTCCTTTATTCCCCCGGCGGGCGCAAGGCGCTGACCATCCGCCGCGCCGCCGGCGCGGAGGAAGTCTCCTCGGCCCTGGCGCTGTACGCCCTTTCCAAGGCGGGCCGCCTGCGCAAAGAACTTTCGGTCAGGACGGAGGCCGCGTGACGGCTCCCGCCGCGAGACCGCCGGCGAAGGAGCTCGAGGTCCCCGGGCATTCGCTGACCCCGGAGAAGGCCGCCGCGCTGCTGCGTCCGGGTGCGGAAGTCTGGGCCGTCTTCGAAGGCGCGGCCGGCGCGCGCGCCACGGCGGCCAGGCTCGCGGCTATTCCCCCGGACCTGCTCCGGCGGATATGCGTGTCCGGAGTTTTCGGCCCCGCCGACGCCGGTTCGCTGCTGCGCTCCGCCCGGCTCTTCCGCAAGACGGACATAAAAGAACTGGTCTTCGAACTGGACCCGCGCGCCGCGTGGAGGGGAGCGGGGCTGGCGCGGCTGCGCGCGGAGCTGAAGCGGATAGCCCTGGACTTCGCCCGCGAACTGCGCTCGGGGTCTTTCCCGTGGCCGCAGCCGAGCCGCCTCTACGGCATCGACCTGGCCGGCGGCTCCTTCGCGCCTCCCGGCGCCGCCGCCGCGGTGAAGAGGGAGATCGGTTTTTTCGCCGCCATAGAGAGGAAGCTCCGCCGCCTGGCCGCCGGTGACGCGGCAGGGGCCCTGGAATTCTTCCAGCCCCTCACGGCCTGCGGCTTCCGCGGCGGCATCGGGCGCAAGGCGGAGACTCTCAGGCGGCTGGCCGCGTCCGGCGGGGCCGTGCCGCCGTCCTATGTGCTTTCGGCGGGAACGCTGCGGCGCCTGTCGCCGGCGCTCGGCGCGGCCCGGCGGAGCCCGTCCCCGCGCGGCGCCGGCCTCCGGTTCCTGGCCGAGCTGCGCGGGCTTTTCCCGGCGGGCCGCCGGTTCATCGTCAGGAGTTCCTCCGCCGAAGAGGACGCGCCGGGCGCCTCCTTCGCCGGGGTCTTCCGCTCGGAAGTGGTCGCTTCGCCGGGCGGCGCGCCCGCCGCGATACGGCGCTGCCTGGCCTCCGGGCGGGACGCGGGGTCGGCCGTCTACAGGCGGCTCTCCGGGCGCGGCCGCCGGGCCGCCGGGGGTATGGCGCTGCTGTTCCAGCCTTTCGTCGAGACCGGGCTGGGCGGCGTCGCCGTCTTCGACGGGCAGGGCCGGGCCGTCATGGAACTTTCCCGCGGCGGCAATGCCGGCATAACGGGCGGCCGCTCCGCCGACTGGCGCTTTGTCCTGGACGCGCGCGCCCGCCGCCTGGACTGCCCGCCGCGCTCCCCGCTGTCCCGTTCCGCGGCCGCGCGGCTGCTCTCGGCGCTGGCCTCCGCGAAGAACGGGCTTTTCCCTTCGGGCGCGGCCTCGTTCGAATTCCTGGCCGGGGGCGGAGAACTCCTTTTCCTGCAGGCGCGCCCCCTGCCGCGCGCGCCCGGGGAGACGCGCGCTGATATGCCGGCCGTCTACGCGCGCATAGCGGCGGCCATGTCCGGCCTCGGCCTCGGGCCGCGCGGCTGGAGCCTGGCCGAGACGGCGGACGTGGCGGCTTTCAATTTCCTCGGCCTCGCGCGGCCGGCGGGAGAACGGCTGGAGCATTTCCGCGTCAGGATAAGCCGCGCGGCCAGGGAAAAGATCTCCCGGCGCGGCTGGGTCAGCGTCAAATACGACGACGACGACGACACGCTCTTTCCCTCCGGCCTCCCTCCGCGGCGGCGGGCCGCGCTTGAGCGCCTGGCCCGGGAGGGGATATTCGTCATGTTCGTGCTGCCGAAAGAAGGCGAGACGGTCCTGCGGCGGACGCTGTCTTTCCCCGCGCCGTCCGTCCGGCTGCGCGTCCCGTTCTCCTATTCCCCCGAGGGGCTGGAGAAGGAAGAGGAACGCGACCTGCTCCGGCGCGACCCGGCGGAGGCGGCCGCCTGGCTGCGGCGCCTGGCCCGCGAACGCGAGATCTGGCTGGGCGTGCGCCGCGTCGTCCGTGCCGGAAAGGCCGGGGCCTACGGCCGGGCGCTGGCCCGCTTCCTCCCGGGGGAGTTGGCGCTCATAGCGCGCAAGGAGCGGCTGGCGCGCCGCGCGGCCGCGCGCGCTCCCTCCGGAAGCGCCGCTGTAAAAGGGCTGCCTTTCCGACCGGCCGACGCGGTACTCTCCGGCGTGGCCGTGACGGCCGCCAAAGCCGCCGCCTGGAAAGGCGGACCTTTCGTCTATTTCGGCCACGACCTGGAGCCCTGTTTCCTGCCGCTGATGGACCGCATAAAGGCGGTCGTCGTCTCGCGGGGGGCCTTCGGCTCCCACGCGGCGCAGATCTGCTCGGAACTGGGCGTCCCGCTGATACTCGAAACTTCCAACCTGGGCCTGGTCCGGGACGGCGACCGGGTCGCGCTGGACCTGCGCACCGGCGAAGTGAGGAGGAAGCCGGAATGAAGCCCGTCCTCCCGCCGCCCACGCTGGAACTTTATTTCACCAACCGGTGCAACCTGGACTGCGCGTACTGTTCCAGCCGCGCCGTCAAAGCGGGCGGGGCCAGGACGATGAGCCTGGAGGAGATAGTCCGCGGGGCGGACCTCGCCCTGGACTATGTCCGCCGGGCCGGCGGCGGCCCGCTGACCGTGGGACTGACCGGCGGCGAGCCGCTCGTCGAATTCCCGCTGCTGCGGCGCGCGGTGGAGACCCTGCGCCGCAGGCGCGGCCTTCACCTGCACGTCTGCACCAACGGGACGCTGCTGGACCGGGAGAAGGCCGGCTTCCTGCTCGACAGCGGCGTGGAGCTCGACGTCAGCCTCGACGGCCCGGCGGCGCTGCACGACCGCAACAGGCGGGCGGGGCCGGGCGGGCCGCGCTCCGTCTTCGCCGCGGTACTGCGGAACCTGGAGGCCCTGCCGCCCTCGTGGACGGGGCGGATGCGCGCCGTCTCCACCTTCGATTCCCGCACCATCGCCGGCGCCGCCGGCGCGCTGGAGTTCCTGCGGGACCTGGGTTTCCGGCACGCCGGTTTCGGCATCGACATATACGAGAACTGGTCCCGGCGGGACCTCGGACGGCTGGCCGGGACGCTCGCCCTCTTCCGGCGCCGCTATACAGGCGCCTGGCTTTCGGCGCTGCGGTCCCGGCGGCCCGATCCGCCGCCGTTCCCGTTCGAGGACGGCCTGGGCGGAAGCCTGCGGCCGGAGGACTCCCGCGAGTTGTCGCTTTCGGTGGACGGCTATTTCTTCCCCTCGGACACGGTCTGCCGCGGTCCCGGCCGGCCGGGCTGGACGGTGGGCGACCTGCGGACGGGGATCGACCCCTCCCTGCTGTCGAAAGCCCGGGCCAGGGTCTCGCGCGCCGCGTCAGGTCTCGGCTTCTCCAACTGGATAATACCTCCGGCCGACCGCTACTGGCAGGCGGTGTTCCGCGGCGCCGACCCCGTCGTTTCGCTGGCCAACGCGGCGGAGGTGTCGGCCGTTTTCGGACGGGAACTCGGCGGACTGCTGGAGGCCCGTCGGACGCTGGACTCGCTGGCGACCGAGCCCGGTTTCGGGGACTTCTCCCATCGCCCCCGTTACGCCGCCCCGCGCGGCGTGGGCTCTTTCGCCTCCGCCGCGGAGCGGCTGGCGGAGGCCAGAAGGGGAGTGGATTATTTCCTGCATTCCCCGGCGCGCGGCGGACGGCTGACCCTGGAAGGCGCGGACGGGGAAAGCTCCCGGCGCCTGGCGCTCTACGCGCTGCTGAAGGCGGCGCGGCTGGGCGGCCCGCTGAAAGTCGCGCTCCGCCGGCAGGGCCCCGGCGGCCGCCGTTATGGTAAAATTGAAGGATAAATACTCGGAGGCGGGGCGACCGCCACGGAGGCGGACAATGAAAGGTTTCGATCAGGACGAGATAAGGTTCATCAAGGAACACGGTATTTTCCTCGGCTTGCGCGATACGGGCGGCGGGAAACCCTCGCCGGACCTGGCCGGCTATGACAGGCTCTACGGCATAATCGGGCTCGACCGCCGCAACGCTTCGAGGGCCGCGGCCCTGGCCGGTACCGCGCTGAAGAACGGGTACACGCGGCTGCGTTTCGAGCTCTGCGGCAAGGGACGCTGGACCGTCAAGGAGCTCGACGGCCTGCGCTCCGGCCTGGCCGGGCTGGGCCAGCTGCTGCTCAAGAGCGTCATCGCGAAAAAACCTTTCATCCTCCTGAACCTGGAGGACCTGCTGGATCCCGAAGAGGGCTGCCGCATCTTCTCCGATATGCTGATGGCCGACGCCAAGGGGAACTACGTGCTGGTGCCCCCGCAGTGGCGCTACGACGGCCGCGGGGTCAAGGTCGGCCACGCCGACACCGGGATCAGCCGCTACCAGGGCTGCGTCCACGACGCCGGGTCGGCCCGCTGCGTCGAATGCGAGAAGAAGAATTTCGCGCTGCTGGCCAGGATCTACGACGGCAACGCCACCGAAGGTTTCCGCGCCGGCATGGCGAAGGTCTTCGAGAGCGTCCGCTACCTGGCCGGCGCCAAGCCCGCCTTCAAGGCCTACCTGGCCGCGCTCCGGGAGGACAGGGACCTGGAGTCGGGCCTGTTCATAAACGAGGCCGGGAAGAAGGCGGAGAAGACGAAGAAGGCGAAAACGGCGGCCAAGGCGAAGACGCGTTAACGGTCCGCCCGCCGCCGCCGGCTTCCCGCCCCCGTTCCCCGCGGTCCGCCACATTATGTCCGTTTTCCGACCCACGAGGCTGGAGATCTTCCTCACCAACAGGTGCAACCTCAGGTGCACCTACTGCTCCTCCAGGCATCTCCTGGCCGGCGCGGCCGGGACGCTGTCCGCCGCCGCGCTTAAAAAAGCCGTCTCCATCTTCGCCGCCTACGGCCCGGGGCCCGGCGGTCCGCGCACCATCTGCTTCACCGGCGGCGAACCGCTGCTGGAGTTCCCCCTGCTGAAGGAGGCCGTGCTCCACATCCGCTCGCTGCGCGAGCGCTTCGATATCACCGTCAACACCAACGCCACGCTGCTCGACCGGAGCAAGGCCGCTTTCCTGGCGCGCAGCGGCGTCTACCTGGCCGTCAGCCTGGACGGGGGGAAGGAGGTCCACGACGCCCACCGCGTCTTCGCGGGAGGGGGAGGGGCCTCGGTCTACGACGCGCTGCTGCGCAACCTGCGCGCGCTGCCGCCGGATTCCCTGGCCGGCGTGCGGGCCTCAGTGACCGTCACCTCGCGCACGATGCCGTCGCTGCCGGACACCATCGAGACCCTGCAGGACATGGGCTTCCGTTTCGTCGAACTGGGGCTGGACGCCTACGAGCGCTGGACGCCGGCCGGGCTCCGCGCCCTGGGGCGGACGCTGGACGCCCTGCGTGCCCGCTACGCCGCCGCGCTGGCCTCGGGCGACCCCGCCAGGATCGCCCGCGTCTTTTCCTTCTCGCTCGAGAACAAGCGGCAGAAGGCCGGCTTCTACACCCCGCTGGGGGATGTTTCGCTTTCGCCGGAGGGGCGCTTCTACCCTTCCGATACCCTCGCCACCGCCGGCGCCGGCGGCGGGGACTTCTCGGTGGGTGACCTGGAGACGGGGATAGACGAGTCGAAGCTGCGCGCCGTTTACCGCCGGGCGGCCGCGCTCATACCGCCCGGCGCGCGCGCGGAGGGGGCCTTCTCCCCCGTGGACAGGTGTCTCTATTGCCTCGTCCACGGCCTGGACCCGCGCGCCCTGCTCGCCGACGCCGCGGCCGCCAACCGTCTTTTCTCGGAGAAGATAGGCGGTCTGCTGGAAGTGCAGCGGGTCTGGCGCGAGCTGGCCAAGGACAGGGAGTTCGGCGACCTCGCGCACGCGCCGAGGCAGGCCGCCTCCAAACCCGTGCGGCGGCTGGCCGTCGCGGCCGGAGGACTCGCGCCGGCCGCCCTGCGCGCCGCCGCCGACTTCGCCCTTTATTCGCCCTCCCCGTCGGTGCGGCTGCGGCTGGCCGCCGGCCGCGGCGCCGGGCCCGACCTGGGGACGGCGGCGGTCTACTCCTCGCTCAAGGCCAGGCTGCTGGGCAAAAAGCTGCGCCTGGCGGCGGAGTCGGACTCCTTATGAGCGCGGGACTTTTCTCGAGGCGGCTGGACATCTTCGTCACCAACAGGTGCAACCTGGACTGCGACTACTGCTCCTCCAGGGGAATGCTCGGCCCCTCCGCCGCCCGCTCCCTGTCCGCCGCGGAGCTGCGCCGGGCCGTGGACCTTTTCGCGGCTTGCGGGCCGGGGGGAGGGGAGCCGCGCACCATCGCTTTCAGCGGCGGGGAGCCTTTCCTCGAGTTCGACGCGGTCGCCTCCGCGGCGCGCTATATCCGTTCCCGCCGGGAGAAGTTCCTCGTCAGCGTGACCACCAACGGCACGCTGCTGACCCGCGACAGGGCGCTGCGGCTGCTGGACGAAGGGGTCTGCCTGGTGCTGAGCGTGGACGGCGGCCGCGCCGCCACCGACCGCCACCGCCGGTTCCGCTCCGGCGGCGCTTCCGTCTTCGGAACCGTGAGGAGGAACCTGGGGCGGCTGCCGGCCCGCGCGCTGGCCCGGCTGCACGTGACGCTGACGCTCACCTCCAGCACGATAGCGTCCGTGGCGGAGAGCGCGCGCCTGCTGGAGGAGATGGGCTTCGCTTCCGTCGAGATAGGCCTGGACGTTTACGAGACCTGGAGCCCGGAGAAGCTGGCCCTGCTCGGCCGGGCCCTGGCGTCCTTCCGGGACCGCGCGCTGCGCTCCGCCGACGCCGCCGTCCTGCGGCGCGGCGGCGGCCTGGTCTTCCGGTCCTTCTTCCAGGACTACGACGCCGGCGAGAAGGTGCTCCCTTTCGATACGCTCTGCCTTTCCCCGGAAGGCATATTCTTCCCCTGCGACGCGCTCTGCGCCGCCTGGCCGCGGCAGGACCGCTACTCGGTCGGCGACCTGCGCCGCGGCGTGGACCTGCGCCGCCTCCGAAGGATATACGCCGGCGCCCTGTCCTTCATCCGCCGCCGCGGCCGGGCCGACGGCGTGCTCTCGCCCGTCGACAGGTACTTCTTCGCCCTGACCAGGGGGACCGACCCGGCCGCGCTGCTGCGCAACGGGGCCGAGGTGGACCGGATCTTCGACAGGGAACTGGGAGGCCTGGCCGGGGTGGAGAAATGCGCCGCCTCGGCGCGCCTCGCCCCGGCCGCGCCCGCGCCCTTCCGCTCGGCCCGGGCCGCCCTTCCCGGCGGGCCGGCGGCCTGCGGCGCCGTCCGTTCGCTTCTCTCCGGCGCCGGCGACAAAACCCTTTCGCTGCGGCTGCCCGGCGGCCGCGGCCTGCCGCCGGCTTCCGGCCCGCTCGCTCTCTATTCGCTGCTGGCCGCCCGCGGCCGCCGCGGCCGGTTCGCCCTTTCGCTGGAGGCCGGCGCATGAACCGCTCCTCCGCCCTCCGCGCGCTTCAACTGCTGCCGGCCAGCCTGGAGATCTACCTGACCTCCGCCTGCAATATGCGCTGCGGCTATTGCTCCAGCTCCGCCATCGTGAACGGCCCTGCCCGCCGCCTGACGGAGGGGCAGGTGAAGCGCGGCATAGACCTTTTCGCCGCCCTCTGTTCGCCCCGGACCGCGGCGGCCGCCGGCGGGGACCCCAAGTTCCGGGTCGTCGGCCTGACCGGCGGGGAGCCGCTGCTCGAGTTCGGCGCCGCCGCCGCCGCCGTCGAGCACGTGCGCAAGAACCACAAGCGGCTGTCGGTGACGGTCTCGACCAACGGCCTCCTGCTGGACCGGGAGAAAGCGCGGTTCCTGCTGGACCGGGACGTGGACCTCACGGTCAGCCTGGACGGGCCGCGCCGGGCCACGGATTCCCAGCGGCGCTTCGCGGCCGGCGGGGGCTCCGTGTCCGCCGCGGTACTGCGCCGCCTCGCGCGGCTGCCCGCCTCCTATCTCCGCCGTATGCGCGTGATGGCCACCTTCACCCCGGACACCGCGCCGGACATCGCCGGCAGCGTGCGCTTCCTGCGGGGGCTCGGTTTCGCCGCCGTGGAGGCCGACCTGGACATGTACGCCGACTGGACAGCCCGCGACCTGGCCCGCCTGCGCGCCGGCCTGGCCCGCCTGCGCGGCCTCTACATGCGCGGGTTCCGCGACGGGGACTGGACCTCCGACTGGGGGGATATCTTCGGCGGCGCGCTGCAGAACAAAGTGCGGGGTGCCGGCCCCTACGAGGCCTTTCACGAATTCTCCCTCTCCTGCGACGGCTGGTTCTACCCGGCCGACGTGCCCGCCCTGTTCGGCCCCGGGCCGGGTCCCGGCGCTTTCGCCGTGGGCGGCCTGGAAAAAGGAGTCGACCTTCGGCGGCTTAAAGGACATCTCGACGCGGCCGCCGCCTTCCTGGGGCGCCGCTCCGGTCCCGGCGAGGCGGTGCCGCCCGCCTGCCGATACTTCAACGCCCTGGCCAGGGGGCTCGACCCCGCCGCCGCGATGGACGGTTTCGACCGGCTCTGCGCCGTGTTCGACGAGGAGCTCGGCGGCCTGCTGCGCCTGGAGCGCGTCTTCCGCCGGCTGGCCCGCGCCCGCGATTTCGGGGATTTCTCCCACCGGCCGAAGTCCCTGCCCCGCCACCGGGCGGCTTCGCTCGCCGTGCATCCTTCCGCCGGCCTCGGAGCGGCGCGCCGCGCCGCCGACAGGGCGCTCTACGCCCCCGGCCGCCGCAAGGCCCTGCGCTTCGCCGACCCCGGACCGGCCGGGCGCGGCGACGCGCTGGGGCTGGCCCTCTATTCCGCGCTCAAGGGCGCCTGGCTGGGCGGGAAGCCGCGCGTCGCCCTGGAATCCGGCGGGAGGAGGTCGCCATGACCGGCGGGAAACCGTCCGACGCCGCGCGCCGGCTCCGCGCCGTCCCTTCTTCCCTGGACATATACATGACGGACGCCTGCAATATGCGCTGCTCTTACTGCGCCAGCGCCAGGTTCATAGAGGGAGGCGGGGCCAGGACCCTGCCGCCGCGGCTCCTGCTGCGGGGCGTTGACGCCTTCGCGGCGCTGGTCGCTCCCCGCCGAGGCGCGGCCGATCCGTCCGCGGTGAGGGAGGTCTCCTTCACCGGCGGCGAACCGCTGCTCCGCTGGGACCTGCTGAGGGATTCGGTCCGGGCGATAAAGCGCAAATATCCCTGGCTCAAACAGACCGTTTTCACCAACGGCACGCTGCTCACGCCGGAAAAGGCGGACACGCTGCTGCGCGCGGGCGTCAGGATAGTGGTGAGCCTCGACGGCGGCCTCGCCGTCAACGACCGGCACCGCCGGCTGGCCGACGGCCGGCCGGGTTTCGCCGCCGTGGCCGCGAACCTGCGCCGCCTCGGCGCCGCCCGCCGCGCGGAGCTGCACCTGATGGCCACCTTCACCCCGGCGACGGCCGGCGCCATAACGGAGACGGTCAGGTTCTTCCGTACCCTGGGCTGCCGCGACATACACCTGGGCCTGGACCTCTACGAGGACTGGTCCCCGGCGGCCCTGGCCAGCCTGCGGGCCGCCCTGGCGGAACTGAGGGCTTACTGCCTGAGGGACGGCGCCGCCGCCCGGGGGCCGGGCGGGGACTGGGATTTCAACTTCTATTTCAAGGACCGCGTGGCCGCCTGCCTCGACCTGACGCCGTCTAACTCCTTCACTCTCTCGCCCGACGGATTCTTCTACCCCTGCGACGAGCTCTGCATCTCGGCCGCGGACCCGGCGAAGTACGCCGTCGGGTCGGCGGAGAGCGGCCTGGACCTGGACCGGCTCGGGCGCGTCTACGCCGCCGTGGAGCGGCGCGTGAAGGGACTGGACCTGGTCAACGGCGTGCTTTCGCCCATAGACAGGTATTTCCGCGCGGTGCTGGACGGGCGCGATCCGTCCGCCTCGCTGCGGGCCGGCGGGCGGGTGACGCGCGTCTTCATGGAGGAGCTCGGCGGGCTGGTCGAAGTGGAGCGGCTTTTCAAACTGCTGGCGCGCGCGCCCGGCTTCGGCGATCTCATGCACCGGCCCCGCCACGCCCTGCGCGCCGGGGGCCGCCGCTCGCGGCTGATCGCGCCGGCTTCGCCCGGCGCGCTGGCGGCTTCGCGGGCCGCCGCGGACCTGCTGCTTTACTCCCCGGGTAAGCGCAAGGAGCTGGTCCTGCGCGCGGAGCGCTCTTTCGGCGGCGCGGCCCGCGGCCTCGCCCTCTACGCGGCGCTCAAGGGCGCGCGGCTCGGCGGGCGGACCCGGGTGAGCCTGGAGGCGGGCCGGTGAAAAAGAACCCCGCCCTTCCGCTCTATCCGCGGGCCGAATTCCCCCGGGAACTGGACCTCTGCCTGACCGACGCCTGCAACCTCGACTGCCGCTACTGCTATTTCACCGCCAAGGCCAGGACCGCGCCGTCCTCCCTCTCGCCGGCGCAGGTGGAGCGGGCGCTGGACCTTTACCTGGAGCGCCTGCCGGCCCGGCGCGTGCAGAAGTTCAGCTTTTCCGGCGGCGAGCCGCTGCTGCGCTGGGACTCGCTCATAAGCGGCGTGGCCTCCGCCCGCCGGCGGCTTGGCCCGCGGCCCAATATCGAGGTCTTCACCAACGGCACCCTGCTCGACCGGCGCAAGGCCGAGGCCCTGCTGGCGCACGACCCCGAACTGGTCATAAGCCTGGACGGGCCGCGCGCGGTCTGCGACGCTGGCCGCCGCTTCTACGGCCGCGGCGGCTCGGTGTTCGACGCCGTCGACCGCAATCTCCGCGCGCTCGGGCGGGGACTGGTCTCGCGCTGTTTCGCCGGCTCCACTTTCAGCGCCGCGACGGTCTCCAGGATGCGCGAGAGCGTGGAGTACCTGCTGGAGCGCGGCTTCAAATGCGTGATAGTCGACCTGGACGTCCTGGCGCGTTGGGACCGGCGCTCGCTGGACGTCCTGCGCCGGCAGGCGGAGGGGCTCAAAAAGCTCTACTCCTCCTCGATGAACCTGGGCTTCGGCGAGGTGCAGCAGCGGCTGCGCTTCGACTTCCTGATCTCGCGGGAGGAGCTGCGGCAGGTGGCGCGCCCCGCGGGGCTCAAGGAACTTTCCCTCGCGCCCGACGGGAAGTTCTACCCCAGCGGACTGGTCTCCGGGCGCGGCGCGGAGAAGGCGCGCTACGCCGTCGGCAGCCTCGCGGAAGGTTTCGACACGGGCAGGATGAACGCCGTGCTGGGCGAACTGCGCGGCTATTTCGGCCGGCACGCCAGGAGCGGCTACAACGGCTGCCCCACCCACGTCTATTTCGCCTGCCGCCTGGAGGGACGCTCCACGGAGGAGGTCTTCGATTCGGGCGAACGCCTGTTCGGGGCGCTGGACCCGGTGGTGGGGCCCGTCATAGATTTCGAACTGCTGCAGAACTCCCTGGCCTCGGCGAAGGACCTCGGCGATTTCGACCATCCGCCGCGGCTGGCGCCCGCCGCGGGCCCGGCGGAGCTGAAGCTCTCCCTTTCTCCCGGGGCGGGACGGGCCAGGGACGCCGCGGACGCGGCGCTCTATCCGCCCGGCCCCTCCAAGCGCCTGGAACTGGCGGCCGCGGAGAACGACCCGCCCGACGCGCTGCGCCGCCTCGCGGCCTATTCGCTGATGAAGGCGCGGCTGCTGGGGAAGAAACTCAGGCTCGCCGTCGTGGCGGACGGCTGATTTAAGTATCATATTCACGGCATGCTCATGGACGATACGCAACTCAAGGCGCTTTTCGGGCTGATGGACGCGGAGAACCCGCCGGAATACCCGCCCCATTACCCGCCGCCCGCGCTCTGGAAAAAGAACTTCTCCGGCGCGGACGCCGCCGCCGCCTGGCGGCGCTCGCTGGCCCGACGCGGCGACCTGGTCCTCTACGTCCACCTGCCTTTCTGCCGCGAGGTCTGCGCTTTCTGCGGCTTCTACGCCCGCCCCTGCCCCGGTCCCGGCGCCGTCGACGATTATCTCTCCGCGCTGGAGCGCGAAGCGGCCCTGCTCTCGCCCCTTTTCGCGGGCCGCCGCTTCAAATGGCTCTGTTTCGGCGGCGGCACGCCGTCGCTGCTCTCCGGCCCGCAGTTGCGGCGCCTCTTCGGCGCGGTGAAAGGGAACTTCCGGCCCGCGCCGGGGGCCCGCACCGCCTTCGAGTCGCACCCGGACAGCCTCGACCCGGCCAAGTTGCGGCTGCTCAAAAAGCTCGGCGTGGACTGGCTTTCCATCGGCGTGCAGACCTTCGACGACGCGGTGCTGAAAAAGAACGGCCGCCGGCAGGACAATTCCAGGGTGCCGGGCCTGGTGCGCGCCGCCCGGTCCGCCGGCATCAAGAACGTCCAGCTCGACCTCATCGCCGGCCTCCCCTTCCAGTCGCGGGAGGCTTTCGCCGCCGACGTGGAGAAGGCCGCGCGGCTGGACCCGGAACGCATCTACCTCTTCCCTTTCCAGGCCAAGGAACGCGTGCGGCTGAAGGCGAGGCAGGCGCCCTGGCTGTGGGAGGCCTACCGGGGCGCGGTGGAGTCGCTCTCCCGGCGGGGTTACGAGCTCAGCTGCGGCCGCTGGCTTTATAAAAGGAGCGGCGGCGACTGGCCTTACAGCTACGACCAGGGCGAGCGGATGTCCCGCGATTTCTACTCGGTGCTGGGGCTCGGCGCCGGCGCCATCTCCTACGCCAGGTACGGCGCGCGCTACCAGAACCTGGCGGACCCCGCCGCCTACGCGCGGGCGCTGTCCGGCGGCCGCCTGCCCGCGGCCAGGGGCTGCCGGCTGGGCGAAAAGGAGGAAGCGCTCAATTTCCTCCTGCTCAATTTCCTCCAGCGCGGCGCGCTGGACCGTCGGGAATTCCGCTCCGTCTTCGGCCGCGGCCCGCGCGGCGTCTTCGGCCGGGTCCTGGACTCGCTGGCCGCCGACGGTACGCTGGTCGCCTCCCGCGACGGCTGGCTGCTGGACGACAGGGAGAACGGCCTGTTCCGCCTGAGGAAGGCCTTCTATCCCCCGGGGCCGCTCGCCGCCGCCGCGCGCGCTTACGGCCGGCGGCTCGCCTCCGCGGCGCGCGCGGGGGAGAAGCCCTCCGCCGCACCGGCCGGGAGCGGCCGCGCCGGCGCCTCCGGCACGCTCGTTTTCGAAGCGGGGCGCGCCCCCTTCGCCGCGCTCGCGCCCGCTCTGCTGCGGGAGATAAAAGCGCGCCGTCCCGGGACGGTCCTTCTCTACTGCTCGGGGCCCGGCCCGGGCCCCGCGCTGCCACGGCTGGCGGAGCTGGTCGGCCGCGCGGGGATGAAGGCGGCCGTCAACCTGCCGCCCTGCCTGCTGCCCGGCCTGCCGCGGCTGCCCCAGGCCGCGCCGGCCGGGAGCGGCGATCCCGGCGTCTTCCGGCCGGAGGGCTGGGTCAAGCCGGCGCGCTGCGCCGACTGCGTCCTTCAGCTGGAGTGCCCCGGCCTGGACTCCGCCTACGCCGCGCGCCACGGCGCGCGCGCGGTGAGGCCGCTGAGGAGGCGCCCGTGAAGAAAAAGGAGACGCTGCCGATAGGGTCCTTCGATATCTGCCTGTCCAACCGCTGCAACCTGGCCTGCCGGTACTGCTATTTCGACTCCATCAACCGCGGCGCGCCGCAGTTCCTGGACTTCGCGGCCGTGAAGAAGGCCGTCGACGCCTATGTCTCCCTGGTTTCCGTCAGGGGCATAGATAAGATCAGCGTCGCGGGCGGCGAGCCGTTCCTGGATTTCCCGCTGCTGCTGAAGATAGCGAAGTACATACGGCGTTCCTGCGGTCCGCGGACGGAGATAGAGGTCTTCACCAATGGCACGCTGGCGACCCCGGAAAAGATGCGGCGCCTGCTGCGCTATACCGGCAAGATCGTGATCAGCCTCGACGGGCGCAAGGCGAGCAACGACCTCAACCGGGTTTTCCTGAAAGGCAGGGATTCGGTCTTCGAGGCCGTGATGAACAATCTTCGCGGCCTCACGGCGGCGGAGCGGCTGAAGGTGTGCGCCAGCATGACGGTGACGGCCGCCACCGCCGGCGGCCTGTGCGCCAATATCCGCTTCCTGCGCGGCCTCGGGCTGGGCGAGGTGCAGATAAACGTCAACCTGCTGGAGCGCTGGAGCCGCGAGGACCTGGACCGGCTGCGCGTTTCGGCGCGCGCGCTCAGGGCCTATTACGGGGAGCTGGCCGCGGCGGAACTGCGTTCCTTCGAAGGCTTCCGCTTCGGCCTGGAGTACATCCTGCTCAAATGGGACGAGACGCTGAAAGAGAGCGGCGTCTTCAAGGAAATCTCCGTCGCGCCGGACGGCCGCTTCTATCCCTGCGGGCTGGTCTCCACCTACGGGCCGCAGAAACGGGAATTCGCGATAGGAACGCTGGAAAAGGGCTTCGACCGCCGCCGGCTTCGTTCGCTGCGCGCCGCCGCCGTCCGCGCCATGCTGGCCGCGGACCGCGGGATAGGGCTGCTGGAATACATCCCCAACCCGATGCTGCTCTATTTCGAGACCCGGCTCAAGGGCGAGGACCTGCGGGAGGTCTTCGCCAACGCGCGCCGCGTCTTCAAGGTCTTCTACGACGAGCTTTCCGTCTTCCTGCGGCTGGAGAGGTTCTTCGACATCCTCTCCAGCGACCCGCTGGTGGGCGACTTTTCCCACGAGCCGCCCTTCAGGTCCGGAAAGGGACTGCGGTCCCTGGCCGTCGCCATGGGCGAGCCCGGCCGCCCGGCCGCCAAGGCCTGCGCCTGCGGCAAGGGCTGGGTCGGTTTCCCGGGCCTGGCGCAGCGGCGGCGCGCGGCCGACCTGCTGCTCTATTCCCCCGGCGGGAACAAGGAGCTGCGGCTGCGCTCGGAGCGCCCGTCGGAGGAGTTCGAACTGACCGGCTCCGCGGCCGTCTACGCGGCCCTCAAGGCCCGCGCGCTGGGAGGAAAGCTGAAGGTGAAAGTGGAACTCCCGCCGGGCGGCGTCACTTCTTCTTCACGTACTTGAGCCGGCTTATGCCGGTGCCGGGGAAGTAGAAGTCCAGGATCTCCCTGTATCTCTTCCCGTGCCTGCCCGCCATGCCCGCCGCCCCCGACTGGCACAGCCCTATGCCGTGTCCCCAGCCGCCGCCGTAGAGCCAGTAGTTGCGCACCCTGCCGTCGGGGAACCTGTTGGTCTCCATGAAGAAAAGCGTGCTCTTGAGCGAGCCGAACCCCAGGATATTGCGTATCAGGTGCTCGCGGTCCACGTCCACGGTCTTCCTGGAGCCGACGAAGCGTATGGCGTTGACGTTGCCGGAGACGGCCCGGCGCAGCGGGATCACTTCCTTCAGCGAGCCGGTGCCGTAGCGCTTGTTCACCCTGAACTCGATGTCCTTGTGCTTGAGTATGCGCAGCCAGCGGTATTCGGAGGGGCGCACGGCTTCCGGGTAATTGCAGCTGGCCGGCGGGTTCCCGGTCATCCAGAGATGGAAATCCCAGGGCCCGCGCGGCGCCGCGGGCGCTTCCTCTTCGGGCATGTCCGGGCGCCCCTTAAGATAGGCCAGCGGGCTCCAGCCGGTGACCTCCCCCGAGGCCTGGGTGTGCCCGCCGCAGTTGGAATGATAGAAGGTCCAGGCGGGCTTGCCTTTGTAGGTCAGTATCTCGGACTCCGTCTCCAGTACGGCCTTGTTGGTGGAGTTCGCCTCGTGGCCCACGCCGCGGTAGACCTGGCAGTGCTGGCTGTCGCAGATGTGGTAGCCGTCGGCCTTGTGCGGACCGCCGCGGGAGCGCAGCACCGCCTGGGTGCGGGCTATGACGGCCTGCGCCTTTAGCGATTCGTAGGGCCATTGCGGGGAGACCTCGGCCGGCACGACCCCGAGCAGGTAGAGCTCCATGTCGATATGGTTGCGCACGCCGATGCCGCGGCCGGGCATGGGGTAGAGTTCCAGCGCGCCGCGGTACTGGCGGTCGGAATACCTGAAGTACGGGTTGCCGCAGTTCCTGACGGCCTCTATTATCACGGAGCCGGTCCTCTTGTCGAGCGACTCGAGCATTATGGCTCCCTGGAAACGGCCGTAGACCGCGCCCTCCGCGTTCTTCACCACTATCCTGCCGTTCTCGAAAAGGACCGTCCAGCTCTCGCCCGCCGGGACCGTCGCGTACAGTTTGCCGCTGGACCGGCCCGTTATCGTGAAGCCCTCGAAGGAGCGCAGCCGCAGGATATTGTTGCGGCCCTGCTTGCCCGTATTGTCGGTGCCGACGCCGACTTTCAGCCTCACCGACTTTTCCAGCGCCTGCACGGCGTCGACGTGCTCCACGCGCGTGGGAGAGGTGATGCGGAAAGGCGGCCTGATATCCTCGGGCTGCTTCGTCAGCTTCCCCTCGAGGATCTTTATGTTCTCCGCGGCTATCGGGTGCTCCGGCGCGTAGTCCAGGACCCTGTAGTACTGGTTCCAGGCCTCATCGAACTTCTTCTGCCGCGCGTAGATGCCGGCCAGCGGCAGCCGGGCCTCCACGAAGGAAGGGTCCTGCCGGAGCACCTCGATGAGCTTTTCCTCGGCCTCGGCGTACATGCGGAAGTTCACGTAGTTCCAGGCGATGATATAGTCCACGCCGGAGAAATCGGGCCGCAGTTCCTTATAGCGCGACAGCAGGCGCATCGCGCCCGCCCTGTCCCCCAGATGGGAGCGCACGCTGGCCATGCCGAGCACCGATCTCGAATGGTCCGGCCTCAGCTTCAGCGCCCTTTCGAAGAAATAGACGGCCTTGTCGTAGGAGGCCTCGTGGAAATGGAGCCAGCCCGCCTCGCACAGGATGTCCGGGTCCCCGGGCTTCTCCGCCGCGGCTTTTTCCAGCAGTTCCGCCGCGCGGCGGCCCCTGCCCAGCTGTTTCAGGACCATCGCGGCGTCCAGCAGCGGCTTCACCGACGAAGGGTCCGCCTCGAAAGCGTCCTGGTAGGTCCTTACCGAGTCGGTCAGGCGGCCGGACAGGTAGAGGCGGTAGGCGTCGGCCGAGGCGCCGGCCGGGGCGGCCGTGAAGAGGAGCAACAGGGGTAAAAAATAAATATTCATCGCCAGCGCAGCGCCAAATCCTATAATATCTTATGAAATTAGGGAGAACCCTCAAAAAAGCGGGACTTGCGGCGCAATAAAAAATGGACCTGGAACGTTATATATGCGAGGAGGCCGGGCTGCATGCTGAGCGACGCTGAACTGGTCCGGTCCTTCAGGGGCGGCGACGAGGCCGCTCTGGGAGAACTGATAGAGCGGCACAGGAACGGGCTTTACGCCTACCTGCGCCGGCTGGCCGGGGACGCGGCGGGGGCGGAGGATATGTTCCAGGACACCTGGGTCAAGGTCGCGCGCAACATAGGCGCCTACAGGGAGGAGAGCAAGTTCTCCGCCTGGCTTTTTTCGGTGGCGCACAATACGGCCATGGACGCGCTGCGCCGCCGCCGGCCCGATAGCGTATCTCTGGACGCGGCATCGGCGGGGGACACCATGCGGCATGGTGTCCCGGTTCCGTCCGGCCGCCCGCTGTCCGAGGTCATCGGTTCGGCCGAGCCGGGACCCGAGTCCTCTTACGAGGCCGCGGAGTCCCGCCGGGCCATAGACGGCGCGCTGGCGGCGCTTTCGCCGGAGCAGAGGGAGGTCTTCCTGCTCAGGCATTATTCGGGCATGTCGTTCAGGGAGATAGCGGAGACGCTGGGAGTGCCGATCGGCACCGTTCTCGCCCGGGCTTCCCGGGCGGCGGCGAAACTCAGGGAGAAACTGGCGGGGGAGATATGAGCTGCGATAAGGAAGGAAAGACTTTGCTCCTGCATTACGGCGAACTGCCGCCGGGAGAGGCGGACGCCGCGCGCGTCCACGCCGCCTCCTGCGCGGATTGCCGCCGCCTGCTGGCCGGTCTGGAGAAGGCCGGAGCCCTGCTGGCCGCCTCCGACCCCGCCGCGCCCGCCGGGCTGGCCGCGGCCGCGCTGGAGCGCGCCGTGACCGGAGGGCAGGGCCTGCTTTCCTGGCTTTTCCTCGACTGGCGCCGGGCTGCCGTCTCGGCCGCGGCCGCGGTCATGATGGTCGCCGTTTTCCGCGGCGCCGCGCCCGAGCCCGTTCCGCCGGTGGCCTCGGCGGCGACGATAGAGGAGGGGCTCGAGGACCTGGAATATTCCATCTACCAGGCGCGGATGGACTTCTCCTCGCGCGACACGCAGGATTTCGACTATAAGTACGCGGACATGGAGTCGAGAAAAGAGAGCGTTTAAGATGACCGGAGGGGATATGAAAAGGACTGTGGCGGTGTTATTCGGTTCGATGCTGGCTTTTGCGGCGTCGGCGCCTTTCGCGTCGGCCGTGGACGACGGGCCGGACGGGGAGGAGATCGAGATCGAGGAGGCCTTCGAAGGCGGGCCCGGTATGGGGATGGGACCCGGCGGCCGGCAGGGGGGCGGTCCCGGCATGATGCAGCGCGGCCCGCAGGAGCGGCAGATGAACGTCAAGTTCCGCAAGACCATGCGCCAGGGGGAAGGCCGCTTCGGCTGGGAGGAGGAGGGCGGCGAGGACAGGGTGCTGGAGATCGTGAAGAAACACGATCCCGCCTTCCACGGCAAGCTGCTCAAGCTGCGGGAGTCCGCCCCGGCCAAGTACAAGGTCGCGACCCGGATGGCCGGCAAGGCCTTCATGATGTCCAGGTTCGAGCAGGACCCGTCGCTGGAGAAGGACGCGGTGCGCATGATGGCGCTGGAGTACGAGACCCGCGAACTGGGCCTCTCCTACGAGAAGGCCAGGGACTCCGAGAAGACGAAGATAAAGGCCGACCTGAGGAAAGGCCTCTCCGAACTGTTCGACCTTAGGCTCAAGGGTCAGGAACAGCGCGTCAAGCGCATGGAGAAGGACCTCTCCAAGCTCAAGGGCCAGCTGGAGAAGCGCAAAGGCTCCAAGGCCAGGCTCGTGGAGAGCCGCCTCGAGCAGATGACGGGCGAAGCCGAGACCTGGTAAGCCGGCGGTCCCGGAAAATAAAGAACCCCCGCGGGATCCCCGCGGGGGTTTGTATTTGAGACTCCGGGGTTGCTACAGGAATATCATGACCAGCAGGGCGGTAAAATTGATAACGGAGTGGGCCGTTATAGCCGCGAAGAGGCCTTGCTCCTTTTCGTATACGAAAGCCAGATAGAGTCCGGCGATAAAGGACATCGCGAAGTTGTTGATATGGCCAATCGCGAAGATAAAAGCGGAAACCCACATTGATCTTTTGACGCTGAATCTTGACTTCAGTGACTCATAGAGTATCCCCCTAAAGAAGATCTCCTCCGCGACCGGGACCAGGAAACAGAAGCCGGTGAAATACGCGAACATCCGCGATTTTGACTCCAAGACGTCCGTCGGGAATAGAGTCGTCTTCCCGCCATCCTTTATGATGTCCGCGACCGGCGTGCCGCTAATTTGGGCGGCCAGGAAAACGAGGGAGACCAGAACGGCGCCGAGAAGAGCCAAAAACATGAGATAGATGGCGGAGTATTTCGCCCCGGCCCGTAGACCGGGTGTCAGGGGGAGCGAGAAGGTTTCCCGCAACCGGCGAGGGTCCATGTGCCCGAGGCGGAAAAGTAGGCCGATCGAGAAAAGGACCATGACGAGGCTTTGCGCTGCGAAAAAAATCTCGTCCCGTTCTGAAAAGCCCGGTATCAATCTGTCCGCCGTGGGTTTTAACGCGAACAGTAAAACGAGGGTGCCGATGACTATCAGCACCCCCGTTTTTACCGCGTCGGATATTTTTATGTTTTTCCAGACCATCAGATCTTGATGGCGCCCGGATCTAGATCCCGGTCCGCTGATGCAGTTGGGGTCCGACCTGGGGCGGGATATCCGCGGAGGGCGTCTCGCAGACGTACACGTTTTGCGTTGTGTATTGATAGACCCATTTTACTCCGTCCCATATCATGCCGGAGATAATCGACTGGACGACCCATTTGCAGACTTGTCCAACGACCTTATTCTCCGTTCTTACCAGCTTGGCCGCGTCGACCATGCCGGCGCCCTGGTGGCCGGGATCGACGGCCGGGAGCAGCGTGGCCGCGCCCTTGAGCGCCGCGCGCACGGCTTCCGCGCCGTTATGGCCGGCTTCCACCGCCAGCGCCGCCAGGCCCGCTACGTGGGGGCTGGCCATCGAGGTGCCGGACATGGTGGTGTAGCCGCCGCCCTTCTTGGTCGAGTAGACGCTCACGCCGGGGGCTATAACGGAGAGCTCCGGGCCTTTGGACGAGAAGTAGGCGAGGGTGTCGTTGGAGGCGCTGGCCGAAACGGCTATGGCCTCCGGGTATTTGGCGGGATAGTTGACCGCGCCGGAGTCGTTGCCCGCGGCGCAGACTATGGCTATGCCGGCCGCGTGGGCCTCTTTCATGGCCTCGGCCAGCGCGGCCGTTCCGCTGCGGCCGCCCAGGCTCATATTGATGACCTGCATCCCGTTCTCGACGGCCCACTGTATGCCGGCGACGATCCAGGAATACTGGCCGGAGCCGTTCTTGTCGAGGACCTTCACGCCGTAGAGACCGGCGCGGGGGGCCACGCCGGCCACGCCGGCGCCGTCGCGCACCGCGGCGACCGTGCCGGACACGTGCGTGCCGTGGCCCTGGTCGTCCATCGGGTCGGGGCCCTGGGTCACCGCGTTCCAGCCGCCTTTATAATTGGGGGCCAGTTCGGGGTGGGTATAGTCTATGCCGGTGTCTATCACGGCGACCTTGACGCCCGCGCCGGTAACATGCGTCCAGGCGCCGGCGGCGTTGACGCGCTTGATGCCCCAGGGCAGTTCGGCGTCCTCTTCCCTGGTGAAGGAAAGAGCCGCCTCGGCCGCGGGGGTTTCCAGCTCGCCGGCGGAGGCCAGCGCGGCCTCCATGGTCGGCAGGGGGCTGGCCTGCAGCGAGGCCTCGTTGAGCCAGGGCAGGTAGAGGTCGTCCTCCACGTTGGTCACGCCTTTGAGCGACCAGATCTTGAAATCCTTGACGTCCTCGGGGAAGACGGCCGCGACCGCGCCGATGAGCCGCAGGTCGCGCTCCACGGTGCCGCCGATGCTGTTTATCTGGACGAACCTCTCCGACGACTTCATGTGCCTGTCGAACGTAACTATCTTGCTCCCGCCGGCGAAGGCCGAGGCCGCGAAGGACGCGGTCAGCGCCAGGGACAACATTATTTTGAGCTGCTTCATGGAGAACCTCCGTTTCAGGGCCGGCCGCCCGGCTGCCCTTTGTGCCTAAGGCATTTATAGGACTTTTGGTTGACAGGTGTCAAGCGCCGTGTTGACCGGGGACAAGGCGGCGGGCGGGGGGCGGGTCAGAAAGGGGTCTTGACCTTGCTGGTGTCGAACTTGCCCACGACGCCGCTCACTTCCGGGTTGGACATGAGCATGGCGAGGGTCTGCGGGTTCTGCATGGCCAGCTGCACCAGCTGGGGGTTCTCCTGCACCAGGGCGGCGATCGCGTTCGGATCGTTCATCAGGGCCTTGGCCGCCGGCGTCTCCAGCATGGCCGAGACCATGCCGCTGGAGGCCACGGCGCTTACCACGGCCGGGTTGTTCATGGCCGCCTTGACCACGGGGTTGTTGAGGAAATTGACCGGGCCGGAGCCTTTGAGGTACTGTTTGAGCGCTTCGGGGCTGGAGGTCGCCTGTTTGACCGTGCCGCGGGCCATGAAGCCTTCGACCACGTACTTGTTGTTGAGCAGCGCCCTCACCGCTTTGGGGTTCTTCATCGCGGCGCCGACGGCCTTGGTCAGGTAGCCCTTCTGGTGCCCGACGCTCATCTGCTCCCGCTTGTTCACGTCGGCCATGTCCGGCTTCTTTATCCCGGCGGCCAGCGCTTTGGACGCGGACATGCGCTCGTCGCCGCCGCCGGTCCCGCCGTCCCGGCCTTCCGCCGGCTTAGCGCCCCGCTTCTTCTCCCCGTCGGAAGAGGCGGAGCCGGCCCTCACCAGGGACTGTTCCGGTTCCTCGCCTCCGGTCCGGTACCTGACGCGCAGGACGCCGTCCACGAATTCGGGCTCAGCCAGCTCTCCCCAATCCTTGAGCTCCCCTTCGTCGGAAGCGAAGGCGCTGTAATCCTCCTTCGAGAGGCTGATCTCGCTAGAGTCTATCTTCATGCTCCAGCGGACCAGCGGCCAGAGCAGCAGCAGGTAGACCGGCGTAAGGTAGAGCCAGATGCGCCAGCCGGATCGTTTTTCGCCTGTCTCCATAAGGGGGTAAATATGATATAACACCAAATATAGCCCGCTGTCAATGATATCTTTCTGAATACATGACGGAATACCTGTTATATTACCCCGCGCTCTTCGCGGCCAACCTGCTGCAGGCCTTCCTTTTTTTCACCGGGCTCTACTACCTTTTTCTCAGTTTCAGGGGCCTGGCCCGCCCGCCCGCCTCTCCGCGCGACCCGGGAACGAAGGCCGTCTTCGCCGTCATGCTGCCGGCCTATAACGAGGAGAAGGTGGTGAAGTATTCCCTCGAAAGCCTGCTGGGGCTGGCTTATCCCCGCGAGGCTTTCGACGTCTGGCTGGTGGCCGACCACTGCACCGACGCGACGGCGGAGATCGGCGAGGCGGCCGGCGCGCGGGTGCTGCGCTACGGCCCCGCCGACGGTCCCGCCGGCAAGGCGCGGGCGCTGAACTGGGGCACGGACCGCGCGCTGGCGTACCGGCGCTACGACGCCTTCTGTTATTTCGACGCCGATTCCCTGGCCCATCCCGGCTTCCTGAAGGCGATGAACGCGAGACTGGCCGCGGGGGAGACGGCGATACAGGGGCGGCAGCTCGCCAAGAACAAGCGCGAAGGGCTCATCCCGCGGATCCTGGCGGCCGGCCACTGCATCACGAACCGCTTCTTCCAGCAGCCCAAGGAGGCCTGGGGGCTTTCCGCCACCTTCCACGGCAAAGGCATCTGCCTGTCGGCGGCCGTCGCCGACGCCTTCCGCTGGGACCAGCACTGCCTGACCGAGGACCTGGAACTCCAGATGCGCCTGGCCCGGCACGGGGTGCGCATCGCCTGGGCGGCCGACGCCGTAGTGTACGACGAGGAGCCGGTGACGCTGGCTCAGTACGTCAAACGCTCCATACGCTGGACGCGCGGTTCGCTGGACACGGCGCGCCGGCATCTGCGGGGGCTGTGGGCGCGCGCCGTCCTGAAGGGGGACCTGCGCGCGCTGGAGGCCGGCGTCTACTGCGCCCAGGCCTACAAGTTCGCGGTCGTTTTGCTTGCGGCCGCCCTTATTTATTACACTAGGGACGGCTTCAACCTCGTGCTGTGGTTCTACGAGGTGCTGCCGGGTTCGCGGGCGGCGCTGAAAGCGCTGTCCCTCGCGCCCCTGCTGCTCTACCCCTCGACCGCGATACTGCTGGCGGGGGAAGGAGCGGATGTTTTCGCGGCTTACTTCCTGCATCCCGTGCTGCTCTCGCTGAGGATGCCGGTCTTCGTTGCGGGGCTTTTCCGCAGCAGGGACTACTGGGGCAGGACGGAACACGCCAGCCGGGTCGCCATTTCCGAACTGGCCGACCAGGAATAGGCCGCCGCACGGAGGATGAAAATGAACAGGATGATCCTATTGCCGGCCTGCCTGGCCGCGGCCGCGCTGCTGGCCCCGGTCTCGTTCGCCGCCGACCTCGAAGTGCCCCCGGAACCGGGCGCCCTCAGCGTCTCCAGGCCGGAGGCCGGGGCCGTGATCGCCGATCTGGGCGGCCGGCTGAAGCTGAGCGCCCGCCAGGAGGAGCGCATCTCGGGCGCGATACAGAAGCAGACGCGCGACTTCGACACGATCTTCAAGGAATACGAGGCTGCGGCCGCCGAGGAGAAGAAATGGCGGTACCGCATGAACGAGACCCGGTACCGGCTTTCCCTGATAAGCAGGGGGATTCCCGATCTCGTCAGGGAATACCTGGACGAGGAGCAGCGGGAGGCCTTCGACGAGCTCCTGGAGGAGCGGCGCAGGACCCTGGCCGAGATGAAACAGCCCGCCCGGCCGCCGGAGAAGCCGGCCGAGGTGAAGCCCAGGCCCAAGAAGAAGGTCCTGGTGCGGAAAAAGAAGGCCCCGGCCAAGGCCAAACCCGCCCCGGCCGCGCCGGCCGCCCCGGAACCGGCCGGAGAGCCGCCGGCCTCCGAAGAAGAGTTCGACGACCTGGGTTCTTATCCCTGAACTTCCGTTCAGGGACCGGCGCGGGGCCGCGCCCGTCCCGCGGGGCGGGGGTGCGGTCTGAAGGCCCCGCAGATATGCTGAGAAGGAGATTTTCCGGGGGGGAACCTCCCGCGGGTATTGCGATGCCGGAATCCATCCCATCACGCGCTCCTGGCCGGCGCCGGGGCGTAACCCTTACCGAACTGATGATAGCCATGTCAGTCATCACCATAGGCGTGGTGGGGGGGATGGGCGCTTTCAAGTACATCAACGTCGCCCTGGCGCAGTCGAGGCTGAAGACCATCGCCACCAACCTGGCGCAGGAGCGGATGGAAGTGCTCAAGAACATGTCGTACTTCCAGATCAAGGTCACCACCGCCCCGGCCGTCAGCTCCGGCTATTCGCCGGATTTCGTCTACGACACCGGCAGTTACCCGCCGGAACTGATAACCCTCTGGGGCATGCCGCCTTTCACCCGTTCCGTGAACGTGGACTACGCCTACGTGTCCGGCAACACGGTCTCCACCGTCACGTATACGGCCAACGATACCGGGATGAAAAGGATCACGGTCTACGTCACCTGGACCGACCGAGGCGAAGGCCGGAAGGTCCAGATCGACAGTTATTACCAGAACCCGGACGCCGCCACGCTGAGCGCCGGTTTCAGCGGCACGGTGAGAGAAGCGGGATTGCCGGCGCGGGGCGTTCTGGTCCAGGTGGTAGGCACCCCTAAATGGAGAGGCTACACCGACGCGGCCGGGGAATACCGGTTCCAGGTGGCGCCGGGGACCTATACGCTCAGTTGTTCTTCTGCCGGGTTCTTCTCCCAGACGACCCCCCAGAGCCTCAGCGTGCCGCAGGGCTCCTATGTGCCGAAGGACTTCTCCATCGTCCGCATCGGGACCGGCACCATCGCCTCCGACAGCGTCTACGCGGTCGATCCGGGCCTGGTCATAAGCCAGGTCGTGGCCTCGACGGTGCAGGCCGGGGGTTTCGACGCGCAGTACATAGAACTTTTCAACCCGACGCCCGCCCCGGTGGATATCGGCCTGAACGCTTTCAGCCATTCCATACGGCTCAATTACGGCAGCAAGTACATGAACCAGCTCTGCTCCGACATCCCGCTGGTCTACGTCTCCACTTTCGTTCCCGCCGGCGGCTACTACCTGATAGCCAACGCTCCCTCGCTCACCGTGGCGGGCGTCACGCTGGCCGCGGACGCATATTACACGGATTCGGCCAACTCGGCCTGTTCCGTCGGCAGCCCGCCTGGTTTCGCCTGGGCGCCCCCCGGCGCCAAGCCGATACTCATGTACGATCACAGCGGCGCGGTCTGGCTCACGGACGCTTCGGGTTCCGTCATCGACTCCGTCGGCTGGCGGCATACGGCCAGCGTGCCGGACTATTGCGAGACTTCCTGCATCCCCCTGCCGGCCGGCCTCAAGCGGGAGGACCAGCTCGTCCGCTTCTCGCTCCCCTGTTCGCCGGGGACGGTCTACGGCCGCGCCTACGACAGCGGGAATAACGCGAACGATTTTTATTACAACCCCGGCGGCGCGGCCGCCGGCCTGCCCTACCGCCCCTTCAACAAGGCCGCCGGCGCGCAGACCGTGCTTTCGGGCGTTCCGGCGACCGGGGCTTACGTCTTTTCCGACGACGGCAATTCCCCGGCCGTCCGGTCGTCGGTCAGTTCCGTCGCCGGCGCGCAGGGGCAGACCTGCCCGGTCTCCTCCTTCACGCTGGTCGGGGTGGCCACGGGCACCTGGAACCTGACGGCGGCGTACGGTCCCTACATGGCGGTGATCGCGGACGTGACGGTCACGCAGAACGCGACGATCATGGTCCCCGGCGCCTCCACCTCTCCGCCCTGGCCCGCCGCCGGCCTCAATTATTCGGTCCTGTCCTCCACCTACACCGGCGGTCTGGTCTCCGGCCACGTTTACGGCGCGGGACCGGATCACTGGACGCCGCTCCAGGGCAAGGCGGTCTGCTCCTCCGACGGCAATTCCATAACGACCGACACCCAGGGCTGGTACTTCCTCGCCGTTTCGACGGGCACGGCCGTGATCACCGCCAACTGCGCTTCCGACGACGGCAATTACGGGACGGAGAACGCGGTGGTGACCGTGAACCAGGGCGAAGTGACCACGGCGCCGGACCTGCACCTCGCCCGCGGCGGCTATATCCGGGGTTACGTCACTTCCGGGACGGGGGCCCTGCCCAATATCCCGGTGCGGGCCTCCAACGGAGGGCCCGTCTACGAGGATGTCAGCGACATCACGGGCTATTTCTACATCTTCGCCGCCACCTCTTCCGCCACCTACCAGATAGAACCCGACCTGGACCCGCTCCAGACCTATACCTCGGTGCCTGACATGCCGCTCGCCGCCGACGTCACCGTCGCGGGGGCGGCCGTCTTCGCCGGCACCATCACGGTGGTCGGGGCCATGGGGACCATAAGCGGCAGCGTCTCCGACCAGGGGGAACCCATAACAACCGGGGTGCTGGTGGTGGCCAGCACGGCCGCCGTGACCGACCCGCTGCCCGCCATATACGCCTCCACGGCCGCGGCCGGCGTCGTCTATTATTCCGCTTCCAGCAAGTCGGACGGGACCTACAGCCTGGAAGTGCGCTCCAGTACCAGCGCCTCCTATAATCTGCGGGCCTTCTACCCCGTGGTCGACGAAAGGAACGGGACGGTCGCTTACACCAGCAAGACCGATTCCGGCGTCTCCGTCGAGGCCGGAGAGACGGTCACCGGGAGGAACTTCCTGTGGCCCTGAGGCGCGCCAGGAGGGGCTTCACCCTCACCGAACTCATCATGACCGTCGCCATCCTCGGCATACTCGGCGGGCTCGGCGCGACCCTGATGACGCAGATGCTCAATTTCTGGGGGCAGACCACGGCGCGCAACGCCATACAGCGCGACGTCCGCGCCGGCCTGGACATGATAAACCGTTTCGTCCGGCAGGGCAGGAGTTCCACGTTCGTGATAGACCGGGCCCCCGGCCAGCCGCCGGCCTCCCGCATCTCCTTCACCAGCGTCCAGGGGGAACCGGTCTCCTTCTATCAGGAAGGGAACAAGCTTTACATGACCATTTCCGGCCGGGTCACGCTGCTCTCGGAGAACCTGGCCTACATAGCCTTCACCTATCCCCGCACGGACGACGTCACGCTCATCTCCGTCGCCATAACCGCGCAGGCCCTTTCGTTCAGGGGGGGCAAAAAAGTGCTGCAGCTGTCGGTGCAGAAAGTGAGAATAATGAACTGATGAAACGGAGAAAAGGACAGCTCCTGGTGGTCGCCATCCTGCTGGTGGTGCTTCTGGCCATACTGACGCCGGTAATGGTCAAGTATGTCCGCAACGAGACGAACTGGAGCGTGAAGCAGGGGCAGAGTTCCAACGCCCTGCAGCTGGCCGAGGCCGCCCTGGACCGCGGCTTCCAGAAGATCATCGAGTCCACCGGCACCTGGAAGGAGCTGCAGTCCGGCCAGACCTTCCCCGGTTTCGAGTTCGACTTGGCCTACACGGAACTCCCCGGCGGCTCCTACGCCATCTCCCTCACCAGCGGTCCGGAGGCCGGCGAGGCGACCATCGTGGGCGTCGGCCGGGACAGGATGGCCCGCGAGGTCCGCGCGCTCAAGGCCGTCTACCAGAACCAGGTGCTCAGCGAGGTGAGCGTGCAGGCCGACGACGGCATACAGATGAGCGGCAACAATATAGAGGTGGAGTGGGGCGCGGTGGCCAGCCCCAAGAACGTGGACATAGACGGCAAGACCCATCCGTCCTTCTGGAGCGCCAGCAATATCCTCAACTCGGGCAGCGCCGCCAACAGGGACAATAACGGTCCGGCGCCGCCCAACTGCGACTCCCCCAACTGCTGGTGGTGGCATTCCTATTACACGGCCCTTCCTCCCGCGCCCTCCATAGACTTCGCGGCCTACAAAAGTTCGGCCATCGCTTCGGGCAACGATCCCTGCGGCCGGGCCTATTACCAGCCCGGCAATTTCAGCAGCAACTGCACCTCCAATACCGGGAAACCCTACTTTGTAGAGGGGAACTGGACCAGTTTCCGCAGCGCCGTGAACGGCGCCGTCATCGTGATGGGGAACCTCTCCTTCCACAACGGCAATTGTCCCACGCTGGGGGCCAGGAACGCCAAGGTCCCGCCCAAGGCCTGGAAGCAGTACTGCAATGACTGGGACTATTATCTCGACAATTACGACCCCGGCCTGAAGGTCCCGTCCCCGCCGCCGGCCTGTTTCGGAGACATCAACCATACCTACTCCGCCAGCGCGACCAAGAGCATAAACCCCGCCCTGCAGGGCTTCGTCTATGTCGGCGGGGACCTTACCCTGCCCAACGGCGGCGGCAGTTCGGACCTGCTGCACGGCACCATAATCGTCAAAGGGTCCGCCAACATAAACTCCAACTCCCATTGCCGGATCTATTACGACCCGACCGCCGCGGCCAATATCATGGTCACCAACCTGAACCTGGCGCGAAAGTCCTGGGAGGCCGTCGTGATGCCCTGGCCTTCCGGCCTGTAAGCCTCCGGCGGCGGCCCCCGCGGGGCCGTCCTCCTCCGCGCCCGCCGCGCGCGCGCCCGTGTCAACTCATCTAAGAATGTTCCCCAAACAGTAGTGCGCTGTCCGTTCATTTTTTGAGTGATTTTGACGCTGTCGATCACATTATCAACCGATCCCCAGCAACCTTTCCTT
>JAGVVD010000053.1 GCA_019135865.1 Elusimicrobiota bacterium
GTTAGTTTGTTATTGTCGTAGTCTTCCTTGTATTCCAGCAGGCGCCCCGTGGAATCGTAGACGGTGTATTCGTGCGCACCGTTGGGGCGCGTGACGGAAGCCAGCCGCCCGTCCTCGCCGTAGACGTAGGAACTGACGCCCCCGTCCGCGTCGGTCACGCCGCTCAGCCGGCCCTCCCCGTCGTAGGCCAGCAGCACCCGCCGGCCCGCGTGGTCGGCCACCTCGCTTTTGCGCCCCTGGCCGTCGTAGGCGAAGTTCATGTAGCGGCCATGGACGTCGGTTATGCGGGTCACCAGGCCCGCTTCGTCATAGGCGTAGGTCAGCGTGGTGTTGTTCTGGTCGCGGATCACGTCCGGCTTGTACTTGCCGCCGTGCTTGCTGAAGGAGAGAGTTTCGCCGGACTTGCGCGCGACGGTGTAGCCCCCCGCCTGGTAGGATACTTCCGCGTTATAGCCCGGCACGTCCGCGTACTGACCGCAGGCGGCCGTGAGCTCGACATTGAGGCTCCCCTTGCGGACGAAGACTATCTGGTTCCCCTCGTGGTCGGTGAGCACCAGGGAGCCGTCGGGACGCTCCTCTATGGTCCAGTCCGTGCTTTCGAAGAATTTGTTGAGCCCCGGATCGTAGTAGAGCCCCCAGTCTATGGCCAGGGATTGCGGCTCATGGCTCAGGGAGGCTTCATCAGTGGGGCACATGCCGGGCGGGCGGAACAGCCGGTGCAGGAACCCGGTGAAGCCCGGCTCGGCGCCGGCCGAGCATTTCTTGGTCGTCGCGGCCTTGGTGACGGATTTTGGGACATAACTGGCCGGACCGCCTCCTCCACCGCCACCGCCGACGCCGAGACCGCCGAATATCCCGCCTCCTGCCGCTCCCCCGCCGCCGCATTCGCGTCCGCCCGCGGTTATCGACACGCTGTTTGCGGCGGCGGGCGTCATCAGGCCGGCCGCGCACCTGTACTCGTAATTCTGTCCCGCGCTGCAGGTATGGCACGACGCATGCGCCAGTTTCACCCTCAGGGGCACCACCACGCTCTCGCCGGCCTTTATCTCGGCTATCTCGCTGAACGCCGCCTCCACCTCGATGGCCGGATCGCCGCCGTAGGTGAACACTTTCACGTTATAGGCCGACACCAGCCCCTTGTTCTTTATCGTGTACTGCGTGTTCATGGTCTGCCCGCCGTCCATCAGCAGGTTGATGGCGGGAGGGTCCACCACCAGCGCCGGCGCGGGCACGTCCGTGCGGAAGGTCATGTCCAGCGTGATATCATACTTGTCCGTTATCGTGGTGGGCGTCACCGACCATTTGTAGCTGACCATGGCGGTGGGGAGCAGCGCCGTCAGCGCCGGGGTCAGCCCCGGCTCCACGTCAGCCTGTCCCGTGACGGTCTGGAACCCTTCCGCCTCCGCGCGCCAGCCGTAGCGGCCCGCCGGGACGTTCTCGAAACGCGCCAGCCCGTTGGGGTCCGTCCTGGCCCGCAGGCTCAGGCCCTTGATGTCCACGCTGGTGAGCGTGAAATCGGCGCCGCCTATCCAGCGGCCCGGGTCGCCGGGCGTCTTGTCGGCGTTGAGCGCCGTGAACAGCAGGCCGCCCTGCCGGTCCGACGTCACCGTTATGGCCGCGCTCACGGGCACGGCCGGGTGGCCGCCGCCTGAGAGCTGCAGGCTGAGCGGGTAGACGCCGTTGGACAGGCCGGGCGGCGGCTCCAGGAGCAGGGTGAAGGTGACGTTCCCGCCGGGGGGCAGGTCGCCCAGCTGCGGCGGGCCCTGCAGCCTGACCCAGGACAGCGACGGCGAGCCCGCGGTTATGCCCGTCCAAGTCGAATAGCCGATATTTTCCACGGTTATGGCGCGGGAGCGGATTTCCCCGGCCACCATGCCCGTCTCGAAGGACTGCGGCGTCAGCCTGGGCACGACCTGCGCCGGCGAGACCGAGACCTCGATCGGCATGACGCGCTCGAAACCGTGCGATTCGCGGACCTTGAGCGTGAAGGAAGCCGCGGGCGAGGCGTCCGGCGCGGCGCTGAGCGTCACGGCCAGGTCCTTACGCTCGCCGGGCTGTATTTCCAAAGGGGGCGGCGCGGCGGAAACGGCGACGCCCGTCCCGGAGTCCTGCGCGAAAGAAACTTCCAGCCCGGTGAGGACGGTCTCGCCGGTATTGTGCAGCGGGACGTCGAAAGTATAAGAGGAATTCTGCGCCAGCCTGGCGGTGTAATCGGTATAACCGGGTTCGAAGCCGGTTATGCTGTAGGAGGACTGGGCGAGGCGGCTGACCGCGTAGGGATAGGAGGCGGTCACGTAGTAGATGCCGGCCTCGCCCGCCGTCGGCGTGGAGACGTGGACGAAGGAGCCGTCCTGCGCCGTGGTGACGCCGACCACGCGCTCGAACCCCCTGTTGGAGACGGTCAGCCGCACGGCCTTGCCGCCGGGCCGCAGTCCGGTGGCGGGGTCGAGCGCGTAGCCGCTGATGACGACCGGTTCGCCCTTGTCGTAGACCTCCCTGGACGGGGAGGCGAAGGCCGTATACGGGATGACGGCCGCGGCGCTTTGCGGAAGGACCGCCTCGAAGGCGGGCGCGGCTGAAAGCGGCGTCCGGTCCAGCGCGTAGTGCATGGAGTAAACGCCGCCGGCGAGCAGCAGTTCTCCCTCCGCCGAGAGCGGCACGGCCAGTTCCACCGGGTCGAAGAGGTAGGAGGAGCCGGGCGGGACCCGGACATAGTAGACCTGCGCGCCGTCCAGGAAAGCGGCGTTCACGTCGCGCGAGGCTTGCAGGAGTTCGGCGCGCGAGAGCGTGAAACCGGCCGGGGTCCGGAGCGCCAGGACGGCGGCCGTACTGGACCGCGCGGAGTAGTTCGAGACGACGGCCGCCACCACGTCGGCGGGGGCGGAGCCGCGGTTGTTGAACTTGAGCTTCGCCTTGGCGTAGGCGCCGCGCACCAGCGCCTCGGGGTAGAGCTCTATCACGGGCTGGACGGGTTCGCGTGAGGCCATGCTGAAGTTGAGCACCGCCTTCAGCGCGGCATCGCCGGCGGGCGGCAGGGCCAGTTCGGCGCGGGCGGCCACCGCGGCGGACGCCGCCGCCGCCGTGTAAACGGCCGCGGAGAGCTCCGCGGAACCGCCGGCGGGGACCGCCGTCACCGGGGCCGGCGCGGCCGCCCCGCCGGCGGACGAAAGGGTCAGCGGGCCGGCGGCCAGGGGCAGGGCGCCCCCGTTCGCCACGGTAAAGCGCACCGTGTCGAAGAAGCCGCGGTTGAGCGCCTGCGCGGAGCCGGCGTAATTGCCGTAACCGGCTAAGGAGAAACGCAGCGTCGGCAGTTCGGCCCGCGCGCGCGCGCCTTCGCGGCCTTTGCCGTCTATGCCGGCCACTTCGTAGACGGCCGCCGTCCCGGCGGCGTAGCCCGTGTCGCGGAAGGAAGCGGAGGAGACGGGCGAGAGATAGACGCCGTCGCGGTAGACCTTATATAAAGCCGCGCCGGGGAGCGGCTCCCAGGCCAGGACCAGCGCGGAACCGTCCTCTATGACGGCGGAGAGACCGGCGGGCCCGGGCGGCGGCGGGTCGAGTTGGAACGAGACGCCGTACGCGGAGGAGTTGCCGGCGAAGTCCCGCGCCGTCACCTCCAGCGTATAGGCTCCGCCGGCCGTTATGGGTTCGCCTATAGGGTAGGCGGCCCCGTTGAGCAGCGCGGTCACGCTGGAAAGATAAGCGTCCGACGCCGAGACCGCCGGCGTCACGGCGGAGACGTAACTCCCCCCCTGCGAGACGCCGCCCACGGTTATCACGGGGGTGGTGAGGTCCACGACGAAGACGACGGTCGCCGACGAGGAGTTGCCGGACGCGTCGGAGGCGTTCACCAGCAGGGTATGGCTCCCTTCGGACGCGACTACCGCGCCGGGAACGAAGACCGAGCCGTCGAGCAGGATCCCGGTCTGGTCCGGGGCCAGGTCGTAGATCCCGACCTGCGGCCTGACCGGGGCGTTGTAATGGACGCCGCCGGTCGCGCCGGTGATGGTTATCTCGGGCGCGGCGCCGTCATAGGAGAGGGGTTCGGCCGCGGCGGGCGCGCTCTCGTTGCCGGCGGCGTCCACGGCGCTCAGCGCGTAATAGTACACGCCGTCGCGGCCGGGCGCGTCGGAAGCGGCCGCGCCTATCAAGGCCCGGCCGGACAGCCCGGCGGCGGAGCTTATCGGCGACGTGGCGCGGTAGAGCCTGAAGGAGACGGCCGGTTCGCCCTGGCCCGCCGTCCAGGCGAGCTGCACCAGCGCGCCGTCGGCAGAAACGGAAAGCTCCGCGGGCGGCGGCGGCGGCTCGCCGTCGGAGAGGGTTTCCACGAGGTCGGAAAGAGGGCCCTCGTTGCCGGCGGCGTCCACGGCCGCTATGCGGTAGACGCGCGGACCGGGCGGCGGCACTTCTGAATAAGCGCCGGAGTGGTATTCCGGGTCGGGAACGACGGCGCCCGGAAGCGGTTCTCCGTCGCGATAGAGCCGGTAGGCCGAAGGTCTCTCCCCCGCCGGCGCCGACCAGCTCAGGTCCACGCGCCCGCCGGGGCCGTTGGCCCAGTTGGGGCTGAGCGGGGCGCCGGGGGCCAGCGTATCGGCTATGAAGTACGTGGCGCCGGTCAGGAGCGTCCCGGTGTTGCCCAGCGTGTCGCGTGCCGAGAACAGGAAATAATGCGCCCCTTCGCCCGTGCCGGCGTCGACGCCCAGCAGGCCGGACCATTCCGAGGCCGACGAGGAGGAGGAGAGGGCCACGGCCTCCGTGCCGCCCGCGACGGAGTAATAAAGTTCGGGCGCGGCCGCGGACGGCCGGGTCAGGGTCAGGCGCAGAGGATAGGCCCCCCCCTTGAGCGCGGGGCCGGCCGGAGGCTCGAAGGCGAGCGAAGCCTCCGGACCGGCGGTGTCGAGTTCCAGCGTCCCTCCCGAGGTCATTTCGCCGCCCTTGTTGCCGGAGAGGTCCGAGGCCTCGAAACTGAAATAGCCGGTGCCGGAGAGCATGGCCGCGGTCACGGTCAGGGTTCCCGTCCAGAGATAGGGCGTTTCCGGCTCCAGCGGCAGGACGAGCGGTCCGGCGTGCGGCGGCCCGAACACCAGGTACGGGTACCCGGAGAGAACCTCGGATACTTCGAGTTCCACCCTGTAGGTCCCCGCGCCCAGCGGCGGCTGGAAGCCGGGCAGGGAGAGCGCGGCCGAGGGCGCGTCGGAATCGGTGACGGCGGCCGCGACGTTGGAAAGAACGCTGTAATTGCCCGCCGCGTCCACCGAAGCGGCGGCGTAATAGTAGACGCCGTCCGGCCGCGGGTAGTCGGTGTACTCCAGGCCCGTCACCTGCGGACTCACGCCGTAAAGGGGGGCCGTGCCGCCCTCCGCCAGGCCGCCTTCATGCGTGGAACGATAGACATAGTAGGAGGCCGGCTTTTCCCCGGACGGGAGCTTCCAGGAGATCTTCACGCCGCCGTAGACACCGGCCTCGGCGGAAAGCTCCGCGGGCGGGGCGGGCGGGCCGGAATCCACTATCAGGGTCAGCGGCGCCGACCCGGGGCCGCTGCCTTTCTGATCGGCGGCCTGCAGGGTGACGACGAAAGAGCCGTCCCCGGGCAACGGAACGCCGTGGAAGGCGAAAAGACCGTTGCCGCTCGGCTGCGAGCCGTAATAGACGCCGTCCAGGAAGAGCGAAACGTAAACGCCCGGGTCCGACTCTCCGAAAATATTTATGCTCGTCTCGTTGAGGTGGAAGGTGTCCCCGGTCGGCCAGGCGATGCGGGGCGCCGGCGGCGGGACATAATTTACCACCAGCGGCAGGTCCCAGCGCGCGGAGTTGCCGGCGGCGTCCAGGACCTTGACCGAAAGTGTGTGGTTCCCGTCGGGGAAGGACTGCAGCGGCCAGCTGTAGTAGAAGCCCTCGCCGGCGTAGCCGGACTCCAGGAGCTCCCCGTCCACCAGGATATCGCGGCGCGCGACCAGGTGATTGTCCCCGGCCTGGACGAGGATGGTGAACGGCCTGCCCGCCATCGACCCGGGTTCCGGGGCGCCGGAGACCGAGAGTATCCGCGGCGGGACGAAATCGGCGAAAGCGTTATTGGAGGTGTACAAGGATTCGTTGCCGAAGGCGTCCACGGCCCTGAGCGCCAGGGTCCGCACCGTCTCCGTGGACGGGAAGAAGAGCGTGAAAGTTTCCCGGCCGCCGGGGCCGGTGGACGCGGCCACGTCGGCCAGCACGGTCCCGCCGTCCCAGCCGTTTTCGGTCACGTTCTTTATGATATAGCGGCCCAGCGCGTGGTCCTCCTCCGGCGCGGTCCAGGAGAGGACTATGGAGCCGTCGGAAGGATCGGCCTGGCCGGCGGCGAGATCGGAAACGTGTCCCGGCGGGACAGGGTCGGCGAAGAGCGAGGCGTGGGGCGACGGTTCCCCCTCCAGGCCTTCGGCGCTGACGCCCGCGACGCGGTAATAGTAAGTGGCCGTCTGGGACGGCAGGTCGGTATAGGACGGCTCCGTCAGGCCTGGGGCCAGGAGGTTGAATTCCTCCGGGGACGGTTCCTGGGCCTTGTAGAGCTTGAAACTTACGGCCGGCGTGCCCGCGGCGGCGGCCGTCCAGGAGAGCTCAGCCCGGACGGGGCCCGTGCCCAGTACCGCGGAGAAGTCCGCCGGCGGCTCCGGCGGCGGGGCCAGGGTGCGCGCGGAAGAGGTCCCGGAATAGCCGCTGAGCTGGTTGTCGCCGTTATAGGCGCGCAGGCGCGCCCAGTAGGTGGTGCCGGCCGCGAGGCCGCCGACCGGCAGGTGATCGTCGCGCAGGCCGGCGGAAACGGGCGCCGGCGTGGAGAAATCCAGTCCGAAGGCGTCCGTCGAAAGCGAGACCTCGTAGCCGGTGACCCAGTACGGATTGTCGCCGTGCTGCCATCTCGCAGGCCGGCGGCGTCCCGCCGTAGGCGTTGTAGGCGCCGACGCAGATATTGTTCCGCGTGTTGGTCTGCAGTCCGGACAGGAGATACTCCGTCGCGGGTCCGTCGGCCAGCTGCGTAAGGCCGTCGCCGGAATAGACGCGGTAGCCCGACGCGCCCTCGACCGCCGCCCAGGTAAAGGCGATGGAGGAGACGCCCAGGGCGGCGCCGTAGACCTGCGGCGGCGCGGCCGGCGCGTAGCCGGCGTCCACGGCGAGGGAGCGCAGCGGGCCGGCATTGTCCACCAGGTCCAGCGAACCGTAATGCAGCGTATGCGTGCCCGCCCCCAGGGTGAAAGGGGCGGCGTAGACTGGATTGGAGCAGGAGCCGGCCGGCGCGCCGGGGTCGTAGGGGACCGCCAGGCATTCTTCCGGGGGGACCGGCATGTCCACGATACAGAGAACGCGCTTCAGTCCCGAGGCGACGCCGTTGACTTCCGGGTCCGAGGCGCTCAGCGACAGGAGGGCGCCCGCCGGCATGGAAAGCGTCCCCTGGCCGGGCGGGACCGCGACGGCCTCCAGGAAGAGCGCGGTATCGGGCGCGGTGCCGTCCGCTCTTATTACGGCGCTTTTGCGTTCCTCCTCGTTGTCCGCGGCGTCCACGGCCGAATAATATAAGGTATGGGCGCCCTCGGCCAGCAGCAGCGGCGTCCCGTAGAGCGAAGGCTCCTCCTCCGGATCGGCCGGGTCCAGGAGATAGAGTACGGCGCTCACGCCGGAGGCGGTCTCGCCGGGCGCGGCCGTATCGGTGGAAGAAAGGACCACGGCGGTCCCGGTGGAGACATAGACGGCGTCCCAGGCCTGGTACGACGGCCCGGAAAAGGAGAGTTCCGTGTAGGGCGGGGTATTGTCCGGCGGCGTAAGGGGCGCGGGCTCGGTGACGGCGGCCGTCGAAGCGGAATAGGCGGACGGTACGTTCTCGCCGTTGAAAGCGCGCGTGCGCGCGTAGTAAGTGGCGCCGGCGGCGAGGCCGTCCGCGACCAGCTCGGTCTCTTCGCCCCAGGCGGCGAGCCGGAAGGAGAGCGGCTCCGCCCCGGCGAAGTCGTCGGTGGACAGTTGCAGTTCGCAGTCCGCGCCGGGGTTGTTGACGCCGGTATACCAGCGGAACATGAGGCTGTACGACGAGACCTGCACCGCCGACGGCGTCCCCGGAACGGCGGGCAGCGTGTAACGCGGCGAGGCGCAGGCGCGCGGGC
>JAGVVD010000051.1 GCA_019135865.1 Elusimicrobiota bacterium
GAGCTGTTCGGGGGTGATGCGCGGGGCCTGCGGTAGTTTCTCCTGGAGTTCGGACAGTATCGCGACGCGCTTGATGGAATCTATGCCGAGGTCGGACTCCATGTCCATGTCGGGATTGAGCGACTCGACGGGATAGCCGGTCTGGCCGGAAACTATCTCGAGCAGGACGCGCGATACATCCGGTCCGGCCGGCTGGGCGGACGCCGCGGCCGCAACGGCGGGGAGCGGAATGGGAGCGGTAAAGGCCGGCGCGGCGAAGGGCTGCGCGGGAAGCGGGGCGCCGCCGAGCAGCGCGCGCTGCTGGTCGATGAGGGCCTGGAAGGAACGCTGGGCGGCCTCCTGCCCCTCGAGGAAACGGGCGTGGATGAGGGCGGTCTGCTCCTGCAGGCGCTGCAGGGCGGCCATACTCTCCTGCGTGACGCGCATGGCCTCGGAGGCGTAAGCGCCGGTCGCCGCGGTGAAAGAGGCGGCGGGCTGCGCGTAAGCCGCCGACGGCGCCGGGGCCTGCGGCGCTCCCAGCTGCCGTTTCGTGGCCGTCGAAGGTTTGCGGGGAGAGCGGTAGCCCGCGCCGGTCAGCTTTACGGCCAGCCTGGAGATCTTCCTGTCCGCGTCCTTCGCTCCCTCCTCGCCGCCTTCCCAGGCGGAGAGGTCCAGGGCGCAGCCCAGCGCGGCCAGCCGCGCCAGCGCGCGGGCCAGGTCGGCGACGCCGTTCTTCCTGCCGGCGGAGGCGTCCAGCGCGAAAGCGGTGTGCTCCTTCCCGGCCAGTATCTGCCCGGCCATGCCGGTCAGGCGGGAGCCCGGGCCGACTTCCAGGAATATCCGCACGCCGTCGGCGTACATCCGCTCTATCATCGCGGTGAATTCCACCGGCGAGGCCAGCTGCGAGGCCAGCGTCTCGCGCGCCTTGTCGGCGGCCCCGGGATAGACGGCGGCGGTCTTGTTGGCGTAGACCGAGGCGGCGGGGCTGGCGAACTTCACCTTGCCGAGGGCCGCGGCGAATTCTTTCTGCGCGCCGGCCACCAGCGGGCTGTGGAAGGCGGCCGAGACCTGCAGGCGCGTGCACTTGAGGCCGCGCGCCGCGAGCCGCTCCGCCGCGCGCTCGATCTCCTTCGTCGCGCCGGAAAGGACGAACTGAGCGGGGGTGTTCTTGTTGGCGACGAGGAGGTCGAGCTTCTCTTCCTTCACGGCCTTCTCGACTTCGGGCAGCGGGGCCTGAACGGCCAGCATGCCGCCGCGGTCGCCGCCGCCGGCGGCCATCAGCTCGCCGCGCAGTTTCGACAGGGAGAAGAGTTCGTCTTCGCCGAAGACGCCGGCCGCGCAGAGCGCGGGCAGTTCGCCGTAGCTGTGGCCGGCGAAGGCCGCGGGGCGCAGGCCGAAAGAGGAGAGCGCGCGCCAGGCGCCGTAAGAGGCCGCGCCGAGGGCGGGCTGGGCCACGCGCGTGTCCCTGAGCTCCTCCTCCTGCCGGCGCTTCGCCTCGGCCGTGAAGGCCGGGCGCGGATAGAGATAGTCGGAAAGGGGCTTGGCGCCGCCGAAGGCCTTGTCGGCCGCGGCGAGGGTGTTCAGCGCTTCGGGAAAGCGGCAGGCGATATCCCGCTGCATGCCGGGATACTGCGCGCCCTGGCCGGGGAAAAGCACCGCCGTCTTAGAGGGAGCGGCGGACGAAAAATACACGCCTTCGGGGGCGGTCCAGTCCGCTTCCTTGCGCGAGGCGAGGCCGGAGACGGCCGCGGCGAGGACCTTCTTCCAGTCCTGGTCGCGCTCGAGCACGAAAGCGAGACGCGCGTGCGCCGACGGGTCGAAAGCGGCGCGCGACTTCATCGCCGCCAGCCGGACGCCGTCCCAGCCGAGGTCCTTCCAGGGCGAGAGCTTCGCGCCCAGTTCCGCCGCGTCCTTGCCGGCGAGGACGGCGAGTTGACAGTCGCCGTCCCAGTCGGGCCTCTTCTTGTCCGGAGAGTGCTCTTCCAGTATGGCGTGGAAATTGGAGCCGCCGAAGCCCAGCGCGCTGACCGCCGCGCGGCGCGGATGGTCCTTCTTTATCCACGGCCGGAGCTCGGCGTTCAGGTAGAAGGGGGTGCTGTCCTTGGCCAGGTCGCCCAGCGGCGTCTTCACTTTTATGGTCGGGGGCAGCGTCTTGTTGTAAAGCGCCAGCGAGGCCTTGATAAGGCCCGCCGCGCCGGCGGCCGCCTTGGTGTGGCCTATCATCGACTTGACCGAGCCGAGCGCGCACCAGGTCCCTTCGGCCCTGTCCTCGCGGTACACTTCGGAGAGGCCCTTGAGCTCGACGCCGTCGCCGACCGTGGTGCCGGTGCCGTGGGCCTCCACCATTTCCACGGTGGAAGGCTTCACGCCGGTGACGCGGTAGGCTTCGCGCAGCGCGCGGGCCTGGCCTTCGGAGCTGGGCGCGTAGATGGCCTTGCCCTTGCCGTCCGAGGACGAGCCGACGCCGCGCAGCACGGAATAGATCCGGTCGCCGTCGCGGACGGCGTCGTCGAGGCGCTTCATGACCAGCATGCCCAGGCCCTCGCCCAGCGCGGTGCCGTCAGCCGAGGCGTCGAAGGGTTTGGCGTCGCCGGAGGCGGAAAGCGCCGGCGTCTTGCTGAAGCACATATACATGAAGATATCGTTGAAGCAGTCCACGCCTCCGGTGACGACCATCGACGAGCGGCCGGCCTGCAGTTCCAGCGAGGCCATGTGCACCGCGCCCAGCGAGCTGCCGCAGGCGGCGTCCACCACGCAGTTGGTGCCGCCCAGGTCGAAGCGGTTGGCTATGCGCCCGGCGACGACATTCCCCAGCAGGCCCGGGAAGGAGGCCTCCTGCCACGGGACATAGTCCTCCTGCATCCGGGAGATCACCGCGTCGGCGTCGGCGCCGGTGATGCCGAACTCGGACAAGGCCTTGCGCCATTTCGGGTGGCCCAGGCGTGCGCCCAGCGGTATGACCAGCTCCAGCGCGCCGGTCACGCCCAGTATCACGCTGGCGCGGCCGCGGTCGAAATCGCGGCCCGGGCCGTAGCCGGCGTCCTCGAGCGCCATCTTCGCCGCCAGCAGGCCCAGCAGCTGCGCGCTGTCGGTGGCTTCCAGCGCGTTGGGCGCCAGGCCGAACTCGGACGGGTCGAAATCGACGGGCAGGATGAAGCCGCCGCGGCGGGCGTAGGTCATGTCGGGGCGCCTGGGGTCGGCGTGGTAATGCTCCTCGGGCAGCCAGTGGGAGGCCGGGACTTCGGTGATGGCGTCGACGCCGTTCTTTATGTTCGCCCAGAAGCGCCTGGCGTTGTCCGCCTTGGGGAAAAGGCAGCCGATGCCGACTATGGCGATGGGAGCGGGAGTATTCTCGTTCTTTGAGCTCATGTAGTCCTCGTTCGTCGCGCCGCGTCGGGCGCCGGGTATTCTTCCGCCCCGCGGGCGGTCAGCTGAAAAAAGCGGCGAGCTCTTCGGCCCGCTTCGGTTCGCGCCTGGCCAGGCGCGGGTCGGCCGCGACGCCCTGGCAGCGCAGGGCGTGCAGGCGGCCGAGGGCCGCCGCGCCGGCGAGCAGGTTGCGGGCCACCGTGACGGCGTCCCGGCTCTCGGGCGCCTCGAGGAAGGATCCCTTCGTCCACTCGTTGAAAGCGCCCATGGAGGGCCCGCACCAGATCTGGTAGTCCACCTTGCGGCTCTCGTCTCCGGCCAGCGGCCAGCGCGAGGTGCGGCTGAGGTACCAGCGGAAGACCAGGGCCATCTTGTGCTTCGGGTCGCGCTCGGCACGCTCGGCCTGCGAGGGGTCGCGCTTGAGGAAATATTCGCGCGTGGAGGCCCAGATCTCGCTGAAGGAGGCCCGGAAATAGTCGCGCTCGAGCGCCGTCCTCGTGTCGGCGGGGAGGGCGTCGAAAGAAGGGTAGGCCCGGTAATAGTCGTAGAGCTTGTTGGCGCGCATCGCGAACATCGTGCCGCGCTTGAGCACCTGCACCTTCACGCCCATCTCGAACATGTCGGCGGCGGCCGCCATGGCGGTGTCGGCCTGCTCCGCGGCGGCCAGCAGGCGGCGCACCAGGTCGGTGGCGCCGGACTCGACGCAGGCCTGGTTGACCGAGCCGGTCACGATATAAGCCGCGCCCATCACGAAAGCGGCGGCCGCGGCCTCGGGCGTGGCTATGCCGCCGGCCGCCCCTACGCGCGGGGTCGCGGCGTAGCCGCGCTCCGCCTGTATGCGGCCGCGCAGGGCGATGATGGTGGGAAGGAGATTGACCAGCGGCCGGTTGTCGGTATGGCCGCCGGAATCGCCCTCGGCCGTGACGTCCTCCGCGACCGGGACCAGCGAGGCCAGCTGGGCCTGCTCGGGCGTGAGTTCGCCGCGCGAGACCAGCTCTTTCAGGAATTTTTCCGGCGGGGGGGAGAAAAAACGCTCCGCGACCTCGACGCGCGAGACCTTGCCGATGACGCGGTTGGGCGTCTCTATCGAGCCGTCGGCGGCCCGGCGTATGCCGGCCGTGCGGAAGCGTATCAGCGGCAGCGTCAGGCCGATGAAGGCCGAGGCCTCGATAAGGCGCACGCCGCGCCGGAGGTAGAGATCGACCAGGGCGGTCTCGAGCGCGGGGTCGGAAGGGCTGTGTATCAGGTTGAAGCCGTAAGGGATGTCGCCGGCGGCCTGAAGGCGGTCTATCGCCTTCTCCACGTCCTCGACGGGCTGGCCGGCGGCGCCGTAGAAGCCCAGCATTCCGGCCCGGCCCAGCGCCTCGGCCAGCGTCGTGGAACTGATGCCGTTGGCCATGGAGCCGCCCACATAGGCGTATCTCAGGCCGTGCGCGGCGAGGAAGGCGGGATCGCCCAGCGCGGCGGGCAGGCAGGCGGGCGCGAAAGCGCCTTCCGGGCCGCGGCCTTCGGAGAAAACGACGGCCCCGTCCCCGGGCGAGACGGTAAAAGGCCTGTCCAGCGCCTCCAGCCGGGAGACGGCTTCCTCCGAATAGGGGAGCGTGAAGGGTTGTGGCGTGCGCGGCGCGGCTATGGTCAAAAGAATTCTCCGTTCCGGGAATGACAAAAAGGCCTCCATAGGCGCTTATGGAGGTGATTCAATATTATAGTTATTAATGGAGGCGCCGGTCCAGCCGGAGGAGATTCAGATGAGCCGGCCCTTTCGTTGATAGCCACGGGCCGAGGTCATCAGGACCTTTACGAGGTCCCCCGGGCGCGGCTTTTTCACGACGGCGCCGGCCGAGACCTCCACCGTGCCGTCTATCTCCGGCGCGTCGCGGTAAGTGCGGCCGAAACGGTCGGAATCCATCAGGACTTCGAACTTCTTCCCGACCAGGCCGGCGTTGAGGACGTCCACGACGGCGGCCTGCGCGGCCAGCAGCTCGTTCATGCGCGCGGTCTTGACCTTATCGGGGACCTGGCCGGGGAAGCCGGCCGCGGAGGTGCCGGGCTCCGGCGAGTATTTGAACACCCCTACGTTGTCGAGACGCTCCTCGCGCACGAAGCGGAGCAGCCGCGCGAAATCCCTTTCCGTCTCGCCGGGAAAGCCCACTATGAAGTTGGTCCTTATGGCGGCGCCGGGCAGCAGGCGGCGTATGGACGCGAGCGTGCGGCGCAGGCCCTTTTCCGTCGAGCGGCGGTTCATGGCCTTGAGTACAGCGTCGGAGGCGTGCTGCAGCGGCAGGTCCAGGTAGCGGCAGATATTCTCCACGCCGGCCATCGCCCGCAATAGTTCGGGTGTGACGCGCTCGGGGTAGGCGTACATCACGCGTATCCAGCGCAGACCTTTTATCGCCGAGACCTTCCGCAGGAGCCTGGTCAGCGCGGGTTTGCCGTAGAGGTCCGCGCCGTAAAGGGTCGTGTCCTGGGCTATCAGGGAAATTTCCTTCGCGCCGCTCTCCGCCAGCGCCCTGGCTTCCGCGACGGCGTGGTCCAGCGGCTTGGAGCGGAAAGGCCCGCGCAGCGAGGGTATCAGGCAGTAGGCGCAGCGGTTGTCGCAGCCGTCGGCGACCTTGAGGTAGGCGCTGTGGGGCGCGGTGAGGCGGAGTTTGAGCGGCGGGGCCTCCAGCGCCGCCTGAGGGGAGAGCAGGAGCCCGCCTTCTTCGACGGCCCGGGCTATCCCGCGCAGCGAGCCGGGGCCCACCGCCGCATCGGCTCCCGGGAATTTTTCCAGCAGGGCCCCTTTCATGCGCTCCGTAAGGCAGCCGGCGATGACGACCTTCCTGAGGCGGCCGGCCTTTTTCAGGGCCAGCAGGCGGCGTATCTCCGCCTCCGACTCCTTCACGGCGGAGCCCAGGAAGGCGCAGGTGTTGACCAGCGCGGCGTCGGCTTCCGCCTCCGACGAGACCACCTCCCAGCCGGCGCCGGCCAGCTCGCCGGCCATGACCTCGGCGTCGGCCAGGTTCTTGGGGCAGCCCAGACTGGAGATGAATATCCTTGGGACTTTCCCGTGTTTTCGGTCTTTCATCGCTGCACGCGGCCTCGGCGGGTTGGGACTTTCGCAATAAGTCAACAACTCAATAAGTCAACAACGTCCCCTCACTTAATGCTTCTCGAAGCGCTTGATGAGGTGGAAGATGGCCACGCCCATGAGTATCATCAGCGTCAGGAAGGCCGGGTAGGAGATGTACCAGTTCTCCGCGCCGAAAAGCCCGGTCAGCTCAGACATGCCGCCCATGCCGGCGAAGAAACTGGGCACGGCGATGGCGATGACTATGGCGTTGAGGTTCTTGAGCAGGATGTTGAGGTTGTTGCTCACTATGGACGCGCGGGCCCCGACCAGCGAGGCGAAGATGTTGGAGTAGATCTCCGCCTGCCGGTAGCACTGCGTGTTCTCGATGAGCACATCGTCGATGAACTCCCGGCTGCGTTCGGTGAAGTTCAGCTTCTCGGCGTTGGCCTTGAGACGCTCTATCACGAAGGCGTTGGAACTGATGGCGTTGAGGTAATAGACCAGGCTCTTCTCCAGCGTGAACATGTTGAGGAGGTAGCGGTTCTCCATCGACTTCGTGATCTTGGTCTCTATCTCGTCGGCGATCATGTTGATCACCTTGAGATGCTCCATGAAATGGAAGATGGCGTTGTAGATCAGCTTGAGGAAGATCTCCCTCAGGCCCGCGACGTGCTTGAAGTACTTGCCGGTGAAGATGGGCATCTCCTCGGAGAGCACCACCAGCAGGCGGTCCTTGAAGAGGAAGAGGCCCATCGAGGAGACCTTGAAGAGGAAATGGTCCTTGGAGGAATAGTTCTTGGGCCGCTTGAAGATGAGCTCCATGTGGCCGTCCTCCACTTCCAGGCGGGCGGGTTCTTCCGGGTCCAGGGAGGAGTGCAGGTTGTGCTCGTCCACGACGAACTCGGCCAGCAGTTCCTTGCGTTCTGTCTCGTCGGGATTGACCGCCACCGTGACGCAGTGGGGGCCTTGCGGCGCCTCTTTGAGCTGACCGGCTTCGAGGGTGTATCTGGTGATCATTTTTTCGCCGCCGATCCGAGCTTCTCCGCGACGGTGCGCCCCATGTCCGAAAGGTTCTCCACCACTGTGACGCCGGCGGCAGCGAGCGCCTCCACTTTGCCGGCGTGGGTGCCGGCGCCGCCTTCCACTATCGCGCCGGCGTGCCCCATGCGGCGCCCTGCCGGCGCGGTCTTGCCGGCCACGAAAGAGAACACCGGCTTGGACATCTTATCTTTTATGAAGCGCGCGGCGTCTTCCTCCGCCGAGCCGCCTATCTCGCCTATCATGACGACGGCCTTCGTCTCCGGGTCCTTCTCGAAGAGTTCCAGCGTGTCGACGAAGTCGAGGCCCTGCACGGGGTCGCCGCCTATGCCGACCACCGTCGACTGGCCCAGCCCGAGCGAGGTGAGCTGCCAGACGGCCTCGTAGGTCAGCGTGCCCGAGCGGGAGACCACGCCGACGGGGCCCTTCTTGTGTATGTAGCCGGGCATTATGCCGGCCTTGCATTCTCCCGGCGTGATGACGCCGGGGCAGTTGGGGCCGACCAGCGTGACGTCCAGGCCGGCGGCCCGCCAGGCTTTGAGCGTGTGCTTGACTCGCACCATGTCGCAGACCGGTATGCCCTCGGTGATGCAGATGACCGCGCGCATGCCGGCGGCGGCCGCTTCCAGTATGGAGTCAGCGGCGAAAGGCGGGGGGACGAAGATAAGGGCGGCGTTGGCGCCCGCCTCGCGGACGGCCTCCCGGGCCGTATTGAAGACCGGCACGCCGAGGTGGGCGGTTCCGCCCTTGCCGGGCGTTACGCCGGCGACCACTTTGGACCCGTATTCCACGCATTGGGCCGCGTGGAACGAGCCCTGCGCGCCGGTGAGGCCGTGCACGGCCAGGCGGGAATTCTTGTCGAGCAGTATAGCCATGGTGTCGTCCTATTTTGCGGCCGCGACGGCTTTGCGCGCGGCCTCCCAGAGGGAATCGGCCTGCTCTATCTTCAGGCCGGACTTAGCGAGCAGCTCTTTGCCTTCCTTTACATTGGTGCCTTCGAGGCGCACCACCAGCGGGACCTTTATGTGGACCCGTTTGGAGGCCTCCACTATGCCGGCGGCTATATTGTCGCATTTCATGATGCCGCCGAAGATGTTGACCATGACCGCCTTCACCTTCGGGTCCTTGAGGATTATCTGGAAGGCGCGCGTGATCTGGTCGACATTGGCGCCGCCGCCCACGTCGAGGAAGTTGGCCGCGTCGCCGCCGGCCAGCTTGACCGTGTCCAGCGTCGCCATCGCGAGCCCGGCGCCGTTGACCATGCAGCCGATATTGCCGTCGAGCCCTATGTAATTTATCCCTATCTCTTTGGCCTCGCGCTCGACCGGCGTGGCCTCGTGGTCGGGCTTGGCGGCCATGTCCTTGTGGCGGAACAGGGCGTTATCGTCGGTGACGATCTTGGAGTCCACGGCTATCAGCCGGCCGTCCCTGGTCACGGCGAGCGGGTTTATCTCGACCAGGCTGGCGTCGAGCTCTATGAACATCCGCGCCAGACCTTTCACCAGCTCGGTGAAAGCGCAGAAATTGGCTTTGGGGATCTTCAGGCCGTAAGCCAGCTCCCTGGCCTGGTAGTCGCGCAGGCCGGCCAGCGGGTCCACCGGGACCTTTAAGATCAGTTCCGGCCGTGTATGAGCCAGTTCTTCTATGCTCATGCCGCCCTCGGCGGAGGCGATTATCATCGGGCAGGCCTCCTTGCGGTCGAGGACCACGGAAAGGTACATCTCCCGTTCCAGTTCGCAGGCCTGCTCGACCAGCACTTCCTCCACCGTCAGCGCCTTGCCCTGCGTCTGGTGCGTGACCATCTTCATGCCCAGCATGGCCGCGGCCAGCCTGCGGGTCTCCTCCGCGGTCCTGCCGAGCTTAACTCCGCCGGCCTTGCCCCGGCCGCCGGCCAGCACCTGGGCCTTTACCACCCAGGGGCCCGCGCCGGACAACTTCAACGAGGCGGGGTCGTCGCCCAGGCGCAGCACGCCGTAGCGTTCCAGCAGCGGCAGGCCGTAGCGGGCGAAAATTTCCTTGCCTTCGTACTCGAGAAATTTCATGGCGCGTCTCCGGGCGGGGCGATGCTTGCCCCCTTAACATTAAGTTTGTAGTATAAAACCGATATCCAAGTCCAGTCTCCCCATCATCGTTTTTACGAGGACAGACCATGACCCAGAACGCCCCTAAAAAGAACGTGAAGGTCAGCGAGTTGAATTCCGTGACCGTGCGCTTCGCCGGCGACTCCGGCGACGGCATACAACTGGTCGGCAACCAGTTCGCCACGGCCACCGCCAAGGCCGGCAACGACCTGAGCACCCTGCCCGATTATCCCGCCGAGATACGCTCCCCCGCGGGTTCGCTCGGCGGCGTGAGCGGCTTCCAGATCAGCTTCGGCGACGATTCCGTCCTCACTCCCGGCAACAGGCCGAACGTGCTGGTGGTGATGAACCCCGCCGCCCTGGCCGTGAACCTGAAGAACCTGGAGAAAGGTTCCGTCATCATCGCCAACTCCGACGCTTTCTCGAAGCAGGAACTGGAAAAGGCCGGCTACGCCGCCAACCCGCTGGAGGACGGCAGCCTGGACAATTACCGGGTCATTTCCGTTCCCGCCCGCGCCCTCACGGAGGCCGCGCTCGCCGGTTCCGGTCTCAGCAAGGCCCAGGTCCTCAAGTGCAAGAACTTCTACATCCTCGGCATACTCTACTGGATGTACGGGCTGCCGCTGGAGCCCACCATAGAGTGGATAAAGAACAAATTCAGGAAAACCCCGGCCGTGGCGGAGGCCAACGAGAAAGTCCTGCGCGCCGGCCGCTATTACGCCGAGAGCACCGAGATCTTCGACGCGCGGTTCCAGATAAGGAAACGGACGATAAAGCCGGGCCGCTACCGCAACCTGACCGGCAACGAGGCGGCCGCCTACGCGCTGATAACGGCCGCCAAGCTGCTCAAGCGGAAACTCTTCTACGGCTCCTATCCCATAACCCCGGCCTCCGAGATACTGCAGGTCCTGGCCAGGCACAGGGCGCAGGACGTGACGGTGTTCCAGGCCGAGGACGAGATAGCCGCCGTCTGCTCGTCCATCGGTGCCGCCTTCGCCGGCAGCCTGGCCGCCACCGGCACCAGCGGCCCCGGCCTTTCGCTCAAGACGGAGGCCCTCGGCCTGGCGGTCATCACGGAGCTGCCGCTGGTCGTCGTCGACGTGCAGCGCGGCGGGCCGTCCACCGGTCTGCCGACCAAGACCGAGCAGAGCGACCTGCTGCAGGCGGTTTTCGGCCGCCACGGCGAGTCGCCGCTGCCGGTGCTGGCGGCCTCCAGTCCGGCCGACTGCTTCGACACCACCCTCGAGGCGGCCCGGATAGCCGTCAAGTACATGACGCCCGTGATAGTGCTTTCCAATTCCTATCTCTCCAACGGGTCCGAACCCTTCCGCATCCCCGACCCGTCCGACCTGCCGGAATTCGAGGTCCCGCCGCTCCCGGCGCCGGAGGAGTACAAGCCCTACCTGCGGGCGCCCGGCACGCTGGCGCGCCCCTGGGCCCACGCGGGCCTCAAGGGTTACGAACACCGGCTGGGCGGCCTGGAAAAACAGGATGTCACCGGCGCCATAAGCTACGACGGCCTCAACCATGAGCGGATGACGCAGCTGCGCTCCGAGAAGATAGCCGGCGTGGCCAAGGAGATCCCTCCGACCCGGATATACGGCGACCCGGAAGGGGACCTGCTGGTGGCCGGCTGGGGTTCCTCCTACGGCGCCATAAAACTGGCCGTCACCGAGGCCCGCAAGGCGGGGCTCAAGGTCTCGTCGATACACGTGCGGCACCTGAACCCGCTGCCGCCGGACCTGGGCGTGATAATGCGCCGCTTCCGCAGGGTCCTGGTCCCCGAGGAGAACTGCGGGCAGTTCCGCCTGCTGCTGCGCTCCGCCTGCATGGTCGAGCCCGCCGGTCTGAACAAGATGCAGGGCCAGCCGCTCAACCAGGAGGAGATCCTGGAGAAGATCAAAGAAGTGCTGAGGGGGAACTGATGGAAAAGACCAGGCTTACCGCGAAGGACTTCTCGTCCGGCCTCCCGGTGAAATGGTGCCCCGGCTGCGGCAATTTCGCCATACTCAGCCAGATACAGAAGGCGATGGCCGGCATGGGGCTGCCCCACGAGAAGTACGCCGTCATCTCCGGTATCGGCTGCTCCAGCCGCTTCCCGTACTATGTCAACACCTACGGTTTCCACACCATGCACGGCCGCGCGCCGGCGGTCGCCACGGGCGTCAAGCTGGCGAACCCGGAACTGGCCGTCTGGGTGGTGACCGGGGACGGCGACGGCCTCTCGATAGGCGGCAACCACATGCTGCACGCCATCCGGAGGAACATCGGCCTCAAGATCGTGCTCTTCAACAACCGCATCTACGCGCTGACCAAGGGCCAGGCCTCCCCCACGACGCAGCCGGGCACGAAGACCAAGACCACGCCCGAGGGTTCGCTGGACTTCCCGTTCAACCCGGCCCGTTTCGCGGCCGGCCTGGACTGCACCTTCGTCGCGCGCGGCATAGACTTCGACCTGCCCGGCGGCGCCGCCATACTGGAGCGCGCGGCCTCCCACCGCGGCACCGTCTTCATCGAGATGCTGCAGAAATGCGTGCCCTTCAGCGACAAGGAGTTCGACCCGCTCAAGGACCCGCAGACCAGGGACGAGAATGTCCTGCGCGTGGAGCACGGCAAGCCGCTGGTCTTCGGGAAAGAGAAGAACAAAGGGATCGCCTTCCGGGGCTTCAGGCCCGGGGTCGTGGAGTTCCCGGCCGGCAAGGTCCCGGCCGAAGTCGTCGTCTACGATGAGACCAGCGCCGAGATGGCCTACCTGATAAGCGGCCTGACCCAGCCGGACTTCCCGGTGCCCGTGGGCGTGTTCAGGGCCGTGGAAAAGCCCGCCTACGAGGAACTGGCGGCGGAGCGGTCCGCGGCGCCCGCAGGCCTGGACGAACTCCTGGCCGGCTCCGACGCCTGGGACGTGAAGTAGTCCCGCCGGCGGATCTTTTTATTGACTTTCGTCAAGGCGGCCCCTCCGCCCGCTTTCGTATAATTTACCTGCCGGTAAAATATCCCTCGGGGGTGAGGACCGCCCCTTGGAGCAAAGCGCGGCGCGCTTTGCGTGCGGTCCGCAAGACCGGAGGCGATTTTTCAAAGAAAATCGCCGAGGTGTGCCCGGAGAAAGCCGCTATCCCCGCAAGGCGAGGACAAGTGCGGCTTATCGGAGGGCCGGCTTCAGAGTAAAGTTAGGGGACTAAGGAGAAACGTAAAAGATGAAAAGAATACTGATAGCGGCGGTCCTTCTGGGTTTCGCCGCGGCCGCGAAGGCCGAGATAAACTTTGACCAGGGCGTGGACGTGAAGGCCGCCCTCGAGCAGGCCTCCGAGAAGTCCGCGGACCTGCCCGTCGCCGACAGGTACATCGGCCACAGCCGCTACACCCGCGACTGCGTCCGCTTCGGCTTCGGCCCCTCCGACACGGAGCAGCTCTCCGAGAAGGTCTGGCTGCGCAGCCAGGAATACATCGAGGACTGCCACACCAACTACGTGCAGCAGTGCCACACCGTGACCGGCGCCAACGGCCAGCCGCAGCAGGTGTGCAGCACCGTGCCGCAGACCCACTGCTGGGAGCGCCCCGGCCAGAGCTGGCGCGAGGCCGTGCAGGTGAAGGTCGAGACCCGCAAGCTCTTCCCGTGGGAACGCGACAGCTTCGAAGTCTGCCTCGAAGGCCCCTGGAGCCGCTTCTACGTCAACCAGGCCGCCTACAAGTACTCGGTCGGCAAGACCGGGAACTACGAAACCCTCTACACGCTGACCCCCGGCAAGAAGGTGGCCATGGACCCGGACAAGAACGGGCTCGAGGCCGTCGAGTTCTCGCTGGAGAAAGGCGAGTACACCTTCAAGGTGAACGACAAATGGGCCAAGGAATACGCCGGCGAGAAGGTCGCCATCAAGGTGGACCTCTACAGGCAGATCTCCTTCTGGCCCGATTCCTACAAGGGCGAGAAAGAGTTCGTCTTCGACGCCGCCAACGGCTACGAGATGACCTTCACCGAGAAGGACCTGCAGAAGGCCGTCGCGGACGACAACTACCGCGGCCCCAAGAAGTTCTATCTCAAGTGGGGCTTCAAGCGCCTCGGCGCCATCTCCACGGACGACTTCGTGAAGAAGGGCGAGACCGAAGCCGTGGAAGCCAAGTAAGACCCGGCTTCCGGAAACGGAGAAGCCCCCGGCCCGCGCCGGGGGTTTCTTTTTTCATATTAAAAATATAAAGTATATACGACGACAGCGATGACACCGGAGGAGCCCGAAATGGCCAAACTTAAAGTGAATTCCACCATAGTCAGGAAGAACGCGGCGCTGTGCAAGAAGCGCGGGATCATAATGCCCACCTTCAGGCAGATGAAGGACCCGAACCTCATCCCCGAGAAGATCAAGAAGGCCCTCAAGCCCGTCGGCCTCTGGGACGTGGACCCGATCAACCTTTTCCGCATCACCTGGAAGAACGACACCAAGACCGGCCTGTTCGGCGGTGCCAACTACCTCGAGATCCCCAAGGAGATCACCGGCCTGAAGTGCCGCGTCGTCGGCCTGGTGGGCAAGTACTTCCCGACCGGCGCGCACAAGGTGGGCGCGGCCTACGGCTGCCTGGCCCCGCGCATGGTGACCGGCGAGTTCGACGCCCAGGCCCAGAAGGCCGTGTGGCCCTCCACCGGCAATTACTGCCGCGGCGGCTCTTTCGATTCCAAACTGCTCGGCACCACGCCGGTGGCCATACTGCCCGCGGGCATGTCGAAGGAGCGCTTCGACTGGCTCAAGGAGATAGGGGCGGAGGTCATCGCGACCCCGGGCACCGAATCGAACGTCAAGGAAATTTACGACAAGTGCTGGGAGATAAAGAAGACCCGCAAGGACTGCGTGATCTTCAACCAGTTCGACGAGATGGGCAACCCGATGTGGCATTACCATGTCACCGGCGCCGCTCTGGAGGAGGTCTTCAACAAGGTGAAGGGCCCCAAGAGCCGCCTCGCCGGCTTCTGCTCCGCCACCGGCTCGGCCGGCACCATCGCCGCCGGCGACTACCTCAAAAAGAAGTTCCCCGGCTCCTTCATCACCGCCTCCGAGGCGCTGCAGTGCCCGACCATACTGCAGAACGGCTTCGGCGAGCACCGCATAGAGGGCATCGGCGACAAGCATATCCCGTGGGTGCACAACACGCGCAATACTGACGTGGTGACCGCCATCGACGACGAGGCCTGCATGCGCATCGTGCGCCTGTTCAACGAGCCCGAGGGCAAGAAGGTCCTGGCCGAGTACGGCGTCAAGAAGGAGGTCATCGAGCAGCTGCACCTGCTGGGCATCTCCGGCGTCTCCAACCTGCTCAGCGCCATCAAGAGCGCCAAGTACTACGAGCTCGGTGAGAACGATATCGTCATGACCGTCTTCACCGACAGCATGGAGCTCTACGGCTCCCGCGTGAAAGAGCTCGAGGAGCAGCTCGGCAAGTACAAGCGCGAGCACGCGCTGGTGGACTTTGAGCGCCGGCTGCTGGGCGAGAACATCAACCACCTCAAGGAGCTCACCTACGCCGACCGCAAGGCCGTGCATAACCTCAAGTACTTCACCTGGATAGAGCAGCAGGGCCGCACCTCGGAAGAACTGCGCCGCCTGTGGGACCCGGCCTACTGGGAAGAGACCTTCGCGCAGGCGGAGGAATACGACAAGCTCATCGAGGCCTTCAACCGGGAGGTCGGGCTTCTTTAAGCCCGGCCCGTCATGGCCACCAAGAGCTCGATGCGCGTGGACTGCCCGTCCTGCGGGGAGTCGTTCGACGCGGACTTCTGGACCGTGGTCCGCGGCGACCGCGACACCGGGCTCAAGGAGGCCATCATCAGCGGCGAGTTCGACCTGCTGATGTGCCCCAGATGCCGGGGGGTCTTCTCGCGCGAGGAGACCTTCATCTACCTCGACCCCGACATGGAGCTGCTGGCCTTCGTCCTCCCCTCGGCCTACGCCGGCGAGAGCGCGAAGTGGACCGCCAAGATGCGCGGGGATTACGAAGCGGTCAGGCCCACGCTGTTCCAGGGCAAGCCGGTGGACTACGAGCCGCGCTGCCTCTTCGGCCTGGACGAGCTGACCGCGCTCCTGCTGCGCGACCGCGACGCCGAGGAAGAGACCGACGTCATGGCGTTCATGGCCCGCGAGGCGGACCTGCGCCTGGCCCCCCTGCTGCCCTCGCGCGCCCGCGAGCGGGACATCCTTTTCTCCGCGCCCTATTCCGGCCCCGAGCCGACGCGCGGCGCCGCCATCGAGGCCCTCAAAAAACTAGAGGCGGCCAACGACGCGCTCGTCCGCGTGAAGCGCACCCGCGAGGTCTTCGAGAAGCTCTCCGGCGACGCCCTGCCTTTTTTGAAGAAGCAGCCCTGAAGCGGCCCGCGTGGCCGCGCGAACGGATGAAAATAGAGGTGTCCGACCAGAGCGGGACTTTGGCCGCGGCCGGGAAACTGGCGGCGGGTCTCGGTCTTGAACTTTACGCCGTGGGCGGCTGCGCCCGCGACTGGCTGCTCGGCCGTCCCTCCGAAGACGTGGATTTCCTCGTTTCCGGCGACCCCCTGCCGCTGGCCCGCGATTTCGCCGCCGGCGGTTCGATAACCCCTTTCGATAAGTTCCGCACCGTGCGCGCCTTAATGCCCGACGGCCGCCGCTTCGACTTCGCCGGCTTCCGCAGGGAGACCTACCCCGCGCCCGCGAAGCTGCCCGTGGTGGAACCGGCCGCCTCGCTGGCCGAGGACCTGCTGCGGCGCGACTTCACCTGCAACGCCATGGCGGTCTCGCTGCTGCCCGCCTCCTTCGGCGAACTGGCCGACCCGCACGGCGGCGCGGCCGACATAAAGGCCGGCCTGCTGCGCGTCCTGCACCCGGCCAGCTTCCGGGACGACCCGACCCGCGTCTACCGCTGCGCCCGGTTCGCCGCCCGCTTCGGCTGGCTGCCGGAGCCGGGTACGCGGACTTCGATAGACGAGGCCGCGGCCGCCGGAACGCTTTCGCTGCTCTCCGCCGAGCGCCTGCGCAACGAACTCATAAAAATACTCAGGGAGGAAAAGCCCTCCGCCGCGCTGGACCTGCTCTCCTCGTGGCGCGCCCTCGCCGCGGTCTACCGCGGTTCCTCCTGGCCGCGCCTCGACTCACTCTCCGACTGGCGGGCCCGCCTGGTCTACCTGGCCGGCCGCCCCGGCGCCGGCGGCGAGGCCTTCATAAAAGGCCTGCGCCTTGAAAGGAAACTTTCCGTCCCTATGATAAAAGCCCTGTCGCTGGCCGCTTCCGGCCGCGGGGGCAGGGGGCTGGACCCTTTCCAGTCCGAAGCCATCTCCGCCCTCAGGGAGGAAAAATGAAGTTCCTGACCGCCTCCGTCCTCGCGCTCTGCTCCTGGGCTTACGCCGCCGGCCCCGCGGTCACGGAGCCGCCGACGCTCGAACCCTTCGCCGTCCTGGATACCGACCTGGTCAAGGAGGGTTCCACCCTTACCGCCAGCCGGCAGTGGAAGGACGTGTACTGGACCCTGAACGATTCCGGCAGCAAGCCCAATCTCTACGCCGTTTCCCCGGACGGCAAACTTATAAAGCCAGCCTGGGTGCGCAAGTATTCCGGTGTGAACGTGGCGGGGGCGAGGAACATCGACTGGGAGGCCCTGACGGCCGACGACAAGGGCAACCTGATAATAGGGGATTTCGGCAATAACATGAACTTCCGCCGCGACCTGGCCCTCTATGTCGTGCCCGAGCCCTGGCCGCAGGACGCCGTCGAGACTCATTATCTCGCCAGGTACGTCTTCCGCTATCCGGACATGAAGAAATTCCCGCCCGAGAAACAGAATTTCGACGGCGAAGCCATGTTCTTCGCGCGCGGTTCGCTCTACATCCTGACCAAGCACCGCAGCGATACCTTCACCAAACTGTACCGTTTCGGGGAACTGAAACAGGGCGAAACTAACGTGCCGCAGCTCGTAGGCCGTTTCGACGCGGGCGACATGGTGACGGACGCGGAGGCGGACAAGGACGGGGAAAGGCTGGCCGTCCTGACCTATTCGGGGGCCTGGCTTTTCGAAAGGCCGTTGAAGAGCGACAACTATTTCGAAGGGAAAAAAGCCTTCCTGCCTTTCCGCGCCGGCCAGTGCGAGGGCATCGCCTTCGACGGCGGCTCCCTCATCGTCAGCAACGAGGAACGCGAGTTCTTCCGCGTTCCGCTCTCCTCGTTCAAACTGCGCTGAAGCGGGATATGGCGAAAAAGAACGACGCCCCGTACACGGGCAACTTCGCCAGGGGCGGTTACGAGACCGTCTTCCTGGTGTTCATGCTCGCGGTCGCCTTCTTCATGCGGGGCAACCCGCTGATCGTCTATCCGGATATCCTCTATCTTTTCCTGGCGCTGATGGTCTCCAACCTGGTCTTCAACTGGTCGGCCCCGCGGCTGCACGGCGGCGGAGCCTGGGTGGTCGAACTCGTGCTGCTGCTGAACATGCTGATCATAACCGGCATCGTGAGGCTCTCGGGCGGCGGCGAGTCTTATTTCTGGGTGCTCTACCTGCTGCCTATATTCACGGCGGCGCTGGCCGTCAAGCTTTTCGACGTGATCAGCGCCCTGCTGTTCTGTTCGCTGGGCGTGATCTATTTCAGCGGGCCGCTGGAAACCTGGGACATAACCGAGGCTTTCGGGGTGACCGTGAAACTTTCCATCTTCCTCCTCTCCGCCGCCGTCCTCTACCGCACCGCCCTGTCCAAGCGCCGGACCGACGAGCACCTTCTGGCCAAGAGGCTGGAGGCCGAGCGCCTGGCCCGGGAACTGTCGGAGCAGAGGACGGGCCTGGTCATGGACGCTTCCGCCACCGAGATCGGGCGCATGGTCTCCGGCGTCCTGCACGACCTGGGCAATCCCCTGACCGTCATAACGCTCAGCGCCGAGGTGATGGCCCAGGACGAGTCCCGCGACAAATTGAACCTCGAAAGGATCCTGAAGGCGGCGCGCTACGCCAAAGGCATGCTCTCGAACGCGATGGGCATAGTGCGGGGCCGGGAGTACGTTTTCGCCCCGGCCAGCCTGCGCGAGGCGTCCGCGGCCGCGCTGCAGCTCTGCTCCTTCCAGGCGAGAAAGAAGAACGTCTCCATAAAGGACGAGGTCCCGGCCGATCTGCCGCCCGCCGTCATCAGCAGGGTCCACATAGAGCGGGTGTTCATGAACCTCGTTTCCAACGCCGTTTCCTTCTCGCCGGAGGGTTCCGTCGTGGAGGTGAGAGCGCAGCTTTCGGACGGGAAGATAACGGCGCTGGTCCAGGATACCGGGCCCGGCTTCCCGGAGGAGATGCTCGTGAAAGGCGTCAGGGCCTTCGCCACCACCCGCGGGGAGCAGGGGGGGACGGGACTGGGCCTGTTCGTCGCCGACGAGATAGTCCGCCGCCACGGCGGCGAACTCTCCATCTCCAACGCGCCCGAAGGCGGCGGCAGGGTCCTTTTCGAACTTCCGCTTTCCGGTCCCCCGGACCACCCGGCCAAAGAGTAGTCCCGGTATCCTCCCGTTCCGCCTTTCCGGGCGGCCGGAAATATCAGCGCGTCAGTTCTTTTACGGCGGCCAGGAGCGCCTTCAGCGGCGTGGTCTTGAGGAAAAAAGCGTCGGCGCGGCCTTCGCCGTCCAGGAGTCCGGCGGCGGAAGGTTCGGAGCTGAAGATGATTATCGGGGTCCCTTCCGGCAGGGCGCCGCGTATGGCCGGGCAGAACTCGCGGGCGGTCCCGTCGGGCAGATTATAGTCCAGTATCACGCAGTCGGCCTCCCCGGCCCTGGCCGCCCGGAGACCGCAGGCCCCGTTCGGGGCGGTGATGACCCTGTAACCGGACGGTACGAGAAGCCTGGAGAGAAGGTTCCTCCAGACCGGCTCGTCGTCCACTATCAGTATGGTCTTGCGCCGCATAATATCCCCCGGGCGGGGACCGTCGGTATCGCGGCGGCGCCTTACTTTATCCCCGCTCCCCAGCATAAGCAGTTTACACAGGTTTATAAGCACTGTCAATAGTGTTTATAATATCTTCCAGCCCGGCGAAAAAAGTCTTAAAGTCTCTGGACCCGCCACTATGAACGACTTCTACGCGGAGATAGGCGCGCGCATGCGCGCTTTGCGCAAGGCCCTGAGACTGACCCAGTCCCAGGTGGCCGAAAAGGCCGGGATAGACGCTTCCTTCTATGGGCAGATAGAGAGGGGAGCGAACGTCCCGAGCCTGAAGACCTTCGTGGCCATAGCCGGCGCGCTGAAAGCCGACCCGGCGGACCTGCTGGCCGGCCGCGGCGCGGGGGACAAAAAGGTCTACGGGGCCGTGATGGAGCAGCTTCTTTCCGGCCTCGACCATAAGAAACGCGCCCTGGTCCTGGGGCTCCTCAAGGACATCGTTTCGCACTATCGCGCCAGGTAGGTCCGGGCCGGACCCGCCGCCGCTTGACCGCCATCATAGGCTGCGCGGCCCAGGCCGTTCTGGGCCCAATGCCTCTGCCGCGGCTGCGCGGCTTGTGTTACACTATGGACGCAGCCGGGGGGCTGAGGGTGAGGGCATCCAGGAGGACAGGAAAAGATGCCCAAACGCATACTGGTGGCCGACGACGATCCGGCCATGCTGAAGGTCTATGAACGTCTGCTGGCCAGGACCAGCCATTCCGTGGCGAAGGCTTCCACTTTCGCCGAAGCCGCCGCGCTCATCGCCGAGCGCGATTTCGACCTTCTTATAACCGACCTGATGCTGCCGGACGGCCTGGGCACCGATCTGATAAAGTTCTTCGAGAAGAGGCGGGCGGGGGCCAGGAGCCTGCTCGTCACAGGCTCCGCCGAGGAACTGCCGGCGGGGAAACTCCCGGCGAACTATTTCGAAAAGCCTTTCGATATCGCGGTCTTTATGGCCGCGGTGGCCGAGGCGCTGGGCCAGGCCTGACCGCCCGCTCTTCTTCCGCGGCGGGTCATAGCGGCGTCCCCGGCCTCCCTTTGTCGCCGTCGCATTCGTCTATCCTGCAATAAAAGCCCCGCTTGAGGCGCGCCAGTTCCCCGAGACGCTTTTCCAGCTCGCTTCTTTTCAGCGCGGTTCTGAGCTCCAGGACCTCCTGCGCGTTCCCGCCGCGCCGTATCCTGAAAGCGCCCAGTTCCCGGATCGCGTTGAACACTTCCATCCGCGACGCCGCCGCGGCGCTGCCGGCGAAGCGAAGCTTGAGGGAATAACGAAGCAGCGCCGGCGCGCTTTTCACACTTGTCCGCATATACGACTCCTCCGGGAGCCCGGTCGGCCTCCCGTAAAAGGGGAATGTTCGCAGGATGGACAACGCTCCGGCCGGCGCTTATGCCGGAGTGGATTCTTCTCTGATGTGACCCCTGTCAGATTATACACAATCCCGGGGGATGCCGGCCCTCAGGCGGGGGTTATAGGTCCCGTCAGGATAATTCTATCAGGTCCCACCTGGCGCCGTAAAGCGCCAGGAGGCGGGCCTTGAGCGGGCCGTGCTCCGGCAGGGCCAGGCCAGGGTCTTTTTCCAGTACGGCGTCGCGGTCCTCCACGGCCAGGCGCAGGAGGGCGGAATCGCGCGAGAGGTCGGCCAGGCGCAGGTCCAGGTCGCCGTGCTGGCGCAGGCCCAGCGGGTCGCCGCCGCCGCGCAAGGACAGGTCCTTCTCGCTTATTATGAAGCCGTCGGTGGTCGAGCACATGGCCTGTATCCGTTCGCGGGCGTCCTCGGCCCGCAGGTCGGCCACCAGCAGGCAGCGCGATCCGTGCTCGCCGCGGCCCACGCGGCCGCGCAGCTGGTGCAGGCTGGAGAGCCCGAAGCGCTCGGCGTTGTGCACCACCATCACGGTGGCGTTGGGCACGTCTATGCCGACCTCTATGACCTGGGTGGCGGCCAGCACGCGTATGCGGCCGGCGGCGAAATCCTCCATGACCCTGCGTTTTTCCTCCGGTCTCATCCGGCCGTGGAGTATACCCAGCGTATAACCTTTGAACACTTCCCGGAGCCGTTCGAACTCCAGCGTGACGGCCTTGAGCCCCGCGGTGCCGCTTTCTTCTATGAGGGGGTAGACCACATAGACCTGCCGGCCGACCGAAGCGGCCAGCCGCGCTTCGCGGAAGGCCTTCTCCTCGCTCAGGCTCTCGGTCTTGACCGGCTTGCGGCCCGGCGGCAGGCCGGTCAAGGTCGAGACGTCGAGGTCGCCGTATAGCGCCAGCGCCAGCGTGCGCGGTATGGGAGTGGCGGTCATGATCAGCGCGTCGGTGCGGTCGCCCTTGGCGCGCAGGGCGGCGCGCTGCCGCACGCCGAAGCGGTGCTGCTCGTCCACCACGACCAGGCCCGGGTTCTTCAGTTTCACGCCCTCCTCTATTAGCGCGTGGGTGCCTATGAGGATGTCGACGCGCCCTTCCGCCGCGTCCTCGAGTATCTTTTTCCGGGCCGGGCCCTTGACCGACGAGGTCAGCAGCGCCCAGCGCACCGGCAGGCCCTTGAGCAGTTTTTCGAAGGTCATGGCGTGCTGCTCGGCCAGGATCTCGGTCGGCGCCATGAACAGGCCCTGGCGGCCGTTCTCGGCGGCCAGCAGCAGCGCGCTCAGGGCCACGACGGTCTTGCCCGAGCCCACGTCACCCTGCAGCAGCCGCGCCATCGGCCGCGGCGAGAGCATGTCGTCGAAGATCTCGTTTATGACCTTCTTCTGGGAGGGGGTGAACTCGAAAGAGAGCGCTTCCCTGAAAGGCGTAAGGAGGCGGCGTTTGAGTTCGTAACGATGCTCTTTTTCGACGGCGCGCAGCTGCCGGCGCTTTATGCCCCAGGCCAGCGCCATCAGGAACAGTTCCTCGTAGGCCAGGCGTTTCCGCGCCGCTTCCAGTTCGAAAAGCGAGCGGGGGAAATGTATGCCGCGCTCCGCCTGCGCCGCCGAGGTCAGCGCCCGGCGGGCGCGGAGCTCATCCGGGAGGCATTCGGGCCCGGCGCCGCCATGCTCCGCCAGCGCGTGCAGCACCGCCTCGCGCATGAAGCGGCCGCTGAGGCCTTCGGTCAGCGGGTATACCGGGACTATGCGCCCGACATGGGCCGCCTCCGCGGCCGGCCCGGCGGGATACTGCTCCTCCACCCGTATGCGGGAGGGGAAAAGCGCGTCCTCGGGCCGGCCGACTATCCAGATCTCCGCGCCCTCGCGCACCTCTTTCCTGAGGGAGGCGAAGACGTCGTAGCGCCAGCTGAAGCGCTTGAACCACGAGGCCTCGACCTCGTAGCGCCCGTTGGAGAGAACGGCCTTGAAGATGGTCAGCGCCTTGGAGGTGCGTACCTCGCGGGCCGAGAGCACCTTGCCGCGGAAGACGTGTATCTCCTCCAGCGGCGTCCCCTTCTCGGCCTCACCCGGCAGGCGCCGGTCCTGCCAGGCCCTCGGGTAATAGGAAAGGAGCCCGGCGGGGTCGTTTATCCCCAGGGCGGCCAGCAGCGCGGCTCTTTTGGGTCCGACGCCTTTCAGGAATTGTATCTTGGGTGCCGGCATGCTCAAATAATTTTCAAAAATCCTCTTTCTATGTTATCATTTTAGCGGGGCCAGGGAGGGAAAAGCGTTATGCCTTGCCGTATACTGGTAGTGGACGATGAAAAAGATTTCGCCGGGGCGCTCAGGCGCTACCTGGAGAGCCACGGTTTCGCCGTGACCGTACGCCACGGTTCCAAGGACGCGCTGGAAGCCGCGCATAAGGCCAGGCCCGCGCTGGTCCTGACCGACGCCGAAATGCCCGGCGGCGACGGTTTTGAGCTCTGCGACAAGCTCAAGTCCTCGCGCGCGCTGGGCGAGATCCCGGTCATCATGATGTCGGGCAAACGCACGGCCGAACGCGACCAGCTGCACGGCTACGGCAAAGGAGCCGACGACTATCTCACCAAGCCTTTCTCCTATCCCGTCATGCTGGCCAAGGTGAAGGCCGCGATCCGCCGCTTCAAGGCCTGCGACGAGAAGCACGAGCTCATCGAGAAGATGGGGCTGACCATCGACCCTTCCACCCGCACCGTCAAGGCCGGGAAAAAGGACATAAAGCTCACCCGAAAGGAGTTCGATCTGCTGACGCTGCTGATAATGCGCGAAGGCCGGCTGCTCGGCGTGCCTTTCCTGCTCGAGACGGTCTGGGGCTACGACCCGGCCGAGTACAACGACCCGCATACGGTCGAATCCCATATCTCCAGCCTGCGCCGCAAACTGGGGCCGTCCGTCGCCAGAAGGATAGTCAAGGTCACCGGCCACGGCTACCGCCTGCAATGAAGAAGATCTCTTTCCCAGACGCGCTGCTCTCCTTCTCCCGCGCCGCCCTGCGCACGCCCTGTCCTTCGCCCGCCTGCCTGGCCGGGGCGCTTCTCAGGAATACCCGCGGTCTCTTCGGCCCGGGCCGTCTCGTCATAAGGATTGACGGCGGCGCCTGCGCCGGACTCTATTCGCAGGGCATGGCGGCGCGCCGCAAGCGGGCTTTCCAGGCTTTCAGGGGCCGGATCACCGCGGCCGGGTCGCAGCTCGTGTCGGAAGGGGAGTCCTTCTTCGCCGTAGCTGCGCCGCCCGGCGGCCCCTCGCCCATCGTAATGGCGCTCTGCTGCGGCGGCAGGGCGACGGCGCAGGAGAAGGAGGCGCTCCGGGGTTTCACCGGCCTCCTGGCGCTGGCCGACGCGCGCTGCGCGGTGGAGGAGGAACTGCGCCAGTCCGAGGAGAACTACCGGACGCTGGTCAATACCGGGCGCGACATCATCTATTCCATCGACCGCCACGGCCGGGTCGCCTATATCAGCCCGCAGGTGCGCCGTTACGGCTATTCGCAGGGCGACATAATAGGCCGCCATATCAGCATGTTCTCCCATCCCGAGGACAGGCAGGACACGGTGAAGGCCCTGGCCAACGCCTTCAAGACGGGCCGCACCCTGCCGCTCATCCCCTACCGGGCCCGCCGCAAGGACGGGACCTACTTTTACGCCGAGCAGAAGAGCGGGATAGTCTACAAAGGCGGCAAGCCGGTCTCGATAACCGGGGTCATACGCGACGTGAACGACCGCAGGGAGCTGGAACGCGAGCTGCGCGACAGCGCCGAAACGCTGCGCAAGATCTTCGACAACGCCCCGGACGCGATCTTCATAAAGGACCTCGCGGGCCGTTATGTCCGCGTCAACAGGGCCTGCGCCGAGGTCCTGGGCCTGCCCGCCGACAAGATAACCGGGCTGACGGATTTCGAGTTCTTCCGCAAGGCCGAGGCGGAGGAGGGGCGCCGCCAGGACGAGCGGTCGCTCAAGGCCGGCGAGACCGTCGTCGCGGATAATTCGCGTACGGCCGCCGACGGCGAGACCCGCGTCTACAACGTGGTCAAGACCCCGCTGCGCGACGTCTACGGCGACATAACCGGACTGCTGGGCATAGCCAGGGACGTTACCAGGGTGCGGGCCATGGAGGCCGAACTGGTGCGCAAGAAGGCCGGCGAGCTGGTCTCGCAGGTCACGGACGGAGTCGCCCACGATTTCAACAATGTGCTGGCGGCCATAGACGGCTACGCCACGCTGGTCTACGAGGGCCTCAAGCCGGGGGCGCCGGGCAAAGAGGAGATGCTCAGCATCATCTCGGCGGTGAAGCGTGCGGCGGCCATCAGCGACAAGTTATACGACATCCCGGCCGGGCTCAAGAAACGCGGCAGGAAGAATTGAGGCGGATTTGAGTTTTATTTGAGCGGATGGTTATATACTATCCATGTAAGATTTACAACTTAGTCAGGCACCCAGCTCTTTAAAACTTGAACTGCCTAGTCAGGCAACACAGATCTCGGCGCCGCGTTTGCGCCCCCCTAACCCCCAAACCCCCAAAGCATAGTCCCCAAGACGATGCTTAGCAAGCGCGGCGTCGACTTTTTTTGCCCCCAGCGAAAGACCCCGGAAGCCCTCCTTCCGGGGTCTTTGCTTTATATAAGGAAGAACTATGGGGGGCCTGTCAGGCGGTTCGCTGCGAAAAAACGTTTCAGGCTCCCTCGCCGGGCCTTCGCTCCGCCACGGGTTCGGCTTTCTAAAATACACCCGGCGCTGCGCTCGGCCGGGCACGAACTCGGCCTGCGCGCATAGCGCGCTAGGCCTCAGACATTCATGCCCGTCCGGCAGTGCCGGTTCCCTCGCTCCGCTTGGGGAAAGCCTCCGATGTGGCTTCGGAAGGCCCGGCGGGGGAGCCTTGCCCGCCAAGCGACTCATAAGGAGACAGCCGGGGGAGGCAGGGCGGCAGCTTAGCAAAACCTTCACGGAGGCCGGAGCATCGTAAGCGCGGAGGCCGAGTGAGGAGGGCCGAGCGCTATGCGCGAGAGCCCGTGTTTTGCGTGCTGCCGCCCTGACATGCCCCCGGTATAGTTTTTCCTTACTTATTCTTCCGACATGCAGGGGTAGCGGTAGTCGGCAGGGGGGGAGAGGTTCTCCTTGACGGTGCGGACCGAGGTCCAGCGCAGCAGGCCGTGGTACCAGCCCACCTTGTCGTTGGTGCCCGAGGCCCTGCCGCCGCCGAAAGGCTGGCGGTCCATGACCGCGCCGGTGGGCTTGTCGTTTATATAGAAATTGCCGGCCGCGTTCTCCAGCGCCTTAGAGGCCTTCCGTATGAAAGCCTCGTCACGCGCGAATATGGATCCGGTCAGGGCGTAGGGGGAAGTCGCGTCGCAGATCTCCAGCGTCCGGTCCAGGTCCTTTTCCTCGTAAGTATAGACAGTAAGCACCGGCCCGAAGATCTCTTCCTGCATCGTCTTGAACATAGGGTCGGAGGTCTCCACCAGCGTCGGGCGTATGAAGTAGCCCTGCCGCTCGTCGCATTGACCGCCGGCCAGGACCTTCGCGGAAGATGACTTCTTCGCCTGGTCTATGTATCCCTTTATATTGTCGTAGGCCATCTTGTCGATGACCGCGTTGGCGAAGCAGGAGAAGTCCTCCGGCGGCCCCATCTTGATGCCGTCTATCTCCGCGGCCAGGTCCTTCTTCATCGACTCCCAGAGCGGCTTCGGCACATAGGCGCGCGAGGCCGAGGCGCATTTCTGCCCCTGGTGCTCGAAGGCGCCGCGGATCATGGCGGTCTTCAGGGCCGCCGGGTCGCAGGAAGCGTGGGCGAAGATGAAGCATTTGCCGCCCGTCTCGCCGGCGATGCGCGGGTAGCACTTATAGGCGAACAGATTGCGCACTATGGCCGACCACATGCCGTTGAACACCGGCGTGGAGCCGGTGAAATTGAGCCCCGCGAAATGTTCGCTCTCTATGACGCGGTTGCCTATCTCGCCGGCAGGGCCCGGCACCATATTGATGACGCCGTCGGGCAGGCCGGCCTCGCGCAGGAGCGACATGAGGAAATGGGCCGGCAGCATGGCGTTGGAGGCCGGCTTCCAGATGACGGGGTTCCCCATCAGCGCCGGCGCGCCCGGCAGGTTGCCGGCGATGGAGGTGAAGTTGAACGGCGTGACGGCGTAGACGAAGTTCTCCAGCGGCCTGTACTCCAGCCGGTTGCGCTCGCCGGGGGCCTGCGAGGGCTGCTCGGCCCAGAGGCGGGAGGCGTACCAGGCGTTGAAGCGGAACAGGTCCGCCAGTTCCGCCGTGTCGGCCTCGGCCTGCTGAAGGGACTTGGAAGTGCAGAGCATGGCGGCGGCCGTCAGCGTATGACGCCAGGGGCCCGCCAGCAGGTCCGCCGCGCGCAGGAAGACCTCCGCCCGCTTACGCCAGGGCAGCGCCCCCCAGGTACGCCTGGCCGCGACGGAGGCCTCGATGGCCGCGCCCACCTCGGCGGCCGAGGCCCGGTGGTATCGCCCGAGCTCCAGCTTGTGGTCGTGCGGCGCCTTTATGGCGGCGGTACGGCCGGTGCGGACCTCCCTGCCGCCGATAAAAAGCGGGACTTCGGACGGAGAGGCCTTCATTTCCGCCAGCCTCGCTTTCAGCGCGGCGCGTTCGGGGCTGCCCGGCGCGTAGGACAGGTTCGGTTCGTTGGCGGGTCTTTCGGCGGATAATTCAGCGGTCATTCTTGCACCTCTTTTTAGTTATCTTACAAAATCGCGGAGGGCCGTCAAGAGGCCGCTCCCCAATGAAAATTTGACACGTTTTGCGTTTGGTGTTAAAATATCCGCGCTACTACTAATAGTGGTGGGGGAAGTGAAAGCCACAACGTATGGTAGTCCGCGGGAGCCGAGGATAGTATAGGCAAGGCTCCCTCGAAGGGTCTCCATCGGCCCTTGAAACAGGAGAACTGAAGGATGAAATGCCCGTTCTGCGGCGCGGAGGACACCAAGGTCACCGACAGCCGCGATTCCTCGGACGGCCTGGAGATCAGGCGCCGCAGGGAATGCGAAAAGTGCGAGAAGCGCTTCACCACTTACGAGAGGATGGAACAGCACCCGCTGGTCGTCATCAAGAAGGACGGCCGGAGGGAGCCTTTCTCGCGCGAGAAGCTCATGAGCGGCATCGTCAAGTCCTGCCAGAAGCGGGACGTCAGCGTGGAGAAGATGGAGGAGGCCGGCAGGAACATCGAGGCCAGCCTGAGGAGCGAGGACAAGAGCGAGATCCCCAGCGGCACCATCGGGGAGCTCGTCGCCCGCGCGCTCAGGCGGCTCGACAAGGTCGCATATATCCGTTTCGCGTCCATTTACAAGGACTTCGAGGACGTGAAGGATTTCGAAAAAGAGATAAAGTCCATAAAAAAATAGAGGGGTAAACGAGATGAACGAATTTTTTCCTAAAGTGATAAAGAAGCGCGACGGCAAGGTGGCTCCTTTCAATCTGGAGCGGATCAAGTCCGCCATTTACAAGGCCGCCTACACGCTGGGCGGCCGCGACGAGGAGAAGGCCGTCGACGTCGCCAACGAGGTGGCCCGCCGCCTCAACAACGATTTCACCCTCAAGAACCGCATCCCCACCGTGGACGACAGCAACGCCATGTGCGTCTCCGTGCTGCGCGAAAAAGGCTTCGACCGCACCGCCGACAAGTTCGAGTCCTACGCGCTGGACCGCAGCCGCGTGCGCCGCAGCGGCCTGACCGTCAAGAAGAAGAGCGCCAAGGCCGACATCACCGACCAGATGCTTCTGGTGCAGAGCATCACAAACGAGACCATAGAACCCTTCGACCGCAAGAAGCTGGCCGAGGCGCTCGAGAAGGAGTACGCGCTGACCCCCGAGCTGGCCGCGATGATAGCCAAGGAGACCGAGAACAACGCCTACGAACTCAGCGAGAAGTACGGCACCAAGTCCTTCGACACCCAGTTCCTGCGCCGCATCTCCGAGTCCCATCTCTCGATGATGGGCATACCGCTCAAGAACAGCGCGCTGGCCATGCCCATCTCCACGCTGGAATCCCTGGTGGTCGGCAACAGCAAAGAGAACTCCAACATCACCTCCAACAACCCCGAGGCCGTCAACCTCGGCGTCGCCGAATACGTCCTCAAGCAGTATAACCTGCGCAAGGTCTTCAGCGAGGAAGTGGCCGAGGCGCACAATAACGGTACCGTGCACATCCACGACCTGGGCTATCCCCAGCGCGTGTACTGCTCCAGCCACTCCGTCGAGTACATCAAGAAGTACGGCCTGGACAAGATAGTCTCGAATCTCCAGAACAAGAGCCACCCGGCCAAGTCCGCCATGGTGCTCAACGGCCATATCCAGACCTTCCTGGCCTCGATGCAGAGCCGCTACGCCGGCGCCCTCGGCTTCGGCTTCCTTAATATACTCTACGCGCCCATGCTCAACTGCCCCGAGGTGCTCATAGAGGGCGAGCTGGAAGGCAAGCCCGTGAAGCTGCGCCGGAACGAGCTGGAGGCCATGGTGGAGGCCGGCACGATCAGCTACACCGACGGCACCGCCGTGCCTTACTTCAGGAAGACCGGCGAGACCCGCGAGCTGCGCAAGCTCTCGCGCGGAGAGATGCGCCAGATAGCGCAGAACCTGATCTTCTCCGCCAGCCAGAACGCGTTCAGCCGCGGCGGCCAGACGCTGTTCATCGACTTCAACATCCACACCGGCGTGCCGCAGTACATGCACAACGTGCCGGCGCTGGGCCCCGGCGGCAAGTATATGATCGAGGACGCGCAGGGCCGGATAGAACTGGTCGACGACGCTCCCAGGTTCAAGGGCGCCGAGGGCGACAGCCGCAACGGCGACGTCGTGCACCCCGGCGACGGCCGCAAGTTCATCACCTACGGCGACCCCCGCATGGTGAAGACCTCGCAGGAGTTCGCCATAGAGCTGATGAAGGTCTGGGAGGACGGCGACAAGTACGGGATACAGTTCGCCTTCCCCAAGTGCGATCTGCACGTCAACAACGAGGCGCTGACCGATCCGGGCGAGCGCGAGGTCTACGACTACGGCTGCCGCCTGGCGGCGAAGAACGGCTCGACCTACTTCATGTTCGACCGCGACGGCGCCGGCGCCACGCTGGCGCAGTGCTGCCGCCTCAAAGAGAAGGTTACCGACTCCGACCTGCTCAAGCGCCCCGAGCGCATCCGCTTCACCGGCTTCCAGAACGTGACCATCAACCTGCCGCAGGCCGCCTTCAAGGGCAAGACGCTGCAGGGCACGCTGGAGCAGATCGGCAAGGCGATGGACATCGCCATGCGCGCGCACCTTGAGAAGCGGGTCTACACACAGATGCTGCTCGACACCGACGGCAGCCCGCTGCGCTCGCTGGGCCTGCCCTCGGACGACGGCACCCCGTATGTCGACCTCAAGAAGGCCACCTACATCATGGGCCTCATCGGCCTAAACGAGGTGGTGCAGTACCTGACCGGCAAGGAACTCCACGAGAGCAAGGACGCCTACGAGACCGGCCTGCAGGTCATCGACTTCATGTACAACAAGATCAGCGAGCTGCGCGCGAAGCACGGCCTTAAGATAACGCTGGAGGAGACCCCGGCCGAAAGCGCGACCCAGAAGCTGGCCAAGGGCGACATGGCGCGCTTCCCCGAGGCGAAGAAGGTGGTGAAAGGCGACCTGAAGAAGGCCCCCTACTATACCAACTCCATCCACCTCAACCCCGGCGCGGATGTCTCCATCGTCGACCGCATCGAGCTGCAGTCCAAGTTCCACGAGATGATAGAGTCGGGCTCCATCATCCACGTCTACTGCGGCGAATCGCAGATCCCGGCCGAGTCCATCGGCACGCTGATCGAGAAGGCCTACCGCAACACCCGGGCCTCGCAGATAACCGTCTCGCCGGAGTTTACGCACTGCAATAACTGCCACACAAACTACTTCGGCTTCAAGGACAAGTGCGGCAAGTGCGGCTCGGCCGACATGACCAAGCGCACCAAGATAGTCGGCTACTTCTCCAACCTCCCCGGCTGGAACGACTCGCAGCTGGCCATCAGCGCGGCCCGCGAGGCCGTGGCGCCGCGTTACGCGAACTTCGCTCCCGGCGTGAAATGGCTGCACGTGAAGGACGACTCCAAGAAGGTCATGGTCTTCGGCAAGCCCGGCTGCGCCGCCTGCGAAGAGGCCAAAGCCTCGCTGACCAGGGCCCTCAAGGACAACGGCATGGAGATCCCGGTGGAGTTCCACGACCTCACCAAGACCGAGAGCCGCATAGCCGCGGCCAAGTGGAACGTCCCGCTAGACCCGATACCGACCGTGCTGGTCAAGAACAACGGCACCACCTCGCGCTACGAACTCGAGTTCAAGCGCGGCAAGCCGGTCCGCCGCAAGGAAGTCGAGTACCACAAGATGGTCGAAGAGGCCTACACGGTAAAGACGGCCTAAGTGTAAAGAAAGCGGGTCTCCGGACGATATTGAGGCGAGGAACATGAGGAGCAACTGTAATGTCTGACAGGCGGATTTTCACGGGTTCAAGCCCCGCAAAGGCATTTCGCCGCCATCCCGCTGTCCCAATGCTGCCCTCTCCTGACC
>JAGVVD010000021.1 GCA_019135865.1 Elusimicrobiota bacterium
GACCAGCCCGCCATTTAATTCACGCTCGACCAGCACTTCATGAACGCCAGGCGCTATTGTGCCGGGAATGGTCCCTTTGATCTGCGTATCGGTCCACAGAGTAAGCGGGCAGGTCGCCCCGCCGATGAGCACCCGCGTGTAATTGGCCACGTAATTGCCGAAGCCGGTCCCGTTCAGCGCGAAAGGCAGGCCGATAGGGCCGGATGAGGGAGCGATATCAACTATGGCCGGCACGGTCAGCGTGAAGGGCAAAGGCTGCGAAGCGGTCAGCCCTCCGTTGAGCTCGCGCTCGACCAGCACTTCATGGATGCCGGGAGCTATGGCGCCGGGTATCGTCCCCTTGATCTGCGTGTCGGTCCACAGGGTCAGCGGGCAGGTAGTCCCGCCGATAAGCACCCGCGTGTAATTGGCCACGTAATTGCCGAAGCCTGTCCCGTTCAGCGCGAAAGGCAGGCCTATCGCGCCCGACGAAGGCGCTATATCGGACAGGGCCGGGACGACTACCGTAAATGAAGAAGTTTCAGCCAGCAGTTCGGCGCCGCGCATCACCCTCACTGCATGTTCTCCGGCAGCGAGCGTGCCGGGCACGCTGCCTTTTATGGTATCCGTGCTCCACAGCGTCAGCGGCGCCGCGGCGCCGCCGATAAGAACATTGGTAAAGCCGGCGGCATAAGTCCCGAAGCCGGAGCCCGTTATAGTGAAAGGCAGTCCTATCGCACCGGAAGAGGGCGTGATGGAAGCCGTCGCCGCGACCGACGCTATTCCCACCGTGAAATACGCAGTCTTCACCGTCGAAGTATTGCCTACCCGGTCATGGGCCAGGTAATAGACGGTATGCGTGCCGGGGGTGAGCGCGAACGGACCTTCGTAACGCGGGTTCCCGCAGGTGCCGGACGGACCGGTGAAAGGCGGTTCGCCTTCGGGGCATTCGTCCCATGCGACGCTCACCAGGTAATAAATATCGCGCAGACCCGAGGCCACTTCGTTGGAAACGGGGTCGACCGCGCTCAGGCTGATGGAACCGGTCTCCAGGATATAGGCCGTTCCGTCATCGGGGACCGTGTAACCCGCCGTCAAAAGTTCCATCACCGGCGGCGTGCCGTCCACGGCGAGCGAACTGACCCGGATTTCCGAGAGATTGCCGAGATTATCCGACGCGCTGTAGGAAAGCGTATGCATTCCTTCGGGAAGGGCCAGCGTCACGGAAGAAGCGGCGGTTGAATAGGTGGAGCCGGATACTTCGTAATTCAGCTCCCGCACCCCGGCCCCGCCGTCGTGAGCAGCCAGGGTCACGGTAGACGCCGCAGCGGCGTAGGAGATGGAAGCGGAACTGAATACAAGCCCGGCTATTTCCAGCCCCGCGTCCGGCGCGAAGTTGTCAACTGTAACGGTGGAGGTTTTCATGGTCTCCAAATTCCCGGCCGTGTCCACGGCGTAATAGTGCAATATGCGGACCCCTTCCCCTTGAAGCGTGAAAGTGGAGGTATAGACCGTGAAAGCGCCGGCGTCGACGGAATACCGGATCTCGGCCACCCCCCCCTGCCCGTCGCCGATGGCCAGGAAGTCGTCGGAGGCGGTGAAAGAGATCTCAGTGAGCCCGGAAACGAACAGCGCTTCCGTCCCGAAGACCGGGCCCGTGAATACCGGCGTAGTGACCGGCGGCAACAGGTCCGCCAGCCCGGTCCGCGGCGCGCCGAACGCGACGGAAGGCGTTTCCGCCCCGGCCCAGTTCCGCGCCCGGGCGCGTACATAATAAGTCGTATCAACGGACAGGTTTTCAAAAAGGAATTCAAGTCCGTCCGTCCAGCCGCTCGAAGCCAGGACCGGCGCTCCTTCCGCGATCGTAGATATCTCCACGAAATACTGCGTACCCGCCGGATTTCCGCCGCCGGTCCAGGCGACGCTGAAACTGGTGTAGTGGACGGTAAAGACCGGAGTCTCCGGCGCGGCGGCCAGGGTGACGGCCACGCCCAGGGCGGCGTCCAAGGAAGCCGCCAGCGTATCCGTGTTGACGGCCCGTCCGAAGAAAAAACAGGTGGTGTTGGTAGCGAGGCCGGAAAAAACGTGGGAAGTCACCAGTAGTTCGTAGACGGGCGAAGAAGAGATCCAGGGCGCGGCCGGGGCGGTGGCAAAGTACACCTGATAACCTATGGGGAGCAGATTGTTCCCCATCGTCCAATGCGCCCGGACGCTGGAACTGGAAAGAGCTTCCGCCATACCTCCGACCGGCGGGTTCGGCGCGGTCCAGGCCTGCGTGGAGTTGGAAATACCCGAGATATTGCCTCCGGTATCCTGCGTCCAGAGCCGCAGATAGTGCTCGCCGTTGCCGGGCAACCCCCTCACGACATAAGCCTGCGCCTCGCCGGGGCTGGTATTGGTCGTTATGTTCACCTGCGCATGCTCCGGCCCGAAAACGGCCCCGGCGTCGTGCTCGGCCTGTATAAGGTACCTCGCCCCCATCATCGCCCCGGAGGTCCCGTCCTCTCCCGGCGCGGTCCAGGCCAGGGCCAGAGCGCCTCCGCCCGCGGTCGAGGCCGAAAGGTCCCCGACCGCCGCGGGCGGCAGATCCACAGAGTCGAGCGCCAGCTCGGCCCGGTATTCCGCGAACGACGGCGCGCCGTAGTCCAGGATATTCAACCGGTAGGCGTAGGCCCCGGATGTCTTGTTGAAGTGACGGGAGATCCACGCGTTGGCGGGAGCCAATGTTTTCCCGTCCGACCGCCGGACCGACGCCAGAGGCGCGCCGTCCGGGACCGGCGCCGAGGCGTATATCCACAGCCCCGCCACCGTCTCTTCCGTCAGCCGCAGCGTCCGCGCGGGATCGGACGCGGCCGGAATACCGGAAAGTTCCGCCGAGGCATGATACACCTCTATCGGTTCGGCCTGGTCGGATTCGAAGATCAGGTCCGGAACGACCGTTCCCCCGGCGTCCAGCAGCCCCTGGAGATCGCCGCGCGGCGTGGTGGTGTTGACCAGGAAGTCGAAGTGCGCGTCCCGGCCCGGCAGGTCCACCAGCACATCCTTCACCAGCGTGTAAGTGGTGACGTCGCGGATGAGCGAGGTTAGTTCCCCGCCCAGTTCCGCCGAATGGGTGAAAGTCGCTTTGAACTGCGTGAACCGCCCCGAAAGGCTGGTGGCCATTATCCAGGAGGCCTGTCCCACGCCGCCGGAAGGGATGGTGCCGAACGGCACCAGCAGCGTGTCGGCCGTCTTTTCGCGGCCGACATAAGTCCCCAGCAGTTTGAAATCCACGGCCAGTCCCTGCTTATTCTCCACTATCTCGGGCTGGCCCGAATTTATGCGGAAATCAGCGGCCGGGCCGTAGCCGGCGTTCACCACCCTTACGCCCAGCGCGAACGGTTCCACCGGCTCTATAACGTCCTCCGTCAGCGGTTCGTCGGCGAAGACCTCGAAAGGCAGGAGATATTCCAGCCGCAGTTCCGGCTGCGGCTTCACCGTGATGAAATCATCGAAGGTGGAGAGGGACTGCGCCACGCCGTTGAGCAGATAGGAGATGTCCGCCCGCACGGAATACTTAAGCCCGATCGGATTGGTCCCGCCCGCGCCTACGGACGGGATAATAAGCCAGTTCACGGTGGCCGTGCTGGCGGGTTGGACCATCCCCGTCCCGTCCACAGCTCCCACCCCCTGCCGGGAACTGATCTTAACGAAGAAAAGTCCGTCCGCCGGCTGGCCGGACGCGTCCTTGACTATCACGTTCACCCGGAAATTCTCAAGGCCGTAAGCGGGGAAGTTGTTGGTTATCTCCAGCCGCGCGTCGAAAGCTTCGCGCTCCAGCGCCGCTTCCTGCTTTATCTCCAGGCGTACTTCGGCGCAGACGGCCGCCGCCGCGCCGGCCGGTAAGGCGCCGTGCCAGGCGCCCAGGCCGGCCCACAACAGAGCGGACATCCTCCACTGCGGCGGCTTCATTTGGCGTCTCCCGTCTCCAGCGGATACCTGGAGGCGGTCCAGACCTGCAACCCGCCAGAAAGTTCCAGAACGGCATACCCTTTCTCCGCAAGCAGCCGGAGGGCCCGCACGGCCCGGGTATTATCCCGGTCATAGACCACCAGTTCGCTCCCGGCGGGAAGCCCATCCGCGAGGTCTTTCAATCTTTCCAACGGCAAGTTGCGCGCGCCGGGAACGCGCCCAGCCAGGAATTCCTGCGCGGGCCTCGTATCTATCACGATCGGTTCGCCGCCGCCGAGTTTCTTTTTCAACGCGGCCGCCGTAACGGTCTCCCACTTCGCCGCGCGCTTAGGCGGCAGCACAAGGCCGCCGGCCTCCATCGCGAAACCCTGACGCTCCCATTCGTCCAGTCCGCCGGTCAGCACTTTTACGTCCGCATACCCGGCCGCCGCCAGCTCTTTGGCGGCCAGATGGCTGAGCGGGCATTTCTCACCGCAATACAATACGATAGTCCGGTCTTTGGGCAGACCGGCCCCGGCAATGGCGTGATACGGCGCGTTCATAGCGCCGGAGATATGCTTCCTGGCGAAATCCTGACCGCCCCGCACGTCCACGACCGTCGGCGCGTTCCCGGAGGAAATCATGTCGTTAAGACGCACCGGATCTATCACCGGGATCTCGGCGCGCGCGGAGACGCTAAGCCCCGCGAGAAAGATCGCCGCCGCGGCAATGCACTTATGCGTTTTCGTCATTTCGCCCCCTTCAGTCTCCCCGGCGCGCCGCAGGCCCCCGCCATACGGCCGCCACGACCCTATTGTACCTACTTTTTCACCAAAAGTCAGCCTAAAAATTGCTCATTTTCCCGGCCATTATACAATGCCGCCTCCGCGGACACTCCCCCGAGATAGGGAGGATTAAGCGCGTCCAGTAGAACGGCGGATTGCCCCCGCCAGGGATGGCACGCTTTGAATTTATCAAAGACTAAGCCCGGCAATTACGGGCGATATTGCTTATCTCTAACTGTACAATCAATTCGCGCTAAAGCCAAATGCAAATCAATAACTTATAAACTTATGTGACAGAAAACTCCAAAACGGTATTATTGGATAAGTATTTCCAGTCGGTATTTCCTTGATATATGCCGCAAAGTGAAGAGTGTGAAGAAAAAAATATGATAAACACAAGGCAAGTCCCAATTTAAGCGGAGAAACCGCTTTAACCTCTGCAATTCCTCGGGTCAAATAGCTTGTCACAATAAAAAAGACAAAATAAAACAATTCATATTTCATGCCAGTTGTAAACGAGGTTATCGAATCGGCACCCCAATACAAGATAGAAAGATCCGCAATCCCGACTGAGAAAAGATAGTTCCCGAATATATACAGGAGGAATACCCATGCTTTTTTATCCCTAAAACCGCGTGCGATCCGCAGGATATAGATCAGGATAATTTGCAGGAACAATACTCCCACCAGAAAGAGCCAGAATTGCTGAATTACAACATTTAAATATCCCACTACAGATTTCGAAGGCGCTCCCCCGGGAATGAGACTAAATGAGAATAATATTTTTTGGGAGCAGTTAATTGCTCTCAGATTATTGCGCTTCACAACATTCTCCATTGCCATTTAACTTATCTTGCAGGCATTTTAATTCTGCAGCATAAGCTTCCATTTCCTTGACATGATGTGATGTGTTGACATAATTCCAAAATCCGAATGTCCGACATTGTTTGGCGTGAACATTCTCCTGCTCAGATATGCAGCGTCGCACACTTGGATTAAACGTGAAATAGCCAGAAAAATAAATCACTTGTGGGCCAAGAAGTGGCCAACATCTGGTTTCAGCGACATATTCGACGTCACCGGATGATTCTGTGTATGCTTGATTGGCTGTTATGTTGAGTATGTCTTTCATTCGCTCTAATATGCCAGGGATATCCTGAGGGCAGCATGGATATAGGCACCGGTCCTTCTTCCTGCCAAGAATAAATCAAACAGCAAAGAGCCTTCAGTGTTCCTTATTTTTAAGTTCAATAATCGCTTTATGGCAAATCCAGCCCGCAGTAGCTAATACTGACCCACAGAAAACCCAAAGGGGGAACGATATATTTGTGGGCATTAAATTAGAGAAATTGGCATCTGGGTAAAGGAGCTCGAAATATATCGATAGAGCCAGTATGAATATTTGCATAATCGCTAATCTGAATGAAGCAATATGAAGTTTTGCTATTAACAAGGACACCTGAATCCCAATGATTAAATAGAGAGCAATAGAAACGGAATTAATCTTCACTTGCAGGAGCAAATTCGTATACAATCCCCAAAATAGAATTGGCACAAATGAGAGCCAGGCGATAATTCTTGCCGCTATTTGCAATCGCATGATACTCCTCCGAATAGCGCATCATTGGCTCCCTCATATCCCGCAGCCATTGCCATAAAATCAGGTGAATCTGTATCTAAAATGCCTTTTACGCGATATCTAAGGTTTAGCCAGAGATGATAGGCTTGCCAAGAAGCAATTCCGCCTGAGACACTTCCATCTCAAAAAGTCAAAAATAAAGATTTGGTTTTTTTCCTGACATTGCCATAATAGCGTGGCAACTCATTTAAAACCACTCAGAACTTTCGCTTAACTGCGCCTCTTTTCTGCTTTTCCTCAATGAGTCTGAAAAACAGCCAAGCCAAGGCTGGCAAAAGCATTAGAAAATGGTATTTACTATAAAATGTTCCAATAAATAGAAAAGCCGAAACCACAAATGCTAGTGCAGAAATTATAAAACGCCCAATTGATAAACGCCTTGATTTGTAC
>JAGVVD010000018.1 GCA_019135865.1 Elusimicrobiota bacterium
TCGGTTATCTTCTCCGCCACGTGGCGGCAGTGCTCCACGCTGGTGCAGAAGATGATGACGGACTTCCTGTCCTTCGTCAGGATGGCGATTTCCGAGCAGGTCGCCCTGACCAGCTCCTCGCTGTCCATCGCGGAGGCCAGTTCATCCTGGACGAATTCGCCCGCCCGTATGTGGACGGTCGAAAGATCGGCCTCGGCGCGCCCGGCTCGGGACACGATGGGCGAGAGGTAGCCCTGCGCTATCATGTCCTTGAGCCCCGCCTCGTAGCAGATTTCGTTGAGCAGGTTCTCGGGCTTGCAGATGGCGCCGCCCTTGAGGCGGAACGGCGTCGCGGTCAGGCCGATGAGGCGGACGTTCGGGTTGATGACCTTCATGTCGTTGAGGAAGGTGCGGTACATCCCGTCTCCGTCGGGGGCGATGAGGTGCGCCTCGTCGATGATTACGAGGTCGAAGCGACCGAGGGCGTCGGCCTTGTCGTACACCGACTGGATGCCGGCCACGATGACCGGCTCCCGCGTGTGCCGCGACTTGAGCCCCGCCGAGTAGATGCCCATCGGCAGGTCGGGGCAGAGCCTCCGCACCTTGTCGGCGTTCTGCTCCAATAGCTCGCGGACGTGGGCGAGGATGAGGACCCGCCCGTCCCAAAGCGTCACTGCGTCCGTGGCTATCTTCCCCAGCACGAGCGACTTGCCCGTGCCCGTGGGGAGGACCACGCATGGGTTGGTGTCCTTGCGCCGCAGGTGGTCGTAGACGGCGTCCACGGCCTCCTGCTGGTATGGCCTGAGTTCAAATGGCATCAAGAGCCTCCTCGTCGGGCCAGTCCTCGGGCGCGAGCCCGAAATTCCTCATCTCGATGGCGGTCTCCGTCTTTATCAGCTCGAACCTCTCCCGGCTGATTTTCATCGACTTGCATATCTCCTCCGGCTCCAGGCCCCGCATCAGGTGGAAGCACACGAGCCGCTGCTCGTCGCTGGTTATGGTCTCAAGGTACTGGCGGACCAGCTCCGCCCGCGCCTCGCGTCTCCGTCTGTTCATGTTCCGAAATCCTTATGGTTGCCAGGAGGGAGTTGTCCACGTCCCTGCGCCTGTTGTCGGGCGGGTAGAGGTCGATGGAGACCTCCACCGGGACGCGGAACGTCGGCAGGGCCGCCCGCCTGGCGATCCCCGCCACCGTCTCGCGGTACCGCCGCCCGTCCTTCGAGATGAGGACGCGCGGGCCGACGTGGCGGTAGTAGTGGTTCACCGAGGGCGGCCAGTCAGCGTGGTTTCCATCTGCCTCTCCTTTGCCGTTTGCGGCGGAATGCCTGCACGAGTTCCTCCCTGCGCGGCGGCAGAGGGAACTGCCTTTCGCGCGGGGGCGGCTGCGGCCAGGTTATGGCCGTCGCTATGATGGCGATTGCGATAATGCTCATTTCCTTGCCCAGGGTGCGGTTTGCTGTTGCTGCTGGACGGGGGCTGCGGGCTGTGCAGCCGCCTCCTTGGGCTTGTAGCCGCTGATGACGTTCTCGAGCTCATCCGTGTCCTTGCGGCGCTTGCATCGGACGGAGAGGACGAGGGTGCGGTTGTGCAGCTCGGCGGTGTCGTGCGGGTTCGGCACGCCAGCCGCCTGGCACACGGCGGCGAACTGCGCCCGACCGATTTCGACGGCCTCGCGGTTGGTGTTCTCGACGTTGTAGCGGCCCCAAAGGCGGCGTCCCTTGTGTTCGCCGGAGACGACCTCGAACTCAAGCTGGATGTAGCTGCCGTTGCCGGCGCGGGTGGCCTTGACGTCGGAGTCGGAGATGACCGCTTCGTACTTGCCCTCGGGCAGGGGCTTGAACTCCTCTGCGGGGGCGACTTCGGACACGTTGAAGTTGATTGTTGCCATTGTGTTGGTCTCCTTGTGGTTAGTGGGCGAATATTGGAATCGGGATTGAAATGGTTGATGGACGCTTTGGCGGGCGCGGCGCGGTGCAGACGACCGGCGCGGGGGCTGACGGGCATCGGATATGCTCGAACCACGTCATCAGAGGCCAAAAGTCGTCGCGGATGAGGCGGCATCTTTCGCCCGCCTCGATATGCCCGTGGCAGACGTCGCAGACTTGGCGGTGCCGGGCGGTCACGATTTTTTCAGCCATTTCCGCCTCCTCTGGACGCTCCCATGTATGCGTCCATGAAGGCCTGCCAGGAGAGCGGGATTTCGGACGGGAGCCCGAAGCGGTTCTTGGCTACGCAGGCTGGACTGCCGACGGTGCGCAGGACGCGCTCCCCGCCGTCCGCGCCGATGGCGGTCGCGATGGCTCGTTCGCCCTGGAAGCCGCCGCCTTGTTCCTTGCTCACGCGGAAGCGCTTGGTCGCGAAGAGGACAGCGTCTGCCCACTCGCAGAGGAGGCTGGTCGCCGACTTGTGCAGCCGGGGCGTGTAGCGGTCGTAGGCGGAGTTCTCCGGGTCCTCGAACCGCTCGACCTTGCTGTGCGCGATGACGATG
>JAGVVD010000049.1 GCA_019135865.1 Elusimicrobiota bacterium
GACCGGCTATCCCAAGGACATGCTCGAGCTCGACCTCGACATGGAGGCCGACCTCGGCATAGACACCGTCAAGCAGGCCGAACTCTTCGCCGCCATCCGCGAGCATTACGACATCCCCCGCAGGGACAATGTCTCGCTCAAGGACTACCCGACCATCCGCCACTGCATCAAGTTCGTCCTCAGCGAAAAAAGCGGCGGCTCGGTACCGGCGCCTTCGGCGGCGGCACCGGCCGCGCAGCCCGTTCAGACCGCTCCGGCGGCGCAGCCCGCCCCGGCGCCAGCCGCGGCGACGTCCGCCGGCGGCGTCGACGAGGGCTCGGTAAGGACCGAGATCCTCGACATGATCGCCGAGAAGACCGGCTATCCCAAGGACATGCTCGAGCTCGACCTCGACATGGAGGCCGACCTCGGCATAGACACCGTCAAGCAGGCCGAACTCTTCGCCGCCATCCGCGAGCATTGACATACCCCGCAGGGACGATGTCTCGCTCAAGGACTACCCGACCATCCGCCACTGCATCAAGTTCGTGCTGGACGAGAAGGGCGGAACCGCCGCCCCTGCCGCGGCTCCCGCGCCGCAGGCCGCCCCGGCGGCGCAGCCCGCGCCCGCCGCGGCTCCCGCTCCCCAGCAGGAACTGCCCTTCGACGAAGAGCCCCGGGCGGAGTATCCCAAACGCCACATCCGCCACATCCCGGTCATAGCCCCGGCCCCGGTCGAGCAGGAGATAATCAGGAAATACTCCTCGTCCCGCCCCGTGCTGATCATGGCCTCGGACCTGGCGCTGGCCAAGGCTTACCGCGCCGAACTGTCCAAGCACCGCATCGACTCCCATATCTTCATATCGGAGAAGACCCGGCTCAAGGACTCCCGGACGCTGGACTGGGCCGACACCGCCGCCGTGGACAAGGCGCTGCAGGACTTCGCCGCGGCCCACCCCGACACGCAGGGCCTCGTCTACCTGCTGGGCTGCGCGGAAAAGAAGTTCGCGCCGGCCTCCACCGACGCCTACGCGGACTTCAACCGCTTCACGGTGCCGCTGTTCCTGGCCGCCAAGCATCTCTTCAAGCCGCTCGGAGCCGTCGAGCCGGGCATGTCCACCTTCCTGGCCGTCGTCACCCGCCTGGACGGGGGTTTCGGCTACAGGACCGACCAGGTCTACGACCCGATCTACGGCGCCATACACGGCGTGGCCCTCTGCCTGCGCAAGGAGCTGGAGAAGACCACGGTCAAGCTCATAGACTTCGCGGCCGGCTCCCCGACGGAGGCGCTGGTGCAGAAGACGTTCTACGAACTGCTCTACGGCGACAAGCGGCTGGCCATAGGCTACGACGGCGCCAGGCGCAGCACCATGCTGGCCAAGCCGGAGCTGCTGGACTATTCCCGCGAGCGGACCCCGCTCAAGGGCAAGAAAATAATAGTGACCGGCGGCGGCCGCGGACTGGGCTCCCTCTTCGCCAAGATACTGGCCAGGCGCTGGAAGCCCGAACTGATACTGATGGACATCATCGAGCTCGGCGCCGGCATAGAGCGCTTCGCGGCCATGACCGAGGACCAGCTCAAGGCCTACAAGAACTCCGAGCTCTGGGCCGAGGTGAAGAAAAAGCACGCCAAGCCCACGCCGGCGCTGCTCGAGCGCGAATTCACCGCGCTCCGGGACGCGGCGGAACTCTACCGCACCATGCAGCGCATAAAGGCCGCGGGCTCCAGGGTCAGCTACCTCAAATGCGACCTCAACGACCCGGAGGCCTTCGAAGCCGCCGTGGCCGGGCTCAAGGCCGAACACGGCCAGGTGGACGGCCTCGTCCACTTCGCCGGGCTCGAGCGCTCCAAGCTGGTCTCGGACAAGGCGCTGGAGGAGTTCCAGCTCATCTACAAGGTCAAGGCGCACAGCGCCGTGAACTTCCTCAAGTCCGGCCTCGTCAAGGAGAAGGGTTTCTGGGTGATGATCTCCTCGATAGCGGGCAAGTTCGGCAACCTGGGCCAGAGCGACTACGCCTCGGCCTCCGACTACATCGCCAAGATGTGCGTCTCGCTCTCCAACAAGGGCGTGCGGGCGCTCAGCGTCGACATGACGGCCTACGCGCTCATCGGCATGGGCGCGCGGCCCGGCGTGGAGGCTTTCCTCAAGTCGCAGGAACTGGACTTCCTCTACCCGGAGGAGGGCATGAACGCCGTCGCCGACGAACTGGCCTACGGCCAGCGGCCGGAGATAGTGCTCAGCGGCAGCCTGGGCAAGCTGGACTGGGACAAGCAGCTCGCCTTCGTACCGGGCTTCCCGGGCTCTTCGCCGTCGTCCTGGCATTTCGCCGAGAAGGTGAAGGCCAGCGTGAAGGGCGTGGAATTCTCCGCGGAGAAGGAATACTCGCTGGAGAAGGACCCCTACCTGGCCGACCATTCCATAAACGGCACGCCGTACGTGCCGGGCGTGATGGGGCTGGAGACCTTCGCCGAATGCGCCGCCGAGTTCTCCGGGCGCGTGCCGTCCTCGCTGGAGGACGTGCGCTTCCAGGTGCCGATAAAACTGCTGCGCAACAAGCCGGTCACCGGCCTCATCAACGCCAGGCCCGAGGGCGCGCGCACGGCCATGACCATCTCGACGGAGTTCACCGGTCCCAAGGGCGTCAAGCTGGGCCAGGCCCGGACGCATTTCAGCGCCAGGGCCTCCTACGAGACGCATAAGCCCTGGGAGGGGGAGGAGAAGCCCTCCATCCCCAAGGTGAAGAAATACAAGGTCACGGCCGAGACCATCTACAAGACCTACTTCCACGGCCCCAGCTTCCGCGTGCTCGAGGGCATACTGGAGCTGGAGAAGGACGGCACACTGGCCGTCTTCCGGCGGCCGCAGGCGCCTCTCTTCAAGGGCGAGCGCCCGAAGCTCGTCTTCCACCCGATGGTCGTCGAGGCGGCGTTCCAGGCCTGCGGCTACCGCGACATCCACTTCGAGAGGAAGATGACGCTGCCCGATTCCGTGGGCCGCGTGACGGTCTATCCTTACGAGAACGAGCCGGACATCCTCTACCTCAAGACGGTGTACAAGGGCCGCGACGGCGAGGGCCGCAGCGTCTACGACGCTTTCGCCTTCGACGAAGCGCATAACCTGGTGGCCGAAGTGCGGGATTACCTGATGATCCCGACGCAGATATAGCCGGGATGGACGGAAGGACGGTGTTCGCCGCCGCCGGCGGGGAGGGTTTCTCCGCGGCGGCGGCCCGTTTCCGGGCGGGTCCCTGCTCGGTAGTCCTGCTCAGGGACCTCTCCGCCGCTTCTCCCGCGGCTTTCCTGGCGGGCTCCGAACAGGCCGCTTTCGGCGCGCTGAAAATACCCAAGAGGAAGGCCGAATGGCTGGGCGGCAGGCTGGCCGCCAAGCTGGCCGGCGCGGACGCTTTTTTCCAGGGAGTCCCGCTCCGGGAGATCGAGGTCCGCCGCGAACTGACCGGCAGCCCTTTCCTGGTCTGCCGGGGGGAGCGGCGTCACGTCTCCATAAGCCATTCCGCCGGGACCTGCGGCGCGGCGGCCGGGACCGATTTCCTCGGCCTGGACATAGAGGAGGTAGCGCCCAGGCACCCGGGCTGGTACCGCGACTATTTCACCCCGGCCGAGCGGGAGGGACGGGACGAGGCGGCCATGACCGGCCTCTGGGCCGCCAAAGAGGCCCTTTTCAAGGCTCTCGGGCTGGGCCTTTCCTGCGACACGCTGGACGCCGACCTCTCCGGCCCCGGGCCCGTCCTGAAGGGCAGGGCCCTGGCCCGCTGGGAAGAGCTCGGCCGCCCGCCTTTCGCCCTGGAGCGCTTCGACCCCGGCCCCGGCCTCGAAGGCCGCCTCGTATGGGGACGCTGATTACTAAATGACTAATTCCAGTGTAAAACGGAAGAAACCGACTGGATAATTTTCGTATCCGACCTAACGATTCCGCGCCCTTTTGCGATAAGTCTTGAAACCGCACTCTGGCCGACCTTTAATTCCAGCATAAGTTCCGGCCCTGAAGTTGAAAGTTTTTCCTTGCATAAATAGCAGTAGATCGCACGGGCCCGGGCGGCGGTCCTTTCCCGGCCTGGTCTCAATATATCTTCCGGTTCGACGCCGGTAATTCCGCCAATTGCGGTCAAAACAGCCTGCCTGTTTTTAAATATCCAGTTCTCCGACTTCCCTAAGGGAACCGAAAAACCTGCGGGGTCCGCGGACATCGCGTGAGAATTGGATAGGACGGATAAAGGTATCTCATCTAAAGAGCCGGGCATCAGATCCGGCTCCTTACCCGCGGCCCGATCTATTATCAGCGCCTTATACTTGTTGAGCGCCGACTCCTCATCCGCCCCCAACTTTCCGATAAACTCCGCTCTGTTCAGTATCCCATCGTCCTTTCCGATCAACGCCGCGGCGTGACCGCACCACCTGTATTCGCCCAATCCGCGCAAATTCCGTACCAGTCCGGCCCGCAGGGGATTGAGATGAATGTACGGAACAAGTTCGAGCAAGTGTCCGTTTCCCAGGCACATGACCGCCTTATAGCGGTTCTGGAAGAGATGACCGGCGCGTTCATGACGCAGGTTAAAGTTTACGGCATAGCCCGTCATAATGTGATGCATGGTCTCCGAAAGAGGCCGAGACCCCCTTAACAAAAGCAGGTGGAAGTGATTAGGCATCAGACACCAGGCAAGGCATTTCGCCCCGCTTTCTTTAAGCCACATGGACACACGGGCTTTAAAATCGCAATAATCCCGCTCCTCTAGAAATATGCTTCCACGCTCTATACCCCGGGACATCACATGGTAGAACTGCCCCGCGATATCAATTCTGGCTTGTCTGGGCATATGTCCCCCTTATTTAGGCTGTCAGCACAGCGTAAAACAGCAGCGCGACAGCGTCGTGTCGCCCCCTGAACAGACCGACTCTATAGACAATTAGGCATTTAGTAATCAGCGTCCCCTATATATATTGCCAAGCAACCTTGAATTAAGAGATAATATGTATTCCTTTTTACGGTTCAGGCCGGCCTTTTCTGGCGGCGTATCGGAGGACTATGCCGGATCTCAACGAAGACGCTATAAGAACTCCCCAGAACTCTGACAGGAAAGTCCATCCCAAGAAAGTACGCCCGGTCTCCGAATCCCTGGTCAAATACAGGGCCCTGCGCGCGCAGGCCGAGGCCGGCGGCCCCCCGGAGAAGATAGAGGCGCAGAAGAAGCGCGGCAAGTTCACGGCCCGCGAACGCATCGCCTACCTGCTCGACGAGGGCTCCTTCCAGGAGATAGGCCTGCTGATGGAGTCGCGCTGCACCGATTTCGGCATCAAGGACAAGCACATCAAGGGCGACGGCGTAGTGACCGGCTTCGGCAAGGTCGACGGCCGCCCGATAGCGGTGTTCTCCGAGGATTTCACGCAGCTCGGCGGCTCGCTGGGCCGCACCCACGCCGACAAGATAGCCCGCCTCATGGACATGGCCAAGGACGCCGGCGTGCCGGTCGTGGGCATACTCGATTCCGGCGGCGCCCGCATCCAGGAGGGCGTGGACTCGCTGGACGGCTACGGCGAGATCTTCCTCCGCAACACCCTTTCCTCCGGGAAGATACCCCAGATCTCGGTCATAGTCGGCCCCTGCGCCGGCGGCGCGGTCTATTCCCCGGCGCTGACCGACTTCGTCTTCATGGTCAAGGGCATCAGCCACATGTTCGTCACCGGCCCGGAAGTGGTCAAGGCCGCCACCGGCGAAACGGTGGACTTCGAGACCCTCGGCGGGGCCTTCACCCACGCCAGCAAGTCCGGCGTCTGCCATTTCATGGCCAACTCCGAGCCCGACTGCTTCCGCCAGGTCAAGGAACTGCTCGGCTTCCTGCCGTCGAACAGCTCGGAGCCGGCCCCCGCGATAGAGACGAAGGACTCGCACGACCGCAAGGTCCCGCTGCTGGAAAAGCTCTGCGAGATGGACCCGCGCAAACCGTACCGCGTCCACCACATCATCTGGTGGCTGGCCGACGACCACAAGTTCATGGAAGTGCATCACGACTACGCCAAGAACATCGTGGTGGGCTTCATGCGCCTGGGCGGCCAGGTCGTAGGGGTCATCGCCAACAACCCGTCGCACATGGCCGGCGCGCTCGACATCAACGCCTCGGACAAGGCGGCCCGCTTCATCCGCTTCCTCAACTGCTTCAACATACCGATACTGACCCTCATCGACGTGCCCGGCTACTGGCCCGGCGTGGCGCAGGAGCACGGCGGCATCATCCGCCACGGCGCCAAGCTGCTCTACGCCTATTCCGAGGCCTCGGTACCCAAGGTGTCGCTGGTCCTGCGCAAGGCCTACGGCGGCGCCTATATCGCGATGAACTCCAAGCTGATGGGTGGCGACTTCAACTTCTCCCTGCCTTCGGCGGAGATAGCCGTCATGGGCCCGCGCGGCGCCATCGAGATACTCTACTCCAAACAGATCAAGGAGGCCAAGGACGAGGAGCGAGACGCCCTCAAGGCGAAGCTGGCCAAGGAGTATTCGGACAAGTTCGCCTCGCCCTACCAGACCGCCTCCACCGGTTCGATAGACGAGGTCATCGAGCCCGCGTTGGCGCGGGCCACGCTGATCGACGCCTTCGAGCTGCTGCGCAACAAGAAGCGGCGCGACTCCGGCGGCCCCGGCAATATCCCCCTGTAGGCGGGAGGGGGTTTGAAGCCGCGCCGTTCTTTTTGTTATCATAAAGCGGACGCAGCCGTAAATAGTCCGTCCGTCGTGATTTTCGAGATTACAGCCGGCCCCGGGCCACGCCGGGGGACCGCCGACCAAGGATAAAACATGGACCTCGTCACCATCATGAAAACCGCGGTTTTCGCGCCCCTATTGGGCGCTTTTTTAATCCCGTTCGCCGCCAGGATCTCCGCGTCCGCCAGGAACGTCCTGGCCGTCTCGCTCGGCCTGCTCACCTTCCTGGCCGCGGCCGCGCTGCTCCCCCGTGCCCTGTCCGGGCAGGTGGCGGCCTACACGCTGGCCTTCCCGCTGGGCTTCGACCTGACGCTCTCGGCCGACATGCTGGCCGTCTTCATGGCGGCGGTCTCCTCCTTCACCAGCGCGGTCATCCTGGTCTACTCGGTCGACTATATCTCGCACTACGAGGACCAGACCGAGTACTACACGATGGTCGTCCTGTTCCTCGGCTCGATGATGGGCCTGGTCTTCTCTATGAACCTGGTCTGGATGTACGTGTTCTGGGAGCTGACCGGCTTCGCCAGCTGGAGGCTCGTAGGGTTCTTCCGCAAGGACACCGACGTGCAGAAGGCCAATAAGACCATCATGGTCACCGTCTTCGGCGCCCTCTGCATGCTCGCGGGCATACTGATGATCTACTTCGCCAACGGCACCATGGACCTGCGCCACCTGCGCGGCGAGACCATCTCCACGCTGGCGGCCGTGCTGATCATGGCCGGCATCCTCTCCAAGTCCGCCACGCTGCCGTTCTCGACCTGGCTGCCCGACGCCGGCGTCGCGCCGTCCACCGTCACCTCGCTGCTGCACGCCGCCGTGCTGGTCAAGATAGGCGTCTACGCCTACGCCCGCATCTTCGGCGTGACCGTCGTGGTCGCCGAGGGCTTCTACTACGGCGTCCTCCTCGTCGCGGGCCTCAGCGCGCTGATCTCGGCCGGGGCCGCGATGATAGAGAAGGACATCAAGCGCATCATAGCCTACTCCACGGTCAGCCAGATAGGCTTCATCTTCCTGGGCCTGGCCGCGGGCGGCAGGACCGCCTTCATCGGCGGCCTGCTCTACATAATGATGCACAGCGTCGCCAAGGGCGGGCTGTTCCTCTGCGCCGGCATAGTGGAGCAGAAGACGCACACCAAGGACATCACCAGGATGGGCGGACTCTTCCGCGCGATGCCGGTGACCGCGGTCTCCTTCGCGCTCTGCTCGCTGTCGGTCATGGGCATACCGCCGTTCGGCGGCTTCTTCAGCAAGTTCCTGGTCTTCCGCGGCGCGGCCGAGACCGGCAGCGCCCTGGTCCTGGCGCTGTTCCTGGTCGGGGCCGTCATGACGCTGCTCTACCTGATCCGCCTGTTCTACCTGGTCTTCCTCGGCGAGGAGAGGCAGGACGCGCCCAGGGAAGGCTCGTTCACGATGGTGGCCAGCGTGGCCTTCCTGGCGCTGCTCGGCCTGGCGCTGGGCGCCTTCGTGCACTACCCCGCCAATTACGTCGAAATACTGACCTCCCAGATAGGAGCGATAGAATGAACCTCCTCAGCATCCCCGTACTGCTGCCGCTCGCGGCCGGACTGTTGATCCTGGCCATCTCCGACAGGACGCGCTGGCTGCGCGAACTGCTCGCCATCGGCGTCACGGCGGTCTGCTTCCTGGCCGCGCTCAACGCGCTGGCGCCGGCCCTGCTGGGCCAGCATTACCAGCTGACGCTGCCCTGGCTGGGCGGCGGCATGGACTTCTCGCTCAAAGCCGACCAGCTCAGCGCCTTCCTGCTGCTGGCCGTCTCCTTCTTCTCGCTGCTGGTCTCGTTCTACGCCTTCAGCTTCCCGGACAAGGGCAAGGCCAAGTGGTTCTACTTCAACGTGCTGCTGACCCAGTCCTTCGCCGCCGGCGCCGCGCTGGCGGACAGCCTGCTGGCGCTGCTCTTCTTCTGGGAAGGCCTGCTGGTCTTCCTCTATACCTTTATAGCGCTCTCGCGCGACACCGCCGGCTCCCGGGCCACCGCCATGAAGGCGTTCCTGATAAACGGCGTCACCGACCTCTGCCTGCTGCTGGGCATAGGGCTGACCGCCTACCTGGCCGGCACGATGAGCATGTCCGAGATCTCGGCCGAGAAGCTGACCCTCAACGGCTGGGGCGGCCTGGCCTACGTGCTGCTGCTCATAGGCGCGCTCTCCAAGGCCGGCGCGATACCGTTCCACACCTGGATACCGGACGCCGCCGTGGATTCCAGCGCGCCGTTCATGGCCTATGTGCCGGCGGCCATCGACAAGCTGCTGGGCATCTACTTCCTCGCCCGCATCTCCATCTACCTGTTCCAGCTCAACGGCGCCATGCAGCTGGTCCTGATGACCATCGGCGCGCTGACGATAATCATCGCGGTCATGATGGCCTTCGTGCAGCAGGACTACAAGCGCCTGCTCTCCTACCACGCCGTCAGCCAGACCGGCTACATGATCCTCGGGATAGGCACGCTCAACCCCATCGGCATCGCCGGCGGCCTGTTCCACATGATCAACCACGCCTCGTACAAGTCCTGCCTGTTCATGACCGCCGGCGCGGTCGAGCGGCAGGCCGGCACGGGCGACCTGGGCAAACTGGGCGGCCTGTTCCGCGCGATGCCGGTAACGGCGGTCTGCTTCGTGATAGCGGCCGCCGCCATCTCCGGCATAGCGCCGTTCAACGGCTTCTTCTCCAAGGAACTGATCTACAAGGGCACGCTCGAGACCGGCTGGCTCTCCTTCTTCATAGCGGCCGAGGTCGGTTCGCTGCTGACGCTGGCCTCGTTCCTGAAGCTCGGCCACTCGGTCTTCTTCGACAAGCGCCCCGACGAGCTCAAGGACGTCTCCGAGGCGCCGTTCTCGATGCTGCTGCCGATGCTGGTCCTGGCCGCGGTCTGCGTCGTCTTCGGCTTCGGCGCCGCGATACCCGCGGCCTACCTGATAGGGCCCGCGCTGGACAACCTGTCGCTGTTCCCGGAGCACGCGCTCTCGGGCTTCCACTTCGACAACCTCTACCTGGTCTCGGTCATAGTGATCCTCGGCGCGGTCATGAACCACGTCTACGGTTACTCCGCCGCCAGGGGGAAGGCCAGCAAGTCCTCGGACCATATCCACTACGCCCCCGTGCTGGGCTGGCTCTACGCCCTGGCCGAGAAGAGGTTCTTCGACCCCTACGAGCAGCTCATGAAGCGCGTGCCGGACTTCTCGGCGCTGCTCTATAAGGCGGACCGCTTCTTCGACTGGCTGACCGACGGCCTGCCGGTCGCCGCCGCCGGCCGGCTCAACGACCTCTCCCGCCGCTTCCACAGCGGCTCCTACCCGGCCTACATGCTGCTGATGGGCCTGGCGATGACCCTTTTCGTGCTGTTCACCGCGAATTCCGGAGGGATAAAGTAAATGACGATAAGCCTCCTTCAGTACATGCTGATACCGCTGTTCTCGGCGCTCCTGATACCTTTCGTCGCGCGCAGGCGCGGCAAACTGGCCGAGATCTTCGCCAATGTCACGCTGCTGGCCGGCCTGATCAACATAGGCTGGACGCTGCTCAGCCCCGCCGTGCTGGCCTCCGGCTTCTCGGTCCTGGCCGAGGACGGCTTCTCGCTGCTGATGGTCCTGACGATCTACCTGGTGGGGCTCTGCGTCTCGTTCTTCTCCGCTTCCTACGGGCAGGGCCGCGGGGTGAACACCGCCTACTTCTACCCGCTGCTGCTGGTCTCGGTGGCGGCGATGTGCGGCGTCGTCACCTCCACCGACTTCTTCACGCTCTACATCTTCGTCGAGGTCCTGGCGGTGGCTTCGTTCGCGCTGATAACCTCCGACGACGGCAGGGAGGGGGTGGAGGGCGCGATAAAGTACTACCTGCTGACCTTCCCGGCCTCCGCGGCGATCATGCTGGGCCTGGCCGTCATGCTGCTGAGCGCCGGCACCTTCTCCTTCGACAGCATAAGGATAATAGTCTATTCCGGCGCCTCCGCCCCGGCCCTGGTCTTCTCGCTGTCGCTGCTGCTGCTGGGCTTCCTGGTCAAATCCGGCGTCGTGCCCTTCCATGTCTGGACGCCCGACGCCTACCAGGGCGCCTACGCCCCCGTCTCCGCCTTCCTGGCCGGCATCGTGACCAAGATCTCCGGCGTCTACGCGGTGGTCAGGATAGCGATGTTCCTGCGGCTCTTCGAGACCGGCGCCTTCCGCCTCTCCGAGGTACTGATGTTCCTGGGCATGGTCTCCATAGCGGTGGGGGCCATAGCCGCCATGAAGCAGGACGACCTCAAGCGCATGCTGGCCTTCTCCAGCGTCAGCCAGATCGGCTACATCGTGCTGGCGGCCGGCCTGGCCACCCCGCTGGCCTTCATCGGCGCCGTCTTCCACCTCTTCAACCACGCGACCTTCAAGACCGTGCTGTTCCTCAACAGCGCCAGCCTGGAGAAGGCCGCCGGCACCCGCGACATGACCAGGCTGGGCGGCATGGAGCACCCGATGCCCTGGACCTCCTGGACCTCGGTCATAGCGATGCTCTCGACGGCCGGCATACCGCCGCTGTCGGGCTTCTGGAGCAAGCTGATCATCATCATAGCGCTCTGGGACGCCGGCGCGGTGACCTACGCCGTGCTCGCCCTGCTCTTCAGCGCGCTGACGCTGGCCTACTTCCTGATCATGCAGCGCAGGATCTTCTTCGGTAAGAAGAGCCCCGCCGCCGAGACCGCCTCCGAGGTCTCTCCGGCCCTGCTGGCCCCGGCCGTGCTGATGAGCGCGGTCATCGTGGCCGCCGGCCTGCTGTTCCCCTACTTCTTCAGCTACCTCGCCGAAACCATAGCCTCCAGGATGGTGTTATGATCGAATACAGGGAATTCCTCTACCTGGCCGTCACGCTCTGCGCGCTCGCGGCCGTCATGTCCAGGAACATGCTGACCGCGGCCATAAGCCTGGCGGCGACGAGCATAGGCGTGGCGCTGGTGCTCTTCGACTTCCGCGCGCCCTGGGCCGCCGTCTTCGAGCTCTCGGTCTGCGCCGGCCTGATCACCGTGCTCTTCATCAGCGCGGTCAGCCTGCTCCGCAAGGAGGAGCCTTTCTTCGCCGAGGACCGCACCCGCTTCCGGCTGCTGCCGGTCTTCGCGCTGATCGTGGCCATCGGCGGCTGGATAGCCGGCTGGCCCTTCTTCGAGGCGCTGGCCGATTACGCCAGGTTCGGCGCCAGGGGACAGTCGCTGGGCTCGATGCTCTGGGAATCCCGGCGCATGGACCTGCTGGGACAGATAGCGATGCTCGCCGCCGGGGTGCTGGTCATAAACTCCGTGTTCGCGGCGAAAAAGGCGGGAAAATGAACGGATCATTCGCGACGGCCTGGTATTTCGCGGCCCTGCTCTTCTTCATAGGGCTCTACTGCATGGCGGCGTCGAGGAACCTCCTCCGCCAGCTGATAGGACTGGAAGTGATGTCCAAGGGCACGCTGCTGGCGCTGATAGCCAGCGGCGCGATGTCCAACCTCTCCCTGGCCCAGGCCGTCATCATCACGATGATAGTCATCGAGGTGGTGGTGGTCGCGGCCGGCCTGACGCTGCTGGTCAAGGCCTACCGGACCAACGGCGGAGTCGACGTCTGGAAACTATCCTCGCTCAAAGGCTGATACCATGGAAATATTCCTCTCACCCCCGGTAGTCTTCATCGTCGCGCTGCTCTGCGCCATGGCCCTCTCCGAGTTCTTCTCGGGCTGGGCCCCGAAAGGTACCGAGTCCGCCGGCAAGGAACTGCCCTACGCCTGCGGCGAGGACGTGCCCGCCGAGAAGGTGCTGCCCGATTACCAGCGCTTCTTCCCGTTCGCCATCTTCTTCACGCTGCTCCACGTGGCCGGCCTGATGCTGGCGACCTGGGGCCTCAACGCCTCGGCCGGCGGCTTCGAACTGGTCCTGGCCTATGTCGGCGCCGTGGCCGTCATACTAGCGGTGCTCTTCCTGGGATAAGACATGAAAACCAAAAGTCTCAAAGAGAAGATCATAACCTGGTCCCGGGTGAAATCGCCCTGGATCCTGCATTTCAACTCGGGCGGCTGCAACGGCTGCGACATCGAAGTGGTGGACGCGCTCACCCCGCGCTACGACCTGGAACGCTTCGGCATAGTGCTCAAGCCCACGCCGCGCCACGCCGACGTGATGGTGGTCAGCGGCCCGGTGACGCGCCAGCAGATCAAGCGCATCAAGCGCATCTACGACCAGATGGCCGAGCCCAAGTTCGTCGTCGCCGTCGGCGCCTGCGCCTGCTCGGGCGGCGTCTTCGACGGCTGCTACTGCGTCGCGCCCGGCGGCCTGGATAAGGTCGTGCCGGTGTCCGCCTATATCCCCGGCTGCCCGGTCAGGCCCGAGGCCGTCATAGACGGCGTGGTCAAGCTGCTCGGCAGCCTGCAGAAGTAAGGAGAACCCTATGTCCGACCTGGAACTGGAAGAAAGATTCAAGAAACGGCTCGAGGAGAAATTCGGGGGGGACATCTCCGAATCGACCATACAGCGCCGGCGGCGGCTGTGGCTGACGGTGAAGCCGGAGAGGCTCGTCGACCTGATGCGCTTCCTCCGCGACGAAATGGGTTTCGACCATCTCGCGACCATCACCGGCATGGACCTGGGCGAGGACCTGGCCGCCTTCTACCACACGACCGACCAGCACAATATCATAACGGTGCGCGCCAGGACCCCACGCGCCACCCCCGTCCTGCCCACCGTGCGCGACGTGTTCCCCGGCACCGAATCCTACGAGCGCGAGCTCGAGGACCTTTTCGGCATAAAGATCGAGGGCCTGCCGCCCGGCCGCCACTACCCGCTGCCGGACGACTTCCCGGCCGGCCAGCACCCGCTGCGCAAGGACTGGAAGCTGACCGACGCCTACCCGGAACCCGCCGTCAAGGAGGCCAAGTAATGTCCAAGATAAACGTACCCCTGGGCCCCCAGCACCCCGGCCTCAAGGAACCCATAAACTTCGGCCTCGTGCTCGAGGGCGAGCAGGTGGACAAGGCCACGGTCAACCTGGGCTACAATCACCGCGGCGTGGAGAAGGCCGCCGAGGAGCGCACCTACATACAGGACATCTACCTGATAGAGCGCGTCTGCGGCATCTGCTCGCACTCCCACACCACCTGCTACATCACCTGCGTCGAGGAGATAGCCAAGGCGGAGATCCCCGAGCGCGCCAAGGCGATACGCGTGATAGTGGCGGAGCTCGAGCGCGTGCACAGCCACCTGCTCTGGCTGGGCATAGCGGCCTACGAGATAGGCTTTGACACGCTGTTCATGTACGTCTGGCGCGACCGCGAGCACGTGCTCGACTGCCTGGAACTGGTCGCCGGCAACCGCGTGCATTACGCCATCAACACCCTCGGCGGCGTCCGCCGGGACATCACGCCCGAGATCAAGGCGGAGCTGCTCAAGAGGATAGACGTCCTCGAGGCCCGCACCAAGTACTACACCACGCTGGCCACCGAGGAAACGACCGTCCTGGCCCGCACGCAGAACGTAGGGGTCCTGCCCAGGGACCTGGCGATAAAGCTGGGGACCTGCGGACCCACGACCCGCGCTTCCGGCGTGGCGCGCGACGTGCGCAAGGACGAGCCCTACCTCATCTACGACAAGCTGGACTTCAAGCTGATCACCGCCGACACCTGCGACGTGTTCGGCCGCGTCGTCGTGCGCGTGCTGGAGACCGTGGAGTCCTGCAAGATCATCCGCCAGGTGCTCAATTACCTGCCGGAGGGCCCCATCTCGATAAAAGTCCCGTGGAAGATCCCCGAGGGCGAGGCGGTCAACCGCTACGAGGCGCCCCGCGGCGAGGACATCCATTACGTCAAGGGCAACGGCACCGACAGGCCCGAGCGCGTAAAGGTGCGCGCCCCCACCCTGGCCAATTACCACGCCGTGCCCCACATGCTGCAGGGCGGCTGGATGGCCGACGTGCCGCTGGTCATAGCGGCCATCGACCCGTGCATGTCCTGCTCGGACAGGGCGCTGGTCACCGACAAGGCCGCCGCCAGTTCCGCGGTCTGGTCTTGGGAGGAGATGCGCCGCAACGGCATAGAGTTCTACAGGCGCCGCGGCGTGGACTTCTCGAAAGTGACCCTGAAGTGATATATAAGGAGCCTATAAGAAAATGGCGATAGAGAATATACTGCTGGCTCTCTTCTACGCGCTGATCTTCCCGGGAATATGGTTCCTGGCGACCTACGGCATGACGCTGGAATGGGTGGACCGCAAGCTGGGGGCCGTCCTCCAGAACCGCGTCGGCCCGCCCTGGTACCAGCCGCTGGCGGACTTCATCAAGCTGGTCTCCAAAGAGGTCATCATCCCCAAGGCCTGCGACAACGTCATGTTCCGCAACCTGCCCTACTTCGCGGTGGCGGGCGTGACCGCGGCGATGATGATGATCCCGGTCTGGAACGGGGCGCTCTTCTCGTTCGAGGGCGACCTGATAGCGGTCATCTACCTGCTGACGATCCCGACGGCCACTTTCTTCCTGGCCGGCTGGAGCTCGACCAGCCCCTACTCGGCCATAGGCTCGATGCGCGTGCTGACGCAGCTCTTCGCCTACGAAGTGCCGCTTATGCTGGCCCTGATCGGCCCGGCGATACTCGCCGGCAGCTGGAACATAACCGCCATCTCGGAGCATTTCGCCCGCCACCCGGCCTACATGCCGGCGCAGCTCGCGGGCTTCCTGGTGGCGCTCCTGGCGCTGCAGGGCAAGCTCGAGCGCCTGCCCTTCGACATCCCGCACGCCAAGACCGAGATCGTCGGCGGGCAGTTCACGGAGTACACCGGCCGGCTGCTGGCCTTCTTCAACCTGGCGGTCAGCATGGAGATGGTCGTAGGCGCGGCGCTGCTCAACGCGGTGTTCCTGGGCGGCGGCCTGGGCCTGACCGGGACGGGGGCCTTCGCCCTGTTCATGCTCAAGACCCTGGGCGTGGTGCTGCTGCTGGTCGTGCTGCGCGTGCTGATGGCCCGCATCCGCATCGAGCAGATGATAAACTTCTGCTGGCAGATACTGGCGCCGCTGGCGATGGCGCAGATCGTCTTCGACATCTTCCTTAGGATCAAGCTGGGGTAAAACATGAAGAAAAAGATACCAGGCAGGGCTTTGGGCGAAGCGGTGAGGCAGCTTTTCAAGAAGCCGGCCACCAGCGCCTATCCTTTCTCCAAAGCGAAGCTGCAGCCCAAATTCAGGGGCCGCATAGCCTTCGAGCAGGAGAAGTGCATAGGCTGCAAGATGTGCGTGCGGGTCTGCCCGGCGAAGGCGATAGACATAATCCTCTCCGCCGAACAGCCCGCGGCTCCCGCGCCGGTCGAAGGACAGGCGCCGGTCCCGGCCAAGAAGAAGTTCGACTGCATAATGAACCTGGACCGCTGCATCTACTGCGCCCAGTGCGTGGAGGTCTGCCCCAAGAAGGCGCTGCTCTCCACCGACGACTTCGAACTGGCCCAGCTGGACCGCAAGGCCCTCAGGCGCCACTACAAGTGAGCCCCGCCCGCCGGGAACGCCGCGCCCGCCGGGGCGGGCGTTCCCGGCCGGTCATTTACGGGGGAGGCGGGACGGGAAAAAGGGGATAACATGGAGTTCCTTTCAGCGCGCTATTTCGGCAATCCGGTATCCGATTATCTCTACGCGGCGGCGGTGTTCTCCGCCACGCTGGCCGGCCTCTACCTGCTCCGAGCCTACGGCCTGGCCAGGCTGAAGGCGCTCGCCGCCAGGACCAGCACCGACGTCGACGACCTGCTGATCGACCTCGTCTACGCCATAAAGGCCCCGGAATACCACCTCCTGGCCCTCTACGCGGCGGTAAGGTACCTGGAACTGCCCCCGGCCTTCGATAAGACCCTTTTCGCGGTCATCCTGGTCGCGGTCTCCGCCAGGGCGGTGACGCTGGCGCAGAAACTCCTCGATTACTGGCTGGAAAAGTTCGCGGCCGACCGTTACACCGACCAGGCCGTGCGCGAGACCGTGCTCAAGAGCGCGCGCGTGGTCTTCAAGACGCTGCTGTGGGTGGCCGCCGTCATCTTCGTCCTGAGCAACCTCGGCGTCAATGTCTCGGCCGCGCTGGCCGGCCTGGGGATAGGCGGCGTCGCGGTGGCCCTGGCCGCGCAGGCGATACTGGGCGACCTGTTCAACTTCTTCGTCATCCTCCTGGACAAGCCCTTCAGGATAGGGGACTTCGTCATCCTCGACGACATGATGGGCACCGTCGAGCATATCGGCCTCAAGTCCACCCGCGTGCGCAGCCTGGGCGGGGAGCTCATAATCATCTCCAACTCGCGCATGCTGACCGGCGGCCTGCGCAACTACAAGGCCATGAACCAGCGCCGCGTGGTCTTCAAGACCAGCGTCATTCCCGGGACGCCGCTGGAGAAGCTCCGCCGTGTGCCCGGACTGATAAAAGAGGCCGTTTCCGCCGTGCCCGACACGCGCTTCGACCGTTCCAACCTGCAGGCCCACGGGACTTATTCCATCGATTTCGAAACGGTCTACTATGTGACGGTCGCCGACTACAATGTTTACGCGGACGACCACGAGGCGGTGCTGCTGAAGATAGGCGAGGCTTTCGCCCGGGAAGGGATAGAGTTCGCCTACCTGACGCAGGCGCTTTTCGTTAACAAGTCGTAAAAGGAGTGGGACGATGAAAAAAATGCTCTCGACGCTTTGCGCGGCGGTCCTGACCGCGGGGACGGCCGCGGCCGCGCAGAAACCGACGGTGGCGGTGACGGTGAACGGCTCACTGGTGACCGCCGAAGAGGTCTCGCGGCGGCTCTGGTGGAACGCGGCGGAGCGGACCATGCAGGACCTGGTGGACGAGGAGCTCCTGCTCCAGGAGGCCCGCCGGCTGGGGGTGAAACCTTCCGCGGAAGAGGCAGCGACCAGGCTGAAAGCCATCGCCGACTCCTACAACGGGGAAAAGGAGATGGAAAAGGCCCTTAAAGGGATAGGCTACTCCCGGAGCGACCTGAAGGCCCTGATAGAAAGGCAGCTCTCGATACGGGGCGCCGTCATAAAGTGGGCCGCCATAAAAGTCGGGGACGATCAGGCGAAAGTCTTCTACGACGCCAATAAGGACTCCCTGGCGAGCCGGGAGACCGTGCGCCTGCGCCAGTTCTTCACCGCCGGCCGGGAGGAGGCCGAGGACGCCCTGCGCCTGCTCAACACCGGCGCCGACTTCGCCACGCTGGCCATGCTCAAGGCCTCCGACGAGAACCTCAAGCGGACCGGCGGCGACCTGGGGTATATAAACAGGGGCGTGCTCGTGCCGGAGCTCGAAAAAGAGGTCTTCGCGCTGACGCCCGGGAAATACACGGGCGTCATCCCGACGGGCGCGGGCTTCAGCATCTTCAAATCCGAGGATTACCGCCCGCGCGCGGTCCCGGAATTCGAGGCCGTGAAAGAGCAGATCAAGGCGCACCTGCTGGGACAGGCGGTCTCCCAGGCGACCCGCGAACTCACGGCCCGCCTCCGGCAGTCCGCGAAGATAGAAGTGAAGCGCTGACGCCCCTCGGTAAAGAACGGATAAAAAAACCCCCGGCCGGAGCCGGGGGTTTTTTAACGCCCTGAGGAAGGGCCCTTAATGGGCTTCCTGGCCGCCGCCGCGCCTGGAGAGCACCAGCTTATCCAGGATGAAGTAGGCCACCAGCAGGCCGAGCACCACGTGCGTGGCGTAGAAGTATTCCGGGGCGGAATACTTATAGAGGTCGTCGAAGCGGCCGTAGAGCAGCGAGAAACGGCCCATGACGGTATTGCCGAAGGCCGCGCCGAAATAGAGCATCAGGAAGTAGATGCCGATATTGGACGCCTTCTTGACCGCGCCCTTGTGCTCCACCGAGAAGAAGAAGTAGAAGAGCACGCAGATGAAGCCGAAGGCCACGAAGGTCCCGTTGAGCAGCGAGATTATGTTGCCCGAATTTATCTCGCTGACCATGAAGGGGGCGATGGTGCCGCCGATCTGCTTGAGGAAGTCGGTGGAGATGGTCAGCGGGATGACCAGGCCGGAGCCGTAGCCCATGATGAAAGTGAAGCCGTAGCGGGAGACCCAGGAGATGCGGGGGAAGAACTGGGTCACCAGCGAGAGTCCCAGCAACGCCGGTATCAGCACGCTGTACTGCCCTTCCATCAGGGGGAGGAACACCTTGGGCTTCCAGGTCTGGAACAGGTAGACCTGGAACAGCCAGCCCATGCCGGCTCCGAGGTAGAGATGCTCGGCCACCTTGAAGAACGGGTTGTCCTTGTAGAGGAAACTGAACAGGCAGATGGTCAGCCCCGCCGCCACCCAGCCGCCGAAGGTCATCCAGCCCGGCGTGACGGTGAAGATAGCCGCGAAAGCGTTCCAGGTATTTCCGAGAAATTCCATTTTCGCTCCTTAGAGGTACTTCAGGACCAGCATTATGATGTTCGAGGTCAGGATCAGCACGATGACCAGCACGTGCGCCAGGCTGAGCGCGTCGATCCCGGAGGTGCCCTTCTCCAGGTCGTTGATGAGCGTCTCGTAGTCGGCCGCGCCCTTCATGCCGCCGATGAGGCCCTTGAGCTGGCCGGTCTGGAGATACGGGCCGTAGCCGGGCTGGCTGACGGCGGTGACGCCGCCGGCCATCGGGAACTTGTACTTGTCGGCGACATAGGCGACATAGTAGTCAAGCATCGCGGTGCCCGTTATGCAGATGCCGAGGCCCATATCCTTCACCGACTTGACGCCCTTCATGACCTCCATGTCCCGCGTCGGGTTCCCGTTGCGGTCCTTGTCGTAGATCTCGTAGAGGTTTATGCCCAGCTGCGTCATGACGGCCACCGGGTTGGGCTGGAAAGGCATGATGACGTAATCCCTGCCGTAGACCTTGTCCGGCGCGATGTCCTTGGGAATGCGCGCCGCGATGTCCTCGATCATGCCCGTGGCGCCCGCGTTAAGAGTGAAGATGCCGACGCGCAGGTTCCGGCGCAGCGCGTGCTTGACCAGGGCCACGGCCTGGGGATGGAGCTCGGGGCGGGTGGCCGGGTCGTAGTCCAGCGAGAGCATGACGAAAGAGCGCTCCGGCAGGGCCTCGATGTAGTTGTAGGTGTTGACCACGTCCTTGCCCAGGTTCTTGTTGGGCAGCCCCAGCGGCCTCACGATGGGGGCGAAGAGCAGCACCGTCAGGGCCAGGAAGATCAGGCGCCGGTCTATCTTAAGGAATTTTTCCAGGGCGTTCTTCATGTCAGTCCTTCCCCATGTACTGGCGTTCTATGCCGAAGATGATCTTGAGGGCGGTCACGATGCCGCCGATGGCTATGCCTATCATGATGCCGCGGCGGCCGGCGACCACCGGCACGCTCATCAGCCACTCGATGACGTCGGTGACCTGGTAGCCGGTCCAGCCCAGCACGCCGTCCCACATCATCTGGCCCAGCGGCACGCGGCCGAGTATGACCATGAAGGCCGCGGCGAAGAGCACGAAGGCCTGCGGCGACTTGATGCGGAAGGCCCGGTAGGCGGTCGAGACTATGTAGAAGGCCAGCACGGCGAACATCGTGCCCGAGAGCGAGGTGAAGACGAAGCGGTAGATCCAGCCCAGGCTGGTCATGTCCGGCCCCTTCATCGGCTGGCCGTTGCTCACGATAGCCGGTATCACCACCAGCAGGAAGCCGACGTAGACGAACAGGCTGTAGCCCCAGCCCGGCGCCTTGCGGCTTATCTTGTGGAAGTGCGAGTAGAAGAGGCTCATCAGGCCGAGCAGGAAGGCGAAGCCGGCCACGATGTTCTCCCACTTGTTCATCATCTCGATATAGTTCTCGGAGGTGGCGTTGGGCACGTAGTAGGAGCCCAGCGTGAGCACGCCCACGAAGAAGCAGATGAAGAGCGGTATGTGTTTTTTTATGAATATCATATCAGTATGCCTTGAAGAGCTGGCCGACTATCTTCATCAGCGGCTCCCACCCGAACACGGCGCCGGCCGCCAGGAGGACGGAGCCGGTCACGACCGCCAGCATCACGAAGGCCTTGCCGAAGTCCTGCACCTTGAGGGTGCTCATCAGCATCGGGTCCTTGGAGAGATAGGCGCCGGCCGCGTAGAGTTCCTCGCCGATCAGCGTGTAGTCGCAGGAGGTGAAGAAGAACGGCAGCTGCGATTCCTGCTCGGTGCCGGCTATCTGTATGGCGCCGGTGGTGGCGCCGACCTCGGCCAGCAGCAGGGATTCCGCCATGAAGTGGCCGATGAAGAAGCAGGCGGCCGGCTTCTCGCGGTGTATCATCGCGTCCACCGAGGCCGCGAACGAGAACTGGTCCTGGCTGACGAAGAAGTTGATGTCGTCGCGGTAGGAATCCGGGCGCTCCATCTCCAGGTAGGACTGCTTGACCACTTCCTTGCAGACGGTCATGACTATCGGGTCGAAGTGGGGGACTTTCAGCGAGGTGTCGTACTGGGCCACCTTGCGGGCGACCTCGCCGAGGATGGAGGTCGAGGCGATGGTCGGCACCAGCGACATGGGGCCTATGCCGGTGGAATAGAAGATCGGGCGGCCCATCTCGGTGGCGCGGCCGATGGCCTCGTCGATGGCGTCGAGGCCGGCTATGCGGCGGATGAAGAGGCCCTTGCGCTTGGCGTGGGAGACGGTCCAGAAGAAGACGATTATTATCGTCAGCATCAGGACCAGGTTATTGAAGCGGCTGACATTGAACCAGTTGCCGCCGATCACGGCCCTGGCCGGCCCGGTCTCTACCGAAGCGGCGCCCTTGACCAGCCTGAGCTTGAACTCGATCTCCTGGGCTTCGTCAGGGCGGCCGAAGGCGGAGGAAGTGTCGGCGGCCAGCGCGTGGCGGCCGGGCGCCGGGCGCCAGGCCCAGAAGGGCAGGTCCATGTCCTTCTCGGGGTGGGCCGAGGCCGGGAATTCCGCTATCTTTACCCAGCCGGGCTTGGCCGTGTCAGAGGCGTAAACCTCTATGGTCGCGCCTTCGGCGGCTTCGCCGGGAGAATCCCAGCGCAGCAGCGCGGCGCCGCCGGCGTCGCCGGGCATGTCGGCGGCCGTAAAGCCGGTCAGAGGAGGAAGCGGCGAAGGCTTTGCGGCGGACGAGGGGGAAGTGAGGAACAAAAACGGCAGGATGAGGGGAATTATGGGGGGTCTTTTCATAATTTTATGTCCATAAATATACAATTAATGGGGGCCCATTGCAAGAAAAACGGGCCGTCAGCCGGACCGCTCTATGCCGCGCATGACCGCGTCCCGGACCAGGTTCGCCGGAGGGCGGCGGGCCGGGTCCGCGCCGGCCAGTTCGTAGAGCACGACGCGGTTGAGGAAGCGGCCGTCCGCGGTCTCGTTCCAGCCCCGCAGCTCCACCAGGTGCCGGTCCCAGAACTCGTAGAAGACCCGCCGCGCGGCCGCGTCCCAGTAGAAGGTCCGGTAGCCCCTGCCCAGCCTTATCGCCTCGGAGACGTTCAGCACGATATGCGTCACGCCGGCCGCGCGCAGCCTGGAATAGAGCTCCCCGCCGGACCGCGAAGCCGCGGACAGCTCGACTACGGGATTCAGGTCGAAGACCGAGGAGGCGAGATAAGGCCTCTCCAGGCCGAAGATCCGCGCGTCGCCCAGCACCAGGACGCGGGCGCCGCGGGGCAGTTCGCTGTTGATGAAGTCGTAGGCCGGCCTGGAACTGTAGGCGTGGCCGGGCCGCGTCCGGACCAGGAACTCCTCCCGGCCCTCCGCGCCCAGCGGGACCAGATGGCCTCCCTGCAGGAGCAGGATGACCGTCCCGCAGAGACCGGACAAAGCGAAGGACGCGAACATGCCCCCGCGAAAGACGGTCCGCGGCCGGGACGGTTCCCGGCCCGCTAAAAAAGCCGCGGCTATCAGGAGACCGGCCGCGGGCCAGGCCGGCAGCGAGAACCTGACCATCGTGGAGGACAGGGACCAGCAGGTCCAGACGACGAGGAAATAGGCCCAGAGAGGGGAGACCCGCGGAGGGGAACGGAACAGGAGGCAGAGGGGCAGGAAGGCCAGGAAGAGCGGGGAAAAGAAGCTCGAATTGGCGAACTCTCCCATCGTGGCCTTCCAGGGATGGGAGAACCAGCCGGCGGGGGTGAGACGGTCGAGTTGGCTGGTCTCGCGCAGGAAACCTTCGATCTTTTCCGGGTCCGAAAGAGCGCCGGTCCCGAAAACGGAGGACAGGAACGGGTAGACCGGATTGCCCTTGTAGACCAGGTTCTTGACCAGCCAGGGCGACAGGACGACCCCGGCCACGGCTCCGGCCAGGGCCAGTTCCTTCAGAACGGCGCGGTCGAAACGCCGTTCTTTGACCAGGTAGGCCGCGGCCGCGCCGAGCACGGGAAAAAGGCCGGTATACTTGGCGGCCATGGCCATTCCGCCCATAAGGCCCGCCAGGACCAGCCGGCCGTACCGCTGCTTCCCTTCGGCCCCCAGCGCGGCGAACAGGGCGAGAAAAGAGAAGAGCGCCAGCGGCAGGTCGCTCCCGGCCGGCCAGGAAGCGCGCATGGTGTGCGTGACGGCGTAGAAAACCGCCGCGCCCCAGAGGCCCTCGCGGCGGCCCGCCAGCCGGGAACCCAGCGCCAGAACGGCGAGGACGGTGAGCAGTCCCGCCGAGAAATTAAGGAACTTGGCGCAGACCTCCCCGCCGAAGAACAGCGCCGCCGAATAGAGCATGCCGTGGGCCAGCGGCAGGTCGGAATAGAGATTGAAGGGGATGTGGATTATGCCGCCCGCGGCATTGTAGGCCGAAGGCACGGCCAGGTGATAGACCAGCGAGTCGTAGAAGACCTCCGGGCCGAGCGCCCCCAGCAGGTTGACGGCCGCCAGCGCCGCGAGCAGCAGGACGAGGAGGCGGTCAAGAAGGTCCAGGGGAGCGGAAGGCGGGAGAACGGCGGCCGGCTCCCGGCGCCGGAGTCCCGCGTGAGAGAAAAGCCCCGCGCCGGCCAGGACGGCGCAGCAGGCCAGCGACGGCCATTTGCGCAGGAAGCCGGCGAAACCGAGGGCGGTCTGCGCGAGGGAAAAAAGGGCCAGCCCGGCCCCGGTCGAGAAGATAAAACGCTCGAGCCCCGTCGAGCCGCGGTAAAAAAGCCCGCCGGCCAGACCCCCGGCCAGGCCGGCCAGCCCCAGGAAGAGGGCGCCCCAAAGGGCGCGGCCGGCGGAAAGGAGCAGGGCCTTGACGGAAACAGGCGGGAAGTCCGGAAGCGGGAACTCGCGCAGCAGCCCGGCGGCGTCCTGGAAAAAATGGAAATAGTGGAAGAGGAGGACCGGTCCGGCCCAGAGGGCGGCGGCCGTCCAGACCAGCCGCGCCGGAAAACGCGGCCCGGTCATTTCTTCCGCGCGACCAGGATGAGGTTCATCCCGAAAGGCGGCGGGAAGAGACGCTCCAGCGCCGCTATGAGAGGGACGAACTTGTCGAACAGCAGCGGCTGCAGCATGGGGAACTGCCGGACCTTGAGGACCTTCCCGTTGAGATACCAGCCCAGGACCCCTATGAAGTTGCTGAAATAGAGCTTTTCCACCTCGAACCCGGCCCGCTCGGCCTTGGACCTGAGCTCGTCGCGGTCGTAGCGGCGGCAATGCGAGACGGCCTCGTCCAGCGTGCCGTAGATGGAGCTCAGCGCGGGAACGAACAGCAGCAGCCTGCCGCCGGGCCGCAGCAGGCGGGAGATATTGAGGAAAGCCCCGGCGTCGTCCGCCACGTGCTCCATGACGTTCACCGACACCACCGCCTCTATCCCCTCGGAGGCCAGGACGCCGGTCCGCCCGCCGGCGATGTCCAGCTGGCGCACGTCCAGCCCCGGCTGGTCCACCTTGAGGTGGCCTATGAAGGTCTCCGAGGTGTCCAGGGCGAGAAAACGGGAGCTTACGCCCGAAAAATAGCGGGACATGTTCCCTATGCCGCAGCCGACCTCGAGGACCGTCCTGCCCTCCAGGTATTCCCTGAAAGCGGAGAAGATCCACTTATTGTAATTAGGGGTCAGGGCGAAGACCTTGAGCGCCTCGTGCGCCGGGTCCCACGCCGCGGCCCTGTCCTCAGCGGGCATTCCCGGCTCCTTTCGCGAAGGCGACTATGCCGGCGACCGGGTTGCGCGGCGGCGGGCCCGCCGCGGCCTGCGCCAGCTCGTAGACGGCCACGCGGTTCATTATCCTGCCCTCGCTCTCCTCGTCGTAAGCGTAGAGTTCCCTGACGTGGGAATCCCAGAACTCGCCGAACACCGCCAGCGACCTGTCGTCGAAACCGAACATGCCGTATTCCCGGGCCAGCCGCATCCCTTCCGCGGTATTGACCAGCAGATGGGTGACGCCCTCTTTTTTCAGGCGCTCGTAAAGAGCCCGGCCGCCGGCGCTGGCCCGGGCGAACTCCACGACGGGGGTCTTGTCGAAGGCCGTGCCGGCGAGGAAGCGGCGCTTGAAATAAAGGGTCCGGCCGTCCCCGATGACCAGCACCCGCGAATCCTCCGGCAGGTTCTCGTTGACGTACTTTATCCCGGCGTAATGGCTGTAAGGATAGCCGGGCTGCGTCCTGGAGAGATAGTCGTCCACCGTGGTTTTGCCCGCCAGCGGGAGCCAGCGGCCCTGCGCGTAGAACGTATGCGCCGACCAGAGCAGGCCCGTGAGACATACGCACAGCACGACCGTCCTCGAGAGCAGTTTGAGGCCCTCGTGCCCCCGCGACTGGAAAGCCCAGCCCAGCAGCAGCCCGGCCGCGGGATAGGCGGGTATCAGGAAACGGACCATGGTCGAGGAGACGGACCAGGACAGCCACAGCACCAGGAAGAACAGCCAGAGCGCGCCGTTGGCCGCGGTCAGCGGGGGGGTGATAAGGAAAAGCAGGGGGAGGAAAGCCAGGAACAGCGGGGAGAACAGCTCGGAATTGCCCACCTCGCCCATGGTCACGCGCCAGGGCGCGAGGAACCAGTCCTTAGGCGTGAGCGCGCCCATCTGCCTGCTCTCGCCCACGAAGAGCTTGAGCTTCTCCGGGTCCGAGCCCTCGTTGGGCGGGAACAGGCCGTTGAGCATGGGATAAAAGGGATTGGCGGTGTGGAGCCAGTTCTTGACCAGCCACGGCACGATGAAGAAAGAAGCGGCGAGGGAGAACCACGCCAGTTCCCGCGCGGCCCCCCGGAGATCTGAACGGGCATAGTAGAGGAAGACCGCCCCGGCGGCTATCGTCGTGAAAAGGCCCGTGTATTTCACCCCCATGGCCAGGCCGCAGAAAACGCCGGCCAGGACGAACCATTTCCTCTCGCCGGTCCCGCCCCTCAGGATCACGGCGAACATGGCCAGAACGGTGAAGTACGCCAGCAGCATCTCGGTGCCGGCCGACCAGGCGGAAAGCATGGAATGGAACACGGTGCAGAACACCAGCGCGCCCCAGAGGCCGGCCCGGCGGGAAAGGAACCTGGCGCCGAAAGCCCAGCAAGCGCCGGCGGTCAGCAGGAAGGCGGAATAATTCACCAGCTTGGCGAGCGGCACGCCGCCCACGCTCAGGGCGGCCAGGTAGAGCATGCCGTGCGTCATCGGCAGGTTGGAGAAAGCGTTGAACGGGAAGAGGGTTATCTTATGCTCGATGGCGTAGAAGTTGGGAACGGCCAGGTGGTAGATCAGCGCGTCGTAGAATATTTCCGGGGCCAGCGCGCCCAGCAGGCCCAGCAGGAGCGCGAGGACCAGCGCCGCCAGCGCCGCCTTGTCCAGAAAACCGAAGCCGGACGGCCCGCCGGGCCCGGCCGCCGGAGGGGCTAAGTAAAGGTCGGCCGCGCCGGCCAGAAGGCCCGCGGCCAGCAGGGCCGCCACGACCGCCGGATACACCGCGCCCGCGAGACCGAGTCCCAGCATCAGCGCCGACAGCAGGCCGAAACCCGCGCCGACGGAGAAGACCGCCTCCTCCAGCGCCCCCTGGAAGGAGAAGCCCAGGCGCCTGAGCGGCGGCCTGCCCAGGCCGTAGCAGGCGAAAAGGAACAGGGCCGCCCCGGCCAGCAGCAGGAGCTGGCCGGGCAGTACCTTATGCAGCGAACCCGCGTACTGGGAGAGGGAGAACAGGGGGGAGAGGGCCTCCGGGTAAAAGGGGAAACGCCCGTAATAATGCTTGAAGACCCAGAAGGGCCACAGGAGGAAAGCGCCCCAGGCCAGCCACCAGGGGAAGCGGGGCCGGGCCTTCGCCTCGGGAGGCGCCGGCGCGGCCGCCCGCCCCTTCCTGTTCTTCTTTCCCATCGCGGCCGGCTTACTTCTCCAGGACCTCGATATTGGCCCTCGGCACGGTGAGCCTGGTGCCGTCGGCCAGCTGGACCTCCAGCACGCGCACGTGGCTTTCGCTGGCGCACTTGGTCAGCTCCGGCGGCAGCGACAGCACGGTGCCGATGGTCCCGAAATGCGGCTCGCGGATGATGCGGACGGGGTCGCCGGGCTCTATCCAGCCGCGGCCCTCCTCGCGCTTGCACTCCTTGACGTCCTTCGGGTAGCCCGGCACGATGATCTCGGGGCGCATGACGCCGGCGCGGATCTGCGTGGCGCCGCTGACGCTGGCGTTCTCGCCGTTGCGGGAAGCGAGCAGTTTGAAGGTGTAGTCGGCCATCGGTATCAGGCCGAAGCCCTCGGTGACGATAAGGGTGAGGCCTATCTTCTCGGTGCCGGTCACGGCCACGCCTATGTCGTAGCCGAGGATCTGGCGCAGGTCGCGGTCGTGTATGCCGCCGACGACGATGGCGTGCACGCCCGCCTCTATGGCCCGCTTTATGGTCGCCAGGCCGGCGTGCTTGCCGCCTATTACGATCCTGCCCTTATGCTCGTCCTTTATATGCTCCGGGGTGAGCTCCTCGTCGGGGGTCTCGACCGCCAGCGCGATGGGGCCGTTGGTCTCGCCGCCGATGCCGAAAATGCCCTGTATGAAAGTCCCCTCGGTCTCGACGGTCACGCCGAAATTAGGATGGACCTCCACGACCTTGCCCTTTATGTAGGACTGGAGCGGCAGCACCTTGGGGGGCTCGCGCAGCAGCATCTGGCCGGTCACGTCGGAGACCGAGTCCACGGTGCCGGTCACCGGGGATTCGACCGAGGTCTTGAACCACTTGATGAAGGGCTTGTTCTCGGCCACTATCTCGCCTTTCTTCACGGGGTCCCCGACCTTCTTGAGCAGGAAGGCCGGGATCTCGCCCGCCGTCACGGAAAGCCTGTTGGCGATATTGACCGGGAAGACCTTGCCGGGCAGTTCGGTCTGCGCCACCACGTCGGTGGCCGAGACCTCCTGGCCGTCGGAGGCCAGGACCTTGCCGGGGATAGGCAGCACCCGCCGCTTGCGCAGCACGGTGCAGGGGATGACTTTGAGTCCGGGTGTGTATGCGTGAGCCATAATTCTCTCCTTGATCGCCGCGCCGTCAGGCCGGGTACAGTTCCATGGCCTTGTACCACTTGTTGAGCTCCGCTATGCGCTTGGCATGCGCCTTGGGCAGCTCGAAAGGCCTGCCGCGGCCGTCGAGGACCAGGCCGACCTGGCCGCCCTCGCATTTGGCCTCGCGGGAATTGCCGGGGCCGGCGCCGACGTCGAAACCCTTGGCGGGCTTGAGCATCAGCTTCCCTTTGGCTTCCGCGAAAGGCAGGTGCAGCAGCTCGCCGAAGCGCAGCGTGCCGGAGACCGGCTTGCCGCCCTCGGGGACCAGCTCCCAGTCCAGTATGTTCGCGCCTTCCTTGGCCAGGCCCTTGGGCGCGACGCAGGTGCCCAGGCGCACCAGGCAGTCGTGGTAGAACACGTCCAGCGCCGCCTTCTCGCTGAGCTGCGACAGCACGCCCAGGTGCGGCATCATGAAGATCGAGTCCACGGCGAACATCGTCACGCCCTCGGGCTGGTAGGCGTCTATCATCATCATCATCGACTGGGTGCGGCGGGGGGAATGCGCCAGGATGCCGCCGGAGCCTATGATGTAGTCCAGGTGCATGAGGTTGATGAGGCTCTGCCCGCTGGAGGTCTGGTCGAAGGCGTCGGAGATCGAGCGCTCCTGCTGCACGCCCTTGAGGCCGACGGCCAGCGCCTTGTGCTGCTCGAAGGCCAGGCGCAGCGCCTCGCGGCTGACCGCGTGCTCGACCTGCAGCTCTTCGACGGTCTGCGGTATCGTCGTCGGGCGTATCATCTTGTTCTTGAGGCGGTTGCGCAGGTCCTGCTCGTCCAGGTCGAAGGGCAGCCAGCGCAGCAGGTTCGGCAGGCCGGCCTCGGCCATCACGTTGGAAATGGAATAGCTCATGCCGAGATTGGCGCTCACCGTGCGGTTGAACACCCCGGTAAAAACGCTGAACACGTCGGTGGTGGCGCCGCCGATGTCCACGGCCAGCACGTTGTAGTTATTGGCCTTGGCGAACTTCTCGGTCATCGTGCCGACGGCCGCCGGGGTAGGCATGATGGGCGCGCCGACCATCTTCATCAGCTTGGGATAACCGGGCGCCTGCTGCATGACGTGCTCGAGGAAGATGTCGTGGATCTTGTGGCGGGCCGGCATCAGGTTCTCGCGCTCCAGCACGGGGCGGAGATTCTCGGTGACGATCAGGGCGGTCCTGTCGCCCAGTATCTCCTCGATCTGGGGCTGCGCCTTGTTGTTGCCGGCGTAGATGACCGGCAGCTTGTAGGACGCGCCCAGGCGCGGCTTGGGGTCGGCGGCCTTGAGGAACTGCGCCAGCTCCACCACGTGGGTCACGGTGCCGCCGTCGGTGCCGCCCGAGAGCAGCATCATGTCGGGGCGCAGCTGGCGGATGCGCTCGATCTTCTCGTGGTCCGCGCGGCCGTCGTTGGAGGCCAGCACGTCCATGACTATCGCGCCGGCGCCGAGCGCGCAGCGCTGCGCGCTCTCGCCGGTCATGGCCTTCACCGCGCCGGCCACCATCATCTGCAGGCCGCCGCCGGCCGACGAGGTGGAGACGTAGACGTCCACGCCGGTGTTCCCGTCCGCCGGGGTGATTATCCTCTCGCCGTCGAGTATCTTCCGGCCGGAGAGCTCCTCGACCTCGGTGATGGCGTTGAGCACGCCCTTGGTGACGTCCTCGAAAGGGGCTTCCACGGTGGTAGGGGCCTCGCCGCGGAAGGTCTGGCGGTAGGTGTCGCCCTTCTTCTCGATGAGGATGGCCTTGGTCGTGGTGCTGCCGCAGTCGGTAGCGATGATTATCCGGGGCTCTTTATTTTCCATTTTTCTCTCCGTCGGGCTCGCTTTCCGGGTCCAGCCTCTCCGCGAGGTAGGACATGGCGTTCGGGTTTTCAAGGAGGGCGATGACTTTTTCCGCCTCCTCTTTTTTGAAGATCATACTTATAAAAGGCTTCAGGAAGATAAGCGCCTGCGAACCGATACCGTGCACGGGGCGGCTGCTCTCCAGCGTGAGGGCCGCCACCTGGCCCAGCGAACGGGCCCGTATCTTCGAGGCTATCCTCTCCAGCAGGGCCTTCTCCTCTTCCGTGACCGGCTTCTCGGAAGGCATGCTGAAAGCGTTTTTCCAGAAAGGTTCTTTCACGGGACTCCCGGCCGCCCTGCTCCGCGGTAATGTTAGAAAATCCGGCGACGGCCCGCAACCCCCGCTTGACACCCGCGGCCCGCAACTGGTATAAAAACCCCGCGGTAACTTCAAGGCTGCGGGGGCGGCGGTGGGGAAGCGGGGATACATTTCGCTGGCGTTGTGCGTATTGCCGTTCCTGGCGGCGCGTCCCGCTTTCGCCCAGCTCCCGCCCCCTTCCATCTCTTTCGATTTCCCTTATTATTCGGATCCCGTCGTTTTCATCGGCCCGGGATCGCAGGTCCATATCTCCGCGCCTTCAGGCGCGCAAGGCGCCACCGTCTATTATGTCCTCGACGCGGCGCCGGAGCCGGCGAACGAGACGCTTTACGCCGGGCCGCTGACGCTGGCCGAAGGTCTTCACGCGCTTTACGCCCGCCTGACGCTGGACGGCTACTGGTCCGGGACCAGCTCCGCCGCCGTCCACATGGACACGCTGCCGCCCGCGACCACGCTGCTTATCGGCGGCGTTCCCGCCGGCGCGCCCGGTGGCGACGGCTTCCTGCATCTGCCCGCTTCCGCCGCCGTCGGTTTTTCGGCGGAGGACGACGCCTCCGGCTATAATTCCACAGAATTCTACGTGGACACGGACCCGGAGTCCTGCGACTACGAGGGCCCGCTGATCTCCACCATGCCGGCCGGCTCCTGCCAGAACGATCTCTACACCGGCCCGTTCACCCTGGCGCCCGGCACTCACACCCTCTATTACCACAGTTACGACAATGTGGACAACGGCGGGGAGATGCAGCAGTTCGCCCTGTCCGTGGATACCGTCGGCTGGATACGCGGTTCCGTCGCCACGCCGGACCTGCCGCCCGGCTCCACGGTCACCCTGCTGGTCTCCGGCGATATGTTCCGGGACGACCCGCTGCTC
>JAGVVD010000029.1 GCA_019135865.1 Elusimicrobiota bacterium
TGACCCGCGCGCCGCCGGCGGCCGCGGCCTCCACGAGGGCGGGCAGGGCGGCGGCCCGCGCCGGCATTATCTCGACCTCGACGCTGCCCGGCCCTCCGCCGCCTTTCCTGCGCCCGCGGGGAGGCGCGGACGGGCAGCCCGCGGCGTCCAGCCGGCGGCGGACCTCCCGGACCAGCTCCGCGGGCAGGGGGCCGGCTCCGGCCGCCCGCACGGCCTCGTCCAGATGCGCGGCCGAACGGGTGCCGAGAACGGCGGTATCCACGTCCGGATCGGAAAGAGCGAAGCGGAGCAGGAAAGCGGTGCGGCTCTCGCCCCCCGGACGCAGCTCGTCGAGACCGGCCGCCGCCCAGAACTTCCAGAGCCTGTCCCGCGAAAGAGCGCCTTCGGGCTCGCCTTCGGCTATGCTGCCGCGTACCACCACGCCCGCGCCGGCGGCGGCCGCGGCGGCCACGGCCGTCTCGTTGCGCCTGTCCAGCGCCCCGTAGGGCAGCTGGAAAACGTCGAAGGCCCCCCACTTTATGTATTCCTCCGCGTCGGGGAGGGCGGTGCTGACGGAAACGAAGCGGACCTTGCCCTGGGCGCGCGCCTTCTCCATGACCTCGAGCAGGCCGCCGCGCCTGACCAGTTCCGGCGGCGGATTATGGAGCTGCCATACGTCCACGCAGGAGGTCCGCAGGCGGCGCAGACTGTTCTCGATATTGTGCAGCAGCCTGGAGGCGGTCCAGACATGGCCGCGGCTCCAGCCCCTGTCCGGACAGCCGCATTTGGTGGCCAGGAAGAACTCGCTCCTTCTCCCGGACAGGGCCCGGCCGATGAGCTCTTCGCTGCGGCCGTAATCCGGCGAGGTGTCCAGGTAATTGACGCCCGAGTCGAGGAGGCGGTTGAGCAGCCGCCCGGCCGGGACATCGTCCGGGGCCGCGCCGCTCAGCACCCCCGAACCGTAAGCCAGCACGGAGACGCGGAGCCCTGTATTTCCCAGTTTCCTTTTTTTCATGACCGGAGCTCCCCTCCGCCGGGGCTTGAAAAAAGCCGCCGAATGCGGTTACGGAATGCATCACAGCGGCTCTTATGCCAATGATACAATAAAATAAGGGGGCTAGCGAGAACGCCCGGCGGGCGGAATTACAGAAATGGCGGACTTCCTGCCCAGCAGCGGCGAGACGGCCAGCAGGTAGGCCGCGAGGGGGACCGCCGGGGAGCCCGGCCGGCCTTCGAGCGCGAGTCTCTTGTCCCCGCCGGGGGACCGCAGGAAAAAATCGGCGCAGTCCCGCAGGGAGGCGGGCGCGGGGCCGCCGCAGGCTATGGACATCTCCCTCATGCGCACCGGGGCGGCGTATTTGGGCGGGTGGACCAGGTCGCCGAAACCGGGCTCGCGGCGCAGGCGGGCGAAAATACCGGCCAGGTAGAACAGCGGTCCGGCCTCCTCCGCGAAGACGCGGTTGACGCGGGCGGCGCCCTCCATGAAGGTCCGCGCCCCGCGGCCGGAAAGGCCGCGCGCGGCGCCCAGGGCGTAACGCTCGGCCGGCGAAACGGGACCCGCCCCGTACTTCCGGGCCAGCCCGGACTGGAAGACCGCCAGGCGGCGCAGCCGGGAAGCGTCTATCCCCCCCGCGGCGTCCCCGGCGGCGAAGCGCGCCGGCGGCCGCGGCGACGCCAGGTCGGACGGGTAGAACCGCCCGTCGGGAAGCAGCGCGAGGGCCCGCCCCGGGTCCTCCTCCGCGGGCGCCCCGGCGAAGCCGCTGAAAACGAAACCGGCGGGCGCTCCGCCGGCGGCGAGCGCGGCCGCCGCGGACCTTTTCAGGCCCTTCAGCACGAGGCGCAGCCGCTCCAGGGCGGCGGGGGTCCAGGTTTCCCCGGCGTCCAGCGCTATCTCCAGCTGTTTGAAACCGGAGCGGGGCCCGAGGAGTCGGGCTATTTCCGGCAGGCGGCCTATCGAACGCGAATCGAGAACGGCGGCGGCGTGCACCTTCGCGGCGAGGCGGCCGTCGGACAGCGCCGCGGCCAGCGGGGCGGGGACGACCGCTCGGGCGCGGCGGCCGCCGCGCATATCGAACCGGGCGCTTATCTCCGCGCCGGCGGAGACCAGGTCCCGGACGGCCCGCGCGGTCAGCAGTTCCGCGGAGGAGACGACCTCCAGCTCCGCCGAAGGGACCGCGGAGCGCGCCGCCCGGAGGAGCCGGAACAGCCGACCGGGGTCTTCGAGCGGCTCTCCGCCGGTGAAAGCGATCTTGAAGCGCCCGCCGCCGCGGCCGGCGAAGCGCCGCGCGCGGGCCAGCGCCCGGCGCAGGGGTTCCGGCGCGAGCCCGGAGGTCCCGTTCCCGCCGCCGGGCCATCCGGCGACGATCTCCAGCAGGAAATCCCCTCTCACTCCGGCTCCAGGCTGACGGCCAGTTTCAGGCCCAGCAGGCCGGCCTTGGCGAGCGAATAGGCGCAGAGGTCGGCGGCCGACCCGCGGGCCGGGGCGTCCCCGGCCGGGAACCCGAGGGTCAGGGACTTCGTCCGGCCCGGCGCGTAGAGGAAAAGGTCCAGGCCGGCGCGCTGCGCGGAAAGCGGCGCGCCGCCCGCGCGCAGCCTGAACGCGGCCGCGGTCTTGTCCGCGGAATACTTGGGGGAGTGGGCCAGGTCGCCGAAACCGGGAGCGGTCGCCAGCCGCTCGCCTCTCTCCAGCAGCCCGAGATAACCGGACATCTCCCGCGCGAAAAGCAGGTTGACCCTGGAGGTGTCCCGCAGGTCGCGGGAGAGTTCCCGCCCGGAAAGCCCCAGGGAAAGCCCGCGGTAATATCTCTCCACGGGCGCGCGCAGACCCGACATGCGCTCGCAGCCGCGTTCGATGCGGCGGAACATGGGTCCGGAGATCATCCGGTCCAGCTTCCGCATGTCTATGCCGCTCTCCAGGTCCCCCACGCTGAGGTCCCGCCCGCCCGGAGGTATGAGGGCGAAATCGCAGGGATAGAACCGGCCGTCCAGCGCCAGCGAAACGGCCTGCCCTATCATCCCGCGAAAATCGGAGGCGCCCGAAAGGCCGAAGAGGAAGCGGGGCGGGGGGCAGCCGCCGAGAGCTTCGAGCGGCCTGGACCTGAAGCAGCGGAAAGCGTCCTTGAGCCGGCGCAGGGCGGCCGCGTCCCACCTGGCGTAGGTCTCCAGACCGAGCACCACCGTGCCGATCCCGAGCCCGCGGAAGAAGTCCAGGGACTCCGGCAGCAGGCCGATGGTCTCCGGCGTGACGACGGACCAGACGCAGAGGTCCCCGCCCGAGCGCAGTTTTTCCGGCAGAGCGCGGAGCGCCCCGACGACGGCGTCGAAGGACCCGCGTCCGCCGGGAAAGGTCCGGTGCCTGTCGTGGGCCGCGCGGCAGCCGTCCAGGCTGACGAAGATACGCACGCCGTTGCGGGAAAGGAAGGAGGCCTTCCCCGCGTCCAGCAGCGTGCCGTTGGTATCCAGCCGCATCCTCATCGCGGGGTACGCGCGGCGTATATAACGGACGACCCGGCGCAGCAGCGGGAATTCCAGGAGCGGCTCGTTGCCCGTGAAGGAGACGAGCCCCTCCCCGGCAAGGCCGTTCTCCTCCAGGCAGCCGGCGTAAAGTTCGACCGCCCGGCGCAGCGTAGAGAACGGGAGCACCTTCCTGGCGCCGTCCTTCAGGAGGAAGGAGGAGGAACAATAATCGCAGGCGAGGTTGCAGCGGTTGGAGAGCACCAGTTCCAGCAGGAAAGGCGAACGGGGGTCCTGCGGCTTCACGCTCTTTTTTTTCATTCCCGGCGGCTCTCCTTCCTCCCCGCGCGAGGCGCGGCGTTCCTGGCGTAGATTATATTAAATAGGCGGGCCGTACCCGGCGCGGAAAAGTGTTAAAATCATAAGGCGCCGCGGCCGCCCGCGCCCGGCCCGAAGATGAGCAGAACGACGTCACGCCTGAACAAACCCGGTCCCTCCCGCAGCGCGGCGGCCGCCGGAATGAAAAGGCCGGCCTCCCCGGTCCCGCGGCCGGCCTTCGAGGTCGAAGTCTTCCTGACCAACCGCTGCAACCTCGCCTGCTCCTACTGCTCCTCGCGCCATCTCCGCGACGACAGCGCCGCCAGGAAACTTACCCCGGAACAGCTGGAGCGCTTCGTGGACCTCCTGGCCTCCGACCGCGCGATAAGGACGGAGTTCTCCGGGCCGGTGCGCCTGGAGTTCGCCGGCGGCGAGCCGCTGATGGAATATTCGACGCTCAAACGCGCGGTGGAGTATATCCGGGGACGCGGCCTCGATTTCGAGCTCGCCATCGCCACCAACGGCACGCTCCTGACCCCGGAGCGCGCGGACTGGCTGACCGCCAACGGCGTCGACATCAGGATAAGCCTGGACGGGCTGAAAGCGGTCAACGACAGGCACCGGGTCTTCGCCCACGACAGGGGAAGGTCCGTCTTCGACGCCGTCATGAAGAACATCGCGGCCTGCTTCCCCACGGAACGCCACAGGGCCTATTGCAATATCTCCCCGACCCTCGATCCGGGGACCATCCCGACCCTGCCGGACACGATCCGTTTTTTCCGCCGGGAGATGGGAGTGCGCAAGCTCAGGATAGGCCTTGAGGCCTTCGGCGAATGGGACGCCGCCGACCTGCGGCGCCTGCGCCTGGCCCTGCGGCGCTCCGTCCGCGGCTTCCTCGCCCCTCTCGCGCCGGGCGGCGACCCCGGGGAGATAGAGGCCGCTTTCGCCGATTTCCCCGTGCGCCAGGACATCCGCTGCTACCGCGAGGGGCCGGAACAGGCCACCGTGACCCTGGCCCTGCTCTACGACGGCTGTTTCTACCCTTCGCCGGACTTCGTGGTCGCCCCGCCCCCGCCGGAGGAAAAGTACCGCGTCGGGGACCTGGAAAGCGGGATAGACTTCGCGGCGGTGCGCCGGGCTTTCGCGCCGATGCTGCGCGCCATAGACCGGAAGTGCCGGTTCCGTTCCGGGCCGCGCTCTCCCGTCGAAGGCTACTACTGGGGGCTGGTGAACCGGTACCCCCGCGGGCGGATAGAGCGGATACTGGAGAGCACCTCCGAAGTCAACAGGGTCTTCCGCGAAGAGGCCGGCGGTTTCCTCAGGCTCCACCGGCTTTACGCCGGGCTCTCCCGCGAACCGGGGTTCGGCGATTTCTCCCACGCGCCGAAACACTCGGCGGGCGGCGAGGTCCGCCGTCTGCGCCTGGAGGTCGGCGAAGGGGCCTCCCTCGCCCGGCTGCGCGGCGAGGTGGACCACTTCCTTTATTCTCCCGGCGGGCGGAAGACCCTTGTGCTGGGGTCCGCCGGGGCGGCGGAAGAAAAGACCGAAGCCGTCCTCATGTATTCGGCCATGAAGGCCGCCTGGCTGGGGAAAAAGCTGCGCGTGGAACTGGAGCACTTTCCGGGGAGAACGAGGTGACGATGAAGACAGGACCGTCAAAACCGGCCAAGCCGCCCATGCTCGACCTCGAGATCATCATGACGAACCGCTGCAACCAGGCCTGCTCCTACTGCTACACCAGGCATCTCCGGGGGGGCGCGGAGAACAGGACGCTGACCTTCGCCCAGTTGAAGCGCTTCGTGGACCTGGTGTCCAGGGACCCCAGGATGCGCCGCGCGTTCACCGGGTCCGTCAAGCTGGAGTTCTCCGGCGGGGAGCCCCTGCTGGAGTTCGACCTGGTCAAAAGGACCATCGATTACATACGCTCCGAAGGTCTCGACTTCGAGCTGGCCGTGGCCACCAACGGGACCCTCCTGACGAAAGAACGGGCGGACTACTTCTTTCGGAACGGGGTCCTCGCGCGCGTCAGCCTCGACGGGATAAAGCCGGTCAACGACCTGCACAGGAAATTCGCGGACGGCGGGCGCGGCTCGGTCTTCGAGGCCGTGACGGCAAATCTCAGGAAGGGCTACCCGACGCCGGAGCGCATGGACCGCTGCTGCATCACCCCCACGCTGACGCCCGGGACCGTGGACGCGCTGCCGGAGATAGTCGATTTTTTCAGGCACGACCTCGGGGCGAGGACCATCCCGGTAGGCCTGGAGGCTTACGGAATATGGGAGAGGGCCGATATCGAACGCTTCCGGCTGGCTTTACGACGCATGATAGACGGGTTCCTCGGGGCGCTGGACCCGGGCTCGGACGTGGAACGCACCGAGGCCGCGTTCGCGGAATTCCCGCTGAGGCGGGAGCTGAAATCGGAGGACGACGGCAGGGAATGCACTTCGGGCACGCTCGCCCTGCACTACGACGGCTTCTTCTACCCTTCGCCGGATTTCGTGACCGCGCCGCCGCCCATCGACCCGAAATACCGCATAGGGGACCTGGAGAGCGGCATAGACCTCGGGCGGCTCGGGGACATACTCTCCCCGATGCTCGACGAGGTCGCCAAAAAATGCCGCTACCGCGCCGGGCCGCGCAATCCGGTGGAAGGCTACTACTGGGGGCTCGTGAACGGCTATCCGGAGAAAAAAATAGACCGTATCCTGGAAAGCACCTCCGAGCTGAACCGGGCCTTCCAGGAGGAGTCCCGCTATTATCTCTCCATCTTCGCCATCTACAAAAGCCTCTACATGACCCCCGGTTTCGGGGACTTCACTCACCTGCCGCGCCACAGGGGGGACAAGGAAATGCGCTCCCTCCGCCTCGCGGTCCGTCCGGGTTGCTCGCCGGTCAAGCTGCGGGAGAGACTGGACCTCTTCCTTTACTCTCCGGGCGGGCGCAAGGAACTGGCCCTGGAATGCGCCGGGGAACCCGCGTCCTGCCGGGAACTGGCGGACGGGATGGCGCTCTATGCCGCCATGAAGGCGCGCTATCTGGGGAAGGAACTCAGGCTCGCGGGGGCGTTCCGTCCCGGACCGCGCCCGGCTCAAAGTCCGTCATTACCCGCGGACTGAAGGGCGTTCAGCAGCCGGCCGGCCAGGGACCTGGCGCCGGCATAACCCATAAAAGGCTCGTCGTCCAGGCAATGGTGGGCGTAGGACGGGAAGCCGAGCTCCACGGCCGGAACGCCGCCGGTCAGTCCTCCGGTGATGGCCAGGGAATTGCCTACGCCCAGGCGCGGCCTGTCGTAACGGCCCAGCGCGGCCAGCGCCTTCGCCGCCTCCGCGACCTCCGGGGCGAACATGACGAGTTTGGCCGCGGGGCCCGGGGCGGACAGCGGCCGGCTCAAGGAATCGATGAAAACGGCCGGCACCCGCATACATAGCTCGAGCGCGAAGCCGCGGACCGCGGAATACAGGTAAGGGTCCCCCGCGAAAACGATGTTCTGATGCGCGAGCGCGGCCTGCGCCGGGGCGAGTTCCCGCCTGGCCTCCCGCTCCAGCTTCACCAGGGCCGGCGGCAGAGGTCCCCTGAGGCCCGCTGCCGCCCTTACGGAGGCCAGCCAGGCGGACGTTCCCGCTATCCCGACGGGAAGGCCCGTCTCCACGAGGCGCGCGCCGGTACGGGCGGCCAGCCGCGCGGCGGCCTGCCGGCCGTACGGCATCGAAATCACCAATTCCGCGGCCTGCGCGCGCTCCCAACTCCTGAATTTCCCCCCTCCTGGCAGCACGGCCAGCAGGTCCACGCCCGCGTCCGCGAGCAGGCGCTTCAGGCCCGAAAGATTGGCGGAGTGGTCGCGTTCGTTCCTGTCGAAAAGATACCCGACTATCGCCGCCGAACGGGGTTTCTTGCGGACCCGGCGGACGGGCAGCGCGCAGACCAGCGCGTCCAGCGCCTTCGCGTAGCCGTCCAGCCAGTCGCCCTCCAGGGAAAGCGGGGGCACTACGGCCACGGGCGCGCCGGACCGGACGCGGGAGGCTATCCCCTCGTAATCCATGCCGATAAGCCTCATGAAAGGCAGCCCGGTAAGCAGCACCACGCCGTACAGGCCGGAGGCGGCCGCGCTTTCCAGCAGCGCGGAGAGTTTATCCTCCGGGTTGGGCGGCTGCGGCATCGTGCTGGTCACGGTGCACATCACCCTGTGCCGCCCGTCGCAGGAGAGAAGCGTGGAATGGAGATCGTGGTTGCCGGCGATATAATCCGCCTTCGTTATGACGCAGCTGGGCCCGTCCACCATGACGGCGGCGTCGGGGACGGCGTTGACCGCGAGATAGACGCCCAGCAGGTAGGGGGTGTCGTAGGTCTTCCGGAATTTTTCGGGAGCGGGGGCGTTCTTCATCGGAAGTCACACTCGCAAAGTTCCAGCAGGCGGCGGACCGTCTCCAGCGCCCCGTCGTAACCCGGCTCGAACAGCGCCGCGGAAAAAGGTCTCCGGCCGGCGCCGGTCACGCGCGGGTCCAGTCTCGCGTCGGAATAGACGAGCTTCATGGCGCGGGGCCGCCTGAGCAGCGCGTCGAGCTGCGCGGGCGCGGAGAAGAAACGCGTCCGCAGCCGCGCCCCGAGCTTGCGCCCGAGACCAAGCGCCGCCGCGGCCGCCGCGCTCCTGGCCGCGGGGTCCGGCGCGTATACCAGCAGGTCCGCCCCGAAGCCGGCCTCGAGCACCACCGGCAGCACCGGCACGCCGCCCATGAGGGTACCGCCGGCGAGCGGCTCCAGTTCCTCCGACGAGACGACGAAACAGGCGCGGTAGCGCCCGGCCGCCAGCGCCAGCGCGCGCCGCTCTTTTTCCGCTCCGGGAGCGGGCCCGGCGGCCGGGGTCCGGCGGCCGAGGGCCGCGAGGACGCCGTCCAGCCAGGCGCGGACCCCGGCGAAACCGTAGGGCGCGGGCGGAACGAGCCATTTCAGCCCGGCCTCGGAGAAAGCGGCGCACAGCGCGGCGTCGGGGGCGGGCAGCACGGCCAGCCTGCCGCGCGCCGCCGACGCGTAAAGATCCTTCCCGGGCGAAGCGGTCGTGAGCCCCGAACGCTCCAGCAGCCCGGCGAGCTCCTCCCGGCAATCCCCGAAACCGATAAGGTTGACGTCCACGGAAGGTTTCACTCCCTTGAACGCCGCCAGTTTGCGGGCCATGAAAGCGGCGCGGGCTTCGGCCTTGGCCGACGCGAAGCCGGGGAGAATACTGCCGCAGTTCCCCGGCGGCTCCGCCGCGCCGGGCTCTTCTTCGGGCCGCTCCGACAACCCGGCGCTGTCGCTGCCCAGCTGCACCGCCGCCACGCCGCGCTCTTCCTTTACCCGTTCCAGCAGTCTGCCGGTGTCTCCGGCCAGCAGCATCGGCGCGCAGCTGAGGTAGAATTCCACCAGTCCGCCGGGGCCGGCCAGGCGCGCGGCGCGGTCGAGCGAATCGCTTATCAGCGCCTCGTCGCCGCGGACGGCGTCAAGCGCCCCGAAATCGGTGTTCATCACATGCGCTTCTTCCTTCGGCAGCAGCGGGCAGCGCGAGGAGACGCCGGGGCCGGCGAGGCCCGGGCGCTCGCGGAACAGGTTCAGCGCCCCGTTGTCGCAGCAACTGAACCGGCACTCGATATCGCCGTGCTCCACCATGACCGCGCCCTGCGGTACGCGCAGGTCCGCGCCGCCCGGCGGGAAGATGAAACGCTGCCACTGCCCCAGCCTCATGTGCGGGAGGATGAGCGTGCCGAAAGGCCCGGCCTGATTTCCCCGCTCGGAGAAAGAACTTATTTTGGCGTAATGGTCCCCGCCGCGGCCGAAGTACTCCGTCAGTTCCGCGTATTTAAAACCGGCGAGGCCGGCGGCGGCCGCCGCGAGTTCCTCGCCCAGACCGCGCGCCTGGTGCTCCGCCTGGCCGGGGTAGAAACAGACCGCCCAGTCGGAGAGCCTTATCGGCCCGTCCCGGGAACCGGCGGCGGGGGCGATGACGATCTTCAGCGTCCCTCGCGGCGAAGTCCTCCCTTTCGCCGGCCCCTGGCCCCTCTCCCCCCAGTCGAAGGAGGTCGGCACGGTCCACTCGCAGACGATCTGCCCCCCCTCCAGGCCCGTGGGTTTCATGCGGGCCCTCGTGAAGGCGGCGGCCAGGCCGCGGGAAGACCCGGAACGGCCGGCCGGAAGGACGCTCCGCGGGGCGGGCGGCCGGGCGGCCGGCGGGCGCCCCTCGGTAAAATCCGAGAACTCCCGGTCGCTCATGGCCCTGGGCGGCGAAGACCCCGGCCGCGCCGCGCGTATGGCGGCGCAAAGACCGCGCAGCGCCGCGGCGAAAGGGCTTTTCGGAGAGGCCAGGACCGCCGGCACCCGCCCGCGTTCCGCGGCCGCCACGGCCGGGTCGCGCGGGATGACGGCCAGCACGCGCGTATTCACGGCGGCCGCGAATTCCGCCGCCGTTCTTACGCCGGCCGCGTTCTTGGCGTTGACCGCCAGCCCGGCCAGGTAGACGCCGTTGCGGGCGTAGTTCTCGACCATCTTTATCAGTTTGTTGGCGGAATAGAGCGAAAGGAGCTCCTCCGACACCACGATAACGACCTTTTTGGCGAAGCCGCGGCGCAGCGGGGCGGCGAAGCCGCCGCAGACCACGTCGCCCAGCACGTCGAAGACCGCCGCCGTGTAGCCGTCCTTTTCGAGGAGCCCCGAATCCCTTACGGCGTCCAGCATGACGCCTATCCCGGTACCGGCGCAGCCCAGCCCGGGCCGGGGACCGCCGACCTCGATGCAGCGCACGCCCTTCACCGGCGCGTCGAAGATGAACTCGCGCAGGCGCGCCTCCGGGTCGGGACCGGGGGAATCGGAAAAAGGCTGGATATGGCGGCCCATCAGCGCCAGCGTGGAATCCATCTTGGGGTCGCAGCCGACGTGCAGGACGCTGCCGCCGCCGGCCGCGAGCAGCGCCGACACGTTGGAGGCCAGCGTGCTCTTGCCTATCCCGCCTTTTCCGAAGAATACGATGCTTTCCATATTTCGCGCCGGTCCGCGCGCGCTATATTTTACCTAAAAACGGGAGGCGCTTCCGGCGAAAGTTCAGCGGGGCCCGTTGCCGCTCCTTAAGGCGTTCGCCAGCCTGCCGGCGAGCGTCCTCGCCCCGGAGAAACCGAGGAAAGGTTCGTCGTTCAGGCAGTGATGTCCGTAGGAAGGGAAACCGAGTTCGACGAAAGGCAGGCCTGGGGCCAGGCCTTCGGTCGCCGCGAAAGAATTGCCGACCAGCAGCTGCGGCTTGTCGTAGCCCCCCAGCGCGGCGACCGCAGCGGCGGCAGCGGCCATGTCGGGGCGCAGGAGCAGGAGCTGCGGCGGCCGGACCGGCAGTTTCTCCCGGACACCGGAGTCAAGCGCCGCCGCCGGCACGCGCAGTCTCAGTTCCCCGGCGAAAGGGACGAAAGCCCCGAACAGGTGCGGATCCCCGGCGAAGACGGCGCCGCGGTGGGCGAGCACGTCCAGCAGCGGGGCCATCTCCCCGGCGGCCATGCTTTCCTCCGCGGCGACGGCGGCCGGCAGCCCCCCCCGGAGGCCGGCCGCGCGGCGCAGCGCGGCCAGCCAGGCCGAAGTGCCTTTCAGCCCCATCGGCAGCCCCGTCTCCAGCAGGGCTGCTCCTGAGCGGGCGGCCAGACGCGCCGCGGCCCGGCGGCCGTAGGGAAGGGAGACGACGAGGTCGGCCTCCAGTCCCCGGGCCAGTTCCCGGAAGGGAACGCCCGACGGCAGCACCGAGACCAGTTCCAGGCCGCTCAGGGCCAGCAGGCGGCCCAGTTCCGCGAGATTGGCGGTATGATCGCGCTCCCCGCGGTCGAAAAGGTAACCGGCGACGGCAACGCGGGGCCGCTTGCCGGGACGGCGGCCGCGGCGGCGCGGGGCCGGCAGCAGCCGGACCAGAGCTTCCAGCGCCAGGTCGTAGCCCTCCAGCCAGCCTGCCTCCAGCGAAAGGGCCGGCACATCCGCCACCGGCGACCCTTTCGTGATCCCCGCGGCGACGCCCTCGTAATCGACCCCGGCCAGCTTGAAGAAAGGCAGGCCGGTGACCAGCACCGCGGAAAAACCTCCGTCAGCGGCGACCTCGGCCAGCAGCGAAGAGAGCTTCCTCTCGTGGTTGGAGTCCTGGGGCAGGGGGGCGGTCATTGTGCAGACGATGCGGTGCTTCCCGTAGGGGGAAAGCAGCGTGGAGCGGAGATCGTGGTTCCCGGCGATGAAATCGGCCTTGGGCATGACGCAATCCCCGCCGTCCACGACCAGCCCGGCGTCGCTCACGGCGTTCACCGCGAGATAGACCCCCAGCTGGTAGGGCAGGCTGAAAAGCTTCGGAAAAAGATCAGCGCGCGAAGTAGCGTTCATTGAAATCCCAGTCGCACAGCTCCAGCAGGCGGCGCAGCGTCTCCACCGCGCCGTCGAAGCCGGGCTCGAATATACCGGAGGAGAAGGGGGTCTTCCCGGCCGCCGTCACCCGCCCGTCCGAGCGTATGTCGGAGTAGACCAGGCGCACGGACCGGTCGGCCTTCAGCGGGCGGGCCAGGCCCTGCGGGGAGGAGAAAAAGACCGGCGCCGGGAACCTGAGCCCCGGCAGCGCGGCCTTCAGCGCGGCGGCGGCCTTCCGCCCGTCGGCCGGGCGCGCCAGCACGAAAAAGCGCAGGCCTAAGCCGCCCTCGGCCAGCACGGCCGGGACGGGGACGCGCCTGAAAGCCCCGCCGCCGGCGAGCAGCGCCGCATCCCCGGCCGGCAGTACGAAAGCGGCGGAAACCCCGGCGGCGCGGCGGCGCAGCCGGGCGTGAGCGGCGAGCGTCCCGGTTGGAGGAGCGGCGTCGAAACCCCGGCGGCCCAGGGCGCCGGCTATTGCTTCCAGCCAGGCGGCGGTGCCGGCGAGGCCGTACGGCGCCGGCGGCAGCAGCCAACGCAGGCCCGCCCGGTCGAGGGCGCTCTGCAGAACCGGGTCCGGCGCGGAGAGTACCTGGAGCCTGGCGGCGGCCGAACCGGCGTAAAAATCCTCGCCCGGCTCCTCGGCCGTTATCCCCCGCGAATCGAGCAGCGCGCGCAGGCCGGGCGGACATTCGCCGTAATAGACCAGGTTCACGTCCCGCGACGGGGACCGGGCCGCGCGGCGGAACTTGCCGGCCATGAAGGCGGCGCGGCGCTCCGCCTTCTCCGGGGAATGCCGGCCCAGCGAACAGTAGCGCTCCAGCGAGACCTCTACGCCGGTCTCGGCGCCGACGCGGCGGGCCGCGGCCCCGGCGTCGCTGGCCAGCAGCAGCGGGGAACAGCCCACGTAGAATTCGGCCAACCCGCCCGGCCCGGCCTGGGCGGCGGCGGCGCGCATGGCCGCGAGCATCTTCTCGTCGTCGCCCATGACCGCCTCTATGGAGCGCAGACCGGTGGAAGGCTCCCGCTCGTCGGACCTGGGCAGCACCGGGCCCGGCATGTCCGCGCCGCCCGGCCTGACGCAGGCGTTCTCGCTGAAAGCGCCCAGCGCGCCGCCCTCGCAGATGCAGAAACGGCACTCGTCGTCCCCGTGCATCGCCATGACCGAGTCCGGCGGCGCCAGGGCGTCGACCTCGCTGCCGGCGAAGATGAAGCGCGGCCAGCTGCCGAAACCAAGGTGGCTCCGCTCCCCCGCCGGGGAGCCCGCCTGCCGGAGAGCCGGACCGGACCAGCCGCCGGGAGCGGCCAGGGCCGCGGAGATCTCCTCGAAACGCAGCGGGACGAGGCGTCCCGCGGCCGCCAGCAGTTCCCCGCCGAAGGCCTCCGAGGCCGGGCCGGCGGAGGGATGGAAGCAGACGGTCCAGTCCGAAAAGCCGCGGGCGCCGCCTTTGGAGGCGGCCGCCGGCGCTATCACGGTCCTGAAGACGCCGCGCGGGGAAGTCCAGTCGAAAAGGAGCTGTCCTCCTTCGATGCCCGCGAGGCTGAATCCCGCCGAGGCGAGCAGTTTCCCGGGGGCCGCCGCGGAAGGAACGCCCCCCCGGCGCGCTGAGAAAGGACGGGCGGCGGGACCGCCGCCCCCCCCGATGAAAGAGCGGAACTCCTCCTCGGTCAGGGCGCGCGGCGGCGAGGACGGTACGCCGGCCGCCTGTATCGCGGAACAGAGCTTCACCAGGCGGCGCGCGAAATCGCTTTTCGGGCTCGAGAGCACGGCCGGGAGCCGCGCGCGCTCCGCCTCGGCCACCGCGGGGTCCCGGAGCGTCGCTCCGAGAACGCGCGTATTGACCGCGGCGGCGAAAGCCTCCGCGGTCTTCACCCCTTCCGGCCGCAGCGCGTTGACGGCCAGGCCGGCCAGGTAGACGCCGTTGCGCGCATAGTTGCCCGTCATCGCTATGAGCCGGTTGGCGGCGTAGAGCGAGAGCGGCGTCTCCGAGGTGACTATCACGACCTTTTTGGCGAAGCCGCGGCGCAGCGGGGCGGCGAAGCCGCCGCAGACCACGTCGCCCAGCACGTCGAAAACGGCGGCCCCGTAGCCGGCGCGCTCCAGGAGCCCGCCGTCCTTCATCGCGTCCAGCATTATGCCTATTCCCAGACCCGCGCAGCCGACGCCGGGCTCGGGCCCGCCGGCCTCCACGCAGTGGACGCCCGGGACGGGGGATCCGAAAACGCTCTCGATAAGGCGGTCCCCGCCGCCGGCCTTGCCGGCGTAAGGGGGGATATGCCGGCCCATCAGGGCCAGCGTCGAGTCCATCTTGGGGTCGCAGCCGACATGCAGGACCTTGCGTCCGCCGCGGGCCAGCACGACCGTGACGTTGGAAGCGATGGTGCTCTTGCCCACCCCGCCTTTCCCGAAAAAGACTACGCTTTCCATTTATTCAGCGTCCCTTCGGCCGCGGCCCGGCCGAGCCGCGATTTCGAATTATCATGGGCAGAAAGTGTCTCTCCCTCCGCCTGTAGCCTCCGCAGATGTCAAGAATGTATTCCGCTATCCGGCGGCGGCCGGCCGGGTCCGCCGGCGCCGGGAGGCACATGCCGAGGTCCTTGCGGGCGATGGAAAAAAGCTCAGGCCATTCCCGCTCGGCCAGGGAGAACTCGCGCTCCATGGCCGCGGCCTCCCCGGTTTCAGAGAACAGGAGCACTTTGTTCAACCGGACCCAGACCCCGCCACTCTCTCCGGAAGCGGATACATCATTGGGCCAAAGGCGGCCGGCCGTCTCCAGTTCCTTGAAGGCTTCCCTGCTACGGCCAACACGCCTGTAAGCTTCCCCGAGCCAGGTGCGCATTTCCGCGTCCTCAGGAGAGCTGGCCACGGCTTTCCTGAGACTGGCTAAAGCATTTTTCTTATCACCCAGTTCCAGATAGGCCACCCCCAGCCACCCGGCCGCGTAGAGGTGGCCGCTATCCTTCAGGAGGGCGACGGCGCGCCTATACTGTTTAAGGAACAGCCGCATCTCGCCCTCCCAGACGACCACGTCCTCTTTCTCTTCCGGGGATGCCGCCCCGAAAGCGTCCCCGAACTTCTTCAGCCCGCCCTCCACGTCGCCTTCGCATAAAAGCGCTTCGCCGATATAGCAATGCACGTGGGGGTGGGTGTATCCGGAAGAAAGCATCCGCCGGAATTCCCGGACAGCCTCGGCATACAAGCCGGAAAAAAGCATTGTCTCGCCGGTTATATACCGCGCGAAATCATAGCGCCCTTTGCCTCTGCGCAGCAACCCATTCAGCGCGCGCTTCCAGCTCCGGCTTCCCAGCGAAGGAATACTCCTCTCCAAAGAACACCGGAGATATGTAAGGAACCCGGAGAGCTCCCGCCGGACTCTGGTCCTTTTCAGCGCCCGGAGATGTCGGGCATAATAGCCCGCCGGCAGCTCACATTGGACGACCGGGTCCCAGGGGTGATCCGGGTTGAACATCCTCCTCCCGCCGACGGATGAAGTCATCAGCGAAAGGGCCTCACAGGCCTTCTGATAGTGAGAAAGCGCGCATAATACCTGCACGGTCAAAAGATCCGGCGCCTTATTATTGGACTGCGCGAAGGCGATATCGATAAGTCGCGCGCGCAGTTTCCGCCAGTCCCGGCTATCTCCGTCCGAGGCGGCCTCTTTAAAAAGACGCAGCGAGTCGCCCTCGGACGGCCGCCAATCCGCGTGTTTCGAGAGAAAGAAAAAAAGATTTTCTGCCGGCACGTTTCCGGGGTCGAGGGACAGGGATTTCCTGAGCCGCCGGAGGGCGCGTCCGCGCTCCCCCCGGCGGGCGTGGGCCATGGCTTTAAGATAATGGACGTGCGCCAGGTCCGGCCTCGCCGCGAGGGCCCAATCGATCAGGGGAATGGCCTTTTCGTCGTCCCCGGAGCGCAGAAGGCCCTGGGCTAAATGGATGGCCGACTGCAGAGGGTCGGCGCCGGCGGCGGAGCGTTTCAGCATAAGACGCGGCGCCGCTGGTTCCGTGATCTCCGGGGGGCGCTCTTTCCCGAAGTCTTGATGCCGATCCTGACGCCGTGCTCGGTCAGGTAAAGCCAGCGTCCGGCATCGAAGCGGGATGTCTCGGCCTCCAGCGTCAGTTCCAGTTTTTTTCCAAGGGAACGGGCCTTCATGACCGAATAGAGAATCATCCCCTCCGCCGCGTCCAGGGTCCCGGCGGAGGGATCGGCGGCCTCCAGGACCAGAGACTTTTTCCGCCCGGGTGAGTACAGGAAATAGTCGGTCGCGGCCCGCAGGCCCGCGAGTCCGGATATCCCGGATACGGCGAGCCGCAGCCGGCCGGTCTCCCTGCCCGCCATATACTTGGGACGATGCGCGAAATCGCCGAACTCCGCGTCCGACTTGAGCAGCAGCAGTATTTTCTGTATGCGCCAGTACGCACCGAACGCGCGGTCAAACGCGCGGTTCACCTTAAGAGCGTTGCCCAGCATCCTGTCCGGGCTTACGCCGCGGTTGGCCGCGTGGAAGTAGCGGCTGACCGGCCAGATCACGCCCACGTTCTCGCCGTAGCGCCGGATCACCGGGAAAGCTTCCGAATAGATCTCCCTGACCCTGGCGAAATCTATCCCCGTCGCCGGCGTCCCTATCCTGTATTTCTCCTCCCCCGACATGCCGAAAACGGCCTCCCCGGGGTAGAAATACCCGTCGAACATCAGCGTGACCTCGCGGCAGAAAACTTCGAAATAATCCGAGAGCAGGCGCTGGCTCTCCAGCCGGTAGCTGGCGACGAAAGAGAAGCAGATGAGCTCGTCCAGGTCGCCGCTCTCCACGATCCCGCGGAAATGGCGCTCCTTTATCTCCGCGAGCGCCTTCTCCAGCCGGCGGATGCCGGCGGGGTCCCACATCTCGTACTCGTCGAAGCCGAGCGCGACCTGGCGGAAGCCGAGCTCCTCGAAGAAGCGCAGCGTCCTGGGCAGCGAGGCGACCGTCTCGGAAGTGATGACGGTGGAGACGCAGAAATTCCCGGAGCGCCGCATCGCGGCCGGCAGCCGGCGGAGGTTGCGCAGTACCGTGTCGAACACGGAACGGCCGGCGCCGTCCCCGAAAACGCGGTGCCTGTCGTGCTCCTCCCGGCAGCCGTCGAGGCTGATCACGAGGAAGACGTCGTTGTCGAAAAAGAACTTCGCCTTCTCCCTGTCGAGCAGCGTGGCGTTGGTCACCACTTTGATCTCGAAACCGGGATAGCGGCGCCTGACATAGCGCACGAACCGCCTGAGCGTATCGAATTCCAGCAGCGGCTCCCCGCCGGTGACGGAAACACGCCGCGGCCCGCCGCCGTCGTCCCGGCCGCAGGCGGCGTAAACGTCCACCGCCGCCCGGAGCTGTTCGAAGCTCAGGGCGCGGCCGGTCTTCTGCGTTATCATGTGCCGGGAGGCGCAATAGGAGCAGTCCATATTGCACCGGTTGGTCAGGAAGACCTCGAGCAGGAAAGGTTCAGGCGTCGTTCGCGGGTCTTTCATAGGGTGGAAGGACGGCCCGGCCCCGCCCGCCGGGCCGGCGGGCTATTTCTTCCCCATCGACTTCCGGATCTCTTTGTTTATCTGCTCGAGCAGTTTCTCCCGCTCGACCCGTTCCCGTTCGGCCTGCCTGGCCGCCTCGTGCTCGGCCGCCAGCCGCGCGGCCGCCTCCTGCTTGGCCGCCTCCCGCTCGGCATCCTTCTGCCTGGCCTCTTCCTGCCTGATCAGCATGGCCGCCGGAGAGGCGTCGCGGGCCTTTTCCAGTTCCGCGCAGTAATACTTGCTCACGTTGAGGGCCAGGGGGGAGCACTCGGCCTCGGCCCTGGCCACGAAGGGCCGGCAGGAGTCGCTGTGGCTGGAGGGGCAGTCGGCGGGATCGCCGGACTTTATCGCCCGGTAAAGCCCGTAATATTCGAGGCAGGAAGCGCGGGCGCCGGCGCAGTCCTCCTTGGACCTCGGGAACAGCGTCAGGCACTGCTTCTTATCCTCCGCCGACAGCCCCTCGCAGCCCCTGGCGGCCGCGGCGCAGAACGCGGCGTGGTCCTTGCCGGCGAGGAAAGGGAAATCCGCCTCGGATTCCTTGAGCCTCGCGACGCAGAACGAATTATCGTCATACACGCCGGCGGAATAGGCCATGGAGAACATCTCGGCCAGGTCGAGACGGCAGTCCCTCCGCCGGTCGCTCGGCAGATTGTTCAGGTTCTCGCAGGACGCCGAATCCCTCGCGGCGAAAGCCCGGCAGTAGAAATAATCGGCGAGGCCTTTCTGCAGTTTTTCCACGGCGGCCGTTTTCAGCGAATAGGGCTGGTCGCCCGATTTCGGCCCCCAGGTCGTGTTGTAGGACCCGAGGATCTCCCCGACCGAGCCGCCCTCGCAGGCGGACTTGTCCGGATCGTACGATCCGGTATTGACGAAGGTGCCGTCCGGGCCGGTGTCGGAGGGCAGGGCTACGCCCGCGGGCCCGCCTTGCTGCGCCGGGCCCGGGACGGCCGTGGCGGCCGTTCTCTTCTTTTCCGCGTACTGAAGACCCAGGATGAGCGCCATCAGCGCTATTATCAGCAGGATTATCCAGTTCCTCATAATCGTCCCCCGTCCTCGCTCTTAGGCGGCGGTCCGCGCGGACGCTCCGCCGGCCCCCAGTATACAATTAAATTATAAGCGGCGACAATCCGCCGCCCCGCCTTTACCAGACCGAGGCGGCCAGGGAAACGAGCCGGCCGGAATAGCGCCGGAGGGAGGGTTCTTTGGAGGCGAGCACCTCCCTCAGCAGGGCGTCCAGGAAAGCCGTCCGCAGGGAGTAGGCCTCGGAACCGCCGGAAAGCCCGGGCACACGGTAATAGCGGCTCACGCACGAGGGACAGTCCGGCCCGCCGGGGCGGCAGTCCCTGAAGCGGCCGAGGAACCCTTCCGCCGGCGTACCGATCCTGACCTGGGCGGCGTAACGCGGATAATCCACGAAGCCGAAAGGGTAGAGCGAGTAATGCCCGTCGGGGAAGAGTTCAAGGTCGCGCAGGAAAGGGCAGTGCTCCGGTCCCGTCGTACGCGCCGGGGACGCCCTCTCCATGAAGGGCTCGAAGGCGTAGAAGCCGCCGGCCCGTACGGCCCCGAGGAAGGCGGAGCGCGCCCGCGAAAGGGCGCGCGAAAAGGCCGCCAGCCGCGCGTCTCCCCACGGCGCGCCGTGCACGCACTCTATGTTGACGATCCGGAAGCCGAGGGACAGGATGCCGGCGAGGTCCCTGTCGGCCAGGCCCGCGCGGGAGGGGTGGACGCAGAGCAGCGCCGTCACGCGCATGGGATCGAGCGCGGAGAACACCGCCGGCAGCCGCCGTTTCAGCGCTTCGAAACTTCCCCGGCCGCCTGGGAAGCGGCGGACCGCGTCGTGCGAGGCGGCGGAGCCGTAAAGACTTATCGAAAGCACTATATCCCTGGACCGGATGAATCCGAGCTCGCGGGGTCCGAGGGCGAGGCCGTTGGAGGCCAGCCAGACCGAAAGCTTCTTGCGGCGGCGCGCGGCCGCGCCGCGGGCATAGTCCGTTATACGCTCCAGCAGCGGCAGTTTCAGCAGGGCTTCCCCGCCGTAGAGTTCCAGTTTCTTGGCGTTCCCGGGGGACTCCAGAAGCGCGTCCACGGCGCGCCGCGCGTCGGCTTCCTTCACGGTCAGCCCGGCCGATTTATCTATGAAACAGTGCGTGCAGGAGAGACAGCAGTCCGAGGTGACCGCGATCTTGAGCTTGGAGATCTCTTTCTTTCCCGTCATGCTCCGTCCGGCCGACCCCCCTCGGCGGCCGGCCCTCAGGCCGGCAGCTTCAGGCCGGCGACGAGCTTCCTGAGCTCGCCGAGGTCCGGTTTTATCACGTGCGGCCTGCCGACGGACTTCATGGCGGCGCCGACGTCCTTGAGCCCGCTGCCGGTGACCAGCAGGACCACGCTCTCGTTCTCCTTGACCAGGCCCTGCGCGGCGGCCTTCTTGAGGCCCGCCCAGGAGGCGGCCCCGGCCGGCTCGGCGAAAACGTTGGAGCCGCGGGCCAGTTCGGGGATGGCGGCCAGGATCTCGTCGTCGGTGACCGAGACCGCGAAGCCGCCGGAATCCTTTATCGCGCCGACGGCGGCCTGCCCGTCGCGCGGCACGCAGACCGAGATGCTGTCGGCCAGGGTCTTCCCGCTGACGGCCTGTATGTCGGCGCCGGACTCGCAGGCGCGCTTGACGGCGTCGCTGCCCTCGGCCTGCACGGCCACCAGCTGCGGCAGTTTCTCGATGATGTCCAGGTTCTGGAACTCCACGAAACCCTTCCAGATGCCGCTGATGATGTTGCCGTCGCCTACGGGCACCACCACCTTGTCCGGCACCTCCCACTTGAGCTGCTCGCAGATCTCGAAAGCGCAGGTCTTCTTGCCCTCGCGCGTGAAGGGATTGTAGCCGGTGCTGCGGTTGTACCAGCCGTACTCCCGGCTGGCCTTGAGACAGAGGTCGAAGGCGTCGTCGTAGTTGCCCTTGACCAGGATGACCGTCGCGCCGAAGACCAGCACCTGCGCTATCTTGGCCGGCGGCGCGTTCTCGGGCATGAAGATGACGGTGGAGATGTCGAGGTTCCCGGTCAGGCAGGCCAGCGACGAGGCGGCGTTGCCGGTGGAGGCGGTGGTTATGACCTTCTCCTTCTGGTCCAGCGCCCTGGCCACCACTACCGCGTTGGCCCTGTCCTTGAACGAGGCCGACGGGTTGCGGCCGTCGTCCTTGACGTAAAGGTTGGGGACGTTTATCGTCTGGCCCAGTTTCTCCGTCTTATAGAGCGGCGTCCAGCCTATCTGCAGCGGCGGGATATGCCTCAGGTTGGGCAATGGCAGCAGCTCCGCGTAGCGCCAGATACTGCGGTCCCAGTTCTCCTTGAGCACCTCGTAGTTGAGACGCTTCTTCACCAGGTTGTAATCGTAGAGCACCTGCAGGTTGCCGCCGCAGGCCACGCAGTTGTACCTGGTCTCCGAAAGTTTATGGTCCTTGCCGCAGTGCACGCATTGGAGCGTCTTGATTTTTTTCATTAAATCCTCAGCCCGGGAGGACCGTGGTGCCGGCCCTGCCCGCGAGCGTCTCTTCGAACAGCTCCGTCTTGGAGATATAGGCGACCGAGCCGCCGTTCTTGATGAACTCTATGACGGCCTTGATCTTGGGGCCCATCGAGCCGGCCGGGAAAGGCGCCGGCTTCTGGTCATAGATGGCTTCCAGCTCCGAGGCCTTTATCACGCGCAGCGCCTTCTCGTCGGGCTTCTGGTAGTTGAGCTTGGCGCCGTCCTCGCCGGTGAAGATGGTCAGGCTGACCTCCACCTCTTCGCCGCGGGCCTTGGCGCGCTTCATCAGCATGCAGCCGAGCAGCGCGCTGGCCAGGTCCTTGTCGATGACGGCCTCGACCCCGGTGTACATCTTGAGCGGCTTGCCGCCCTTGTGCGGCCGCGAGAACTTCACGCCGTAATTGGTCTCGTAAACCTCCTTGCCGTCCTTTACCTCCACCGGCACCTCGCGCACCGGGATGCCGCCGCCGCCGACGGTTATCGGGACTATGCCCTTGTCCAGCAGGGCCTCGATGGCGTCTATCTCGACGATGTCCACCGGGGCCGGCGAAGGCACGACGCGGCGCCAGATCTCGTTGCCCTTGTCGTCCTTCTTATACATCTTCATGACCCAGCCCTCGGCCTGGCGCTGTTTCGCCTCCTCGGCGGTATAGGACTGGCCGACATATTTCGAGGGATTCTTGAAATCCGGATCGTCCTTGTTGACCACGACCTGCGTGACTATCCCGGCCAGGATATTGTCGATGCCGCGGATATTGAGCTCGTTGTTGAGCTGGGCCATCATGAAGGACATGGCCCCCTGCGTGTCGGCGACGCAAACGTCGAGCGGGAGAGGGAAGAGTTCGGGCCGGCACATCTCGGCGCGCTGCAGGATATTGCCGACCTGCGGGCCGTTGCCGTGGGTGATGACGTACCTGTCCTCCGGGTGCTTTTCGAAGATGTCGGCCACCAGCTTGCCGGTCTCGGCGGTACGCTGCCACTGCATCGCGATATCGGGATTGATGGTCTTACCGTCCTTGTCCTTGAGACCTACCGGGGCGACCTCGTTGCCGCCGAAAGCGAATATGCGGATCTTCTTCATCTGGGGTTCTCCTTGCTGTCCTTTAAAGCGGCCGACAGACCCTTCCTGACGGCGAGCGTAAATTCTGGTAAATCCTCCCCCCCTTTATCAAGTTCCCGCAGGAGGGAGAGGCTGACTTCCAGTTGAACGCCGCCCGCGGCGGCCCGGTTGGTGATGTTCCGGGGCGAGCGTCCGGGCAGGCGCCGGCAGGGGAACTGCGTCCTGAAGCCGGCCTTCGCCAGGGCCTCGGAGACGAGCCGCCCGGCCTCGGCGTTGGAGCCGCCCACGCAGACCCATCTGCCCTTCTCGGCCTGGCCGTGCAGCGAGACGGCGAGACGGGAGCGGCCCGCCAGGTCCAGGGCCCGGGGATCGTCGAAATTTGTCGAGGTCAGATGCAGCCGGCCGCTGTCCCGCCCCAGCCAGGCGTTGAAGATATAGAGGTTCCAGTCGTCGCCGGCCACCCGCCGGGCCAGCCGCGAGGTGCCGCGTTCCAGGTCCCCTCCGTGAGGCGCCAGGACGGTCACCTCCGCGCCGCGGTCATAGACCTCCACGGAATAGTCCCGTCCCTCCGTGAGAGGGGAGGTCAATGCGGCGAAATCCGCGTGGGCGTCCGCGCCCAGACGGTACGGGGCGGGGGAGCAGCCGTAAAGGAAAAAGGCGGTTATGGACGCGAGAATTAAAAAGCGCATATCTTTGCCGCTCGATCGACACGGCTCAATTTGCGGCACCCGGTAAAACCTTGACAATAAAACGATACAATATATTTAATCCCTTAAGCATCCGGACGGCCGGGTGCCGACGCAAGAGCCGCCTTTTAAGGATACCCTTTAGGAGAAAACCATGCCCAGCGCCACCGAGACCCAGAAATTCGACCTGGAGAAAGCCATAGCCGAGCTGCGGAAGCTCGGAGCCGACCTTTACCACAAGGACTTCCTGCTCACCTGGCAGAAGAACGACGCCGAGATACACTCCGTCCTCAGGATCGCGGAGATACTTAAAGAGATGCACGCCCGCAATATCAGCGCGCGCATGTTCGAGACCGGCCTGGCCGTCTCCAACTTCCGCGACAACTCCACCCGCACGCGCTTCTCGTTCTCCAGCGCCTGCAACCTGCTGGGCCTGGCCGTGCAGGACCTCGACGAAGGCAAGTCGCAGATAGCCCACGGCGAGACCGTGCGCGAGACCGCCAACATGATCTCGTTCCTCACCGAGGCCGTCGGCATCCGCGACGACATGTTCATCGGCAAGGGCCACACCTACATGAAGGAAGTGGCCGAGGCCCTCGACGACGGCTTCAGGCAGGGCGTGCTCAACCAGCGCCCGGCCGTGGTGAACCTCCAGTGCGACCTGGACCACCCGACGCAGAGCATGTCCGACCTGCTGTTCATCAAGAATTATTTCGGCGGCTTCGACAAGCTCAAGGGCAGGAAGATCGCCATGACCTGGGCCTATTCCCCCAGCTACGGCAAGCCGCTGAGCGTGCCGCAGGGCGTCATCACCCTGATGAGCCGCTTCGGCATGGAAGTGGAGCTCGCCTACCCCGAGGGCTATGACCTGCTGCCCGACACCATCGAGGTGGCGAAAAAGCACGCCGCGGCTTCCGGCGGCTCGTTCAAGGTCTCCAACAGCATGGAGAGCGCCTTCAAGAACGCCGACATCGTCTACCCCAAGAGCTGGGCGCCGTTCAAGGTCATGGAGCGCCGCACCGCGCTGCTCGAGCAGGGCGACCAGGCCGGCCTCAAGACGCTCGAGAAGGAGTGCCTCGAGAACAACGCCAAGTTCAAGAACTGGGAATGCGACGAGAAGAAGATGGCGCTCACGAAGGGCGGCAAGGCCGTGTACATGCACTGCCTGCCGGCCGACATCACCGGCGTCAGCTGCAAGGCCGGCGAAGTCGCGGCCGACACCTTCGAGAAGGCCCGCATCGGCACCTACAAGGAAGCCGGCTACAAGCCTTTCATCATCGCGGCGATGATAGCGGCCTGCACCAAGAAGGACCCGGCCGCCGTCCTGGCCGGCCTGCTGAAGGCGAACCGCGGACGCGCGAGTTGAACAACGCGGTCCGCTCGCGAGCCCCCCGGACGGCCGGGGGGCTTTTTTTTATATGGAATCGGGAGCCGACCCGCGCTTTCTCTCCTCCGCTTCCGCCGCCTCCAGGCTTATGGCAGCGCCGCGGTTCGTAGGGTCTTTCTCCAGCGCCCTGCGGAAATATCCGGCGGCCGCCTTATAGTCCCTTCGCGCAAAACTTTTAGTCCCCTTCTCCGAAAGCTCCTTCGATTTGGCTATGTCGCGCAGGCTGATATTGGGAAGCGGTTCCGGCAGGGGTATGCCCCTCGCCGCGCAGAAAGCCCGGACCCTCTTTCCCATGGTATTTGAAAGGGCAAGGACCGACAGCACGGCTTCCGCCTCTTTTAAGCGGCCCAGCCCGAAGAGAGCGGCGCCGCGGAGAAAAGAGGCCATGGCATTATCCGGGTCCACCGACAAAGCCCCGTCGGCGAGACGCAGAGCCTCCGAGTAGCGGCCGTTCCGGCGCAGGGCCTCCCCGGCGGCCAAAAGGAAGGCCGGCCAGCCGGCCGAAGACCGCTCCGGTGAAGAGTCGAACCAGGGGCTCTTTTTCACGAGAACGCCCAGCTCCGCGGGAGAGGAAAGGGCCTTTTTCAGGAGCCCCGGCCGGCTCCTGTACAGGTAGTCGGCCAAAGCTATCCCCATCTCATGGTGATGATTCTCGAACGAATAGGCGAAAGCGTAGGACAGGAGTTTCCGGCCTTCTTCTTCCGGCGCACCGCCCGGGACCAGAAGCCCCTTCGGGAAACCGCAGGCTTCCGCGGCGACCGCGATCTCTCCCCATACCGCGCCGTTCAGGCCGGCGCGCCAGTGGATAGAGTCGTCGAACTCCCCGAAACCCGGCGCCCCGCCGGGAGAAATCCGGGCGAAGAGCCCCTCCAGATCGGCGAAGCAGGCGCCCTCCTCCAGCGCGACCTTTTTAAGCATCCTGTTCCTGGCCGGCCCGGAACGGTCCTGCGCGGGCGACATATCGGCCGCGGCCGACAGGTACGGCCGGGCACCCGCCTGGTCGCCGGCCAGGTGCAGGGCGAGACCCGTGAAATAGAGACCGAAGGCGTCCCGCGGACTTCCGGCGAGAAAAGCCCTGAAGCTCTCTCCGGCCCCGCGAAAATCCTTCTTTTCCAGGCTCAGGAGCCCGGACGCGAAATCCCCGTCGCCGTAGGGGGCCTCTCCGAAAGGCGGCATGAGGAGGTTGGCCGGCAGCGAGCAGATAACGAACGGGACCTTTTTTTTCTTCGCCAGCCTCGCCATCCTTCTGACCCGGTATTCGTGCACCGCCAGCGAAACTCTCCCCGGCCCGCGTTCTCCCTCCGGCAGCCAGCGCACCAGAGCCCTGTACGCCGCGCGTCTGAGCCGCCCGGCGGCCCCAGGGCACGGGTCCTCCCAGCCCTCGTTATTGCCGCTGAGCAGGACCGCGAGGTCCGGGGCCTGGTCCATTATTTCCCTGAAAACCCCTGTTATCCGCCGGCTATCGTAACCTCCCATCCCGCAATTGACTATCCCGACCCCTTCGGCCGCGAAGCCCTCCCCGGCCCCCAGCAGGGTCGCCGCGGATTCTCCTGCCACGAAAACCCGCGTTTCCCCCTGACGCTTCACCGCGGGAAAGGAGAAATCCATCGCCAGGAACCTGCCGGGAAGGACGAACCCCTCGCCGGGCCGCGGCGCCGCGAAGAAAGGCAGGGCCGTGTCCCGGCACATATACTTATCCCTGTCGAAACCGCCGTCGGCCGCCGGCAGGGAGGTAGGCAGGAAGAATATGAGCAGAAATAGAGCCGGCTTGGACATGGACGCTGCACCCGCAGTTATCATAACAAAAGAGACCGGTGTCCGACCTCCCCCGCGGACCGAAAATGATAGAATTACGCTCGTGAAGAGGAAGCCGGGCGGGAAGGACTGGATAAGCGAGCAGCTGTGCGTGCCGATGGGGCGCACCTGCAACCTGTATTGCCGCTACTGCCAGAGCCCTCCCAGGGGCGAGCCGGCGGCGCCGCTGAAAAAAGTACTGGCCGAGGTCGTACGACGCCGCATAAAGGCGGTAAGCCTGGAGGGCGGAGGCGAGCCTACCGCCGGGAACGATTTCTTCGACTGGGTGGCCGCACTGAAAAAGGCCGGGGTACGGCACTTCATGCTCTCGACGAACGGCGTGGCGCTGTCCGACCCGGAATTCTGCCGGAAGGCCGTGAAGGAGATAGCCTATTTCACGGTGAACCTGCCCGGGGCCGACGAGAAGACCTACGCGCACGCCACCCGGAGCGTGAAGTTCGCCAAGGCCATGAAGGGCCTTGAAAATCTTAAAGCCCTGGGGACCGGGGACAGGATCAGGCTCTTTCATATCATATACCGCGGCAATTACCGCCGCCTGCCGGCTTTCGCCGACTGGACGGCCGGCACGCTGCCGGACCTGGCCTTCGTGAATTTCACTTTCGTACGCAACGCGGGACGGGTCGCGGACAGCGCGGAACTCGTGCCCCGCTACTCCGAGGTCGAACCGTATCTCAAACTGGCGCTTGGCCGGCTGAAACTCGCCGGGATCAGGGCCGTGGTCCAGAACTTCCCGCTGTGCCGCCTTAAGAACTTCGAAGGGTTCTCCTTCGAGTTCCACCGCTGGAGGCGCGGCGACCGCGTGCTGGAGGCGGGGGTGGCCGGCAAGGCCGTGTGCGCCGCCTGCTCCCGCTGCCGTCTGGAACCGGCCTGCTGCGGGGCCAGGGCCGACTACCTGCGGATACACGGCAGAGCGGAGCTTTCCCCGTCCGCGCTGGACCCCGCCGCGATAAAGCCGGAGCCTTTCCAGTGAGACCGGCCATGAGGATAGTCTCCTGTTTTTCGGACATAAAGGAACTCGGGCCTCTCGCCGAAGCGGGAGCCGACGAGTTCTACACCGCGGCTCGGGAACTGCCGGCCTTCCATTCCGGCGAACTGCCGCTCTCCCGCCTGCCCGGGGCCATAGAACTGGCGCACTCTCTGGGCAGGAAGATATCCGTCGCCGTCAACGCCTTGCTGGCCACCGCCACGGTCCGGCAGCTGGCCGCCGTGGAAAAAGGGGTGCGCCGTCTCGACGACGCCGGGGCCGACTCGTTCATCTTCGCCAGCCCTTACCTGCTGCGGATGTTCTCGGCCCCCGGGCGGAAGCTGCGCGCCGCCCTGCACCTGAGCTCGGTACAGCCCGTCTTCAACAGCCGGGCGGCGGCCTTCTTCGCCCGGTTCGGCGTCTCCCGGTTCATACTGCCCAACCAGCTGGACCCCCGCGAAGCCGGGCCGCTGCTCGCTTTCTGCCGGGAACGCGGGATAGGGACGGAGATCTTCGATTACCGTTTCTTCGGCTGCGTCTACGTGAACGGCCGCTGCCAGCTGCACAAGCCGGGCCACTACACGACCCGGCGCGGCCTGCCGGAAGGGGCCATGTGCCGGGTCTCGGCCGGCGCCGGCGGGCTCGTGCGCCCGCTGCCCCCGGACCTGCCCCGCCGGGCGGCGGAGTTCCCCGGCATCCTCGCGCGCCTCGAGCGCCGGCTGACGCCGTGCGGAGCGCCGCGCTTCTCTGACGCCGCCGCCTTCTTCGACCTCCTCTCGGCCGGCGTCGGCTACCTCAAATACGGCACGCGGCGCGACGCGCCCGCGGCGAAGGTCTCCAAGGTGAGGGCCATGCGCGCGATGATCTCCCTGGCGGAAAGCCTGCGCGCGCGCCTGCCCGCGGCCGCGGCCAGGCGGGAATTCATAGCGGAGATGTCCCGCTGGAACGGGGGAGGGCTTTGACGATGGCCGTCGAAAAGGGGATCAGGCTCGGCCCCGTCTCCCTGGACTCCCTTCTCGGGACCGGGTCGGCGCGGGACGCGCTGCGCGGCTTCTCCCGCGTCTACATCGGCCCGGAGTTCTGCGAGGAACTGCTGGACGAGTCGCTCTGCCGCGAAGCCGTCCGGTTGTCCGGACTGGGAAAGAAGGTCTGCCTGCTCACGCCCATGCTGGGGGAGCGCGGGGCGGCGAAGCTGGACCGCGTCTTCGCGGGATTAGCGGCCCTGGCCGCGAAAGGCCGCCTGCGCCCGGCCGGGCTCGAGATCACGGTCAACGACTTCGGGGCCGTCGAACTCGCGGCGAAGCGCCGGCTGCCGTTCCGGCTCAACGCGGGGCGCCTGCTGCGCGACAACGTTTTCGACACCACCGGCAAACCGCTCAAGGTCCACAACGGCGCGGCGCTGGAGTTCTTCCGCTCGATAGGGATAACCCGCTTCGAAATACCCGCCATCGGGGCCCTGCCTGTTTCCAATTTCCGCGAAGGCCGGCGTTACGGCTTCGACCGGCGCTCTTTCCGCGTCACTCTCCACTATCCGTACCTGGACCTGACGACGACCAGGGCCTGTCCGACGGGGCTGCGCGACGCCGTCCCCGGCGGCCGGAACGACCGCGCGGCCTGCGCGCGCGAATGCCTGATAGGCCCTTTCGAGCTCAGGCATCCGATGATAAAGGAAAAGCTGCTGATAAGAGGGAACGCCGTGTTCCTGGAATTCCCGGAGAAGTTCTATTCTTCGGAAAGGCAGCTGGCCGCGCTCAACATAGACAGGCTGGTCTACTCGCCCTTCCCCTGACCGGGCACGGCCGGCGTCTCCCCGCCGCGGGGAAGACCGGCCCGTTCAAAATCCTCTTTCCCTGAAGGACGGCGCCGCCAGGCCCGCCTGCAGCGCGTTCAGCATGCGCGCCGCCAGGACGCGCGCGCCGGCATAGCCGAAATAAGGTTCGTCGAGCAGGCAGTGATGCCCATAGGACGGGAATCCCAGCTCCACGAACGGCAGCCCCTCGGCGAATCCCTCCGTGACGGCGAAAGAATTGGCCGCGGCCAGGTCCGGCTTCCGGTAGCGCGGCAGGGCGGCCAGGGCGGACTTGGCCTCGGACGCGGACGGGGCGAAGAGAACGGTCTCCGCTCCTTTGGCGGAGGGGCCGAGCTCCCTGGAGGAAGAGCCCAGCAGGGCAGCGGGCACTCCCATGCAGAGTTCGGCCGCGAACGAGGAGAACGCGGAATACAGGTGAGGGTCCCCGGCGAAGAGGACGTTGCGGTTGCGGAGCACCCGCAGCGCCGGGGCCAGGGCGGCCGCCGCGGTCCGTTCGGCTTCCGCCAGCGCGGGAGGAGGTCCGCCTTTCAGCCCGGCGGCCTTTCTCACGGCGGCCAGCCAGGCGGAAGTGCCGCCCAGGCCCATGGGAAGCCCGGTCTCCAGCAACTTCGCCCCGGTCCTTCCCGCCAGCGTCCTGGCGGCCCGGCGGCCGTAGGGGAGCGAGACGATCAGCGCGGCTTCGGCGGCCCTCGCGAGTTCCGCGACGCCGCCGCCCGAAGGCCAGACGGAGACGAGTTCCAGGCCGGCCAGCGCCAGCAGCCTCCCCAGTTCCTTCAGATTGGCCGCGTGGTCGAACTCGTTGCGGTCCAGCATATAGCCCGCGATGGCGACCTTGCCGGCGGCGCGCCGGGGTCTGGCGGGGAACCGCAGGCAGCGCGCCAGCGCCTCCAGTGAAAGGTCGTAGCCTTCCAGCCAGTCCAGGTCCATCGACTTCGCGGGAACGGCGGCGGCCGGGGTGCCGGGCGGCACGGCCGCGGCTATCCCGTCGTAATCCATCCCGGCCAGCCAGCCGAAAGGCAGGCCCGTCAGCAGTACGGCGCCGAATTCGCCGGAACCGGCGATGCTGTTCAGTATGGCGGCAACCCTGCTCTCCGGGTTCTTCTGGGGGGTGAAAGGGGTGACCATCGTGCAGACCACGCGGTGGCGGCCGTCCGGGGAAAGCAGGGTGGAAAAAAGATCGTGATTGCCGGCGATCAGGTCGGCCTTGACCATGGCGCAATTGGGAGAGTCCACGACCAGGCAGGCGTCCCGCACGGCGTTGACGGCCATGAAGACCCCCAGCAGGTAAGGCAGCTGGTAGGTCCTTTCGAAAGCTTTATCGGCGGCCGTATCGCTCATTGAACTCCCATTCGCAAAGGTTAGCCAGGCGGCGCATCGTCTCTATCGTTCCTTCGTAGCCAGGTTCGCACATGGCGGCCGAAAAATCGTTCTTCCCCGCCTCCGCCAGCCTCGCGTCGCCGGGGATGTCGGAATAGACTATGCGCATGACCCGGTCGGCCGACAGCGCGCGGCGGAGCCCGGCGGGAGAATCGAAAAAGGAAAGGCGCGGCTTCACGCCGGTCCTCTTGCCGAGCAGTCCCGCTTCCTTCACGGCCAGGTCCCTGGCGGCCTTGTCCCGCGCGTAGGCGAAAAGGCGCACCGGCATGCCCGCTTCCCTCAGGAGCGAGAACATCGGCACTCCCGACACCGCCCAGGTCCCCTCCAGGGTCGGGATTTCGTCGGGAGAGGCGATGAATCCGGCCGCGAAGCGGGAAAGGCGCTTACTGAGAGCGGCATGGCGCGCGGACTCCGACGGGGACGGCCCCGGTCCTCCGCGCGGCGGCTTGCGGCCGAGCCCGGCGAAGAGTTCCCTCAGCCAGGCTTCGGTGGCGGCGAAGCCGTACGGGGCCGGCGGGGCCGCCCACTTTATCCCGAGTTCGTCGAACGCGGTGGTCAGCACCGGGTCCGGATAGGCCAGCACCTGCAGACGGGAAGCGGCGATATCCCCGTAAAAGTCCCTTTCGGGAGGGGCCGCCGACAGGCCGCGCCCGGCGAGTAGTTCCGCCAGCGGCAGAGCCTTGGACGAAGCGAAATTGACGAGGTTCAGATCGCAGGACGGCTTCGTGCGCCGCCGGGCGGCCAGCCGGCGGACCACCAGCGCCGCGCGCGCGCGGACCTTCCCGGGAGTGGCGTCCTCGAAATTATTGAAATTGTCGCGCAGAACCTCCATCTTCAGGTCTCGCGAGGCTTTTTCCAGGAAATTGTTCACGTCGCTGGAGAGGAGCAGGGGAGTGCAGCCGTTATAGAATTCCAGCAGGCCGCCGGCGCTGCCCCTGGCCGAGACCGCGGAGAGCCTCTCGGCCATCTTGCGCTCGTCGCCGCGTATGGCGTCGCCGTAACCGAAATCCGTGTTCATCACGGTAGAGCCTTCCTTCGGCAGGAACGGCGCCATGGACGGGGCCTGGTCGTTGGAGAGCCCCCCCATTTTCTGGAAAGTGTTGAGCAGGGTGCTGGAACAGCTGCTGAAACGGCATTCTATGTCGCCGTGCTCCACGATGACCGTGCCGGGCGGAACGCAGACTCCGGAATTGTCGGAAAAAACGAACCTGTGCCACTGGCCGAAGCCGGTATGCTGGTCTATGGGACGGTCGCCTTCCGGCAGGCGGGGATGATAGCCGGTGCGGCCGAAGGAATCGGCGTCGCCGTAAAAATCCGGGCCGCCGCTGAAAGCCGCCACGAAATCCTCGAAGCGGAGCGCCGAGATCCCCCGCACGGCGGCCTCGAACGCCGCCCTGTCGCCGCGGGGCTCCTCCCCGGGAGCGAAGCAGAAGGCCCAGTCGGAGACCGCGGTCATCCCCGGCCTTACCTCCGTCGAGGGGGCCACGAAGATCTTGCAGGCGTCGCCGCCTTTCTTCCAGCCGCACACGACCTGGCCGCCCAGCAGCCCGGTCACGGAGAACCCGGCCCCTTCCAGCAGGGCGCCCGGGGAGACCGGCGCCGGCCGGCCGGCGGCCGCCGGCGCGGAGGGGGCCCCGGCCCCGCCCAGGAAGGACTCGAACTCGCGCTCGCCCATCATCCGCGGCGGTGAAGAGGGCTTCTTCGACGACAATATCTCTCGCGTGAGCCCGGCGAGGGCGCCGGCCGCGGGGCTGCGCGGGTCCAGGAGAACCAGCGGCTTGCGGACCTTCTCGGCCCTGCCTACCGCGGGGTCCCTCGGTATCACGCCCAGCACCCTCGTGTTAACGGCCCTGGCGAATTCCCCGGCCTGCCGTACGGCGGAGACATCCTTCGCATTTACCGCCAGACCCGCCAGGTAGACGCCGTTCCGGGCGTAGTTGTTTATCATCGCCACCAGGTTATTGGCGGCGTAAAGGGAAAGGATCTCCTCGGAGACCACGATGACGGCCTTGCTGGTGAAGCCCCGCCGCAGGGGAGCGGCGAAACCGCCGCAGACGACGTCACCCAGCACGTCGAAGATCACGGTATCGTAGGCGTTGCGCTCCATCAGCCCGGAATCCCGCACGGCGTCGAGCATGGCCCCGATCCCGGCGCCCGCGCACCCCACGCCGGCCTGGGGACCGCCGGCCTCTATGCAGTCTATTCCCTTCGCGCCCTTGTGAACGGCGCCGTCCAGGGCGGCCGCGCCGGCGAAACCGCCGTCGCTGAAAGGTTTTATACGGCGGCCGGTCAGCGCGAGCGTCGAATCGCGTTTCGGGTCGCAGCCGATATGCAGGACCTTCCGGCCGGCGGCCGCCAGCAGGACGGAAACATTGGCGGCGATGGTGCTTTTACCGATGCCGCCTTTGCCGAAAAATACTATGCTCTCCACTTCTCCTCTCCCGGACCTTTATCGCTACAATTATATAATAAACCCCCGGAACGGCCGTCCGGCCGGAAGGGGGACCCGGGACCGGTCAGGCGACTTTCCGGCGGGGCAGCGGCCGCAGCGGGAAAGGCGCCGGCTTGCGGAGTACGGGACGGAACTCGCGGCGCCCGAAAACGTCGGCGTACCATTTCTCGAAACCCATGCAGACCTTGTCGTAGGCGCAGCGCGAACAGGACCTGTTCTTTACGCGTATGCGCTCCTTGACCGAGTAGACCGCGTCGGTCTTGCCTTCCACGTAGTAGAGGGGCTCGTCGTCCTCGGCCCGCTCCGGCCGGTCCCATTCCGCCATAAGATGCGCGGCTTCCGGGATATTGCAGGGGCAGAAATTTATGAGTATCCTGCTTTCCGGCCGCACGCCGTTCTCTTTCAGGAGGGCCAGCGTCTTCCTCAGGTACGGCACGGCCCGCGTGACGCTGACCTTGAGCAGGTCCGCGTTCTTGGCCATCATGCCGCTGTAATGCGGGAAGATGATATTGAAGTCGCGCACGCCGAAACGCCCGGTTATCAGCCCGACCATCTCCGGCAGCGCCCTGTAATTCGGGGCGTTCAGGGCCATGTTCACGCAGAGCTCGGCGCCTCCTTCCCTTATATTATCGAAAGCGGCGGCCAGTTTGCCGAAAGCTCCCGGCACGCCGACCAGCCTGTCGTGTATCTCCGGCCCGGGGCCGTGCAGCGACAGTCGGAACAGATTGGCCCCGGCCTTTATCAGGGAGCGCGTATAGGCCTTGTCCGCCAGCTTCAGTCCGTTGCTCATCACCTGTATCCAGGGATAGCCGATCTTCGCCGCCAGTTTTATTATCTTGGGCAGATCGGGCAGCAGCGTGATCTCGCCGCCGATGAAATAGGCGCAGCGGCAGCCCCTGGCGTAGCCCTCGTAAAGGGCTCTCGAGGCGTCGGCGAAGGGCATGCGCTGTCCGCAGAGCGGCTTGAGCTCGTCGCCGGGCTGGTAGCAGAACACGCAGCGGGCGTTACAGTCGTAATTGAGGATCATCTCGCAGTTCTTTATCCTCGCGCCCGGAGAAGGGGCCCTCGTGCTCATCCGTTCCTCCCTTTGCCGCCGCTGTTCTCCCAGGCGGCGGCCAGCGCCTGGCGCGGCAGTTCCCTTATCGCCCGGAACTCGGCCCCGCCGTAAAGGTCCAGGTAGCTTTTCTCGACGCCCTTGCATCTGTCGTAAAGCAGGCAGCCGCGGCAGCCGCGCGCTTTGGCGGAACCCTCGGCCTTCATATCCTGCAGACGACGCACCGTGCCGTCGGGCAGCATCACTTCCTCCTGGGCCTCACCGCCGTCCGGGAGCTCCCAGTCGGCCATGACATTGAAGTATTCCGGCATCAGGCAGGGCGGGAAATTCACGACCATCCTGGCGAAAGCCGGCAGCCCCGAGTCCGCGATGAGCGAAAGACCGCGCCGCACATACGGGATGGTTTCGGAGACGCGGGTCCGCAGCAGGCGGGCGTTACCGGCCATAAGCCCGGCGTAATGGCCGTAGATGATATTATAATAACTGATGCCCAGCTTCCCGAAGACCAGGCCGAAGAACTCCGGGAAGCGGCGGTAATTGAGCCGGTTCACCACCTGGGCCAGGCCGACCTCGATGCCGGCGGCCTGCGCGGCGCGCACCGTCCCGATCACGCGGTCGAAAGCCCCCTTGACGCCGACCAGCCGGTCGTGCACGGCCGCCGACGGGCCGTGGAGGGAGACGTCGAGCATGTTCACGCCCGCGTCCGCCAGCCGCGGCAGCAGCGACGGGTCCGAAAAATTGACGCTGTTGGTGCAGACCTTGACGAGCGAATAGCCGAGCCGCCTGGCCAGCCGGGCTATTTCGGGCAGGTCCGTCCTGAGCGTGGGCTCTCCCCCTATCAGGCTGGCTATCCAGGCGCCGCCCTCCCGGCCGGCGCGCAGCGCGCGCGCGATCGTCCTGATGTCCGCTTCCGGCCTGTCCGAGGCGTGGAAATCGGCGGGGTTGTAGCAGAAAAGACAGCGCAGGTTGCAGCGGTAATTGACCGTTATCTCGCAGACCTTGGGCTTCCTGTTTATCGGCCAGCGTACGCGGTCCAGCCGGCGGCGCAGTTCCGCGCGGTCGCCGCCCGGCGCGGCGGCCAGCGCGGCCCGGATATTCCCGGCGGCGAAGGGGTTCTTCTTCATTTCACCCATCCCGGCCCGGCTTCTTTCAGGCTGGCGGCTATGCCGGTCAGCGCCGGCCCGCGCCAGAGAAGCCTGCGGACCGACGAAAGAGCTTGCGCCGGACACGCCAGGCCGCCGGCAGAAGAACGGCAGGAGGCTTTCAGTCCCGGCAGTTCGCGCCCGAAGTCGGAGGCGAAAGAAGAGCCGAAAGTCCGCCGGTATTCGGCGAAAGAGAGTTTTCCTCCGGGAGCCGCGAAACTCTCCAGGGCGAAATAGATCTTTTCGTCGCGCAGGTCCGTACGTACCAGGCGGTACACCGGCGGCCGGCCCGCTTTCAGCGCGTCGCGCCAGCGGTCCCAGCCGGAGAAGTTTATATACCTGGCCGAGCCGAAAGCGCGCGATACGGAAGCGGGCCCGAGTCCGAGCACCGAGTTGCGGTCGCGCAGGACGCTGGTCTGAAAATTGCGGCTGGCGCGCGTCAGGCCCGCGGAATCGTAGTCGGCCATCACATAGCCGCGTTTCTTGAGCATGGCGAACCCATCGGCCAGAAGGGCGCGCAGCGCGGCTTCGTCAGGGGCGCGTCCGCCGCGCATGGAGTGCAGCGTGTAGGGAGTGGCCGAGAAGGCGTTGAGATGTATCTGGTCCGGCCGCATGGCCAGCGCGCTCCTAACGTCCCGCATAAAATCGGCGCGGCCCTGCCCCGGCAGGCCGCAGATTATGTCGAGATTGCATTTTATGCCGGCCTTGCGCAGCGCGGCCGTTTTTTCGGCCAGCCCCGGCGCGCCGCGCCGGCCGGCCCGGCGTATGACCTCGCCGGCGAACGACTGCACCCCCAGGCAGACGCGCGACACGCCGCAGTCCCGCAGAGCGCCGAGCAGTTCCCCGTCGAGGTCGGCGGGATCGATCTCCGCGTTTATCTGCGTGCGGCGGCCGAACCCGAATTTCCGGCGCAGCAGGGAGAAAAGATCCCTGACGCGGGCGGGCGGCAGCAGCGAGGGGGTACCCCCGCCGAGATAGACGGTCTCCAACTCCCGCCGGCCGACGGCCGCGGGCAGGAGGGAGATCTCTTTTTCCAGAAGGCGCAGGTACTCGGCGGAGACCTCCTCCCGCCGGCCTGAAGGGCAGGCGATGACCGGGAGGAAACAGAACTCGCATTTACGGCGGCAGAAAGGGAAGTTAACGTAAAGGCCCAGGCGCGAAGAGCGGGGCAGGGCCCGCCGCCAGAGCTCCCCCAGTCCCGCGCGCGGCAGGCTGGAGTTCCCCCATGAGCCGAAAGGCGGGTACTGCTCGGAGTAGCCGGTATAATCCAGCGCCCGGGCCTTGTCGTAGACCCGCTCGAATATTTCCTGGGGTATATCCAGCATCTTAAAGCGCGCGGCCCGTCGCAGAGCTCCGGGCACCGACCGCGGGCAATCCCCGCAAGGCGAGGACAAGTGCCGCCCTGTTCCGGCCCGCGCTGGAACTGCCGCGGGCCGTGGCGGTCCTCACTTCTGCGGCTGTCAGAGCTCGCCGGGCAGCGCGGCGTAGAACACGGCCGCCTTGACCAGGTGGTCTATCGGCATGTTCTCGTTGACCGAGTGGGCGTAGATCTCGTTGGACGGACCGAAGCCTATCGTCGGGATGCCCAGCCGGCCGGCCGAAGCCACGCCGTTGGTGGAGAACACCCAGCGGCTGATGACCGGCTTCTTCTTGAGAGCTATAGCGGCCGCGCGGGCGCCGGCCTGCACCAGCTTGTGCTTCTCCGGCAGCACCCAGGTCGGGAAATACTTCTCCTGGCCGACCTTCAGGCCGGTCCAGGCGGTCTCGGAATACTGCAGCACCTCGACGGCGGCCTTCGCCTTCTTCACGGACGGCAGCCGCTTGATCTCGGCGACCGAGCTCTTGAGCGTCTCGCCTACGGTCAGGCGGCGGTCCAGGTATATAGTGCACTCGTCGGGCACGGCGTTGAGCGACGGCGTCTTGCACTCTATCGAAGTGACGGCCACCGTGCCCTTGCCGATGAACTTGTCGTTCTTGAGGCGCTTGTTGAGCGCGGTTATCTCCTTGGTGATGTCGGCCATCTTCACCACGGCGTTGTCGCCGCGCTCGGGCGCGCTGGCGTGGCAGCTGCGGCCCTTGGTCACGACCTTCATCTCCATGCGGCCGCGGTGCCCGCGGTAGACCTTCAGGTCGGTGGGCTCGGTGATGACGACGAAATCCGGGCGGATCTTCTCTTTCTGGACGATATGCAGTATCGGGAGGCCGTCGCAGTCCTCCTCCATGACGGAGCCGACGACCATCAGCGTATAGTCGCCTTCCAGCTTCAGGTCCTTTATCATCCTGGCGGCGTAGACCATCGGGACCATCGAGAGTTTCTGGTCGGTGGCGCCGCGGCCGTAGATATGGCCGTTCTTTACCAGGCCGGCGAACGGGTTTATCTTCCAGGCCTTGGGGTCCCCTATGCCGACGGTGTCGATATGGGCGTCCATCATGATCTTCTTCTTCCCCTTGCCGAGGAAGCCGATGATATTGCCCATCGCGTCGATCTTCACCTTGTCGAAGCCGACCTTTATCATCTCTTTCTTGATGCGCTCCACCAGCGGGCCTTCCTTGCAGGAGAAGCTGGGGATCTTGACCAGGTCCGAGGCGAACTTCACCATGTCGTTCCTGTATTTCAAAGCGGTCTTGTGCAGCAGTTCTTTCTTGTCCATTTTTCCTCCGTAGATGTGCTGAATATATTCTATATAATTGGGCCCGTCTTAGAGCATCCGCAGGTAGCGTTCCAGCGCCCGCGCGAAGATCTCGGTGTCGGCCGGCGTATTGTAGGTGAAATACGACAGCCGCAGGGTTTCCTTCACGCCCGAGGCCAGGCAGGCCAGGTCGGCGCAGTGGCGGCCCGAGCGCACGGCTATCGAAAGCCCTTTGACGCTTGAATCCAGAAAGAGAGCGAAGTCCTGAGCCGAGAAGCCGCGCTTCTCCGGGACTATCGAGATGAGCGAGCCCTCCGCCAGGGCGGCCCGGTCGCCGAGAACGCGGACGCCTTTTATGGCCGACAGCCGGTCATGCGCGTCCATCACCAGCCCGGAGACATGGGCGCGTATATTGCCGAAACCGGCCCGCTCCAGCCTCCGTATCGCCGCGGCCAGGCCGGCCGCGCCGGCGTAATTCTGAACGCCGGCCTCGAACCCCCTGTTGCCGCCGATATATCTGGCCTTATAGCCGCCCCGGAGCTCCACCCCCTCGACGGTGCCGCCGCCGACGCGCCAGGGGCGCAGCTTGGCCATCAGCTCCCGGCGGACATAAAGCGCGCCGGTGCAGTAGGGCGCGCCCAGCTTGTGGCCGGAGAAGGCGCAGGCGTCGGCCCCCTCGGCCGCGGCGCCCGAGCCGTGCGTGGGCGCGAACTGCGCGTCGTCGGAGAAAAGATAAGCGCCGGCCGCGCGCGTCAGGGCGGCCGCGCGGCGGAGCTCCTGCCTGCCGCCGAAGATATTCGAGGCGTGGTTGAGGCAGACCAGCGCGGTGCGGCGGCCCAGCAGCCGCGGCAGGGCGTCCAGGTCCGGGACCAGTCCCTTGAGCGGCAGCACCCTCAGCTTCACCCGCCCGGCGGCGGCCAGCCGCTCGAAAGGAAGGAAAACGGCGTTATGCTCCAGCGGCGACAGGACCACCTCGTCGCGTTCTTTCGTGAAAGGGAAAGAGTTGGCCAGCAGGTTGGCCGCGTCGGTGACGCCGCCGGTGAAGATGACCTCGTCGGGCGAAGCGGCGCCCATGAAGTCCGCGACGGTACGCCGCGCGGACTCGAACTCCTCCTCCATGCCGGCCGACAGCGAATAGAACGACCGGCGCCCGCCGCAGCCGCCCAGGCGCAGCAGGTTCTCCCGCTGCGCGTCGGCCGCGCCGCGCATCTTGAGGACGGTGCAGGCGCTGTCGAGATACACCAGCCTGCGCCCGGCGGAAGAGGGCGGCATTGTCCGCTGTCGGTGCGGCGAGCTCTGCGAGCCGCCGAAGCGGGCCTTCAGGACGGGGAATTCCCTGTTGAGCGCGGCGAGGGACTTGTTCATAGCGTCTTGTGGACCTTTATATAGTCCTTGCGGGGGCCGGGGCAGATCTTTTTCATGCGGCAGCCGCGGCAGGCGGCGACATAGGCCTTCTCGGCGAGCTGCGGGCCCCTCTCCTTAGATGATAGTTTTTTGGCGTCCACGCTTGAAAGCGCGAATTCGCCCAGGAAACACGGCGGTATATGGTCCGTCTCGCAGGCCAGGCCCCGCTCCCGGCAAAGCCCCAGCGCTTTTACGAGGTAAGGCGAGACGGCGGCGTAGCGCGGCACATAAAGACCGGATCCCGACCTGCCGTAGGCCTTGATGAAACTGAACTGTATCCAGGAGACGCCCTTGAGTTCCGCGGCAGCGAACTCCACGAAAGAAGGCAGGCGGCGGTAATTGAGCGAGCTTACGACATGGGTCAGCCTCACCGCCGCGCCGGCCTTTATCAGCCGGCGCACGCCGCGGACGCGGGCGGCGAAGGCCCCGCGCGTCCGCGTTATTTTAAGGTCCCCGGCCGCCGTGCCCGACGGGAAATTGACGTTGAAATAGCCTCCCGACAGCTTCACCGCGCGGACCAGCCGGCTGAAATAAGCCTCCGGCAGCCGCGCCAGCGGCACGCCGTTGGTCTGCACCTCCACCCTGCGCCGCCGGCCCGCGCAGTAGAGCAGGAATTTCAGCAGCTCTTCCCGGTCGGCCAGCAGCGGCTCGCCGCCCGAGACCTGCACCAGGCCCGGCTCTTTGAGCGCCGCCGCCCACGCCGCCAGACCGGCGCGTTCGGTCCCGACCGTCTCGGCCGGGTAGGAGCAGAACACGCAGCGCTGGTCGCAGGCGGAAAGCAGGTGTATGAGCGGCATTTCAGGAGAATCTTATCATTTTGAAACCGGAGCGCCTTGCGGAGCCGCGTAGTTCCTCGCGAGATGCAGCGAGAGGCCGTGGGGCCCTTTGATGGACTCCGGACCGGAAAAGGGTCCCGCGAGGAGCGCGGCGCAGAGCTCCGCCCCTCCCTCGTCGCACCAGCGGTCCCGCACCAGGACTATGTCCCTGCCGGCCAGCAGGCGGCCCGGCCCGCCCCTGGAGAAGAGGAATTCCGGATGAACGGCGGACCCGCGGGAAGAAGGAGAGGCCATCGAAGGGTTCGCGGCCGCGAATACCGCCCCCCCGGGGACATCCCGCAGGCCGGACAGGAACCGCCATTGGGAAACGAAGGCCGGGTCCACTATTTCCCGTCCCACGAAACCGGCGCCCGACAGCAGCCAGACGGAGAGCGCGGCCGCCGCGGCGGCTTTGCCTCCCATCCCCCGGCGCGCCGCGGCCTTGTCGTACAGCCAGGCCGCGGCCAGACCGGCCGGAGGCACCGCGAAGGCCAGTAAAGGGACATTGAACCGTTTGAGGTCCAGCGCCCAAAGATCGAGTTTCTGCGCGAAGGAATAGACCAGCAGGAAAGCGGCGGCGGGCAGCAGGAACGCCGACGGGGCCTTATTTTCCCGGAAAGACAGAAAGATACCCGAAAGCGCCGCCAGTCCGAAAGCGGGCGGCAGCCCGGGCCCGTTCAGCCAGTACCGGAGGTTCCTGAAGCACAGTCCGAGCCCGTCCAGTTGTTCCCTGGAAGGGAGCCAGTTCTCCGCGTTGTATTCCCGTATGGCGGGCAGGTACAGCGCCGGGAGAACGAGATACGGCAGGAACAACAGGACGCAGGCGGGCGACGGCCGCCGGGAACGGAGGAAAGGGAGCGCGGCGAGGAAACAGAAGAGCAGGAAGTTCTCCGGCCGGACGAAGGCGGAAAAAGCCGTGGCGGAGACCGCCAGGAAGAAGGCGCGACGCCCCCCTCTCCCGGCGTATACGAGCCAGGAGCAGAGCGCCAGCAGTATGAAGGTGAGCGAAGCGCCTTCCAGCGAGGCGTTGCCGGAGAACTTGAGATGCAGCGGCAGGAAGGCGATCAGCGAAGCGGAGGCGAGTCCGGGACGCGGGCCGCGGAACAGCACGGCGGAAAAAAAGAAGAAGAGCGGTATGGCCAGGGAAGAAACGAAAGCGTTGAACATGAAGGCCTGGGCCCACCCCGCGCCGGCGACCTTGAAGACCCACGCCAGCAGCGCGTGGTGACCAGGGGGCCATTGCGGCAGCCACCCGGAATAGCAGAACCCGTCCAGCCTGAAATCACATCGCACGAAAGAGAGCCCTTCCGCGAGCCTGCCGGCCAGGGCGAGATGCTCGTACTCGTCGTAGAAGACGTACGGGCGGTGGGGAACGGCCCAGAGCCTCAGCGCGAGGCCCGCCAGCCACAGCAGCGCGGTCAGGCGGAGGGCGGGACCCCAGTCCCGCTCCAGGCAGGCCGCCGCCTGCTTCCGGGCCAGGAAAAGACCCGCCAGCAGGGAGAACTGCAGGAACAGGGCCGCTATGTAAGAATGAGAGACAAGGTCCATTTCAAGAGATAGACCGGCGGCCCGGTTCAGGCCCGCGGACCGGGCGGGGTCCCGGTCCTAAGCCGCCAGAAAAAGGTCCCGCGCTCCAGTTTCTTCTCCACCAGGCCTTTTTTTTCCAGGGACAGTCCGGCGCCCAGCACGGCGTTGCCGTCGGAACAGTCGCGGCACAGCGCCAGGCGCCGGGAGGCCTCCAGCACGGCGGGGGTGGCCGTCCAGCCGCGGCCCTCGAGCAGGGCGGACATGCATCTCTCGTTGTCGGAGAAGAAAAGGGCTTCAGGCGCTTCCTCGCGCTTCCGCCGGACCGGCGGGGAACGGAAAGGGCGGAAACCGCGCCAGCCGTAAAGCTCCGCGTAATTGCGGTCGACCCCCCGGCAGCGCCCCTCCAGCGCGCAGCGCCGGCAGGGAAGTCCCCGGACCTTGGCCTCTTCGGCGCTTTCGTCGAGATCGGTGACGCCGCCCGACGGGTCGGTGACCAGCGTGTTGAACTTGTCCAGGCCTATGGCCAGCGACTCCCGCCCCTTGAGGAAGCAGGGCGGCACGTTCAGGAAGAGGATCTCCCCGCCGAGGCCGCATTTCTCCATGAAGGCCGCCGCCTTCCTGAAATAGGGGGCGCACTCCGGCAGACTCACGCCCAGCCTCGCGTGATTGGCCCGCATACTGCCGATATAGACGGGATAGATGACGACGAAACTGCTTATCCCCCTTTCCAGCCAGTAGCCGATGATGGAATCCAGCCGCCGGTAGTTGAGCCGGTTGACCACTATATTGTTGGCGACGCGCACTTTAAGGCGGCGCAGGTTCTCCACCCCGGCCGAGGCCCTGGCGAACGCGCCCTTCACCCCGACCAGCAGGTCGTGCTCGGCCGGGCGGTCGCTGGCGAAGGAGAACTTGGACAGCGTCAGGCCGGCGCGCGCCAGGCGGCTGCAGAAGACCGGGTCGGAGAGGCGGATACCGTTGGTCTGGACCCTGATGAAGCCGAAGCCGGCCCGCTTCGCCGCCGAGACCACGCGGATTATGTCCGGACGGATGAGGGGCTCCCCGCCGGTCAGCCCCAGCCGGCGGTAGCCGGCCTTGCGCGCCGCCCTGAGATCGGCGAGCAGCCTCGAAAACGGGGCGTTGAGCGACTTATCGAAGCTGCCCTGCGAGCAGAAAAGGCAGCGCGCGCTGCAGTTGTAGTTCAGTATCAGCTCGTAGCACTTGCCGGAGCCGTCCTTCTCCACGCTCATAGCGGAGCCTCCAGTCCGTGCTTCAGGCGGAAGGCCGGCAGGCGGGAAAGGTCCCTCACGAGACGGAGCAGCGCGGCGCCGTAAACGCGGGAGAACCCCGCCCGCAGGTCCATGGCCGCGCGCGTTTCCGAAGGGGAAAGGCCCCGGGCGTGGCGCAGCAGCGAATAATACCCGGCGGGGCAGAGCGGCTCGGCCGGGTCGGCGCCCGCGGCCGAGGCCTCGGCGAAGAAACGGCGCCGGCCGGCGGGGCCGGAATAGCCGCGGCGTACGGAGGCCGGGGCCGCGAGCAGCTTGTCGCAGGGGAGCATTTCCACCGAAGGCGAAAGCGTGAGCGAAGCGCAGCCGGAAACGTCCGCGCCCCGGTCCAGGTCCAGCAGCTCGTAGATATTGGCCAGCTCGTAGGCGGGGCGCCCGGAGCGCAGCATGGCCGCGTAGTCCCGCCCGATCCTGCGCAGTTCCGCCGAAAGTACGCGCGCTTCGGCCGGGCCCCAGGCGGCCTTTATATCAGGAGCCCAGGCTATCGCCCTGAACCCGGCCGAGTAAAGGGCCCTCACGTTGGCGGCCAGCCGGCCCGCGCCCGCCGGCGTTACGACGGCCGAGGCGGTCAGCCTCGCCCGGAGCGGACGCGGAAGGCCGCGCAGCGCGGCCGCGTAAGCCGAACCTCCCGCGCGCAGTTTGCGGGACTTGTCGTTGTCGGCCCGGCCGCCGTCGAGGCTCACCACGACCCGCGCGCCGGACCGCAGCAGCGTCTCCGCCCGGTCCCGGTCCAGCAGCGCGCCGTTGGTGAAAACCGTCGTATGGAGCGGCGGACGCAGCCGTCCCAGGCGCGCGACCGCCGCCTTCAGCAGGCCCCACCGCAGCAGCGGTTCTCCCCCCAGAAAGGTCACCCGGCGGCCGCCGGCCCGCGCGAAAGAATCGAGCGCGCGGAACAGGCCCGCGCGGCCCAGGGCGTCCCGGCAGGCGGGAACGAAACAATAGGCGCAGGCCATATCGCAGGAGCCGGTCAGGTATACCGAAAGATGGTCCGGCCTCCTCATCGCGCCGTCCCCCCGGGCCTGTTGAGCGAGAGCTGCCCGCCGGCCACGGCGCGCATCACCGGTCCGGCGGCGCCGGCCGGGGCCGCCTTGAAACCTTTTTCCCCGCGCAGTTCCAGGTAATCGGCGCGCGGGCCGGCGCAGACGGGGGAGAGCCCGCAGCGCCGGCAGGCGGCGACGCGCCGCTTCTCGCCGAGATAGGTGCCGTCGCCCTTCAGCAGACAGTCGGCGTCCCGGGCGTAGGCCTCGAAGCCTTTCAGGAAGCAGAGCGGGACGCCGTCCGTCAGGCAGGGCAGGCCCAGCCGCCTGGCGACGGCCAGGGCCTTGCGGAGATAGGGGCTGACCCGTCCCAGCTCCGGGACCAGCCATGGCCGCTCCCTGACCATCCCTTTCACCTTTATGAAGTTGAAGGCCACGTAGAAGAGGCCGGGAAAGTTTCGCGCGGCGTAGGCGGCATAATCCGGGAGCTGGCGGTAGTTCAGGGAATTTATGACGCAGACCAGCGAGGCGGCGCGGGGACCGGAGGCGGCGACGCGCTTTATGACGGCGGCCTGCGCCTTAAGGCGTCCCCTGGTCCCGGTCAGTTCGTCGTGGGTCGCGGCCAGATGGGAGGGGAAGTTGAAATGGAAATGAGCGACCCCGGCCTTCCTGAGCGAGGCGAAACGCGCCGGCGTGAGCGCGAGGCCGTTGGTCAGAACGGTTATGTCCCGGGCGCCGCGGCGCGCCGCCGCCCGGGTCCAGCGCTCCAGGTCCGGCGAAAGCAGCGGCTCGCCGCCTTCGAAGACCAGCGCCGGATAGCGCCGGTCCAGCACTTCCCGTATCTGCGCCGGCGTCATCAGCCGGTCCTCGCCGCGCGCCGAGCAGTAAAGGCAGTCCCGTCCGCACCTGTCGGTGACGAAGACATTGGGCTCCGGCGGAGAAGGCGCGCGTTTTCCGGCCATTCCCGCCTACCACGCCCTCTTCATCGGCTTGAGCTCGGCGTCGCCGAAGCGCCGGAGATACTCGGTCCAGATCCCTTCGCAGATATTGTACGCGGCGCAGCCCCGGCAGCGCGCGGGCTTGCCGCGGCTGAGCGTCCTCCTGGAGAGAGTGGCGTCCAGGTTCCTGAAATCCGGCGCCCAGTGTTCGGTCGCGAACAGCACGCGCTCGTTCATCTCGCTGATCTGGCCCAGGTAGCCGCGGAAATGGCAGAGCGGCACGTAGCGCACCTTCCACTGGCCCAGGCCGGCGGCGTTGCCGGCGGCCAGCGCCTTCCTCATCCACGGCGCCGCGGCCGAGATGCGCGGCACCAGGGAATCGAAGTCGCGCAGGGCTCCGCCGCTGGGGTCCACGAAAATATATTCCACGTTCCTCACGCCGCGGGACCCGTAGAGCCGGGCGATGGCCGGCAGGGAGCGCATGTTCTGCTTCACGACCGTGGTATTGCCGTTTATCCGCGTAAAGCCCAGGCGGCGCAGGTTGTCCATGCCTTTGAGCAGCTGGCGGAAACTGCCGGGGCTGCGGGTGAGCCCGTCGTGAACGGCGGCGTCAGGCCCGTGCACGGAGAAAATGACGGTGTCGAGCCCGGCCTTCAGGGCGGCTTTGGCGAAGTCCGGTTCGGAGAAGATGCGGCCGTTGGTGGCGGTCACGACCTCCTCTATCCCGAGCCTCTTGGCCGCGGCGACTATGGAGAGGAAGTCCGGCCTTATCGTGCATTCCCCCCCTATCAGTTCCAGTATCCGCGCCCCTTTCCGGCGAGCGGCGGTCACTTCGCGCAGCAGTTCGGCGGTGGTCTTCTCCGGGAGGGCGCGCTTCTCCGCGCCGACGCAGAAGCGGCAGTTGTTATTGCAGGAGTAGCCCGCGAACAGGACGATCTTGAGCCTTCTTTCTTCCACCAGGGGCATCATAATACTATTTGAGCAAAGCCGCGAGGTTCCGGTCCAGCAGCAGGGTAAGGCAGCAGCCGGCGAAGATCCAGAGCGCGAAAGGACGCCCCTTCACCGTTTCCACCTTTGGGGCCTCTCCCGGCAGGCGGCCCAGCCATTCCCTGAGGGCGGCGACCTGGTCCTCGTCGAGGCCGTCCTTGAAACAGTCGTCGAAGTCCCCGCAGAGGGCCGGGTTAGACCGCAGCATCCTGGCCGAACCGGAGGAAAGTACCACGCCCGGCTCCAGTTCGGCGGCCGTGAGATAGACCATGTCCTTCTTCTCCATCAGGAACTCCATCATCGCGCGGCCCGCGACCAGGATGAGACTGAATTTGAAAACATGGATGAGCGCGTACTTGAGCATCAGGACCATGTGGCCGAAGAAGAAGAAGTACCCCAGGACCAGGTAAGCCGGGTAGAAAGCCATGGTCAGCCAGGTCCAGAGCCGGCTCCTGAAAAGACGGGCGACCTTCTCCCAGAGGAAGAACATGAAGAAATAGAGCAGTTCCGTCCTGGCGAACAGTCCGCTCAGCAGGCCGCGGCTCTCCATGACCAGCACCTGCTGCAGCAGGAAGACCATGGTCATATTGGCCAGCAGCAGCGCGGCCAGCGCCCGGTTCCGCCTCCCGCCGTCGGCCAGCTGGGAGAAGCGCTCCTTCACGTCGGACCAGATCTTGCCGAAATAATCGGAAGGCGACGCCGAATGGAGGCCGTCCGCCAGGAACTTGCCTATCGTGTAAAGCGCCGCGGCCACGAAGATGTTTATCAGGACCACCAGGAAGAGGTAGGTGGGCAGGTTGCCGATGAACGGATTGATGAGCGGCAGCCAGGCCGACAGGATCATGAAGAACTTGGCGTCGCCGGCGGGCCAGACCTCGGAATACCAGAGTATCAGCCCCGCCAGCGCCGAGAGCCCGGCGTGGACCGCCCAGAGCCGGTAGAAGTTCCAGTTAAGGAAGTCGGTGACCTCTCCCGTCGAGCCCAGCAGCGAATTCACGGCCATGACCCCCAGCGCCAGCAGGAGGAACTTGAAACCCAGGACCGTCTGGGCGTTGGGGATCTTCTTCAGGGCGAGGTCGGTATTGACCACCTTCATGGCCCAGGCGGCGAAGACGGTCAGCGAGGCCGCGTAGTAGAGCTTCATGAACATAGCGGCCGCAGCTCCCCGGCGCCGAACGCCTTCCTGTACTCTTTCATGAGCCCCGGACAGCCCGGCCGCAGCCGGCAGCGTCGGCAGGCGGCCGGGTAACAGCGGTCCTCCCTGGGCAGGGTCGTCCAGCATTTTTCCCGCAGCGCCGGCGGCACCAGGCAGAGCGGGAAATGGTAAAGGCGGAGGTCCGGGAAGCCGGCGATAAGGTCCGCGGCGGCGCCTATGGCCCGGGCGGAATCCGTCAGCCGCAGCGCGAGGCGCGCGTGGTTCTCCAGGGACATCCCCTCTATCTCGTAATGTATGGCCGTCACCCGGTAGGGCCGCAAGCCGCGGAAGGCGCGCCGCAGGAAAGCGAGCGTGCCGCGGAAAGCCCCGATATTAAGGCGGTGCAGGACCAGGCGTATCTCCACCTCCGGACCGGAGCGCGGGGCCAGGAGGTTCCCGAGCCCCTTCACCGTCTGGGCGAAGGCCCCCTTCACTCCGGCTATCCGGTCGTGCAGGGCGGCCGTCCCGGCGTGTAGCGGTATCCCGACCGCGAAAGGCGGCGCGGCGGCCCGCAGGAAGCGGCGGGCGAAGCCCGGGTCGGAGAAGCGGCGGCCGTTCGAGAGCAGCGTGATGCTTATACCCGGCAGCCGGCGGCGGAAATAGGAGATCAGTTTGAAGAAATCCGGGTGCAGGGTCGGCTCGCCGCCGGTCAGGCTGACGAAGCCGGGGTCGTCGGCGTTCTTGAGATAGGTCTTCCCCAGCCCGCGCAGGTAACGCTCCATCTTGCGTATCTGCCATTCGAGCGAATACTGGCCGGAGTCCTGCGCCGGGAAAGAGGCCATGTTGGTGCACATCACGCACCGGTTGTCGCACTTGTTCCAGACGGCTATGTCCGGCATCAGGCGCCCCCCCGGCCGCCGGGCCTCACCCAGGACTCCAGTATCTTCCTGTCCGCGGGCCGCGCCAGCCTGCGGAAGACGGCGGAGAATATTCGTTTCTGCACGGCGCACCAGGAACCGGAAACGATATCCCCCCAGGGCGAGCCCTGCGTCTCGTAGTTATGGACGGGGCAGACTCCGCACCAGGGCTTGTAGGCGCAGCGGAAACAGGCCGGCTGGTTCTCCAGGCAGGAGGCGGCCGCGCAGAGCCGCGACGCGGGCGAGGCGGCGGCCGAGGCCGGCGTCAGCGAACCGAGCCTGCCGACGCTGAAGAGCTTGTCGCCGCGGGCGCCGACCATGCGGCCTTCGTCGCAGGTGTACACCTCGCCGTCCCAGTTGTAGGCCAGCTGACCGGCGGCCGCGCCGCAGGGCGAGCGCAGGTCGAGGTAATTGGGGTCCTCGCGCAGCAGGACCTTGCGCGCCAGCAGCGCGGCGTTGCGCTCCACGAAGACCTCGCCCGAGTGGTTCACGCGCAGGATATGGTCGAGGGCGGCCTCGTAGAAATCGCCGAAATCGTCCGGCGAGTACCCTATCTCGTTCCAGACGGAACCGGCGTAGCCGATGGGCGAGAGCGGGCGAAGGAAGATGCCGCCGAGGCCCAGCCGCCGGTACTCGTCGACGATCTCCTTTTCCCGGCCCAGCGAAAGACGCGTCGTGGTCATCAGCGCCGAGGGCAGGGAATCCTTCCGTCCGCCGCCCCCGGTCCGGCGGCGGAACTCCTCCAGCCAGCGCGCGGCGGGCGCGTGGGAGGAACCGCCCAGGCGGCGGCGGTTGGCGTCGTGCAGATCGGCCGGGCCGTCGAGGGAAGTGCAGACCGAAACGCCCCGCGAGACCAGGAAACCGGCCTTCTTCGCGTCCATCAGGCCGAGATTGGTCACTACCGTCAGCGCCAGGTCCTTGCCGGCCCGCCGGTTGGCGCGCAGGGCGTAGTCCGCGGCGTCCGCCAGGACCGGCCAGTTGAGCAGCGCCTCGCCGCCCTGGAACTCGAGCGTCACCGACGGGGAGACCGAGGAGAGCGCGGCGTCCACGGCCAGGCGGGCCGTGGAGCGCTCCATATCCTCCCCCTTTTTTCCGCCGCAGGAGGCGCGGCAATAGACGCAGGCCAGGTTGCAGCGCAGCGTCAGCACCAGTATATGCAGGCTGGCGCCCTGGAAAAGGCAGGAAGAGAGCGAGCGGATATCGTTCCCGGCGGCCTCCAGGTCCATACTGTCCCGGAAGAAATGCAGCGGTTCCAGCCGGCGGGCCAGCGCCGAGCAGGCCGGCACGCGGCCGGAGGCCAGCGCCCCAAGCTCGGCGTCGTCGAGGAAAGCCCAGCCGCCGGCGTCGTTGGCCGCCAGCGTCCGCCCGGCCAGGCGCTCGGTCCTGAACAGGACCGGCTTGAGGGTCCGGGCTTTCACCGGCGCCTCCCCTTCCCCGCCGGCACGGGCCTGAACTCGTCCCAGCCGTAAAGTTCCGGGTATTCCTTCCAGGGTCCCTCGCATTCGGAGAACCAGCGGCAGCGCCGGCATCCGGCGCGCTTGGTCTTGCCCTGGTCGCGGCGGTAATCGCCGTAACTTTCGAGATAGAAATCGGCGTCCGAGACCGGCCCCTCGGGGATGATGCGCTCGGCGACGCAGTCCTCGTAGCCGGCCATCAGGCAGAAAGGAACGGCCTCCGTGTGGCAGAGCAGACCGGCCGCGCGGCCTATATCCAGGGCTTCTTTCATATAGGGGAGGGCGTCGGTCTTCCTGGGGACCAGCTCGCGCCGTTTCTCCCAAGCGGTGCCCACCATGTGCACGAAAGCCAACTGGAACTGGTCCGCGCCCAGCCGCACCAGCAGGCGGGCCAGCGCCGGCATATCCTTGTAGTTGCGGGAGGTGACGACGGTGTTGGTGAGCACGTAGAGGCCGAGCGCCTTGCAGTTGGCTATGCCTTTGACGACCTGCGCGAAACTGCCCGGCGCCTTCGTCAGCCCCTCGTGGACGGCCGCCGTCGCGCCGTGCAGGGAAGGCCCCATCTCCGTGACGCCCGCGGCCTTCAGGCGGCGGCAATAGTCGGGGTAGGCGAAACGCCGGCCGTTGGTCTGCACCTGTATGGCGGAGAACCCGGTCTTCGCGGCGTGGCGGACGGCGCCGAGCAGCCAGGGATGCATGGTCGGCTCGCCTCCGGTGAAGACCACGCCGTCTATGCCGCGGCGGCGGGCGTCGTCGAGCAGGGCGCGTATCTGCGCCGGGGTCTTGCGCGCCGCCGAATCGCGTTTATGCCCCTGCGCGCAGAAGTCGCAGAGGTTGTTGCACTCGAAACCGATCTTGATGTCTATTCTTTTCATGCGCCGGCGGCCTCAGCCTTCGTAAGCGGCCCATTTCTCCAGGACGCGGCGTGAGCCCGGCCGGGAGAACCGGTCCAGTATGGTCCCGAAAACCGCTTTGTAAAGGGCGCAGCGGCCGCTGGAGGCCATGTCCCCCCAGAAAGAGCCCTGCGCGGCGTAATTGTAGGCCGGCGAGACGCGGCAGTAGGGAACGAAAGCGCAGCGCGCGCAGGCGGGAGAGGTCAGTTCCTGGAAGCAGGAGAGCAGCAGCGCCCTCGCCGCCGGAAGCCGGAGAAGGGAGCGGAGGTCCGAGGAGAGCGCGGAGCCGAGGCGGAAAAAACCGTCGCCGGAAGCGGCCAGCATGCGGGCCTCGTCGGAAGGATAAACGGAACCGTCGGGGCCGTAGGCCAGGCGCACCGCCAGGTCCAGGTTGCGGTACCTCGGCCGCCCCCCGCCGACGAGCTGCGAGACGAAGAGCCGCGCGCCCTTCTCATAGACCTTCGAGCCGCGCGCGGCCAGTTCCAGCATGCGGTCGAGGGCCCGCGCGTAGAAGGCGGCGAACTCGGCCGCGGAATAACCCTGTCCGCCGCCGGCGGCCAGGCCGAAAGGATCGAGCGGCCCGAACTGCACGCGCTCCAGGCCCAGCCGGACGAACTCGTCCACTATGGCCTCCGGCGCGGCCAGCGAACGGCGCGTGACGGTACAGATGGCGTTGGGGGCCTCGAAACCGGGATACCGCGCCCGCAGCGCGGCGATGCGACCGAGCCATTTCTCCACCAGGGCGTGGGAGGACCCGCCGCGGGCGAGCGGCCGCTGCGCGTCGTGCAGCGCCGCGGGCCCGTCGAGCGAGGTGCAGACCGTCACGCCCTCCTCCGCCAGGAAAGCGAGCTTCTCCCGGTCCAGCAGGGTCAGGTTGGTCACTACGGAAAAGTGCAGCTCCCTCCCCTCCTTCGCGGCGCGCGCCCGGGCCCGGCGCACCATCCTCCGGAGGACGCCGAAATTGAGCAGCGGCTCCCCGCCCTGGAACTCCAGGAGCAGGGGGGCGGTCCCGGAAGCGAACATGAAATCCACGACCCCGTCGGCCATGGCGGCCGGCATGTCCCCGCCGGAGGCGGGGGCCGAAGGCGAGGAGACCGCGCAATAGGAACAGCGCGAGTTGCAGCGGTCGGTCAGGGACACGATATGCACGCCCGGCCCGGGCCAGTCCCCCAGATAGCGGGAACGCAGGTCGGCCAAAGCGGCCGGCATGTCCAGGTTCTCCCTGAGGAAATGCCCGGCGGCCAGCCGCGCCCCGGGCTCTCCCGCGACCCGCCGGCCGCCGGCGAAGGCCCGGTGATCTTTTTCGGAGAGGAGTACGCCCCGGCCGGTTTCGTTGGAGACGAAGCGGCCGCGGCCCGCGCGGCAGGCGCGGAAAAAGGAGGGGGGAATCCTGTTCTTCTTCATCGGAAAACGCGGCGGGGAACTACGGGAAGGGGACGGGAACGGTAGCCGCCGGCCGGCCCCGCCGGAGCGGGGCCGGCCGCGGCGCGTTCAGCACCAGCCGCCGCGGGCGTGCGAACCGTGCGAACCGTGCGAGCCGTGCGAACCGTGCGAACCGTGCGAACCGTGGGAGCCGTGCGACGCGTGCGAACCGTGCGACGAATGCGAGCCGTGCGAGCCGTGCGAGCCGTGCGACGAATGCGAGCCGTGGGAGCTGTGCGAGCCGTGCGAGCCGTGCGAGCCGTGCGAGCCGTGGCTCTGGTGGCTGATATGCCTGTCGCCGTCGTCACCGGCGCCGCGCTGGAAATAGTTGCTGTGGACCTGCTGCGCGTTCGCCTGGTCCACCAGCGCGGTGCCCAGTATCCCCAGCGCGAGGCCGGTCTTTACTATGTCGGCGTCGAGCATCTTGCCTTCCTCGCTGTTGAGGAACAGCCTGATGTTCTTCCTGATCTTCGATGGCTTCTTTTTCATAAAGGATCCTCTCCGCGGCCGCGGCCGCCCCGCCTAACCTCTCTCTCCCATCGCCGAAAGCAGCGCCCTGGTGACTATGATGTTCGCCACTTTCGAATTTTTCTTCGCCAGGTCCAGCCGGCACTGCTGGTTGAGCACTTCGTTGGCGAAGGCCCCCTCCAGTTCCGGGCTCCCGGCCGGCAGGACGGCCCTGACGCCGCCCGCCTCTTTACTGGTCCTCACTTCTTCCCTGGAGGAGAAGACGAAAGCCGCCAGCCTGACGGCCTCCTCCGAATAGACCGAAGAGCTGAAGAACAGCCCGGCTGGCCGGGCCTTATTTCTTTTCATTTTCCACCCACTTCGCCAGTTCCTTCCCCTTGCCGGGCGTTTTAAGATATGAGAACAGCGTGCCGAAAATGCCCTTGAACAGGGCGCACCTGTCGTTGGACGGCATATCGCCGGCCAGCGAGCCCTGCACCTCGTAATTATAGACCGGGCAGACGCCGCAGAAAGGCCTGTAGGCGCAGCGGTGGCAATACGGCTGCGTCTCCAGGTTGGAGGCGGCCGCGCAGGCCTTGGCGGCGTCGGAGGTCGCGATGTCCCTGTACTTGCTGGTGCGCACGTTGCCGACCCTGAAGATGGGGTCGCCGGCCCAGGCGGCCATGCGGCCCTCGTCGCAGGTATAGATGTCGCCGTCGAAGTTATAGGCCAGCTGGCCTATGGCCGCTCCGCAGGGGCAGCGGGAATCGAGGAAGCCCGGGTCCCTGGCGTTGATTATCTTCTCGAGCAGCATGACGGCCATCTTCTCGCGCAGCGGCACGCCTTTGCGGTTGAGGCTCAGGATATAGTCCAGGCTCTTCCGGTAGAACTCCGTGAACTGCGCGGCGTCGTAGCCGATCTCGTCCCACTTCGTTCTGGCATAGCCCAGCGGCGCCAGCGGGCGCAGGAAGATCTCCTCCAGGCCGAGCCTCGCGTACTCGTCTATTATCTCCCTGTGCCGGGACAGGGAGCGTTTCGTCACCGTCAGCAGCGCGCCGGGCTTGAAGACCGGGACGCCGCCTTTCTGCGAATCGTGCTTCGCCTGGAAATAGCGCAGCCATTTCACCGTCAGGCCGTGCGAATCGCCGCCCGAGTAGGCGCGGTTGGCGTTGTGCAGCGCGGCGGGTCCGTCGAGCGAGGTGCAGATGGAGACCTCGTTCTCCAGCAGGAAAGCGGCCTTCTTCTCCGTCATCAGGGCGAAATTGGAGACCAGGGCCAGGCGCAGTTTGCGGCCCGAAGCCGCGGCCCGGCGGCGGGCATAGGAGACAGCCTCTTCCAGCGCGTCCCAGTTGAGCAGGGGCTCGCCGCCCTGGAACTCTATGGTGATCGACGGGTTGGGGGACTGGAAGGCGAAATCCACGCATTGCCTGGCGGTCGAGGCCGGCATATCGGTGCCCTTCGCGCCGGCGCCGCCGGCGCCCGACTGGCAGTAGGAACAGCCGTGATTGCAGCGCAGCGTAAGAACGAGTATGTGCAGGCCGGGGCCCGCGGCCAGGTACGCGTTGCGGGTGCGCCACGACTCGCAGAGACCGTCGAAATCGAGCCTGTCGCGCACGAAGCCTTTCGCGAGCAGTTCCGCCGAGCCGGTCTTCTTACCGCCGGCCAGCAGCGCCGGCAGTTCCCGCGCGGGAACGAAGGCGTGGTTGCCGGGATCGTTGGTCACGACCAGGGAATCGGGCGCCAGCCGCTCCCAGGCGACATAGGGCGCCCCTGCCTGCGATTTCTTACTTTTTCTTCGAGCGGGTCTTGACGCCATGTTTATCTTCCCATCTCCTGGTGATCCCCAGCGGGTCCTTGCCGGGGGCGGACTCCTCTTTTATCTCACGCTCGACCTGCGCTATAAGCGCGTCGAGCTCCTTCTCCTGCTCGGGTGTCAGCGCCGCGGAAGGGGCGGGGGCGGGCTCCGGGGCGGAAAGGGCCTTGAGGAGCATGAATTCGCGCAGGCCCTTGTTCTCCTCGAACAGGGTCTCGCGCAGGGCTTCCTCCCGGAGGGCGGCGCGGAAACGGGCGGCCAGCCCGGCCGGGGCGGCGCCCGGCTTGGGACGCAGCTCCACCGACAGCGAGCCCGCGCCGGCCGGGCGCAGGAAAGCGTAGGCCTCGCCGGTCAGGGCATAGGCCGCGTACCTGGCGGTTTCCGGGGAATATTTCTTAAGATTGACTTTCTCGACCGACGGTTTCGCTGGATCGTTCTTTTTCACTATGGCCTTCTCCTCTAAAAACCAGTCATCCGGCGTTAATTCGCTATCTTGCAGCAGATCATCTGGCCCTGCCAGTCCGTGTTCAGGCGCATGCGGCCCTTGGGCGCGCCCGACTCGTCCACGAAGATACCGTATATCGCCGCGGCGCCAGCCGGGTTGGGATAATACCCCACTACCCTCTCGTGCTTATCGCAGGAACCGCCGGCGGTACTGTAATTGACGCGCCGGCAGAGGCCGTAAAGAATACCTTTATCCGGGTCACCCCCACTCACCATCGTCGCATTCCCGTTCACCGTCAAATTACCATTCACCGCCATATCGTCCCAGATCCCGACGCGACGGCGACCGCCGCCGCCGGAATTATTCCCCACTATCATCAGTGTTTTGTAACTGTCGTTATCGCTATATATCGCCGCGCCGCCGTCCCCGACCCCATAGGCGTTCCACTTGGCGTAAGCGGGACGGAGGGCGAAGTTGCCGCCGATAGCCCCGCCGGTGACCGTGAGCTTATTGCCCGCGACCAGCGGGGTGGCCCCCGTACCGATGCCCACCGCGCCGCCGTCCCTGGCCAGCAGGGTCTCGTCGGTGGTCAGCAGGCGCGCGTAGCCGCCGTAGGGCGCGGGATAATAGGTCGTCAGGGTCAGAGTCTCCGAGCCCAGCATGGCGGGATGCCAGCACAGGAAGAAAGCCGCCAGCAACGCCAGCACTTTGCGGCGCGTGAGCCTGAACTCTATTATTATGCGATGCTCCTGCATAACCTCACCCTTCTGGATACCAACGGGAACCGGGCGACGGACGGGCCGCACCCTGTTATATATTATACATACAAACCGGCGTTTTTCAAGGGGGGGTCAAAAGGCCAGCGCGGCCAGACCGACGCCATGTCCCCCGGCAAGGGACTCCCTGGCGTCCGAGAGCGACTCCAGGAAAGCCGGGAGGGCGGCCGGATCGGAGGAAAAAAGGGCTTCGTAGCGTTCCAGGAGGAGGGCGTAACCGGGACGCCCCTCCTGGTCGTAAGGCAGGGAGCGGAGAGCGTCGACGAAGCCGTCCCAGTTGGCCGCGAAATATTCCCGGCCCAGCGCCGCCGCGCAGGCGGAGAACAGTTCCCCCCTGTCCCGGATGGAGGAGCAGTCCAGCCGCAGGACCAGCCAGCCGGCGGAGCCAAGCAGTCCCGCCGCCGCGGCGGGGGAAATGGAAAGCCCCCGCATGTCCTTGACGGGGGCGTTCCCTGCGGTCAGCTCGGCTATGTCCATCCTAGGGGACTATCGTCAGGCGGATGAAGTCCTTGTAATGCGTCGGGCTGTAATAAACTATCTCGCCGCCGCCGACGACAAGGCGCTCGCAGCCGCGCACGCCGTAGGACGGAGGAAGATGGTAGAGCACCCCGCCGATCACCAGCTCGCGGGAACTGTTCTTGGGGACGAGGAGAGTGTACTCTTTGTAGAAACCGAGCGGCTGGGCGGGGAGCAGCCCCTCCCTGTTCTTGAAGGGCTTGTGGTCCTCCTTGAACGGGAAAGGCCCGCCCCTGGAGATAAGGGCTACCAGCTCGAGTATCGCTTCGACGCGGCCGCGGTCCTCGATGACGGGCAGTATGGAATTGCCCGGCTGCAGGTCCCTGGCGGAAGGTTTCAGCGGTATGAGAACGGGTTCCGGCGCCTGGAACTCCGCGGCGGAAGGGGCCGCCGGGTGGCCGAGCAGCTGTTCGACGGCGGAATTCCCGCCGGCCGCAAAGGCCGGAGCGAAGACCATCGGCAGCAGCAGTGAAAGCGTAAAAAGCAGGGCGGCTGGTTTTTTCATTAGAAGCATCTCCTTAAAAGGCGCGGTTGTATCGCATCAATAAAATAGTACTCTCCGGCCCGGCCGGCAAGGGACCATGGGCCCAGACCGGCCCGGGTCTTTCGGGCAAAAGGTCATTCGCCGGGCGGCGCCGCCGGCGGCGGCTCCGTGAACAGCGCGGCCTCCTCGGTCAGCCTGAAGAAAGGGTCCGGGGCCGCCTCTTCCATAACGGAAAGGAGACGCAGCGCCTCCGCGCCGCGGCCTTTTTCCAGGGCCGCCAGGGCGCCGGCGAGTTCCTCCGGCAGCGCTCTTCCCAGCGAGGCCGCCGTCCGGCGCGCCGCGGCCGCTTCCCCGGCCAGGGCCAGCGCCACGGAGGCCAGCTCCACCTCGCGCCGGCCCCCTCCCTTCACCGCCGCGTCCAAGAAAGAGGAAGCGGCGCCGGCGAAATCCCGGCCGCGCAGACGGCAGCGCCCGTCCAGATAGGCCAGCAGCGCCTCCCCGGCGGGGCCGGACGGTTCGAAGAAACCGGCCTCCACGCGTACGGGGTCCTTCATTTCCCCGGGGCCGGTGGTGTAGAAAGCGTGATCGAATACGGCGGACTTCCAGGGTATGTCCCCGGCGGTCCTCCGGGCGTAGGAGGGAAGAATCCCGCCGTAACGGCCGCTGAAAACGGAGTCCGCCGGAGAGACGTACTTCAGCGCCCTGGCCGGCGAGGGGCCGCAGCCCTCCCGGTAGGCCGGGAAGAACCTTCGCAGCAGCGGGGCGCGGCGGCCGTCCCCGTAACCGGGATAGACGAAGCCGGCATCGGCCGGCCAGTCCGCCTCCGCCCCGGCCAGCAGCGCCAGTTCCCTGTCGCTGGTGCGCAGTTCGCCGTCGAAGGAGCGGGCCGCCCTGTAATTGAGGGCGGCGTAGACCGGCAGGACGGCCGCGAGCAGGGCCGCGGAACCGCGCCCGCCCGGAAGGGACGCGAAGCCGCCGGCGGCCAGCAGCGCGAACGGGACCAGGAAATACAGCTGATGCCTCATGAAATGCAGCGGGTACTCGTCCTGCCGCACGTACACCGCGGCGAAAAAAAAGGCCCAGAGGCAGAGCCAGGCGGCGGCGTGCCCGGCGGGCCCGCCCCTCCGCGCGGCCCGGCCGGCCAGGACGGCGGCGCAGACGCCGAAGAACAGCGCCGCCGCCGGCCCGCCCGGCAACGGGGACAGGAAAACACCCAAGTTCATCGTACCGAGGTGATAAGCGGCGTTGGCGAAGGGAGTGAAAGCGGAGGGTCGGAGCCCCGGCGACGGCAGACCGCTTATATGCGCCGCCCAGAGGGCCGCTACGAGCGCGCCGGCCGCCAGCGTCAGCGCGGGCGCGGGAGCGGTCAGTTCCGCCCGGCGCCGGAAAAGCAGCCAGCACCAGGCCGCCCCCAGCGGCGGCAGGAACTCGTACCGGGAGGTCAGCACCAGCAGGACCGAGACCGAGGCCCGCGCCGCCAGGCCCGCCGGGGAAATGCGGCTTCCCGATGAAACGGCGAGCATGAGCAGCGAGGCGAGCACGATGAAAATATTGGAGGCCGTGGAGGAAAAAGCCGAGGCATTGAGCAGGAAAAGGAAGTTGAAGCCGAGCAGGCCCTGGGCCGCGAGAGCGGCGGCCGGCCCCGCGCCGGCCAGGCGCAGCGCGGCGTAGAGCAGGGGCAGCGCGGCGGCCGCGACGGCGCGGTTCTTCCACAGGACGGCCCGCAGGTCCTTCTCGCCCAGCAGGACGGCCGCGGAGTCCGTGACCAGCGGCGCCACCTCCTTGAAGGCGGCCGTGTGGCGGAATTCGGAGAACAGGAGATCCGTGGACAGCATCGTGAACTCGTGCTCGTTGTCGTATCCGCCGCGCGCGGGCATGAAGGACGAAAGCAGGAGGACGGCGGCCGCCGCGGCCAGGGCGGCCGGCAGCGCCCGGCGCTCCGCGGGAGCGCGGGCCAGCCGCAGCAGGGCGGCCGCCGACCAGTAGAGCAGGGCGGCCCAGGAGAACAGCAGGGAGGCCTTCAGGAAGAGCGAATACGCGCTCACGCGCCCTCCCCGAACCTGATGCGGACGGCCGCGGCCGCGGTGCGGGCGCTCAGGGCCAGGCGGCTGCCGGGCCCCCTGTTCCAGCTCGAACTCCCGGCCGCGCGCGGCAGCAGCCGCACCGGCGCGCGCTCGACCCTGAAACCGGCCCTTAAGGCGGCGGCGAAGGCGAACAGGTCGATGGAGAAATCGTCGGGCGCGCCGGCGAAGACCGGCAGCAGCGAACGGTGGAAGAGCGTGGGCTGCGCGTTTATGTCGGTCAGCGGCCGGCCGAACAGGACGGAAACGAAAAGGGACATGCCTGCGGTGAAGAACCGGTCCGCGGTGGGGCGGCCGCGCCTGAGACCCTTGAAGAAGTATCTCTCGCCGGCCCGCCCGCGCAGGCCGGCGAGGAGCGCGACGGTCTCGGCCGGATCGTACTGCAGATCGGCGTGCGTCCACCCGACATGCCCGCCGGAGGCCGCGGCCAGGCCTGCCTTTATGCCGCCGCCGTAACCCGCGTTGCGGTCCAGCGTCACGCTCCGTACAAAAGGGAATTTCCGGGCCGCCGCCGACACTTCGGCGCGGGTCGCGTCGGAAGAGCCGTTGTCCACGAGTATGAGTTCCCCCCAGCCCTCCAGGCCGGCGAAACCGGCGGCGAGCGCCGGCACATTGGCCTCCTCGTTGTAGCAGGGCACTACCAGGGAGCAGAAGAGGCCGGCGGCGCTCACCGTCCCTCCGCGAAAAGCCCCGGGGGTACGGCGGCCAGGTCCTCCGGCGTACCCAGGGGGACTATCCGCGAAGCCGTATCGGCGACGAAGCGGCGCCCGGCCGCGATGAGGCGGTTGTAGAGCGGGGCGACATAGAATTCCCCGCCCGTCCTCTCGCCCGCCGCCACGGCCGCGGAGGCCGCCTCCAGGAAATCCCCGGCCCGGCTGAAGTGATAGAAACCGGTCAGCGCGAGGTCGGAGATCTGCTCTTTTTCGGCCGTTCCGGTCACGCTGCCGTCGGGGCCCAGCCGCGCGAAGCTCCATTTCTCGTCGCGCCGGCCCAGCCGGAAGGCCCCGATGACCCCGTCGGCCCGCGCCGCGGGGTCCGCCAGCGTCCGGGCCAGGGTCGCGGACCGGAAATAAGTGTCGATATTGTAGATGGCCAGCCCGGCCTCCGGGTCCAGCGCGCCGCGCGCGGCGAGGGCGGTCTGCGCCTGCCCCCCCGTCGGGCCGTCGAGCAGGACCAGCTCCGGCGCGACGGGGGCGCCGAGCGCCGCGGCCTTCTTCTTCACGAAGGCCGACACCCCGAAGTCCTCCTCGTGCGCGCCGAGCGCCACGAAGACCAGGCGGGAGAAGAAGGCCAGCGGAAGGCCCGACAGCGAGAGTTCGAAAAGCGTGGCCCCGCCGGCCTCCAGCATATACTTGGGCAGCGCGTGGCCGGCGCGGGCGAAGCGCTCGCCGCGGCCGGCCATGGTGATGAGGAGCGCGGCGCCGCTCACAGGAGTCCCCCCGCCGCCCCGGCCGCCCGGCGCAGCAGGTCCTCCGTCAGGCGCCGGTCGGCGGTCTCGGCGTAGAGCCGCAGCAGCGGCTCGGTGCCGGAGAGACGCATGAGCAGCCAGCCCCCGCCCGCGAAGCCCAGCTTTAGCCCGTCTATCCTGGAAACGGAGACGGGAGTCCCGAGAGCCCGCGGGGGGCGGAAGGCGGCCGCCAGCCCGTCCAGGAAAGCGGACGGACCGCCGGGCGGGACCCGCCGCAGGGCGATATCCGAGCGCAGATAGGCGGAAGGACCGTAGTCCCGCTGCAGGTCGCGCAGCATGACGGAAAGCGGGCGGCCGGAACTCTCCAGCAGCTCCATGAAGAAAAGCGCGCAGAGCGGCCCGTCCCTTTCCGGCAGATTGCCGGCCCAGGTGTAGCCGCCGGATTCCTCGGCCGCGGCCAGCGCCCCGCCGGCGCGCAGCTCGCGGCCCAGCCATTTGAAACCGACCGGGACCTCCTTCACTTCCAGCCCGGCGGCTTCGGCGGCGGCGCGCGAGACGCGCCCCATCGAGACCGACTGCACCAGCCGGCCGCGCAGGCCGCGCTTTATCAGGAGGTCCGTCATCAGCCCGAAAAGGAGCGCCGGGCTGACATAGCGGCCCCGCTCGTCCAGCAGGGCGAAGCGGTCGGCGTCGCCGTCGAAAGCGAAACCGGCCAGGGCGCCGGAGCGGCGGACTTCGGCGGCCAGGGCCCCGAGGTTGCGTTCTATCGGTTCGGGGGCGGTCCCGCCGAAAAGGGGATCGGGGGCAGCACGCAGCAGGCGCGTCCCGCGGAATTCCCGCATGAGGGGCAGGAGGCCGCCGGCGCAGCCGTGCATGCAGTCCGCGGCGAAGACGGGCGCGGTCCCGCGCGGCCGCCGCGGCGGGACGCGGGAACGCAGGTATCCGAGGTAGGCCGGGAACGGGTCGAAATTTTCGATCTTTCCCGCGGGGACGCGGCGGACGCGGCCGCCCAGCCGGGCGGCTATGCCGTCCATGACCTCCGGCGGCGCCGAGCCGCCTTCCCATTTCAGCTTGGCGCCGTTGTATTCCGGCGGATTGTGGCTGGCTGTGACCACGAAGGCCAGGTCGAAGCCGCGCGCGGTGAAGAGGCTGGCGGCGGAGGTTGGCGCGGGTTCCCGGCAGAGCGAGACGCGGTGCCCTCCCCCGGCGAACACGGAGGCGGAAAAGGAGGCGAACTCCGGGGAAAGGAAACGCCGGTCGAAACCGACCAGGACGCTCCCTTTCCCCCGCCGGGCGCGCAGCCAGGAGGAAGCGGCGCCGGCCAGCCCGCCGAAACCGCGGAAGGTGACCTCGCCGGCCATGACGCCCCGCCAGCCGTCGGTGCCGAAAACGACACCGGAGACCGCGGCGGCCCGTCCGCGCGGCATAAGGGGCCTAGAGCAGCTCCGCCACCAGCGCGGCCAGCTGGCTGCGCTCGGTCTTGGTGAAGGTAAGGTGGCCGTACATCTTCTGGCCCTTGAACCTGTCGACTATGTAGGTCAGGCCGTTGGAGGCCATGTCGAGGTAGGGGTTGTCTATCTGGTACGGGTCGCCGGTCACGACGACCTTGGTGCCCTCGCCGGCGCGCGAGAGGATGGTCTTGATCTCGTGCGGCGTGAGGTTCTGCGCGTCGTCGACGATCATGTACTGCTTGGGCAGCGAGCGGCCGCGGATATGCGTCACCGAGGCGATCTCGATCTTCTCGTTCTGCAGCAGGTATTCGAACTTCTGCAGCGCGTCGTCCTGGTGGCGGCGGTCCATGATGAACTCGAGGTTGTCGTAGATGGCGCCCATCCAGGTGGAGAGCTTCTCCTCCTTGGTGCCGGGCAGGTAGCCGATATCCTTGCCGACGGGGATGATCGGGCGGCAGATGATGAGCCGGCGGTAGACGCTCTCCTCCACGGCCTTCTGGAGGCCGCAGGCCAGCGACATCAGCGTCTTGCCGGTGCCGGCGGTGCCGATCATCGTGACCAGCGCTATCTTCTCGTCGAGCAGCAGCTCCATCGCGCAGCGCTGCTCCTTGTTGAGCGGCTTGACGCCCCAGGGCGTCGTCTCCGGGGCGAGGGCCTTTACGACGGAGGTGTCCAGCGGGTCCACCCGGCCGAGCGCGCTCTTCTTGGGGTCCTCCTTGGCGCGGAAGACCACGAACTCGTTGGCGACCAGACCCTCCTCGCCGGACTTGACGGACTTCTCCTTATAGAACCTGTCGATGAAGGCGGAGTCCTTCTCCACCGTCACCAGGCCGGGGTAAAGCTCGTCCACCTTGACCTTGCCCGATTCGTAATCCTGCGCTATCAGCCCGACGGCCTCGGCCTTCAGGCGGAGATTGGTGTCCTTGGTGACCAGTATCGCGTTGTTCTTCTTGCTGATGAAGGAGAAGGCGGTGTTGAGGATCCGGTTGTCCATCTTCTGCATGACGAATTCCACCGGCAGGACCTGCGGATGGTCCAGCTCGACCTTGAGCGTGCCGCCGTTCTCCATCTTCACGCCCTCGTTGAGCTTGCCGGAGGCGCGCAGAGCGTCGAGCTTGCGGGAGACCACGCGCGCGCTCTTGCCGCGCTCGTCGCCGGCGCTCTTGAAGGTGTCGAGCTCCTCTATGACCGAGATGGGGATGATGACGGAGTTGTCGTCGAACTTCGTGAAGGAAAGCGGGTCGTGTATCAGGACATTGGTGTCGAGTATGTAGGTTTTTTTCATTTTTCCGAGCGAGCGGGGCCTGGCCCCTTCCTCCCCTTTTTGGATCCGGCGCCCAGAATTATGATACTTTTTGCCCCTCCTGTCAAAAGAGCCCGTTTCCGCGGCCGCCCGGAAAAATAGTAATATCAATGGTCGATCGGACGAACACATGAGAAAAGACAGTCCTCTCGCCCTGCTGGCGCTCTCGTTTTTCCTGGCCGTACCGGCCTCCGCCGAAACGCCGGCGGCGCCTCCCGTACCCGCCGCCGCGGAGGAAGCGGCCGCGGCGGACCCGGCCGTCCCCCCGGGAACGGACGCGGGAACGCCGGAGAAGCCGGAGGCGGCGGAAGAGAAAGCGACCGGCTTTCCGGGCCCCTGGGAAGTCGGGGAGACCGCCGTCAGGGGGTCCCTGAACGTCAAGCCGAAAGTCGTGCTGCGCGCCGTAAAGGCCCGCAAAGGGCGGCTCTACTACCGCGACTTCGTCGCCCGCGACGTCGAGGCCGTACTCGGCCTGGGCAGCGTGGAGAAGGTCTCGGTGGACATCGAGGAGCTCCCGGGCAGGCCCTCTTCGCCCAAGCTCGCCTCCTTCCTGGCCGCCCCCCTGCAGGCCCGCGTGACCTATGTCGTCTCCGAAAAGCCGATGATAAAGAAGCTGCTGGTCGAGGGCGCCAAACAGCTCTCGAAGTCCTCCGTCAAGGACGAGATGTCGCTGAAGGAACGCGATTTCTTCGACGAGCTCAAGATCCGGGAGGACCTGATCAAGATCGCCGACCACTACCGCGGCAAGGGGTTCCTGGACGTTTCGGTGGACTACGAGATAACCCGCGACACGGCCGCCAGGACCTGCGAACTGACCGTGAAGGTGGACGAGCGCAGCAAGGTGAGGGTCTCCTCCCTGGAACTGGAGGGGGCGGAGGGCTTCGCCGTCAAGAAGCTGCGCAAGCTCTTCAAGAACCGGCCGAAGAAGGTCTACAAGCCGGAAGAACTCCAGAACGACCTCGCCGCCCTGGAGGCGCATTACAAGAACCGCGGTTACAGCGATTTCGAGGTCCTCTCCTCCTCGGCCGCCTTCAGCGGGGACCGCTCCAGCGTGGCCATAACCGTCTCGGTCCGCGAAGGGGCGAAGGCGATGTTCGGCGTCACGACCTTCAGCGGCAATTCGGTCTACTCCTCCGCGGAGCTGGCCGGCGCCATCGTCTACCGCCGCGGCAAGCTCTACAACGACGAACGCTTCGGCGACACGGTCAGGGCGGTGCAGGAGAAGTACGCCGACAAGGGGTACCTGCGGGCCCAGGTGAGGCCCGTCAAGACCCGCAACCCGGACACCGGCGAGCTCGACATCGAGTACTCCCTGACCGAGAACTCCCCGATCTACGTCGGCCACATCGACGTGGAGGGCAACAAGGCCACGAAGACGCACGTGCTGCGGCGCGAGGTGGCGCAGAAAGAGGGCGAGGTGTTCAGCGCGGCCAAGGTGCGGCGCAGCCAGGAGAAGATCTTCAATCTCGGCTTCATAGACGACGTGAACCCCGTGATCAATCCCACGGCGGACCCCGACACGGTGGACCTGGTCTTCGACGTGGCGGAAGGCAAGCCGGGCATGCTGACCGCCGGCGCCGGCATTTCCTCGCGCGAGGGCGTGGTCGGCACGCTCTCGGTCTCGCACATGAACATGCTGGGCCTGGCCCACAGGATGTCCCTGGCCTGGAACTTCGGCAAGCGCGTGCAGGACTACAACCTGAGCTGGACGATGCCCTGGATAGGCGACAGCCCCACCTCCCTGGGCCTCAACCTTTTCAATACCCGCCGTTACCGCCCCTACCGCACCTCCCTCTCGGCCTACACCGAGCGCAGGACCGGCGGCAAGATAACGCTGGCGCCGCGCTTCGAGGACGACAAGTACACGCTGACCACCTCCTACACCTACGAGAAGGTGCAGATCTCCGACGTGCGCGACGTTTACGACGGAGAACTGACGGAGGGGACCAGCGTCACCTCCTCCATCTTCGTGGAGTTCGCGCGCGACACGCGCGACAGCATCTGGGACCCGACGCGCGGCGGCCGCGGCGCCATCGGGCTGGAACTGACCGGCGGCCCCCTGATGGGCGACGTGGACTTCTACAAGCCCTCCCTCTCCTACAGCCACAACTTCAAGCTCTTCAGCATAGACGACTACCCGTTCGTGCTCTCCGTCGCCAACCGCCTGGGCTACGTGGCCCGCTTCGGCGACACCGAGCGCGTGCCTTTCTACGAGAAGTACTTCCTCGGCGGGTCCGAGACCGTGCGCGGCTACAATTCCAACGGCCAGATAGGCCCGCCGGAAGGCGGCCGGCTCTACGGGGTGATGAACCTGGAATTCAAGTTCCCCCTGGCCAGGGAACGCCGGCGGACCATCGTCCAGTGGGCATTTTTCTTCGACGCCGGCAACTCCTGGGACCGTTTCGACGACGTCAGCCTGCGGACCGGCGAAGGCGAGAAGCAGTTAAAGACGGGCGCCGGTTTCGGGATCCGGTTCACGACCCCGGCCTTCCCGATAAGGCTCGACTGGGGCTACGGTTTCAACCACAAGGACGGGGAACAGCGGTCCGACATCTACTTCACGCTGGGCAACCTCTTCTGAGCGAAAGACCGGCCGGCGCCGGAACAGGCGGTATGAAAGCATGAAAACGGCATTGATCATCCTGGCGGTCCTGCTGCCCCCCGGCGCGGGAGCGCTCGAGCTCTCGCTCGAGGAGAACAGGGGGGAATCCGGAACGATAGGCTACGTGGACATGGACCGCGTCTTCCGCGAATACTCCGGGACCTCGGGCGCCCGGGAGGAGTTCCTTTCCGAGGTGAAGAAGCGGGAGACCGGGCTCGACGACTCCAGGAAGCGCATCTTCGCGCTCAGGGCGGAGATCTCCCGCCTGCGCCAGGAACGCGAGTTCGCCGCCGCCCTTCCCATTTTCTTCAGCGAAGAACAGCCGCCCGCCGCTTCCACCGCCGCGGCCGCCGGGACCGGGACGCCTCCCCCGGCGGAGCCGGCGCAGACTTCTTCCGCGCCCGCGGGCGCGGAGCTCCCCGCCGCCGCGGCGCAGCTGCCGGGCATGCAGCCGGGGACGCCCGAAGAGACCGGGAAGGACGCCGCCGCCGCGCCTCCCCCTCCCGTTCAGGAGCCCGCCGCCCGTCCGGCTGCGCCTAAACAGCCACTCATACAGATGCCCGGGGTCGGGGCCATGGCCCTGGACAAGTTCAGGATGTCCGTTTCCACCTCGGTGCCGGAGATCGAGGCCGCCATCTCCGCCAAAGAAAAGGAACTGGCGGGCCTCGAAAGCGCCCTGAGGACCGAACAGCGGCGGGCCGAGAAGGACCTGCTGGACCAGGAATCCCGGAAGACCGAACTGATACTCGGACGCATCTATTTCCTGCTGCGGGAACTGGCCGTCAACGAAGGGGTCAGCGTCGTCATAGACAAACGCTCGATACTTTTCGGCCACGCCGCCGTGGACCTGACCGGTAAACTCCTGGAGAAACTCGAGGACTCAGGGGAAGGGGAACGGCGATGAACCTCACGGTCGCCGAGATAGCGGCCCTCACCGGGGGACGGGCGGAAGGCGGCGACGGCCGGACCGTCACCGGCGTCAACCCGGCCGGGAGCGCGGGCCCCAACGACCTTTCTTTCATAGATTCCGCCGATAAGGCCGGCCTGCTGGCGTCCTGCCGCGCGGCCGCCGTCCTTATGCCCGAGGACGCCGCGAAAGCCGCGGCGGGGAGCTCCGGAGCCGCCCGCATCTACGTCAAGAACCCGCGCTACGCCTTCGCGCTGGTGCTCAGGGAACTGGAGAAGGACCTCGCCCCCCCGCGCCGGTCGGGGCGCCATCCTTCGGCCGTCGTGGCGGGATCCGCCTCGGTGGACCCGGAAGCCTGGATAGGGCCCTGCTGCGTCGTGGAGGACGGGGCCTCCGTGGGCCCGCGCGCTTCCCTCGACGCCAACTGTTTCGTCGGCCGCGGCGCTTCGGTGGGCGAGGGCTCCCGCCTCCGCCCCGGCGTCTCGCTCCTGGACCGCTGCTCCGTGGGCAGGCGCTGCACGATACATTCCGGGACCGTCATAGGCTCCGACGGCTACGGCTATGTCCGCTCCGGCGGCAGGCACGAGAAGATACCGCAGCTGGGCGCCGTGCGCATAGACGACGACGTGGAAATAGGGGCCAACTGCGCCATAGACCGCGCCGCGCTGGACATGACGGTGATCGGCGAAGGGACCAAGATAGACAATCTCGTCCATATCGCCCATAACGTGAAGATCGGCAGGAACTGCCTCATCCTCGCCCAGGCCGGTTCGGCCGGGTCCACGGAGATAGGGGACAACGTCGTGATCGCCGGCCAGTCCGGGCTCAGCGACCATCTCAAGATCGGCTCCAACTCCGTCGTCATGGGGCGCACCGGCGTGATCGCGGACCTCGCGGAAGGCTCCATCGTGCTCGGCCCCCTGGGCCGTCCGCGCCGCGAGTTCATGCGCATAGAGGCGACCCTTTCGAAGCTCCCCGAGATCTACGCGGAGTTCAAGCGGCTGAGGAAAAGCCGCGAGGATGAAAAGAAGAACCCTTAAGGCCGAAGCCTCCGTGGCGGGGACCGGCCTGCACACCGGCCTGCCCTGCCGCGCGGTCTTCCGCCCGGCCGAGGGGCCGACCGGCCTGCGCTTCCTGCTGCCCGACGGCTCCGCCCCCATCCCGGCGCTGCTCGACCATGTCGCGTCCACGGTGCGCGGGACCAACCTCTCGCTCGGCGGGCGCAAGGTGCATACCGTCGAGCATATACTCTCCTGCTGCGCCGCGCTCGGCGTGCACGACCTCGACGTCCTGATGGACGGCCCGGAGCCGCCGGCCGCCGACGGCTCCGCCCTGCCCTTCGCGGAGGCCATGCTCGCGGCTGGCGTCGCGGAAAAGCCGGACCAGGAAATATCCCCCCTCGCCCCCTCCGCGCCCGTGGAACTGAGGGACGGCGGGGCCTTCTACTCCGCGGCGCCGGCAGGGACGCTTTCCCTGCGCGTCGTCTTCGACCACCCGCACCCGATGCTGGGGCGCACCGAGCTTTCCCTGGACATAACCCCCGACTCCTTCCTCCGCGAGATAGCCCCGGCCCGGACCTTCGGCCTCCGCGAGGAGCTCGACGGCCTCAAAGCCGCGGGACTGGCCAAAGGCGGCTCGCTGGAGAACGCGATGCTGGTGGAGAAGGACCGCATACTCTGCGCGGGGGGACCGCGCTTCGCCGACGAGCCCGTGCGCCACAAGGCGCTGGACCTGCTGGGCGACCTGGCCCTGCTCGGCGTCCCGCTGCTGGCCGCCGTGCGCGCGGAGCGGACCGGCCACCGCAACAACGTCGATTTTGCTAAACTGCTCAGGAACGCCCCGAGGTAAAAATGGACGAGAAAAAAGCTCCCTCATACAGGCCCTCCCGCGTCATCGACTGCGAGGAGATCATACGGACCATCCCGCACCGCTACCCCTTCCTGCTCATCGACCGCGTCGAAGTGATAGAGGAGAACAAGCGCGCGGTCGGCGTGAAATGCGTCACGGCCAACGAGCTTTTCTTCCACGGCCATTTCCCGACGAAACCGGTCATGCCGGGCGTGCTCATAGTGGAAGCCATGGCCCAGACCTCGGCGGCCATGCTGATGGGCCTGCCGGAGATAAAAGGCAAGTTCGCCTATTTCGCGGGCATCAACAAGGCCCGCTTCCGCCGCCAGGTGGTGCCCGGCGATGTCCTGAAGCTGCACATAGAGATACTGAGGTTCAAAGGACACATGGCCAAGGTCAGCGGCCGCGCCTTCGTCGAAGGCGAACCCGCGGCCGAAGCCGAAATGATCTTCGTGGTGGACTGACCCGCTCCCTTTTCGGCATATTCCGGAGGAAGAATGGCGACAAAGATACACCCCACGGCGATAATAGACGCCGGGGCGCAGATAGGCGAGAACGTCGAGATAGGCCCGTACACGGTCATAGGCGAGGACGTGCGGATAGGCGACGGCACGAAGATAGGCGCGCACTGCATCTTCGAGTTCTGCACGGTCGGCAAGGACAACCTTTTCACCGGCGCCGCCTATGTCGGCATGCCTCCCCAGGACTGGTCCTACAAGAACGAGCATAAGCGCTTCGTGATGGGCGACCGCAACGTCATACGCGAGAACGTCACTCTGCACCGCGGCGCGCATACGGACCTGACCACGATGGGCTCCGGCTGCATGCTGATGGCCAATTCCCACATCGGCCACGACGGCCGCGTCGGCGACAACGTCATAATGGTCAACTGCGCCTCGGCCGCCGGCCACGTGGAGATAGGCGACAGGGCGCTCATCAGCGGCCTCGCCGGCATACACCAGTTCACCCGCATAGGGAAGCTCGCGATGATCTCGGGCGGCGGCATGGCCAACCAGGACATACTGCCCTACGTCACCGCGCAGGGCGACCGCGCCCGCCCGGTCGCGCTCAACCTGGTGGGCATGAAGCGCAACGGCTTCACGCGCGAGCAGATAAAGGCGGTAAAGCACGTCTTCAAGACCCTGTTCTTCCGCGGCCTCCTGCTCAAGGACGCCGTGGCGAAGCTGCGCGCGGAGAACCTGCCGCCGGAAGCTTCGCTGATGCTGCACTTCGTCGAATCCTCCAAACGCGGCATAGCGCGCCCGCGCCGTTCGGCCGCGGCGGACGTGGCCGATGCCTGAGAAGATAGGGCTCATCGCCGGCGCCGGGACCTTCCCCCTGCTCTTCGCCCGCGAGGCCCGCGCGCGCGGCTGCGAGGTCTTCACCGCCGGGCTCACCGGCATGACCTCGCCGGAGGCGGAAGGACTTTCGAAAGAACTCGCTTATTTCCGGCTCGGCCAGCTTTCCGCCCCGATAGAGTTCTTCAAAACGCGCGGCGTCACCCGCGTCCTTATGGCCGGCAAGATAGAGCATGTCTCCATCTTCGGCGGTTTCCTGCCGGACCTGCGCGCCGCGAAGCTGCTGCTGACGCTGAAGGACCGCCGCCCCAACTCCATCTTCGCCGCCATAGCCGGCGAGCTGGCGAAGGACGGAATAGAGGTCATAAGTTCCGCCACTTTCCTGGAATCCTCGCTCCCGAAACCCGGCCCCCTTACGGAGAAGAAGCCGCATAAGGACCGGGAGAGCAGCATAGCCGCCGGCTGGAAGGCCGCCAGGACGGTGGCGGACCTGGACATAGGCCTGACCGTGGTGGCCCGCGGCGGCGCCATAGTCGCCGTCGAAGGCATGGAAGGCACCGACGAGTGCATCAGGCGCGCCGGCGACATCTTCGCGCGCCTGCTGCCCGGCGGGAAGCCGCCGAAGGATATGGTGGTGGTGAAAGTGGCGCGGCCCGGACAGGACATGCGCTTCGACCTGCCCGTAGTGGGGACCTCCACGCTGGAGGCCATGGCCGCCGCCGGCGCCGACACCCTCGCCATCGAGTCCGGCACGACCCTCGTGCTCGAGATGGAAAAGTTCCTCGCCCGCGCCGCGGAGCTGGGCATAGCCGTCACGGCCATCGACCCGCTCTCACGACCCTGATCGCCGGATTTTCAGCTGACGCGCCCGCCTACCTGGGGGTCATGGCCGCGAACCTTACGGAGGCCAGGAACAGGCGCAGCATCTGCGGGGGGTAGAGCAGATGGCACAGCATCGCGAGCACCGAGCATAGCCACAGCGTCATATAGGAAAGGCGGGTCTGCCTGGGTTCGCAGGGACGGAAAGGGCCGAACGAACACCAGTTGGTCCAGTCGGTGCCGGGCCTGTCGAAATCCTTGTAGTACTTCTCGAAAACGGGAGTTCCCGGGAACGGGATGAGCGGCGTATAGGACGCGATGGTCGGCTTGAGCCTGAAGGAAAAAGCCACGGTCTTCAGGATCGTCCCGAGGGTCTCGCCTTCCGCCCCCAGAATGAAGGACGTGTAGATATCTATCCCGTGCCTGCGGAGCAGGGCGCAGCATCTCTCGGCCATTTCCAGGGTCGTGCCCTTCCGCATCAGGTCGCTGATCTCCTGACTGCCGGTCTCCACGCCGAGGACCACGCGCACCAGGCCCGCCTTCTTCATCTTGACGATCAGGGCCTCGTCCTGCAGCGTGTTCACCCTGCCGGCCGCGTCCCAGTAGACCCGGACCTTGCGGGCTATCAGGAGGTCGCAGATCCGGTGCACCCGCGCCGCGTCCGCGGTGAAACAATCGTCGGAGATCTGCAGGAAGAAAGTGCCTTTCTCCCGGACCAGCCGCTCTATCTCCTCCACCACCCGCTCCGGGCTGTGAGCCCGGAACTTTTTGCCCATGCAGATATTGGCGCAGAAGTTGCAGCGCCCCGGGCAGCCTCGGCTCGTCAGGATCTTGCTGCTGCCGAAGGAGGTCTTTTCGGACCTGTACAGGTCCGCCGCGGGAAGAGGCAGGGAATCGAGATCGTTTATAAATTCGGGGCGCGGATTGGCGAAGAAACGGCCGTCCTTCAGGTAAGCGGCGCCCGGCACTTTCTCCAGGTCGACGCGGCCGCCGCGGTCGAACTCCCGGGCCAGTTCCAACATGGAAAGCTCCGCCTCCCCGCAGATGACGCCGTCGAGTTCCGGCAGGCCCTCCAGAGTGGAGCGCGGCAGCGCGGTGGGATGCGGACCGCCCATGATGACCGGGCAGCCCAGGCGCCGCTTGGCCTCCCTGGCGACGCGCCCGGCCTCCATGAAATTCTGGGTCAGGGCGGAAAGGCCCAGAAGGTCCGGTCTGAACTCCGCGAGGTCCCGCCAGACCTTCTCCATCCCCAGCCGTATGCCGTCGGGGATGAATATCCCGGCCTCGTGCCCTTCGCGCCTGAGCGCGGCCGCCATATAGCCGAGGCCCAGCGGGAAATCCCCCCGGCCCCTGACGGACAGGCGGATCAGCAATTCCGGGAACAGGGGGAGCAGGAACGCGACGCGCATGGCTTCCAATTGTACACCTTGTCCCGGAGCTAGTAAAGCGGCCCCCTCGCCGGTTCCCGGCCGGGCGCAGGGTCCCTCGCCGCGCCGCCCCTTATTATTGTAAAATAAAGGCCTGCCCCGTTCCCCCGGGGGCTTTTCTATCGTTTTTCCATTTGAAAAGGGCCCAGGAGCTTAAAATGGCGGAAAATCAACCCAAAAAACTGCGGTTCGGCGTCGTAGGGGCCGGCAAGCTGGGCGGCTTCCACACCCGCACCCTCTCCACCATGCCCGGGGTGGAACTGGTCGGCGTGGCCGATCCCAACCTGCGCCGCTCGCAGGTCCTGGCCTGGGAGTACAACTGCATCGCCTACAAGGACTACGCGGACCTCCTCCCCCAGGTGGACGCGCTGGTCGTGGCCGCCCCGACCGAATACCACGCCGAGATAGGGCTCAAGGCGCTGGGCGCCGGCGTCCACGTCCTGATGGAGAAGCCGATCACCAATTCCGAGGAAGGCGCCCGCAAGCTGCTGGAGATGTCGGAGAAGAAGAAGGTCGTCCTGCAGGTGGGCCATTCCGAGCGCTTCAACCCCGCGGTGGTCGAGACCCTCAAGCACATAAAGAACCCGCGCTACATAACGATAGAGCGCCTCGGCCCCTTCGACCCGCGCGTCGCCGCCACCGGCGTCACGCTGGACCTGATGATACACGACCTCGACATCCTCCTGACGATGATGGACTCCGAGGTGGAATCCTTCGAGGCGATAGGCGCCAGCATGCTCTCCCCGCACGAGGACATCTCCAACGCCCGCATCAAGTTCCGCAACGGCTGCGTGGCCGACATCACCGCCAGCCGCGCCACGATGGAGGCCAGCCGCCGCATGCGCGTCTACCAGCAGGACGCCTACATCTCCGTGGACTATGTCAGCGCCAGGCTCAAGATCTACCGCAAGAAGGTCCCGACCATAAAGACGCTCAAGGACATAGAGATCACCTATCCCAAGCTGGAGCCCAAGCAGCCCATACGCGAGGAACTGACCCATTTTATAGACTGCATACGCACCTCCAAGACCCCCACGCCCAGCGGCGAGAAGGGGCTCAAGGCCCTGCGCCTGGCGCTGGACATCACCGACAAGATGCGCCGCTTCGAGGTCTCGGAGCCGGAAGGCGCGGACGCCGACGACTCGCTGGTCCGCTCCATCGGGGATATCGGCAAGGCGACCAGGGTGCTGGCCGAAGAGGCCCTCAGGAACATCGGCATCGACAAGTCCTGAGCCCGCCGGCCCGGCGGAGCAAGGACGGGGCGCCCCGCCCCCACAGGACCATTTATGGCACAGATAGCTTCCACCACCAAGAACGTTCTCATAGTGGCCGGCGACCCCTCCGGCGACCTCCACGCGGCGCGCCTGATAAAGGCCCTGGAGGCGAAGGACCCGGAGATATGCGTCACCTCGATAGGCGGCGTGCGCATGCGCGAGGTCTCGACCCATTTCATCTACAACCTGGTCTCGGTCGGCGCGGTCGGCTTCGCGGAGCCTTTCAAGAACTTCTTCCTCTGGCTCAAGCTCATCCGCCTGGTGCGCCGCTACCTGGAGGACAAGAAGCCCGCCTGCGTGATCGCCGTGGACTTCTACGGCTTCAACCACCAGATCCTCGGCCTGGCCGCGCACCGCAAGATCCCGGCCTACTACTATATCAGCCCCCAGGTCTGGGCCTCGCGCCCCGGCCGGGCGAAGGCGATAGCCCGCCTGGCGAAGGAGATCTTCGTAATCTTCCCTTTCGAAGAGAACATCTACGCCAAGGCCGGCGGCCGGGCCAGGTTCCTCGGCCACCCGCTCCTCGACCTCATACCGGAGGAGCCGGCGAAGAAACCGGCGGGCGAGCCGCTGCGCATAGGCCTGCTGCCGGGGTCGCGCCGCTCCGAGCTGGAGCGCCACCTGCCGCTCTTCGTCAGGGCTTTTTACAAGATAAAGTCGGTGCACCCGGACGCGAAGGGTTATGTCTTCGCCGTGCCGGAGTTCCCGGACGAGAAGCTGCTCCCGATGCTGGCCGACGCCTGTCCCGGCGCCGAGGAGGAGCTGGAGATAGTGCGCGAGAGCGACTACGCCGTGCGCGGAACGCTCGACTTTGCCTTCACCGCCTCGGGCACCGCCACGCTGGAGAACGCGCTGCTGGGCGTGCCGATGCTGGTCGCCTACCGCATGCCCCGCTTCACCTACGAGATCGCCAAGCGCGTCATCACCGTCCCCTACATCTCGCTGGTCAATGTCCTGCTCAAGAAGCCCGCCGTCAAGGAGCTCATCCAGGACAGGGCCACCGTCGAGCTGCTCTCGCAGGAGGCCTTCTCGGTGCTCAACAACCCGTCCAAGGCCGAGGCCATGCGCCGCGACTACAGGGCCGTGCGCGCCATGCTGGGCGAGAAAGGCGTGGCCGACCGCGCGGCCGAGCGCATAGCGGCCGTCCTCAGGTGACCGGACGCGAGAGATGAAGATAACCCCCGCCGTAGCGGCCCTGCTCGAATACATAAGGCCCCACCGCGGCCGCCTGGTCCAGGCGGCCGTCGCCATGACGGTGCTGGCCGCGATGCGCGGCGCGATAGTCTACGTCGTGGGCCCCGTCATAGAGGGCGTCTTCGTGAAGAAGGACATGGCGCTGCTGCGGCTCATCATGATCGCGCTGCCGCTGCTCTTCGTCGTCAAGGCCGGCGCGGACTACGTCACCTCCTACCTGATAAACTACGTCGGCCAGAAGACCGTGCAGAAGATGCGCGACGACCTTTTCACGCGCGTGCATCAGCTCTCGATGGAGTTCCACTGGCGCAAGCGTTCCTCGGACGTCATGAGCCGCGTCATCAACGACCTGGGCAATGTCCAGTCCGCCATCCAGTCGGTCCCGCTCTACCTGATACGCGACCTCTTCACCGTCGCCGCGCTGGTCGGGGTGCTCTTCTACCTGAACTGGCGCTTCGCGGCCGTCTCCGTGGTGATCATCCCCGCCGCCGCCGCGGCGCTGCGCGTGCTGAGCAAAAAGATGCGGCGCTCCAGCGTGCAGGCCCAGGTCACGATGGCCGACATCTCGCACCGCTTCCAGGAGAGCCTGCAGGGCATGACCGTGGTGAAGGCCTTCAATTACGAGGAGCGCGCCATAGCGAAGTTCCGCCGCTCCAACGACGATTTCTTCTCCGAGACCATGCGCTTCCTGCGCGCCTCGGCGCTGGCCGGCCCGCTGATGGAATTCTTCGGCAACATGATGCTGATCCTGATGATCTACCTGGGCGGCATGGAGGTCATGGCCGGCCGCATGACCTCGGCCGACTTCCTCTCCTTCATGGCCGCCTTCTTCACGGCCTACCTGCCGCTCAAGAACATCGCCGGCCTCAACAGCCGCGTGCAGCAGGGCCTGGCGTCCTGGGAGCGCGTCAAGCAGGTGCTCGACGAGCGGCCGGACGTGCCGGCGCCGGCCTCGCCCGTCCGGCTGGGCGGGGTGAAAGGCACGGTCGAGTTCCGCGGTGTCAGCTACAAGTATCCCTCGCGCGAGACGATAGTGCTCGACGGCCTCAATTTCAGGATAAACGAGGGGGAAGTGGCGGCCTTCGTAGGGCCCTCCGGCTCCGGCAAGACCACGATCGTGCAGCTGCTGCTGCGCTTCTTCGACCCGGTCTCCGGCTCCGTGCTCGTCGACGGCAAGGACCTGCGCGAGCTCGACCCCGCCGAGCTGCGCGGCGCGACGGGCCTGGTCACCCAGGATACCATACTTTTCGACGACGACGTCACGGGCAATATCACCATAGGCCGGCCGAACGCCTCGGAGACCGAGATCCGCGAAGCCGCGCAGGCCGCCAACGCCGCGGCCTTCATAGAGGCGATGCCGCAGGGCTACGCCACGCAGCTGGGCGAGCGCGGCGTCAAGCTGTCGGGCGGCCAGCGCCAGCGCCTGGCCATCGCCCGCGCGATGATCAAGCGGCCCAAGATCCTCCTGCTCGACGAGGCGACCTCGAACCTCGACACCGCCAGCGAGCAGGCGGTGCAGGCCGCCATAGAGCGGGTCCTCAAGGGCCGCACGGTGCTGATGGTGGCCCACCGGCTCTCCACGGTGCGCAACGCCGACAGGATCTTCGTACTGGACAAAGGGACCCTGGCCGAGAGCGGCAGCCACGAGGAGCTGATCGCCCTCGGCGGCGTCTACAGGAAGCTCTGGGAGGCGCAATCTTGAGCCTGGAACTGGCGGATCTCCTGAAGAAGTTCCGCGAATATTCGCAGCAGGACACCACGCTGCTGGAACTGGCCTGGAACTTCTCCGCGGAAGCCCACGCCGACCAGAAGCGCGCCTCCGGCGAGGAGTTCGTCGTCCATTGCCGCGCGGTGGCCGACATCCTGGCCGATTTCCGCATGGACCAGGAGACCATCTGCGCCGGCCTGCTGCACGACGTCCTGGAGGACACCGCCATCCCGCCGGACACCCTGAAGAAGGAGTTCGGCGACGAGATAAACAACCTGGTCGCGGGCGTCACCAAGATAGAGACCCTCAAGTTCTCCTCGCGTGACGAGGCCCAGGCGGAGAACTGGCGGCGCATGATCCTCGCCACCGCGAAGGACATCCGGGTCATCGTCATCAAGCTGGCCGACCGCATGCACAATATGCGCACGCTGGGCTGGCTGAGCCCGGCCAAGCAGCTCGAGATCAGCCACGAGACCATCTCCCTCTACGCGCCGCTGGCGCAGCGCCTGGGCATGTTCCAGATAAAGTCCGAGCTCGAGGACCTCTCGTTCAAGTACCTCCACCCCGACGAGTACCAGGACCTGCACGCCAAGGTGCAGCTGCGCTTCGCCAAGCGCGAGAAACTGCTGGAGGAATTCAAGGACGCGCTGGACAAGCACCTGCTCTCCTCCAAGGTCCCCTACCGGCTGGTCTCGCGCGCCAAGAACCTCTTCTCCATCTACCGCAAGATGATGAAGCAGGACAAACCCTTCGAGGAGATACAGGACGCGCTGGGCGTGCGCATCATCACCGACAGCGTGGTCAACTGCTACGCGCTGCTGGGCGTGGTGCACGCGGCCTTCAAGCCGGTGACCAATTCCTTCACCGACTATATCGCCGTGCCCAAGCGCAACCTCTACCAGAGCCTGCACACCACGGTGGTGGCCTCGTCGGGCGAGCAGGTGGAGATACAGATCCGCACCGAGGAGATGCACCGCACCTCGGAGTACGGCATCGCCGCGCACTGGCGCTACAAACTGGGCGAGAAGGGCGCCGACCGGCACCTCGACGAGAAGCTCAACTGGCTGCGCCAGTGGATAGAGTGGCTGCAGGACCTCTCCAGCCCGCGCGAGTTCATCGAGAGTTTCAAGACCGACCTCGAACTCGACCAGATCTTCGTCTTCACGCCCAAGGGCGAGGTCAAAACGCTGCCGGTGGACGGCACGCCGCTGGACTTCGCCTACTACGTGCACACCGACGTCGGCGACACCTGCGTCGGGGCCAAGGTCAACGGCAAGATGGTCAAGCTGGACCACACGCTCAAGAGCGGCGACATCTGCGAGATAATCACCCGCAAGAACTCTTTCCCCCGCAAGGACTGGCTGACGATAGTGAAGACCGCCAGCGCCCGCTCCAAGATCCGCCACTACCTGCGCGAGCACAAGATGCTCGACGAATAGCGGGGCCGATGGACCCTCCCCGGAAGGGCCCAAAGCCGCGCAGGCTTTGGGCCTTTCGCTTCTATGGAGGCCGGCCCGGTTTTCATACCATTATCCTATGAGAAGATCCCTCCCCCTCTGCCTGCTCCTCTGCGTTCCGGGTTCCCGCGCCGCCGCCGGGACCGCGGCCGGACAGCTCGAAGCCCTGGCCGGCGGCGTCCCCGCGGCCGAGGCGCTTCCCGCCCCGGAAGCCCCCTACCGCGACGAGCTCGGCCCGGAGTACGACGACCCCGTCTACGCCGGCGACGAACTGGCCCGCCTGGCGGCGGGCCGCGCGGAACGCAAGGGCTCCACCGGCGAGCTCGGCTTCATAGAGCGCCGCATCATCGGGATAATGGCCAGGGCCCACGCGAAGGGCAAACTGGTGCCGGCGCTGGAACGGATGCTTTCCAGCCGGCTCATGCAGCGCTTCATCCCGGCGCCGCCGGCCAAGAAGCAGGATTACATAAAGAAATTCCCGAGGATGGTGGCGGCCCAGCTGGAAGGCACCGGCCTGGTGGAGGGAACGGAGGGTTTCGAGGCCTGGGAGGCCATGTCGCGGCGCCACATAGCCCTGGTCACGCGCTCGGCTTTCTCGCCCCCGGCCGCGGGAGGCCCTTCGCTGCTGGCCGAACCCGGCTTCCTGGCGGAGCTGGAAGTCCTGGCCGGGGTCCCCTTCAGGCCCGGCAACGAGGTCTCGCCGCTGGTGGACGGCCCCGCCTCCTTCGCCGAGCGCGAACGCCTCATCTCCGCGGCCCGGGAAAGCGTGCACCTCATGGTCTGGGGCTGGTACGACGACCTGACCGGCGGGCGCACCGCCGAACTGCTGATAGCCGGGAAGCGGAAAGGGCTGGACGTGAAGGTCATGGTGGACGGCAACATCTCCCATTTCATAGGAATGGCCTCGCTGAAAGCGATGGAGGAGGCCGGCATAGAGGTGGCGCGCTTCAGCGACCCGGAAAGGAGCTACGACGGCATGCACGCGAAGCTGCTGGTGGTGGACGGCGGGTACGCCGTGACCGGCGGCATGAACGTGGGGGACAAGTATTCCCACATGGACCCCGCGGCGCACAAGTGGCGCGACACCGACGCGATCTTCTCCGGGCCGGCGGCCGGCGAGGCGGCGCGCGTCTTCGCGGAAAGCTGGAACGAGCAGGCCGCCGTCCACGGCCTCTCGCGCCTGCCCGAGCCCAAGTCCCTGCCGGCGGAGAAAGGGACGGCCCGCGCCGCCCTGGTCTACCAGCGGGCGGACCGCGAACCCGCCATCTACCTCTCGCTGCTCAAGGCGACGTACGGCGCTTCCTCGCGCATAAACATAGAGAACGCCTATTTCGTGACCATACCGTCGCTCCGTACCGCGCTGACCGACGCCCTGGCCCGCGGCGTGAAGGTGACGATACTGTCCAATTCGGCGCGGAGCAACAACGAGCCGATACTCACCGGGATAATGATGGAGAGCCTCGCCGAAATGGCCGAGGCCGGCGCGGACGTCTATGTCCGCGAAGGGGAGACGCTGCACTCCAAGTTCATGACCGTCGACGGGGAGTTCGCGACGGTCGGCTCCTACAATTTCCACCCGAAAAGCATCCGCCACGAGCGCGAGATAACCCTGCACGTGGCGGACAGGGACTTCGCCGCGCGCATGGAAGGCGTTTTCATGACGGACCTGGGCTCCGCCAGGCGCATAACCGACGCCGCGGAACTGGGGGACTACCGGTCGCCGCTCAACTTCATCGCGCGGCGGTACATGTTCAGCCAGCTTTAAGGTTCAGGGTCCCGCCGCAGGGCCGCCGGGAGGCGGCCCTGCTTTTTTGCCGGAGCGGCGGGCTTTCCGGCGCCGTATCCTTTCGTATCCGGCGAGGCGGACGGAGGTCGAAGGGGACAGGACCAGCTCGGCCCGGTCGACGAGCTCGCGCAGGGCCAGGAAGCGGTTGACCGCCCGGCTGCGCTCGCGCTGGCAGCGGATGAAAAGGTTCAGAGGCGGATATTTGAGCTGAACGGCGCTGGCGGTCTTGTTTATCTTCTGCCCGCCCTTCCCCCCGCCCTTCACGGACTTTTCCTCCACCAGCCGCAGGTCCAGGCCCAGCCTGGTCAGCCTGCCGCGCAGTTCCTCTATTTTGGCGGGCGTAACTGCCCCGAAGTCGCCGAAATTCATGTCGTGTTCGTCCGCGTCGGGTCAGCGCGAAGGGCCGGGGAGCGGCTCCCGCTCGTACCGCGGCCGCGTTATCCCGCCGAGGTCCCGGTGCGCGAAATCCTCCATCAGGGCGTTAAGCCGGAAAGCGTCGCGGATGCCGTAGGCGGCCGGATCGACGCCCTTGCGCATGACATAAAAACCGGTCTTCTCCGGTCCCACGGGCATCGGGATCACGGGATCCGACGGATCGTAATCGGAATAATATGTCCGGCTATTGTGCTCGATAAGGATCCAGCGGCCCTCCACATAGGCCTCGACGAAAGCGTGCCCCTGGTGGCCTATGCCGCGCCTGCCGCTCCTGAAATCCCGCATCCAGTCCAGGCCGACCGTATCGGCCATAAGCGCCGGCGTACCGGCGGCGCGCAGGATGGACGACGCCAGCAGCGCCCAGTCGGTGCAGCCGTAAAGGGTACGGCCGCCAAGGAGACCGGAGGCGGTATTCCTGCCTATCGAGGCGCCGCCGTCCGGAGAGTTCTGGAAAGTGCCGAGCCAGGCGTAGATCTTCCCGATCATCGCCATTCCGCCGAGCTCGTCCTTATGAATGCCGGCCTCGTTCATCACTATCGCCAGCTCGCCGGGACTGATATAGCTCTGGGAGCCCGGTTCAAGGAAGACCGAAGGGTCCTCGTAAGCAGGGCGGGAACGCTGATGCGCCGCCTGAGAGGCCGGTTCGGGGGAAGGGTCGTCGTAAGAGGCGGTCTGGCGGGCCGGGGCCGCGGTCGCCAGGAAAAAGAGGCACAGGAACGGGAGGAGCGGTCTCCCGCATCCCCGTTCCATCGCTTCCGGCCGTTCCATACATTCCCCCTTCGCCCGCCGCGTACCTCTTACGATAAGAGTTTATGCCGCGACTTGACCAAAATCAACGTTCCTAAGGCCCAGGCGGACCTGGGTCCTTAGGGTAAGGACGAGAGAGATGTCCCGAAAAATACCCGCCGTTCTTCAGTGCCTGAAGTGGCGCATGCCGGTCAGCACCATCGCGACGCCAAGCCGGTCGGCGGCGGCTATCACTTCCGCGTCCTTGACCGAGCCGCCGGGCTGTATGACGGCGGTGGCGCCCAGGCGGACGCCCTCCTCCAGCGCGTCGGGGAAAGGGAAGAAGGCGTCGGAGGCCATGACCAGGACCTCCGGCTTCGGATTATCCTTCAGGTAAAGGCCGAGCTTCCGGCCGGCCATGAAGACGGAATCGACGCGCGACATCTGGCCCGCGCCTATCGCGACCGTCCGATGGCGGTCCGACAGAACTATGGCGTTGGAGCGGACATACTTGCAGGCAGCCCAGGCCAGCCGCAGCGCCTCTTCCTCGGCCTTCGCCGGTTTCTTGACCGTGGGGACCTCCCACTTGTCGCCCAGCAGTTTCTCGTCGTCCTCGCTGACCAGCACCTCGTCGCCCAGCGAGCGGAACATCAGCCGGCCCCTGGGCAGGGCCTGCCAGCGCAGCAGGCGCAGGTTGGGCTTGCGGGCGAACATCTTCACGGCCTCTTCCTCGAAGTCCGGCGCGCAGATGACCTCCACGAACTTCTTAGAGAGGAACTCGGCCATGCCCCGGTCGAAGGTGCGGTTGACGGCGATGATGCCGCCGAAGGCGGAGAGCGGGTCGGTGTTCCAGGCCCGCTCGAAGGCCTCGCGGATATTGGAGCCGGTGCCCAGGCCGCAGGGCGTGACGTGCTTGAAGATCACGCAGGCCGGGACCTCGAACTCGTTGACGGCCTGCCAGGTGCCGTAGGCGTCGAGGATGTTGTTGTAGGAGAGTTCCTTGCCCGCCAGTTTGTCGAAGGGCAGGCCGGGGTTCTTCGAGTAGAGGGCCGCGCGCTGATGCGGGTTCTCGCCGTAGCGCAGGTCGCAGATCTTATTGAGCGGGGCCTTGAGGCGCGCCGGGAAGAATTCGCAGGAGAGCGGCTCCTCGCCCAGCTTGCCGGCTATGGCCGCGTCGTAGGAAGAGGTCAGCTCGAAGGCCTTCACCGCCAGTTCGCGGTTGAGCGCCTCCGGGACCCGCCCGGCGTTGGCGTCGAGCGCGTCCAGCACGCGCGGGTAATCCGCCGGGTCCGTCAGCACGGTCACCGAGGCGCAGTTCTTGGCCGAAGCCCGCAGCAGCGCGACGCCGCCTATGTCTATGTCCTCTATCAGCTCGTCGGACCAGGCCCGCGCCTTCGCCGCGGTCTTCTCGAAGGGATAGAGGTTCACCGCCACTATGTCTATCGGCTCTATGCCGTGGCGGAAGAGCTGCTCGGCGTGCGCCGCCCTGTCGCGGCGGTAGAGTATGCCGCCGTGAACGGCCGGCTGCAGCGTCTTCACCCGGCCGTCGAGTATCTCCGGGAAGCCGGTCAGCGATTCGAGCGGCCGCACCGGGAGGCCGGCCTCCTTGAGCAGCTTATAGGTGCCCGAAGTGGAAACGACCTCCACCCCCCTGGCGACCAGGGCCCTGGCGAGATCGACGGCGCCGGTCTTGTCGGAAAGAGAGACCAGGGCGCGGCGCGCGCGGCCGTCGGCCGGCGCCTGCTTTATAAGGACGCGGCCGTCCTTGAGCTCCAGCAGGCCGTCGCAGAAAAGCGAGACGGCGGCCGGGTAGGCCTCCAGTTCCGCCCCGTTGACCCTGGCGGCCAGCGAAGCGGGCGTATCATCCGGGAAGACCGGAACGGAGCGCTGTATGATCATCGGACCCGAGTCGTAGTCTTCCGTCACGAAGTGTACGGTGCACCCGCTCAGCCTGACGCCGGCCGAGAGCGCGGCCTCGTGCACCTTCATCCCGTAGAAGCCCTTGCCGCCGAAGGCCGGCAGCAGGGCGGGATGTATATTGAGTATGCGGCCCTTGAAGGCCGAGAGGAATTTCGGGCCGAGCTTGAGCATCCAGCCGGCCAGGCAGACCAGGCCGGCGCCGCGGCAAAGCTCCGTCAGGGCGGCGTCGTGCGCGTCAGGGGAAGGGAAGTCCTTCGGGGGCAGCGCCTCGGCGCGTATCCCGGCTTTCGCCGCGCGCTCCAGCGCGCCGGCCTTGCCCAGGCTCGACACGACTATCGAGACCTCGCCGTTCACCCTGCCCGAAGCGCAGGCGTCCATTATAGCCTGCAGGTTGGTCCCGCCGCCGGAAGCCAGCACCGCTATCCTGACCCGTTCGCCTTCTTTCAAGCCCGCCTCCCGGCGCACCGCGAAGCTAGAAGTTGTCCGCCTCCACCAGTTTCAGCGCGCCCTGCATTATCCCGAAAAATTCCTTCTCGTCCAGCGGCGCCAGGTCGTCGTTCCAGGTCGCCGACAGGCAGTACCAGGCCGAAGCCCTGGTCCTCAGCAGCCAGGTCATATTGATGGCCCCGACGTCGGAGCCGCCCTTGTAGCCCGCGTAGGGGACGGCGGCCCTGTCGACCGGCAGACCGGGATTGATCGCGAGCATATCGAGCACGGTCCGGTCGCCGCTCCTGCGGAACCTGTCCATCGTCCGGCAGAGGTCGGAGGCCGAAGCGAACCAGCCTATGTTGGAAACCTCGAAAGGGACGGAGGGGAGGGCGGCGGCGGACAGCGGCAGCGACGGCACCTTGTCGTCGAGCAGGTCGTACCGCTCCTCCTGCCGGGCCAGGACCCATTCGGTGGCCGCGGCCGTGGAACTTTTTATCCTGAAATACTCCGAGGTCTTGAGGAAGGGCTTCAGCCGGTCGGGGCTGTAATGACCGAACTTCCCCAGGTTGCGCTCGATGTTGCGCCGGCCGGCCAGGTCGATAAGCGCGTCCGTGGCGGTATTGTCGCTCTCCGAGATCATCTGGGCCGCAAGGGTATAGACGGTGAAAGGAGCGCCTTCCGGCCAGGCGTGCAGCCGGCCCGAGGGCAGCGACCTGGCCGCCGCGGGGAGCTCCACCGTCTTCTTCCATTGGGCCTTCGAGTCCTGGAGCTGCGCCAGGACGTAAAGTTTGAAGGTCGAGCCGATATTGAGAGGTTCGTCGGGCTCGAGCTCCTCGACCGGCCCGTCCCGGCCGTCCAGCCTGGTCAGCAGCAGGGACTTCTTCCCCGGCAGCGCGGCCAGCCTTTCCTTGATGTCCCCCATGCCGGCGACGTGCTGATACGCCGGCCTGAAGAAAAGGCCGGTTATGAGCCCGCTGGCGGGGGCCACCGTGACCGAGACCGGCAGCATATATTCCCGGTCGGTGTGGAATATGAAATGGGCCGTATTCGCGCCCTCGACGGCGGACAGGCTGACGCGCTTCACCTCCCCGTGCCTCTCGCGCAGGGATTTGAGCATCTCCACCACTTTTTCCTTCTCCACCAGTTCGAAAAAAACGTGCGAAAACGCCGCTTCGACCTTTTTGGGATCGGGCGAGATCTTGGAGGCTACGCTCCAGGCCGCCCGGATCAGTTTCTTGCGCACGGCCGGCTTCATCGCGTCGGCGGACTCGGCGGCTTTCTTCACCGCGCGCCCGGCCGGGCGCTTGTCGGCGGCCGCCGCCGGTAGAGCTATGAAAAGAGACAACAGGACAATGATGGACCTCATATCTTCACCTCAGCGGAACAGTACCTCGCCGCGCCCTTTCACCATCTCCCCTATATGAAGGGCGCCGGGCACGGCCTTAAGCGCGGTCTTGAGCGCAGCGGGCCTCACGGCGGCTATCATACCCAGCCCCATGTTGAAAGTATCGAACATCCCGGCTTCGCTTATCCGGCCGCGCCGCTGCACCAGGCGAACGACGGCCGGGACCTTCCAGGAGCCTTTCCTGAGGACGGCCGACACGCCTTTCGGGAAGAACCTCGGCAGGTTGCCCGGTATGCCGGAGCCGGTGATATGGGAAAGACCGAGTATATCGTGGCCGGCGCGCCGGAGGGCCGAGCGCAGGGCGGTTATGTCCCGGACATATATCTTCGTGGGCGTCAGCAGGGCCCGGGCGTGTTCCTTTAGCGGGGCGCCTTTCATGACCGCGCGGATGAGCGAATAGCCGTTGGAATGGAAGCCGGTCGACGGCAGACCGATCAGCGCGTCGCCGGGGCGCACCTTTTTCCCGTCTATCTCCTCGCCTCGCTTCAGCAGGCCGACGGAGAATCCGGCCAGGTCGTATTCGCCGGGCTTATAGAAACCGGGCAGTTCGGCGGTCTCGCCGCCCAGCAGGGCGCAGCCCGACTGCCGGCAGCCCTCCATGATGCCGTCTATGATCTTTTTGGAGCGCCGCAGGTCCAGTTTCGGGGTGGCGTAATAATCGAGGAAAAAGAGCGGCTTCGCGCCGCAGCAGAGCAGGTCGTTGACGCACATCGCCACCAGGTCTATCCCCACGGTGTCGTGGCGGTCCAGCAGGAAGGCCAGTTTGAGCTTGGTCCCCACGCCGTCGGTCGAAGCCACCACGCTGTATTCGCCGCCGGTCTCCCGCAGCGGGAAGACGCCGGCGAAGCCCCCTATCGCTTCGGACTTTTTCTGGAGGAACTCCGTGAACCTGTCGGCCAGCCTGATGTCCACTCCCGCTTTCTTATATGTCGTCATAAGGCTCCGGGACCGAAGAAGATGGGTGGGAATAACGGAATTATACCAATTACGGGTCAGCGCAGGAGCAGCCAGGCCGCGGCCGCCAGCGCGGCCACGAGGAGCGGCAGCAGTTCCGGCGGCCGGCCTCCGTTCCCGCCGCCCCCGCCGCCGCGCCGTTCCTCGTCCGGTCCAAGCCGGGCGAAGGCCCCGCCGCAGCGCGGGCAGTTGGCCGCCGGGCCTTTTATCTCCTGTCCGCAGTTAGGGCATCTTATCGGGCTTTTCATTTTGTAGAATTATCCCCTCGGAGATTCTACAAAAAAGGAAAAACACATGCCCCTCGTGATAAGCTCCGTGACGGGAAAAACCGGCTGGCTGCAGCTCAACAACCCCGAGAAGAAGAACGCGCTGAGCCTGGAGCTCTGCAAGGAGCTGGTGAAACTGCTCGCGGACTTCAAACGGCAGCGTATCGCCGTCGTGGTCATACGCGCGGAGAAGGACGCGCGGACCTGGTCGTCCGGGCACGACATCACGCAGCTGCCCAAGGTGCATCACGAGCCGCTGGCCTTCGACAGCCCGATGGAGCAGGCGCTGCGGGCCGTCCAGGAATACCCCGGGCCGGTCATCGCGATGGTGCAGGGCGGGGTCTGGGGCGGCGCCTGCGACCTGGCCGTCACCTGCGACATCGCCATAGGGGACGAAACCTCGACCTTCGCCATCACCCCCGTGAAGATAGGCCTGCCCTACAACGCGGCGGGCATCATGCATTTCATCAACCGCCTAGGCCTGAACATCGCGAAGGAGATGTTCTTCACCGCCCAGCCGGTGAAAGCGGACAGGGCCTATTACGCCGGGCTGCTCAACTACCTGGTCAGTTCGCGCGAGATCGAGAGTTTCACGGCGGGCCTGGCGGAGAGCATGGCCGCCAACTCCCCGATGGCGATAGCCGTCATCAAGGAACAGTTCCGCATCCTCAGCGAGGGACATTCCATCAGTCCCGAGGCCTTCGAGAGGATACAGGCGCTGCGCCGCAGGGTCTACAACAGCCACGACTACGCCGAAGGCATAAAGGCTTTCATGGAAAAGAGAAGACCTGAATTCAGGGGGAACTGATCATGCAACTACCGGACAGCTGGGACAGCGCTTTCGATTCGGGCAGGGACTACGGCCTGCTGGTGATGCGCCTGGGCGTGGGGCTGATGTTCTTCTTCGTGCACGGCCTGGCCAAGATACAGGCGGGGCCGGAACTGTGGGCGAAAATAGGCGGGGCCATGGGGAACTTCGGAGTGACTTTCCTCCCGGCCTTCTGGGGTTTTATGGCCGCCTCCGCCGAATGCTTCGGCGGGCTCTTCCTGGCGGCCGGGCTGCTGGCGCGTCCCGCGGCGGCCGCCATGGCCTTCACGATGCTGGTGGCCTCGGTCATGCACCTCTCCGCGGGCGACGGGCTGAAGGGCGCCTCGCACGCCGTGGAACTTTTTTTCGTCCTCTCCGGCCTCGCGCTGGCCGGCGCCGGCAGATTCAGCCTCGACCGGAAATTCTTCGGCGGGAAGATCTGAGTTCCCCGGTCAGCGCGGCCGCGCCGCCGGTCCGGGGCGCGCCGCGCGGCCGATAACGAAAGCCCTTTCCTTCCAGATCCTCTCCATTCCGTCCCGGGCCGAAAGGCCCGGCGAGTCCAGCCGCGCCGCGGTCTCGCGGATCAGCTCTATGAGCCCGTGGAAATCCGCGACCGAGACATGTTCCTGTCCCACCCGGGCTTTCTTGCCCGCGAGCGCGCCGTCGATATCCGCCATATTGTGGTAATTGCCCAGCGGCAGGCAGAGGCAGGTCGACTTTAGCCCGTAGAAAGAGAAGGCCGAGGCCTCGCAGGTCCCGCCCGGCATGAGCTTGCGCTGGAACTTGAACCCCGGCTTCTTCTTCTGGTAGGCGGCCGCTATGTCCGCTACGGCGTTGGTCAGTTCCGGCGTGAACACGCTCATCTTGTCGCCTACCCTGACTATCGGCCCTCCGCCTATCGGGGAATCGTGCGGGAAACTGCGCGAGCATTCCAGGCAGATCAGCCGGGAATTCTTCGGCAGCGTCCCGCCGCGGGCCGCGCCTATCGCCCCGACGAAACCGGTCTCCTCCGCCCGCGTAAAGAACAGCGCGACATGGCCTAGGTTTTTATCCCGCGATATCCCCTCGTAAGCTATCAGCGCCGCGGCCGCGCAGGCGGCGTCGTCGCAGCCGTTGGTCCACGCCAGGCCTTTCTTCACGCGGGACCTGGGGAACAGCCAGCGGCCGATGCAGCCGGGCCCCACGGGCGCGGGCTTGTCCAGTCTGGCGATCACCGTTTTGAAAGGCTTCGAAGCGGCGTCGAGCGAGACTATCCGCGCGGGCCGGGAACGGCGCAGGCCGGCGTCGAATATCTCTATCCTCGCGCCCTTGAAATACGGGTCGTGGACGCCGCCGCGGAATTCCAGCTTTACTTCTCTTCCGGAGACCGACAGGACGACGAAGGCGGGATGGTCCATGTGCGCCGTGATGAAGAGCGGCGCCTTCCTCCGGCAGGCTTTTTTGAAATCCCGGCGCCGGACGATAAGGTTGCCGCACCGGTCACGTTCCAGGACCAGCCCGCGGCGCCGCGCGGCCCACTTTTCCACCAGCCGTTCCACCGCGCCCTCATGCCCGGCCGCGGCGGGCGCCGAGGCGAACTCCAGCAGCAGTTTCTCGCGCCTCCTGAACTCCGCCGGGGAAGGCCGTTTCATTTCCCCCTCCCGGGCGGCCGGAAATCCTTTATGCGGATTATGCCCGCGTCGAGCCTGGGCGCGCCGGGCCGGTGCTGGGTCTCCACGAAGAAAGAGACCGCGCCGGGGAAGCGGGCCCGGAGTATATTGGAATTGGCCGGTTCGTTCTCGAAGACGGCCACCACCTCGCCCAGCCGGTCTATGTACTCGCTGACCTCTCTTTTGAAGAGCTCGTCGTCCTGCTCGGACTCTTTCTTCACTATGGTCATCGTCCCGGCCACGCCGACCGGGAAGCCGTAGAGCCGCAGCACCTCGGTCGTGCCGACCAGCATCCTGCCGACGTCGCGGCCGGTAAGATAGATGACCGTGGCGCCGGCGGCGTGTATCTTTTCGACATAGGCCTTGGCCCCGGCCAGCGGCATGTCGTACTTCTGGTACTCGTCGGAAAAGAACCGCCGCGCCCATTCCTGCTTGACGAACTTGATCTCCGCGGAGGCCGTCACTTTAAGCCGCTTCAGGGTGACGTCCAGGCTGTAATCCACCACGGACAGGTCGCGGAAAGAGGAGAAGGCCCGCGAGAGCTGCGGCAGCGCCGAGTCGAACTTCTCCGAGATCTCGCGCAGGATGAACATCGTGCGCGTGCGGTTGTCGAACAGCGTGCCGTCGAGGTCGAAGATGGCCAGCGTCGAGCGCCGCTGCGCCGTGCGCATTTCCACCAAGTCTATCACCTTAGCCAGCGCGGCGGGCCCGGCCGCCTTATTCCCGTCTTTCTTTATCATTTCGCCTCCGCTTCCCTGATCGTGGAACCTATATCCCGCCTGTACTGCACGCCGTCGAAAGTTATAGCCGATACGGCCTTGTACGCGAGGGCTAGCGCCGAGGCCAGGTTCGCGCCGCGCGCGGAAACGCCCAGGACCCGGCCGCCGCTCACTTTAAACCTGCCGCCGTCGGAGACCGTTCCGGCGTGAAACACCTCCGCGTCGGCGGGAACCCTGTCCAGGCCCCGGATCTCCGCCCCTGTGACCGGGCTTTCCGGATAGCCGGCCGCGGCCATTACCACGGTGGCGCAGGCCCCGTCATGGAACTCCGCCCTCTCGCCGGCCAGCCGGCTTTCGGCGCAGGCCAGCATATGGCCCAGCAGGTCGGACTTTATCAGCGGCAGGACGGTCTGGGTCTCGGGGTCGCCAAAACGCACGTTGAATTCGAGCGCCTTCGGCCCGTCTTTGGTCAGCATGAGGCCCGCGAAGATCACGCCGCAATACGGGATCCTCTCTTTCTTGAGGCCCTCGACGAAACGGCCGAGTATGTTCACGCGGATATTCTCAAGCGTCTCCGCGTCCAGGTCGACCGGGGCCACCGCGCCCATGCCGCCGGTGTTCGGGCCTTCGTCGCCGTCGAGCAGGCGTTTATGGTCGCGCGCGACGGGCAGCATGACGAAATCCTTCCCGTCGCAGAGCGCCATGACCGAGGCCTCGCGGCCGGAGAGGAACTCCTCTATCACCACCCTGGCGCCGGAGGAGCCGAACACCCGCTTCTCCATGAAATCCTCTATCGCCGCGAGCGCGGACGCCTCGTCGTGGCAGATCCTCACTCCTTTGCCGGCGGCCAGGCCGTCGGCTTTGACCACCAGCGGCCAGTTCTCGTTCGCGCGCACCGCCTCTTTGGCCGGCCGCGGGTCGTAGAAGGATTGGAAACCTGCGGTCGGGATGTAGTTCCGCTTCATGAACTCCTTGGCCAGCTGTTTGGAAGCTTCCAGCATGGCCGCCTGCCGCCGCGGGCCGAAAACTTTCACGCCTTTGGCCGACAGATGGTCGGCGAGACCCTTCGCCAGCGGCTCCTCGGGGCCTATCACGCACAGGCCTATGTCGCTGCCGGCGCAGAAATCGGCTATCTTGTCGAACTCGAGCGCCCCCGCCGGCACGGGCCTGGCGCAGTCCTTCATACCTTCCGACCCGGGCGCCGCGAATATCCTGCCGGCCAGCGGGCTCTGTTTCAGTTTCCAGGCCAGCGCGTGCTCGCGGCCGCCCGAACCGATTATCAGCACATTTACAGGCACGCTATTCCCCTTTCGGCGGCTTCACCGGGTATTTCCCGCCGAAGCAGGCCGCGCAGAAATCCTTCTCGAGGCCGTTGGGGCCCGGCCGCATTCCCTCCTGGAGGTGACCGGGGAATTTCCCGCCCGAGCAGGCCAGCATCAGGCCGTGCGCCGAAAGATAGTGGAGCCCGTCGGCCCCTATGTGGCGGCGCAGGGCTTCGCGGCCCATGCGGCGGGCGGCCAGCTCCCTCCTGTCGGCGATATCGATGCCGTAATAGCAGGGCGAGAGCACCGGCGGCGAAGCCAGCGCCATTATGACCTTTTTAGCGCCGGCTTTCTTGAGGCTGCGCACTATCTTGCGCGAGGTGGTGCCGCGCACCAGCGAGTCGTCGATTATCAGCACGGTCTTCCCGGCTATCACGTCGCGTATCGGTGCCAGCTTGAGCCGCGCCGTGAATTCCCGGATCTTCTGGTCTGGCTGGATGAAGGAACGGCCGGTATAGTGGTTGCGCATGAAGACCGGGCGGTAGGGCAGCCTCATCCCCTTGGCGCAGCCGAGCGCCGCCGAATTGCCCGAGTCCGGCACGCCGGAGACCAGGTCGGCCTTCACGCCGGCGGCCTTGAGTTCCGCGGCCAGCAGTCGCCCCATCTCGTAGCGCGCGCCCTGCACGCTCTTGCCCATGACGAAGGAATCGGGACGCGCGAAATAGACCTGCTCGAAAACGCAGCGGGCCGGGCGGCGGCGCGGCGCGAAGCGCTTCGACCGGAGGCGGCCCTTTTCCACCCAGACCAGCTCGCCCGGCTCCACCTCGCGCACAGCCTGCGCGCCGACCACGTCCAGCGCGCAGGTCTCGGAAGCGAAGAGCCAGGAGCGGCCGAGGCGGCCTATGACGAGCGGCCTGATGCCCAGCGGGTCGCGCGCGGCTATGACGCGGCCGGGGGTCATGAACAGGAAGGCGTAGGCGCCGGCGAGCTTAGGCAGGCTTTTTTCCAGCGCGGCCAGCGGTCCGCGTTTTCCCGAGAAAGCCATCAGGTGGATGATGGTCTCGCTGTCCGAGGTGCTCTGGAATATCGCGCCGCGGGACTGGAGATCTTTCTTGAGCTCCGCGGTATTGGTGAGGTTCCCGTTATGGGCGACGGCGACGGGGCCGAGCGCGGTGTTGAAACAGAGCGGCTGCGCGTTGCCGATAGAGGAGCCGCCGGCGGTGGAATAGCGGACATGGCCGATGGCGGCGCGGCCGGGCAGCTCTTCGAGCGTCCCCCCGGCGAAGACGTCGCCGACCAGCCCCATGCCGGCGCGGCAGTTCAGCCCGCGCCCGTCGTCCACCGCCAGCCCCGCGCTCTCCTGGCCGCGGTGCTGCAGCGTGAACAGGCCTATATACGACAGCCTCGCCGCTTCCTTATTGTCCGTTATCCCGAATATTCCGCACATGTTTGTTCCCCTATAAGGAAGACGCTCCCGTGACCTCGTTGCGACGAGGAACATGAGGAGCAACTGTAATGTCTGACAGGCGGATTTTCACGGGTTCAAGCCCCGCAAAGGCATTTCGCCGCCATCCCGCTGTCCCAATGCTGCCCTCTCCTGACCAT
>JAGVVD010000008.1 GCA_019135865.1 Elusimicrobiota bacterium
GAATGGCCCCGGCAAAAGTGGTCTCGGCTAACTGGGAATGGAACCAGTCAATGTGGTCTCGGTTAGGTGGGAATTACTGCCTGTTTTGCGGTCTCGGGTAGCTGGGACGTAACAGCGAATACGCTGGTCGCCTGAACTTATCGCTAAAACTGTTTCCGAGAAATATCCCGGCCATTCTGTAAGCCACGAAGCTATCTACCAGTTCATCTACGAAAGCCCTCTGGGCAAAGCGCGGAACCTGAAGAAATATCTGCCCAAAGAGCACCGGGTCAGAAAACATCCCGGCTATCGCAAACGCTACGCGCAGAAGAGCCATATCCCGAATAGAATCGGGATCGAGAACAGGCCTGCAGAGGCCGCCACGCGCGCCCAGGAAGGCCACTGGGAGACGGACACGATAGTTTCCAGCAAGTCCACTGCGGCCATAGCCGCGATGCTTGAGCGCAAGAGCCGCTTCATACGGCTTGGGAAACTGAAGTCAAAGAGCAGCGACGGCTTTAGAAAAGCAATAAACAAGCGTCTTTGCCGCTACCCTGAGCATATGCGCAGGACTATGACCTACGACAACGGCAGCGAGAACGCGCAGCACGAAGAAGTTAACGCCAAGCTTGGCATGAAGTCCTACTTCTGTGCCCCGTACCACAGCTGGGAAAAAGGTTCGGTCGAAAACGCCATCGGCCTTGTGCGGCTATTTTTCCCTAAAGGCACCGACTTCGCCACAGTAACCAGAAATCAGGTAAAACGAGTAGAATATCTACTAAACACACGGCCGCGGAAATGCCTAGGCTACAGGACCCCGGCCGAAGTTTTTAAGCAGGGTGTTGCACTTCGCGGTTGAATCCGGCGGCGGGAAAAAAATAAATTTAAAATTTAATTTTCCGGCGGAGAAAACGCGGGAACTGCGGGAACTAGCGGAGTTTTCAAGTGCCAAATTTTCTCGGGAGAAAATTTGGCGGGGTCGACGGGACTCGAACCCGCGGTCTCCGCCTTGACAGGGCGGCGTGTTAACCAACTACACCACGACCCCACGGGAACGGGGAAATGATATCAAAAGCGCGCCCGTCGAGGCAAATCGGGAGCGTCAGCGCCCGAGCACGGCCCTGATGCGCCCTATCACCTCGGTCACCATGTCCCTGGCGTCGGTCAGGGCTATCGCCACGCCCATTATCGACTCGCCGGCGATGATGCCCGAGCTGACCGGGATGATGTACTTGTCGGCCAGCGGCTTGTTCTTCTTCTCCAGGATCAGCGCTATCAGGCCGCCGATGAACATGGAAAGCGAGTTCCATAACGGGATGACCATGGCGAGCCCCAGCCCCATCGCGGAAGGGATGAACTTGCGCCGTTTCGGGAACATGAGCTCCAGCGCGGGGATGACGAGGCCGACCAGGCCGCCTATGAGCAGGCCGTTGCGCGCCGCGGGATGCAGCGAGCCGATGCCGTTCGAGAGCAGTTTCGCCACCGCGGCCCAGACCTGCGCCGACGGGGCCGGCCATTTGTCCGAGCCCAGTATCGAGGCGTCGGGCACCAGCAGGTAGAAGGCGGGGACCACCACCAGCGTGCCGGCGAAGATGCCCAGGAACTGCGCGATGAACTGCTGGCGCGGGTTGGCGCCGAGCAGGTAGCCGCTCTTGAGGTCCACCAGCAGGTCGGCGGTGGAGCCGGCCGCGCCGGCCGTGACCGAGGCCGTCATCAGGTTGGTCGTCATGTTGGACGGGGCTATCACGCCGAAGGTCAGCTGCGTGATCTTGCCCATCGCGCCTATGGGCGTGATGTCGGACTCGCCGGTGGCGCGCGCCGCGACCATGGCCAGGAAGAAGGTCATGACTATGGCGACCAGGCCCATCCACCAGCTGGTGTCGAACGCGTAGTGCAGGACGAAGATGCAGCCGAGGCCGGCCGCGAAGGTGCCGCCGGCGAACCAGGAGGCGGGCACTTCTATCCTGGCCATCGGGTCGGCTTTTCTCTCCGACTTGGGCCTGAAGATGGCGGTGATGCCGCTGAAAGCCCTCTTGATCGTTTTCCACTGCAGCGCGAACATGAACAGGCCCGAGGTGACCATTATCGAGGCGCCCGCCCAGGTGCTCCACTGCACGATGGCGCGGTAGCCCAGGCTGGAAGCGTCTATGGCCGCCACCCCGGCCTCCGTCGGCGGCAGTCCCGCCACCCAGGGCGCGAGCAGGCCGTAATTGACGATGGCGCCCAGCAGCAGCGACCAGGAGACTTTCCAGCCGATGATGGCCCCTGCGGCCACCATTATCGCGCTCATCTCGAAGGAGATGGTCCACTTGGAAAGCGGCTGGCCCTTCAGCGCGCCGGGGAACTCGAGCATGCCGGGGATCAGCGTCCTGCCGAACACGGCCTCCCCTTTGTCGCGGAAGAAAGCCACGGCCGCCCCGAAAAGGCCCGCCGCGCCCAGGGCCTTGGCCTTGTCGGAAGCCTCGGCGCCCTTGGAATGCAGGCTCCTGAGGGTCTCGGCGGCGGCTATGCCGCTGGGGAACTTGAGCTGCTCGATGTTTATCATCTGGCGTTTCATCGGTATGGCGATGAAGACGCCGAGCATGGCCAGGAATATCGTCCAGACGGTGAGCACCTGCCAGGACATATGCGTGCCGGTGATCAGCAGGTAGGCCGAGATGGCCGAGACCATGGTGCCGCCGGTGGAGTAACCGGCCGACGAGGCCGTGGACTGCATGCAGTTATTCTCCAGGATGGTCATCGGGTCCTTGAAGAGGAAGGGCAGCAGCGTCATCAGCGTCTTCCAGATCGTGAACGAAAGGATGCAGGCCGTGATGGCGACGCCCAGGCCCCAGCCGGTCTTGAGGCCGATGTAAAGGTTGGAGAGCGACATGAAGCCGCCGAGGAAGGCCCCCATGACGACGGCGCGCAGCGTGAGCTGCTTCATATTGTCGCCCTGGTAGACCTCCCTGAACCACTTGAGCTCTATCTGCTCGGGGTCCTTGATGTCCTCGGGGCCCTTCTCGGGCTCGTCCAGGAGCTCTATCTCGTCCTCTGCCATTACCTCTTCTTTGGGAAGGTCGTCGCGCTTGTCGTCGGTCATTTTAAAGGGTCCTTGTTTTGTGGAAGATTGGTGCCCGCGCTTCCGATAAGCCGCATAGCGGCTTTCTCCAGCCACGCCTCACCGGTTCCGCTTACGCAGGGAACCGGTTCCGGCCTTGCGGACCGCACGCGGCCTCCGCCGGAGGCCGCTCCGAAGGGCGGTCCTCACCCCGCCTCGCCGCTGCGAGCCGTTGCTCTCGCGGCTCCGGCTTTCGAACCCTAACGCGGGCCAAACTATTGGCCCGCTTACTGCGTACCTTCGGAAACCATTATGCGCAGTATAGGATTCGAACCTATGGCCCTCCGCGTGTAAGGCGGATGCTCTACCGCTGAGCTAACTGCGCTCCGTGCCGTTATTTTATCACTTTTGTGTATAATCGGAGTATGGACGCGAAGGAAGAGGCGCTCATCGGCAAGGCGAAGGACGGCGACATCGCCAGTTTCGAGGAACTGATAAAGCTGCACAAGGACCGCATCTACGGCCTGGCGCATTATGTCTGCAGCGGCCTGCCTTCCGAGGCGGAGGACGTCTACCAGGAGACGATGCTGACCGCTTTCACCAAGATAAAGAGCTTCAAGGGCAGGTCCGGCTTCGGCACCTGGCTCTACCGCATCGCGGCCAACAACTGCTGGATGAAGTTCCGCCGGAAGAAACGCGAGAAACTGGTCAGCCTCGAGGACATCAAGGACGTAAAGGACGCCGTCGCCCACGAGGAATCGGTCAAGAAGGACCTTTCCGAGAGCGTCGCCAGGGCGCTTTCGGCCCTGCCGGTGGATTACAGGATGGCCATCACACTGGTCGACATCCAGGAGATGTCGCTGGAAGAGGCCGCGAAGGTGCTCGGGATAACCGTCGGGGCGCTCAAGTCCCGCCTGCTGCGCGGCCGCCTCCGGCTCCGCGAAGAATTCAACAAAAAGTGATCAGGAGACCAGCACCAGGCCGGCCAGGATGAGGAACTGGCTGTCTATCAGCGTTTCCGCCAGCGTCTTTTCCGGCATCCGCCGGAAGTAGAAGAAGATCATAAGCCCGAGGTAGTAGAACATCCCCGCGATCATCGCGTTGACCAGCGGCTCCTTCCACGCCATGTTCTTGAGGGCGATGAGTATCGCCTCCATGAAGATGAAGATGGACAGGACGGCCGCGTAGGTCGCCTTAGGCCCCGCCGCTTTGTAGAAGTTCTCGTTGCCGACTATCATGTCGCTGTGCACGTGGCTGATGCCGAACATGACCGAGCGCGCGAAGACCAGCGTGAAGGCGAAGACGACGGCGAGCTGCGAGGACTTGTAGGCGAGCGAGCCCCAGGCGAGCGCGGGCAGGGCGGCGCAGACGAAGGCCCAGCCCAGCGCGGTCATGATGTCCTTGGAACCGGGGAATTTCGCCAGGGCGTCCAGGCCCAAAGGCATCTTATAGGGGTAGAGCATGCCCATGGCCCAGAAGAAGGCGGTCAGCAGCAGGGCCAGCGTGCCCGTCGTGCCGGCGGCCAGGGCTATGGCCGCCACGCCGGCCAGCAGGGCCACGGCCCGCGTGGTCCGGCCGAAGCGGACGAAGAGCAGCTGCTTGGCGCGGTCGGGCACCGCGGCGCCTTTCTCGGCGGCGCGGTTGGTCAGGTGCAGGCTGAAGACGAAGAGGCCGGCCAGGGCCAGCATCGCGGGGCTTATCGGCAGGCCCTGCAGGCGCATCGAGGCGTAGGCCAGCGCCACGGCGCCCGCGGCCGTGAAGACGCAGCTCGTCACCAGCAGCAGCCAGAGGAATTCCAGCCCGGCCGCGAGCGGCGAGCGGTGTATCTCGGTCAGTTCGCGCGCGCGGGCGAGCGCTTTCTCTATCATCCAGGCGGGCGTCGAGGCGCCGGCGGTTATGAAGACGGAGGAGACCCCGTCGAACAGTTCCGGCGAGAGTTCGTCCTCGCGCTCTATGTGGACGGCGCGGGGCGCCAGGCCGGCGCAGATCCGGAAGAGGCGCGCCGTATTGGCCGAGTTCTTGCCGCCGACGACTATGACCAGGCCGCTGCGGCGCGACAGTTCCATGGTCTCGCTCTGGCGCTCGCGGGTGGGGGCGCATATGGTGTTGGAGACTATCAGCTCGCCGGTGTTCGGGCGCAGCGCCTCCACGGTCCTGAGGAAAACGTCCGTTCCCTGCGTGGTCTGGGCGACTATATTGGCCTTCTCCAGGCGGGGGAGCCGCGCCGCTTCTTCGGGCCCGCTGACCACGTGGCCGCGGCCGCCGGTATAGCCCATCAGGCCGACGACCTCGGCGTGGTCGGCGTCGCCGACTATTACGGTGGCGTAGCCCTTGTCGGCCCATTCCTTTATATTGCGGTGCACCCGTTTTACCAGCGGACAGGTGGCGTCCACGACATTGAGGTCCAGCGCCCTGACGGCGGCCTCGAGTCCCGGCGGTATGCCGTGGGCGCGTATGACCAGGGTGGCCCCTTTCTCCTTTATTTCGGAGGCGTCCTTGACGGCGCGCACGCCTTTTTCCTCCAGGGTCTCTATGACCTGCTTGTTGTGGATGAGGGGCCCCAGCGTGTAGACGGGGGACCTGCCGGCGGCGGCCAGTTCCAGCACCTTGTCGATGGCTCCTTTGACGCCCGGGCAGAAGCCCGCGCTGGCGGCCACCGTTATCTGCGCCCGGTAGGACATGAGTGAATTTTACTAAATAAGGCGGTCCCCGCTTTTGTACAATGTCCGGGAGCCCGAAATAAAGGAGCCGACCTTATGGAAAAGAAACTGCGGGAACTGGCTTTGAAGACCGGTATGAGCGAAAGGGAGGCCGCCGGCTTTTCGCGCGCCGGACTTCTGGGCGCCCTGGCCGCCGCCGTGCTGGGCCTTTTCGGCTGCGCCGGGAACGGCGCGAACGTGCAGACCGCGGCCGAGCCGCCCGCGCCGGCCGCCGGCGAGCCCGTACGGCCGTCCGTCGGGCGGGCGCCGGACGAAGTGTCCAAGAGCACCCGCGCCGTCCAGGAACCGATAAATCCGGACGAGGAGTGCGGCCCCTATCCCGGCTATCCCTGCGGCACCCGTTACTTTACGGTCAGCCTTTCCGACTTCCGGGGGAGGGCCTGATATGAAGCGAGCTCTCCTCGTTCTCCCGCTGTTCCTCCTCGCCGCGGCGCTGCACGCCTACCAGTGCCCGGCTCCCGCCGCGCCGGGCGATCCCGCCGCCGAGGACGCCCTGGACTGCCCCTGGGCCGGCATGGCCCGGCTGATGGAGGAGAAAGCGGCTAAGGGCCTGCCGCTGGCGCCGGTGCTGGCGGAACACGCCCCGGGCCTGGCCGCCCAGCTGGCCTCGGACAAGCTCAATACGGACCTCAAGGAACTCTGGGGGGAGAGCGTCAACTTCGACGAGATGGCTAAGGCCCGCATAGTCCACGACTCCATACTTTCCTTCCTCGCCGTCGGGCTGGACCTCCCCGGCCCTCGCGGCAAAATAGTCCACGCCGGGATGGAGCACTCCTACGGCTATCTGTTCAGCCTGCTGCCGACCAAGTTCGGCTTCAAGCGCGCCCGCTGGGTGCGCGACGACATAGAGGCGGGACTCGGTTTCGCGCGCGGCGCGCTGGGCCCTTCTCCCGCGGAGGGCACGCTGCTGGCCAATATCACCTGCGTGTCCGGCGCCGCGGCTTTCGCCGACGACGCCGTGGCCGCCGCCAGGCTGTCGGAGGCTTCCTACGCCTGCGGCTCCGCCGCCAGGGCCTGGAAAGCCCCGGGCCATTTCAGGCTGACCGAGACCGTCTCCCTCACCAGCAAGCGGAGCGTCTCGCTGCGCACCGACTTCCTTCCTTTCGGGTCCGTTACCTCCGGCGGGAACGCCTACCTGCTGGTCTACTCCGTGAAGGATACCGCCCGGCCGCACGCGCAGCTGGTCACGTCCTTCCCCGTCGCGGAAGGTTTCGTGAAGAACGCGCTCAACCCCGAATACCTGGGCGAGGGGAAGCAGGTGCAGACCCGCTATAACGCCTGGGTGGAAGGTTTCAACGGCAAGTTGAAGGGTACGCGGACCGCCGCCTGGGTCGCGGTGGACTGAGTCCGTCCGCGGTTCTTTTACCTGAGGTCGAAGACCATCATGGTCTCGGCGTGGGGAGTGTTGGGGTAGAAATCGAAGCCGCCCGAGGCGGACAGCTTGTACCTTTCCAGGAAGAAAGCGGCGTCCCTGCCCTGCGTTATCGGGTTGCAGGAGAGGTAGATCACCCTTTTCGGCCGCGCCGCCAGTATCGATTTCACCGCCTTGATGTGCAGGCCCGCGCGCGGCGGGTCCACCAGCAGTATCTCCGCCCCGTGCAGCGCCTCCTCTCCGGTCTTCTCCGACAGGCCGCAGGCGGCCTCGAAGTTGGAGGCCCCGTTCTCCAGCGCGTTATGCGCCGCGTAGCGCACGGCCGAGGGCGAGGACTCGACGGCGTAGACCTTGTCCGCGTACTGGCGCAGCGAGAGGCCTATCGCCCCCACCCCGGAATAAAGGTCCACCATCTTGCCGCACTTGAAGCAGTGGCGGCCCATCTCGTCGAGCGCCTGGGCGAAGAGCTCCATGTTGTTCTGGAAGAAGCAGTCGAAACCGTAGGAGAGCCTGACCCGCGACGAGAACTCTCCGCCGGGCAGCGTCTCGGTGATATGGTCGTCGCCCGACGAGAAGAGCACTTCGTCGGCCTGGCTGACGGGGCTTAAAGGATTGGACCAGGCGGCCGTGAAGCCGGCGAGGCCGGGGGGAGGCGTCAGGCCGGCGACGTCCAGCTCGCGGTTCTTGACGAAGAGCGCCGCTATCCTGCCCTCCGGTTCCCTGGATTCCCTGATTATCAGGGATTTCAGGTCGGAGGCCCTGGCGCCTTTTTTGCGCAGTTCCTCCGTTATGGCGAGCGCGGCGGCGTTGGTATTGTCGCTTATCAGCGCGCAGCCGGACTTCAGGGCGTATTTCTCGCCGTAGGAGCCGCGCTTGTGAAAGGCCAGCTCCAGCCGCCCCTCCTCTTCGGTGAAGCTGTACTCTATCTTGGTCCGGTAGCCGTAGTGCTCCTTCGCGGTCCGGAAAAAATCCAGTTTGATGGTCTCTTTGAGCGTCTGGTAGAAAAGGTCCTCGATGAGCGCCTTCTTGGTCTCCGCCTGCAGGGCGTAGTCCATGACCTGCCAGGGGGAGCAGCTCAGGTAATGGTCCTCGCGCGGCTCGCGGCGGGAGGGGGAGGGCGTCAGGACTTCCACCAGCTCGGCCTCGGCCCAGTTGCGCTTCTCGCGTTTGACGCGCACGCGCGCCGTCTCGCCCGGCAGCACGCCGTAGCAGAAGACCACCTTGCCGTCGGCGCGGCCGAGCGCCTTGCCTTCGCCCACTATTTTCCTGAACTCGAGGGTCATTTCGCGCATAAGGTCTATTATAGCACGAGGTTTTTTTGCTATCATACCGGGGAGGGGTCCGATATGACTTTGGTCAAACCTAAATGGGCTTTCGTGGCCGTCGTGGCGGTCATGTTCCTCGCCCCTTTCCTGGTCCTTTCCTCCCACTTCCTGCGAACCAGCCGCTCCGCTCTCAGGCGGGACACCCTGAATTACATGGAACTGCGCACCCGGCTGATAGCCGGGACGCTGGCCGAGCACCTGGTCGCCTCCGCCGCCCCGCTGGAAGAGATACGGGGCAAGGCCTTCGTTTCCGCCTCGCGCGAGGAGAAGAAGCGCCGCCTCGGCAGGATAGCCGGCGAGAACCGGGGCCTTTACCTCCATTTCTCGCTGCTCGACGGTTCCGGCAGGGAGATCGCCCGCACGGGGGAGGATAAAGCGCCGCTGCAGGACCATTCCTCCAGCCCCGTTTTCACCGCCATGAAAGAGTCCGGCGGCCCGGCCGGGGCCGTGGAGTATTTCGACGATATGCCTCCCGTGCTGGTACTGGCCGAACCGCTGCTGAAGGACGGCAAACCGCAGGGAGCGGTCCTTTCCCGCATCAGCCTGGCGAAGACCTCCGCTTTTTTCCGCGTCAGCGGGAGGGGCTCGCTCGGCGTCACCGCCCTGCTCGACGCGGGCGGCCAGACCATAGCCGATTCCGCCGGCCGTTCCCTGCTCAAACCGGGGCTGAAGTCGCCGGAGCCGGTCCTGGAACTGGTCGGGCGCGCTTCCGGCCGCGGACTTTCCTCGGCCAGGATAGCTTCCACCCACCGCGGGGAGGACCTGCTCATCGCCGCGGCGGCGGTGCCCGGCACGCGCTGGTGGGTGTACGAACTGGCCTCCGCCGAGGGCCTGGAGTCCCGTTCCGGCACCGGCTGGATCAAGCGGGTCATCCTGACCGGCGCGGCGATGATAGTGCTGCTCTCGTTCATGACCCTGGCCCTGGCGGCGAAATGGCTCGGTCCCGTTTTCAGGGCGGGGGACTGAGATGCTGAGGGCGAACCCCCACCTCATAGAGATCAACACGCGCGTCTGGCTCAACGGACTGCGGCGGAAGTACGCCTCCCCGGACATGACCATCTCCACCATCCCCGACGAGGAATGGGAGGCCCTGCGGCACCTGGGCTTCGATATGATCTGGCTGATGGGCGTCTGGACGCCGAGCCCCGGGTCGGCCCGCATAGCGCGCGAGACCCCGGCGCTGCGCGAGGAGGCCGTCTCGATAGCCGGCACCGACGAGAACCTGGACGCCTCCCCCTATTCCATCTACGAGTACAAGCTCAATCCCGCGCTCGGCTTCGAGTGGGAGCTGAAGGCCCTGCGCGAGAAGCTCAACGCGATGGGGATGAAACTGCTGCTGGATTTCGTCTCCAATCACGTCGCGCGCGACAATCCCTGCCTGAAGGAGTGCCTCCACTGCTTCGTTAAGGGGACGGCCGACGACTATAAGGCGCGCCCGGACTGGTTCTTCGAACTGGACACGCCGGACGGCAAGGCCTACGTGGCCTACGCGCGGGACCCCAACTTCCCCGCCTGGACCGACAGCGCGCAGCTGAACTATTTCCATCCCGAGACCAGGGAAAAGATGACGAAGCAGCTGCTGGAAGTGGCCGGGATGTGCGACGGCGTGCGCTGCGATATGGTCATGCTGACCCTCAACGACATACACGAGGGCACCTGGGGCCCGCTGCTGGAGCGCGCCGGTTTCCGGCGGCCCGGGAAGGAGTTCTGGGAGACGGCCATAAAGGCCGTCAAGGAGGAGCACCCGGAGTTCGTCTTCCTCGCCGAGGTCTACTGGGGCCTGGAGTGGCGGCTGCAGCAGCTGGGGTTCGACTATACCTACGACAAGGTCGTCTACGACCGCCTGCGCTCCATGGGCGCCGACGAGGTGCGCGGCCACCTGCGCGCAGAGAAGCTCTACCAGAAGCGCTCGGTGCGCTTCATCGACAATCACGACGAAGACCCCTCCGTAGAGGCCTTCGGCTGGCCGCGCGCGCAGGCGGCGGCCGCGGTGATCTCCAGCATCAAAGGCCTGCGCTTTTATTCCGATTCCCAGCTGAACGGCCTGCGGCGGCGCGTGCCGCTGCAGCTCAAGGACCTTTCCCTCGAGCCGGACCTGGCCGTGAAGAAGTTCTACGAGAAACTGCTCAAGATCGTGGACCACCCCGCTTTCCACGGCGGCGAATGGACGCTGCTGGACGTGCGGCCCTGCTCGAAGGAGGACCGGAGCTTTTCCAACATCCTGGCCTGGAGCTGGGCGCAGCGGCGCACGCTGAAGATAGTGGCGGTCAATTATTCCGCGTCGCCCGTTTGCGGAGTGGTGAACGTGAAGATACGGACTTCCGGCGAGACCACCGCCCTCTTCGAACAGCTCTCCGACCGTTTCTTTTCCTTTAATTCCGATTCGCTGAAAGATGGCCTGCGGCTGGAGAACGTCCCGCCCTACGCCTCCTACATCTTCGACATAGAATTCTGATTCAGGGCTCCCGCGCCAGCGTGAACACGGCCGCGGCGGCCGCGCCGGCCTCTTTCAGCGCCCGCGCGGCGTCCCCGGCGGTCGCCAGCGTGGTTGCCACGTCGTCCACCAGCAGGAAACTGCCTCCGGCCGCGCCCGGCCCGGCGCGGAAAGCCCCGCGCACGTTCTCCAGCCTCTCCCTGCGCTTCAGGTCCACCTGCGGGCGCGTCTCCCGCTCCCGCGTCAGCAGGTCCTCCGCGAAAGAAAGGCCGGCGGCTTCGGCCAGGCCGCGGGCGAGCAGCGCCGACTGGTTGTAGCCGCGCCGCCGCTCCCTCGAGGGATGCAGCGGGACCGGCGCCAGTGTCCGGAACGGGGCGAGTTCCGGGAGAAGCGCCAGTTCCGACGCCATCATGAGCGCCAGCGGCCGCGCCAGGTCCCGGCGGCCGGAGTATTTGAAGGCGTGCAGGAGCGAGCGCAGCGGAGGGTTGAAGAGGAAAGCCGACCTGGCCAGGTCGAAAGGGGGCCGCGGTCCCCGGCAGGAGCGGCAGCCCTCCGCGGACCGCAGCGGCAGACCGCAGCGGCCGCAGAGCGGAGGTTCCGGCCTTTCCAGGGCGGCCAGGCAGTCCGCGCACAGCGGCCGCTCCGAAGCGGCGGGCAGGTCCTCGGCGCAGTGGACGCAGGTGCGGGGCAGGAGCACGCCCAGCAGTCTTATCCCGAGTCCCTTCAGGTTCAGCCTCATGGCGCTCTTCCCCCGGTCCCCGTCCGTCCCCGCTAGAACTGGAACGTCAGCGTGCTGCCTGCGGTGTAGGAAAGGTAGTCCTCCTGGTGCAGGTACTTGTGCCAGAGCCGCTGCACCGAGGCGTTGAAGGCGAGGCGCAGGTTCTTGGCGGCCTCGTAATCGGCGGTGGTGTTCATGGAGAACAGCCTGTTGTTCTCCGCCACTACGACGGGGGATTTGCGGATGGCGTAGCTGAGCGTGGTGGTCCAGACTATGCGGTTGCTGAAGACCACGGCCTGCTTCATGAAAGGCAGGCGCAGGCCCTTGGGCGCCTGGAAGTCGGTCTTGATCAGCAGGCTGGGGGTCAGGACGGTCAGGTCCTGGTTGACCACGCCGAGCGCGGTCTTGCCGTAATCCAGCGAGTAGTCCACTTTCGGGGTGAAGCGGAACTTGCGGTAGTCGAAGGTCCCCTGCACCGTGGCGTCGTGGTGCTCGGCGCTCTGCGTCACCTGGCCGCGGCGCAGATCCTTCCTCTCGGTAAAGCGGTGATTGTAGCTCAGGGCGGCGTCCACCTTCTCCAGGAGGCGGAAGCGCAGGTCCGTCCCGTAGGTGCGGGTGAGGTCCAGGCTGATGGTCCTGGTCTCGTTGGTATTGTTGGAGTACTTGACGTTCATCGTGGCGTTGCGCGCCCAGGACTGCGCGCCGGCCAGCACCTCGAGCTTGGAGATGGAGATTATGGCGTCGGGGAACGTCCGGTTCGAGACCCGCGACCTGGTGCCCGTCACGTCCGATCTCTGGAAGGTGCTGGAGAAATTGTTCGTTATCGAGATGGTGGAGAGCGGCGCGAGCCGGCCCTTGAGGGCGTAGCCCTCCAGCGGCTGCCACCTCTGGTTGGAGGTGAACGTGTCGCGCGTCGTGAGCGAACTCCTCAGCGCCAGGGCGTTGCGCGGCCGCAGGCTCTCCCGGACCCAGAGCTTGTTGGCCGTGTCGTAGTCCCGCTCGACGTTCTGCCAGGAATCGCCGTCCTGTATCTGGAAATTGGAGGAGACCACCAGCGAGCGGAGCAGGCGGTTCCGGGGCGCGAGGTCGTTCACGCTGAAGTTCAGGCTCACGCCGCCCTGGGCCGTGCGGTTGACGGTCTTGATCTCGCCGGGCGAGTAGACCGCCGAGGAGGTCACGACGGTCACGGTCGTGACGACGATATTGTTGTTCTCCATCGTAGTGACCGAGTAGTTGACGGCCGGGTTGAACCAGCGCGCCAGCAGGAAGTTGGAGTTGAAGTCGACGGTCTGCTGACGGGCCTTGGGATAATCGTAGCTGTTGCCGCTGAAGAGCTCGTCCTTCTTTTCGCGCGTTTCCTGCAGGTTGTAGGAGGGGTTGAAGGTGGAGCCCCGCCAGGGGACGAAGTTCAGCCGGGCCCCGTAGGCGTCGACGCGCTCCTCGGTGCGGTACAGGCCGTCCAGCGAGGCCAGTTCCTCCGTCCTGTAGTCCACGCGGCTGCTGGTCAGCGAGTAGGTGAGGCTCAGCGTGCGCGGCAGCAGGAAGAACTGCAGCGGCGGACTGTAGGTCAGGGCGCCGGAATAGACGTCCCTGCTGTCGTCGCGCTTGAGCAGGTCGTACTCGGTCCTGTTGCCGGCGTAATTCAGCGAGATCCTGGGCAGGCCGCCCAGAGAGAGATTGCCGGCCGCCGTTCCGTCGAGCTTCTTCACCCGCCCCTGCTGCAGCGAGGTCACCAGGCTGCTGCCGCCGGTGACGTAGGTGTTGGGCGTGACAGTGACCTGGCGGGCGCCGGTGAAAGCGAGCGGGAAGAAGGAGAGCCTGTTGAAATTGAGATAGGCCGTCTGCTGCTCGTTGTCCTGGTTGGAGATGACCGAGACCGGGGTCTGGAAGTTGCGGTCCGTCTCGCGGTGCTTGCCTCCGAAGCTCATCCAGCCGGGGATCTCGAACGACGCCTCGGCCTTGCGGGCCTCGCCGATGCGCATAAGAGGCTTGGCCAGGTGGATCTCGTTGAGGTAGAAGGTGCCGCTCTGCTGGCCCGCCGCGGTCTCCGCGCCTATCAGTATGCCCGAGACCTGCTGCAGGCTGGGATTGCCGCGGGAGGAGATCTCCACGGCGTAGGGGCTCGCGTTGGTCCAGACGTCCGGGATCTTGTCGCCGTTGACGTCCTCCTGGCGCAGCGTGATCAGGCGCCAGCCCGCCGAGGCCGCCGGGGCCACCGAGGCCTTGAAGTAGCTGTTCTCGTCGCCGATCTTCAGATAGAAGCTGGCGTTGGGCGTGGCGTTGTCGTAGAGCAGGAAACGGAACTCCTCGTGCTGCGAGATGTCCAGCGCCTGCGGGAACTTGCGGTAGGCGTAGACCGTGGAGGTGGAGACCACCGAATTGTAGGAGACGGAGAGGGCCTGCTCGCTGACATTGGAGGAATTCGTCCGCTCGCGCTGCTCCGAGACCGAGCCGTAAAGGGAGTTATAGACCTGCGACGGGGGTCCGCCCACGCTGTAGATGGGCACATAGGTGGGATTGTCGATGTTGTTGACGCCCAGGAGCTGGAGCGTGCCGGTGGCGGTGCTCTGCTGCACCGTCCAGGTATTGCCGACGGCCGCGATGCGCGCGAAGCGTACCGTGCCCGAATTGGAGCCGCCCGCCGCCTTGCGCAGCGTCAGGCGCAGCTGCTTGACGGCGTTCCACTTGTAGGTCTCGGTGGAGGCGATGAACAGCGGCATGTTCCAGGTGCGCCACTCCGTTGAATCCACCGCGTTCTTCTGGGCGGAATCCGTGGTGTCGGTGAACTTGGTGCCGGTGACATAGCCGAAAGAACCGCCGCTGAAGTCCTGCGGGTCCAGGCGGCCGTTGCGGTTGAGGTCGGCCGAGTCTATGCGTCCGTTATTGGCCCCGTAGCGCGTGGAGCCCTTGCCGGCCGGCGCGTATTCCCAGCCGATGTCCTCCGTGCTGGAGAGCTGGCCGTCGCAGTTGAGGTCCTCGCTTCTGGGCGCTCCGAACAGCGCCAGTCCGCTGGAGCAGGCGAAGTTCTGTCCGCCGCGTCCGTCCGCGTCCTCGTCTATCTGGCCGAAGTGCAGGTTCACCTCCGGGCCGCCCGCGCCCTGGCCCTGCAGCACCATCTCGAGCGCCGTCTTCTGGGTGAAGTCCAGCCCGGTGGCCGAAAGAGGGTAGACGATGGAGACCTCGTTGGAGAGCGTGAAGTCGTAGGCGACCGAGAGCACCTGCTGCGTCCCGTCGGAAGTGGCCGAAGGGTTTATGTCGCGCGCCTTGACCTCCAGGGTGTTCCAGGCGACCGACGCCGGGTCCGCCGAAGTGTCGACCGAGCCGGGCGGGTTGGCCGCTATGAACCAGAAGTTCCTGTCCATGGAGGGCGCGTCCTCCTGCTTGACGCCCTCCATGTTGTCCACCAGCGCGTAGTCGTTGAGGTTGGGGTTCAGGCGCGACTGGGCTATCTCGCCGCCCAGGGTCATCCTCAGGCCGAGGAGGTTGAGGTTCTTGAGCTGCACGTCGCCCTCGTAGACGAACATGCTGCTGGTCAGGTCGGTCACGCTGGGCACGGACTTGGCCTTGATGCCGCCCTGGTAGAGGAGCGAACTGCCCAGCGAGAGCCTGGAGCCGAAGTCGTAGGACACGCGGCCGCCCACCAGCGAGAGATTGCCGGCCCCTCCGAAGGGCGAGACCTCGTAGCTGATCTCTATCGCGCTGTTCTGGCCTATGCGGTCGGGATAGTAGAAGGTGATGAAGCCCGAGTCGTAGTCGATGAAGTATTCCTCGTTCTTGCGCAGCCTCTGTTTATCTACGGTCACGATCTCGGAATTCACGACTATGGAGGGCTCCAGCAGGAAGGTCTTGAACCTGTAGGAATACTCCACGCGGAAGAGGCGCCGGGCGGCCGGGGCGGCCGAATAGATCTGCCGGTCGGGCGTACCGGCCGCCTCCGCCGGGTCCTGGAAAGGGTATTTGAGCTTGAAGACGCCCTGCTCGAAGTCCACTTCTATGTTGTCGGGGTATTTTACCGGGTTGCCGTCGGTGCCCGGCGCGGAGACCTCGTTGCGGTTGAAGTCCTGCAGCTTGAGCGTGAAGCTGCCGCGGCCGTCGTCGCGCACCAGGTTGGTCTGGCCTATCGAATAATAGGTCTTTATCTCGCGGTTCCAGCCGGCCTGGGCGGCGAAATCGTCGTCGGTCAGCGAACCGGAGTTGATCGGGGCGTCGTTGCGGGTCTTGACCAGCTTGGGCCGCAGGGTGCCGCCGGTGTTGACCGTTATGGAAGAGGTGTTCTGCGAGAGCAGCGTGCCGTTCGAGTTGACGTAGTCTATGATGACCACGTCCTGGACGTTCAGCGTCTGGCTGAAGGTCAGTATGCCCTTGGAGTAGTCCATCGTGTAGTCGATGCCGGGGCTGAGCCGCTGGAAACGGCCGGTGTAGGTCGTGGTCTGCAGCGCCAGGTCGTCGGCGGTTATCGAGGAGATCGTGATATTGTCGACGGCGGCCGCGCTCTGCCGGTCTATGTAGACGGACTCGGAACCGGGTTTGATGGGCAGCCGGCCCGCCGGGAGTCCCTCGGAGGAGGGGAAATAGGCGTAATCGCGGAAGGCCACGTCGTAGTAGCGCCGGCGCAGGTAGTTGACGTCCTGGACGTCCACGGTCTGGAACTGCGTGTTGCCGGTGTACTGCTTTACCTTGGTCTGGCCCTTGGTGCGCGAGCCGATGAAGGTCAGCGCGAAGCCCTTGGCGCGCAGGTCGGCCCTGATGCCGAAGAGCTGCTTGTTGTAGGAAACGAACTCGGTCGAGGGCAGCGAAAGGTCGATGTCGCCGAACGAGACGTTCTGCACGACCTCGTTGGGATCGCCCTGGTAGACGACGGAGATGTCCTGCCTGTCCTCCTTGGTGTCGTCGTAGTCCACGTTGACGGTTATCTTCTGCCCGACCTTGCCCTGCATGCGCACCTGCAGCTGCTGGCTTATCTCGAAAAGGCTCAGCGAGCGCGGCCGTATGACGGTGGTCTGCTCCTTCATGTAGCGTTTGCCGCTGTAGTTGAAGCCGATGACCTTGCGGCCCGTCAGGGAGAGCGTGGTGCCCGATTCCCTGAACTCCAGTTCCGGCGGGGGGGACAGCGGGGTGTCGGTGGAGACGGCCACGCGGGCCAGCGGCGGCGTTTCCTCCCGCTGGAAGCGGCCGGTCTCGATGTCGCCGCGGACCTTGTTCCACCTCTCCTGGGAATAGTCCGAGACCGGCAGGCGGTCCAGCAGCTGGTCCAGCCCGCCCTCCCCGCTCTCCGGCCCGGCCTCCTCCTCGGTCTCCGGCGGGAACAAGGAGGAGGGGTCCTCCCTGTCGAACAGCAGGAACCTGCCGGACGGCGGCGGAGGGGGAGCGGAATAGTGCTCCTCCGCCCGCGACGGGGCGGCCGAAAGAAGAAGTATGAGCGGCAGGACTTTTTTCACGTGGCGACGAGCGAAAGCGCGCGGCGGCTCGCTGCCCGCCGTACGGTCATCGTAGTATTATAATCAAAATATATAATAGAATGGAAACGATGAGGATAACTGTCGCGCAGCGCTATGTGCTGAAGGTCTTCGGCGGCTTTTTCCTGCTTTCGGTCTTCATCTTCTCCGCGCTCATCGTAATGGTCAACTTCCTCCAGATCCTGCACGAGGGGGTCCTGCACGGCTTTTCCTTCCCGCTCATGTCGCGGACGCTCCTCTTCCTGCTGCCCAGCGTCATGACCCTCGTGCTGCCGATCGCTTTCCTCATGGCGCTGCTCCTGGGCCTGGGCCAGCTTTCCCGCGACGGCGAGATCATGGCGCTGCGCGCGTCGGGCTTCTCCTTCGGGCGCGTCCTGGCGCCGCTGCTCCTGGCCGCGGCGGGCGCCGCGGCGCTCACCGCGGCGCTCGGGAACTGGGCCGGCCCGGTCAGCCTCAAGCGTTCCAACGACCATGTCGAGGCGATGGTCTCCCGCATAACGCATATCGAGCTCAAGCCGCGGACTTTCCGCAGGATAGCCGACTGGACCTTCTACGCGGACGAGGCCGACGCCGTGACGGGACGGCTCGGGGGCGTGAAACTGACGCGGCGGGTGCAGCGCCCGGGGTCCCAGCCGCGGCTGATGCGCATCAGCGCCTCGCGGGGCCGTTACGGCGTGGAACCCTCCCTCGGCATAAAGATAGAGCTGGCCGACGGCACGCTCAGCCAGTCCTCCTTCGGCGGACGGGCGCGTCTCATGCACGGCGGTTTCACTTCCTACAGGACGCTGCTGCCCTTCTTTTCCGGCGGGGACGGAACGCGGCCCCTGCACGCCAGGGAAATGACCACGCCCGCGCTGCTCGCCAGGCTGGCCGAAGGGGTGGAGGACGGCCGCCTGGCCCTCCGTTACCGGATGGAGATAGTCAGCCGGCTTTCCGTGACCCTGGCGCCGCTGGTCTTTTTCCTGCTCGGCGCCCCGCTGGGGCTGGTGCTGGACTCGAAGGCCAGGTCCTCCGGCTTCGCCGCCAGCCTGCTGGTCATATTCCTCTATTACGGGCTTACCGTGGCCGGCATGGCGCTCAGCCGCAAGCAGCCCGGTCTTTTTCCCTGGGTCATGTTCGCGCCGACGGCGGCCGGCGCCCTGGCGGGGGCCTGGCTCTGGCGCAGGAAACTGAGTTTCAGATGAGAAAGACCTTCTTCAGGTACGTCTCCTCTCTTTACTGGGGCCCTTTCGTTTTCGGCCTGGGGGTCTTCCTGGCCCTCATCCTTTTCGGGACCGCGTTCGACAAACTGGCCGTTTTCACCGGGAAGGACGCCGGCGCCGGGCTTTTCCTTTCCTATATAGGACTGCAGACGCCTTATTTCGCCGTCAGGGTGATGCCGATGGCGACGCTGCTGGCCTCGCTTTTCGCCCTGGGCGGGCTCATGGCGCGGGGCGAATGGAAGGCGGGCCTGGCCGGCGGCTACCGCCCGGCCCAGATGCTGGCGCCGCTGCTCGCCTGCGCCCTGGGCGTCTCCGTCCTGCACCTGGCGGCTCAGGAACTGCTGATGCCCCCGGCCTTTATGAGGTCCCAGGAACTTTATTACGAGGACCTGCGGGGTTACGACGACTGGCGCCGCCTGGTCCGGGAGGACGTCTCCTTCTCGGTGGGGGGAGGGGTGTTCCTCACGGCGAGGCTGTTCGACGGGGCGGCGGGCCGGATGGAGAAGGTGTCGGCCGATATCTACGCCGCCGGGGAACTTTCGGGGGACATCTCGGCGGAGAGCGCCGTCTGGGACCCGGAACTCGGGCGCTGGGTGTTCCACGGCGCGCTGATGACCGAGTATCTGCCTTCCGGACCGGCGGTTTCCCGCCGTGAAACGCATATTTCCGGCATAACGCTCGCGCCCGGGAACATGGTGATGGACAAACTGGTCCCGGAGGGGACCTCGATGCGCGGCCTTTTCCTGCGCATAAGACGGCTCCGTCTCATCGGCGCCCCGTCGGCGGAGGAGGAGACCGTCCTCTTGGGCAAGCTTGCCGCGCCGCTGGCCAACCCGGTCATGGCGCTGCTCGGCGCCGCGGTGGTCCTGCTGCTGGGCAGCCAGGGCAGACTTTTCAATCTCGGCCTCGCGATAGGGTCCGGTTTCCTGCTCTGGGCCGCGATGATGTTCGGCCAGTCCGCCGGCCAGGTGGAGATACTGGGCCCGTTCACGGCCGCCTTCGGTCCGCTGCTGTTCTTCCTGGCGCTCGGTCTGTGGGGACTGCGCCGGGCGCGGGCCCTTTGATTCAGCCCCTCGTCCTTCCCTTCGCCAGCGCGGCCGCCTCCTCGGCGACCCGCTGCGCCGTCAGCCCGACGGCGGCGTAGACCTGCCCGGCCGGGGCCGACTTTCCGAAGGTCTCCACTCCCAGCGCGGAGGTTTCGGTGCCCGCCAGGTCCTTCCAGCCCGCCGTCCTGCCGGCCTCCACGGCCAGCTTGGGCGTGCCGGGCGAGAGGACCTTCTCGCGGTAGGCCGGCGGCTGCTCCCTGAAAAGTTCGAACGAAGGCATCGAGACCACGCGCGCCGCCAGCCCCTTCTTGTCCAGCAGGTCCGCCGCCTCCAGCGCCAGCGCCACCTCGGAGCCGGTGGCGATCAGCTCCACGTCGGGGGTCTCCACGGCCTCCTTGAGGATGTAGCCGCCGCGCTTCACTCCCTCGGCCGCTTTCGCCCTGAACTGCGTCAGCAGCGGCAGTTTCTGGCGGGAAAGGGCCAGGCAGGCCGGGCGGCGGGTCCTGACGGCCGCCTCCCAGGCGTAGAGGGTTTCCCACGCGTCGGCCGGCCGCAGCACCAGCAGGCCCGGTATCAGGCGCAGGCTCATCAGATGCTCGACGGGCTGATGTGTGGGGCCGTCCTCGCCGACGCCGATGCCGTCGTGCGTGAAGACGAACACCGCCGGCGCGTTCATCAGCGCCGCCAGACGCAGGGCCGGGCGCATGTAATCGGAGAAGACCAGGAAGGTCGCGCCGAACGGGATCAGCCCGCCGTGCAGGGCCAGGCCGTTGAGGACGGAGCCCATGGCGTGCTCGCGTATGCCGAAATGCAGCGTGCGTCCCGGCTCTTTCGTGAAATCCGTCTTGGTCGACGGGCCGAGGTCGGCCGAGCCGCCGGTAAGTCCGGGCAGCCTGTCGGCCATGAGGTTGATGACCCTGCCGGAAGCCTCGCGCGTGGCGGCGGGCTTGTCGAAGAAGTTCTCGGGGACCTTGAAGAGGTCCTCGGGTATCTCGCCGCCCAGCATGGCCTTGGCCAGGGCGGCCTTGTCGGGATGGGCCTCGCTGTACTTCTTCCAGAGCTTGAGCCATTTCTTCCTGCCGCGCTCGCCGGCCGCGGCGGTCTCCGCGAAGCGCGCGCGCGCCTCTTCCGGCATGCAGAAGGGCTCGTCGGGGGGACAGCCGAGGGTCCGCTTGGTGGCGGCTATCTCTTCGGGCTTGAGGGGCTCGCCGTGCACGCTGCTCCTGCCCTGCTTGGGACTGCCGAAGCCGATCTGCGTGCGCGCGATTATCAGCGACGGCTTCTCCGTTTCGCGCCTGGCCTTGCGTATGGCCGAGTCGAGCTCCGCGAGGCTGTTGCCGTCCTCCACCTCTATGACCTGCCAGTCCTGCGCCTGGAACCTTTTCTTCACGTCCTCGGTGAAGGCCAGGGCGGTGGAGCCTTCTATCGTGATGCCGTTGGAGTCGTAGAGGCAGATGAGCTTGCCCAGCTTCATCGTGCCGGCCAGCGAGGCCGCCTCGTAGCTGAGGCCTTCCATCAGGTCGCCGTCGCCGGCGAGCACGTAGGTGTGATGGTCCACCGGGGCGAACTCCGGCGTGTTGAGCTTCTCCGCCAGCAGCTTCTCGGCCAGGGCCATGCCGACGGCGTTGGCGAAGCCCTGCCCCAGCGGCCCGGTCGTCGTCTCTACGCCGGGGGTGTGGCCGTACTCGGGATGGCCCGGCGTGCGGCTGCCCAGCTGGCGGAAGTTCCTGAGCTCCTCCATCTCAAGGCCGAAGCCGTAGACGTGCAGCATGGAGTAGAGCAGGGAGGAGCCGTGCCCGGCGGAGAGAACGAAGCGGTCCCTGTCGGCCCAGAGCGGATCGGCGGGGGAGAACCTGAGGTGGCCGGCCCAGACGGCGTAGGCCAGCGGCGCCGCGCCCAGCGGCAGTCCGGGATGGCCGGAGTCGGCCCTGCCGACCATGTCGATGGAGAGCGTCCTTAGCGTGTTCACGCAGAGTTCGTCGGTGTTGTCGAATTTCATCTGTTTTCAAGCTCCTTTATCTTCCACGCCTGCAGCGCCAGCAGGGTCTTGGCGTCCTTGATGCGGCCGCTCCGTACCAGCGCCCAGGCTTCCCTGAAACCGAGTATCACGGTCTCCACGAACTCGTCCTCGTCCGGGCAGGGGACGCCTTTCCTGAGGCCCCGGGCCAGGTAGATATGGAGTATTTCCGTCGAGAAGGCCGTGCTGGGCCAGAAAGACAGCAGCCGCGTGAGGCGGCGGGCGGTGCAGCCGGTCTCCTCCCTGAGCTCCGCGCGGGCGCGGGCGGCGGGATCGTCCCCGGGCCCGTTCAGTTTCCCGGCCGGGATCTCCAGCGTGTCCCGTCCCACCGGGTAGCGGTGCTGGCGGACGAAGACGATGCGGCCGTCGTCCAGGACCGGGAGGACGGCCACCGCCCCGGCGTGCTCCATGTAGCCGCGCACGGCCTTCCTGCCGTCGGGCAGGCGCACCTCGTCCACGCGGAAGGAGACCGCTTTGCCGGGGAGGCGGCCGAGGGTCCGGATACGGGTCTCGCGCAGTTCCGCGGTCTTTCTCCGCGCGGCCCCTGGTATGGTTTTGGCGGTCACGTATATAAATTATATAATTATCGCCGTCCCAACATGAAATCCGCCGGGTTCATACATCTGCATAATCATTCCGAGTATTCCATGCTCGACGGGATGCTGCGCGTCACGGACGGGCACGGCAAGCCCTCGCCCTTCCTGAAGGAACTCTCCGACAAGCGGGTGCCGGCCATGGCGCTCACCGACCACGGCAACATGTACGGCGCGCTGGAGTTCTACAACACCGCCTCCGCCGCCGGGATAAAGCCGATAATCGGCTGCGAGGTCTACGTGGCCAAGGGTTCCCGCCTCGACAAGGACAAGGCCACCTCCAGCCGCCGCGACAACGGGCACCTGACCCTGCTGGCGGAGACCAACGAGGGCTACCAGAACCTGCTGGAGCTGGTCTCGCGCGCCTTCCTCGAGGGCTTCTACCACGACCCGCGCATAGATCTGGAGCTGCTCGAAAAGTACAAGGGCGGACTGCTCGCGATGTCCGGCTGCCTGAAGTCCCACGTCGCCCGCGCCTGCGCCTCCGGCGATATGGCCGCGGCCGAGGCGCGCGCGGCCGAGTACGCCGCGATAATGGGCAAGGGCAATTTCTACCTGGAGCTGATGGACCACGGCATTCCCGAGGAGCGGGCCGCGATGAAGGGCCTGCTGGAGCTGTCCAAAAAGATGGGGCTCCCCGTCGTGGCCACCAACGACTGTCATTACCCGAAGCGCGAGGACTGGGAGGCCCACGACGCCCAGCTCTGCATCGCCACCGGCCGCCTGATACAGGACGAGTCCCGGATGCGCATGAGCACCCACGAGTTCTACTACAAGAGCCCGGAGGAGATGATCGAGCTCTTCTCCCATACGCCCGAGGCGGTGAAGAACACGCTGGAGATAGCCTCCCGCTGCAACGTGAAGCTCAATACCGGCGAATTCGTCTTCCCCATCTTCAATCCTCCCCCGAAATACAAGTCCGGGACCGAGGGCCAGTTCGAATACCTGCACGACCTCTGCCTCGAGGGCCTCGGCGTCAAGGTCGGGCAGGTCCCGGCCAACTATATCGAGCGCCTCGACTACGAGCTCGGGGTCATCAAACGGATGGGTTTCTCCGGCTACTTCCTGATAGTCATGGATTTCATAAAGCACGCCCGCTCGGTCGGCATCCCGGTCGGTCCCGGCCGCGGCTCGGGCGCCGGCTCGCTGGTCGCCTACGCGCTGGACATAACCCGCGTGGACCCGATGGTGCACGGCCTGCTCTTCGAGCGGTTCCTCAACCCGGACCGCAAGAGCATGCCCGACCTCGACATCGACTTCTCGGACAAGGGCCGCGACGAGGTCATCGAGTACGTGCGCCAGCGCTACGGCCGCGACAACGTGGCCAATATCATCACCTACAACTCCATCAAGGCCAAGAGCGCCCTCAAGGACATGGGCCGCGTGATGGACGTGCCGCTGGCCGACGTCAACGCGCTCTGCAAACTGATCCCCAACAACGAGCCGCTGGCCAAGGTCGTGGCCGAGGTGCAGGAATTGCGCGACGCGCAGAAGGACCCCAAGATCAAGAAGCTCTTCGAGATGGCCTTCAAGGTGGAGGGCCTCAAGCGCCAGCCCGGCGTGCACGCCGCGGGCGTCGTCATCACGCGCGAGGCCGTGACGAAATACGTCCCGCTCTCCAACAAGAACAACAAGAACGTCGTCACCACGCAGTACGACGGCAACCAGCTGGGCAACCTCGGCCTGCTCAAGATGGACTTCCTCGGCCTGCGCACGCTGACCGTCATAGAGTCGGCGGCCGCCATGATACGCGCCGCCGGCGACAGGGGTTTCGACATCTACAGGATACCGCTCGACGACAAGAGGACCTTCGACCTGCTCTCGGAGGGGCGCACCACCGGCGTGTTCCAGCTGGAATCGGACGGCATGAAGAAGCTGGTCAAGAGCCTCAAGCCCTCCGTCTTCAGCGACATCTCGGCGCTCGTGGCGCTCTACCGCCCCGGTCCCATCCAGAGCGGCATGCTCGAGCTCTTCGTCGAGCGCAAGCACGGCAGGAAGAAGATCGTGTACGACCACCAGCTCATGGAGGAGGTGCTGCGCGACACCTACGGCACCATGGTCTACCAGGAGCAGGTCATGGAGATCTCCAAGCGCCTGGCCGGTTTCACGCCCGGCGAGGCCGACGGCCTGCGCAAGGCCATGGGCAAGAAGAACGCCGAGGCCATGGAGAAGATGCGGCTGATGTTCGTCGACGGCTGCAAGAAGAAGGACATCCCGGCCAAGCTCGCCACCAAGGTCTACGACGACATGGCCAAGTTCGCCGGCTACGGCTTCAATAAGTCGCATTCCGTAGCCTACGCGCTGGTGGCCTACCAGACGGCCTGGCTCAAGGCCAATCACCCGGCCGAGTTCATGGCCGCGCTGCTGACCAGCGAGATCGGCCACAGCCCCGTCGACGAGGAGGGCGGCAAGGAGAACAAGATCGTCACCTACGTGGAGGAGGCCCAGGAGATGGGGCTCGGGGTGCTGGGCCCGGACATCAACGCCTCCGGCCCGGTCTTCTCGCTGGAGAAGAAGGACGGGAAAACGGTCCTGCGCTTCGCCATGACCGCGATAAAGAACGTCGGCGAAGGCGTGGTGCTGGACCTGGCCGCCGAGCGGGATAAGAACGGCCCGTTCAAGAACGTCTCCGACCTGGTCTGCCGCATGGAAGGACGCCAGCTCAATAAACGCGTCCTGGAGTCGGCCGCCAAGGCCGGGGCTTTCGATTCCTTTTTCAGGGACCCTAGAACGGAGGAGCGCCGGGCCAGGGGCCTGGCCGCCGCCGAAAAGGCTTCCGGCTCCCTCTCCAAACCCAAAAAGGCCTGCGACGAGGCCCAGGACATGCTTTTCGGCGCCGACAGCCTGGTGCAGAAGGACACCTCCGCGGACGGCCCCGCTCCCGCGCTCAGCGAGCACGACCTGCTCAAGAACGAGAAGGAAGTGCTGGGCTTCTACCTCTCCGGCCACCCGCTGACCAGCCTGCGCCGGCAGATGTCCATGCTGACCACGGCCAGCGTGGAGAAGGTCTCGGGCGGCGTCTACAAGAAGGGCGCCGCGGTGCGCATAGGCGGCATGATCCTCCAGGTCAAGAACATCACGACCAAGAAAGGCGACCCGATGGCCCGCTTCGAACTGGAGGACCTTTCCGGCAGCATCAGCGCCACGATGTTCCCGCGGCAGTACGCGCTGTACTCCAAGTACCTGGTCCCCAACCAGATAGTGGTGGTCCAGGGGCAGGTCAACGAATCCAATTTCGGCGAAGGCGGCTTCGAACTGCTGGCCGACGAGGTCTCGGCCATGGGCGAGGCCTTCGGCAAATGGGGGAAGAACCTGGTGGTCTTCCTCTCGGACGCCAACCTGCTGGACGACAAGCAGCTCTCGGCCCTCAAGTCCGCGCTGGGGAAGCACCAGGGCGGCGCGCCCGTCTACCTGCGCCTGGACACCCGCGGCAGCGGCAAGTACGTGGTCGAGATGAGCGAGCGCGTGGCCCTCGGCGAGACCCTTTTCAAGGATATAGAGGCGGTACTGGGAGAGAAGACATGGCAGGTGGAAAGCGCATCCTGATAGCGGACGACGACCCGGACCTGGCGGACCTGCTGGAGTCCTATTTCGGCGGGCAGGGCTACCGGGTGGAGGTGGTGACCAACGGCAAGGACGCCGTGCAGCGGCTGCAGGAGGAGAAGTTCGACCTGGCGCTGCTCGACGTGATGATGCCCTACATGGACGGCTACCACGTGGCCAACGAGGTCACCGGGCGGCTGGGACAGGACGCCCCGAAGATCATAATCATGACCTCGCGCGACACCGCCAGCGAGAAGCCTATCGCCCTGCTCAGCGGCGCCAGCGACACCGTGCAGAAGCCCTTCGCGCTCGATGAGATGGACAGGAAGGTAAAGGCGCTGCTGGCGGCGCGGCCGGATTGAAATTTTCTAGAATGTCGTTCGGGAAAAGACCAAGGAGCGTAGAGAAAAAGATGAAAAAGACCATGACAGCGTTGTTCGCGTTCTCGTTCGCGGTGCTCGCGGCGGCCCCCCTGGCCGCGCAGAAAGGCGCGGAACGGGAGGAGAAGCCGGAGGGCGTCATACTGCCCGAGACGGGCCTGATAGACGTCCCGACGGCCGGCATACTGGATTATTACGGTTTCCTGATAAAGACCCGCTTCTACAGCGAGGGCGGAGTGCTGGGCTCGCTGAACTTCGGCGTGCTCGAGCGGCTCAACCTGGGCGCTTCGATGGCGGTGGACAAGCTGGTGGGGTCCGATTCCCCCGTGCGGATGGTCCGTCCCGAGATACAGGTGCGCTACCGCTTCCACGACGGGGACTACTACGTGCCGGCGCTGGCGCTGGGTTTCGACGGGCAGGGTTACTTCTACCGCAAGGCGCTCAAGAAGTACATGGAGAAGGGCCGCGGCCTCTACGTGGTCGGCTCCAAGGAATACCTGGCCCCCGGACTGGTCTTCCACGGCGGCCTGAACGTGCCCGATTTCGACGACGGCTACATCTTCGGTTTCCTGGCGGCCAACTACACGCTCGGCGACAAGATGGCCTTCATGTTCGAGTACGACAACCTTTTCCATTCGGACAATCCCAAGCGCGTGAACGCCGGCACCAGGTTCTTCATCACGCCGTACTTCCACCTGGACGTGGCGATGCGCGACCTCGGCGCCAGCGAGGATTTCCTGGACGGCTCCGAGCGCAATCCCGAGCGCGTGGTGCAGATGCGCTACACGACCAGCTTCTGAACACCTCAAGGCAAGGAGACACATACCATGGCTAAGAAGATCGCTATCCTGACCGGCGGCGGGGACTGCCCCGGTCTCAACCCCGCCATAAAAGGCTGCGTCTGGGCGGCCGAGAAGTTCGGCTACGAATGCGTCGGCCTGACCGACGGCTGGAAGGGCCTCGTGGAGGGGCTGACCACGCCGCTGAACAGGGAGATCACCGAGTACGTGATCATGAAGGGCGGCACGATGCTCGGCACTTCCCGCACCAACCCGTTCAAGAAGGAAGAGAACGTTAAGAAGTGCCTGGAGACCTTCAAAAAACTGGGCCTGCACGCGCTGGTCGCCATGGGCGGCGAGGACACGCTGGGCGTGGCCACGAAGTTCTACAAAGAGCACGGGCTCAACGTCGTCGGCGTGCCCAAGACGATGGACAACGACCTGGACGCCACCGACTACACCTTCGGCTTCGATACCTCGGTCACCAGGGCCATGGACGCCGCGGAGTCGCTGATGGACACCGGGCGCAGCCACCGCCGCGTCATGGTGCTGGAGGTCATGGGCCGCCACGCCGGCTGGGTGGCGCTGTTCACCGCCATCGCCTCGGCCGCCGACTTCGTCTGCATCCCCGAGAAGACCATCGACACGGCCGCGATGCTCAAGAAGATCAAGGAGGCCTACGCGAAGAAGAAGTTCGCGCTGGTCGTGACCAGCGAGGCCTCCGAACTGCCGGTGGTCGGCGAGGGCGAGCAGAAGCGCGAGCTGGACCAGTTCGGCCACGTCATACTCAAGGACCGCGGCATGGGCGAGCGCATCGCCTCGTTCATCGAGAAGAACACCGGCTTCGAGACCCGCTCGGCCGTCATCGGCCACATGCAGCGCGGCGGCTCGCCCACGCTGTTCGACCGCATGCTGGGCGTGCGCGTCGGCGTTAAGGCCGCCGAGCTGGTGCGCGACGGGCAGTTCGGCCAGATGTCGGCGCTGGTCGGGAACCGGATAGTCGGCGTTCCGCTCGAGAAGGCCACCGGGCAGCTAAAGACCGTCTCGAAGGACTGGGACGGGCTGATGGAAGTTCTCTTTTAAGGGGGAGAATATGGCGGATAAAGCACAGGCGCAGGCCAAGCCGGCCTTCCAGCGCAAAACGATACTCATAAAGAAGGGGCTGCAGTACCGGTACATGGCGCTCATCACGATGAGCGTGTTCGTGGCGTTCCTGATAGTGGGCCTGGACCTGATCTGGACGCTCTCGAAGTTCGTCAACGACCGCCCGATGATGCAGCCGATGCTGGAGGAGATGGCCTCGATGGGGCCGCTCTTCCTCATCAAGATGCTCATGTACATGGTCATCGTGCTGATCATGTCCGCCGTCGTTTCGCACCGCATGGCCGGCCCCATCTTCAAGTTCGAGAAGAGCTGCGCCACGCTGGCCGAGGGCGACCTGACCTACCGGGTCTGGCTGCGCAAGGGCGACCATCTCGAGGACCTGCAGGAGCAGTTCAACAACATGGCCGGCTCGCTGCAGCAGTCGGTGAAGGAAAGCAAGGAGGCCGTCGCCTCCGTCAGGTCCCGGCTGGAGGCCGCCGCCGCGAAGCCGGAGGCCGGCCCGCTGAAGGCGGAGCTGGAAGCCGCGGCCGCGGAACTCGGGGGGGTCTTGTCCGGTCTCAAGACATGAGCGATGCGCCTTCTCCTGCTCCTGCCGATATTCCTGCCGTGCGCGGCGGCTCCCGCCGCGGCCGGGCCGATAGCCGTTGAGCGTTTCGTAGAACTGGCGCTCAAGAACGACCCCTCCCTCCTTTCCGCAGAACAGGACGTGATCATCTCGCGCCAGCGGCTGCGCGAGGCCAGGTCGCTGCTGCTGCCCCAGATCGCGCTTTCCGGTTCCCTCTCCAGGCTGAACCTGGAGTACCCGATGATCCTTCCGCAGGAACTGGGCGGCCGCTACCTGGACGGCGCCTACGGCGACAATACCTACGCCCTCCGCGCCCACCTGGTGCAGCCGGTCTATACCGGCGGACGCAACCGCAACGCCGCGCGGATGGCGCGGCACGCCTGGAGCCAGTCGCGCCTAAAGCTGGAGACCGAGCGGCTGGCCGCGGCGCGCGGGGCGAGGGAGGCTTTCTGCACCGCGCTTTACCGGCGGGAACTGCTGGCCGCGGCCTCCTCCTATCACCTGCGGGCCTCCGCGCTGGCCGCGAAGGCCGCCGGCGGCTGGGACGCGCTGGAGACCGCCGCGGCGCTGGACACTTTTAGCCGCGAGAAGGAGCGGGCCGCGCGCGCTTACGCGGCCGCCCTGTCCGTCCTGGCCGAGCTGGCCCGCGGCGCCAACGGTCCCCTGGAGATAGAGGGGGAGCTGGCCGCGGAGCCGCCGGAGGGCACCCTGCAGAAGGCCCTTATCGCCGCCACGGAGCGGCGCCCGGAACTGCGCGGGGAGATCTACCGCGCGCAGATGGACGAGATAGCGCTTAACATGGCCTCGCTGCGCCGCTACCCCAACGTCTATGTCGGCGCCGTCTACGACGCCGTGGCCTACGACGCGGACTCCATCTCCGCCATGCGCGACCGCACCGGCAGCTGGGCCGCCTCGGTCGCCATACATTTCCCGCTTTCCTACGACTGGTGGACGCAGATCCTGCAGCGCCGGGCGCAGCAGCGCCAGGGCGTGCTCAAGCGGGTCGAACTGGAGGACCGTCTGCGCGGCGAACTGCGTTCGGCGTGGGAGGAGGCCGTGTTCCGCCTCGAGGAGGCCGAGGCGGCCCGGGCTTCGCTGGAAAGCCTGTCGACGGCCTACGAGAAAGCCTACCGCGCGGGTCCCGACGCCGGCCGCGCGGCCGCCGGACTCAGGGCCGTCTACGGGAAGGAGACCGCCCTGCTCGAGAGTCTCTACCTGCAGAAGATGGCCGCTATCAGGCTGGCCTGGGCGCAGGGCGAAGGACTGCCCGAGTGAAGCCGCTCTGCGCGAAGAGATTCCTGACGGCCGTTCTCCTGGCGCTCCCGTGCGCGGCGGCCGCCGCGCCGGCGGCCTCGCGGGAGGCGCTGCTGCTCGACCTGTTCTGGGACAGGCTGGTCTCCCTGCCGGCCGGCGAGCGGCCCGTCACGGGCGTCGCGCTTTCGGGCGGGGGCGCGCGCGGTTTCGCGCATACCGGGGTGCTCGAGGCCCTGCTCTACGCCGGTTTCCCCGTGGACCGCGTTTCCGGCACTTCGATGGGGTCGGTCATCGGCGGCTTCTACGCCTCGGGCATGCCGGTCGAAAAGATCTGGGAGTTCGGCCGCCGCACCTCCGAACTCAGGCTGGACAGGGATTTCGGCGGCGTCCGGCTGCTGAACCTGCTGCTGACCGAGAAACTTATCTCGCCCAAGTACATCACGCAGGTCATAGAGGACAACCTGGGCGGCCGGGACTTCTCCTCGCTGCGCACCCCTTTCGCCTGCGTCGCGATGGATTTCCGCACCGGCGAGCGGATCATCTTCGACGAGGGTCCGGTGGCGGTGGCGGTGCGCGCCAGCGTGAACCTGCCCGGCATCTTCGCGCCCGTCGAATACAGGCACCGCTACCTGGTGGACGGCGGCGTCGTCGACTTCATACCGATAGACGCGGCCCGCGGGATAGGGGCGGAATGGGTGCTGGCCAGCGTGACCGAGAACAGCGTGGACGAGATGCCGTCCAACGTGCTGCTCTCGCTGCTGCAGGTCATAGACATCAGGGGCTCCATCCTGGCAGAGAGCCAGGAGAAGGGGGCCGATTTCGTGGTGAAACCGCGGGCCGGCGGCATAAAGGTGGCCGATTTCGAGCGCTGCGCCGAGGCCGGCGAACTGGGCCGCGCGGCGGCCTGGGCGGCCATGGACGGGATCAGGCGCGCCTACGCGCTGCGCTCGGCGGGGCCGCTGCTGGAGGGATTGTGAGGGCGGCGGCGCTGTTCCTGTCGGCCGTTCTGCTCTCCCCCGGCGGGGCCGGCGCTTTTTTCTGGAAGAAGAAGCCGGACCCGGCCCACGAGAAGCTCCTGCAGGAGGCCGTCGCCGGCCTGGAGGCCGGGGACTGCGGGACTGCCGTCGCCTCCATAAACTCGCTGCTGGAACTTTCCCCGGCGCGCGGGATCAAGGAGCGGGCGTATTACTGCCTGGGCAAATGCCAGGAGGCGCTGGGAGCTTCCGACAAGGCCATGGCCTCCTACAGACTGGCCGCCGCGCTCTACCCCGACAACGCGCTATTCCCGAGGGCGCTCGCCGACCTTTACCTCGCCAACGGTTTTTACGACAAGGCCGTCCCGCTCTACCTGCCGCTGCTGAAGAAAGAGCCCGGTTCCGTGCCGCTCAACCTGGGCCTGGCCCGCAGTTACGCCGGCCTGGGCGCGCTGGCGCAGGCCGCGGCCTCCTACGCGGACGCCCGCGAGGCCGGCGCGTCCGGCCCCGCTTTCCTGTCGGAATACGCCGGCTGCCTCGAAGCCGCGAGGGACTTCGCGGGGGCCGCGGCCCTGCTGGAGGAGGCTAAGGCCGCGGCCCCCGCCGACCGCGGGGTCGTCGGGGCGCTGGCCCGTCTCAAAGCCAGGTCGGGCGACTACGCGCGCGCCGCGGAACTGGCGGCCGAAGCCTGCGGCGCGGACTGCCGCGACGGGGACCTGTTCTTCGAGCGCGGCCTCTATCTGCTCTTCGCCGGCGACCGCAAGGGGGCGCTGGCGGCCTTCGACGAGGCCGGCCGGTTCCTGCCGGAGGGGGACCAGCCGCTGGCGCTGGCCAGGGGCCTGGCCCTGCGGGCGCTGGGCCGCGGCGGAGAGGCCGCGCGGGCGTTAGGGGAGGCCGCGGCCGGAGAAAGCCGGTTCCTGGCCGGTTTCGCGCAGGCGGCGGGAGGCGGGCGATGAAGTTCTGGAAGATGTCCGGCGCCGGCAACGATTTCGTGCTGCTCGCCGGCGGCGGTCCCCGCGGCGCGGCGGCGGGCAGGCTGGCCCGCCGTCTCTGCGACCGCCGTCTCTCCATAGGCGCCGACGGGCTGCTCCTGGTCCGGCGGGCGCGGCCCGGCGTGATAAGCGTGAGGTATTTCAACGCGGACGGCTCCGCCGCCTTCTGCGGCAACGGTTCGCGCTGCGCGGCCCTCTGGGCGTTCCTGAACGGCCTGGCGCCGCGCTCCTTCGAACTTTCCACCGCGGCCGGGACCCTGCCGGTGGAGATCGCGGGCGGGGGCAGGGTCCGTATGCGCATGCCCGACGTGAAAAAGGTCTCCCTGCGTCACCCCGGCCGCTGGCCCGCCGGCGTGAGGGAGGTCCACTTCCTCGATACCGGCGTGCCGCACGCCGTCGTCCCCGTGAAGGACGTAGGCCGGGTGGACGTGCCGGCGCTGGGCCGCCTGCTGCGCCGGCATCGCGCCTTCGGCCCGGCCGGCGCCAACGCGGATTTCGCGGAGATCAGAGGCGGACGGGTGCTGGTGCGCACCTACGAGAGAGGGGTGGAGGACGAGACTCTGGCCTGCGGCACCGGCATAACGGCCGCGGCCATAGCGCTGGCGCTCTCCGGCGCGGCCGCATCGCCGGTCGCCCTGCGCTCGCGCAGCGGGGAGGATTTCACGGTAAGCCTGGAGCCTTCGGGCGCGGGCGCTTCCGGTATAACGATAGAGGGCCCGGCCCGCCTGGTCTTCGCCGGCGAGATGGTCCGAAGGGAGGAACGATGCTGAAACTTGAAGGATGTTTTACCGCTCTGGTCACCCCTTTCAAAGGGGGCAGGCCCGACCTGAAGGCGCTGCGGTCCCTCGTGGCTTTCCAGATCGCCAACGGCGCCGACGGCCTGGTGCCCTGCGGCTCCACCGGCGAGGCCGCGACGCTCTCGCCCGAGGAATACCTCGACGTCATAAGGACGGTCGTGGACGAGGCGGGAGGGAAACTGCCGGTGATGCCCGGGGTGGGGACCAACTCCACGGCCAGGTCGGCGGAGATGGCGAAGAAGGTCTCCGCTCTCGGCGTCGACGGTCTGCTGGCCATAGTCCCCTATTACAACAAGCCCACGCAGGCCGGCCTGAAGGCCCATTTCGGGGAGCTCGCCAGCGCCACCCGGCTGCCGGTGGTCCTCTACAATATCCCCGGCCGTACGGGCGTCAACATGCTGCCCGCCACGGTGCTCGCCCTGGCGAAGGAATTCTCCAATATCATCGGCATCAAGGAGGCCTCTGGCGTTCTCGACCAGGCCAGCGAGATAGTCAACGGCGCGCCGGAAGGTTTCGCCGTGATGAGCGGCGACGATTCGCTGACGCTTCCCATGATGGCGGTGGGGGCCAGGGGTGTCGTTTCCGTGGTCTCGAACATCGCCCCGGCGCAGGTCTCGCGCATGTGCGAACTATTCAGGAAAGGCCAGCCGGGCGAGGCGGCCGCCATGCACCACAGGCTTTTCCCGCTGGTGAAGAACCTTTTCGTGGAGACGAACCCGATCCCCGTGAAGTACGCGGTCTCGCTGCTGCGGCTCTGCGGTCCCGAGCCGAGGCTGCCTCTGACGCCGTTGGCGGCGAAACTGCGGCCGGGACTCCGCGCCGCGATGCTGAAGGCCGGCATAAAACTGCCGTCCTGACCCCGCGGTCTCAGAGGCCCGCGGCGATCTCCCGCGCGGCCTCCAGCCCTTCCTTCACGCTTTCTTCCATGAAGGAATATTTCCAGCCGCCGTACCTGCCGATGGAGCGGGCCTTCCGCTCCCTGAGCCAGCCGCGCAGTACCGGCAGCGCCGCCGCCCTGTCCGCGTCGTAGACGACGTAGGCGCAGGGGATCTTGAGCCAGAGCCGCTCCTCGATCCGTCCGGCGTCCTTCAGCATCCCGCAGGCCAGCAGTCCTTTCACGCAGGCCCGCTCCGCGGATACCAGGTCCAGCGGGCGGCCGTCGGTGGCTATCTCTATGTAGAAGGAGGAGCGCCCGGCCGGCGACAGGAAGGGGGAGAAATTGCCGGAGACCCCGGCCCGGTAGAAGGGGAAGGCCGCGCCGGGGAAATAGCCCCAGTGCATGGCGGGCGCCGGTTCCCTGAAGCCCAGGTTCAGCACGTAGACGGTGTTGCGCCGCAGCCGCGCCGCGGCGCGGCGCACGGCGGCCGGCGCGTCGGCGCAGAGGGCCGCGAACTCGTCGAGCGGCGCCGTGTTTATGAGCCGGCGGAAGCGGACCTCCCCGAAGTGCCGCACACGGGCTTTCCGTGCGCGCAGGTCCACTTTCTCCACCTCGATGCCGAGATGCGTGCCGGAGGTCCCGAGGGCCAGGGCGGCGGCCAGCGCGCCGATGCCTCCCTTCTGCGGGTAGTGGAAGACGGCGTTGTAGCCCAGACCGGGCCTGGAGCGGCCGTAGGCGCCCTTGATTATCTCGGCGGGGGAAGGGACCGGCACGAAAGGCGCGCACCACTCGGTCGTGAGCCGGTCCAGCGGGTACTGCCAGAGCTTGGCGTTGTAGGGCAGCATGAAGTGCCTGGAGATGCCGGCGCCGAAGACGCGGCGGCTCCAGTCCTCGAAGACCTCGGCGCCGTCGCCGGGCGCGCCGCCGCCGGCCCGGGCCGCCAGGAAGCCCCGCACGCACTCCGAGCGCACCGCGGGAGGCATGCCGGCGAGATTGGCCTGGAAAGGGAAAGGCGTCCAGCGGCCGTGCGCGAAGACGCGCGCGTCGCGCCGCAGCCGGCGGACATTGGAGCCGAGCGCGCCGAGAATGAGCCTGGTCGTCTCCGGCCAGCGCAGGTGGAGCAGGTGCCCGGAATAGTCGAAATGGAAGCCGCCTTTGAGTACGGTCGCGGCCAGGCCGCCGTAGCGCGCCTCCCGCTCGGCCAGGAACACCTTTTTCCGGCCCCTGAGCGCCCTGGCGGCCGAAAGACCGGCCAGGCCTCCGCCTATGATCAGCGTGTCGGTCCTTATCATCGGGAGGATATTATAGCAACTATCATTTTCGCGTCGGGCCGGCGGCCGTACTTTCAGCGCGAGGGGCGCAGAATGGCCGTCATCTCCCCCATGGTCAGGAAAAAATTGCCGGACCGCGGTCCGCGCGGCACTATCCGCGCCAGGAAGGCGCTGGCCGGGGTGAGGAGCGGGTGAGGATAGGCCGCGAACTGGGTGCGCAGGTACTCCAGGTTCATGGCCTTCCTGGCCGCGGCGAAATGCACCGCCTCGAAGCCGGACCTGGCCGCGAGCAGGGAGAGGGAGCGCCTGTTGAAATAGAAAAGGTGCTCGGGTTTGTAGTGGGTCCATCTGCCGCCCATCAGCCTGGCCGTGAGCGAACCGGTGTCGGGCGTCATTATCATGACCGCGCCGTCGTCCCGGAGCAGCCTGCGCGCGGCGGCCAGCGTGCGCAGCGGGTCGCGCACGTGTTCCAGCAGGTCGGACATCGCGATGGCGTCGAAATGCTTTTCCGGGAAAGGGCAGTCCTCCAGGACGCCGTGATGCACCCTTCCGGCGCCGAACTTGGCCGCGGCCGCCGCGCTGGAATAATCGGAGATCTCCACGCCGTAGGCGCGGAACCCGCGCTGTTCGGCGGCCTCCATGAAAAAGCCGGTGGCGCAGCCCACGTCGAGTATATTGCCGGCCGCCTTGTAGCGGGAGATCAGGTCCAGCCGGAGCCCGAAAGTGGCGGTCTTCATGGCCTTGAGCGCGTCATGCTCCCCGCCGCCGGAGAGCCCCCAGGAGCCGTAATAGCCCTCGCCGTACATGTCCCTGAGCTCGGCGTCCGTCGGCTGCGGGCTTATGAAGCGCGCGGTGCAGGACAGGCAGGAGTGCAGGAAGCCGGCGCCCAGCGCGCGGCCCTTCTTCAGCGGGCCGGACCCGCAGACCGGGCAGTTCACCTGGAGTCCCCCTTCAGTTTCACGGCGGCGCCGCGGAGGAAGACCAGCCCGGCGGCGCAGAACATCAGCAGGAAGTGATCGTAGGGCAGGCGGTACCTGGGGGTGCCGAGTATCACGCTGTGCATGAGCGAAACATAGGCCAGGTAGAGCAGCGCGGGCAGGAGGGGGACGATATTCGATCTCGTGACCATGAAGGACCCGCAGAGGGCCGCGGCGAGCAGGAGGTAATGGGCCGCCTGGTAGAGCGCGCCGTAGAGCGGGGAGATATCGGAGATCATCACTTTGCCTATCGGGAGGGTCCACAGGCGGCGGAAGTTCCGGGCCAGTTTCAGCGAATAATCGACGGGATGGGTGAGCGCGTACTTCATCACCTTCCTGCCGACTATGCTCTCCATTTCGTGGCGCGGCAGCCCCGCCAGCTCCGGGTATTCGCGCAGCGGGCTGAGCTCCCGTATCCTGTCGCCGTCCCAGGCGTCGTCCTGTATGGCGTACCACATCAGCCAGCCGCTGCCGGTGTTGACCGCCAGGAAGCCGCCGTGGGCGTAATAGTTGCGCACCGTCCACACCGATACCAGCGCGGCGCCTATCGCCGCGTAAAGGACGAACCCCTTCAGCAGGCCGCGGAAGCGTTTTAAGAGCACGACGGGCAGCAGGAAGAGGGGGAAAAGCAGCGTCGGCGCCCTGACGAGGACGGCGAGGCCGTGGAGTATCCCGGCCAGGGCGAACCTGCGGTTGTCGCCCTCCCTGAAGGCCCTGGTCAGCAGCAGGCATTCCCAGAGGAAGAGGAACATGAAGAGGCATTCGGTCAGGCGCACGTTGCTGTAAAGGATGAAAGGAGGGTAGGCCGCCGCCAGGAGCCCCGCCCCCAGCGCGGCGGCGGGCGGGAAGATAAGCCCGGTCAGGGTCATGAGGAGGACGGCGCTGCCCGAGTCGATGAAGCACTGGAGCAGCCTCACGGCGAATTCGCTGTGGCCCGTGACCGAATAGACCGCGGCCAGGAAGAGCGGGTAGACCGGGGGGCGCCCGTCGGTCGGGCGCCCCGGCGCCTCGATGAACCCGTTGCCCCGCATCAGGTTCACCGCCACGGCCTCGTAGGCCCTGGCGTCGAAGCGCTCGTAGGCCTCGGGTATGGACGGCGCGCCGAACAGCAGGCCCAGGCGCAGCGCCAGCGCGGCGAGGAAGACGTAAAGCCCGGCCCTGGCGTTCATCTCATTTCTCCCCGAACCAGGTATTGGCCGCCAGCGCGGCGGCCTGCTTCACCTGGCGCGTCAGGTCGTAGAGCGACCTGACCCGGGCCAGGCGCCTGAGGATATAGCGCGTATTGAAGTAAAAGGCCGAGACGGCGCGCCTGCGGTATTTCGCTATCTCCTCCCGGGAGAGCGACCTGCTGCCCATGGCCACCTCCGCCCCGGACTGGTCCATGACCGCGAAATCCCCGTCCACCAGCCCGTGGGCGATGGCCTCCTCCCTGAGCGGGGTCCCCATCCGCGGGACCGCCACGTTTATGGAGGCGTAATCGAGCTTTATCGCGCGGAGCAGGTCCAGGGTCTCCCGCATCGTGGCGTGGGTCTCCTCCGGGAGGCCCAGGATGAAGGTCCCGACCGTCTCTATGCCTATGGCGGCGCAATGGTCGATGGCCGACACTACCTGCCCGCGCGTGTAGCCCTTGCCGTACTTCTTCAGTATCTCGTCGGAGCCGGACTCCACCCCGAAGATGACGGTATGGCAGCCGGCCTCCCGCATCAGCGAGAGCAGGTCCGGGTCCGCCACGTCGACCCTGGAGAAGCAGGTCCAGCCCAGCCCGAGGCCGGCGCTTATCATCCGGCGGCAAAGCTCCCTGGCCTCGTCCTTCCGCGCGCCGAAGGTCTGGGTGTGGAAAAGGACCTCGGTGATCCCCAGGTTTTTGATGTGCTCCAGCTCCGCCATGACGGACTCCGGCGCGCGGGACCTGAAGCCCAGCGTGCCCATCACGCAGAAGCTGCAGTGGAAAGGGCAGCCGTAATCGGTCAGCACGGTGGCGAAGCGCCTGCTCCTGACGAAAGGGTGGCGGTAGCCGCGGCCGGAGAAGAGCTCGTGGCGGGGCACTGGTATCTCGAAGCGGGGACCGGGCGTCCCCTGCCGGAGAGGAAGCACTTCTCCCCCCGAGCGTATCAGCATATTGGCCGCCGCCGCGAGGTCTCCTCTCAGGTAGGAGAGGATGTCCGGGGCGGCGAAATCGAGGAGCAGGGCGTCGAGGGGGGACTCCGGGCCGAGGTATTTGGCGCCGTCTTCCCGGAAAACGTCGCCTATTCCCACCAGCCTGGCGTCCGGGCAGGCCGAGCGTACCCTGGCCGCGAAAGCCAGGTCCTCGGGCAGGCTGACCGAGCCGAACAGGCAGATCACGGCGAAGGGGTCGAAGCGGCGTATCGCCTCCAGCGCCCTTTCGGGCGAAAGCTTCTCGGCGATGGCGTCGACGAGCCCGACCTCGTACTCACCGGCCAGTATGCCGCTCAGGACGACGAAGTCCACCGGGTGGGTCAGGTAGTCGGCCTGTGAGACCTTGCTGCAGAAATAGTCGCGGATGTAGAGGCGTTCGCCGGGAGGGTTGAGCAGGAGTACTTTTTTCATCGGGCCAGTTTTTTTTCGACCTCCGCGAGGACTTCTTCGGGGTCTATGGCCTGCATGCACTTAGGCTCGGTCCAGTAGCAGCGCACGGATTTGCGGTCGTGGACGTTTATGCACGGGCTGCACTCTATGCCCTTGAAGAAGACCGAGTGCCCTTCTCCCAGGGGACCGTACATGACCGGCGTTTCCGGCCCGAAGAAGGAGACGGTGCGGGTCCCCATCGCGGCGGCCAGGTGCAGGGGGCCTCCGTCGTTGGAGATCATGAGCTCCGCGCCCTCCAGCAGGGCGGCCAGCTGCGTGACGGAAAGCCTGCCGGAGAGGTCAAGCACGCGGGGATCGTTCAGCCGGCGGCGCATCTCCCGGACATAGGGGACCTCTTTGCCGGACCCGGTCAGGACTATGCGGGGGCCGCCGCGCTCCAGGAGGCCTCCGAGCAGGCGGGCGAAACTGTCGGCCGGCCAGCGGCGCTCCACGCTCAGGTCCCCCGCGCTGACATAGGCGCAGACGTATGCGCCGGGGACACCGCCCGCCGCGAGCAGCTCCCTCACCGCGTCGCGGTCCGCCTGGTCCACGGCGGGCCTGACCGGCTCCAGCTTCTCTTTTCTGGGCAGGCCGATGTGGGTGCCGAGGGCGTAAAAGCTGTCGCTTATGTGCCAGTACCTGTTGAACGGGACCCTTATGGTGTGTATGCCGCCCCGCCAGGTCTCCCAGGCGTGATAGCCCACCTTGATCCCCGCGAAAGTGAAGAACGAGACTATCGCCGAGAAACGGGTGAAGAACTCGAAGTCCAGCACCAGGTCGAAACGTTCCTTCCAGAGGTAGCGCATGACGGACGCGAAAGACCCCGCGAAGGCGGCCCAGCCCCCGTCTATGTCCAGGGTGACGATCTCGTCGAAAAGTCCCAGCGCCCTGCTTATCTCCCGGTTCCTGCCCAGGGTAAGGAAGACGAGCCTGGAGCCGGGATAGGTCTTCCTGAACTCCGCCAGGGTCGGGGCCAGCAGGAGTATGCTGCCCATGCCGAAGAACTTCATGGCCAGCGTCTTGCGTATCTCCTCCCCGCGCAGGGAGTGGGTCTCCCGGCCGGACAGGCGGGTCAGGACGGTCAGCAACAGGCAGAGGGGCAGGCCGGCGTACTTGTCCAGGAATTTAAGGAGGTTTATGTTCATCATTTCCGGGCCCCGCGCCGCCTATTTTTTCAGGAGGTGGCCGTAGTTCTTGAGCGCGAAGACGCAGGTCCTGAAAAAACTCCGCTTTTCGCTCTTTAGGAATATATAAAAATATACGGCGCCGAACCATAGGTTGAACAGCGGGTTGGGCGGCAGTTTTATCAGGAGTTTCACCAGCGGCAGGGTCCAGGGCCAGATCACGGCGGTCTGGAAGAACTTGTGCAGGTTCTCGAGCCTGCGTATGTCCGGCATCCTGAGCCTGGAGTCTATGAAAAAAGAGGAGGAGATGGCGTCCGGGCTGAAGTCCTTTTCCAGGTAGCCCCGCTCCTGGGCGTAGGCCGTGAGCGCCGTGCGGGGATAGGGGGAGAAGATGGAGCACCAGGGGTAATCGGCCTTTATCCGGACGTTCATCCTGACGGTCCCGAGGGCGTCCTCGAGCGTCTCGTCCGGCAGTCCGACGATATTGTAGGTCCTGAAGGTGATGCCCGCTTCGTGCAGCATCGCGGCGGCCTTGTAGATGTCGGCGTCCTTCACGCCTTTCCCGAGGACCTTGTTGCGCAGCGTCTCCGAGCCGGTCTCGATGCCGAAGAAAACGCTCCTGCAGCCGGCGTCCCTGAGGCGGCGGGCGTAGTCGGGGTTGGCGCTTATTATGTCCGCCCGCGCCAGGCAGAGGAAATCGAGGCCTATCTCGCGCTTGTACCTGTCGAGGAAGCCGTAAAGCCAGCGCTTGTCCAGCCCGAAGACGTCGTCGCAGAAATAGACGGTGCGGACCTCCCCGGCCTCCTTGAGGCCCCGCAGTTCCTCCAGCACCTTGTCCTGGTCCCTCACCCGCACGTGCCGGCCCTTGCCGCTGTAGAGCAGCCTTATGCTGTCCTCGAAGCAGAAGGTGCAGTGGAAGGGGCAGCCGCGCGAGGTTATGACGTTCCTGACGCTGCGGTCGGCGACGGCCCCGAGCGCGCGGTAGAGCGTGCGGTCCGGGAAGGGGTACTCGTCGAGGTCGGCGCGCAGCGGCCGCACCGGGTTCCTCGTTATGCCGCCGCCGGTCTTCACGTGGAGGTTGGCGATGCCGGAGATGTCCCCGCCGGCGTCCAGCGCGTCCAGCAGGTCCAGGACGGCGTCCTCTCCCTCTCCCCTGCAGATGACGTCGACTCCTTCCTCCTCGACGAACTCGGGGAAGAAGGTCGGATGCGCGCCGCCGAAGAGCGAGAGCGTCCGGTACCGGGCTTTCAGCGCTTTCGCCGTCTCCCTGGCCCAGCGGTGGGAGCCGGTCATGATGGAGAAGGCTATCACGTCCGGCCTGAACGACTCCATGACGCCGTAGAAATCCTCCGGCCCGCCGCCCAGCGCCAGTTCGCAGGCGTGCCTGCGCTTCACGGCCGCGGAGATGTACATCGGCCCGAGGAACTCGTACTCGATGTTCTGGAGGAAGAGAAGTTTCGCCATTCAGTCCCGCGCCCCGCTTTTGCCGGGGCTCCTGCTCTTGAACAGCCACTCCAGCAGCGCCATGAATCCCCTGAAATAGATGGCGGCGTGCCTGAGGCTGCGTATCCTGAGGAGGTAGGACAGGATTATCCTCGGCCGGAAGTAGAAGCCGCGGAAGGCCCGCTTGGAAGCCGCCTCGAGCGCGGCGGCCGTCAGACCGCGCGGCACGAAAACGGGCAGCCAGCCGTTGAGCCGGCTCCAGTCCCTGTCGAAGGTCCCGTGTTCCTCCGCGTGATCGTAGAGCCAGGAGCCGGGGAAGGGGGTCGTGAACGAGAAATGGGCCTCGTCCAGGGGCAGTTCCCTGGAAAAGCGGATGGTGCTTTCCAGCGTGGCCGGCGTTTCGCCGGGATGGCCCAGCATGAAGAAGCCGCAGGGGCTTATGCCCGCGTCGCGGGTCATGCGCACGGCGTCGCGGACCTGCCGCGTGGTGGTGTTCTTCATGATGCGCGCGAGTATCTCGTCGGAGCCGCTCTCCACGCCGTACCAGATCTGCCAGCAGCCGGCCTCCTTCATGGCCCGGAGCAGCTCCGGGTTCACCATGTCCACCCTGCCCGCGCAGGTCCAGACCAGGTCCAGCCGGGCCTCCCTGAGCAGCGCGCAAAGTTCCAGCGTGCGGCTGCGGTAGGCGGTGAAATTGTCGTCGCGGAGCTGTATCTCCCGCACGCCGTGCCTGTGGTAGAGCTCCTTTATCATCTCGAAAGTGTAGCGCGCGCTGTAGGCCCTCAGGACGTTCCCGAACACGCTGCGGTCGCAGAAAGTGCATTTGCCCGGGCAGCCCCGCGAGGCCACCAGCAGGGCGGCCGGTATCCGCTTGAGCGTGTGCACGGGCGGGCAGTAATACCGCGTCAGGTCCGGCAGCAGTTCCCAGGCCGGCATGGGCAGCTCGTCCATTTTCCCGACGCGTTCCCTCGGCGCGGTCCCGGCCGTCCCGGCCGGCGTGCGCAGGATGAGGCCCTTCACCTGCGAGAGGTCCCGGCCCGACTCCAACGCCTCCAGGAGTTCCACGATGGTATGGTCCGCCTCGCCGACGACCCCGAGGTCGAACTGGGGGTATCTTTCCATGGTCTCGCCGGGGAGGGCCGTGAGATGGGGCCCCCCTATCATGACCACCAGGCCGGGGTCGGCCTTTTTCAGCCGGGCGGCCAGCTCGGCCGCGTGAGCTATGGAGATGGTGACCGCGGTTATCCCCACGCAGCCGGGGGCCTGTTCCAGTATGGCGCCGACGGTCTCCCGGTATCCCAGTTGCAGCGCGGCCGCGTCCAGTATCGACGCGTCGAAACCTTTCTCCCGCGCCATGGTGGCCAGGCACAGCAGGCCTAGGGGCGGGGTCTGGCCGCCGCTCTGGTGCTTAACGCCGTAGCGGTCCTCTATGGAAAGAGGAGGGTTCACGAAAATTATTTTTTTCCTGCGGCCCATTAGAGTCCGTTAGCGTTTCGGCGAGGTTCCGGGTATCCGGGCGGATCGCGGCGGAAAAAGCCCGTCCCGGACAACAGATTGTATCAAATAGGGATGGAGGGGGGAGGCCGGTGCCGCGGGCCGTCAGACCCTGCGGAAGATCCTGATCTCGCCGGGGGTAAAGAGTATGGGGGTCGGTTCCCCGGGCAGCGGCCAGGCCGCCGCGCGGGAGAAGGAGCTGGAGAAAGAGGCCTCCTCCGAGTAGCCGGCGTCCAGTATCTCCCGGAAAGCGCCGGGCCGTCCTATGAACTCCGCCTCCAGGTCCGAGAGGAGGACGAAGTCGGGCCTTTTCTCTTTCAGGAGGTCGATGTCCCCGTTCGAGCCCCAGTCGCTGGAAGAGACGGAAACGAGGGCGGCGCCGTTGAGCAGCCCGTGGTCCGGATGACGGTAATGCCGCTCGACCAAGCCCGGACTGAACCAGGAGGGTTCGCGCGCCAGGCCGACGGAGCTTCCCGGCGGAAGGTTCTCCGCCAGCCACCCGGAGGCCAGGTCGCGTATCTCCGGGGCCCCGCGCAGCCGCAGGTGCTCCGCGTTGAAGACGGCGGCATGGGCCAGTATGACGGCCAGGGCCAGCCAGGCCGCGGCCGGCCGCCAGCGCAGCGCGGCAGCCAGGAAGCGGCCTCCCAGCAGCGCGGCCAGCGGCATGAGCGGGAGAATGCGCCCGGCCGTGGACTCCCTTCCCGCTTTGAAGAAGATGAGCGACATCAGCAGCACCCAGGCCAGGACGAACCTGTCGGCGCGCGTGCGCGCCTTCGCCGCGAGGCCCGCGCCGGCGAGGACGGCCAGCAGTACCGGGACCCCGAACCCCTCGGCGGCGCTGAGCGAGACGGCGAACAGCTTTTGCAGGGGGCCGTCCGCGTGGCGGACCCCGGAGGCCGCGGTCTTTATCAGTTCGATCCCTTTCATGAAGCTCGGATAGTCGAGGAGGGTATAGGGGGACGTGAGCAGGAAGAAGAGCAGCGCGGCCCCGGCCGCCCCCAGGGCCTTGCCCGGGGACCTCTTGCCGGCCGGCCTCAGCAGCAGGGCGACCGGTATCATCGCCAGTAGCGGGGCCGACGAGAAGCGCGTGGCCGTGGCCAGCCCGGCGCAAGCCCCGCCCAGGAAGAAATCCCGGCCGCCGCCGGACTCCGCCGCCTTCCACAGGAAATACAGCGAGAGGGCCGCCCAGAAGGTCTCCGGGACGTTCTTGACCATGTAGGCCGAATAGACGATATGGGAGGGAGCCACCGCCAGCAGCAGCGCGGCGAAGACCCCGGCGGTTTCGCCGTAGGTCCGGCGGCCCAGCAGGTAGATCAGCCAGATGGTCAGGAGGCCGAAGACGGCGGACAGGGCCCGTCCGGCTATGTAGAAACGGGCCCATTCCTCCGGGTGGGAGTAATAGAATCCCTTGTCGGTGGTGAGCTCGAGCCAGCCGGAAAGGGAGAGGGCCTTCAGGACTGCGGCGTAGAAATAGGTGTGGAAGGTCCCGCCGGACAGCGCCAGCGGGTCCTTCTCGCTCACGGGGTTGAAATCGAGCCTGGCCGGGTCCATCGCCTGTATCGAGACCAGGATGGTGTACTCGTCGCTGTTATAAGTGTTGAGCTGCGTGGTCTCGCCGGGCAGTTTCCAGAAGACGGCCGGGAAGCGCAGCGCCGCCGCGGCCAGCAGGACGACGGCGAGCCAGACGAGGCCGCGGGCGGAGGCGCCGGCCGGGGCGGCGGAGGAGGAACTGAGGGGCGGGTCTTTCTTCATTTTTTCAGAAGGATGAACTTCACCGTTCCGGCCGCGCAGCCGGCGGCCCAGCAGAAGCCCCGCAGGTAGAGCAGTGGCAGCATCCAGAGCAGCCGGGCCTGACCGGAAGCCCGCACGGCGAAAAAGGCCGGCGGCAGGTTGAGCAGGAAGGCGGCCAGGTTCAGCGCGAGCCAGCAGGGCATCCAGCCGAAGGCGGCGCAGAAGGGGAGCGAGACGGCCGAGAGCGCGAAGAGCGGCGGCTGCACGGCGTCGCGCTTCCCGCTGTAGTCGTCGTTGCCGAGGCGCCCGGGGTGTTTGGCGACCAGCTTCATGATCCAGTAGCCGCGCCAGAACTGCTGGCGCAGGAAACCGCGGGCGCTCTCCGGGAAGAAATGGCCCGTTCGGGCCTCGCGCGTGAAGAGCAGGCGCCGGCCCGAGGCGGCTATGCGGTAGGTGAGGTCGGAGTCCTCCCCGCAGGCTATCCGGAAGGACTCGTCGAAACCGCCCAGGGATTCGAGTACCTCGCGGGGCGCGCCCAGGCTGAAGGAGCCGAGGTAGCGGACCTCGCGCGGCAGCCGGGCGTGGCGGTACTGGATCTCGTAATGGATGCAGGACGCGACCAGGCTCTCCGGATTGGCCAGCGTGTAGGTCCCGCCGGCCGCGCCGGCGCCCTCGTCGAGCAGCTTCACCAGGGTCAGGGCCCAGTCCCTGTCGGGCACGCAGTCCGAATCCGTGAAAAGCACGTAGCGGCCGGAAGCGGCGCGCCAGCCGAGGTTGCGGGCCGCGGCCGCGCCGCGGTTCTCCTGGCGCAGGTACTTTACCCCGAAACGTTCCGCTATCGAAGGCGTCGAGTCCGTCGATCCGTCGTCGGCGACCACCAGTTCGCACGGCAGCGACTGGGCCCTGCAGGCTTCCAGAGTGCGGGCGAGCGTGTTTTCGGCGTTATAGGCCGGGATTACTATTGAAACCGCGGTCACAGGCGTGTCTCGGCGCGCTGGGCGTCGTCCATGAAATGCCAAGGCTCGGCTATGGCCGGTCCCGGCGCGGGCGTCAGTTCCAGGTCCCCGAAGCGGCGCGCATACTCGTTCCAGACGCCTCCGCAGATCCGGCCGTAGGCGCACCGGCGGCACTTGGAGAACTTCCGCTTGTGGAGCAGCGTGTGCGCCTGCAGTATGGCGGCGTGGCGGAAATGGTCCCAGCCATACGATAACCAGAGCCGCTTGTCCGGCAGCGCGGCGGCGCCGGCCAGCAGGCCTCCCAGCCATTTCCACAGGGGTTCGCGCGTGCGGGAACGATAATAGTAATCCCATTCGTCATGGTCGTAGTGGACCTGCGGTACGTTCTGAACGTGCTTTTCCAGCCCCGGCATCAGGCAGAGCGGCAGGTATCTCACGGTGAACTTATCGAAGGCCGGGCCGAATTCCGCTATGGTCCTTTTCAGCTCGGCGGCGGCGTCCGCGTATCTCAGGAAGTTGCGCTCGTCCGCGCCGCTGGTCTGCTGCTGTATGGGGTTGAAAAGGATGAAATTGACCGTCTTGATGCCCATATCGCGGAAGAGGCGGGCCCTGTTGTATACGTCGGCCAGGCTGGTCCCAGTTATTACGGAATTGCAGCGGACCTTTACGCGCAGGGCCTGGACGTTGCGTACGGCGGTCATCAGTCTGTCGAAGCTGCCCGGCACGTTGGTGACGGAGTCGTGCAGCCCGGCGGTCGAGCCGTGGACCGAGAACAGGAAATCCTCCACTCCGGACGAGACCAGTTCCCGGGCATAGCCGTTGTCGGCGAGGCGCAAGCCGTTGGTTATGACCGACACCCTTGAGAAGCCGGCGGTCTTCGCGAAGCGCGCCAGCTCGAAGAGGTCGCGGCGGATGGTGGGCTCTCCTCCGGTGAATTCCAGCACGCGAAGGCCTCTCGCGTAATGACGGGCGATGAGGTCCCTGCATTCTTCGGTCGTAAGGTCCTTGTCCCTGTTGCGGGCCTTAACGTCCGTCAGGTAATAACAGAAGCCGCACTTGATGTTGCAGGAGTAGCCGACGTTGAGATCTATCCTCCGCGTGAGCGGCGGGGGGGGGATGTTATAAACCATAGGAATACGGCGCTCCGTGTTTATCTGGCGAACCGGAGCTTTATGATGATCCAGACCGCCATGAAGCCGTCCTTCCAGTTGATCTTCTTGCCCTCGCCGTAGGTGCGGGGGGTGTAGCTTATCGGGATCTCCTTTATCCTGACCCCGCGCCTGATGAGACTGACGGCCAGCTCGGTGTCGAAATCGAAGCCGTTGCAGGTGAACCTCATCCCTTCCAGCGTTTTCAGCCGGAAGACCTTGTAGCAGGTGAGCACGTCGGTCATGCTGGAGCCGTAAAGGAGATTGGTCAGGCCTATGATCACCCGGTTGGCTACCAGGCTGGCGGTCCTGAACCTGGCCCCGCCCAGGAAGCGCGAGCCGAAGACCACGTCGCTCTCGCCTTCCAGTATGGGGCGCAGGAGGGCGGGATATTCCTCGGGGCTGACCTCCAGGTCGGCGTCCTGTATGAGGGCGATGTCGCCGGTGGCGGCTTCGAGGCCCTTGCGCACGGCGCGGCCCTTGCCCCCGCGGCGCTCCTCGTATATGACGCGCGTGCCGGGGACGGCCTCCTCGGCGCGCAGCACTTCCCTGGTGCCGTCGGAGGAGGCCCCGTCCACCACGATGATCTCCTTCTCCATGCCGACGGGCACGCGCCGGACCCGCGCGATGATCTCGCGCACGGTCGCGGCCTCGTTGTAGGAGGGGATGATGACGGAAAGCTTCATTTGCGGGAGCGCAGGAGGCGCGCCTCCTGCGCCGCTTCCTCCAGCTGGGACGCCTTCTCTATCCCCAGCCAGTAATCGGAGAATTCATACATGCCGACGTGCCTGCCGGCGGCCAGCAGCGAGTTCACGAGCTCCGGCATGGTGAAGGCCCCCTCGCGGGGGATCCTGCGCAGCGCGCAGGGCGAGACGGCGTAGATGCCGGCCGAGACGAGATGTTCCGTCACGGGTTTTTCGGTTATGCCGGTGACCCTGCCGCCGGAGGCCGAGACCGTGCCGAAAGGGAGCCGGTCGGAGTATTTGCGCGCCGCGATGGTCAGGTCCGCGCCCGAGCGCCGGTGGGCGGCCATGAATTTCCGGAAGTCCAGCCGGGTGAGGATGTCGCCGTTCATCACCAGGAAGGGCTCGCGCAGGCCCCTGATGAGCCTCAGCGGGCCGGCGGTGCCGAGAGGGCGGCGCTCCCTCGTGTAGCTGATGGTGACGCCGAACTTCCTGCCGCCGCCGAAATAGGCCTCTATCAGTTCCGCGCCGTAGCCGAGGGTGAGGATTATGTCCTTTATTCCCAGCGCCCTGAGGCGGAGGACCATGTGCTCCAGTATCGGCTTCTCGTCCACCGGCAGGAGCGGCTTGGGGATGGAGAAAGTGAAAGGGCGGAGCCTTGTACCGCAGCCGCCGGCTATTATGACCGCTTTCATCCGAGTTCCTCTTTCCCCCGTTTCAGATATTGTACTTGTCCGGGCTGTAGCCTTCCGAGTGCGCCTTTATCCAGTCGATGGTCTGCTTCAGGCCGCTTTCGAGCGTGGTGCGCGGCTTCCAGCCTATCAGGTCCGCCGCCAGGGAGTTGTCGCAGAGCAGCTGCATCACCTCGCTGGCCTTAGGGCGTTTCCTCGCGTTCGTCGTTTCTATTTTGACCTTGCGGCCCATCAGCCGCAGTATCTCGGCCGCCAGCTCCCCGACGGAGATGTCGCGCCCGGTGCCTATGTTGATCGCCTTCCCGACCGAACGCGGCGATTCGGCGGTCTTTATGAAACCGTCCACCGTGTCCGCCACGTAGTTGAGGTCCCTGCGCGGGGCGAGGGCGCCCAGCTTGACCGTCCGCTTCGTAAGGGCCTGGGCGATGATGGTCGGGATTATCGCCCTGTCCGACTGGCGGGGACCGTAGGTGTTGAAGGGCCGTATGACCGCCACCGGCAGCCCGTAGGTGCGGTTGAAGGACTCCGCTATCTTGTCGGCCGCTATCTTGCTGGCGGAGTAGGGGGACTGGGCCTGCAGCGGGTGCTTCTCGTCTATCGGGGTGTAGAGGGCGGTGCCGTAGACCTCGGAGGTGGAGGTGGTGACGACCTTGCTGGCGCCGGCGTCGCGCGCGGCCAGCAGCACGTTGAGCGTACCCAGGGCGTTGACCTCGAACACTTCGCGCGGGTTCACGTAGGAGTACGGGATCCCCACCAGTGCCCCGAGGTGGAAGACCACGTCCTTCTTCCTGAGCAGTTTCTTCACCATCTCCGGGTCGCGCAGGTCGCCCGGCACGAACTCGATCTGCGAGAGCAGCTGCCGCGGCGCGTGCTTGAGCGCGCCGAGGTCGTTGTAGGGGGTGTATTCCAGCAGGGCGGTCACCCTGGCCCCCAGCCTGACCAGCCTTTCCGTGAGGTGGCTCCCTATGAAGCCGCTCCCGCCGGTTATGAGTACCCTGCTTCCGCGCCAGTTCATCGGCCGGGCCTCAGACCGCGGCCTTGAGCGACGCTTTTACCGCGTCGGTGACCGTCTTTATCTGTTCGTCGCTGAGTTCCGGGTACATGGGCAGCGAGAAGACGGTGTCCATCACGGCGTCGCAGACGGGCAAATCCCCGCGCTTGCCGCCCAGGTGCTTATAAGCCTCCTGCAGGTGCAGGGCTATGGGATAGTAGATCTGGTTGGCTATCCCCTGCTCCGTCAGGTGCTTCTGCGCGTTGTCGCGCTTGGCCTTGGAGTCGAAGCGTATCGTGTAGTAGTTGAACGAGTGGCGGGCATTGGCCGGGACGACCGGGGTCACGCAGACGCCCTCGAGGGCTTTCGCGTACCCGGCGGCCACCTTGTTGCGCATCTCGGTCCACTTCTCCACGTGCTTCAGGCGGATGGACAGGACGGCCGCCTGCACGGTGTCGAGGCGGCTGTTGAAACCCTCCATCTCGTGATGGTAGCGCACCTTGCTGCCGTGATTGCGCAGCTGGACGAGCGTCTCGTAGATCTTCTGGTCGTTGGTCGTGACCGCGCCGCCGTCGCCGAAGGCGCCGAGGTTCTTGGCCGGGAAGAAGCTGTAGGTGCCGCAGTGGCCGATATTGCCCAGGGACTTCCACTCCTTGCCGCCCAGCTTGTATTTGCCGGTGAAAGCCTGCGCCGTGTCCTCGATGAGTATCAGGTTATGCTTCTTCGCCAGGGCCAGGAAGGCGTCCATGTCGCACGGATAGCCGTAGAGGTGGACCGGCACGATGGCCTTCGTCTTTTTGGTGATCTTCTTCTCGACCGACTTCGGGTCGAGGTTGAAGGTGACGGGGTCGATGTCGGCGAACACGGGGACCGCGCCGATCTGCGAGATGGTCTCGGAGGTGGCGATGAAGGTGAAGGGGGAGGTGATGACCTCGTCGCCGGCCTTGATGCCGCTGGCGATATAGGCCATGCGCAGGGCGTCGGTGCCGTTGGCCACGCCCACGCAGTATTTGGCGCCGTTATGGGCGGCGAACTCGGCCTCGAACTTCTTCACTTCTTCGCCCAGTATGAAATTGGCCTTGTTGAACACGGTCTTGACCGCGTTCTCTATCTCTTCGCGTATGGGGGGATAGCCCGCGAGCATGTCTACCATGGGAACTTTCATCGGTTTCGCCTCCGTGGGGCGGCTTTTCCGCCGCCCGAGCCCTAATTCTATAAAAAAAGGGTCTTTATTGTATAATTGAATCTCCCGCTAGCCGCCGGGCCCCTTATAATGAAAGTTTCCATCGTAATACCCTCCTATAACGAGATGCGGACCCTGCCCGCGGTCCTGGAAAGGCTCAAGGACCTCCGTATCGACAAGGAAGTGCTGGTGGTCGACGACGGGTCGTCGGACGGCTCCAGGGAATGGCTGGACGGGGCCATCGCGGAGCGGCGTTTCCCCTACGAATTGAGGCTGATAAAGCACGAGCGGAACCGCGGCAAGGGCGGGGCGCTCATAACCGGTTTCGACGCGGCCGCGGGCGAAGCCGTCATCGTACAGGACGCGGACCTGGAGTACGATCCCCTGCAGATAGCGGAGGTGGTGCGGCCAATAGCGGACGGGCGCGCCGACGCCGTCTTCGGCTCCCGCATGCTCTCCTCCGGCGTCAGGACCTACAGCCGCCTCTACCTGGCCGGCAACAAGTTCCTCTCCTCCCTGATCTCGGTACTGTTCGGCGTGAGGATGACGGATTCTTACACCTGCTACAAGGCTTTCCGCGCCGCGGAACTGCGCCGCTTCGGCCTTGTCTCGACGGGTTTCGAGATAGAGGCCGAACTCTCCTGCAAGACGGCTTTCCTCGGGCTCCGTTTCCTGGAAGTGCCCATCGCCTATTCGCCCCGTTCGCGGGAGGAGGGTAAAAAGATAGATTTCAGCGACGCGGTGAAGGGCGTGCTCGGGATCCTGCGGCTGCGCCTGTCGCTGCGCCGCGGCGCCTTCCCTCCCAGGCGGGACTGATGGAAGCCCTGGTCCAGAATTTCTCCCTTTACCTCGCCTGTTTCCTGGGGGCGCTGCTGCTTTCCCTTTCCCTGACCCCGCTCCTGCGGGCGCTGGCGGTGAGGTTCGGCCACCTGGACGCGCCCACCACGCACGTGAAGACCCACAAGGTGGCGACGCCGCTGCTGGGCGGCGTGGCGGTGGCCGCGGCCTTCGCCGCCTCGCTGATAACCGTGCGTTTCCTTACCGATTTTCCCACGGGCACGCTTCGCGACCTGAGGATACTCCTTACCGGCGGGGCCGTCATGCTGCTGCTGGGCCTGATCGACGACCTGAAAAAGCCCCGCGGCCTCGGCGTCAGGACGAAGTTCGCCGTGCAGTCCGCCGTGGCCTTCTTCACGGTCTTTTACGGGATACGGATCGACTTCCTGCAGCCGGGGTACCTGGCCGCGGTCCTGAGCGTGCTCTGGATAGTCGGGGTCTCCAACGCTTTCAACCTCATAGACATCATGGACGGCCTTTCGGCCAGCCAGGCGGCGCTGGCCGCGGCCGGTTTCCTGCTGATAGCGCTGCCGTCGGAGTCCATCTACGTCAATTTCGCCTCGGCGGCCCTTTGCGGAGCGGCGCTGGGGTTCCTCCCCTACAATTTTTCCAGGCGGCTGAAGATCTTCATGGGGGACTCGGGCAGCCTCTTCTGCGGCTACACGCTGGCCGTCATAGCCATGGGCACGAGCTATACCAACCTCAACCCCCTGGGCGTCTACGCCCCGCTGTTCATACTGGCCCTGCCCATCTACGACACTCTTTTCGTCTCCGTGATGCGCCTGAAGCGGGGGCATTCCCCTTTCCTGGGCAGCAAGGACCATTACGCGCTGCGCCTTGAGGCGCTGGGTTTCTCGCGCCGGCGGGTGGTCTCGATATCTGCCCTCACCGCGGCGGCCCTTTCCGTCGCGGCTTTCCTCGTGACGCAGGTCTCGCTGGAATGGGGGGCACTGATCTATTTCGTCGTCGGGGGGGAGTTCGTACTGGTCAGCCTGGCCATAGCCAAGATAAAGGTCTGACGGGGAGGGATATGGCCCGGGCGGTCGCTTTATCGCACCGGAGGCAGGGGTTCCAATCCCGTCTCCGCTGCCTCCCGTTCTCGAGTAATCAATATGCTGTTCCCAGCAAGAAATAAGCGTCGCCTCCTGGCGATATCCATGCCTGTGATATTCTCGCTCGCAGGATGCTCATCCGGGACGGATAAGAGCGCCAGCATTGAAACGCTGTCCGTCGATCCGAAGTCGGGTCGCGAGATGGTCTCCGGGGAAAAGATAGAAATATCGGCTGTGGTGGAATATTATCTGGGCGGAGAGCCTGGAGAGATAGAGTTGCTTGTGGAGGCCGCCGACGGCAAACCCGTCGGAACCGGCAGCGGCCATGCTATCCCGGGCCGTGGAGGCGGAATATCCACCTTGCGGAAAGATGTAACCGTCCCTGATACCTCCGGATTGCGCGTGTCAGCGGTCGTCCGCCCAGGTCCGTCGTCCGGCGACCCCGCGGCCGTTCAGGTCGCTATTTATCCCGTGGTCCCGGCCGCCCCCGTCGTAGACGAGTGGGATGCCGCCGACGCCTCGATCAGACGCCTGCCGCCGGAAGCTTTCCCCGAACTCCCCGCCGCAGTGAAGGAAGAACTGAAAAGGCGGCAATGCACGGTGCCGCAGACTTTCATAAGCACCCGGCCCCACAATGTCATTCAAGGGGAATTCGTCCGGAAAGGTCAAAAAGACTGGGCCGTACTCTGCTCCACGGGACTGAAATCCTCCCTTATCGTCTTTTGGGGCGGGTCGGGAGAAGATGTTTTTGCGTTCCCTTCAGGTCCGGATAAAAGCTATCTGCAGGGTACCGGCGCGGGCATCGGCTATTCGCGCGAGATAAGCACGGTGGGGAAGGATTATATACTCGAACGCCACGAATGGTACGGCGGCCCTGAACCTCCTGAGATAACTCATGAAGGCATCAATGTCGCGTTCGTGGAAAAAGCCTCATGGGTGCTATATTTCGAGAAAGGCGAATGGCTGAACCTGCAGGGTGCGGATTGAATCCCGGCGAGGAGCGGCTGCTGCGGATTGGCTAGCCGGCCGTTATCTCGAATTCCGGCGGGTCGTGGAGCGTCCGCTTGACCAGGCATTGTTCGGCGGCTTTGACGACCGCGCCTTTGTACTTTTCCGGGAAACCCGCCGGCAGCACCACCCGGAACGCTATCTTCCTCATGCGGTGGGCGGCCTGGTCCCAGTCCATGGACTGGATTATCTTAAGCCCTTCGGTGGGAAGTCCCCGGCTCTGTACGAAACCGAGGACGAAGATGCCTGCGCAGGTGCCCAGCGAGGCCAGGAAGAGGTCGAAAGGCGACGGGGCCGACCCGTCCCCTCCCGACGCGGCCGGCTGGTCCGTCATTATCTCGAAACCGTGCCATTGCGCGGCCACTTTCTTGCCGCCGGGAAAAGTTATCTCCATCTCGGGCATTTTTCCTCCTGTGGTTTACGGATGCGCGGGGCCGGCCCCGCATCTTTAAGATGCCGGCGGGGGCGGAAAGTTTCACCCCGGCTCAATAATTGTGCTTGTGGATCTCCCGGGTTATGCCCGGGATGACGGTGGTCCTGGCGTCGGAAAGGGAGTAGATCTTGACCACCTGGTCGTAGACCCGCTCGAAAGCGTCCACCACCATCGGGTCGAAGGCCTTGCCGCTCTCGTTCCTTATGTATTCCAGCGCCCGCTCGGGCTCCCACTTGGGCTTGTAGACGCGCGGCATGCAGAGGGCGTCGAAGACGTCCACGACCGAGACGATGCGGGCGTAGATCGGGATCTGCTCGCCGCGCAGCCGGGCCGGGTAGCCCGTGCCGCCGAACTTCTCGTGATGGGAGCCGGCTATCTTGCAGGCGATCTGGAGCAGCGTGCTCTCCGCGTTGCAGAGGATCTTGGCGCCGTAAAGGGTGTGCTTCTTCATCTCCTCGAACTCGTCGGCGGTGAGCTTGCCGGGCTTGAGGAGTATGGCGTCGGCTATGCCCACCTTGCCGATGTCGTGCAGGGGGCTCGCGTAGCGGATGTTCTCTATCTCCTTCTGCGGCAGGCCGACGCTCTCGGCCAGCAGGGCGGAGTATTCGCTGATGTGGCGCAGGTGGATGGCCGTGTCCTGCTGGTCGCGGTATTCCGCGGTCACGGCCAGGCGGTAGATGGTCTCGAGCTGGGACTTGGAAAGGCTCTCGTAGAGCTGCGCGTTCTCGATGGCGGAGGAGGCGATGGACCCCAGCAGCTGCAGTATGCCTTCGTCGTCCTTGTTGAAGACGCCGGTCAGCTTGTTGATGACCTCGAAGACGCCGATGATGCGCCCGTTTATGTTGCGCAGCGGGACGGCCAGTATGGTGTTGGTGCGGTAGCCGGTCAGGCGGTCCGTGTCCTGGTTGAAATGCCTGTCGCCGTAGGCGTCGGTGATGTTCATCACCTGGCCGGTGGCGGCCACGTGGCCGGCTATGCCTCGGCCGTAGGGGATGCGGATCTCGGTGTGCTGGTTCATGCCCTGGGCGACCTGCGACCAGAGCTCGTTGGTGTGGCGGTCGATGACGAAGACCGTGCAGCGGTCGCAGGCAAGTATCGTCTTCACCTGGTCGGCGATGAGCTCGATCAGCTTGTGGATGTGGGTCTCGGTGGAGATGCTGCCGCCGAACTTGACCAGCAGCTCGAGCCGTTTTTCCAGGTCTTCAGCCCGCGTCATACCTATATTGTAGCATTCGGGGGGACTACTTGGCAGTGGGGCGGGTCAGTCTTTCCAGCAGCTGGGTGTAATGCACGGCCTTCGCCCGGGGATAATCCCGCTTCAGGCCGGCGTTTATCTGCAGCAGGCAGGAGGTGCCGCCCACGGCCACGGTATCGGCCCGGACCGAGGCTATATTGGCGGTCTTGCGCCGGAGTATCCGTTCCGACATCTCCGGCTGGGTGAAAGAATAAGCGCCCGCACCGCCGCAGCACCAGTCGCTTTCCGGCAGTTCGACGAAGTTCTTCCCGGCCAGCGTTCGCAGGGCCTCGCGCGGTTCCTTCCTTATCCCCTGCCCGTGGCAGGCCCGGCAGGAGTCGTGGTAGGTTATCCTGCCCGCTCCGGCCAGCGCCTCCCTGGGGGCGTGGGTCATGGCCGTGGACGGGACGGCCTCTATGGCGTCGCGCACGGCGGCGGCGAAGGCCGCCGCCCTGGCCCGCCATTCCGGCTCGGCCGTGAAGAGCTGTTCGTAGGTTTTCATGAAGGCCGTGCAGGAGGAGCAGTCCCCTATGACCTTCAATTCCCCGTGCTTTTCCTTGAGTTCCTCGTACTTCTTTATGTTGCGCCGCGCGAATTCCCTGGCGTGGCGTATGTCGCCGTAATTATAGGCCAGGAGCCCGCAACAGTTATTGTGGAAGAAAAGCCCTTTGCCCAGGAAGCGTTTCAGCAGGGCCACCGTCGCCTCGCCGACCGCGGTGAAAAGGTAGTTGGGTCCGCAGGGCGCGAAATAGGCCCAGGCCGGCGCCGGACCGCCGGGCGCGGCGGCCAGTTCGGGGTCCGCTGACAGTTTTCCCGCCAGGAAAGTGAAGGGCATGCGCGGGGCCTCGCGCTCCGCCTTCTCCAGCGGCGCCAGGCCGAGCATGCGGAAGAGCCCGAGCTTCCCGGCCAGCCTGGGCAGGCCTGTGAGCCTGGCCAGCGCGCCGAGCCGGAGAAGGAAGCCGAACAGCCCCGGCCTGTCCAGCATGAGCCGGGAGAGGAGCGAGGGGATGAGCCGGGGGGCGGGGCCCAGGGCCGCGCGCCGGCCCTCGAGGACTATGTCGGCCGTGGGGACCTTGGCGAAGCAGGCCTCGGAACAGGCGCCGCAGAGCAGACAGGTGTCCAGGGCCTCTCCGGCCGCCGCCGCGGCGCCTCCGAGCCTGCCTTCCATGGACATGCGGACCAGCTGGTTCCGCCCGCGCGCCGAAATGGGCTCGCGGCCGGTCAGCATATAGGTGGGGCAGACCGTTTCGCAGTAGCCGCAGCGGCTGCACTGGCTGACCGCGTCGTAGAGGGACCGCTCTCCCAGGTGCGTCAGGAGCGACGGGAGGTGGAGTTCCCCCTCCGCGTGGCGGTCGTACATCTCGTTGACGTCGTACTTGGAATTCATCCGTATATCCAGGGGTTGAGGAGATTATCGGGATCGAAGGCCTTCTTGAGGCGGCGGTGGACCTCCGACGGGGAGAAGGCCGGGACCGGGCCGTCCGGGCGGTGGAAACGGGGAGCTCTGCCGGCCGGGCAGACCCTCAGGGTGGCCGACAGTATGACGCCGTAGGCGCCCAGCGAGCCGCAGAGCAGCCGCGTCAGGTCGTAGCCGGCCACGTTCTTGACCGATCTGCCGCCCAGGCGGCAGACGGTGCCGTCGGGGAGCGCCAGTTCCAGCCCCAGCAGGAGGTCCCGTATCCCGGTCCAGGCCTTGGTCGCGATGAGTCCGCCGAGCGTGCCGTCCAGTTTGGGCATCGGGGCTTCCAGCCCCGCGGCTTTCAGCGCCGAGCGCAGGACGTGCAGCGGCACGCCGGCCTCGAAGGTCGCGGTCAGGTTCTCGCCGTAGATCTCCAGGACGGAATCCAGGCCCGACACGTCGAGGTCGCGGCCACTCGCAGGGCTCGTGGCGGAACAACGAGCCTCCGGCTCATCAGGTGTCGGGCGCAATGCCGCCCGACCACCGACTGCGGGCAATGCCGCCCTGTTCCGGCAGGCGTCGCCGCCCTCCGGGGAGGGCGGCCGGGTCCGGGTACCCAGGCCCCGCACGCGGGACTTTATCCCGTGCGCCGCGCGGTATTTCAGCTCGGAGACCAGGTTCGAGGCCGCCGCCGGGCGGGAGTGGAACGGTTCCGTCTTCCTGCGGGCGTGGCGGTCGGAGACGGGGATTATCTTGTCGGGATTGGCCAGGTCCTTCGGGTCCAGGGCCTCTTTCACGCGGGAGAAAAGGTCCAGTTCGGCCCGGTCGTAGAGCCAGTTCATCGCCAGGCGCTTCTCGACGCCGACGCCGTGCTCGCCGGAGATCGTGCCGCCCAGTTCTATGCAGGCGCGCAGGATCTCGTGGCCCGCCTTGCGCACGCGCCGCGTCTCCTCGGCGTCGCGCTCGTCGTATATGACGTTGGGATGCAGGTTGCCGTCGCCGGCGTGGAAGAGCAGCCCGGCGGTCAGCTTGTAGTCGGAGATTATGGCGCGGACCCTGGCCGCCGCTTCCGGCAGCTTCGGGCGCGGCACGGCCCCGTCCTCCACCATGACGTTCGGCGCCAGCCTGGCCAGCGCCGGGTAGGCGCCCTTGCGGGCGGCCCAGAGCGCCTCGCGCTCGGACTCGTCGGCGGCTTCGCGGAAGTCCAGCGAGCCGGCGGCCGCGGCGAAGGAGCGCGTCTCCGCCATTTCCTTTTCGAGCTCGCGGCGCGAATTGCCGTCGAGCTCCACGATGAGAACGGCCTGCGTGGCGTCCGAAAGCCTGAGCCCGCCGCCGCCCGCCGCGTCCAGCGAGGTCCGGTCCATGGCCTCCAGCGCGCGCGGCACCGTGCCGGCCGCTATCGTCGAGGCGACGGCCTTCATCGCGCTGTCCACCGAAGGGAAACTGCAGACGGCCGTCATGATGTGCCTGGGCAGCGGAAGTATCCTGAGCCTGGCGCAGATGACTATGCCTAGCGTTCCCTCGGACCCGATGAAAAGGCCGGGCAGGTCGGGGCCAGTATCCTCCACGGAGAGCTCCAGGGTCTCCCCCTGCGGGGTCACGACGGTCAGGCCGAGGACATTGTCCGCGGTGACGCCGTATTTGAGGCAGAGGGGCCCGCCGGCGTTCTCGCCGATATTGCCGCCTATCGTGCAGACCCGCTGGCTGGCCGGGTCGGGCGGATAGAAGAAGCCGGCTTTTGCCAGTTCCTCCTGGAGCTTCAGGTTGACCACTCCGGGCTCCACGACGGCTATCCCCGCCGCGGTGTCTATGGACCGTATCCTGTTCAGGGGGGAAAGGTTGAGTATCACGCCGCCCTTGAGCGGGACGGTGCCGCCGGAAAGGTTCGTCCCGGCCAGCCGCGGCAGGAACGGCACGCCGGCGCCGTGCAGCAGCTTCACCAGCGGCGCCACCTTCTCCGCGGAATCCACGCGCACGACGGCGTCCGGCCGGGCGCGCGCGGAACCCGCGTCGTAGGAATAAGCCAGTATATCGGCCTCGGCGGTGAAGACATTGTCCTCGCCGGCTATCCTTCTGAGGTCTTCCAGCGTTCCGTGGAGGCGGTCCTTTCTGAACATCGGTCCCTTTTACAGCGAGCGCAGTTTGGCCGTGAAATGCGGCAGTATGGGCGAGACCTCCACGGCCTCGAGCCCGCGCACTTTCTTCTTGTTCTTCGCCAGCGCGCCGCAGACCTCTATGACGTAATCGATGTGGCTCTGCGTGTAGACGCGGCGCGGGATGGCCAGCCGCACCAGCTCCATCGGGGCGGCCATGAAGTTGCCCTTGGCGTCCCTGCGGCCGAACATCAGCGTGCCTATCTCGACGCCGCGTATGCCGCCCTCCAGGTAGAGCGCGCAGGCCAGCGCCTGCGCGGGGAAGTTCTGCGGTCTTATATGCGGCAGGAATTTCTTGGCGTTTATGTAGACGCCGTGGCCGCCGGGAGGGTTGACTATCGGCACGCCCTTCTTCAGCAGGCCCTCGCCCAGGTAGGCCGAGGAGCGGATGCGGTACTGCAGGTAGTTCTCGTCGAGCACCTCGCGCAGGCCGATGGCCAGCGCCTCCAGGTCGCGCCCGGCCAGGCCGCCGTAGGTGTTGAAGCCCTCGGTGAGGATGAGCATCTGGCGGCATTTCTGCGACCACTCGGCGTTGTTCATCGCCAGGAAGCCGCCGATATTGACCAGCGCGTCCTTCTTGGAGCTCATCCAGCAGCCGTCGGCCAGTTCGAACATCTCCCTGGCTATTTCATGGACGGGCGTGGAATTGTAGCCCTTCTCGCGCAGCTTTATGAAGTAGGCGTTCTCGGCGAAGCGGGCGCAGTCGAGGAACAGCGGTATGCCGTAACGGCGGCAGAGTTCCTGCACTTTTTTCAGATTGGCCATCGAGACGGGCTGGCCGCCCAGGGAGTTGTTGGTGACGGTCATCACGCAGAGGGGGATGTTCTCCGCGCCTTTCTCCTTTATGAAGCGCTCCATCGCGGCCGTGTCGGCGTCGCCCTTGAACGGCGCGACCTTGTCGAAATCGAGCGCCCCCTTTACCGGGAAGTCCATCGCCTGCGCGCCGGAATATTCCACGTTGGCGCGGGTCGTGTCGAAATGCGAGTTGGAGATGATGTGCTTGCCCTTGCCGCCTATGACGGAGAAGAGGATCTTCTCGGCGGCGCGGCCCTGGTGCACCGGGATTATCTCCTTCAGGCGGGTCAGCTCGCGCACCTGGGCCTCGAAGTTGTAGTAGCTGCGCGCGCCGGCGTAGGATTCGTCGCCGCGCATGATGCCGCCCCACTGGTCCGCGCTCATCGCGCCGGTACCGCTGTCGGTCAGCATGTCGATGAGGACCTTCTCGGCCCTCAGGTTGAAGAGGTTGTAGTGGGCCTGCTCCAGCAGCCTGGCGCGCTCCTCGCGGCCGGTGAAGCCGAGGGGCTCAACGGTCTTTATCTTGAAGGGTTCGATGATGGTCTTCCATTTCCATTCCATAAGCAGGCCTCCGATAAGCCGCATTGCGGCTTTCTCCGGCCACCCCTCGGCGATTTTCGTTGAAAAATCGCCTTCGGACTTGCGGACAGTACGCGAAGCGCCCCGCGCTTCGCTCTAAAGACCGTCCTCACCTCCTGCCGGGTAGCGGCGCCTTTATTCTAATATTTATCCGGGGGACGACACCATGCGGCGCGGTGTTCTCCCTGTAACGGGGACGTTGCCGTCAGCCGGCCAGGTAGTAAAGGGCGAGGTAGCCCAGCAGGAACAGGATGATCCACATGACGGTGCTGCCGACCGGGCGGTAGCGGTAGACCTCTCCCGGGTAGGCCTCCAGGGCGGCGTCGAGGCGTTCCTGGAGAACGGCCTCGTTTTCCGGCGTGCTGAAATAAAGTCTCGCCTCCAGCGCGGTTATGCGCAGGAAGGCGCGCGGGTTCTCGGAGGCCATGGAGAGCCCCGCCGGCAGCTTCTCCAGGACGGCGCCGCGCAGCAGGTCCGCGAAGCGGCCCAGCGGACCGTGCAGGAAGCGCATGAAAGCCGACGCGCCGCTGCGGTACGGCCAGTCGGTGTCCAGGCTCATCGACGGCACCGGGTCCAGATGGCGCAGGAACATGAAGAAGCCCAGCGCCGTGAACGAGAGCATCCCGACGGCGGAGACCACGTGGGCGGCCGTGTAGGGCTCGTAGGAGCAGGGGAAGGGCAGGCGCGCGTAGAGCGCGCCGGGGAACAGGCCTATGAGAACGCAGGCCAGGGCGGCCAGCCCCATGGCGGCCAGCATATTCCTCGGCGGCTCATGGCCGCGCGTTCCGGAGTCGCGCCAGAAGAACATGTAGTAGGGCAGCTTGAGGCCGGTGTGGAGGAAAGTGCCGGCCGAGGCCAGCGTCAGCAGCAGGTAGGGTCCGGAGAGCAGGCTTTCGCCCGCCGCCGAGACCACCATCGATTTGCTGACGAAGCCGCTGAAGAGGGGGAAGGCGGAGATGGACATCGCGCCTATCATGTAGAGCCCCATCGTGACGGGCATGCCGCGCCAGAGGCCGCCCATGTCGCTGAGGCGGGTCTTGCCCGTGGTATGCAGTACCGCGCCGGCGCCCATGAAGAGCAGGGCCTTGTAGATGATATGCGCCGAGGCGTGGGCGGCCGCGCCGTTGAGCGCCAGCTGCGTGCCGATGCCGACGCCGCAGACCATGTAGCCGACCTGGCTGATGATGTGATAGGCGAGCAGCCGCCGCGCGTCGTTCTCCAGGACGGCGTAGACCACGCCGTAAACGGCCATCAGGGCCCCCAGCCAGACCAGGATCTCTGCGCCGGGAAAGCCGCGTATGAGCGCGTAGACGGCCGACTTGGTGGTGTAGGCCGTCATCAGCACGGCGCCGGTGACGGAAGCTCGCGGGTAGGCGTCGGGCAGCCAGGCGCCCAGCGGCGGCACGGCCGCGTTGAGCAGGAAGCCGCCCAGTATCAGCCACGAGGCGGGGGAGGACAGCTCCGCCGTCATGGAGGTGAATTCCAGCGAGCCCGTGCCGGCGGCGCGCAGCAGTATGCCGCTGAGGAGCAGTACGCCGCCGAACATGTGGACCATCAGGTAGCGCATGCCGGCCGCGCCCGAGCCGGGCCTGCCGCCGGCGAAGACCAGGGCGGCCGCCGCCAGGGCGGAGAGCTCCCAGAAGACGAACAGGGTCAGCAGGTCGCCGGCCAGAGTGATGCCGAGCGCCCCGCCGAGGTAGACCAGGCCGACGGAACGCTGGAAAGATCTTTTCTCGTGGAGCGAATAGACCGCGCCCAGAACGCCCATCAGAGAGAAGACCGCGCCGAATATGGAACTGAGCGCGTCGGCCCGCCAGGGCGAGAGCCGGAGCCCGAAGAAGTCCATCCCCGCCCAGCTGCCGTGCGGCGCGGAGAGGCAGACGGCCAGCGCGGCCAGCGGGGCGGCCACGGACAGCGCCCTGCCGGCGCGCGATGGCAGCAGCGGCACGGCGGCCGCGGCGGCGACCAGGAGCAGCGCGGGATGCAGCAGCTCAGTCATAGTAATCCTCGCGGCGGGAGATGAATAGTTTGCCCAGCCACTTGGAGGCGAAAATTATGACGACGCAGGAGAAGAAGCCGTAGAGGCTGGCGAAGCCGGGGAAATTCTCGAACCAGAAATAGGGGTGGCCCAGGTGCAGGTAATGGACGATCATCACCTCGGCCAGTATGATGAACAGGAGCGAGGCGCGCAGCGACGCGCGCAGCCTGCCGGCCAGGACCTTCTTCATCCTTTCCTTCATGGCGCGGACCCTCCCGCCGCCATCCCCGCCAGGTCCAGCAGCGTTCCCGGGAAGAAGAAAAGAGCGATAGTGACGGCCGCGGTCATCGTCAGAGGCACCACCATCAGCATGGCCAGCGTCCCGCTCTCCGGGCGCGCGTGCGCGGCTTTTTCATGACCTTCGGCGGGGGCCTGGCCCCAGAACGCCTCGCGTATTATCGGCACGAAATAGGCGGCGTTGAGCAGCGCGCTGGCGCCCAGTACGGCGAGGAAGAAGGGACGGCCGGCCTCGACGGCGCCCAGGCCGATATGCCATTTCCCGATGAAGCCCGCCAGCGGCGGCGCTCCCGTCATGGAAAGCGCGCAGACGGAGAAAGCGGCCATGGTCAGCGGCATGCGCCGGCCGATGCCGCTGAGCTCGCTCACTTTTGTGCGGTGCTCCAGCGCGTAGATGGCGCCGGCGGCCAGGAAGAGCGTTATCTTGGCGAAGCCGTGCGCGGCCATGTGGGCCACGGCTCCTTTCACGGCCGACGGGACCAGCAGCGCCGCGCCGAGCACGATATAGGAAAGCTGGCTGACCGTTGAATAGGCCAGCCGCAGCTTGAGGTTGTCCTGCCGCAGCGCCATCACCGAGGCCGCTATTATCGTGAACGAGGCGGCCCAGGCCAGAGGTTCGCCGAAGCCCAGGGCGGCCAGCGTGCCGGCGCCGAAGACATGGAGAACCACCTTCAGCACCAGGAAGACGCCGGCCTTTACCACGGCGACGGCGTGCAGCAGCGCGCTGACCGGCGTCGGGGCGACCATGGCGGCCGGCAGCCAGGAGTGGAGCGGCATGACGGCGGCCTTGGCCGTGCCGGCGATGAAAAGGAAGAAGACCGTTCCCAGCAGCGCCTTGTGCCCCGGGCCCAGCGCGCCGAATACGCCGCCGGGCATGAAGTCCAGCGTGCCGGCCGCGTCGTAGGTTATAAGTATGGCGGCCAGCATGAAGGTGACCGAGGTGCCGAGCAGATAGGAAAGATATATCCGTCCTCCCTCTATCGCCTCTTTGGTCTGCTTGTGGGCCACCAGCGGGAAAGTGGCCAGCGTTATCAGTTCGTAGAAGAGGAACGCCGTCAGGAGATTGGCCGAGAAGGCCAGTCCCGCCGCCGCCGAGAGGGTGAAGGCGAAGAAGGCGAAGAAACGCGTCTGTCTTTCTTCCCCGACCTTGCGCACGTAGCCGGCGGAATATATGGAAGTCAGTATCCAGAGGAAGGAGGCCATCACGGCGAAGACCATGCCCAGCGCGTCGGCTTTCAGTTTTAGTTCCAGGCCGGGGAGGATCTCCAGAGCGGGCGTGGCGAGGGAAACGCCGGAGAGCACCGCGGGCAGCATGGAGATGATGATCGCGAACTTGGCCGCGGCGCCGGCCAGCGTAAAGGACTCGCGCAGCAGCGGCCTGCGCCCCGACAACGAGACCAGCAGGCCCGCCGCCAGCGAGGCCAGCACGGCGAAGAGAGGTTTGAAGGACAATATCTCGTTCATCTTCCCAGCAGCTCCGCGGCGGCCCTGGCCGCCCCGACGGCGGGAGTATGGGCCGCCAGGCCGAGCAGCGTGCCCAGCGCGGCCAGCGCCAGCGCCGGCGCCAGCGCCCACCGGGGAGCGCCGCCTTCGGCGTTCTTATGGCCGGATTGAGGCGGCGCGCCGAAATAAGCGGGCTCTATTACCCGCCAGAAATAGATGCCGGTCAGCAGCGAGCCGCCGAGTATCACCGGCACCACCGCCCAGTAACCCGCCTCCACGGCGCCGAGGCCTATATGCCACTTGCTGACGAAGCCGAGCGTGGGCGGTATGCCCGTCATCGAAAGCGCAGCGGCGGTGAAGGCGGCCATCGTCAGCGGCATCCGCCGCCCAGCGCCGCGCAGGTCCGCGACCTTCTCGGCCCCGGTCGACATCAGCATCAGCCCGGCGCACATGAACAGGCAGGCCTTCATCAGCGCGTGGTTGATCATGTGCAGCAGGCTGCCGGTCAGCGAATGCTGCGAGGCGACGGCGGCTCCCAGGATGATATAGCCTATCTGGCTGACGCTGGAATAGGCCAGCATGCGCTTGATGTCCTTCTGGGCTATGGCCATCGCGGCGCCGTAGATTATCGCGGCCGAGGAGAGCACTATCAGTATCGCCTTCATCGGCACCACGGAGGCGTTGAACTCCGGCTTGAAGACGGTGAAGATGACCCGTATCATCGCGTAGATGCCCACCTTGGTGCCTGTGGCGGCCATCAGCGCGCTGACCGGCGACGGCGCGTAGGTATAGGCGTCGGGCAGCCAGATATGCAGCGGGAACAGCGCCGTCTTGATGCTGAAGCCCACTATCAGGAAGGCGAAGGCGGTCAGGACGGTCTTCGTGTGGTAGATATGGGGCAGGCGCTCGCGCAGGTCGGCTATGTTCAGCGTGCCCGAGGCCATGTAGAGGTAGCCGATGCCCAGCAGTATGAAAGTGGCCGCTATGGTGCCGAGGATGAGGTAGTTGAAGCCGGCGACCAGCGCGTCGCGTCTGCGGCCCGAGGCGACCAGCGCGTAGCCGGCCAGCGAGGCTATCTCGATGAAGACGTAGAGGTTGAAGATGTCGCCGGTGATGACCATGCCGGAGAGGCCCGAGACGAAGAGCAGCGAGGCGGACTGGTAGTAGGGGAGTTTCTCCGCCGTTATCTCCCCGCTGGCGGCGGCTCCCGAATATACCGAGGCCGCGAAAGCTACGAAGGCCACCAGCAGCAGCATGACGGCGGCGAGCGGGTCCACGGCGTACTCTATCCCCCACGGCGGGGCCCAGCCGCCGAAACGGTAGCTCACGCGGCCGAGGCGGAAGACTTCCCAGGCCAGCGCGGAGGCCAGCGCCAGCGCGGCGGCGTTGGCCAGCAGCGAGACCGCGGCGCCCCGGCGCCGCAGGGGGGCGGGGGAGAACGGTATTATCACCGCGGCCAGCAGCGGGACTATGACGAGCAGGGCCGGGATATGTTCCCGCAGCGCGGCGAGGAAGTCCGTCACAGGTTCTCCCTCCTGCTTTTCAGGATCTTGTCTTCCTCTATGCTGCCGTATTCCTTGTAAATGCGGGTTATCATGGCCAGCGCGACGGCGGTGGTGCTGACCGACACGACTATGGCCGTCAGTATCAGCACATGCGGCAGGGGATTATCGTAGAGGACGGCCTTGTCCCAGAGTATGGGCGCGGTGCCGCCGCGCACCTTGGAGATGGAGATGTAGAACAGGAACACGGCCGTCTGGAAGATGTTGACGCCGATGATCTTCTTGACCAGGTTGCCCTTGGCGATGATGGCGTAGAAACCGATCATCATCAGGCTGATGTAGATCCAGTAATTGTACTTGCCGGCGATGGTCTCAATCATCGCGGCTCCCGGCCGTCTTCATGAAGAGCAGCAGCATCGCCCCGGCCACGGCCAGGCCCACGCCTATCTCTATGCCGTATATGCCCAGGTGATAGGCCGTCTTCGGGTCGGCGAAAGGCAGGGCCGGGTATTCCAGGAAAGCCCCGCCGCGCAGCATGCAGAGCAGGCCTATGCCGCCGTAGACCAGCACGCCGGAGGCGGCCAGCAGGCCGGCGATGTTGTCCAGGCGGCGCTCCTCTTCCCTGTCCAGGCCGAAGACTATCGCGCGGAGTATCAGGCTGGCGGCGAATATCGCCCCGCCCTGAAAGCCGCCGCCCGGGCCCAGGTCGCCGTGGGCTATAAGGTACAGCGCGTATATCTGCATGAAAGGTATCAGCAGGGCGCTGACCGTGGCCGCGACGGGGTTGTCGGCCGGGCGGCGGTTCATTTGCGCACGCCCCTGCCGAGTATCAGCGAGGCGCATACCGCCGCCGCGAAGATAACGGTGGTCTCGCCGAAGGTGTCGTAGCCGCGGTAGCCCGCCAGTATGGCGGTGACGAAGTTCACAAGGCCAGTCTCGGGCACCGAGCCGGAGATGTAGCGCGCCGCCACGTGTGCGTTGGCCGGCGCCGACGGGTCGCTGAAATCGGGCATGTCCAGCGTGCCGTAGACCAGCACGGCGCCGGTGAACAGCACGGTCAGCAGCGGCAGCGCGCGGCGAAGCGCGGACGCCGCGGGAAAGCCGCCGGGCGCGGCCCCGTCGGCGGCCGGCACGGGCTCCTCTTCGGCGCTTACCGTGCGGCCCAGCGCGGCTATCAGCAGCACCGTGACTATGCCGGCGCCGACGGCGGCCTCGGTCAGCGCCACGTCGACGGCGTTGAGCAGCGTCCAGGTCAGCGTCATGACCAGGCTGTAGGCGCAGAGCAGTATGACGGAGGAGAGCAGGTCGCGCGCGCGCACCACCGCCGCCGCGCAGACCACCAGTATCAGGAGAAAGGAGAACTTAAGGAGCATCCTTCCCCTTTTCCTTCTTCCAGTGGCCCAGGCCGGCGATGTAGGCGGACTTGGCCAGCGCGTGCGTGGCCGTCGGCGAGGCGATCAGCATGAAGACGAGTATGATGAGCAGCTTCAGGCTGACCAGGGTGAAGCCTTCCCGGACCATTAGCCCCGTCAGCACGAAGGTGATGCCCAGCGTGTCGGCTTTGCCGGCGGGGTGTATGCGCGAATAGAAATCCGGGAAGCGCAGGATGCCGACGGAGGCGGAGAGCATGGCCAGGCAGCCCAGGACGAGCAGAACGGCCGACACGGCGGTCCTTACAAGTCCGGGTTCCGTCATATCCTCAGGTCCCCGCGCTCCCTGTACCGCAGGAAGGCTATGGTGGCGATGAAATTTATCAGGGCGTAGACTATGGCGATGTCGAGGAAATGGGGTCTTTCGTAGACGAAGCCGATCAGGGCCAGCAGCGCGACCGTCTTGGTGCCCATCACGTTGACCGCCAGTATGCGGTCGTAGATGCTGGGACCGGTCAGCGCCCGGCTCAGCGTCACGGCCGCGGCGGTCAGGACGGCGAGGGCGGCGGCTTCAAACATCCGGGGTTCCCTCGACCCGCATGACCCGGCGCTGCATTTCGCCCGCCAGCAGAGCGTCGGCCGCTTCCGCGGAGACGGAGTGTATCACCAGCTCCTCCGGCCCCGCGTCCAGCGTAACGGTGCCCGGGGTGAGGGTTATGGAGTTGGCCAGCAGCGCGGTGCCCAGCGGCGTCCGGCACGGGTTCTTTATCTTCATGACGCGGGGATCTATCGGCCGCGACGGGTGCAGTACCCGGTAGGCCACGTCGAGGCCGGAGAGGACTATCTGCCAGAAAAGCCAGGGGAGATAGGCGGCCAGCCGCAGCAGGAAGACCGGCCCGGGCAGCGCCCTTCCGCCGCGCCCCAGGGCGGCGACGAACAGGGCCGCGGCGGCCCCGGAGCCGAGCAGCAGGCCGGTGAACTGGCCCGAGAGGGCGAGCCAGAAAAGGAACAGTACGGCGGCGGTGTAGAGGAATCGCATTATCGGCAATTGTGCTACAATTTACGTTCGAGCGGATATTCTATTCAATTTACCGGCGGGTGTAAAAAGATAATGCTGAAACTCAGGAAGCCGGTGGGCCTTTTTCTGTGCGGCGGCGGGGCGCTGGGCGCCTGGCAGTCCGGCGCGCTGTCGCGCCTGGCCGAGGCCGGGCTGGAGGCCGACGCGGTGGCCGGGTTCAGCGTCGGCGCGCTCAACGGCGCGGCCTACTGCTTCGGCCGCACCGACGAGCTGGAGGACATCTGGGCCGGCCTGCGGCCCGAGACCATCCTCAAGGTCAGGCCCGCCTACAGGAACATGCCGCTCGACCTGCATTCGGGCCTCTATGCCGGCCCGCTGGCCCGCGCCGGCCAGAAGATCCAGGACCAGCTGGCCAGGTTCAGCCTTTTCTCCGCCGAACCGCTCTACGCGCTGGTGGAATCCTGGCTCGGCGGCCGCGAACTGCCTTTCGCCCGGCGCGCCGTTTTCTACGTGATCAGCCACTGCGTCGAACGCAGGCTCCCGCAGATCTTCCGCTTCAACGGCCGGGCCGGCGGCGCCAGGATCTCCTTCAACGACGCCCTTATCTCCAGCTGCGCCATCCCCTCGGTGTTCCCGCCGGTCACCTGGTTCGACGAGGGCAGGAAATACCACCTCGTGGACGGAGGCGTCATCGGCCACGCCACGATAAATCTCAACGTCCTGGAGGGCTGCCGCACAGTCATCATGCTCAGCAATTCCCGCGAGGCGGAGATCGGTTTCCGCGGCCGCGGCTGGATGAGCTTCTTCGAGAACAAGGCCAGGCGCATGCTGGCCGTGCATTCGCAGAAGATCCACGAGTCCCGCGTGCTCATAAAGTCGGCGCCCGAGGTGCACCTGCTCAAGCCGCAGGAGGACCTGGGGATGGGCATACTGGAACTGGACGGCGCCAAATGCCGCCGGGCCTTCGAGATAGGCGAGAAGGCGGCGATGGACTTCATCGCCGGAGCGGGGTCCCGGGGATGATCGAACTCCATTCCGTCCAGGGCTCGCTGCTGCTCGGCGGTTTCGGCGTTTTCGTGGGCGTGCTGGGGTCGGCGCTGGGCATAGGCGGCGGCGTCTTCACCGTGCCGCTGCTCACGCTGGCCTTCGGCCTGCCTATCCACCAGGCCATAGGGGTCTCCCTCGTCGCCATAGCGGCCGCCTCCAGCGCGGTGGCCTCGGTCAACGTGGAGCGCGGCCTGACCAACCTCCGCCTGGGCATAGTCTTCGAAACGACGATGGCGCTGGGCTCGCTGTTCTCGGCTCTCATCGCCAGCCGGCTGCCCGGCGGCATATTGCGGACGGCCTTCGCCCTGGCGCTGCTGCCGATCTCTTTTTCCATGTTCCTCAGGGGACGCAGCGCCCTGCGCGCCGGGCCGCCGCCGGACCTGCTGCCGGAGGGACCCGCCTCCTCTTTCGACTCCGGGTTCTTCGACCATTCCACCGGCGGCCGCAGGAGCTATTCCGTGAAGAACGTCCTGCCGGCGTCCTTCCTTTCCTTTTTCGGCGGCGGGCTGAGCGGCCTGCTGGGGCTGGGCGGCGGCGTGGTGCAGGTCCCGGTGATGACCATGCTCTGCGGCGTGCCGATGAAGGCCGCGGCCGCCACGAGCAATTTCATGATAGGGGTCTCGGCCGCGGCCAGCGCTTTCATCTATTACCGCAAGGGCCACATCCCCGTCGAGGCCTGCGGCGTCATGGTGGTGGGCGTGCTGGTCGGCTCCTTCGCGGGCATGACCCTGCTCTACAAGGCCCGGTCCGAGAGGCTGCAGATGGTGTTCGCCGCCGCGATGCTGATAATAGCGTTGAAGATGCTGCTATGGTGAAAGAGAGCTATTACGAGAAGGACCTGGCGAAGCTGATACAGCGCGTGCTGCAGGCGGGCGTGCTGCTCAGCGCCCTGTTCTTCCTGCTGGGCGCCGCCTGGAGCGGCGCCCCGGCCGGGGAGAGGTTCTCGCGCGCCGGCGTCCTGGTCCTGCTGGCGACGCCGGCCGCCAGGGTCGCCGCCCTGCTCTACGGCTACGCGCGGAGCCGGCAGTATCTTTTCGCCCTCTCCGCGTTCATAGTGCTGGCTCTGCTGGGGGCGGCCGCGCTGGTCTGAACTCCGCCGCCGGAGGAACTGAAATGAAACTTCCCGTTCCGCTCGTCTTATTCCTTCTGCTGCCCGCCGCGGCCTCCGCGGCCGAGCAGGGCAACGGCGGCGCGGGAACGGAGGAGATATTCACCCTAGGGCCGGAGATCGACGAGGCCTACGACAGGGGGATAGCCCTGATGTACCGCCTGGAATTCGACGCCTCGGAAGAGGTGTTCCGGGGCGTGATAGATGCGTCCAGTTCGAACCCGGCCGGCTATTTCGCCATGACGGCGCTCTACTGGTGGCGCGCGGCGCAGAATTTCGACGTGCGGTCCAGCTCCACGGATTACGAGGCGGAATTCCTGAGGCACGCCGACGAGACCGTCAGGGTCTCCGAGCTGATGCTGAAGTCCGGGGGACGCAGGGACCACGCCCTTTTCTTCATGGGCAGCGCGCACGGCCTCAAGGGGCGCTGGTACGCCCTGCAGCGCAGTTGGTGGAAGTCCTATCTCAGCGGGAACAAGGGCCGGAAACTGCTGAAGAAATGCGTCGGGCTCAATCCCGCCCTCTACGACGCCTATCTCGGCCTGGGCATCTTCGACTATTACGCCGACACGCTGCCCGGCGTGCTGGGCGTCGCGGCGCTGCTCTTCGTGCGCGGCGACCGGGAGAGGGGGATGGAGCAGGTCCGGCTCGCCATGGAGAAGGGGCGCTTCTTCCCGACCGAGGCCCGTATCTTCCTCATAGACATACTGACGCGCCACGAGAAGGACCTCGAGGCGGCCGTGGCCGAATCCCGGCTGCTGCGGGCGAGCGATCCGGATAATTCTTTCTTCTGGCTGGGAGAGATCCTCACGCTGATACACGCCCGCGAATGGGACCGGGCCTTCGACGAAAGCATGAAGTTCCTTACCGCGAACATCGGGACGAAACATCCCTGGCTCTCCCAGCAGCTCTCGCTGGTCTACCTGCAGGCCGGCGACGCCAAACTGGCGCTCAACAAGCCCGCCGAGGCAGCGGCCTGGTTCACGCAGGGCATAGAGAACACCGCCTACCCCGCCAAGGGCTGGGTCACCTACTGCCATCTGCGGCGCGGGCAGGCTTTCGATCTCATGGGGAGGCGCGAGGACGCCCTGAAGGATTACCGCGCCGCGCTCGCGCGCGATAATTTCTGGGATTCGCGGCTCTACGCCTCCCGCGCGATAAAAAAGGCCCCGGATTTTCCCGAAGTTTACCGCCAGATAACTGAAGAATAGGGAGGTTCTCATGGAAAAGAGCGGATTCACCGCCGTGATCCCGGTCGCCGGGGCCGGCACCAGGCTGCGCCCCCACACCTACACCTATCCCAAGGTGCTCCTGACCGTCGGGGACAAGCCGATAATAGGCCATATCCTCGACGATGTCGCGGCCGCCGGCATAAAGAAGGTCTGCATGGTCACCGGTTACCTGGGCGACAAGATAAAGACCTACGTTTCCTCGGCGTACCCCGGCCTGCGGGTGGAGTATGTCGACCAGCCCGAGCCCAAGGGCCTGGGGCACGCCATCTGGCTGACCCGCAACAGGGTCGCGGGCCCGGTCCTGGTGATGCTGGGCGACACCATCCTCTCGGCCGACCTTTCCAAGTTCCTCGGCGGCCGCGAGGACTGCATCGCGGTCAAGGAAGTCGCCGATCCGCGCCGCTTCGGCGTGGTCGAGGTGAAGAACGGCTATATCTCGGCCATGGTGGAGAAGCCGGAGAAGCCGCGCACCAACCTGGCCATCGTCGGGATCTATTCCTTCCGCAATTCCGCTCAGCTCTACGGCAGCCTGCAGCGGCTGGTCGATTCGGGTTCCACGACGAAGGGGGAGATACAGTTCACCGACGCGATGGCCATGATGGTCAGGAGCGGCCACCGGATAAAGCCGGTGCGCATAGAGGGCTGGTACGATTGCGGCAAGCCGGAGACGCTGCTGGAGACGAACCGCTATATCCTGGACCGGGGCCGCTTCCGGTCAAGGGTCCCGGGCTGTCTGGTGATACCGCCGGTATATGTGGCGCCCGGGGCGAAGGTGTCGGGCTCGATAATCGGCCCGCACGTGTCCATAGGCGCCGGCTGCCGCATAGAGCGGTGCATAATCTCCGATTCGATAATCAACGAGGGGGCCCAGGTCTCGGATATCAACCTGACCGGCTCGCTCATAGGCCCGAGCGCACTGGCGGCCGGCCGCCGGGACAAACTGAACGTGGGCGAGAATTCGGAGGTCAGTTTCTAGGGCCCGTCAGAACCTCGACTTGCCGCGGGTGACGTTCAGGACGAAGTCCAGCATATTGTCGTCGCCGCGCACGAGTATCCGTTTCAGTCTGAAAAGATCGTCCCCGGGCCGCGGTTTGCCCTGCTTCACGCTGACGGCGCAGGTATAGCCGGCCTTCTTCACCAGGTCCCTTATCCCGTCGTCGAAGGCGCCGCCGCCGTAAGGGTAGGCGAAGGAGGTCACGGGCGCGCCCAGGACCTCCTCGAGGCGCGCCTTGCTGCCCGCGAGTTCCTCCCGGGCCTCCCCGCCGGCGATCCTGGCCAGGTTCCTGTGCCGCATCGTATGGGAGCCGATCTCCACGCCTTTGGCCGCCAGCGACCGCAGCTCTTCGGCCGAGAGCATTTCCGTCCCGGCTTCCCCTCCTCCCCGCCAGAAATTCTCTCCCCCGACGGCTTCGGAGACCATGAAGACGACGCAGGGAAAGCCGAACCCGGCCAGTACCGGCAGGGCTTCCGTCAGGTTGTTCCGGTAGCCGTCGTCGAAAGTTATCACTGCCGACCTTTCCGGCGGCTCCTGCCCCCGCCCGTATACCGCGGCCAGGTCGCGCAGGGTCATGACCGCGTAACCCCGCTTCTTCAGCCAGTCCATCTGCCGCCTGAAATCGGCCGTCCTGACCCAGAGTTTGGACAGCCGGTCCCCCGGCGGCGGGTCGCCGACCTTATGGTACATGAGTATCGCCGGACCGCGCGATACCGGCCGCCACCAGTTCCACCTGGCGGAGAAAGCGGCCGCCGCGAGCAGGACCAGGACGGCCGCCGTCACGGGCGCGCCTTCCCGCCCGGCGCGCGCCGCCGCAGGTCCCAGAGCTTGAGGTACTTGACGGCCGTGTAGAAGGAGGCCAGGAACGCCGCGAGGAAGCCGTGCCAGCCGTCCAGGAAGCCGAGCCGCAGCACGTAGCGCGAGAGGAACTCGAAAGGGAAGCGCAGGACGTGCCAGGGCCTGAACCGTTCGCCTTTCTCCAGTTTCTGCGCCGCGATCAGAGAGGTGTACTTGTTGAACTTGTCGAAATACTCTTCGAGGCCGGAATAGGTGTGATGGTCTATGTGTCCGCGCAGGAGCCCGACCGCGCCGTCCACCGCCAGGCGTTCGTGGACCAGGCGGACGCTGTAGCCGGCGCGGTCGCGTCGGAAGAGGCGCAGATGCTTCTCGGAGGCTCCCCGGCCGAAGCGGAGGCGCTTTCCCAGGAAATGGACCCGGAACGGGATCTCGAAGCCGGCTTTGTCCCCGGGGGCCCGCAGCACGGCTTCTATCTCTTTCCCGAGTTCCGGGCTGACCACCTCGTCCGCGTCCACGTTGAGGACCCAGGTCCTCGTGGCGTTATCCAGGGCGAACTGCTTCTGTCCCCCGTAGGTATCGAACCTGCGCTTGAGCACCCTGGCGCCGTGCCGTTCGGCTATGGCGGCCGTGGCGTCCGTGGAGAAATCGTCCACCAGGACTATCTCCCCGGCCAGGCCGAGCAGGCCCTGCAGGCAGGCGGGCAGGTCGGCCTCCTCGTTTCTGGCGATGATTGTTACGCTGAGTTCTTCCACTTCCGGCTCCGTGTTCCCCGCGTACGGACGCGGGGCTTAGAATGTACAAAACGGCCTTTCCGCGGCCGGGACCGGTTTCAGTCCGCGGCCGAGGCCGAGAAAGGGAGCAGCCTCGTCCCGGCCGGCAGTCTGACTCCCGGCGCGGCGTATATCGCGCCGCGCCCCGGGGCTTTCAGCTCTCCCGGCGCGGAGAGCACCCTGAGAAGTCTCCCGGCTCCCGGCGCCCTGGGACCGGCCGGCCCCCCGTGTACGACGCGGAAGCCGCCGGCTTCCCTGCGGCATTCGCCGTCGAGGGCGACATAGCTGAACTTGCCGCTGAAGACGATAGGGCGGGAGAGAAAAGTTTTTCTGAACGCTGCCGTAGCCGGCATATAGCGTTCCAGCACCTCGTATATCTTCCGGCCTTTTTCCATGCTCTCGGGGCACCGGTACGAACACGGATGCCAGGGGATGATCGTCTCCCGGTCCGCCCCGCTGTTGAGTTCCGAGAAGCGGACGAAACTGCGGTGGTCGGAACGGAGGCCCAGCCGGGAGTAATAATTGGGGACATTGTTCATCCAGAAGGGAAAGAGCGCTCCCTTCGGCGAGGAATCGAGGATGTGGAAGATCAGGTCCTTGATGCGGAGGAGGCGGTCCTTCTTCCTCTTCCAGCCCAGGTAGGCCCTTACGCAGCATTCCGGGTAGCCGAGGGCTTCGCCCCATTCCCGCGACATGATATCCGAGTACGCTTTGCCGGCCCTGCGCAGGTCCGCCGGGCGCGGGCCTATGAGCAGGTCGCTGATCCTGGCCCCGGAAATATCGCGCCTCTCCTCCAGGACCAGTTTTTTCAGTTTCAGCCCCGCGCATAATTCGTCCAGCCGGCGCATGTCCTCCGCGCTCCCGGCGCTGGTATAGACCACGCTCTTCACCCCGGCGACGAGGGCGGCGAGGTCGTTGAACTGCAGTCCCAGGCAGCGCGGCCTGGAAAGATCGTCGGAAAGATACCGCGATATCATCGTTTTGACCGTAGCTCCTTCCCGGGCCAGCGCAGTTCCCGTACGCGGCGCAGGGCTTCGTAGAGGAGGGGCTCGGGTTCGGTCAGCGAGAAACGCACGTACCCCTCGCCGCAGCTGCCGAAGCCGGAGCCCGGCGCGGCCAGCACCGCGGCCTTTTCCAGCATAAGGCGGACCGAATCGAGGGAGCTCATGTCCGCCGGCGGCCGGGCCCAGACGAAGCAGCTGCCGCCGGGCCTCCTGAACCGCCAGCCCGCCTTTTCCAGGCCCGAGCAGAACCTCTCCGCCCTGGCCGCGAACCTGGCGCGCACCGGAGGCGTTATGCGCTCATGATGGTCCAGGCCCCAGGCCGCCGCGTTCTGCACGGCGTTGAAGGGGCCCGAGTCTATGTTCTCCTTGAGGGCGTTGAGCGCCCGCACCAGTTCGCCGTTGCCGACGACCCAGCCTATGCGCCAGCCGGCCATGCAGTAGGTCTTGGAGACGGAGTAGAACTCCACGGCCACGTCGCGCGCGCCGGGGACCTGCAGTATGCTGGGGGCGGGCTCGCCGAAATAGACGTCGCAGTAGGCCGCGTCCTGGGCTATGATCACCGAGTTCTTTTTCGCCCAGCGGACCAGGTCCCTGTAAAAATCCAGGGTGGCTCCCGCGCCGGTGGGGTTGTTCGGGTAGTTGAGGAAGAAGAGCTTCGCCCTCGACGCGACGCCGCCGGGGATCTTCCCCAGGTCCGGCAGGAAGCCGTTCTTCTCCTCCAGCGGCACGTCGTGCACGCGGCCGCCGGCCAGGACCACGCCGGTGCGGTAGGTCGGGTAGGTGGGGTCCGGTATCAGGCAGAGATCGCCCGGGTCCAGGACGGCCAGCGGCAGATGGGCTATGCCCTCCTTGGAACCGATAAGTATCGACACCTCGTCCGAAGGATGGAAGGAGAGACCGTGGCGGCGCTTATGCCAGGCGGCCACGGCCTTGCGCAGGGTTTCATTGCCCTTGGTATTGGGGTAGCGGTGGTTGGCGGCCTTCTTCACCTCGGCGGCGGCCCTGGCCACGATCCCGCGGTCGGTGGGGATGTCCGGATCGCCGACGGCCAGGCTGATTATGTCCCTGCCCTTGGCCCGTTCCGCGGCGGCCTGGCGGTAGAGTTCCTCGAAAAGGAACGGCCTGAACTGCCTGAAATTCCGGCTGAACTTTATTTTCATAGTGTTTAGGGGACGTTGTTGACTTGTTGAGTTGTTGACTTATTCAAGTCGCTCCGTATCCCCGTGGTCGTACGGTCCTTCTCTGCGATAAAACGCAACAACTCAACAAGTCAACAACGTCCCCGGTCCCGGTCTTAACAACAGGTGTCGCAGGAGGAATCCTTGCGCAGTTCGCTCTCCACCTGGAACACGGAATGCCTTATGCCGAATTTTTCCGACGCCAGGCAGGAGGCCTCTTTGAGGGCGGGCTGCTGCCTGGCCGGGTCCCTGACTATCAGGTGCGCGGTCAGGGCGTTGAAGCCGGACGAGAGGCTCCAGGCGTGCAGCTCGTGCACGCCGTCGACGCCCTCTATCCCCAGGAGCGCCTGTTCCACCGCGTCCATCGACAGGCCCCGCGGCGCGCCTTCCATGAGTATGTGGAAAGCCTCCATGAGCAGGCGCGTGGAGCTGAAGAGGATGAGCGCGATTATGAGCAGGGAGACGATGGTATCGGCGGTGTACCAGCCGGTGAAATAGATGACCGCGCCGGCGACGATGGCGGCGACGGAGCCGGCCAGGTCGCTGAGCACGTGCAGGAAGGCGCCGCGTATATTGATGTTCTCGGCGCTGTGGCGGTGGAGTATCCAGGCGCAGGCCAGGTTGGCCAGCAGGCCGGCGGCGGCTATCGCCAGCATCGGGACCGAGAGGACGGGGACGGGGTCGTGGAAGCGTTCCCAGACCTCGCGCAGCATGAAGCCGCAGAGCAGCCATAGCAGGAGGGCGTTGCCCAGCGCGGCGACCACTTCGGCGCGGCGGTAGCCGTAGGTGCGCTTCGAATCGGGCTTCAGGGCGGCCAGCCGCGAGGCGATGAAGCTCATGCCCAGCGCCGCGGCGTCGGTCAGCATGTGCATGGCGTCGCTGAGCAGCGCCATGCTGCCGGTCAGGAGCCCGCCGACGGCTTCCAGGACCATGAAGCCCGAGGTTATGAAAAAAGCCCAGGTTATCGCAGTCCGGTGGGCGCCGGCGGCGTGACGATGGGAGCGCCCGGCGCTGCCGTGGTCGTGCCCGTGGCCGCCGCCATGGTCGTGGCCGCAGGAATGGCCGGCGTGATCGTGGTGATGCCCCATGTCCCTAGTGTATCCCTGTCATGCTCAGTCCCGGGAAATAAGTGACCAGGGCCAGTACGGCCAGCAGGAGCAGCAGGAAAGGCACTACCGCCCCGTAGAGTTCCGGCAGTTTCCGGTTGAAGCGGGAACTCGAGAGGAAAAGGTTGAGCCCCAGCGGCGGCAGCATATAGCCTATCTCGAGGTTCAGGATGAAGATCACGCCGAGGTGCACCGGGTCCACGCCGTACTGCAGCGCCACCGGCACTATGATGGGCACGACGATGATTATCGCCGAGAAGATCTCTATCATGTTGATGACGAGCAGGAAAACGTTGAGCAGCACCAGGAAGAGGAACTTGCTCTGGACGAAAGAGTGCATCCAGGCGAAGATGGCGTCGGGGATCTGCGCGTCGATGAGGTAGTTGGTCAGGCCGAGGGCGGTGCCGAGCACTATGAATATGGACCCGACCAGGATCATGCTCTTGACCGCTATCTTGGTGATGTCGCGCCTCAGGCAGAGGTCCTTGTAGACGAAGACCTCCACCATCACGACGTAGAAGGACATGATGGAGGCCGCCTCGCCGGCCGTGAACACGCCCTTGTAGATGCCGCCGATTATCAGGAAGGGCAGCGGTATCTCCCAGGCCGCCGCGCGCGCTGCCGCGAGGATCTTGCCCGGCTCGAAGGTCAGCTTCTGCACGCCCGAGCGGCGGGCCACGAAATACGCGTATACCGACAGGACCAGCAGGAGGAAAAGCCCGGGCGGCAGGGCGGCCTTGAAAAGCAGGTCCAGGTTGAGCTTGCCGACTATGGCGTAGAGGATTATCGGCAGGCTGGGGGGAAAGAGCAGGCCGAGGCTGCCTGTGGTGGTAAGCAGGCCCAGGGTGAACTTCTCGGGATACCCCTGCTTCCTGAGCATCGGGTAGAGAAGCCCTCCCAGCGCTATTATCGTGACGCCGGAGGCTCCCGTGAAGGCGGTGAAGACGGCCGTCGCGAAGAGCGCCACTATGGCCAGGCCGCCGGGCAGGAAGCCGAACAGCGCTTCGGCCAGGGCCAGCAGTCTGCGCGGCGCGCCGCTCTCGGCCAGCACATAGCCCGCGAAGGTGAAAAGCGGGATGGCGATGAGGGCGGGCAGCGAGGCGAGCCTGAGCATCTCGACGATGACGGCGGAGGAATCCACGCCTTCCGCGCCGAAGAGGTATATCGCTCCCCCGCCGATGAGCGTGAAGACCGGCGCGCCCAGGAAGGCGAGCAGGAGTATGCCCAGGGCGATCAGTATCCCCATCAGAACCGGAACTCCTCTCCGGGATCCACCGCCCGGAACAGGTTCATGACGGTGTGGAAGATGATCAGGATGAAGACGGCGGGGATTATCATGTGGGCCCAGCCGGACGGCACGGCGAGATGACCGACGTAGAAGGAAGTGGAGGCCGAGGCGAAATCGTCCCTCACGAACTTGAAGGCCGCCCAGAACAGCAGGCCCGAGACCGCCACGGTGAAGGCGCCGGCGAAGATGGCCAGGCCGCGGCGGGCTTTCTCCGGCGCGAACTTGACCAGGGCCTCCAGCGCGAACTGGCGGGAATAGCGGGAGGCCAGGGCGGCGCCGAGGAGGCCGGACCAGAGCACCATGTGCCGCAATACCGGGTCCAGCCAGACGATACCGGAATGAAAGAAGACCCTCAGCAGCACCTGCAGGAACGAGAGGGAGATCATCAGCGCGACGAAGAGGATGATAAGGGCCTTTTCGCCCTTGACGGTCCATTCCTCGAAGCGGAACAGGGAACGCATGATGTTATTATCCAATAATGGCGCCGGCCCCCGCAACCCCCGGAAAGGGGCGGCGGGGGCCGGCGCGGGGCGTTCTACTTGGATTTTTTTGGCTGTCGGAAGTCGGCCAGGGTTTTCTCTATCCGGTCCAGCATTTCCTGGGGATAGAGCTTGCCGGCGAGGGCGTTCCTGGCGGCCTTCCCGGCCTTTTCAAATTCTCCCACGATGCTTTTGCCCTCCGGGTCGGTGAACTTTATCCCGGCCTTTTTCAGCAGGGCCGCGGACTTGGCGTTATCGGACCTGCTTATCCTGGTGAGCTCCCTGAAATAACTGTCCCCGGCTTTCAGCAGCGCGGCCTGGTCCTCTTTCGACAGCGAGGCGAAGACCTTTTTGGAAAGCAGGACGGCGCCGGAGGCATTGGTCAGCGGCAGCGACAGCGCGTACTTCATCCTGGTGTGCCATTGCATGGCCAGCACGGCCAGGGGGGAGCCGTAGATGCCGTCTATCATGCCGGTCTGCAGCGAGGTCATCACGTCGGTGATGGAGAGCGGGATGGGCTTGATCCCGAGCGCGGTGAAAGCGGCTTCGGCCGTAGGGTCGCCTTCCCACATCCACATCTTCACCGCCTTCAGGTCCTCCGGCTTTTTCACCGGGGAATTGGAGAGTATTATAACGTCGCCGACCTCGGCCCAGCCCAGAAGGACATAGCCGGCTTCGTCGAACATCCCGCGGAACTCGGCGTCCAGCGCGCCGTAGACATAGTCTATCTCGGGCGCGTTCTTGAACAGGAAGGGCGTGTCCAGTATGCGCGCGGCGGGGGCTATCTCCCCGATGCCGACGCCGGTGAAGCCGCCGGCGTGCAGCTGGCCGATGCGGATCTTGCGCACCACGTCCTTCTCGTCGCCCTGTACGCCGCCCGGGTACATGCGGAACTTTACGCGGCCGGCGGTCTTTTCGGAGACCTCGCCGGCGAACTTCTTCATCACGTTCATCCAGGCCGAGCCTTCCGGGGCCAGCGTGGCGAACTTGATCACCGTCTGCGCGCCGGCCGGGGCGGCCAGCAGCAGCGCGGCGCAGACCGCGGGCAGTATCCTAGAAAAGTTCATCTTTTTCCTCCAGCAGGGCTTTGGCCTTTATCCTGGCGACCTCGTTGGCGAGCCGCGTCTCGTCGTCCTTGAGCTCGGCGGACAGCACGGCCTCAAGCGTCGCGGTGAAAAATTCCTCGTCGAGAGCGGCCGGAGCGTACATCCGGGCGGCCATGTAACGGTTGAGCAGGAAATCCGCGCCGGCGCCCGAGGCCGCGGCGTCGAAATAGGACCGGGCCTTGTCCGGGTCGCCGCCCAGCATCCGCGGGCGTATGGAATAATAGGCGCCCATGATGCTGTGCGCGCCGTTATAGTAGTAGGAAGGGGCCAGTTCCAGCAGCCGCAGCGCCGCGGGTTCTATCGACGGTATCTCGGCTATGGCCTCGGGCTTGTCGCGGTTTATGTTGATATAGGAGGCCTTGCAGAAGGTATGCCAGAACAGGGCCGGCACGTCTTTCTTGCGCGCGTCGGCCGGGCCGCGGCCGTCCAGCGCTCTTTCCGCGTAAGCCTGTCCTTTCAGGTAGAAGCCGGAGGCGCGTTCCGGCTCGCCGTCCTCGAGGAACATGAAGGCGTAGCCGCAGAAGCCCTGGGCCGCGTTGACCAGCAGGCCCTTGTTCTTCGGGTCGTTGGCGATGAGTATCTCCATCAGTTGCAGATTGCCGGGGAGGGCCTGGCGGGCGTACTGCGGGTCGGACTGGGAGAAGACCGACGAGATGCCCTCGTCTATGACGCCGCCGGTCACGCGGGCGGCGGTGCGGTTGAGCGAACAGCCCGTCAGCAGGGGGAAGGCGGCGGCCAGCATCAGTTTTTTCACCGGGCCTCCCTTATCCAGCGGGCCAGCTTTTCCAGCACGGCGGCGTGCTTCTGGACGAATTTCTCCAGCGGCACGGGTGAGCGGAAAGACCAGTTATGCGGCCCCAGCGTATTGGGCGTGTTTATCCGGTCCTTCGTCCCGAAAATATCCGGGAAGGTCAGCAGCACCACCCGGGAGCCGGAGTTTATGACCTTCTCGGTTATCCTGTCGAGGGCCTTCGCGAAGGCCGGCGGGCGGCTTTCGCCGGCGACCATCTCCCAGAACTTCTTCTTCTCGGCGTAGGCGACGCTCGTCCACCACTCGGCCAGCGTCTCCGTGTCGTGGGTGGAGGTGGTGGCCAGCGAGACGTGCGGGTATCCGTCCGGGTCGATATAGGTCCCGTCCTCTTTCGTCTCCCAGCGCATGACCTTATAGCCGGGTACGCCCTGTTCGGCCAGCACCTTGCGCACGAAGGGGGGGATGAGGCCGAGGTCCTCGCCGATCGGCAGCATCGGCGACGAGGCGACCAGGGCCCTGAGGAAGCGGCGGCCCCTGTCCTCCTGGTTCTCCTCGCCCTCCACATCGAAATGGGGCTTGAGCTTCTTGTCCTCGGGCACTATCCAGGTGCGGAAGAAGCCGACCATGTGGTCTATGCGGTAGATATCGTAGAGGTCCTCGGAGCTCTTGAGCTTGAGGCGCCACCACTCGAAATTGTTCTTCTCCGTCTCCTCCCAGCGATAGGCCGGCAGGCCCCATTTTTGGCCTTCGGGCGTGAAGGCGTCGGGCGGGGCGCCTATCGAGTTGGCGATGTCGAACTCGTTCTGGCGCGACCAGACGTCGGCGGCCTCCTGGTTGACCATGAAGGGCAGGTCGCCGAAAAGCTTTATGCCCAGCTCGCCCGCGCGCCAGCGCATCGGCGCCCACTGGCGGCGGATGAGCCACTGCAGGTACTTGAAATAATTTATTTCGAGCGCGTTCTCCGCGCGCGCTTTGTCCAGCGCCTCGGTGCGCCTCTCGCCCAGCGCCTGGTCCCAGTGCGTCCAGGAGATCCAGCGGTTGACGTCCTTGAGCCGTCTGAACAGGGCGTAGTCCTCCAGCCAGTAGGCGTTCCTCTCGCAGAAGCCGGCGAAGTCGCGGCCCTCTTTCGTGCCTTTCTTTATGTGGTTGCGGTCGAAGGCGGAGTAGATCTTCCAGAGCGCCTCGTGCTTGAGGCCGCGTATGTCGTCGTAAAGGATGGCCTTCGCGGAGCGTACATGATGCAGACGGTCCTTGAAGTCCTTCGAAGCCAGGAACTCCAGCGCTTCCGGGGCTTCTTTAAGCTCTTCCACGGCCTCCGGGTCGATATAGACCGGGTCTATGGCGAAGGCGCTCAGCGCCGTGTAGGGACAGTTGACGCCGGGCGGCATCTCGTTTATCGGGAGTATCTGGAGGATGTCGAGCTCGGCGGCTTTGAGCACTTCCAGCCAGCCGTGCATCGAGGTGATATCGCCTATCCCCCAGTCGCGCTCCGAGCGCATCGAGAAGATGGGCAGCAGTATGCCGACATGTTTGCGTTTGAGTATCTTGTGCATTTTAAGCCCTGCGTTCCGGTCCTTTTCGCTCGTGCTATTTTTCGGCTATAGCTTCTATCTCCACCAGCGCGCCCTTGGGCAGCGCCTTGACCTCGACGGTGGCCCGGGCCGGGGGCTGCTTCTGGAAGAACCTGGCGTACACTTCGTTCATGGCCTGGAACTGGCCGAGGTCGGTCATGTATACCGTGGTCTTGACGACATTGTCCAGCGGCAGGCCCTTGGCGGCCATGATGCCCAGGATGTTCTTGAGCACCGCCTCGGTCTGGGCCTTCACGTCCGGAGGGGCCATCTGGCCGGTACCGGCGTCCACCGGCAGCTGGCCGGATATGAAGATGAGGTTCCCGGCTTCCACGGCCTGGGAATACGGTCCTATGGCGGCCGGCGCCTTGTCGGTGACGATGATCTCTTTCATTTCTCCCTCCTGGTCAGCCTTTTTTGTCCCGTATGAAAGCCGCTATGGAGCGGTCATAGGTCCTTTCGCCGGCGGCGGTGAAGAAGCAGCCCGGCAATTCGCCCGCGGCGCGGTGATACGCCACGCATTCGCAACAGAGCCCTTTGCGCGGGCAGGGGTCGTAAGTGCAGGAACAGGCTGCCGAATTCTTGTCCTTCTGGCACTCCATGGCGTCCTCCGTCCCCAGTTGTCCCTTATCTTAAGGATATATATTACAAAAAGAGGGGGACGTTGTTTAGGCCGCTTGCCCGCGGACGGGTTATTGTGTTTAATTGACTGCCATGGAGAAAGGTGTTTTCCATTTCACCGGCGTAGGCGGCTTCGGCATGAGCGCGCTGGCGCAGACGCGGGCCATGGCCGGCCTTCCGGCTACCGGCTCCGACAGGGACTTCGACGCAGGGCGGAACCGGGAGACCAGGGCGGCCCTGGAGAAGCTGGGGATAAGGATATTCCCGCAGGACGGCTCCGGCGTGAAGGGCGCGGCGAAGGTAGTGGCTTCCACCGCCGTCGAGAGCTCTACCCCGGACCTGGCCCGGGCGGCGGAACTGGGCGTGCCGGTCATCCACCGCTCCGAGCTGCTGGCGGAGCATGTCAATTCCTCGCGCGCGGTCGCGGTGGCCGGGACCAGCGGCAAGTCCACCGTCGCGGCGATGATCTTCGAGATACTGACCCATGCCGGGCTCTCGCCGTCGATAATAACAGGCGGGGCCCTGCTCTCGCTCAAGGAGAAAGGGCTGCTGGGCAACGCTTTCGCCGGTCCCTCCGGCCCGCTGGTGATAGAGGCCGACGAGTCCGACGGCACCGTCGCGCGCTACAGGCCGGCGCTCGGCGTCCTGCTCAACATAACACGCGACCACAAGGAAGTGGCGGAACTGCGCGGTATATTCTCCGCCTTCGCCGCCAATTGCGGAGAGTTCCTGGCCTGCGCCGACGACCCCGAGGCGGCGGCCATAAGGCCGGCTGCCGGCTTTTTCGGCAGATCGGCGGGGGATCCCGTCTTTTCGGACCCGGTACCGGGCCTCTTCGAGTCCCGCTTCCGCCTGGGCGGCGTGGAATTCTCCGTGCCGGCGCCCGGCGATTATAATATCGACAATGCCGTGGCCGCGGCCGCCGCCTGCTCAAGGCTGGGAGTGGACCTGAAGACCTGCGCCTCGGCGCTGGCCCGGTTCAAAGGCGTGGCGCGCCGTTTCAATGTCATGGGCCGCGCCGGCGGCGTGACCGTAATAGACGATTTCGCCCATAATCCCGCCAAGATCGCCGCCGTGCTCTCTGCGCTCCGGCTGAGGAAGGGGGGGCGCGTCCTGGCCCTCTTCCAGCCCCACGGCTTCACCCCGGCGCGCCTGATGCGCCGCGAACTCCCCGGCGTCCTTTCCGCCTCTCTGTCGCCGGGCGACGAGATCTTTTTCCCGGACATATACTACGCCGGGGGGACGGTCGCCAGGGATATTTCGTCGGCCGACCTGGCCGCCGACGCGGCGGCCGCCGGCCTGAAAGCCCGCCATCTGCCGGACCGCGGGCGCATCGCGGCGGAAGTCGCCGCGGCCGCCCGCCCGGGCGATATCGTCATCGTGATGGGCGCGCGCGACCCGGGACTGCCGGCCCTGGCGCGCGACATACTGGCCGAAGTTTCGGGCCGGGCGGGGGGCTGAAATGCTCACGGAGAGGGAATTCCCGCGCTGCGCCCGCCAGATAGTGCCGCCCTGCGCCGGCTGTCCGACCGCCCGGTCTGCGGCGTCGGGGCAAATGGTAAAATATAGGGAAGAATTACCGGAAGGGGATATACTTCACATTTTCCCGCCGGTCTCGGGCGGATGACAAGGAGACACCTATGAAGCCTTTTAAGCTCACCGACAACGTGGAATACATGTGCGTCAATCATTTCAACCGCAGGTTCTTCGACGCCCTCATCCCGCTGCCGCAGGGCACCAGTTACAATTCCTATCTCGTGCGCGGCGCGGAAAAGACCGCCGTCATAGACGCGGCCGACCCGGAGAAGATGGGCGTACTGCTGGACTATCTTAAAGAGGAAAAGAAAATAGACTATATCATAGCCCAGCACGCCGAGCAGGACCACAGCGGCGGCATAACCGCCCTGCTCCGGAAATACCCGGACGCCATGGTGGTGACCAACCCGAAATGCAAAGAACTGCTGATGACGCATCTGCATGTGCCGGCCGAAAAGTTCATAGAGGTGAAGGACGGGGAGGAGCTGGACCTGGGCGGCGGCCGGAAGCTCAAGTTCATCTATACGCCCTGGGTGCATTGGCCGGAGACCATGTGCACCTGGCTGGAGTCGGACGGCGTGCTGTTCACCTGCGATCTCTTCGGCTCGCACCTGGCGACCGCCAACCCGTTCTCCGACCCGGAGGACGTCTATGAGCCGATGAAGCGCTATTACGCCGAGATCATGATGCCCTTCCGCCAGCAGGTGAAGGCGGACCTGGAGAAGATAGCCGGCCTGCCGGCCGGCTTCATCTGCCCCAGCCACGGGCCGGTGCACAAGGGACAGATGCCCGGCAAGGTCAGGGAGTATTACACGGACTGGGCCGTTTCGGCTCCCAGGAACAAGGTCGTGCTGGCCTATATCTCCATGCACGGCAGCACCCTGGTCCTGGTCAACAGGCTTTACAGCCGCCTGCAGGAACTGGGCGTGCACGTGGAGAAGCTCAACCTGGAGGATGCGGACACCGGGCGGCTCGCCATGTCGCTGGTCGACGCCGCCACCATAGTGGTGGGTACGCCGATGGTCCTGGCCGGCGCCCATCCCAAGGCGATATACGCGGCCTACCTCGTCAACGCTCTCAGGCCCAAGGCCAAGTGGATAGGCGTGCTGGGTTCTTTCGGCTGGGGGGGCAAACTGGTGGAGTCGCTGGCCGCGGCTCTCGGCCCGTTCAAGGCCGAGGTGCTGCCGCCGGTGCTGGTCAAAGGGCTGCCGCTGGAGGACGACCTGAAAAAGGTCGACGCCCTGGCGGAAGAAATAGCCAAAAAGCACGCCTTGCCGGCCTGACCGGGCCCTTGAAAAAGGCGCGGCTCTCTGCTAGACTTTTGATGGCAGCTTTCCGCGCACCGGTCGGTTGTTGCGGGAGGCGGGTTTTGTTTGGGGATATTCTATGGCTGACTCGGCCGACAGGGGCAAAAGATCCCTGATAGTGATGGTGCTGGCCTTCCTGATAACGGGCGGCGGCGTTTTCGTTTTCCTTATTTTCCAGAGCCTGGAAGATATGCAGGACGTCAAGTTCCGCAGTTTCGGCTCGGGCATGACCGGCCGCGTCACGCTGCCAATACTTAAATATTTTAATTTCGTAGATAAAGAGACTCCTGAAGGAGCGGCCAGGGCCGAGTTGGCCCTCAAGCTCGAAGAGGTGCTTAAAGCCGAGCATGACGATACGCCGGTCGCGGACGGCGCGGGCAAGGCCTCGGCCGCCGTTTCAAACCCTCCCCGCAGGGACTCTTTCGGGCAGCGACCTTCCGGCAGGATCAGGTCCTCCCTGTCCGGGGTCGGTGCTCTCGGCGGCTCGGGGGGCAGCAAGTCGTTCTCTTCTTTTTCCGGCGCCGGCGGATCCGGGGGCCTGAAGCTTTCCGGAAAAGCCGGCTCCGGCGGGCTTTCCTCCAAGTCCGGCAAGACCATAGACGCTCTGGCGTCAGCAGGCAGGCATCTCACGTCCGCTGCGAATACCGGTTCAGCTCGTAACGCCAAGTCTAGGTGGGACCAGGCTTTCGGTCTGAAACATGCGGGGGAGGGAGGCACGGGACAGGTCTCCTCCTACAACAAGGCCGCTGTGGAACTGGACGAGATAGAGACCGGCGAGGTTGGCAGCCTCAAGCTGGGAAACCCTACGACCTTGGACGTCCCCGAAGTGGGCAAGCCCAAGGCCGTGGAGACGCCGGAGAGCGTCGCGGACAAGGCCAAGGAGGCCATGAAGAAAAATATGGCCGACCAGATAGCGAAGTCCTTGCTGAGCGGCCTGGGGGGCGGGGGCGAGTCTAACAAGCCCTCGCAGAACCCCCAGCAGCCTAAGGAAATGCCCGACGATATGCATGGATGGATAGACAATCAGCTGGCATTGGGCGCGGGGGACTTGGAGGGATACGCGGACACGGATTACGATTACAAACAGATCACCTGTTCCGTGAACTGCCCGCCCGGTCTTGACGGTAAGCCGGTCTGGCAGGTCTCTTTCAACGGCCAGGGGGATAATTCGGGGCTTCTTAACAACTGTCTTGTCTACCCTTCTGGCGGCAGTTATACCTCATCCTGTTTCTAGCCTCCCCTTGACAAGTCAACTTTTGCCTGCTATAACATAGAGGAAATAGGACTTTGCCCTGAACATCGCGGAAGGTGTGTCAAGGGAAAGTTTATGTTGTTTTGATTGTCCGGGGAAAGCGGGGCCTTATGATGAAAATAAATTCCGGAAAAAAATCCAAGAACGCCCAGTACGCCGTGGGGGGCGTAATAGCGGTGGTCGTGATATTCTTCTGGACGTCGCTGCCGCTCATGCAGAAATCCCCCTTCGATACTTCCGTCCCCACCGGCAATCCTTTCAAGTCGAGGTCCGTGGACCTTAACGCCCTGGAGATCCCCTCCGAGGCTTCCGCCCCCGGCTACGCTCTCAGCGGGGCCATGACGGATAATCCGGCCACCGCGGGCGACCTGGCGGAGTCTTCGCTCTTCAGTTCCGGTATGGGTGAGCTCTCCGACGGGGAGGCCGCCGCGTCCGCCTCGGCCGACGGCGCGGCTGTTTCCGCCTCCGCTTCCGCCGGTGTCTCGGTACCTTCCGCGGCTCCGGGGAATTCCCCCAGGCCCAAGATGAGCGCCCCCGGTTCCCTTTCCGGCGGCAACGGTAATTCCATGACCGCCGGAGGCGTGCATAACAAGTTCTTCGGCGGGAGCAACGCCAAGGCCGACATCGCTCCTTCCAAACTGCCGGAAGTGAAGAAGTCCGCCCTTTCCGATAAGAAGGCCACCGGGCTGATGGCTTCCCTGGCCGCCGCGGAAAAGAAAAGCGCCGCTTCGGCCGGCATGAAAGTCGACGAATCCAGGGGCGGAGCGTCCGGCGCTTTCCACGGCGCGACGGCGGCTTCCAAGACGCATCTCGACGAAGAACTTGAACATGATTCGGCTGTGGCCGGCCTGGAACTCGGCAAGGTCGATTCCGACCTCAAGAGGAACGATCCCGCCATAAACAACAAGAAGTTCAAGCCGCCGGAAGTGCCGGAACCCACGCTGGCCGAGAAGAACGACGAGATGTATAAACAAATGATAATGCAGATGCTCATTTCGCAGGTACTGGGGCCCATGTTCGGAGCGCTTATGCAGGGGGCCATGGGCATAGACTCGGGTTCGTCTGGCAATAAGACCATTGGCGGATAGTGGCTCAGGGATACGGACAGTTACAGTTCCTTCGGAGGATTTATGAACAACAAAGAAGAAAACAGGAAAGAAGGTCTGCTCGGAGTTGTGGCCCGCCTTTTCGGCGGCGGCTCCAGGGCTTCCGGAGCCGCCTCCTCGCTGGGTTCGGCCGCCGGTTCGGCGGCAGGGACCTCCGCCGGTCTCGGCGGACTTTTCGCCAGCAAGGCCGGCGTGCTCGGCATGGTGCTCGGCGGCGCCACGATAGCCGCCGGGGTCGGGGTCGTCTACAACTTCATGGGCGCCTCCTCCAAGCCGGTCTATTCCCCTTCCCTCTTCCAGAACGCCTACCAGGAAGAGCAGGCCGCTGCGGCCAGCATGGAGCGCCAGCGCGTGAACAGCCAGGCCGCCGCGGAACCGTCCACGCTGGACATGTTCAGGGACCAGGCTAAGAAGGACGGGCTGGGATTCGGGGACGAAGAGGCTTCGGGGTCCTCCGGGTCGGGCGAAGAGGCGGGGGTATCGGAAGGAGCCAGCGCCTCGGCCGAAGTGGGAGCCCCGGATTACGGGGCGGGCGCCGGGCCTGCGGCCGGAGCCGGCAAGGGCAAACTGGCCGCTTCGCTGGGTTTCGGCCAGAAGAGCGCCGGCGGCAGCGGCACCTCCATACCAAAGATGCAGACCTCGGGCGGACTTTCCGGCGGCATCGGACAGAGTTTCGCCCCGGTCTACAGGCCGCCGGCCGGCCAGGCTTCGGGGATGAGGAAATCCATGTCCGCCCGTGTTTCCAATTCTCCCAAGTACACGGTGCCTAATTTCAATAAAAAAGGCGCTTTCGGCCAGGCCAAGTACGCGGGCAAGATGGGAGGCAAAGCCGCCTATTCCGCTTCCGACGCCGGGGCCAAGACCGCGGCTACGGAGGCTTTCGCGGGCGAGACCGCGGGGAGCGGCGACGTGGCCGGCGTGCCCGAGACCGGTGCGGGTCTGGGTGGGGCCGGGGTTTCCGCCGGGGATTCGCTCAAGGCCAACGACCCCAACCTCAACATGAACGAGAGCGAGCCTCCGCCCGTGCCGGAGCCGGAGAACGTCTCTCCCTGGGAGAAGTATACCGATATGGCGATGAAGGCCATGCTGGCCTCCATCGTCCTCATCCTTCTGACGAAGATACTGGGCAAGTGGCCCATGCTGTACTACGCGGCCGTCTGTACCGCCATAGCGGCCATGGGCGCGGCGGCCATGGTGATCTACGCCGGTATCAAGCTGATGACCACTTTCGGCCAGAAATGGATGGGCGGTATGTATATAGTGGTCGGCATCATGCTGATGATACAGGCATGGGAGGCCTTGTGCGGTCTTGAGAAAGGCAAGGTCGGCGCGGACGGCAAACTGATGAAGGGTGCCGACGGCAAGGTCATAACTACCAAGCCCATGGGCAACATGAGCATCACCGGCGGCAAGGGCATAGGTTCGCTGCTTGGATTCGGCGGCTAACGCTAGGGAAGGACCTTTCAGGGAGGCTTTATGGAAGACAAGGATCTGCCGGAGATCGGCTTTAAAGAGAAGAAGGAGCGCAAAGGCTTCCTTCCCTGGCTCAGGGGCCGCATGGGCTTCGGTTCCCGCGGCCCGATGGGCTCGGTAGGCGCAGGCCCGGCGGCCGGCGGAGCGGGGCGCGCACTCGGCGCCGCCCGGCTCGGAGCCGGCGCCAAGTTCGGCGCGGCCGGAGGCATACTGGCGGCGAAGGGCACCATAGCTACCGTGGCCGTGATAGCGGCCGCGATAGGCACCACGCTGTACATGAACAACCGGCAGGCGCTTTCACCGGTCTCCTCCGCCTTCAATTCGGACCGGGGAGCGCAGTCCGCCGAATATGTCCCCGCCATATTGCGGCGGCAGGCTTCGCCCGGTTCCTCGCTCGACATGTTCGCCGACAGGAACAAGGGCGTCATAGACTTCGACGGCGAGGCCGCGAAGGCGGCCAAGGCCGAAGCCGAAGCCGCGGCTGCTTCCGCCGACGCGGCGGCCGAAGCGCCGGAGGGCGGCGAGCCGGCGGCCGAGGGGTCAGAGATGGGCGATCCCGGGGCTTTGCTGGGCAAGCTGCAGGGCGCCAGCGCCACCGGGCTTTCCACCGGCCTTAGCGGCGGGAGTTCCGGCAAGACCTTCGGCTTCCCGAACAAGGTCGGCCAGGGCTCTTTCGGTCCTAAGGTGGGCTTCAGCAACATGGGCGCCGGCAAGTTCGCGCCGATGCAGAGCCCCAAGAAAGGCAAACTTACCGCGATGAACGCCTCCAAGCAGGCCATACGCGGCGGCAAGGGCGCGGCGGCGGCCAAGAAATCGGGAGCCGGCGCCTGGAACCAGGCCAAGGGCGTGCGCGATGTGCAGAAGACTTACGGCGCCACTAATGTCGATACGATGCGTTCCACACAGGACCAGGCCTGGGAAGGGACCACCGGCGAGGGCGGCGTGGACGGCGGCGCCGGTATAGGCGCGGGCGACGGAGGCGCGGGCATAGTCACTTCCCCTTCGCTGGATAATACGACCAGCGGCGGCGGGTCCGGCGACTATGACACGCCCGGGGAATATACCCCCGTCGATCCCGGCAGTTTCGACGTGAGCCCCTGGGCCAGCGACGCCTCGCAGGCCATGATGTTCCTGCTGCTCTCGGCGGTGCTCTCCATAGCCGGAGCCTACCTTATCAGCATAGCGCAGGGACCTCTGGCGTTCCTGAAAATAATCGGCTATATACTGTGCATCGCGGCCCTGTTGCTTGCCGTGATGGCGATGCTGAAGGGCTTCGCGATCATGTTCAGCCACGGGCAGATGCTGCTCGGGACGATATATGTCATAGGCGGCGGCGTCGGAATATTGGGAGCTATAACCGCCATGCAGGGCAATCCCGGCGAGGCTATGAGCCAGAACGTCCTGTGGATGGCCGGCATAGCCGGCATACTGGGCCTGCTGGGCTCGATGATGGGGTCGCCGGGAGCCTGATGAGCGGCGGGACGGGGGCGCGCGGCCGCGCGCCCTCCGTCCGGAAGCTGGTCTTAGGGGATAATATATGGGCAGCAAATTCATACAGCGCCACAAGCGCAAGTCCCTGATCGCCGCCCTGCTCCTTCTTTTCAGGAGCAGGGTACGGTACGTGATATTGTTCCTCGTGGTGGCCGGCGTTTCAGCTCCCTTCGTGGTGAGCCAGGACATGCTTTACCGCCTGGTCATGCTGCCGCCGGTCAATTATGTCCTGAAAGCCGCCGGGCTGCAGGGGTTCATCGCCACCATAAATCCCGCCTATTCCAACGAGATATTCCAGGCGGCGATGGAGCGCGCGATGTTCGAGAGCGATCAGGATTCGGTCTGGAACAGTTTCCTCCGCGGCATGTCCCCGATGGGCGGAACAGGCGGGCCGTCCTCCCTGGCGATGCTCCGGGCCGAATACCTGGCCCGCGCCGCCGAAGAGGAACGGCAGAAGGCCCGTTCGGCCAAGGGGCGCGCCGACCAGGTCAAGGGCGCCGTCAGCGACGAGGAGAAAGCGCGCGGAGGCGGGGCCGACGCGGTGGATTTCGAGAGTTACCTCGCCTCCTACTCCGGGGGCGACGAGGGCGGCGGGTTCGGTTATATGGACCAGGGCGGCGGCTCCGACGGCGCCGCTTACCCGTTCATGAACCGCACGCTGCTGGGGCCGGGCGGCGGTCCCGCCGGTCGCGATACCGGGGTCTATACCGGGGCGATGAGCAAGGCCGCGAGCGGCGTGCCCGTGCCGGGCAATCCCAAGGCCGTGAAGGGCAAGAACATGGGCCGCGTTTCCGGCTTCTCCTGGCGCAACGCCGGCTACGACAGGGGCGCCGCGAAGAAGGCCGGTTCCCGCATCAACAGGCAGGGCGCCATCTTCCGCCTTTCCGAGACCTTCGCGATGACGGGCGCGGCTTACAGGAACCCCTCGGCCTCTTCGGAGTACCAGGCTTCCTACACCGGGTCCACTTACGACGGCAATTCGGTGGACAACGAGGAGATACAGACCGGCGAAGCTCCGCCGCCGGTGCCCGATAACGCCTGGGTGGCCAATACCCTCGGCGGGGCTTCTGAACTCAGCGACATGGCCGAACACTGCTCCCAGGTCTCCGGCGAGCAGAGCGCGATAATATCCGAGAACACGAAGAAGATTGACGATATCTCCAAAACCCTGGGCAAGCCGCCCAAATGCTGCAAGCACGGCGCGGTGGACCGCTGGAACGACAAGATCATGCGTATAAGGGCGCTCTGCCTGGACAACAACACCAGGCAGGGTATAATCTCGCAGGCCTGTCAGAACCCGTCCAACACGGACCAGGTCAATTGCAACCAGTACAACAAGATGAAGATCAAGAAGTGCAGCAAACTTAAGTGCTTCCTCTCCATCATACTGGCCATAATACTGATGGTCATCGGCTTCGCGTTCGGCGGGATCCTCGGCGCGGCGCTTATGATCGCGGGCGCCCTGATGATGCTTTCCCAGCTCATGCCCAGCCTGGCCGGCCTGCTTGCCGGCCTGCTAGGCGGTGTAGGCCTCGCCTCGTTCTTCGTGGGAGAGGAGGAGTCCCAGGAGGCCATGAAGACGGCCCTTGAGACCAATGCCGCCTCCGACGACGAGACGGGGGAGAAAGAGGAAGAGTGATTTCTGTCGGCGGCGGATATCGCGGATAGTAATGAACGACGGTTCGTTTCAGCCCGGCCCTTGCGGAGGCCGGCGACGGGGGCGCTGCGGAACCCTCCTTTAAGGAGGGAGCGTCCCGGGCGCCGCCCCGTAGTAAAGCAGGCGGTCGGGCTTTCGGTTTGCCCCGGTCCCGCGCCAAGGGCCATAAGGCCCAGCCCGGGATGGGCCGGATGACACTTGGAGGCCGGAGGATTATTAGGTAGAGTATGATAAGCAGTGTCGGCTGGCCTCGGGCCATGCGTGTCCTGCGGGATGTTTTTATATGTTGCAAGGCGCCGGTTTTCTGGAGGATATATGAACTTCCATAATGATAAAGAGGAACGCAAACCCGTTCCGCCCGTGCTGGGCAGGCAGGCCCCCGGATTCCGCAAATCCAGCGTTTTCGGCAAGACGCCGGCCTTCTCCCGCGCCGCCGGCGGCATTATGGAGAGGCTGAAAGGGCTCTCGCGCCGCGACCTCGGCCTTGTCGCGCTCGGGATCAGCGCCCTCGTGATGGCGCCTGTGGCGGAGTTCATGATGTCCCGCCCGCCGATGGACAACTCGCTCACCGCCGGCTTCGGCACGCGCGACGCTTCCGCGGCCGCTTCGCTCTACGAACCCGGCATACACGGGCTCAGCCAGGGGTCGCCCGACGGCAGCGGCGAGGTCATAGTGCCGCTGAGCGCCCGCGACCCTTTGTCGCTGATACTGGGCGCCTCCAAGCCCGCGCCCCCGTCCATGCCCTCTTCACTGCCGCCCTCCGGCGGCTTCCGCGACGCAGTAAGGGACTCCGGCCGGGAGGCTTTCGCCGCGGCCGTCAAGTCCGCCGGCGCTCCCACGGTGATCCCCAAGATGCAGACGGCCCTGCGCGGCATGAGCTCTTTCTTCGGCGGCGGCGAAAGCTCCCGCACCTCCGGCGCTCTTTCCGGCGGGCAGATAAGCGCCAGCGCCAAGAAGGCTTCCGGCAAGGCGGCTTCGCGTTCCATGGTCGGTCCGATAGCCGCGGCCGGCTATAAGGGCGTGGCGCTGACCCCCAACAGTTCGTCCAAAGGCGCTTTCGAGAAACTGCGCTCCGCGGCCGACAAGGCGGCGGGCAATTTCACCGACAATAGCGCCGCCCGCGGCCTGGACAAGGCCGCCGCCGACTCCGTCAATATCGGTTCGGGCGACGGCGGCATAGGCAGCGGCATGGAAGGGGACAAGACCAAGGGGCATTCCAACAGCAGCATCCGCGACCAGAAATCTAATTCCGGGGAGTCGCTGCAGGCCCAGCTCAACAGGAAGCGCGCGGAAAGACAGCTCGAATGGGACCTTTACAAGCAGTTCGGGATCAAGCAGGACCTGACCAAGGCCATGGTCTCCGCCTTCGGAGAGGTGCTGGGCGATTTCGTCAAGAGCACCACCAAGGGCCTGCTGGGCATGAACAGCAGCGGTCCGTCCCCCAAGGCCTGCTACAAATGCAACGAATACACCGATGCCGGAGTTTGCACCAGGTGGACCATGATCCGGCCGGCCACCACGGACGAGAAGGCCATCGACGCCTGGATAGCCAAAGGCATCTGCGACGATATCAGGACTCCGTCCAGCGGTAGCTCGGGCACGGCCGCCGCTCCGCCGGCCACGGGGAACGCCTCCGATCTTTCGGGTCCCGTTCCCCCGGCGGATATATCGTCCAATTCCTCCGGCATATACGCCGGCTCGGGCCAGGGGAACAATAAGGGGCTCGACGGTATGCTGACCGCCCTCGCCAAAAGCGTCAAAGAAGGCAAGAGAGAGGAATCCTCCAGGAAATTCGTCGAATGGACCCGCGGTATCGCCGAACGGTCCGTCTTCGCGGCCGCCGAGTACAGCAAAGCCGGCGCTACCCTGCTGGGGATGAAACCCACCCTGGACGGCAAGATAAGCGAATACGGCAAGGCTATCGACGCCGCCAGCCAGAAAATGATCAAGGCGGAGGCCGATCTTAAGGTCTTCTCCGGCAAAGTCAACGCGCTCGATATCGGCAAGCGGAAAGACTTGGGCGGCGGAGCGCTGGCCGACGCGGACGAGACGACGGCCGCCATCTCCGAGGTCAAGGCCGAGATAGAGACCGCGGACAGGAAAGTGAAGAACATCAAACTCCGCGTGCTCAAACATAAGCAGATCAAGGACTTCTACGCGGCCGAGGCCGCAAAGGTCGAAGCTTCGGCTAATATCATCACCAACGGGGTCCGTGATATACAGTCCGAGGTCTCCCCGCTTTTCTCCCGGCTGGACCAGCTGAAGAACAAAGGCGAGATCGACCGCGACGAACAGGCGGAAGTGGTAGATGCCTTCAAGACGCAGACCAAGGTCGATCCCATGTATCGGCCGGTAGAGACCGCGGTCCGTTCCGCCTCGCTCGACGGCGGCGTGACGACGGCTGCGGCCGGCTTCCGGCTGTACGCCGCCGCCTCCATCCCCTCCGACCTGCGGGACGCGCCGGACGCCGGCGGCTCCCAATACCCGGCCGCAGAGGATTCACCGGTCGGTATGCTGATGTCGTACCGCGGGGCGGACCTGGCCAAGTTGTGGTCGGAAAAAGTGGACGACTCGGCGGCCAAGACCACGGAGCGCGGGGCCTGGGACGCGGTCAGCCCGTATCTCAAATACGGTACCATCATAGAGTCCCAGTCCGACGGACTCTCCGCCGGACCGGAACTTCCCGCCGACGTCATCTCCGTGGAACTGCGCGCCAGGAACATCCTCTGGGACATCAACAATGTCAGCGGCCAGGTCACGATAGAGGCGGCCAACGCCGAGCCTAAGATAGCCGATTGGACCAAGAAACTGCAGGGCTTCGGCCTTCTGCAGGAAACCCCCGCCTCCGGGCCCTCGGATATAAATTCTCCCGCCCGGCCGAACCCGGTGGACGGTGACAAGCCGGACGGACCGGCGGGGCCCGGTCAGCGTCCGGTTTCCGGCGGCAGCGGCGTCTCGAACGCCGCGGTGACCAAGGCCGACGGCATACTCTCGGGCTACGAACAGGCCACGATCGGCGCCAGGAGCAAGTTCAACGTCCTCAACAGCGCGGCCAGCCAGCGGAACTGCACCAGCACCTCGTGCAAGGAGAACCTGAGCAAGGCCAAGACGTCCGTCGGTAAGATGGAGTCCCTTGTCCAGGAGGTCAGGGACCTGCGCCAGGGGGCCGGACGCGACGGTCTGAAGGCGGAGGATATCTCCAGGATAGAGGGACAGCTGGTCGAGAAAGAGAAGCAGCTCTTGGATGCCAGGAGCACCTTCGATACTTCGGCCGGTATAGTGGAGCGGCTGGAAGGCATACCGAGTTCCGGTTCTTCCGGCGCGCAGCCGCCCATCGTCATAAACAACAATGTCAACGCCGACGCCAGCGCCAACGCCAATGCCGCCGCCAAAGCCGAAGCCGACGCGGCCGTGGGCTCCGATAATCCTTCTGATTCCGGCAAAAAGCCGCTGCCGGCCCCGATGCAGACCCTGTACTTCAACATGCCCGACAACCGCAGCATGCAGCTGGACCGCGCTTCCCACGGCAATCAGGGCGGAACGGAGAAGGCCGTCTACGAAGGCTGGCATCGCGAGGAAGGCCGGAACTTCGGCGTACTCGCCAAGGACGCCAAAACCTACAGGGTCACCTGCACCCGCGGCGCCGACGGCTCTTTCACGGTGAGCAATACCGAAAGCCGGGTGGTAGCTTTCCCCGCGGGCGAGGACCGGGGCATTCTGGCCACTGTCGGCCTTAAGCGTCTCCTGAGAATGGAGAACATAAGCATAGGGAGTTTCAAGACCACCGGCGAATTCAACGGACAGCCCTGCCATTGAGAGGCTTCCGTCAGTAAACGCCGCCGGTCTACAGCCGGCGGCGTTTTTTTTGCCTTTGTGGCCCGGCCCCGCAAATTCATATAATATGGGTACGGGCCGCGAAGCCCACCCAAAGCGATAGCAGGAGAACCCCTTAAAATGCCAAAGCTCAAGAAGTCCGACTTCCTCAAAGAGACCGTTCAGCACATCGATATCAAGAAACACAATGTCGTCCCGCTGGTGGACGCCATGCGCGAGATGGCCTTCTCGGCCCGCGACCTGGCGCGCGCCGCCGACATCTACCAGATGATGCTCGAGGACAAGAACTCGTCCATCATACTCTGCCTCGCCGGCTCGCTGTTCTCCGCCGGCCTCAAGAAGGTCGTTTACGACATGGTGAAGAACAACATGGTGGACGCCATCGTCTCCACCGGCGCCATCATCGTGGACCAGGACTTCTTCGAGGGCCTGGGCTTCAAACATTACAAGGGCACGCCGTACGGCATCGACGACAACGACCTGCGCGACCTGCACATCGACCGCATCTACGATACCTTCATCGACGAGGACGAACTGCGCGTCTGCGACGACACCACCCGCAAGATCGCGGACTCCCTGGAGCCGCGCCCCTATTCCTCGCGCGAGTTCATCGAGGAGATGGGCCGCTACCTTTCAAAGCACGGCAAGAACAAGGAGAGCGTGGTGCTGGCCGCCTACGAGAAGCGCGTGCCGATCTTCGTGCCCGCCTTCTCCGACTGTTCCGCCGGCTTCGGCATGGTGGAGCATCAGTGGAAGAATCCCGGCCGCCACATGTCGATGGATTCGGCCAAGGATTTCCTGGAACTGACCAGGATAAAGATCGAGGCGGGCGAGACCGGCATCTACATGATCGGCGGCGGCGTCCCCAAGAACTTCACGCAGGACACGGTGGTAGCGGCCGACATACTGGGCGAAGAGGCCCCTATGCACAAGTACGCCGTGCAGGTGACCGTGGCCGATTCGCGCGACGGCGCGCTGTCGGGCTCCACGCTCAAGGAGGCCTCCTCCTGGGGCAAGGTCGAGACCACGTTCGAACAGATGGTTTACGCCGAGGCGACCATAGCCATGCCGATTATCAGCGGCTACGGCTACCACAAGGGCGCCTGGAAGAACCGCAAGGCCCGCTGCTTCTCGGACTTCCTCAACAAGCAGCTGGTGAAAGCTTAAAAGGCAGTACGGTACCGGCCCCCGCGCGGGGGCCGGGCCTATCTAAACGCAGGGGGAAAACGATGAAAAAGACTCTCTTTACTCTGATGGCGGTGCTGATGTCCGTCTCCGCGGCCTCGGCCTGGTTCGACGGCGGAGTGGGCCAGACCACCGGCCCCGACGGCTATAAGAAGACCGACGCCAACCTCACCTTCGGCTCGGACGGCATATGGTTCCGCGGCGCCCTGATGCGCCAGGACGCCGACGCTTTCAGCAAGGCGCTGAACACTTATTCCCTGCGCGTGGGCAGGGAAGCCGAGTTCTATACCCTCGCCGGCGAGGCCGGCATGACGCCGTCCACGGAATATATGACCGGACAGGATTATTCCAGCACCTTCTTCGGCGGCGATATCACCTTCTCGCTGACGCCCTCGGCCGGCGGCAAGGGCCGCCTCGCCGGCCCCAACGCCAAGGTCGCCTCGGGCGGCGGCGACGGCATCGCCCGCGTGGACGTCGGCGGCGGCATAAAGCATACCATGCATAAGACCGAGGCCGCCGCTCTCGAGACGAAGACCGCGCAGACCGAATACTCGCTCTTCGCCGGCGCCTCGGTGCTGATGGCCCGCGTGGGCGCCTCGTGGACCGGCTACAAATACGGCGACGACGACACCACCCCGGTGGTCGGCTCCATAAACGGGCAGGCCCTTTCCCTTTTCCACGCGACCAACGCCCTGCCCGATGCCAGCGTCAACTTCCGCCTGGACCTGCCCGGCTACCCGCTGGTCACGCCTTTCCTGTCCTACACGACCACCAAGTACAAGGCCGCGATAAAGGACACCGACGCTTATACCATAGGCGCCTATATCGACCTCAACATGGTCGGCGCCAACGTGATGTACCAGGTCTACGACGACGGCAACGACAAGGACAGCTATGTCATGCTGACCGCCGGCATCAACTTCTGAAGTTATAAGGAGACAGGGGGGTGACGGCGGATCCGCTGAGAAAAACCCTTCGGAGCCGCGAGCTTGCATAAGCGCGAGCGGCGAGAACGGGAAGGGCGAGCACGGTGTGCGAGACCCTGGTTTTTCGAAGCGGGCCGCCGGCAGGCCCCCGGTAGTTTTACCGCTTATGTACCAGAACCTCGCCGTCAAATACCGCCCCAAGGACCTCGACGAAGTCCTCGGCCAGGCCCCGGTCAAGACCACCATCGAGAACGCCGTCAGGCTGGGCCGCATAGCCCACGCCTACCTGCTCTTCGGTCCCCGCGGCTGCGGCAAAACGACGATAGCCCGCATCCTGGCCAAGACCCTCAACTGTCACTCGCCGAAGGACGGTAAGCCCTGCAACAAGTGCGCCTCGTGCCTTGAAATAGCCGAGAGCAAGTCGCTCGACGTGCTGGAGATAGACGCCGCTTCCCACACGCAGGTGGACAAGGTGCGCGAGGTCATCATCGAGAACGTCGGTTTCGCCCCCTCGCGCGACAAGTACAAGATCTACATCCTCGACGAGGTCCACATGCTCTCCAACAGCGCCTTCAACGCGCTGCTCAAGACCATAGAGGAACCGCCGGCCCACGTCGTCTTCATCATGGCCACCACCGAGCAGTCCAAGGTGCCGGTGACCATCGTCTCGCGCTGCCAGGGCTTCCGCTTCCGCCCCATACCGGAGGAGGAGATAATAAAACGCCTGACCCATGTCGCGTCCAAAGAGAAGCTGAAGGCCGAGCCCGAGGCGCTGCGCCTGATAGCCCGCGCCTCCGGGGGCGCCATGCGCGACGCGCTGACCATACTCGACCGCGGCGCCTCTTTCTCGGGCGGGGCGGTGACGGCGGGCTCGGTAAGCGAGCTGCTGGGCCACGCCCGGGAAGACCTGATCGTTTCGCTGGCCAAGGCCGTCCTGAACCGGGACGCCGCCGCGCTGCACGCCGCTTTCGGGAAGCTCAACGGCGAAGGCTACGACCCGCTGGTGGCGCTGCGCGACCTGCGCAACCTCTTCTCCGAGGCTTTCTTCTCGGCGCAGGGGTTCGCTCCCTCGGCCTCTCCGGCCGCGAAGGAACTCGCCGCCGCGGGAGCCTCGCCCGCCGCCCTGGCCAAACTTTCCCGCAAGCTGAACCCGGTGCTCGAGGAGATCCGCTTCTCCGACATGCAGGCCGTCTCGGCCGAGATCGCGCTGTTCACCCTGATAGAGGTCCCCCTGGACCTGGAGAACCTGGTGCGCAGGCTCGAGGCCGCCGAAGGCGGCGCCCCGGCCGAAGCCGCGCCGCCGCGCCCGCAGGAAAAAAAAAGCCCTGAAATAGTCCCGCCCGTCCCTCAGGCTCCAGCCGTCCGCTCTGCGCCCACGCCGCCGCGGCGGGAGCCCGCCGCCGGACCGGTCCCCGCCGCTCCGTCCTGCTCCGCGGACCACGCCGCGGCCTGGAAGACGCTGCTGGGCCAGCTCTCGCGCAATAAGCCGCTGCTCTACAATATAATGCTTTCCGTCCGCGTGAGCTTCGGTTCCGACGGGCTCTGGAAGGTCTCCTCCGACAATAAGTACAACGTCGACACGGTGGAGCGCAACAAGGCCGACCTGGAGGCCAGGCTGGAGTCCATCTGCGGCTCCAAAGTCGTCATCAGGACGGAGAAGACCTCCGCCCCGCCTCCCCGCGTGGAAGAGCTCTCCAACGACGCTCCCGGAGCGGAGGAAGGGCCGGAAGGGGACGAGTCCGCGGCGCGGTCCGCGGCCGCCCGCCCGCCGTCCGGCACGCAATGGGTCGACCTCGAGCCCGGCGACGCCGTCGAATCCGACCCGGAGATAAAGAAACTGGCCAAGGTCTTCCACGGCAAGATAACCAGCATCAAAAAACTCAAATGAGAACCCTCGACAGGGTCATAGCGGCGTTCCGCCGTTTCCCGGGCGTCGGCCCCAAGCAGGCCGAGCGCTTCGCCATGTTCCTGCTGCGTTCCAGCGAGCCGGAGACCGAGGAACTGCTGCAGGCCGTCAAGGCCCTCAGGACCTCCGTCTCGCAGTGCGGCGTCTGCTGCGATTACTCCGATTCCCCCGTCTGCGCCGTCTGTTCCGATCCGAACCGGGACGCTTCGGTCATATGCGTCGTGCAGCAGCCGCAGGACGCCGCGGCCATAGAGAGATCGGGGGCTTTCAAGGGCCTCTACCATGTCCTGCACGGGGCCATATCGCCGATGGAGGGCCTGGGCGCCGGCTCCATACGCCTCAAGGAACTGCTGGAAAGGCTGGAAGCGTCAAAGGGGGGGGTCAGGGAACTGATACTCGCCATGGACCCGGACACGGAGGGCGAGGCTACCGCGATCTATATAAGCGGCCTCGTCAAGGAACTGGTCCCTAAGATAACCCGCATAGCCTACGGGGTGCCCCTGGGGGGGGACCTCGACTATATGGACGAGGTCACGCTCGGCCACGCCCTCAAGGGCCGCACTAAGATTTAGGAAAACTATTCGGGCCACCGCTGCCTCACCACGAAAAAACGCCGCTCGCACACCGTGCTCGCGCTCCGACCTCGGCCCTCGCGCTCGTATGCGCCTTCGCATCCTCGAGATGTGATTCCACCGGCCAGCTCCGGCGCATACTCCGTAAGCTCGGGCCTTCGGACGGTTTTTCTCAGGTGAGACAGCGATGTCCCGTCGGTCTCCTTAACTCTTTATGCGATTCTCCTATTACAGGAGGCCGCTTTTCATCGTCCTGGCGCTCTTGATGGCGATGATCTGGCTGCAGCGGCGCTTTTCCGGGCCCCCGACGGTTTCGGCCTGCTTCGGCGGCGGCTACCGGAGTTCGGTCAGGGGGCATGTGTCCGGCTTCCCCGCCGCGTCCGGCGCCGGGTCCTCCTTCGCCTTCAAAGCTTCGTCCAGCGAACCGCCGGGCTGCGAAGGAACTCTTTTCGTGCGGTTGAAGGGGGACGTTCCGCGACCGGGCGAAACGCTGGAGCTCGAGGGTTTCGGCGCCGAACCGCGGGGAGCCCGGCTGCCCGGCGGGCTGGACTGGGCTTCTTTCCTGCGCGACCGCGGTTTCAGGGGAGAGTTCAGTGCGGAGAAGGCCGTCCGCCTGGCCGCGCCCGGGCCGCTGCGCCGTTCCGCGGCCGCCCTGCGCGGGAAGGCCCTGCGCTCCTTCTCGTCGGCGCTGGAGCCCAGGAGGGCCGCGGTCATGGCGGGGGTGGTGCTGGGAGAGAAGAAGAGCATAAGCGCCGGGGACAGGCGGGCCTTCCAGGACTCGGGCGCCATGCACCTGCTGGTCGCTTCCGGCTCGAACGTCGGCTTCGTGACCCTGCTGGTCTATGCCGCCTGCTCGCTGGCCGGCCTGGGCCGCAGGTACTCGGCGCCGCTGGCCCTGGCCGCCGCCGGCGTATATGTCGTCGCCGCCGGTTCGGATACGCCGCTGCTGCGGGCCTACCTGATGTTCGGGGCGGGACTGGCCGGTTACGCCGCCGGGCGGGACTCGGGCGCCTTCCAGGGGCTCGTCCTCTCCGCCCTGGCTTTGCTGCTGGCCCGTCCCTGTTCGCTTTTCGACGCGAGTTTCCAGATGTCGTTCCTCGCGGCTTACAGCGTGACCGCCGGCACCGGCGCCTGGCGGCCGGTGCTCGCGCGGCTGGGGCGTCCGGCGCGCTGGGCGCTGGGACTTTTCCTGGTCAGTTTCTTCGCCCAGGCCGTGCTGGCGCCGGCGCTGGCCCTGTATTTCCACAGGCTTTCGCTGATCTCGCCGGTTTCCAACCTGCTCCTGGTGCCGCTCTCGGGGGCGCTGATCTTCTCCGGTTTCGCCCTCGCCGCCTTCGAAGGCCTGCCGCTGCTGGGCTGGCTTTCGGCCTCGGCGGCGGACCTGCTCTCCGGTCTTTTTCTCCGGCTGGTCGAACTTTTCGCGCGGCTGGACCTCTCCGCCGTGCCGGTGAGGGAACTTTCTCCCCTGCAGACCGCCGGCTGGGTTTCGGTCTGCTTCGTCCTGCTGCACCTGCCTCTTTTCCGGCGTCCCGCCGTTCCCGCCGGGCTCGGCGCGGCCGGCCTGCTGGCGGCCGCCGCGGGGCTGCTGCTGCCCGCCCGTTCCGGCGCGGTATCTTTTTCGCTCGGCGGTTCGGGGGCCTCCATACTCAGCGCCGACGGCCGCTCCGCGGTCCTTGTCTCCTGCGGTTTCAGCGAAGAGGAACTCGCTGGGGCTTCGCTGGCTTCGGGCTTCCCCCTGCCCGACGCCGCGCTGCTTACCTGCGGAGAAGTCCCGCGCGCCGGGGCGGCAGGGGGGGCCGGGGGAGCGGAGGGGCCGCCCGCGGTCTACCTGCCGCTCTGGTCCGCGCCGGCGGCGATGAGCGCCGCGGGGGACGGGGCCGGCCCGGTCTGGCCGGGAGAGACCCTGCGCGCGGGAACTTTCGAGGTGAGGGTGCTCTGGACGCCCGGCGGAGAGGGTTACGCCGAACCGTCGCAGCGGACGGGTTACCTCTTCTCGGACGGGCGGTCCTCTTTCCGCGTAGGACCGGACGGAATCCTCGAGGGGGAAAAATAGTATCATATCCTCCGGGGAACCGATGAAAAAGATAAAAAGCGTGTTGTTCTTCTACAATTCCAAGAGCAGGAAGACCGCGGAGTTCGCCTCCCGCGCCGCGAAGGCGCTGTCGGCCCGCGGCGTCAGGATCCTGTCGGTCTGCGTGAACGAGCCCTGCCCGCTGCCGCCTTCCGCCGACGCGGCCGTGAGCGTGGGGGGGGACGGCACGGCCCTCTTCGCCGCCAGGCATATCGCGGACAAAGGCGTGCCGCTGCTGGCCATAAACGCGGGCGGCCTGGGTTTCCTCAGCGGCCTGGAGCCGCGCGATTTCAGGTCCGGCCTGGAGACCTTCCTTGCCGGCCGTTTCGAGGTGAAGAAGCGCAGCCTGCTCAGCGCGGAGGTGCGCCGCGGCGGCCGCCGGGTCTTCGGGCCGCAGCCCGCCCTCAACGACTGCGTCCTGCGGGCCTCCGAGGCGCGCGCTTTCACGCTTTCGGTCTCCTGCGGCCGGGAGTTCGTCTCCGAATATTTCGGCGACGGTATGATAATCTCGACCCCCACCGGCTCCACCGCCTACAGCCTGGCCGCCATGGGCCCCATCGCGCACCCCAGCCTGGACGTCTTCATCATCAACCCGATCTGCCCCCACACGCTGACCCACAGGCCCATCGTCGTGCCGGCCGCCAAGCAGGTGACGCTGAGGGCGGGAGGGGTGCGCGCCCCCCTGAGCGTGGACCTCTGCCTGGACGGCCAGGAGAGCTTTCATCTCGACGAGGGGGACGCCGTGATCGTCTCCAGGCACCGCCGGCCGCTGAAACTCCTGCTGCCGCCGGGTTTTTCCTGGTTCGAAGTGCTCCGGCGCAAGCTCAGCTGGGGCGAACGCTAGTCCCTGTTCCCATGCTGGAAAAGCTGAAAATACGCAACTTCGCGCTGATAGACTCGCTGGAACTTGAGTTCCGGCCGGGCCTCAATGTCCTGACCGGCGAGACCGGCGCCGGCAAGTCCATACTGGTCTCCGCCCTGGGCTTCCTGCTGGGACAGCGCTCCAGCTCCGAGCTGGTACGCTCGGGCGCCAGGCTGCTGGAAGCGGAGGGGACCTTCTCCTCGGCCGGCAAAAAAACCGTCTTCAAACGGGAGCTCGATCTCAAGGGCCGCACCCGGGCTTTCCTTGACGGCCGGCAGGTCCCCGTTTCGGCCCTGGCCGAAGCCGGCGCGGGGCTCGTCGATTTCCACGGCCAGCACGATCATCAGAGCCTGCTGCGGCCGGATGAGCAGCGCGCCCTGCTGGACCGTTCCGGCCGGCTGGAGAAGGCCGCCGCCGCCGTCGCCAGGGCCTGGGAGGCCATGTCCGACGCCGAGGCCAGGCTGGGCGCGGCCAGGATGAGCGAGGACGAGCGAGAGCGCTTTCTCGACCTGGCGCGCTACCAGCTCGCCGAGATCGAGTCCGCGGCGATAAAGGAAGGCGAGGAGGAGGAGCTGCAGTCCCTCTACCCGAGGCTCAAGAACTCCGACAAGATAGCCCGCCTGTCAGGCGAAGCTTACGACGCTCTTTTCTCGGACGAAGGTTCCGCCGTGGAACTGGTCTCAAAGGCGGCCGCCAGGCTGGCCGACCTCGCCGACCTGGACCCCGCGCTGGCCTCGCTTTCGGACACGCTCTCTTCCGCGCTCATCTCGCTGGAGGACGCCTCCTCCGAGCTGCGCTCGTACCGCGACTCCGCCGGAGCCGACCCCGCCAGGCTGGAGGAGGTCATATCCAGACTGGAAAAGATCTCCGGGGTGAAAAAGAAATACGGGCCGGGGCTCCCGGACATCGAAGCGAAAGCGGCGGAACTGCGGGCGAGGATAGACAGCCTGGAGAACGCCGGCGCGAACGAGGCCGCCCTGTCGGCGGCGCTGGAGAAAGCTCGTTCCCTCTTTTCGGACCTGGCCTCGGAACTCCACTCCGGCCGCCTGGCCGCGGCCAAAAAACTTTCCAAAGCCGTGGAGGGGGAACTGGGCGGGCTCGGTTTCGCCCAGGTCCGCTTCTCCGTTTCCGTCGAGGCCGACGAATCGTCGCCGGCCCGCAGCGGCATAGACTCCGTGGAATTCCTTTTCTGCCCCAATCCCGGGGAACCGCCGCGCCCGCTGCGCGCCACCGCCTCGGGCGGGGAGCTCTCGCGCGTGATGCTGGGCCTCAAAACGGTGCTGGCCGGCGCCGACAGGGTCCCGGTAATGGTCTTCGACGAGGTGGACACCGGCGTCGGGGCCGTCGTAGGACGGCTGGTCGGGGAAAAGCTCTCCCGGCTCGCCGGGGAGAAGCAGGTCTTCTGCGTGACCCATCTGCCGCAGGTCGCGGCCTTCGGCGGAGCGCATTTCTTCGTTGAAAAGACGGTCAGGGGAGGGACTTCCTCCGTCGCCGTGCGCCTGCTCGACGCGCCCGCCCGCGAGGCCGAGATCGCCCGTATGCTGGGAGGCAAAAAGCGCTCCACCGACCTGGGTCTCAAGCACGCCCGCGAACTGCTCGCCGAGTCGGCGAAATAGGAGAGACCTCATGCAAGTAAGGACCAGATTCGCCCCCAGTCCGACGGGTTACATGCACATAGGCAACCTGCGCACGGCGCTCTACGCCTGGCTGCACGCCCGCCGGAACGGCGGCAGGTTCATACTGCGCATAGAGGATACCGACCAGGCGCGCCTCGTCGAGGACAGCGTCAGGGTCATTTACGAGAGTCTGCGCGTGACCGGCCTGGACCACGACGAGGGCCCGGACAAGGGCGGCCCCGCCGGCCCTTATGTCCAGAGCGAGCGGCGCCACATCTACAGGGAGTACGCGGAGAAGCTGCTGGCCTCCGGGCACGCCTACCGCTGCTTCTGCGGCAAGACGGAGAAGCAGGAGGAGCCCCCGCAAAGCGAGGACAAGCCCCGGGAAGGCGGGGAGGAGCAGTCCGCCCCGATACTCGGCTACGACGGCCGCTGCTCGCGTCTGGCCGAGGCGGAAATAAAGGCCAACCTGGACAAGGGCCTGCCCTTCGTCGTGCGTCAGCGCATAGACAAGGAAGGCTCCACCTCTTTCAGGGACTTCATCTACGGCGACATCACCGTCGACAACAAGCAGCTCGACGACCAGATCCTGCTCAAGCGCGACGGCTTCCCGACCTACAATTTCGCCAACGTGGTGGACGACCACCTGATGGGCATCACGCACGTCATGCGCGGCTGCGAATATCTCTCCTCCACGCCGAAGTACGTCCTGCTCTACAAGGCCTTCGGCTGGGACTATCCCGAGCATATACACCTGCCGCACATACTGGGGCCGAGCGGCAGGAAACTGTCCAAGCGCGAGGGCAGCGTGGCGCTGTCGGACTTCCTGGACAAGGGTTATCTCCCGGAGGCGATACTCAATTACATAGCGCTGCTGGGCTGGAACCCCGGCACCGAGCAGGAATATTTCACCATCCCCGACCTGATAAAGACCTTCGACGTCGCGCGCATAGGCAAGGCGCCGGCCACCTTCGACGAGGTCAAGCTGGCCTGGCTCAACGGCCAGCACATAAAGGCCCTCCCTGCGGAGAAAGCCCATGGGCTTTTCGCCAGGTTCTACCCGCCGGAACTCTCGGGCGTGGACCTGAACAGGCTCAGCTCCCACATACAGGGGAAGGTCGAAAAGCCCTGCGATATCCCCGCCATGGTCTCTTTCCTCGCCGGGCTCGAAGGAACTTACTCCCCGGAGCTCTTCGTCAACAAGAAGAACAAGACGACGCGCGAGGGCTGTCTCGCCGCGCTCGGCGACCTGAAGGGCGTCCTCTCCGCCCTGCCGGCCTGGGATCACCCTTCCATACTGGCCGCGCTGACCGCCTACGGGGGGGAGAAAGGTCTCAAGACCGGGGCCGTCATGTGGCCCCTGCGCATAGCCCTCTCGGGCCGGGCCGTTACCCCGACCGGGGCGGTGGAAATAGCCGAACTGCTCGGCAGGGAAGAGGTCCTGCGCCGGCTGGACCTGGGCATGGACAAATTGCGGTCCGCCTGAGTTTCCCCGCCCGTAACAAATCCGCCACATCTTTGTCTTAAATCCTTAATTCGAGGCGTGTAGAATTATTCCATGAAGCGCGGGAGGTCCCGCGCCGCGCTATGAGATACTGGCTCTATTCCGAAGGCAATATCATCGGCCCTTACTCCCCGGAGGAGCTGCAGGGCCTGCCCGCTTTCGGGCAGGGCAGCCTCGTCTGCCCGGAGAACGCCGCCGGCGAGGCCGCCGACGACTGGAAACCGGCCGAGCAGGTCGCCGAGATCCTTGCCGCCATGAGCGTCGGGGTGGGGGGAGGCGCGGCCGCTCCCTGCTCCATGGAGAGCGGCTCCCTTTCCGGCGCGGAGCGGTACTTCGAGGATAAATTCCAGGACCTCACCTCCTATTCGAGCGCGCTCGAGGCCATCGAGAGCGTGCTCGGGGCCTGCCGGGAGGAGTCCGCGGCCCCCGTAATGAAACTGGAGGAGGAGGACAGGGCGCTGCTCGACAAGTTCGACGTGCGTCTTTCCAAGATACAGGAAGAACTGGAGGCCGCCCGCTGGGAGAAGAACCTGCTCCTGGAGAAGATGCGTCTCAAGGAGGACGAGGAGCGGAAGACCCGCGAACGGATGGCCGAACTGGAAACCAGGCTCAAGGACGCGCTGGAAGGCCGGTTCCCTTCCGTCCGCGGCCCGGCTACGGCCGGGGGCGCGCCCGCCGCCGCCCATGGACCGCGGGAAGCGGCTCCGCCGCCGGCTCCCGGACAGGAGCGCCCGGGGCAGGAGGAACTGCTCGAAGAGGCCCGCAAAGTAGAGGAATTTTCCAGGAAAGAACTTGCTCCCGCCCCGGAGGCGGAAGAAGAGCCCGGCGAGCGGAAGGACGGCGAGGGGACTTCCGTTCCCCCGAAGACCTTCAAGAGCATACGCTCCTCGGGTACGCTGAAGAGGGAGCAGCTTCTGGGCGAAACCGGGGAAGCCGAGTCGCCTTCGGGGGACAGCAGGCTTAAGAGTCTGGGCTATCCCAAACCCGGACGCATACTTGGGGACGAGGAGGAAGAGGAACTCTCCGGAACGCCGTCCGCCGCGCCGGAGGGAACGGTGGCCGCGCCCATCCCAGGTTCGGCGCTCGTCTATGATTTTACCGTAGTGACGCCCAGGCAGGAGCCGGCCGGAGAAAAGGTCAATTTCAGGATAGAGCCGATGGAAGCCCCGCCCGGATCCGCGCAGGCCGGGAGGCCGGCCCCCGCTCCTTCCCAGGCCCCGGTCCCCTCCCCGGCCGCCGCCGCCCAGCCGCCGGACGTCACTCCCGCGGAGCGGCCAGCTCCTTTCCCCGGTCCGGCGTCCGGTCCCGCGGCCGTACCCCCGGCGCAGGCTCCCGCTCCCGCCGCGCCGGCCGCGTCCGTTCCCCCGGCCGCCGTACCGCCGGTCCAGGCGGCGCCCGCTCCGGAACCCGTCGTCTTCTCGCCGGGCGCGCCGGCCGTCGAGCTTAAAGCCGCCGAGCCCGCGAAGGAGGATCGCCCCGACGTCACCGTACGTCTGCCCGCCGGGGAGACGAAGGAGCCCGCCGCGGCGCCGGAAGTGCCCAAGGCGGCGCCGCGCAAAGGCCGCGGCAAGGCCGCGTTCCTGGCCGTCATGGTCGTGTTCGCCGCCATAGCGGCGGGAGGCGTCAGTTTCTTCTTCCTGGGCGACGGCATAAGTCTGGCCGATTTCTCGCTTATCGGCTCCCCTTCGAAGAAGACCGCGGAGGAGTCCGCCCAGCCGGAACCGGAGCCCGGTCCGGCCGCGGGAGAGGAGCCCGCGGCACCCCCGGAACCGCAGCCCTCCGGCGAAGAACCCCCCGCGCCTCCGGCCGGCGAGACGCCGCAGCCCTCCTCCGGCGAGAACAGCGTCAAGGCCGTGGAGATAGTCAAGAACCACCGCCTGCCCGGCGGCCGCGGGAACATCGCCGCCTGGTTCAGCAATTCCTTCCTTTCGAGTTCCGCCGTCGGCCTGAGCGAGGAATGGTCGGCCACCATACTGCACGGAGAGATATTCGTGGTGCAGTACCGGCTGCTGAGACCCAAGCAGGATCCCCTGGTCTATCAGTTCGAAGTGGACGTGGCCAAGGGTACCCTCGTACGCGGCATTAACAACGGGGCCATAGAACTGCTGGACTTCCCCTCCGGGGAGAAGGTTACCGCCGCCGCGGCTCCCGCGCCCAAGCCGGCCGCGAAACCCGCCGCTAGACCCGCCGCGAAGAAACGGACCGTCTCCAGGACGAGGAGCGCGGGGACCTCCGGAGAGATCCCGCTCCTGCCCCTTCCGGAGGACAGTTCTTCCAGGGTTTCCGACCCCGCGCCGAGCGGTTTCGAGAACGTCGACCTGAACGACGAGAAGGTCCGCTACATAGTCGCGCAGGAGTCCGACGAGGAACTTTTCTGAGCCTCTGAGCCCGGCGATGTCGTATAATTAAAGGCCGGCGCGGGCCCGTTCCCCGTTCTTCCGCCGGCCGCAGGATCTTATGGCTGACAAGGGTTTCCCGATAAACGTCACGAAGCGTCTCGGCGAGATGCTCGTCAGTTCGTCCCTGATAACGGCCGAGCAGCTCAACGAGGTGCTCGATTTCCAGCGCGCCAGCGGCGGCCGCCTGGGCCAGATCCTCATACACAAGAAGTACATCACCGAGCGCAAACTGCTGGAGTTCCTCAGCAAGCAGTTCGGCATAGAGTTCGTGGAACTGGGGGAGAAGGAGGTCCCCGAGGACCTCATCAAGATAATCCCCGAGAACATCGCCCGCCGTCACACGCTCATCGCGGTGGAGAAGAAGGACAATGTCCTCAAGGTCGCGATGGAGGACCCTCTCAACATCGTGGTCCTGGACGACCTCAAGATGATGACGGGTTTCGAGATAAAGGCCGTGTTCGGCGCCGAGTCGGAGATAGCCTCCGCGATCGACAAGTATTACGGCACCAAGACCTCCAAGGAGGCGCTCGACGAGATACTCAAGAAGACCGACGGCGGCCTGGCCGAGGTCTCGCTGGTGCCGGAGGACGCCAAGAAGGGCGGGGGGGATGACATCGCCTCGCTCGAGGACAAGGGCGAGGCCGCGCCCATAGTCCAGATGGTCAACCTGATCATCGCCTCGGCCATAAAGGCCCACGCGTCCGACATCCACATCGAGCCCACTTACAAGGAAACCCGGGTGCGCTTCCGCATCGACGGCGTTCTGCACGCCCAGCCGGCCCCCCCGAAGAAATTCCACAACGCCATCATCAGCCGCCTCAAGATCATGGCCTCGCTCGACATCTCCGAACGCCGCCTGCCGCAGGACGGCCGCACCAAGCTCAAGATAGAGGACAAGGAGATCGACCTGCGCGTCTCCATACTGCCCTGCGGCCCCGGCGAGAAGGTCGTCATGCGCATACTGGACTCCTCCGGCCTGAAGCTCAGGGTCGAGGACCTGGGCATGGAGCCGGAGAACCAGGCGATATTCCTCAAATGCATGCGCGCGCCGCACGGCGTGAACCTCATAACCGGCCCGACGGGCTCGGGCAAGTCCACCACGCTCTATTCCGCCCTGGCCTCCCTCAACGGTCCCGACGTCAACATCGTGACCATCGAGGACCCTATCGAGTACCAGCTGGAGGGCATCAACCAGGTGGGCGTCAACGCCGACGTGGGCCTGACCTTCGCTTCGGGCCTGCGCTCCTTCCTGCGCCAGGACCCGGATATCATCATGGTGGGCGAGATACGCGATTATGAGACGATGTCCATAGCCATCAACGCCGCCATGACCGGCCACCTGGTCTTCTCGACGCTGCACACCAACGACGCCCCCGGCGCCATAACCCGCATAGGGATGATGGGAGTGGAGCCGTTCCTCACTTCTTCCACGCTGCTGATGGTGGTGGCCCAGCGCCTGGTGCGCACGATCTGCAAGAACTGCAGGGAGAGCTACGAGGTGAAGCCGGAACTGCTCGCCGGCCTCAACGCCAGCAGGGCCATCATAGAGAACAACACCAAGAACGGGAAGATCTATCTCCACCGTGGCCGCGGCTGCGAGAAATGCGCCAATACCGGCTACAAGGGCCGCCTGGGCATACATGAGATACTCGAGGTCAACGACGCCGTACGCGGCCTCATCATCGAGAAGGCCCACGTTTCCGTGATAAAGGAAGCCGCGCGCAAGAACGGCATGATAACCCTGCGCGAATCCGCCGTGCGCAAGCTCTTTACCGGGCACACCACGGTGGAGGAAGTGATAAGGGTCACCGCCTCGGACGTGGATTGACCCCCTATTTTAAGTATAATTAACGGAGCGGGCCGTCCCGCTCCCCAAACCGCGCCGTAACTGGAGAAACCTATGGTAACGATGAGCGAACTCTTTATAATGATGCACGAGAAGAACGCCTCGGACATCCACCTGACCGCCGGCGCGCCGCCGATGATGCGCATCGACGGCGAGCTCGTCGCCGCGCCGTTCGACAAGCTCACCCCCGAGATGAGCCAGACCCTGATCTTCTCCCTGATGACCGACGCGCAGCGCCAGCGCTTCGAGGCCACCAACGAACTCGACTTCGCCTTCGGCATCAAGGGCATGGGCCGCCTCCGCATGAACGCCTACCGGCAGCGCGGCGTGGTCGGCGCGGCCATACGCTCCATCCCGAGCCGCTACAAGACCTTCGAGGAGCTCAACCTCCCGCCCGTGGTCTACGAGATCATGAAGATGACCAAGGGCCTCGTGCTGGTCACCGGCCCCACGGGCTCGGGCAAATCGACCACGCTGGCCTCGATGATCGACTACCTCAACGAGAACCGCAATTACCACATCATCACGGTCGAGGACCCGATAGAGTACGTCCACACGCACAAGAAGAGCATCGTCAACCAGCGCGAGGTCGGCGCGGACACCGAATCCTTCGGCGCCGCCCTGCGCCACGTGCTGCGCCAGGACCCCAACGTCATACTCGTGGGCGAAATGCGCGACCTGGAGACGATCAGCGCCGCGCTGAACATCGCCGAGACCGGCCACCTCGTCTTCGCCACGCTGCACACCTCCGACGCGGCCCAGACCATCAACCGCATCATCGACGTCTTCCCGCCGCACCAGCAGGAGCAGATCCGCGTGCAGCTCTCGTTCGTGCTGCAGGCCGTCTTCGCGCAGCAGCTGCTGACCGCCGCTTCCGGCTCCGGCCGCACGCTGGCCTGCGAGGTGCTCATAGCCAACTCGGCCGTTAAGAACCTCATCCGCGAGCAGAAGATCGAGCAGATCAGCACCGTCATACAGACCGGCGGCAAGCACGGCATGGTCACGATGAACCAGGCGCTGGTCGATCTTTACAAGAAGCAGAAGATCACCTACCAGGAAGCGGTCAACCGTTCCTCGGACCCCGAGGACCTCAAGAAGCTGCTGCAGAAGACGCTCTCGACGGCCGGCTGAAGCTGAGGGGGAAGGCCCAGGATGCAATTCGCCTATAAAGCCAAGGACGGAACGGGCAAGGTACTGGAAGGCACCGTCGAGGCTTCGGACCAGGCGGCCGCCGTTTCGCGCCTGAGGGGCCAGCGTCTTACCGTCGTCGAGATAAGCGCCAAGGCCTCCGGGCCGAAGAAGATAAAGGGCAGGGTCACCTCCAAGGACATCGTGATGTTCTCGCGCCAGCTCTCCACGCTGGTCTCGGCGGGCGTCCCCATCGTGCAGGGCCTGAGCATCCTCGAGCAGCAGGCCGATAACCCGGCCTTCGGGCACGTACTGACCCAGTTGCGCGGGGATATCGAGTCCGGCCTGTCCATCGCCGAGGGCATGCGCAAGCACCCGAAGGCGTTCACCGACCTCTATGTCGCCATGATAAAGGCGGGCGAGATCGGTGGCATCCTCGACACGATACTCGAGCGCCTTTCCGCCTACCTCGAGAACTCCGAGGCCCTCAAGGCCAAGGTCAAGAGCGCCATGATGTACCCGGCGGTGGTCCTCAGCGCCGCGGCGCTGATCACGGTGTTCCTCATAGTCTTCGTCATCCCGATCTTCAAGGACATCTTCGGCGGCTTCGGCGCCGAGCTGCCCTTCCTGACGCAGGTCATCATCGACATCTCCGACATGCTCCGCAAGTACATAATCCTGCTGCTGCTGCTCGGCGGCGGCGTTTTCTGGGGGCTCAAAAAGTGGGCCGCCACCGAGAAAGGGCAGCGGAAGATAGACGATGTCGCGCTGAAACTGCCCATCTTCGGCATACTGCTCAAGAAGGTCGCGGTGGCCAAGTTCACCCGCACGCTGGGCACCCTCATAAAGTCAGGTGTTCCCATACTCCAGGGCCTCGAGACCGTGGCGCAGACGGCAGGCAACAAGGTCATCGAGGAGGCCATAAACCAGAGCCGCGATTCCATCAAGGAGGGCGGACGCATCTCGGACCCGCTCAGGAAGGCCGGCATCTTCCCGCCGATGGTCATACAGATGATCAGCGTCGGAGAGGAGACCGGCGCGCTCGACAACATGCTGACCAAGATAGCCGATTTCTACGACCAGGAGGTGGATACGGCCGTGAAAGGCCTTACCTCCATGATCGAGCCGCTCATCATGATAATCCTGGGCGTCGTCATCGGCACCATCGTCATAGCGATGATGATGCCGATGTTCGGCCTGGGCGAAATGGTCGGCTGAGCCCGATCCTTCCGAAAAAGAGCCCGGCTTCCGCCGGGCTTTTTTTTTATCGCCTTTCTTTTTCCAGAAGGGCGGCCTTGGCCCGCGTGCCGCCGGGACCGGAGAAGCCGCCCGGGGACCCGTCGGAGCGTATCACGCGGTGGCAGGGCACCACCGGGGCGAAAGGGTTCTTCCCGAGCGCGTTGCCGACGGCCCTGACGGCGCCGGGGCGGCCTATCTTCTCCGCTATCCACTTGTAGCTCCGGGTCTCGCCGGGCGGTATAGACATGCAGGCTTTCCACACGGCCCGCTGGAAAGGCGTGTGGGCCCTCATTTTTTTCAGGACTTCCTTCCTGTTCATCGGTCCTCTCCGAGTTCTTCGCCGCCGCGCAGGCGGCGGTGGTAGGCGATGCCGAAGCGATGGGCCTCGTCGCGCAGGGCCTGCAGCAGGCGCAGCGCCGGGTCGTCCGGCGGCAGGCGCAGCGGCTCCGGCCTGCCGGGGACCATGATCTCCTCGAATTCCTTGGCCAGCGAGACGACGGGGAGTCCCGCGCCGGCCGCCCGCGCGGCCGCCAGGGCCGCGGAAAGCTGGCCCCGGCCTCCGTCTATCAGGAGCAGGTCCGGCAACGGTTCCCCGGTCCTGCGCAGGGCCGCCAGGCGCCGGCCCACGATCTCGCCGATCATCGCGAAGTCGTCCGAGCCTCCCTCGGGCAGGACGGTCCGTATCCTGTAGCGCCGGTAATGCGCCTTATGGGGCTCCCCGTCGCGGAAGCAGACCGACGAGCCGACGGGCTGCCGGCCGAAGAGGCTCGAGGTGTCGAAGGCCTCTATGTGCAGCGGGGGGGAGGGGAGGCCGAGCAGTTCCATGAGGCGCGTCGAGCCGCGGCTCCTGTCGACGGTCCAGTCGATGGCCTCCGGTTCGAGCCTGCGCAGCAGCGTGCGCTCGGACATGTGGTCCAGGGCCGCGAGCATATCGCGGAAGAGGGCGGCGCCCTCGTAATCGCGGGCGCCGGCGCGTCGGGCCATCTCCCGCCGGAAATCCTTTTCCAGGGCGGAGAAGTCGCCCTCGAAGAAGCGCTTCACGCGCAGCGCCAGCGCGCGGTAGGCCCGGAAAGGGATCAGCCCGTCGCAGGGGGCGGTGCATTGCCCCGTGTGGTAATAAAGGCAGGCGTCTATGCGCCGCCTGTCCAGCGGCCGCTCCCTCGAGAAATCCCAGCGGCAGCGGCGCAGGTTTATGAAGCCCGTCCGCCAGAGATGGGCCAGCAGTTTCTTGAGCGGCTCGGCCTTGGGATAGGGGCCGAAGACCAGGTCGCCCTTCGCGCCGGGCTTCCTGGTCATGAAGACCCGCGGGAAATCCTCGGACATCGTCAGGCGGACGCGCGCGTAGGACTTGGAGTCCTTCCACATCGCGTTGAAGAAAGGCTGCAGCCGGCCTATGAGGTCCCGCTCCAGCAGCAGGGCGTCCTTCTCGCCGGCGCAGGGGATATAGTCGATGACGCGGATGAGCGGGACGAGGTTGGGTATCTTCCAGCCGCCCTTTTCGGCGGCGCCCTTCATGAAATACTGCGCGACGCGCCGCCGCAGGTCCTTGGCCTTGCCGACGTAGAGGACCGTGCCGGCCGCGTCCTTCATCAGGTAGACGCCGGGCGAGCGGGGCAGGGCGGCATAGCGCCCTGCACCTGATGAGCCGGAGGCTCCTTGCTCCGGCAGGGAGGTATGGTCCTTCATTCCCGCCCCCCGCGCGGCCCCAGCAGTTCGCGGGGGCCGCCCGCGCCGAGCGCGCGCAGCAGGAGGAAGTAAAGGCCGGCCCCCGCGGGCACCAGCGCCAGGACCGCCGCCGCGGGCGGCAGGCCGGACATGAGCCGCGCGCCGGCGGAGCAGGCCGCGCCCATCGCCGCGGCGGCGGCCAGCGTTCTGGCGATGAAAAGTCCGAGCCCCGGGGAGAAAGCGCCCGGGACCCTGCGCGCCAGCAGGACCGCGAAGACCGCTCCCGCCGCGAGGGAACTGGCGGAAGTGGCCAGCGTCAGCCCGGGAGCGCCGAGGGGCCCGGCCAGCAGCAGGCACAGTCCCGCGTTGAGGACCAGCTGCGCGCCGGCGACGGCCAGCGGGGTGGTCAGGTCCCCCAGGGCGTAGAAGACCGAGGACGCCAGTTTGTTGAGCGCGTAGCCGGCGAGCCCCGCGGAAAGGCAGGCCAGCACCGCGGCCGTCAGGGCGCTCATCTCGGGGGTGAACCTGCCGTGCTCGAAGAGCGCGCGGGTGACGGGCAGCGCCAGCGCGACGAGCCCCGCGGTGGAAGGGAAGATCACCAGCGCCGTCAGGCGGAAGGCCGAGTCCAGCGTGGAGCGGAACCGCGCCGGGTCGCTTCGCAGCAGTCCGCCGGAGAGCGACGGGAGGGTCACCGCGGCGGACGCCGCGGCGAAAAGGGAAACGGGGAACTGGGTGAGCCTGGCGGCGTTATGTATCGCCGTTATCGAGCCGGGCTCCATGAAACTGGCGAAAAAGGCGTTGACCAGCAGGGCCAGCTGGTCCTGGGCGGCGGCCAGCAGCGCGGGGACCGCCAGTATCAGCAGTCTCAGGGCCGCGGGATCTCCCAGCGGGGAGGAGAAGCGCGGCCGGTATCCCGCCCGGACCGCCGCCGGCACCAGCAGGGCGCAATGCAGCAGCCCGGAAGCCGAGGCCGCTATGGCCAGGCCCGTCATTTTCTCTTCCATGCTGAATCCCTCGCCCAGCGGCGAAGCCGCCAGTCCCAGGTAGAGCAGCGATACTATCGAGAAGGACGCCGCCGCGGCCTGCGGCAGGAAGAAGCGTTTTTCGGTGTTCAGGGCGCCCTGCAGCAGCGCCGAGGCCGCCACCAGCACGACATGCGGCAGCAGTACGGCGGTAAGCAGGACGGTCGTTCTCAGCAGAACCGGGTCCGAGGCGAACCCCCTGGCGGTCAGCAGCACCAGTTCTTCCCTGAAAAAGAAGGCCAGCAGGCCGAGAGCCGAGGCGGCCGTTATGGCCAGGGTCCAGGCCGAGGCGAAGAACGCCGGCCCCCGCCCGGCCCCGCGCTCCGCGGCCAGGGCCGGTACGAAAGCCGCGTTGACGGACCCCTCGCCTACCGCGCGGCGGAAGATGTTGACCACTCTGAAAGCCGCGTAATAAGCGTCCGAGAGCCAGCCGGCGCCGAAAAAAGCCACCATGGCCGCGTCGCGGAGATAGCCGAAGACCTTGGAGACCAGCGAGCCGGAGGCGAACCTCAGGACCTGCCCGCCGAAAGAGCGGGAGGCGCCGGCGGTTGATTCAGCGGTCATAAAAATAATAGACTATACGCCATATGGCTAAGTTAAAGACCGGCAGGCACACCAGTGCCATCAAAGCGTGGAGGCAGTCCGAGCGCCGCGCCGCCCGCAACAGGGGCGTTAAATCCAAGATCCACGACGTTTCCAGGGAGTTCAATGCCCTTACCGGCAAGAAGGACATTGAGGCCGCCCGGAAGCTTCTGCCCAAGGTGTATTCCCTTCTTGACAAAGCGGCCAAGAAAGGGACCATACACTGGAAATCCGCGTCGCGCAAGAAGGCGAGGCTCGCCCAGCGCGTGCGCAAGATAGCGCAGAACCCGTCCTGAACCTCGGACGCTCCGTCCGGCGCGCGCAGGGGAGACCCTCCGCGCGCCGCGGTCATTTCCGCCGGCCGCGCCCGCAAAACGGGCCCGTTCATCTAAGGATCGAATAAAGCACGCCCCGCAGGACCAGCGCGGGGTCCCTGCCCGACGACGATTTCAGCAGCGTTTCCGCCTCCAGGCAGAGCCGCAGCGCTTCGGCCAGCTTCTCATCGCTGTAAAGGCGGGCCGCCGAGGCCATGGCCCGCATGTAGCCGCCGCCGCTCCACCCGCCGTACTGTCCCGTGCCCTGCTTCTTGAATCGCAGCAGCCTTTCAAGCGAGCCCGAGACCCTGTAAAGTATGCCCAGCGGCTCTTCGCCGTCGGCCAGCATCCTGTCGAGGATGCCGGCGGAGCCGGCGCGGTCGCGTTCCATCAGCGCGTTCGAGAGTTCGAAAGGGCCCAGCTCCCGGGAGAACCCGGCCGATTCCGCCACGTCCTCCTCCGTGATACGGCCCTTGCTGCCGTGGCGCAGCAGCGCCAGCTTCTCCGCCTCCTGGCGCAGGGCCAGCGAGTCGGTGCCGGCCAGTTCGACCATCATGGCCGCGGCTTCGCGCGAGACGGTCAGGCCGTCGCGCTGCAGCATGGCGGCGAAGAAGGAGGCGGCCTCGGCCGGGAAGAGCTGCTTGAAGGACGCGGCCGCGCCGGCCCTGGAGCAGGGGTCGTAGAGCGGGTCGGCCCTGTCCTGCTTCCTGTCGGAAATTATGACCAGCGAGGCGTCGGGATTGGGGGAAGAAAGGTACTCGAGTATGCCTTCCAGCTCCTCGGAGTTGGCCTTCTCGGCGCCGCGCAGCACCACCAGCCGGCGGCTGGCGGCCATCGGCGGCGTCATGGCCTGCAGTATGGCCTGGCGGGAACCGCCCTTGCCGGCCGGGAACTCCGAGAAATTGAAGGCGTCGGGCTTGAGGCGCGAGAGCAGGAGCTCCATCGCCCTCTCCTTGAGGTACTTCTCCTCGCCGCAGAGGTAATAGACCGGGCGGAGGGAGCCGCTCTCCCATTCCGCTCTCAACTGTTCCTGCGTAAGCGAAGGCATATCAGGGGGCTTTGGACGGCTCCGGTATGGCCCCGGGGACCTTCTTCTGCGAGGCGCTGCCCGCCGCGCCGAAACCCTCCACCGTGCGCTTCACTATGTCCTTGGCGAGGATCTCCCAGAGGTATTCGCGGGCGCTTTCCTCGGTGAGCCCGCCGGGCAGGGTGGGCCCGGAATACATCTTGGTCGCCTGCATCGCCGGTTCCTCCCAGAGATAGCGGTTGGCCTCGCGGTCGAGCAGGCGCACGTTCACCAGGACATTGAGCTTGTAGACGGTGGGCACCAGGTTCACGTCGTACTGTATCGGCGTGAGTATGTAATGGGTTATCTCCCCGACTATGACGCCCTCCGCTCCGCTCTCCTGCACCACGCCGTACTCGCCGTTCTTGAGGAACTCGTCTATGGTCTTGAGCGTCAGTTTCTCCTCGAGGCCGAACTGCTGCGTCCTGTTGACGAAAGGCCGTACCGCGATGCGCTTGATATGCTGCGGCAGCTTCTGCTCGGCCGGCCGGTAGACCACGTCGGGCCCTCCGGCGCAGGCCGAGAGCAGGAACGCGGACGCTATAGCTAGTTTCTTCATATTTCTCCCCTTGTATCCCCTGTCCACCCTTTATTTGACGACTATGCTCACCAGGCGGCCGGGCACGACTATGGTCTTTACGATGGTCTTGCCGGCCGTATGCGCCGCCGCGGCCTCGAGGGCCAGGCGTTTGAGCTCGTCCTGCGGCGTGGTCTCTTTCACGTGCAGCTTTTCGCGTATCTTGCCGTTTATCTGCACGGGTATCTCTATCGTTCGCGACGCTATGACCGACTTGTCGGCCTCAGGCCACGGCCGCTTCATCAGCGTGCCCTGCCCGCCCGAGACTTCCCAGAGCTCGTCGGCGATATGCGGCGCGAACGGGTGCAGCAGCGTGATGAAGGTCTCGTAATCCTCGCGGGAGGTTTCCTCCTGCTCGGTCAGCCTGTTCAGGTAGACCATCAGCGCGGAGATGGCCGTGTTGAACTTGAGCGCCTCTATATCGGAGCCGACCTTCTCTATGGTCTGGTGGCGCAGTATCAGGTCCTGCTCCTCCGCCGGCTTGTCCGTCAGCGCGCCGGCGCGTTCCAGGCCCCAGGCATAGGCGCGTTTGAGGAAACGGTAAACTCCCTCTATGCCGCGCAGGTTCCAGGGCTTGGAGTCCTCCAGCGAGCCCATGAACATTTCGTAGAGGCGGAAGGCGTCGGCGCCGTAGCGTTCCACCACCTCGTCCGGGTTTATTACGTTCTTCTTGGACTTGGACATCTTCTCGACCATCGGTTTCAGCGTCTCGCCCTCCGGGGTTTTCGCTGTGCCGTCCTCGGCGATGTCGAGTTCCTTGTAGCCGCGGTAGACTCCTTTGCCGTCGCGGTAGGCGTAGGCCAGTATCATGCCGGGGTGAACCAGCTTTTTAAAAGGTTCGCTGGTGGAGACGTGGCCCAGGTCGAACAGCACCTTGTGCCAGAACCGGGCGTAGAGCAGATGCAGCACGGCGTGTTCGGCCCCGCCGATGTAGAGATCCACCGGCATCCAGGCCTTCTCGAGCTCCTTGTCCACGAAAACTTTCTCGTTCTTCGGGTCTATGTAACGCAGGTAATACCAGCAGGAACCCGCCCACTGCGGCATGGTATTTGTCTCGCGCTTGGCGGGGCCGCCGCAGGACGGGCACTTGGTGTTTACCCAGCTGTCTATGGCCGCGAGGGGGGATTCCCCGGTGCCGGTGGGTTCGTATTTCTCCACCTCGGGCAGCAGCACGGGCAGCTCGCTCTCCGGCACCGGCACAATTCCGCACTTCGGGCAATGCACCAAAGGTATAGGCTCCCCCCAGTAGTGCTGGCGGGAGAAGACCCAGTCGCGCAGTTTGAAGTTGACCTTGGCCTTGCCTATCCCTTTTTCTTCCAGCCAGGCGATGATCTTTTTCTTGGCCTCGGGGGTCGGGAGCCCGGTGATGACGCCGGAATTTATCGAGGTGCCGTCGCCGCAGAAGGCGCCCTCGCCCTTCCAGCCGGCCGGGGGCTGGAGGACTTCCACTATCTTCAGCCCGAACTTCACCGCGAACTCGTGGTCGCGGTCGTCGTGGGCGGGCACGGCCATGATGGCGCCGGTGCCGTAGGTAGTAAGAACATAGTCGGCCACCCAGACCGGGATCTTCTCGCCGTTGACCGGATTGACCGCGTAGGCGCCGGTGAACACTCCGGTCTTGTCCTTGGCCAGCTCGGTGCGCTCCAGGTCGCTCTTGTTGGCGGCGGCGGCGACATAGGCTTCCACGGCCGCCTTCTGCTCCGTAGTGGTCAGCCGGGCGACGAAGGGATGCTCTGGCGCGAGCACCATGTAGGTGGCGCCGTAGAGGGTGTCGGGGCGGGTGGTGAAGACTCGGATCTTCTCGCCTATGGAAGGGGCTTCGAAGTCCACCTCGGCGCCCTCGGAGCGGCCTATCCAGTTTTTCTGCATCAGGCGGGTGGAATGAGGCCAGTTCGTGCCCGCCAGGTCGGCAAGCAGACGGTCGGCGTAGGCCGTGATCTTCAGCATCCACTGCCGGAGGTTCTTCTTCTCTATGGGGGTCTCGCAGCGGTCGCACTTGCCCTGGAAGACCTCTTCGTTGGCCAGGCCGGTCTTGCACCTGGGACACCAGTTTATCGGCATCGTGGCTTCGTAGGCCAGCCCCTTCTTGTAGAGTTGCAGGAAGATCCACTGCGTCCACCTGTAGTAGGCGGGATCCGTAGTATACATCTCGCGGTCCCAGTCGTAGGAAAAGCCGAGCGAATTTATCTGCCGTTTGAAATTGGTGCAGTTTTTTTCCGTGGTTATGCGCGGGTGCACGCCGGTGGAGATGGCGTAGTTCTCGGCGGGCAGGCCGAAGGCGTCCCAGCCCATCGGGTGCAGCACCTCGAAGCCCTTCATGCGCTTGTAGCGGCAGAGTATGTCGGTGGCCGTGTAGCCCTCGGGATGGCCGACATGCAGGCCGTCGCCCGACGGGTACGGGAACATGTCGAGGCAGTAGAACTTGGGCTTGCCGGGCAGGCGGGCGGTCTTGAAAGCGCCCGTCTCGCGCCACTTCTTCTGCTGGCGGGCGTCTATCTCCTGGAAGGTGCGGGCGTTCGTTTCGGTCTTCACTTTGATGCCTCCGTCGCGCCGGTCTTCACCCGGTCGAAAATTATCAGCAGCCCGTCGGGCTGCGGCTCTATCCTGTACCTGTCCGGGTCGGCCTCTTCCGGTACGGGCAGGAGCTTGTCGAACTTCCTGGCCCTGGCCGGCGGGCGGCCGGGGGGCTGGAGTTTTAGCGGGGCCTGGTAGGACATCTTTATGCGGCCCTTGTTGATGTCCAGGTTCAGGGAGCCTTTGGCCAGCTGGGGCGAGCGCAGGACCACGGTTATCGTATCCTGCCCGTGCTCTACGTAAGGCTTGAGAGGGCCTTCTTCCAGTCTTTCGGAGGCCCAGCGGCGGTAGGAATCCCGGATCTGCGTTCCTTCGCCGGCGAAGGTCTCGCTTACGCGCTGCTCGAAGGTCCTGATGTCGTCGAAAGGCCTTTTGGAGCCGCGGAAAAAACCGTCGTCGAAGATCTGGTCGAAGTCCAGGGGCGAGATGCGTTTCCTGGACCGCATCCTGGACCTGACGGCGGACATCACGGCGTCCATGGCCGGCCGCGTTACCGTGGCCGCCATCTCCTCGCAGGAGGGCTCCTCGGCCTTCTGGGCCCGCGCGGGAGAGCAAAGGAGGAGCGCCAGCAGCGGTATCAGCGCGTTCATGGTATTTATTTTACAAAATAAGGAGGAGGGGCTCAGAGAACGGCGGCCAGCCGCTCGGCCCGGCGGTGCATGGCGGCCCGGCGGGCGGCGGTGTCGTCGTCCATGCCGGCCAGGTGCAGCGCCCCGTGCAGCGCGAGCAGCAGCAGTTCGCGTTGCAGCGGGTGGCCGAGCTCGCGGGCCTGCAGCCTGGCCTGGGGCAGGCAGACGAAGATGTCGCCGAAGGGAGTGCCGGGGGCGGGGCAGGGCGGGTAATTGAAGGCGATCACATCGGTCCGGTGCGACTTTCCGAGGAAGGCCTTGTTCAGGCGCACTATCTCGGGGCCGCCGACGAAGACCAGGTTCACCTCTCCCCGGGCGCGCGGCAGGGCCTTGCGGACGGCGCGGGCCAGCAGGGCGGACCGGCGCTTCACCGCCGGGCCGGGATCGGTCTTGAACACTACGTTCACCGAAAGCTTCACGCGGAGGGGTGCTCCTTCTCCCACTTCTCGTAGGCGGCCAGTATGGAACGCACCAGCGGATGCCGGACCACGTCGCCCGCGTCGAAGTCGACGAACCTCGCTCCGCGCACGTCCTTGAGGATCTCGCGCGCCAGCACCAGGCCCGAGCGGCCCTTCTCCTTGAGGTCGATCTGGGTGATGTCGCCGGTGACGGCTATCTTGGAGGCCGTACCCATCCGGGTCAGGAACATCTTCATCTGCTCGGGCAGGGTGTTCTGCGCCTCGTCGAGGATTATGAAGGCCTTCTCGAGCGTGCGGCCGCGCATATAGGCCAGCGGCACGGTCTCGATGACCTCTTCCTGCCTCAGGTCGCGGAACTTCTCGGGTCCGAGCAGGGAATAGAAGGCGTCGTAGAGGGGCTTGAGATAGGGATGCACCTTTTCGGAGACGTCGCCGGGCAGGAAGCCCAGCTTTTCCCCGGCCTCGACGATGGGCCGGGTCAGTATGACGCGGTGCACCTTGCCGGAGCGCAGCAGGCGGAGCGCGCAGGCCGCGGCGAGATAGGTCTTGCCGGTGCCGGCGGGGCCCGTCGCCACCACCAGGTCGCTCTCCTCCATCGCGCGCACGTAGTCCGCCTGGTTGGCTCCGCGCGGGTAGACGGCCTCGCCGTCGGGTCCCACGAAGACGGCCCCGCCCGGCGCGCGTTTCTCCGAAGGGACTTTGAGGTCCTTCGGGGCTATGCGCGCCGCGGCGGAATCCTCCAGGACGGCCTTCAGCCGGGCCAGCGCCTTGTCCGCGGCGGAAGTGGACCCTTTGATCGTAAGGGTCGCGCTTTCGCTCTCGGGATGATGATGGACGAAGATGCGGACCTTGAGCTCCTTCTCCAGCCGCCGCAGGCTTTCGTCGGACGGGCCCAGGAGGTCCATTATCTCGTCGAGGTTCTTAAGTCTTAGTTTTTTCGAGGTCATACGGGTCGTCGAGGCCGGTCTCGCGCAGGAGGCCGCCGAGGGCCTCCCGGAAAGCGGGGGTCTCGGCGGGCAGGTTCTTTTCCTCCAGCCTTTCGGCCAGGACCCTGCGTAATCCGGGGAGGTGCGCCGTGAACGGGGCGTCCGAGAAAAGACGGGCCCACGGCCCCGCGAAGGCCAGGGCGGGGTCGGAACGCTCCAGCAGCAGCCGCAGATGCGCCACCGCCTGGCGGCAGGTCTCGTGCGCCCCCGGCGGCGGGGAGCCCAGGAGATCGGTAAGCCGGCGCAGCAGGGCCGGCAGGGAGGGGTCCTGCAGCCTGGCCGGAGAAAGGCGGCGCAGTTCCGAAAGCCAGCTCTTCTCGTCGGCCGAGGGCCTGCCGGCGGAGAGGCCGGCCGCGGCGGCCGTCCAGGCCGCCTCTCCCGAGAGAGCGCCCGCCCTCATTTCCAGCGCGAGCCGCGCGCGGGCCAGTTCGATGGTCCCCGCCGCGGAGGCGGCGGCGGAGAGGCCGGCCAGCGAGGCGGAAGCCGCTTCCGGGTCCGCGGCCGGGGCGGCGAGGGCGAACGCCTCCCCGTCCCGCGGCAGTACGGCGAGCACGGCGAACTCCTCGTTGGCGAGAGTGTCCCGGTCCTCCACCCGGAGGCAGCAGCCCAGGAACGCGGCGCCCTCCTTCTCGAAACGCTCCTCGTAATTGACCAGCACGTGGAAACGGCCCTGGCGCGGCGCGGGTGGGAGCCCGGCCGCCAGGAACAGGGCCTTGGAACAGGCGGCCAGGACGGGCCCGCGCGGTTTGCGGAACTCCCCGAGGAAAGCGGCCCCGGTCCCCGTCTCGCCTTCCTCCAGGAGCCCGGCGAATCCTTCCGCCGCCGCTTCGCCGTCGGTACCGGCCAGGGAGCAGGCGGCCGCCGCCCAGGCCAGCGCGCCGCGCGCGGCGGGGGAATCAGGGCCGTCGAAATACCAGGCGTCGCTGTCCAGCGAGAGCAGGCGGGCCTGCTGCATGCGCAGGAGTTCCATGGCCTTTCTGGCTTCGGCGGGTTTCGGCTGCCGCCCGAAGGCGCGGGAGAGGAACCTGCGGGCCTCGTGCGGGTCCGCGCAGGCCAGCGCGGCGCCCGCCTCCTCGAGGACTTTCCACGGGTCGCCGAACAGGGCGGCTCCATCCCTTTCGTAGACGGAGGCGCAGCGCTCCTCCAGCAGGACCGCGGCGCGGCGCAGGGCGGGACGCCACTTGACCGGCCTTTCCGGACCGGAGGAGTCGCGGCAGGGGCATTCCCCGGACCAGCGTTCCAGGCCGTGAGGGCAGGAGGAGGAGGAAGGCGAAGCTATCGCGACTTCGTACGCGGGACGATTGTCCCGCAGGAAAGAGGCGTAATTGGAAAGTCCCCAGCGCGAGCTCCTGTTGACCGAGCGCAGGAAAGAGGCCAGCCTTCCGGCGGCGCCGGGATGACGGCGGGAATGGCGTTCCCAGTCCAGCGCCGCGGAAGCGAGCGCGGCGCCGCGGCCGTGCGGTATCTCGGCTTCGACGGCGGCCGAGAGCTCCGGCGCGGAGCAGGGCGAGGAGCGAAGGAGTTCGGAGATGCGGGGGCTGGAGAAGAAGACCGCCAGCGAGGCGCCGCCCGGGGCGTTCCATTCGTAGGGAACGCCGGTGTCGAGGCTGTTGGGATTGGCCGGCTCCCATTTCTGCAGTCCCCGCTTGCGGAAAGCCCGCGCCTGGGACGGGGCCAGGACGGTGAAAAGAACGCCGGCTTCGGCCAGGGCCGCCAGCGTGTCCTCGTCGGCGGCGTTCTCGGGCAGCCACATCCCGGCGGCCCTGCGTTTGAACCTGCGCTCGAAATAGTCCAGGCCCCAGCGCACGGCGGCGCGCCTGTCGCGCGGGGAAAGCAGCGGCAGCGCCGCGTGGGGCCAGGGATGCGCGAGCGCCGCGCCCTCGCCGGATTCCCTGACGGCGCGCCGGTCGGCCTCGGCCAGCGCGGCCGGCAGTTCGGGGAAGAACGCGTCGAGCCAGTCGAGCAGGCGGGGGGAGATGTCGAAGCTCGTGAGGCCGCAGAAGTCCGGCGGCCCCCCGGCCGGGGAGCCGCCGGAAGCGCGCGCCGCCGCGTAAAGGGGCAGAAGTTCCTCCGCGGCCAGCCGGTGGTCCGCGTCCCGCCAGGGCCGGGCCGAAGGCTCGGTCTTCCAGTCGCCGGTCCGGGGGTCGGCGGCGGCCTGGCCGCGGAAATGGGCGTGCAGGCAGAAGAATTTGTTCTTCATCGGGCGCTCCCTTCCCCCCGGCGCCGCGCGCGGCTCACTCCCACTTGGAGATGCCGCGCGGTATGACCACGATGCCGTCGGGGTCGATGTAGTGGCGCTGGGAGTCCTTCTCCGCGTCGTAACCGATCACGCTCCTGGGCTCGATCGTGTTGAAGCGGTCCATGATGACCTTGCGCAGGCGCGAGCCGGCCTTTATCTCGCAGCCGTCCATGATGATGCAGTCCTCGAGCTGGCATTTCTCGTGTATGGTGACGTGGTTGGAGAGGATGCAGCGCTTGAGCGAGGACTGGTTGATGAAGCAGCCGTCGGAGATCATGCAGTCCTGCAGGTTCGACTCCAGGATCTTGGCGGGCGCCGAATTGGTCTTGTCGTCCTGTATCGGCCACTGCGGGTTGTTGAGGTCGAGTTTCGGCCTGGCGCCGAGCAGGTCCATGTGCGCCTGCCAGAAAGCGTCGATGGTGCCCACGTCGCGCCAGTAGTTCTTCTCTTCGTACGGCCTGACCCCGGGCAGCACCTGGCTGTCGAAGTTGTAGGCGAAGACGCGGTAGCGCTTGTGGATGCTGGGCAGGATGGTCTTGCCGAAGTCCAGGCCCTTGCTGTCGCCGGATTCCTCGTGCAGGATCTTGACCAGCGCGTCGTAGCTGAAGATATAGTTGCCCATCGAGGCGAAGGCGTGGTTGGGGTCGCCCGGGATCGGCTTCGGGTTCTTGGGCTTCTCTTCGAAGCCCGTCACCTTGTTCCTGGAGTCCACGAGTATCGTGCCGAAGCGCGAGGCCTGCTTCAGCGGGACCGTCAGCGCCGAGATCGTGACGTCCGCGTTGTTCTTCACGTGGAAGTCTATCATCTTGCGTATGTCCATGCGGTAGATATGGTCCGCGCCGAACACTGCGACGAGGTCCGGTTTGTAGTCGTTGACCAGGTTCATGTTCTGCTTGACGGCGTCGGCCGTGCCGCGGTACCAGACCTCCCCGAGGCGCATCTGGGGGGGGACCACCGTGATGAAGTGGTCCTTGATCATGCCTCCCTGGTTCCAGGTATTGCGCAGGTACTCTATCAGCGACTGCGACAGGTACTGCACGAGCACGTAGTTGGAATAGATGCCCGAGTTGATGAAGTTGGAGATCACGAAGTCGATGATGCGGTATTTGCCGCCGAACGGCACCGCCGGCTTGGAACGCTCCTTGGTGAGAGGGTAGAGCCGCTCGCCCTTGCCCCCGGCCATGATTATCCCCAGTGTTCTCATAACGACTCCTTGTGTCCCGACCGGTTTTCCCGTTCCCGGAGGGTCTCAGTTTATGGCGTCCAGTATGTCGCGCAGGTCCCTGCCCACGCAGAAGAAGACCGGCCTGTCCAGCGAGGTGTAGCGTTTGATGCGCTGCTCGCGCAGTTCCTTGGTCGCCGCCGCCAGGTCGGAGAGGGAGCGCGCCTCGCGCACCACCAGCATCTCCTGCTCGTCGAGGCCGTAGGACATGAACATGTTCTCCTGTATGTCGGCGTGCCTGGCCAGTACGCGGAGGCGCTCGTTCTGCAGAGCGGTCCTCTCCTCCTCGGAGAGATCGTACCAGGAATGGGTCTTGATGACCGGGTGCAGCAGCATGTACTTGTGCCGGCCGAAGAGGTCCTTGGGCAGGAAGCCGAAATCCAGGTCCTTGCGCTGGCCGTCGGGGAAGGTGTGTATGCCCAGGAAGGAATGGGTCGGCAGCAGCCAGCGGCCTATGCCGGCGGAGAAGGTCCGGGCGCAGAGCTCCTGCAGGAAGTCCAGGTCCTGCGACATCCGCCAGAAGAGGACGTCGCAGTCCGAACGCAGGCCGGCGACCAGGTAGGTGCGCAGGAAGATCTTCTCCTGGCAGGAGGCCACCAGGTTCTCGAATTCCTGCTTGGCGGCTATCTTCTCGTTGGAGATCAGGCGCCTGAAGGCCGGGTCCAGCTTCAGGAACATGAAACTGGAATAGGCGAGGTTAGGGCTTTTTCTGGTCTTTTCCACGTTTTCTCTCCTCCCCTTTTCCGGGCTCCGCGGTCCGGGGCGGCTCCGGCAGCAGTATCGTGTTCCCGCGGCGGGTTATCTCCGCCTCTTCGAAATTCATCAGGCCGGTCTCGATCTCGGTCATCAGGTACTTGCGCCCGTCCTTCTCCACGATGGCCCCGCGCGGGGCTATCTCGGCCCCGGCCGCCTTCCCGAGCAGGATCTCCCCGTCGAACCGGTGCCCTATGCGTATCTTCTCCCTGATCTGGTCGGCCTCCAGCCAGAGCCGGTAGAAGCCCGGTTCCTCCTCCAGGGGGACCACGCCGGTGACTCTGGCCGTCAGCTTCACGGCGGGGTCCCTGGTATAGCTCACGTCGGCGGTCATGCCCGGCCGCGGGACGTAGTAGAGGCGTTCGGTGTTGCGGCCGATCAGCATGATCTTCCTGGCCACGGTGAAAAGCCTCTCCCCTTTCGTGACCGCGGTCTTGGGGGCGGTGTGCAGGGCCGAGATTATGCCGGTGTGCTCCGGTTTGACGTCGTAGATCTTGAAGACGCCCTTCCAGCGTTTCTCCATCTGCGCCAGGGCGTCCCGAGAGGTGGAGTCTATCATCGCGGCCATCTCGCCGGAGACCATCTTGGCCAGCACGTTCTTCGGCGTGACGAAATCGAACAGCTCCCCTATCACTTCCTCCACCCGTCCGTCGAAAAGGGCGTAAACGTCGTAGGCGTCCTGGGCGGTGGCGATGCCGGAGAATTTCGCGCGCAGTTCGAGATCGCCGCGGCGTATGGCCCCCTCTCCCGGCGCGAAGGTCAGCGTGGTCTGGGCCTGGGCCGCGGCGGCGGCCAGCAGGGCGGAGAGGAAGAGCGCCGCCCTAGTCCGCATTCAGCCTCCGGTGCGCCTCCCAGGTCCACGGCATCCTCTCCCGGAAGATAACGGCTATGGCCTCGGCGTAGCGGCGTATCTCCAGCTGGGCGTGCTTGTCCAGGCGCAGGTCGAGGAAATTGAGGAGGCTCCTGGCGTTCACGGTCCAGTAGAACTGGGTGTACTGGGAGACCGGCAGGACGCCGCGGGCCATTTCCCTGGCGACGCCGGCCTTGAGGAGGGCCTGGTAGGCCGCGTAGGAGGCCTCGATGGCCGCCGAATATTCCGCCGAGAGCTTCCGGTGGTCCAGCCCGCCCTCCACGGAACCCTGGCGGTTGACGGTGTCCTGCGCCCGGAATTCCTCCGGCATGTAGAACTCGTCGTGCACCTCCGTGTAGCGGGCGCTGATCTCGTTGTAGGAAGCTATGCGGTGGCGCATCCACTGCCTGGCCACGAAGATGGGGCACTTTATGTGGAACTGGAAGACGGAGTGCTCGAAGGGGGAGAAATGGCCGTGCTCCAGCAGGTACTCGAGCAGCTTGCGGTCGCGGTCCTCGCCCTTGGAAACGCCCCCGAAGGAGACTCGGGCCGACTCTACCGCGCGCATGTCGCCGCCCATGAAATCCACCAGCTTGACGAAGCCCTTGTCGAGCACCGCCGCCGCGCCTTCCGGCGCCTTTGTCTTAGTGCCTGCCATTACCCCTCCGGGCGGCCCTCCCCGCGTTTTTGCGGGATCCGGGGATTTTATAGGTCCGCATTTTTAATTATATACTTTATGGAGCTTGACAGTCTATCCGCTCCGGAGAACCGCTTTATGGCCAAAAAAACAGTGGAACCGCATCCCAGGTACGCCTCCGCCGGCCGCGAACTGGCCGGCCTCTGCGGCATAATGCGCCGCCTGCTCTCGCCGTCGGGCTGCCCCTGGGACAGGGAGCAGACTCACCGCTCGCTGCTGCGGCACCTGCGCTCGGAAACGCGGGAGGTCGAGCGCGCCGTGCGCGCGCGGGACTGGAACAACCTCGAGGAGGAGCTCGGCGACCTGCTGCTGCAGGTGGTCTTCCACGCGGCCCTGGCCGAGGCGAAAGGCCGCTTTTCCATGCGCGACGTGGTCCGCGGAATAAACGCCAAACTGGTCCGCCGCCACCCGCACGTTTTCGGCCGTGAGAAGCTGCGCACCTCCGGCGAGGTGCTCGCCCGGTGGAACGTGATCAAGAAAGAAGAGAAGCGCGCCGCCGCCGGGCGCCGGGGGCGCTGACCGTATGTACGCCTCCTCCGCCGCCGTCGCGTTCGAGGGCCTGGCCGCCCTGGATTACGGCCTGCTGGGCGCCGCGGTGCTGGCGCTCTTCCTGATCTCCTATTTCAAGGGGCGCGAGGAGCGCGATACCCGCGACTACTTCCTCGGCAGCCGCAAGACCCCCGTCTGGGTGGGCACCCTCTCTTTCGTCGCCACCGAGATCAGCGCGATGACCATAGTCGGCATACCGCCGATAGGCTATATGGAGAACTGGCAGTACCTGCAGTTCTTCCTGGGCTCCGCCGCGGCCCGCATACTTATAGCCTTCGTCTTCATCCCGGCCTTCTACCGGTTCAACTGCACCACCATCTACGAATTCCTGCGGCACCGTTTCGGCGCCGGCACGCAGTACGCCGGTTCCTCCTTCTTCTTCGTGACGCGTCTTTTCGCCTCCGGGGTGAGGCTCTACGCCGCGTCGCTGGCGGTCTCCGTCATAATGGGCTGGGAGCTCTGGCACACGATAGTGTTCTTCACCGCCATCAGCGTCCTTTTCATCGGCTTCGGCGGCATCAAGGCCGTGCTCTGGACCGGCACCTTCGAATCCGTGATGTTCTTCGCGGCCGGGCTCGCCGTGGCGGGCTGGCTGGTCGCGCATATCGACGGCGGCCTGGGGGGCGCCTGGCAGCTGGCCTCGGAGGCGGGGAAACTGTCGGTCTTCAACCTGGGCTGGGGCATGAAGGACCCCAACCTGCTGTGGGCCGCCCTGCTCAACGGCGTCTTCGGTTCGATGGCGGCCTTCGGCACGGACCAGGAGCTGATGCAGCGCCTGCTGACGCTGGAGACCAGGAAAGAGAGCCAGCGCACGCTGATCTACACCATCTTCACCAGCGTGCCGCTGACCTGGCTCTACCTGGCGATAGGAACGCTGCTCTACGTTTTCTACCGTCAGAACTCGGGCCTGCCGCTGCCCGGGAACGCCGACAAGATCCTGTCGCATTTCACGGTGCACGTGCTGCCGTCCGGTTTGAAGGGGCTGGTGCTTACGGCCGTGGTGCTGGCGAGCATAGACTCCCCGCTGAGCTCGCTGTCCTCGTCGTTCGTGACCGACATCTACCGGCCCCTGATAAGGAAGGACGGCGACGAGAGGCATTACCTCCGCGTCTCGCGGGTGAGCGTGGTCTGTTTCGGCCTGCTGCTGGCGGGGATAGCCTGGGCCTGCGCGGCCGGGTCGGGCCGCATGCTGTGGCTGGCTTTCAAGATCAACGGCGTCACGGCGGGCAGCCTGCTGGGGGTGTTCCTGCTGGGCCTGCTGACGGCGCGCCGCTCCAACCGGGCCAATGTGGCGGCGATGGTGTTCAGCGCCGTCATGGCGGCGGTGGTGCTGTTCCTGTCGGAGAGGGGGACGCTGGCGCTGGGCTGGAGCTGGATCATCGTGATAGGGACCTTCTCCACCTTCGGCCTGGCCTGGCTGTTCGGTCCCCTGCTGGACCGCGAAAAGCCCGTCTGACCCGCGCCCTGCCTTCGCTCCGGCCGCCAAAATAGGAATACTGTTCCGGGGGCATGGCGTGCCCTCACCTCGCAAAAACAGGGTCGCGCACACCGTGCGCGCCCTTCCCGTTCTCGCCGCTCGCGCTTACGCAAGCTCGCGGCTCCGAAGGGTTTTGCTCCGGTGAGGGCACGCCTCCCCCGGCTGTCTCCTTAGATGGGACGTTTAACAGGTCGGTTCCCCGGAGGCTCCCGCGCCGGGCCTTCCGAAGCCACATCGGAGGCTTTCCCCAAGCGGAGCGAGGGAACCGGCACTGCCGGACGACCAAGAATGTCTGAGGTGAGGGCCTGCGGTGCAGGCCCGCAAGACCGGAGGCGGTTCCCTGCGTAAGCGGAATCGCCGAGGTGGGGTCGCGCAAGCCCGCTATGCGGGCTATGCGTGACCGAGGCGCTATGCGCCCGGGCCGAGTTCGTGCCCGGCCGAGCGTAGCGCAGGGTTGCATTTCGGAAAGCCGAACCCGTGGCGGAGTGAAGGCCCGGCGAGGGAGACTGAATCGTGTTTTTTCGGAGCGGACCGCCGACAGGACCCCGATAGTTATTCCTTGAAAGCGGGGGCGAAACCGGTCCCCGGTATAGTCGTTCCTATTTTATCGGCTTGAGCTTGAAGGGGCGGCCGGTGAGGGCCCGCCAGGCGTCGCGGAAATCCTCGGGGACGGGGCAGACTATCTTCGTCGGACGGCCCGTGGCGGGATGGGCGAACTGCAGGCGCATGGCGTGCAGCAGCATGCGCGCCGCCGGCGGTCCGCCGTAGATATCGTCGCCCACTATCGGGTGACCCGCGTGCGACAGGTGGACCCTTATCTGGTTCGTGCGGCCGGTCTCGGGCCTTATGTCGAGCAGGCAGGCCCCGCCCGCGCGCTCGAGCACTCTGAAATTGGTCACCGCGTCGCGCCCGTACTCCCAGACCTTTATCCTGCGCGCTCCCGTCGGACGGCCCATCGGCGCGTCCACGGTCCAGGCGCCGGAGGCGGGATCTCCGGCCGCCGCGCCGATATAGAGTTTCCCTATCTCCCGGTCGCGGAAGGCCGCCGAGAAATATTCCGCCGCCTCCGCGGTCCTGGCTATCAGCATCAGGCCGCTGGTCTCGCGGTCCAGGCGGTGCACCATGCCGAACCTGGGCACACCGGCGAGTTCCGGCCTTTCTTTGGCCAGTATCGACACCAGCGTCTCCTCTCCCAGGAGCGCCGCGCGCGGGTCGCGTTCCCAGTTGGAATCCGTCGGATGCACGCAGAGCCCGGCCGGCTTGTCTATGGCCAGCACGGCGTCGTCCTCGGTTATTATCATGCCCGGCAGCCGCGCGGAGGGCGCCGCGCCGGCGGCGGGCGCGGCGATGGTCACCTCGTCGCCGGCCTTCAGCGGGGCGGCCGGCTTCGCCGTACGGCCGTTGAGCTTGACGAAACCTCCGGCGATGAGCCGCTTGACGAACTCGCGCGAGAGGCCCGGCTCGCCGCTCTTGACGAAAAGGTCCAGTCTCGTGCCTTCGCCGGAATATACGAGTTTCTTATTTTCCATCCGTTCTCCCGCGGGCCCGCAGCGCCAGCCAGGCCGCGGCGGCGGCCGCCGCCGCCAGCGCGATGAACTGCGCCTGGGACAGCCCCGCGCTCAGCCCTCCCCTGTCGTCGCCGCGCAGGAATTCCAGAGCGAACCTGAGCGCCGAATAAAGCAGCACGTAAAGAGCGGCGACCGCTCCGGCCCCGCGTCGGGCCCCGCGTTCCCACAGCAGGTGGAGCGCCGCGAATATCAGGAAATTGCCGGCGGCTTCGTAGAGCTGCACGGGATGAAGAGGCATTCCTAGCAGCGAAGGCTCCACCAGGCACAGCGGGTCGCTGAATACCACGCCGGGGGCGCCTTGCGCGGGCGAACCGTGGCAGCAGCCGGCCAGCAGGCAGCCTATGCGGCCGAAGCCGTGCGCCAGCGCCAGGGCCGGCGCCGTGAAGTCGGCCGCGGCGGCGAAGCCTATTCCCCGGCCGCGGGCCCAGTACCACAGCGCGGCCGCGCCGCCGCCCAGACCGCCGTAGAAGACGAAACCGTACTGCACGCTTTTCAGGGCCGCCAGCAGCCGCTCCCAGGCGCCGTCCCCGAAGGAATCCCAGAAGGTGGCGAGGAAGAGGAGTTTGCCGCCCAGGAGCCCTCCGAGCAGGGCGTAGAAGGCCAGGTCGGAGACGCTTTCGGCGGAGACGCCGACGCGTTCGCGGCGGGCGCGCAGGTAGAAGAAGGCGGCCAGGAAGCCCGTCATGGCCATGAAACCGTAGGCCGGCAGTTTGAAAAAGCCGAGGTCGAGTATGTAAGGGTGCATAATGCCGGTCTCTCAGGAATTGCGGGCGATGAAGTCCGCCGCCGCGGCCAGGTCCGTCAGCGGGGAGAACTTTACTCCCTTCGCCCGGCAGAGGCCGCGCAGTCTGCCCGCGGCGTAGACCTTGTCGGCCAGCGCCGCCGCCCGGAGGTCGCTGGGCGCGTCGCCGCAGAACAGGACGCGGCGGCCCAGCTTCTTATGATGCCGCACCCTGGACTCCTTGAAAGCCGGCAGCCCGGCGCCGTCCAGGTCCGCGTATTCCACGTCCCAGCCGCGCCCCCTGCGCCTGGCGCGTCCGAAAGAGGAGAGGGCCTTCACTCCCCAGGCCCGCAACAGCGGCCGGCCGTAGATGTCCGCCCCGCCGCTGACTATGTCGAAAGGGATCCGCCGGCGGGAGCAGAAGCCCGAGAAAGCCCGCAGGCCCCGGCGCGGCTTCATGGCGCGCAGTATGAACGACTCGATCTCTCGGCGGGAGGCGGACAGCCGCGCGAAACCGCGCCGCATCCATTTTTCCACCGACTGCCCCGGCGCGTAGGAGCGCTCTATGTCGGCCGCGGTGAAGACGCCGAACTCCGTCAGTATGGCGTCGCCGACGTCCTCGAGCGTCAGCGTCCCGTCGAAATCCGAGACCACGGCCCATTTCATAGCGCCGCCGAGATGAACTCGTCGCCGCCTTTCGCGGCCAGCTTCACGTAGATATTGTGCAGTTTCTGGGCTTCGATCGTCGTCGAGGAGCCGTTGTAGGCGTGGCCCGGCCAGACGGCGGTGTCGCCGGGCAGGGAGGCCAGCCTGAGCAGGCTCCGCCTCATCTGCTCCGGGTCCGCGCCCGGCAGGTCCACCCGTCCTATCGCGCCGACGAAAAGCGTGTCGCCGGTGAAGACCGCGCCGGGGCCCAGGAAAGAGCAGGAGCCGGGGGTATGCCCCGGCGTGTGGAGCACCTTGAGCCTGAGCGCGCCCGCCTCCAGGTCCTCCCCGTCGGCGACCGGCAGCAGCCGGGACCGGTCCAGCCCTTCGGCCATGTTCCCGTCGGCCGGGTGCAGCGCGGCCCGCAGGCCTTCGTAGCGCTCCAGGAACCAGGCCGCGGCGTTGAGATGGTCCGGATGGCCGTGGGTCAGCGCCAGCAGCGCGGGCCTGAGGCCGAGCGCGAGGAGCTCCTTCTCTATCTTCGCGCCTTCCCAGCACGGGTCTATGACGGCGCATTCCGGCCCGACGCCCTCCCAGGCCAGATAGCAGAAATTATCCATGGGGCCCGCGGCTATCTGCCTGACGTTCATTTGTCCCTCTCTTTCTCGGGAGGCGGGGGGAAGCGGAACTCTATCTCTCCCTGCCTGAGCATCCCCAGTTCCCTGCGCGCGTTGTATTCCACGCTTTCGCTCCGGGCGGTCTCGGCGGCGGCGCTCTTCAGTTCCGCGCTCTCGGCCTTCAGCGCGGCCAGCCGCCGCTTCATCTTGAAGACCTCCAGCTTGTTCGCGACCAGCGAGCGGAAACCGGGATTGGCCAGCAGCAGGACCGCCGCGGCCAGCGCGAGCAGCGTCAGCCCCGTTCTCCTGGTGATAACGGCGTCCTTTTGTCTCATCCGGGAAAAGGGAAGGGGCGGCCCTCCCCGCGGAAGGCCGCCCCGCGGCGGTCTTTACTTGAAGCGGAAGGCCGCGTCCTTGGCGTACTTGGCCTTCTTGCCCAGCTCCTCCTCGATGCGGATGAGCTGGTTGTACTTGCAGAGGCGCTCGCTGCGGCACGGCGCGCCCGTCTTGATGGCCCCGGCGTTGGTGGCCACGGCGAGGTCGGCTATGAAGGCGTCCTCGGTCTCGCCCGAGCGGTGCGAGATGACGGTGGCGTAGTCCGCCTCGTGCGCCATGTTGATGACGCGGATCGTCTCGGTCAGCGAACCGATCTGGTTGAGTTTGATGAGGATCGCGTTGGCGGTGTCCTCCTCGATGCCCTTCTTGAGGCGCTCGGGGTTGGTCACGAACAGGTCGTCGCCGACGATGCGGGCCTTCTTGCCGAGCAGTTTGGTGAAATGCTCCCAGCCTTCCCAGTCGTCCTCGGCGAGCGGGTCCTCGTAGGAGACTATCGGGAAGTGCTTCTTCCAGTCGGCGTAGCGGGAGGTGAGTTCCTGGGCGGTCAGGTTGGCCCCTTCGAACATGTAGCTGCCGTTCTTGTAGAACTCGCTGGCGGCCGAGTCGAAGGCGATCTGCACGTCCTTGAACGTGTAGCCGGCCTCCTTGATGGCCTTGACGATGGTCTCGATGACGGCCTCGTGCGTGAAGATCTTGGGGGCGAACCCGCCCTCGTCGCCGACCGCCGTGGTGTAGCCGCCCTTGGAGAGGATGGCCTTGAGGGTGTGGTAGACTTCGGCGCCCATGCGTATGGCGTCGGTGAACTTCGCCGCGCCCGTCGGGACTATCATGAACTCCTGGATATTGATGCCGCTGTCGGCGTGCTTGCCGCCGTTGACGATGTTAAGCATCGGGGCGGGCAGCAGGAAGTCCTTGTGCCTGAGGCCGTAGGCCTTGCGGATATAGGCGTAGAGCGGCAGCTTCGCCGACTCCGCGGCGGCGCGGGCCAGCGCCATCGAAACGGAGAGTATGGCGTTGGCCCCCAGCTTGCTCTTGGTCTGCGTGCCGTCGAGCTCTATCATCTGGTCGTCGATCCGCTCCTGCTCGGCCTTGAGGCCCAGGAGTTCGGGGGCGATGAGCTTGTTGACGTTCTCCACGGCCTTGAGCACGCCTTTGCCGCGGTAGCGCTTGCCGCCGTCGCGCAGTTCCAGCGCCTCGTGGGTGCCGGTCGAGGCCCCGCTGGGCACCGCCGCGCGGCCGAAGGAGCCGTCGGCGAGCAGCACGTCGGTCTCCACCGTGGGGAAGCCGCGGGAATCGAGTATCTCGCGGGCGGTTATTTTCTTGATCTTGGCGTCCATTATGTTCGTTCTCCTTGGGGCTGTGCCCCGGTTCTATTTAAAATTTGCCGTCGGCTATCTTCTTCCCGGCGTCGACCAGCTTGTCGAGCTTGTCCCGCGAAGAGGCCTCGGCGTAGATGCGCACGACCGGCTCGGTGCCGGAAGGGCGCAGGCCCAGCCAGGAGCCGTCGCGCATGATGAACTTGAAACCGTCGGTGTGGTCTATGCGCCAGACCGAGGAACCGCCCAGATTGAGCGGCGGGCCGGAGTTCAGTTTCGCCGCCAGCGCCTGCACGTCGGCGTCCGGGCCGAGGCGCAGGTTGACGCGCGTGTTGAGGAAGGTCCCCACCCGCTTGCGCAGGCCGGCCAGCACCTTGCCCAGCGGCTTGCGCTCGTAGGCGTAGAGCTCGGCCAGCAGCATGCAGGCCAGGATGCCGTCCTTTTCCGGCACGTGGTTCATGATCGACAGGCCGCCCGATTCCTCGCCGCCGATCAGGAACTGGCCCGTGCGCAGCATGTTCCCGACGTATTTGAAGCCTACCGGGGTCTCGCGCACCTCGAGCCCGTGGCTCCTGGCCACGGCGTCGGCGAAATGGGAGGTCATGACGGAGCGGGCCACCTTGCCCTTCATGCCGCGGTTGCGGACCAGGTGGTCGAGCAGCAGCGCCAGCACGTCGTTGGGCGCTATCCAGGTCCCGTCGGAATCGATCACGCCGAAGCGGTCGCCGTCGCCGTCGCAGGCCAGGCCGAGGGCGAGCTTGCCCTTAAGCACGGCCTGGCGCAGCCCGGCCAGGTTCTCCGCGTCGGTGTCCGGCGGCCTGCCGCCGAAAGTGACGTCGCGGTGCTCGCGCAGCGGGGTCACCGAGGCGCCCATCTTCTCCAGCGCCGGCCGCAGGTAGGTGCGGGCCGTGCCGTAGACGGAGTCGGCGGCGACCTTCAGGCGGGCCTTCTTCAGCGCGCCGGCGTCGAGCAGCGAGTAGAGCTGGGCGAAATAGGAGTGGTGGAAATCCTCCTCTTTCACGAGACCGGCGCTTTTCGCCTGGGCGTAGGGAATGAACTTGTCGCAGTCGGCTATCGTCAGCGCGGAGGCCCTGGCCTCTATGTCGTTGGTGACCTCCGGTATCGCGGGCCCGCCCCAGTAGGGCGTCCACTTGAAGCCGTTGTAATTGGCGGGATTGTGGCTGGCGGTTATCATCACGCCGCCGACGGCGCCCGAGCGCATCACGGTCCAGGCCACCACGGGCGTGGGGGTCTCCCCGGGCGAGAACAGGACGTTCACGCCCTCGGCCGCGAAGACCTCGGCCGCGTTGCGCGCGAATTCCTCGGACATGTAGCGGGTATCGCAGCCTATCACGGCCAGCGGGGCGGACGGGGCCTTGGCCTTACCGTTCTTCAGGTTGAGACGGTATTCGTCGCCCTTGAAACCGTAGTCCTTGTTGTCGCGGGCGTGCCGGGCCGCGGCGTGGGCCGCCCTTTTGAGATTGTTCAGCGTGAACTCCTCGGCTATGACGGCGCGCCAGCCGGAAGTCCCGAATTTGATGACGGTGTTGCTCATGCCATGAAATATAGCATAAAACTTTTTTCAAAGCAAAAAGGGGACGGCTGCGCGTAGGGGGCCCCTAATTAATATAATATGGCGATGAACCGATACGCCGCCATAGCCGCCCTTATCGCCTTTTGCCCGCCCGCCGCAGCCGACGGCCTGCCCCTGGAACCGCGGGGATATGTCAGCTCCTGGACCCAGTCCGCGGGCGGCATCCCCGTTCCGGCCGAGGTCAATGTCCCGGTGCGGCTCGCTCTGCCGCTGCCGTCCGGCCCCGGCCAGGCCGCCGCGGTCTTCGTGGAAAAAGAGCTCGGCTCTCCCGCCGGTCCCCTGAAGGTGCGGGCCGAATTCTTCTCCGTCTGCCCGCACGGCTCCGCCGACTGCCGGGACGTCTATTTCCAGGCCAAGGCGACGCTGTCCGGGCCGGTGGAGTCCCTTTGCGCCGCGTATCTCAACGAGGCCGACTTCGTCCCTTTCCCAGTCATGGCCTGCGCGGGCAGACTGCCGGACGGCGGTTATCTCGGCGTCACGCTGCACCGGCTCCCTTTCAGGGACGGCCGCTTTCATGACTTCTGACCTGCGTCCGGCCGCGGCGCTGGCGCTGCTGCTCTGCGCCTGCGCGCCGGGGCCCGAGCGGCGCCCTCTGCTGGCCTCGCCGGGCCTGCCGGCCCCCGAACTGCGGCTGAAAGAACTGATCGGCGGTCCGCCGCCGGAATTGCGGGGCTGGCGCGACCTGGGAGGCCGCGCCGCCGTCCTGCATTTCTGGGCCCCGCGCTGCGCGGGCTCGCCGGCGGAGTTCGACCGGCTCGACGCCCTGGCCTCCCTGTTCGCCGGCCGGGGCCTGGCCTTCGTCCATATCACCGACGCGGACCGCGACGGGGCCGTCCGGGCGCTGGCCGGCCGGAAAGTGAAAGGGCTGGTGGCCCCGGGCGCGCCGCCCGAACTGCTGACCGCCTTCCGCGTTTACGACCTTCCCTGTTCGGTGCTGGTAAGTTCCTCGGCCGAGGTCTTCGCCTTCGCGGGACCGGGCGGCGTCACCGAAGGGACGCTGAAAGCGCTGCTGGCAGGCGAGCCTCCTCCCGGCGGGGGGGCCGGTCCCGAGGCGTGCGCGGCGCCGGAGGGGGAGGTCTGAGCGGCCGTCTTTCCTCCAAACCCACGCAGTACCTGCTCGACGCCTCCAATTTCGCGCGGCGTTTCCCGGGCGGCAGCGGCTTTTCGCCGGACCTGGCCGAAGCCGAGTTCCTGGGCTGGGTGGAGGAACTGGCCGCGCTGCCGCTCCTGGCCTCTTCCTCCTTCCGGGTCTATTTCGACGGGCCTTTCCGCGAACTGGGATTCCCGGTCCGGGGACCGGTCAGCGTGACCTTCAACGAGGGACGCAGCGCCGACGATTCTCTGCTGGAGACCGGCGAGTTCCTGCTCTCCTGCGGCGTGCGCGCCGTACTGGTCACCTCGGACCGGGGCCTGCAGTCGGCCGCCGGAGCGCGCGGCGTGTCCTGGCTGAGCTGCGAGGACTTCTACCGCCTCTGCTCCTCCGAACTCGGGCGGGGACGCCGCTGAAAGCCCGGCAAAATGATAGAATCTGTTCTCTGTCAGGGGTATCCGGTTTACCCTTGCAGCGGGGCCGAGCGGAGTATTCCTTTCGGAGCGGGGACGACCCTGCCGAAGGGAGGGCCCGGAACAGAGCCCGGGTGCTGTAACTGGTAGCCAGAGCTGACTTAAAATCAGCTGGAGTTCACTCCGTGCGGGTTCGAGTCCCGCCCCGGGCACGGCTTTGAAAGCGACGGCTTTTTGATTCTGGAAGGAGAAGGAAGATGAACCTAGCCCCCGCAGGACGCAGGATACTTACGGTCACCATAGCGATAACCGCTGTCGGCGGCCTGGCCGCTTACTGGTGCCGGTGGTGCGGGGTCCCGCTCCTGGTCCTGGGTTTCCTGCTCACCGCCTTTTCGGCTTATTTCTTCCGCGACCCCGAGCGCGACAAGGTCTTCGGCACCAACGACATAATCTGCCCGGCCGACGGCACGGTGCTCAGCGTCGGTACCGAGGACGATCCCGGGGTCGTCGTAGTGCGCATCTTCCTCTCGGTCTTCAACGTGCACGTACAGCGGGCCCCGCTGGAGGGGGCGGTCGAGAAGATAGAGTACGAGAAGGGCCGCTTCGCCGTCGCCTATAAGCCCGAGGCGAAGAAGAACGAGCGGAACCTGATAAGGATAAACGGGGGGAACGGCCGCTGGGCCGCCGTCGAGCAGATAACCGGCGCGATAGCCCGCCGCATCGCCTGCTACGTGAAAGAAGGGCAGAACGTGGCGGGCGGCGAACGCCTCGGCATGATCTATTTCGGCTCGCAGGTGGCGCTTTACCTGCCCAAGGGCGTAAGGGTCCTGGTCAGGCCCGGCGACAAGGTCGCCGGCGCCGAGAACATCATCGGTCTCTGGAAGGCGGAATGACGGCCGAAGAAAAGAAGCGGATAGACGTGGAGAAACTGAAGAAGACCGGCGCGGTCGTGCTCCCGTCGCTGTTCACGATCGCCAATATGGCCTTCGGCTTCTTTTCGATACTGGCGGCCACCGAACGTAATTTCGTGCTGGCCGGCTGGTTCATCATCGCCTCGATCGTGATGGACATGCTCGACGGCCGCATCGCCAGGCTGGTGCACGGCGAGAGTTCCTTCGGCGTCGAGATAGACTCCCTCTCCGACTGGATGTCGTTCGGCATCGCTCCCGGCTACCTGATGTACAATTTCGTGCTCAAGGACTACGGCTACTGGGGCGCGCCCGTCGCCTTCCTCTACGTTCTCTGCGGAGCGCTGCGCCTGGCCCGCTACAACGTGAAGTCCCATTTCGGCGGCGATTCGCCGAACCCGAACTTCCAGGGCCTGCCGATCCCCGGCGCCGCCGGCATACTGGGCTCGATAGTGCTGGCCTACAGCATGCTCGAGACCGAGAGCGGCTTCCGCAGCATAAGCATGGTCATGAAGCAGATGCCTCACGTCTACGCCGCCATTCCCTTCATAATGATAGGGCTGTCGCTGCTCATGGTCTCGACCGTGCCCTACGCCGCTTTCAAGAAAGGCGGCGCGGTGCGCCCCGGTTCCCTGAAGGGCATGCTGCTGATACTGGTCATCCTTTTCCTGATAATACGCTATCCGCAGGACGGCCTTTTCATATTCTTCTCGGTATACGCCCTGTCGGGCGTGCTGATAGGGCTGGTGAGGGCGCTGCTCCCTTCCCGCGGCCCGCGCTAGCCCGCGCTCCCCGCCTCCGACGGCGGAACAGTTCCATGGAACAGGCTTTTCCCGAACGGTCCTTTTCCGTCTACCGTCACCGCGGCGCCCTGGCGGCGCGCCTGCGGGAACTCGGCGGCGAGGCCCATCCCGGTTTCCTGGACCAGAAAGAATTCTTCATAAGCGTGCTGCGCGCCGCCGAGGAGCCGCTCGCGGCCCTGCAGCAGGAGGCCCTGCGCGCGGTCTGCGCCGGTTTCCTGGAAAAGCTGGGACGGGGCCGCGTCACGCCGGAACTGCTGGAGGAGTTCAAGGACCCGCTGGACAAACTGCTCTCTTCCGGCGATTTCCTGCTGGTGGAGGGCGGGCTGCCGGGCAGTCCGGAGGTGGTGCGCGCGCGGCTGGCGGCCCTGCGCCCGCTTTCCATAGCGGAAGGGGCCAGGACCGGGACGCTCCGCGACCCGGGGGGTGAGCGCCTTCTGACGGAGGCCTACAGGCGCCTGGGTTTCGACCGGCTGGAGAAAGTCCCGCCCGGTCTCCGCGGCGACGCGGCGCTGAACGAACTTGTCCTGAGAGCGAGGCGCTCCGTGGCCGAATATTCCCGCCTGTACCAGGTGGAGCCCTCCCCCGAGGAGACCCTTACGCCTTTCTCTCTTTCCAGGATAGACGCCGCGCTGGGCGCCTGCTACCGCCTGCTGGCGCGCCTCAGGACCATGCGCTGGTAGTCCCGGTCAGTCCTTAACGGGGAAAAGCGGCGCCGCCTTCTGCGGCTCGACGCCCGCTGCGGTGGTCCCCATGCTCATTATCATCTGCATCCGCGCCGAGGTGTCGGGCATGAAGGGATAGAGCCAGCCGGCCAGCAGCCGCAGGCACCAGACCATGTCCTTGAGCAGGTCCGCGCCGGCCGCGGGGTCCCTCTCCTTCTCCCGGCGCTTCTCCGGTCCCATGCACCCGTTCAGCTCTCCCACCGCACCCCAGATGCGGTCCAGGGCGGAGGAGAAGTTCAGTTCCTCGATATCGGCGGCTATCAGCGGTTCCAGGGCGCGCAGGCGCGCGAAATTCCTGGCTGGGCCTTCCTCGGGCCGGTTCGGCAGCCCGTTCTCCGGATACCTGTCCGCCAGGGCCAGGACCCGCGAGAAAAGACCGCCGAGGTCGCCGGCCAGGTCCGCGTTGTAGCGCCGGCGGAAAGCCTCGGCCGAGAAATCGCCGTCCTGGCCGAAAGGGGTTTCGCGGAACAGGAAATAGCGCAGCGCGTCGGCCCCGTACTCCTTGATGATGTCGGACGGACTTATCGCGTCGCCGCCCGTGCCGGACATTCCGTCCCCTTCTATCGTCCAGCCGCCGTGCGCGTAGATCCTGCGCGGCAGCGGCAGGCCCAGCGCCAGCAGTATGGCCGGCCAGACGATCGCGTGGAGACGGAAGCTTTCCGCGTCCGCCAGGTGCAGGTCCGCCGGCCAGAGCCGGGCGAATCCGGGCGCGGGACGGTCCGCTTCCCAGCCGGCCGCCGTTATGTGGCCGAGCAGCGCGCCGAACCAGGGCTGGACCGTGTGCCCGGGGTCCGAGCTCACGGGGATGCCCCAGCCGACCCCGGTCCGCGCGACCGGGATATCCTCCAGCCCGTTCTTTACCAGGCCGGCCATCTCGGCCGCCCGCCGGGCGGGGGCCAGGAAGGCGGGGTTGGCGGCGTAATGCCGCAGGAGAGGCCCGGCATAGCGGGAGAGGCGGAAGAAATAGGCGTCGCCGGAGACCTTTTCCGTCCTCGTCCTGTGCACGGGGCAGAGCCCGTCCCCGCGCAGCGCGCTCACCTCGTAGAAACTCCCGCAGGCGGCGCAGTAAGGGCCGGAAGAGGCGCCCGGGTAGATATCGCCCGAGGCGAGCAGTTTCCCGAAGGCGTCCCGCACCCTGCGCGCGTGCTCCGGGTCCGTGGTGCGCAGGAAACTGTCGTAACCGATGTTCAGGAGTTTCCAGGCCCGTTCGAAATCCGCCGAGACCCCGTCCGCCCAGTCCCCGGGAGCGGCGCCTCTCGCCCGCGCGGTCCCGGCCACGCCCGCGGCGTGCGCGTCGGCGCCGGTCCGGAAGAAGACCTCGCGGCCGCCGGCGCGCAGGTGACGGGTCAGCACGTCGGCGGCCAGCGTGGTGTAAGCGTGCCCTATGTTCGGGCGGCTGCTTGCGTGGTAGAGAGGAGTGGTGACGTGGAATTTACCGGGCTCAGGCATCGGCTCGTTCCAGGTTGCGCAGGCTGATGCCGGCCCCGGCGCATTCCATGACCGCGGTCTCCACGGTAACCGCGGGGCTGGCGTTGCGCGCGAGGCAGCGCTTGAGCTCGAAAAGCCTGTCGAGCAGCCTGGTCAGCGAGGTCTTCTCCGGATCCGCCGCCGCGCGCCAGCGCGCGGCCGCGCGGGTGACGAGGATATTGAGTATCAGCCTGGCGGTCTCGCGGGCCGTCGCCAGCTCGCGGCCCAGTTTGTCGGCCACGCGGAAAGGGGCCATGGGGTCGAGGTGGTTGAGGTCGGAGAGCTTCTCCAGCACCGCGCGCAGGTCCAGCGCGCGCTTGACCGAGCCGAAGGCCAGACCGGCCAGGTTGTCGGCCTCGGAGAGTTCCAGCCCTTCGCGGCCGAGGATCTCGGCCACCTCGCGCCTGGCCAGGCCGCGGAAATTGACGGTATGGCAGCGCGAGAGTATCGTCGGCAGCAGCGCGGCCTTGTTGGAGGCGATCAGGATGAACGCCGTGTCCGGCGGCGGCTCCTCGAGCATCTTGAGTATGGCGTTCTGCGCCTCCACGGTCATGGAGGAGGCGTCGTTCACCACGAAGACCTTCCAGGGGGAGAGTATGGGGCTGGAGTAGGCGCTGCGCGACAGCTCGCGCACGGTGTCGATCTTGACGCTGCGCTGCTTCTCCTCGTCCTCGCCCAGCAGGTGCGCCTGCCAGGCCGCGTCCACCAGGCGGCAGTCGGGATGCACGTTCTTTCCCAGCTGGACGCACGACGGACACTTCCCGCAGGCCTTGCCGGGCTCGCGGGGGGCGGGTCCCTCCGCGCCGAAAAGGCCGCCCTCGTCGGCGGGTTCCCCGGCGCAGTTGAGGCCGGCCGCGAACTCCATGGCGGCCAGCCGCTTGCCTATGCCCTCCTGGCCGTAGAAGATCATGGCCGGCGGCACGCGGCCGGAGGCGGCCAGCGCCTTCAGCGCGGCCCGCTCCTTTTCATGGCCGAGTATTTCCTTGAACATCAGCGGGTCCCGGGACCTTTTTTGCGCAGCAGCGCTCCCACGGCGGCGCGCACCCGCGCGTGCACGTCCTCTACGGGGGCGGCCGCGTTTATCCGCCTCACGCCGGGGGCGGAGGCGAGCTTCTTATAGGCCCTGTTGACCTTCAGTCGGAAAGAGGCGGCCTGGAGCTCCATCCGGTCATTGCCGCGGCATTCGCGCTGCTTGAACACCTTGTCCGGCACGTCGAAGACTATGGTCAGGTCGGGCTTGAGGCCCATGGTGGCGATGCGGTTGAGCGTTCCCACCGTCCTGAGGTCCAGGCCGCGGCCGTAGCCCTGGTAGGCGGTGGTGGACATGGTGTAGCGGTCGGAAACTATTATCTCGCCGGCTTTCAGCGCCGGCAGGATGACCTTGAGCGTATGCTTGGCGCGCGAGGTCTCGTAGAGGAAGAGCTCGGTCAGCGGCTCGATGTCGCTCTTCGGGTCGAGCAGTATGGCGCGTATCTTCTCGGAGAGATAAGTGCCTCCGGGCTCGCGGGTCAGGCGCACCCTGTGCCCGAGGCTTGTCAGCCAGTCGCGCAGCATGGCGGCCTGGGTGGATTTGCCGGAGCGGTCCGGTCCTTCCAGGACGATGAAAAGGCCTTTTTTCATAGGGCGGTACCCATATGATAGCAAAGCCCGGGGGCGGGGGGCTATAAAGAAAAAGCCCCGGGCGGCCGGGGCTTTCCGGGACGGCCGGCTCCGCTTCAGGAACACTCGGAATAGCCGCAGTCGTGGCAGGTCGGGCCGGAACAGCCGCTCTCGTAACTGACGTTGGAGGAATAGCACTTGGGACAGTACTGGGTCTTGGAGACCTCCCAGAGCTCCAGCTTCTGCTGGCCGTTGACGTCCTGGTCGGAAGCGATGATGCCGGTGCGCTTGAGATGGCTGCGCAGCGCGACCGCGATGCCGTGCGCTATCGAGTTTATCCTGTTCTCGCCGAAGCCCATCGGCCTGTCGCCCTTGACCGAGTTGAGGTGCTTGATGATCTTGATGGGGTCGCCGCCCTCCTCGAAATACTTCGACAGCAGTATGCCGATGAGCGAGGTCAGGCCGCTGATCTCGGTGCCGAGCGGCGGCATATTGGTGAAGACCTGGTAGGGGCCCTGCTCGTTGAAGTTGATGTGCACGTGCAGCGGGCCGTAGCCGGTCTTTATCTGGAAGTACTCCGACGAGACCCCGAAAGTCTGTACAGGCGCCCTGCGCTTTTTGCTTTTCGCCTGATGCCCCGCGGCCCCTATGTTGAGGACCTGCTGCGCCTTGCAGCCGTCGCGGTAGACGGTCACGCCCTTGCAGCCCAGCTTCCAGGCCAGCGTGTAGCAGTTCCTCACGCCCTCGGCCTTGGCCGCGCCGGGCATGTTTATCGTCTTGGAAACGGCGTTGTCGGTGTACTTCTGGAAGGCGGCCTGCGCCTTGATGTGGTTCTCCACGCTCACGTCGTGGGCGGTGGGGAAAAGCTCCTGTATCTCCGCCGGTATCTCGGGTATGCCGCGCACCGCCTTGTGATTGGCCTCTATCTTCTTCCAGAGCGTCTTCTCGTCGAGGCCGAAGAAGCCGTTCTTTTCCGCCAGTTCCCTGAACAGGGAATTCACCTCGAAGAAGGTGTCCTTCGCGTCCGGGTCCTTGCCGTGCTTGAGCGCGTCCAGAGCTTTCGCGTTGTAGCGCGTGTAGGCGATGGCGAAGAAGGGCTCTATGCCGGAGCCCTGGAGGCCGGCGGCGATGGCTATCGTGCCCGTCGGGGCTATCGTCGTGCGCGAGGCGTTGCGCGGCTTGGCCGAAAGGCCGCGGAAATGTTTTCCGTCCTTGTCGTAGATGGAGTCCTTCCAGTTCTGGAAGACGCCGCGCTCGCGGGCCAGCTCCTGCGAGGCCGAAAGGGCCGCCTCGTCCATGAACTTCATGACCTCCTCGGCCTTGCGCAGCCCTTCGGGGCTGTCATAGGGGAGGCCGAGCTTCACCAGCGTCTCCGCCCAGCCCATCACGCCCAGGCCGACCTTGCGGTTGCCCTTGGCCACGCGCTCTATCTCGGGCAGCGGGTAATTGTTTATCTCCACGACATTATCGAGGAAGCGTATCGCCGTGCGCACGGTGGCGCCGAGCCTGTCGTAGTCCATGGCGCCGGCGCCGGTCCCGCCGCTTACGTAACGCGCCAGGTTTATGGAGCCGAGGTTGCAGGACTCCCACGGCAGGAGCGGCTGCTCCCCGCACGGATTCGTGCTCTCTATCACGCCCAGGGCGGGGGTGGGGTTCGAGCGGGTGTCGTTTATCGCGTCCAGGAAGACTATGCCGGGATCGCCCGTGGCCCAGGCCGAGTCCACCAGCGAGTTGAAGACGTCGCGGGCCTTGAGCGCGCCGGCCTTCTCGCCGGTGCGCGGGTTGACCAGGTCGAAAGAGCCGTTGTGCTCGACGGCCTTCATGAACTTAGAGTCCAGCCCGACGGAAATGTTGAAGTTCTCCAATGTGCCCGGCTCGGCCTTGCAGGCGATGAAATCCTTTATCTCCGGGTGCCAGTAGGGCAGTATGCCCATGTTCGCGCCGCGGCGCGTGCCGCCCTGCTTGACCACGTCGGTCAGCTTGTCGAAGAGTTTCATGAACGAGATGGCGCCCGAGGCCACGCCGTTGGTCTTCTTGACCGTATCGCCCTTCGGACGCAGACGGCCGAAGGAGAAGCCCGTGCCGCCGCCGGATTTCTGGATCAGGCTCTGCGCGGTCAGGGCCTTGGCTATGCCTTCCATCGAGTCCGGCACCGGCAGCACGTAGCAGGCGCTGAGCTGCTGCAGGTCGCGGCCGGCGTTCATCAGGGTGGGGGAATTGGGGAGGAAGTCGAAGGCGGCCATCGCGCCGTAGAACTCCGCCGCGCGCGCGTCCACGATCTCCCTGGCGGCGGCGTGGGCCTTGTAGGCTTTCTCCAGGTTGGAGAGGAAGCGGGCGAAGTTGAGCTCGCGCTCCGGCGACTCGCCGAGCCCGTCGTGGAAAAGGACGGTGCGCGAGGGCGTCCCGCCGTAGCTGTTCTCCACCACGCGGCAGCGCACGCCCTCGAAGACGCCCCAGTCCCCGGCCTCGGGGCGGCAGACCAGCTCGGCCAGGGCTATATTGTGGGCGACCCGCCCGAAAAGTTCCTCGGGGGACCTGTCCTCCCGCAGGTACTTGTCCTTTATGACCTTCTCCTGGTTCTGCGTGAGATGTATCTTCCCGTGCTCCGTCATCGTATGCCTCATGGTAAGCCCCTGAGCCTGAATTTTGTCCCTTCCCCCGGTCCCGCAGGCCTACTCTAACAATGGTCTTCCGGGATTGTCAAATTTTCAGTCGGGACCGTTCCCGGGGGGGCGGGAGCCCGCGCGCCGGCGCCGGGGTATTTATCATGATTTCCCTATTTTAGTAACATTTGCGAAACACGCCGGGTGTAGATTATAGCGGCCGGCATTACGCCCCGCCGTCAGGGGGGACCGCGAACGGTCCCCCTTGCCGGGAGGGGACGGGGGCGGGCGCTTCCGGGATGCGGGCGGAACGCGGTTCTTACGGGCAGGAACTATGAACGACAAATGGGACGAATCCTCTTTTAACGAGCAGGCCATAACGGACCTCGAGACGGCCAGGCTCGCGCTGCGCTGGGCGCTGGACAAACTGCGCGCGAACCAGGAAGAAGCGCTCAAGTCGCGCCAGAACCTGCAGGAGAAGGCCTCGCAGGTCACCTTCCTCGAGAACCAGCTCAGGACCAGGAACGCCGAGATGGAGCGCCAGCAGCGCGCGCAGGAGGAGGAGATCAAGTCCCGCCAGGAAACGCTCGAATACCAGTTCAGGTCCCGCCTGGACCGGCTGACCGAGCGCGAGAAGGAACTGGAGGACAACGCGGCGAGAATGGAGTCCGCTTTCAAGCTCCGCGAGCAGAGGCTGACCGAGGATTTCCAGAAGCGGTCCGAGGAACTGCGCGGGCGCTGGGGACAGGTGGAGGGCGAGATCTGGCAGCTGCGCCAGGAGCAGCTGCTCAAGCAGCAGGAGTTCGAGAAACTTTACGCCGAGAGGCTCGCGGCGGAGCAGCAGCGCGCCCAGGAAGAGGCCGGGACGCTCCGCGCCGAACTGGAGAAGAGCTACGAGACCCGCGTCCAGGACCTCGAGAAGCGCGAACAGGCGCTCAACGAGGAACTCAGGAAGCAGGAAGCCGTGATGAAGTGGGCCCGCGACAGCTGGCAGAAGGAAGCCGACGAGCGGGAGAAGAAACTCAAGGTCCGCGAGCTGGAGATAGAGAAAAAACTGCTCGAGAAGGAGCAGGAGCTGGACGATCACAAGGTCAAGCTGGGCCTGCTCGAGAAGCAGCTGACCGATCTGCCCGAGGCCGTGCGCAAGCGCGACGAGGAACTGGAGCGCTACCGCGGCGCGCTGGAGAGCCTCGAGGGCGTCATCAGGACCCTGGAGGGGGAGAAGCGGCAGCTCGCCCAGGAGTCGGATTCCAGGCAGTCCCGCCTGTCCGAGGCGCTCGAGGCCGAGAAGCAGCGCTTCAAGGACCTCGAGAGCGAGATCCCCAAGCGGCTCAAGATAGCCATCGAGCACGAGCGGACCCGGCTGCAGGAGAAAGTCGCCGACGTCGAGAAGAACTTCGGCCTCGACCTGCGCAAGAAGCAGGACGAGGTGGATTACCTCGAACGCAACCTCAGGACCTTCGAGGAGACCATAAAGACGCTGCAGACCGAGCGCGAGAACCTCGCGCAGAAGGCCGAACAGCTGCAGACCCAGCTCAATATCCGCTCCGAGGAGACCTCCTTCCGCGAGCGGCAGCTGCAGTCGGAGTACGAGGTGCGCCTCAAGGTCGAGCTGGAGAAACAGAGCCGCTCCCTGCGCTCCGAGACGGAGACCGCGCAGCGCATCTACGAGGACAACCTGCGCCTGAAGGTGGAGGAGATCGCCCACCTGCGCAAGGAGCTCGAGACGCTCGCCGGCGAGAAGGCCGACCTCTTCGCCTCCACCTCCGAGCTGCGCCGCCAGCTGGAGGTCCAGAAGGACAAATACGAGCGGGACCTGGCGTCCGCCAGGGCCTCCCTCAAGCAGAGCCACGACGCGGAACTGGAGAGGAGGCTGGAGGAGGAGGCGGCCAGGCACGGGCAGGCGCGCGCCGCGCTGCAGAAGGATTTCGCCGCCCAGCTCGAGAACCTCGGCCTCATAGCCGCCGAAAGGGATGCCGAACTCGCCCGTTTCAAGAGCGAACTCCAGCGCCAGGCCGCCGAGAAGGCCGAGGCCGTGGCGCGCGAGAAGGAGAGATCCCGCCAGGACCTGGAACTGCAGGCGAAGAACTTCGCCGCGACCGAGAAACTTTACCAGGAGAAGGAACTGCAGGCCGCCCGCAATCTGGACGCGCTGCGCGTCGACAAGGAAGAGGCGCTGCTGCGCGAGAGGGAGCGCCTGGAGCGCCTCTACTCGGAAAGGGAGAAGGATTTCGACGAACAGACGGCGCGGAAGGACCAGGAGCTCTCTCGTCTCCGCGAGGAGCTCGCCAGGGCCGGCGCGGACCAGGAAGCCCTGCGCAAGGAGCTGGTCTCCGAGCGCGAGACGCTGACCCGCAGGGTGAAGGAACTGCAGGAGGCCGCGGCCCGCGCCGAGTCGGCCAGGAGCGGGGAACTGGAGAGCGTCCGCGCGGCGGAAAGGGAGAAGTACGCCGAGCAGCTCGACCGCCGCGAGAGGGAAACGGCCGCGCTCGCGAAGGCGAAGGAGGAGCAGGACGCCGCCTATCGCCGTTCGCTGGAGGATTTCAGGGCCAGGCTTTCGGAGGCCGTCTCGAAGATGGAGGACCTCAAGGCCGTGGCCGAGGAGCGACAGGCCCGCGTCTCCGCGCTGCAGCTGGAGCTCTCGGAGGAAAGGCGCCGCTACGGCGAGGACCAGCGGTCGCTCTCCTCCAAGCTGACCGACAGGGAGAAGCAGCTGCGTTTCCTCAAGGACGCCTACGATTCGCTGAAGTCCGAATCCGAGACCGCGGCGCACGGCCTGCGCAAACGGGCCGAAGAGACCATGGCGCGCATGAAGTCCCTGGAGGAGCAGAAGGCCGCGTCGGAGCTGTCGCTGGCGGAGGCCAGGCGCGAGCTCGACCTGCGCAAGGCCGAGGCGGCCAGGTCGGAGGAGGAGGCGCGCAGGCTGCACGCCGAGGCCGAAGGCCTCCGCAACGCGGCGGCGCGCGGCGCCGAGGACGCCAGGTCCCGGGAGAACGCCTTGCGCGGCCGGATCGAGATCATGGAGGCCGAGGCCGCCGGCAAGGCCTCACTGGCCGGCGATCTGACTTCCGAGCTCAAGCTCCGCAATTCGGAGCTGTCCAGCCTCGTACAGGAGAATTCGCGCCTGAAGCAGGAGCTGGATTCCTCCCTGCTGGACCTCCAGCGCCGCGCGGAGGCCGCGAAGGCGGACGCCGAGGCGCAGTCGCGGAAACTGGCCGAAGCTGAAAGCGCGAAGCAGCAGCTCCGCGCCCGCGTTTCGGACCTGGAGAACAGGACGGCCGCCTCGGAGGAGAGCCTGTCCGCGCTCTCCCTGGACCTGGACTCGGCGCGCAGCGCGCTGGCCGTGGCGGAGGCTAAACTCGCTAAACTTTCCTCCTCCCTCGACTCCGAAAAGCGCAAGCGCGAGGAGACGGAGGCCTCTTCCCAGGCCGCCGCCGGCGCGCTGCGCGAGAAGGAGGAGCGGCTGCGCGCGCTGGAGAAACGGGCCGCCCGGCTCGAGACCGACCTGAACGACGCCCGTTCGTCCTCGGAAGCGGCCGCCGTGGAGGCCGCCCGCCTTTCCGGCGAGATAAAGGAACTGCGCCGTATAAAGGAAGAGCACGAAAAGACCAAGCTGATGCTGGAGCAGCTTAAGGAAAGGCTCAGGCAATGGAAGAAGGAATGAACTCTTCCGGCCTGGAAGGGCTGGACGAGGAACTGGAACTTTTCATCTCGGATGTACGGTCCAGGGAGCGCGATCATTCGGCGCGCATCGTCGAGCTGGAAGCGGAGGTCCGCCGCCGGGACGAGGAGCTGAAGGCCCTGGAAACCGGGCTCGCCGCCTCCGAGTCCTCCCGCCTCTCGGCCGAGCAGGAGGCCTGCGCGCGGCTCGGTTCCCTGCGCGCGGAGCTTTCCGAGCGCGACGCCGCCTCTTCCCGCCTGGCGCTGAAGGCGGAGGAACTTTCCGCGCGCATAACTGCCCTCGGGAAGGAGCTGGAACGGGAGCGCTCCGCCAGCCGCGAGAAGGACGTCTATATCCAGACCGCCAAGTCCGCCGTCAAGGGCCGCGACGCCGAGTTCGAGAAGGTCTGGCGGATGCTGGAAGAGGCCCGCGCCGAGACCGCCTCCTGGAAGGCCCGGACCGCTGAGCGGGATTCCCGCCTGGAGGCCGCCGCCGGGGAGAACAAAACCCTCGCCCTGGAGATACGGAAACTCAACAATTCCCTGCAGCAGGCCGCCCTCGGTTTCAGTCAGAAGCTGGCGCTCGTCAGGCGGGAGGCCCCGTCCGCCGGCGTGGCCCGTTCCGGAGAGGCCCCTGACGCGGGCGTCCCCGGACCGGAAAGCGCGGTCCGGGAGGCTTCTCCCGATCCGCTGGGACTGGCGGCCGCGCTCGCGCGCCGGGTCTCCGGTTTCGCCGGCGCGCTCCGGGAGCGCGCGGAATCCCGCCTGAAGGCGCCGCGGGGGAAGGACCTGAAAGAGCCGCTCGGCGCCATAATACGCGGTCTGGCCGCGCTGCAGGAACGCATGGAGGCGGCGGCCTCTCTCTCCGGGCCGGCGCCGCTGCGGCTGGAGCCCGTGGACCTGGGAAAAATAACCGGGGAGGCGCTCTCTTCCGCCGCTTCGACGCCCGGGCTGCCTTCTTTCGAGCCGAAGTTCTCCGCGCCCGCGGGCCTGCCGCCGCTGAGGGCCGACCGGGCGCGCCTGAGGGAGGCGCTCGGGCACGTGCTGGTCAACGCGGCGGAGGCTATGCCCGGCGGCGGCCGTATCTCGGTGGAGATAAGCCGCTCCCGGGGCGGGCAGGTGGTCAGCGTCGCGGACGACGGGCCCGGCGTGGACGCCGGGAACCTGCCGTCGCTCTTCGAACCTTTCTTTTCCACGAAGCCGGGAAAACTCGGGCTCGGTCTGACGATAGCCAGGAGCATAATAAAGTCCCACGGCGGGGATATCGCGATTTACGGCGGACCGGGCCGCGGTACGCGGGCCGAGATCTTCATTCCCGAAGCGCCTGAAAAGGGCTGAACCGGCCATGGCCAGGATACTGATAGTGGACGATGAGCCCGACATCAGGCTGGCGATAAGGACCGCGCTGCGGCTGCGCGGTCACGAGGTGACCGAGGCCCAGGACGGGCCGGCCGCGCTGGCCGCCCTGGAGGGGGAGAAGCCCGGCCTGGTCCTGCTGGACATCCGTCTGCCCGGTATGGACGGCATAGAGGTGCTCGGGCGCATACGCGGGATCAGCCGCTCGCTGCCCGTCGTGATGATGACGGGCTACGGCCACATCCACTCGGCCGCCGGAGTGGCGGAACTCGGTGCCGACGGATATCTGCAGAAGCCTTTCGGTGACCAGGAACTCGCGGAGACGGTCGGCCGCTTCGCTTCCGGTCCGCGGGCCGAGCCGTCCGGCGGGGAGCCCTCCCGGCCGGCGGCGGGGGACCGCCGCGGCCGGGCCTTTTTCGCCGCCTCGCTCCTGCTGGTCCTGGCCGCCTCGCTGCTGCTCCTTTTACGCTGAACGGCCGCGCCCGCGGCGAAAAAAAACCGGCCCCCGCGTGGGGGGCCGGTTCTCTTTTTTCGGCGGTATCCTCAGATGAGGTCGCGGGTGCAGTTCGTCTGGCTGCAGGTGGTCGCGCCGGTGTCCACATTGTAGGTCAGCACGTAGCTGCCGTAGGTCGCGGGCGCCGCGGGGGCGGCGTTGCGGGTGGCGGTTATGGTGCCCCCGGTGAGCGCGATATTGTAGACCTTCATCACGCAGCCGGTGGTCCCGGTGCAGTCCACGCCGCTGGCGTTCTTGAAGGTCACGTCGAGGACGTCCCAGTTGTTGGTGTAGGCGCCGTTCTTGGCCATGGCGCGCGACTGGGCCGCCTTTACCGAGGCGAAGACCGACTGCGCTTCCGCTATGCGGGAGCGCTCGACGACCTTGAAGTACTGGGGTATGGCCATGGAGGCCAGGATGCCGATGATGAGCACCACGACGAGCAGCTCTATCAGGGTGAAACCTTTGCGTATCTTTTGCATTTTTCTACGGTTCTCCTTAGTTATATTTCGGCGCTTTGTCGGAAGTGTCCCCCGGTCCTTCGGTCCCAGCTCCGCCCCCGGCGCGGCCTAAGTGCAGGGAAATGGTAATAAAAAAATGCCGGCAAAATCAAGCGGCCTTCCCGGACGGGACCGGGAAGGTGCGCTTGGCCGGGGCTTCCGGTTGCCGGCGGCTCAGATGAGGTCGCGGGTGCAGTTCGTCTGGCTGCAGGTGGTCGCGCCGGTGTCCACATTGTAGGTCAGCACGTAGTTGCCGTAGGTCGCGGGCGCCGCGGGGGCGGCGTTGCGGGTGGCGGTTATGGTGCCCGCGGCGTTGAGCGAGATATTGTAGACCTTCATCAGACAGCCGCCGGTCCCGGTGCAGTCCGTGCCGCCTGCGTCCTTGAAGGTCACGTCGAGGACGTCCCAGTTGTTGGTGTAGGCCCCGTTCTTGGCCATGGCGCGCGACTGGGCCGCCTTTACCGAGGCGAAGACCGACTGCGCTTCCGCTATGCGGGAGCGCTCGACGACCTTGAAGTACTGGGGTATGGCCATGGAAGCCAGGATGCCGATGATGAGCACCACGACGAGCAGCTCTATCAGGGTGAAACCTTTTCTCGCGTTCTTCATGATACCGTCCCTCCCGGAATATCGCGCGGGAACCTTCCCCGCCTTATACGAGTATACCGCCGCCGCCGGATCGCGGCGGTGTGGGTTTTGTGATTTTTGTGTGAAGATTTACCCGCGCCCTTCGGGGCACTCCCACTTGTAGCCGAGGCTTTCCACCGTGACGATGCACCCTTTCATCCTGCCCAGGTTCTTGCGCAGGTTCTTCACGTGCGTGTCTATCACCCGGCTCGTGTTCGCGTAGGGCCGCTCCCAGATCCTCTCCATGAAGAACTCCCGGGTTATGACGCGCCCGCTTTTCCTGACCAGGAGGTAGAGTATCTCGAATTCCTTGGGGGAAAGGTCCAGCCTGCGGCCGTCGATGGAGACCTCGTGGCGCTGGCGGTCTATGACCAGCCCGCGCGACCGGAGGGGCTCCTCCTCGGGGCCCTCCTCGCCCGCGGCGCGGCTGCGCCGTATGAGGGCCTTGATCCTGGCCACCAGTTCGGCGGCGCTGAAAGGCTTGGTCAGGTAGTCGTCCCCGCCGAGCTCCAGGCCCAGCACCTTGCTCACTTCGCTCGCGTCGGTGCTGAGGAACATCATGGGTATGCGGCCGGCTGGCCCCCCGGCCGCGCGGACGCGCCGGCAGAGGTCCAGGCCGCTCATGCCGGGCAGGCGCAGGTCCACAACCATAAGGTCCGGGAAAGAGGAGGCCAGCAGTTTGAGCGCCTGTTCGGCGCTGGTGCAGGTCGTGACGCCGAACCCCTCCAGTTCCAGGAGGTCCTTTATGGATTTGAGCAGCGAAAGCTCGTCGTCTACCACCAGGATCTTCTGTTTCTGGTTCACCGTCCGTCATCCTTCCTTCCGGCCGGCAGGACGAACGTGAAGACCGAGCCTTTGCCCGGCTCGCTCTCCACTTCGATCCTGCCGCCGTGCTGTTCCGCTATGAAGCCGGCGATGAACAACCCCAGGCCGGTCCCCTGCCGGGCGGAGGGCTGTTCCCGTCCGGCCGGTCTTATGCGGTAGAATTTCTCGAAGATCCGGCCCAGTTCCCCGGCCGGTATGCCGATCCCGGTATCGGCCACCCTGACTTTCTGCCCGCCGTCCTCCGCCACCACGAACACCTGCACCCCGCCCGAATCGGTGAACTTGAGGGCGTTCCCCACGAGATTGGAAACGACCTGGTAAAGGCGCTCCGGGTCGCCTTCGATGTCCGGCAGTTCCCCGCTGACGATCAGTTCCAGCTGCAGCCCCCTGGCCGCGGCGTAGGGCCTGAAGGACCTGACCGCCCTGTCTGCTATTTCCTCCAGGTCCACGGGCCGCGGGCTGAGCGCCGCTTTCCCGGAATCTATGCGGGCCACTTCGAGCAGGGAGTCGATGAAGAGATTGAGCCGCTGCAGGTGCTCCCTGACCGAGACCAGCTGTTCCGGTATCCTGGCGTGCTCCTTTTTCGCCGCGAGCGCTTCTACCATGTCGGCGCACAGTCCGATGCCGGTCACCGGCGAGCGCAGGTCGTGGGTTATGCTGGAGGTCAGGTCCCGTTTCATCTCCTCGGACCTGGCCAGGCGGTCCGCCATCTCGTTGAATTCGGCGGCCAGCCGGCCCATCTCGTCGCGCCGCGTCACGGGGATCCTGTGGGCGAAACGGCCCGCCCCTATCATCTTCGCGCCCGCCGAAAGCGCCTGTATGGGAGCGGCCACCACGCGCGTGATGATCAGGGCGCCCAGGCAGCCTATGGCGAAGGCGGCCGAAAGCACGAACGCGAAGCGCCGCAGGGAACTTCGCAGCGACTCCTCTATCTTCTGGTAGAGGCTCTGGGTGGAAAAATCCACCCGCGCGGAGACCCTGCCCCTGCCCGGCGCCGCGGTCTCGATGGAAGCCTTCAGTATCTCTATACCGTTGTCTTCCACCGTGACCCAGTTCCCGGTGGCGGGAGGGCGGAAAGAGCCGGGCAGGTACCTGGAGGGCCTGTAATAAGGAGTGTTGTAGCGCTCGTTGAGGAAGACCGCGCCCCTGGCGTCCGCGCAGGAGACCATCATGGTCTCGGGGGTCTTTATGAAGGACTTGAAATAACGATAGGCGGCGGATTTGCCCGGGCCGCCGCTTTCCCGGCATACCTCGGCCATGGACAGCAGCACCCGCAGGTTCCTGTCCCGCGCGGCGCCGGAGATGGAGCCCAGTTCGTTGTGAAGGAAAAGGACGAGCAGTACGGTGGAGACGGCGGTCATCAGCCCCAGCATGAGGAGGATGAGCCTGGTGCGTATGCTCATAAAAAAATGCGCCCGGCGCGATTCGAACGCGCGGCCACCCGCTTAAAAGGCGGATGCTCTACCACTGAGCTACGGGCGCTCATGTCGCACCCCTCGCTTGCGCTCGGGGCGGATCGCGCCCGGCCTTCGATAGGAAAACGGCCGGGTGCTCCACAAGGGGAACCCGAGGTTCCCCGTTTCGTCGTCGCTCGCTTTATCCGGCCATTAAAGGCCGGAACCGCTCGCTGAACCCCTCCTATAAGGGCCCGGCGCTCGCTGACGAATGAACTCGCGCCGGCTTATCAAAACCCGCCGCAGGCGGATTGACGAGAAAGGATTATACAAAAATTGTAGAATGTCGCACTAATGGCGAGGAACCGGAGATACAAGGTCAAGGTCCGCTTCAAGGTGCGCAAGCGCAGCCTCGGGCTGGCCGGCGGCGCGGCGCTCGCCGTCTTCCTCGCCGTCTCCGCCGTCTACGGCGCCAGGATAGCCTGGGACTGGGTCTCGCCCCGCTTCAGCCGCGGTCTCATAAAGTTCCGCCTGGAACGCCCGGTGGTGGAGGTCCCGGCCGCCAGCGTGGAAAAATGGCTCGCGGCCCACCTGGAGTCCCGGAAAGGCGAGGAATGGACCCGCGCCGATCTCTCCCGCCTGCTGGCGAAGGTGAAGACCCGCTACCCTTACCTCAAGGACGTCTCCGTTTCCCGGAACTACCTGACGGGGGCCCTGCGCTTCAGGGCCGGCGTGGAGACCGTCGTGGCGCCCGCCCTGCGCGGCGGCGCCGCCTGCTACCTGGGAGAGAGCGGCCGCCTTTTCCCCGAGATCTACCCGGAGGCCGTGCCGGGCGGCGTCAGCGTTTCTCTGCCCGCAGGCCCGGACCGGTTCCCGTCCGAAGCGGCCTTCCTGGCGCGCCTCAACGCCCTATCCGGCCTTTTCGACCGGAGACCGCTCTCGTTGTCCTGTCCGAACGAAAAAAAGACCTGCCGGCTGGCGCTGGACGACGGCAGCGAGGTGCTCTGGGGCGGGTTTGAATTCACGCGCGCAAAAATATTAAGATTGAACGAGGTCCTGGAGAGATCGGCTTCCAGGCTCAAGGGACCCTACAAAGTGGACCTGCGCTATTTCGAGGACGGCAGGGCGGTCGTTTCGTCGCTCTGAGCCCGCCGCCCAGGCCTTTCCCGCGGTAAGCCGTCAATACATCCTGTTAACCGGAGACTTCGAATTATGGCCAAACCGGAGATAGTAGCGAGCCTCGACATGGGCAGCGGCAAGGTCACCTGCATCCTCGCCGCGCACGACCCGGACGCCGGCAAGGTGCGCATCATCTCGGGCGCCACCGCCCCCTGCAAGGGCCTCAAGGGCGGCGTCGTGGTCAGCATCCCGGAGACCGCCAAGGCCGTCGCGATGGCCATGGAGGAGGCCGAGGAGAAGAGCGGCGAGGTCATCCGCGAGGTGCTCATGGGAGTGCGCGGCACGCACATCAGCACCTACAACAACCGCGGGGCCTACAATATCGCCCGCACCGACCGCGAGATAACCGCCGACGACGTTTCCAGCGTCATAGAGAACGCCAAGGCCATCCCGATCTCCAACGACAGGGATATCCTGCACGTGGTCCCGCAGGGTTTCTCCCTCGACAGGCAGAAGGGCGTGCCCAACCCCGTCGGGATGGAGGGCTCGCTGCTCGAGGTCGGCGTGCACATAGTCACGGTCTCCAACTCGCACATCAACAATCTCACGCGCGCCGTCGCGCAGGCCGGTTTCCGCGTCGTCGACACCGTCTACAGCCTGCTCGCGCTGGGAGAGGTCGTCGTTTCGCCGGAGGAGAAGGACCTGGGCTGCCTGCTCATCGACATAGGCGACCAGTCCGTCTCGATAGGCAGTTATTACGAAGGCAGCATCCGTTTCAGCCGCGAACTGGGCATAGGCGGCTACCATATCACGCGCGACATAGCCTACGCGCTGCATACCTCTATGAGCGCGGCGCAGGCGATCAAGGAAGGTCACGGCGCCGCCCTCTCCTCGCTGGTGGACGACGAGGGGACGATCGGCGTCGTGGGCCTCGACGGCCGCAATAAACGCGAGATAAAGCCGCGCGAACTGCTGGACTACGTGCAGCCCCGCGTGGAGGAGATCTACGGCAAGATCAACGATTCGCTGCAGAACTGCAATTACGCCTTCCCCGGCGGCGCCGTCCTGACCGGCGGCGGTTCGCTGCTGCGCGGCATGCCCGAGGCGGCCGAACAGGTGCTGGAACTCAGGCAGTCCCGCCTCGGCCACCCCAGGCCGGATTTCGTCGACGGTCCGCCGGAATACCTGACGCCGGAGTACACGACCGCCGTGGCCATCGCCTGCTACCCCTTCATCAAGCCCTGGCCGGGCGACGCCGGCTCCGGCGGGGCGGCCTCCGTCGGCGGGCTTTTCAGGCGCGTTAAGCGCGTTCTGCAGAACATGATCTGAGCGGGGCCCCGGAGAAAGATGCCCAGGATAAACTGCATAGAGGAAAGCCGCGAGCACGAGGCGGTGATAAAGGTCATCGGCGTCGGCGGCGGCGGCGGCAACGCCGTCAACCGCATGGTGCAGGCCGGCATCCGCGGCGTGGACTTCATCGCGCTCAACACGGACGCCCAGGCCCTGCGCATGAACTCCGCGCCGGTGCGCATACAGATAGGCGAGAAGGTCACGGGCGGCCTCGGCGGCGGCAGCGACCCGGCGGTCGGCCAGCAGGCCGCGCTCGAGTCGGAGCCCCAGATCAAGGACGTCGTCCGCGACGCGGACCTCATTTTCGTCACGGCCGGGATGGGCGGCGCCACCGGCACCGGCGGCGCGCCCGTGGTGGCGCGCGTAGCCAGGGAGACCACGAACGCCCTCGTCGTGGGCGTCGTGACCCGGCCTTTCGCGGTGGAGGGCAAGAAACGCCAGGACCAGGCGGATGCCGGCATCCGCGAGCTGCGCAATCACGTCGATTCCCTGCTCATCATCCCCAACGAGCGCCTGATGGAGATAGTCGACCGCGATACCACCGCTCCCGAGGCCTACCGGCTCGCCGACGACGTGCTGCGCCAGGCGATACAGGGCATCTCCGACGTCATCACGCGCGCCGGCACGATCAACGTGGATTTCGCCGATGTGCGCAAGATCATGACCAAGTCCGGCGAGGCGCTGATCGGCATCGGCAGGGCCGAAGGCCCGGAACGCCACATGGAGGCCGCCAGCATGGCCATCCATTCGCCGCTGCTCGAGAACGCCGTGATGGAGGGGGCCCGCGGCATCCTGGTCTATTTCACCTCCTCCAAGGACCTGCGCCTGTTCGAGATCAACGAGGCGATGGACTACATCAAGAAGTCCGCCAGCCCCGACGCCATGATAAAGTACGGGCAGGCCTACGACGACACCCTGGGCGACAGCATCGTCATCACGGTCATCGCCACCGGTTTTCCCTCCGCGCAGAAGCGCGTGCGGGAGCTGGGCCAGGGCCGGCATCAGTCCGTCCGCCGTCCGCCGGCTCCCGGCGTGGACCCGGACCAGGACCCGGCGCTGCCGCAGCCTCCCCACCTGGTCTCGGACGACGAGGAGATGGAGAAACCGGCTTTCATCCGCCGCGCCGGGAAGAGGATCCTGAAGTGAGGAGCTAGGCATGGCCGTAGATCTGAAACTGTTGCTGAAAGTGATGGTCCAGAACAAGGCGTCGGATACCCATATCCGCGCGGACTCGCCCGTTTTCCTGCGCATCAACGGCGTGATGACGCCCGTGAACGGTTCCAATATGACCGCGGCCGAGGTGGAGGCGATGATACGGCCCCTCTTCAACGACCGCCATAAGCGCATCTTCGAGGAGATGAACGAGGTGGACTTCTCCCTCGACGGCGGGGAACTCGGCCGTTTCCGCTTCAACGCCTTCATGCAGAAGGGCAGGATGTGCGTGGCGATCCGGCACATCCCGCTCAGGATCCCCACTTTCGAGGAGCTCAAGCTGCCGGTCGAGGCCGTCAGGAAACTGCTGCAGAACGAGCGCGGCATCATCCTCGTGACCGGCATCACCGGCTCGGGCAAGACCTCCACGCTGGCCGCGATGATCGAGCACCTCAACAACGAGTGGGAAGGCCATATCCTCACGATCGAGGACCCGGTCGAGTTCGTGTTCACCGATAAGAAGTGCATCATCAGCCAGCGCGAGATAGGCGCCGACACGTCCAACTTCGTGGAAGCCCTGCGCGCGGCCATGCGCCAGGACCCCGACATAATCCTGGTCGGCGAGATGCGCGACCTGGAGACGACGCAGGCGGCCATCACCGCCGCCGAGACCGGCCACCTGGTCTTCGCCACGCTGCACACGATAAACGCGGTGCAGACCCTCTCCCGCATCATAGACCTCTACCCGCCGCATCAGCAGGCGCAGGTGCGCATGCAGCTCTCCGAGACGCTGAAGGGCATAGTCTCGCAGCGCCTGCTGCCGTGCACGAAGGGCGGCCGCATCCCGGCCGTCGAGGTCATGGTGGCCACGCCGCACGTCAAGAAGATGATCGCCGACAACAACCTGGAGCACATCGGCCAGGCCATCGCCAAGGGCGGCTTTTACGGCATGCAGAGTTTCAACCAGTCGCTGGTCAGGATGCACAAGGAAGGCCTCGCCAGTCTCGAGGACATAGTGCAGGCCGCCAGCAACCCCGACGACGTGCTGCTGGCCGTCAAGGGCATAGAGCAGGACGTGGAATCGCGGAAGTAAACCGTCACGGAAGAGGTGTGAAATGTTCGCAGAAGGCTACATCGGGATAGCTGGGATCATAGGCGTGGGCAAGTCCACGCTGACCATGGAACTGGCCAAGGCGCTGAACTTCGAGCCGGTCCTCGAGGAGGTCGGCGGCAATCCCTACCTGGAGCACTTCTACAAGGACATGAAGCAGTACGGCACCATCATGCAGATCTGGCTGCTCAACCACCGCTTCCGCCAGCACCGCGAGTTCGTCAGCCGCATCAGCCTCGGCAAGATCCGCGGCGTCGTGCAGGACCGGACCATCTGGGAGGACACCATCTTCGCGCGCATGCTCAACCGCCACCCGGACAAGGTCATCAGCGACATGGACTACAACACCTACCTCGACCTCTTCGACAACATGGTCCTGCGCGAGATGGTCTTCCCGCAGCTGATGATCTTCCTCGACTGCCGCGTCGAGACCGCTCTCAAGCGCATCAGCGTGCGCGGCCGCAACATGGAGAAGGCCATCGACCCGGCCTACCTCAAGAGCCTGCAGGAGAACTACTACGAGTTCATCGAAGAGATGGAGGACGCCGGCGTGCGCATCCTCCGCCTGAACTGGGAGAATTTCCACTCGATAAGCGAGGTCGCGCGCCTGGTGCACGAATACTCGCTCAAGCCTTCCTCGTTCACCAAGTGGGTGCGCCCGCTGCGCAAGCTGGGCCTGGAGAACGAGGCCAACATCCCCAAGAAGGTGCCGGTGGCCCAGTGAGCCGGCCCGGGGGCATCATCATCGCCATAGACGGGCCCGCCGGGGTGGGGAAATCCACCATCGGCCGCCTGGCCGCGTCGCGGCTCGGCTACAAGTTCTTCAGCACCGGCCGCATGTACCGCGCGCTGGCGCTCAAGGCCCTGGAGGCCGGGCTGCCGGTGGACGACGGCCCCGCGCTGGCGGCGCTGGCCCGCCGGCTGCGCTGGGAGTTCCGCGACTCGGCCGGGCCGGAGCACGACATGTACGTGGACGGCGCGCTGATGGGGGACCAGCTTTCCGAAGAGAAAGTGAGCCGCGCCTCCAGCGCCGTGGCGAAACTGCGCGAGGTGCGCGATTTCATGCGCGACCGCCAGCGCGACGCCGGCCGCGCCGGCGGCGTCATCATGGAGGGCCGCGACATCGGCACCAACGTCTTCCCCGACGCGGAGCTCAAGATCTACCTCGACGCCTCGCCGGAGGCGCGGGCTTCCCGGCGCGTCGGCCAGCTGAAGCAGCTCGGCCAGCCGGCGGATTACGGCGAGATCCTCGATTTCATAAAGAAGCGCGACGCCCAGGATTCCGGCCGCGAACACAGCCCGCTGAAAAAGGCGGACGACGGCCATTACCTCGACTCCACCTCCCTCACGAGGGAGCAGGTGGTCGAAGAGATAGTGCGCCTCCACGCGGCCGCGTCGGGAGGCGGCCGCTGATGTTCGCCGGGCCCTTCCTCGCCTTCGTACGCCTGCTGCTGCGGCTACTCTACAGGATAGAGGTAAGCGGCCTGGAACGGGTCCCGCCCTCGGGCCCGGTCCTGCTGGCCTGCAACCACCTTTCCAACATAGACCCGCCAGCGCTGATGTCCTTCGTCAAGAAGGCGCGCCCGGACGCCTGCATAATCGCCAAGAAGGAGCTCTTCGCCGTGCCGGTGTTCGGTTCCGTCATAAAGGCGCTGGGAGCCTTCCCCGTGGACAGGCGGCGCGAGGGCGGGGACCTGGGCGCCATGCGGGCGGCCCTGGGCGCGCTCAGGGCCGGCCGGCTCCTGGCCATCTTTCCCGAGGGTACCCGCGCGAAGGGGAAGAAACTGGAACCCAAGGCCGGCGTGGCCATGCTGGCGCACCGCTCCGGCGCGCCCGTCCTGACGGCGCGGGTCTTCAACAGCGAAAACGCCGCCAAATTAGGTAAAATAAAGGTGAAGTTCGGCAGCCTGATGACTTTCGAGACGTCCGGAACTGATCCCAAAAAAGATTATCTGGAATTTTCAAAGGCCGTGATGGACGGCATATTCGCGATAACGGAGGACTGAGATCGCCATGGAAGAGAACAAAGAGAAACAGCATGAGACCGGGACCGCCGGCCAGGTCCCGCACGGCGGGAACGGCGGAACTTCCATGGACGCGGCGCCCGCGGCCGCGCAGGCCGCGGAAGAAGAGATGTCCATGGCCGACCTCCTCAAGGCCGAGGAGGCCGTCTCGGAAAAGCTTTACGGGCGCGACATAGTCGAGGTGAAGGTGGTGCAGGTCACCGCCGACTCCGTCCTCGTCGATATCGGCGAGAAGAAGGAGGGCTCCATCCCGCTCTCGGATTTCCCCGAAGGCAAGGCTCCCGAACCCGGCGCGGTCATCCCGGCCGTGCTCGAGAAGAAGGGCGGCGAGGGCCGCCCCACGCTGCTCTCCCACAAGCGGGCCCGCGAGCGCAACGCCTGGCAGGCCTGCGCCAAAGCCTTCGAGGCCAAAGAGCGGCTCCGCGGCCGCATCTCGGCCAAGGTGAAGGGCGGCTACGTCGTGGACGTGGACGGCCTGCGCGGGTTCATGCCCCTGTCCCTCTCCGAGATAGGCGGCGCGCACAGGCATTACCTGCCCGACAGCGCCAAGGTCAGGTTCTATATCACCGACTTCGCGGAGAAGGAGCGCAAGCTGATCCTCTCCCGCCGCCAGGTGCTCGAGGAGGACGAGAAGGCCCGCAGGACGGAGGTCCTGGCCGGGATAAAGAACGGCGAGATAGTCCGCGCCGTGGTCTCCAAGGTCATACCCGACGGCGTGTTCCTCCGCTTCCAGGGGATCGAGGGTTTCGTGCACCTCTCCGACGTCTCCTGGCGCAAACCCGAGGAGGACGTGAAGACCCTCAAGCGCGGCCAGCGCGTCAAGGCCAAGGTCCTTTCGCTGGACCGCGAGAGCGAGAAGCTCTCGTTCGGCCTCAAGCAGCTGATGCCCAACCCGGTGGACATGCTCAAGAAACGCTTCGCCTACAAGTCGCTGGTCGGCGGCAAGGTGGTCTCCGTGACGCCCGAAGGCGCCAGGGTGGCCGTCAGCGAGCGCGTCGAGGGGTTCATCCCCGCCGCCGAGTACGGCCACGAGGCCGTCCCCGCCGAGGGTTCCCAGATCAAGGCCGCCGTCATAGGGATCAACGCCCAGGATTTCACGCTGACGCTCTCCGTCAGGAGCGTGGAGGCCATCGAGGACCGCAAGCGGATGGCCAAGTACCTGAAGGGGTCCCCGACGCTTACGCTGGGGCAGATCCTGCTGGAGAGTTCGGAGGACGAGGGTGCCAACGGCTGAGGCCGCCGCCTCCGTTCTCCGAGGGCGCCGCCGTTTTTCCCAGTTCTTCCGCAACCGGACGACCGCCATCCTCGCCGCGGCCCTGGCAGCGGCGGGGATGTGTTTTTTCTGGGCGCGCGGTCCGGAGGCGGTGGAAGAGAAACTGGCCAGGGTCCGGACGCGCCTGGCGGAGGACCCCGGGGATATGAGCGCCCTTTACGAGGCCGGCCGCCTGGAGTTCCTCCGGGGGCCGGCTTCTTACGCCGCCGCCGCCTCCTATTTCGAGCGGGCCCGGGAGGCCGGCCTGACGGACCCGCGGCTTTTCTATTACCTGGGCTCGGTGTACCAGGGCCTGGGCCTCTACGATTTCGCGGCCGAGGAGTACCGGCGTTATCTCAACAACAAGCCGGGCGATCTCGAGGTCCGGCTTTCGCTGGCCAAGCTCTCGTACCAGAAAGGCGATTACGCCGCGGCCGAGGACGCCTTCTCCGGCCTCGCGGAGGAGCGCCCCAGGGACCCCGTGGTCCTGGAGAACCTGGCGCTGGCGTCCTGGAAGAACGGGGGGGCCTGGGCCGAGCCCCTGGCCGGACTGCGCGAACTGGGGGGGACCCCCGCCGCGCGGGCCGATCTCGTGGAGGGCCTGATAAACCACGCCTCCGGGGACCACGCGCGGGCCGCGGAACTGCTGGCGCGCGCGGCCGGCTCCCCCGCCGCCGTCCCCGACAGGACGGAGCTCCTGCGCAAGCTGGCCGACTCGCGCCGCAGCCTGAAGGACGAGGCCGGCGCCGCGGCCGCGCTGCGCGAGCTGCTGGCGCTGAGCCCCGGCGACAAGGAAGCCGCCTCGCTGCTCCCGCGCCTGGAGCGCGCCGCCGCCAGGAAGAAGAAATAACCGCCCCGGGGGTAGCCCTGTGTCCCGCAGCCGCATCATACCGCTACTGACGCTGGCCCTCCTGCTGCCGGCCGCCGCCGCCGCCGACAATAAGGTCATAGTCCGGGATTTCGACTGGAAGGTGTACTCGACCGACCACTTCGACGTGCACTATTACGCCGGGTCGGAGGGCTGGCACCGCTTCGCCGCGGACGTCCTGGAGGACGCCTACCGCACCACCGGCCTTTCGCTGAACCCCAAGCTGGACAAGCGCATCCCTTTCTTCCTCTACGCCTCGATAAACGACATGCAGCAGTCCAACATCGCCGACACCGGCGACGGGGTCGGCGGCGTGACCGAACCGTTCAAGGACCGCTTCATGGTCTGGTCCGACGGCTCGCGCGAATGGCTGGAGACCGTCATCCGCCACGAGTTCGCCCACGAGGTGCAGTTCAGCCTGCTCATCGACGGGTTCTGGAAATCCGCGCGCATACTCAAGACGTTCATCTACCCGCTCTGGATGATGGAGGGCATCGCCGAGTACGCCACGGGCGACCGCGACCTGGCCGTGGAGGAAATGTACGTGCGCGACGCTGCGGCCGACGGGCGCCTCATGGAGCTCTGGCGCCTGAACCAGTTCGCGCATCTCAAGCCGCACCAGATCACCTACGCCTACAAACTGGGCGGCCAGGCCATGCGTTTCCTGGCCGAGCAGTACGGCGTGGACCGGGTCGGCAGGATGCTGGAGCTCTACCGCACCCGCTACGACGCCTCGTCGGTGCTGCTGCCGCTGGCCGGCCTGGACATCTTCGAGTTCGACCGGAAGTTCCGCGAACGCACGACGCAGAAGTTCCTGGCCCAGGCCGAAGAGGAGCGCCTGCGGGGGCCGGAGGCCTGGGCGGTCCCGCGCACGGCCAACGCCTATCCGGGCGTGCCCGAATTCAATCTCAGCCCGGCTTACGCGGCCGGGACCCTGGCCTGGCTCTCCACCGGGGAGGGGCATCCTCCCGTCGTGAAGGCCCTGCGGCCCGGCGAGGAGAAGCCGCGCAGGCTCACGGGCCTCTCCGCCGGCGCGGAGAACATCCCCTACGGACGCTTCACCAAGCCGCTGCGCTCCCTCTCGCTCTCGCCCGACGGGCGCTGGGCCGTGTTCTCCGGCCAGCGCAACCACCGCGAGGGCATCTACGCCTGGGACCTGGAGACCGGCCGTTCCGCCCGCCTCGGCCCCGAAGGCCTGGAGGAGACCCGTCAGCCCTCCTTCTCGCCCGACGGCGGGCGGCTGGTCTTCGTCGGCATGAAGGGCGGTTTCAACGACCTCTACGAGATGGACTTCCGCGGCCTGGAAAAGGTCCCGGAGGCGCGGCGCCTGACCGCCGACGCGGACGACGAGTCGTCGCCGGTCTACGGCCCCGGCGGCGAACTCTGGTTCTCCTGCGAACTGCCGGCCTCCTCGGCCCCGGCGCGGGCGCTCTGTTCGCTGGAGCCGGGCGGCGGGAAGCGCGCGCGTCTCGTCCTGGACGGGTCCGTCTACGACCCCGCCGTCTCGCCCGACGGTTCGCGGGTCCTTTTCGGTTCGGACAGGGAGAACGTATTCGACCTTTACGAGTACGAACCGCTTTCCGGGACGGTGCGCCGCCTCACGCGCTCGCTGGGAGGCTCCTTCACCCCTTCCTGGGGAGCGGAGGGGGAGATCCTCTTCGCCTCCTTCCGGGGCGGGGAGACCCATGTCTACTCCGGGCGGCGGGGGGCCCTGCTTTCCGAGGAGGTGATCCCCGGCGCGCCGGCGGCCGCCGCCGCGCCGCCCCCGGCCTTCGGCGTGAACAGGCCTTACAAGTTCAGCGCCTCCACCGATCTCTTCTTCCCCGCTTTCCTGTTCTCCTCGCCCGGCGGGCTTTTCTGGATGAACTACTGGCAGGTCTCCGACATGCTGGGAGACCACCAGGCCGGCCTCTTCCTCAGTTACAATTCCGGCGCTCCTTATCTCAGCTACCAGCTGGACTACACCTACGGACCGCACAGGACGCAGTTCTATTTTCAGGCCGCCGGCCTCTCCTCCGACGACAACGAGGACTCCCTCTCGCTGGAGTACGACAAGCGCTGGAGCCGCCAGATCCTCGGCGCTTCCTATCCTTTCGACCGCTACAACAGCCTGGGGCTGTACCTGATCCGCAAGAACGAGAAGACCGACTATACGGAACTGGACTACTCCTACCGCGAGGACACGCGCGCCGCGCAGCTGGCCTATGTCCGCAACACCGCCAACGGCGTTTACCTGCTGGCCAACCGCGGTTCGCGCCTGCAGCTGAACTGGATAAAGGCCGTGGACAGGCTGGGCGGCGACGAGAAATACGACGCCTACGTGGCCGAACTGACCAAGTTCTTCCCGCTCTCGAAGCAGTCGGTCCTCGTGGACAGGTTCTTCGCCGCCGAGAGCGCCGGCAGGGACCGCCTGGAGTTCGACTACGGCGGCCTGACCGGCGTGCGCGGCTACGCGCGCCGCAACGAGGCCAACGAGAGCGGCCGCGTGCTGGTCAACAACCTGGAGTGGCGCTTCCCTCTCTTCGAGGACATCGATTACTACATGTGGTACATGTTCCCGGATTTCTACTTCAAAACGGTGTTCGCCAAACTGTTCGTGGATTCGGCCGTCCCGCTGCGGCCCGAGGGCTCCTGGCGCTTCAGCGGGAGCGACGCGATCACCTCGGTGGGCGTCGGCGTGAACGTGCACACCTTCGTCCTGCAGGCCTTCCCCCTGGTGCTGAGCCTCGATTACGCGCGCCGGCTGGACGACGGCGGCTATATCGTCTATTTCTACCTCGGTCCGCTGTTCTAGGGCGCTCCCGCGCGCGGCGGTATGCCGGAAGGCGGGGGGGATTTATGATAGAATTTCACCCATGTCACGTAAGAACCGCAAGCGCGCCGACGGCCCCCGGCAGGCGGGCGAAACGCCGCGCGGAGCCTACTTCGCGGCCGCGGAGCCGCCGGACGGCGGGGAAATAAGCCGCCCGGGCTGGCTCATCATAGCGCTTTCGGTCCTTACCGCGGCCGCCGGGTACTTCCTGCTCTCCAAAGCCGCCCCCGAAGGCCGCGATATATACTCCAACCTCTCTCCTTTCGTGATCCTGGCCGGTTATGCGGGGGTGGCAGTGGGGATAATGTGGCCGGCGAAGCGGGGGGAGGGGGGAAAAGCTCCCGCCTCCGCCGGCGAAAAGTCCCCGGCCTGATCCAGCCCCTTTTTTCGCCTTTTTCAGCCCCCTTTTTTCCTCTTTTTCATCACAACCCCCGCACTGGTCTTTTTCAGGACGCCTGGAAAAGGGTCGTCCCGCCTTTCTCTTATACCATGAAAGCCCCGGGCCCCGGTCCGCCGGCTTTTCCGGGGCCTTTCATGGTATATTTCTTCTCCTCGAAATTCCGATGTCCCCCCGTCCCCTCCCGTTTTGCCGCCCGGCCGGGTCGCCAGGCGCTTTCATGGTATTTTCGATCGCGCCGTTCTTCGCCTCCCCCCTGCCCTTTCCGGGGCTTCTCTCCTTTCATGGTATTTTTGACCGTCCCTCTTTTGAGCCTCGTTCCTGGTCCTTTCCCCGGTCCGTGGCCGCCCGGGCTTTCATGGTATTTTCGGCCAGGCGGGGGGAGGGGGCCTATTCCGCTGCATAGGCCCCCCTGCCTTTCGCGGGTTTTCAGAAAGTTGGCAAGTTTCCGGGTTCTTTGGCGCCGGAGACCATGAAGCCAGGAGGGGGCCTTTCATGGTCTTTTTGAAGTCGCCATTTTCAGCTTTCCGCCGGGATCTCCTGGTTTCACTTCTTCAAAAAGTTGGCAAGATTTTTGCAATTTTTGGACCTGACCGGCGCTTGCCGGGGCTGGGACTATATATAAGGAGAGCGCTAAGAATAAATAACTATAAATCGTATTAGATTTGTATGAAAAAACATTGTGGAATAAGGCTTTTTGTGAAAATATTAAAAACATTTATAACTTCACGCGGACTGGGCGCGGGGGATGGTTTAGTTAACATAATATATCTTATCGTAAGTTGTTCGATACGGAAGCGAAGAAGGCCCGGCGGGGCTCTGCCGGGTATTGGATTATTCTCACGGCCCGTTCCGGATCTGCCGGACGGCCCGGCGCTTATTGGCTCCGGCTGTCGGCTATGGTCTTGAGTTTCATGGCGGCCGTCCAGGCCTTTTCCAGGCCTTTCCGGGTTATGGTGTAGGTCCTGCTTCGCTTGCTTCCGCTGGCGGTTATCAGCCCTTCCCTGATGTGCCTGGCGATGAGCCGGTCCAGTCTCTCCGGGGCGTACCCGGAGGCCTTTATGGCCTTCGACAGGGTTATGGCGCTGGTCTCCAGGCGGTTCTCCAGCAGGTGGTAGGCGGCCGTGAGGACCAGGAAGGCGTCCTCCGGGCCGATCTCCGGGCTCTTGTTGCGGAGCTGCAGCAGGCCGGCTTTTGTCGCGGTTATGGTCTGCCAGAGCCCCGGCTCCAGGCCGGGAGCCGCGGGTCCGGCCGCCGGCGTTCCGCCGCGCCCCGGCGCGGCCAGTTCCTCCATGAAACCGCGCTTCTCGCTGATTATGAAATCCAGCGGACCCTCGGCCTCGAATTCCGCGCCTGAAGGGTGTTTTATCCTGAGCTTATAGTTTTCCATGGTATTTTTGCGCCGGTCATCGGCTCGCTGACGGGCTTTATGGCATTATTCTAGCTTATATCGTGTTATATGTCAATATATGTCGGATATATGCCGTTCTTATGTCAACAGGCTGTGGATAAAATTGTGGATAGCAGGCTCTCCTGGCTGTTCTCATAGGGAAGATCGTGTATCCGGAGGAGCCCCGTAACGGCCCCTGCCGGGACCCCCGGATATCCCCAGGAGCGGCCTGTTTTTGAGCCCCGGAAGGGGGTAAAAACACCCCTTTTCTCCCCCTCCCGCCCCCGTTTTTATCGGTAAACAATGGGGGTGGCGGCGGATTCGCGGAGAAAAACCCTTCGGAGCCGCGAGCTTACGGAGTATGCGCCGGAGCTGGCCGGTGGAATCACATCTCGAGGATGCGGAGGCGCATACGAGCGCTCGCGGCGAGAACGGGAAGCGCGCGTACGGTGTACGCGACGCTGTTTTTTCGCAGCGAACCGCCGACAGGCCCCCCCATAGGTGTTCCTTGGGGCGGGGGCGGGAGGATGGTTAAGAAAAGGCCTCCCGGGGAAGGAGGCCTGAAGAGCGGGTGCGTGTAACCCGGGTTACAGGGGCCGGGAGGGCTAAAAACTGGCCTGCACGTAGGCCGAAAGGAGCTTCGCCTTGTCGTCGGTGGGATAGAGGCCGCCGGGACTGAAGAACGCGTAGATGGCCTTGAGCGAGAGGTTCTTGTCCATCGGCCAGGTGACGGCGAAATCCAGCTCCGTGCCCAGCTGGCGGTTGCTGTCGTTGAGGTTCTTGGAGGCCCTGTACTTGAAATAATCCACCGACAGGGTCAGGCGCCTGTAGGGCATATCCGCGCCGATATTGATGACATTGAGCCCCGAGACGCCGTCGGGCAGGCCGTTGACCGTGTCCGAGGTCTTTATGGTGTCGTAGAGGCTGGCGCCCATTATGGCCCCGTAGCCGCCGCGCTCTATCCCCCCGTCGCTCTTCGCCCCGAAGGCCGGGAAAAAGGCCTTGTCCGTCCCCCCCGTGGCGTCGGGATTACCGCTGGAGCGGCCGTAGGCCAGGCGCAGCCGCGAGGAGCCGAAGAAGCCCAGCGGCTGCCGCCAGGAGCCCTTCATCATGAAGGCCGAGCCTTCGTAATCCACCTTCGTGCCGTCGGTCTTTTTGCCCGAGCCGCCCTGCATGACGAACTCGCCGTCGAATTCCAGCTCGCCGCGGCCCATGAAATAACGGGCCCCGGTATAGGAGCGGTTGCGCGAGGAGGCCGTATAGTCCAGGCCGTCGGCGTTGGAGGCTGTGTTCTCCCGGAAATAGTAGAACTGCCAGACGCCCTCCTTCGAGGGGTGGTAGAGGCTGGCGCCGAAGACGGTATAGGCCGCGGTCGATTTATAAGGGCGGAAGGCGAAAAGGTCGGTCTTGAAGCCGAAGAGGCTGTCGGTCTCCAGCAGCGCGCCGGGGAACCCCGTATCGCTGGACGCGAGCGTGATCCCCTGTCCCAGAGTGAAGTCCTGCCGGCCGAAGGTGGCGGTCAGGCCGCGGCGGCCGAAATTATAGATCTTCACGTAGGCGTTGCGCACGAAGGGCGAGCCGTTGACGCTCTCGTACTTGCCGACGCCGCCCTGGAACTGCGGGGCGGCCACCGTGCTGGAATTGCCGCCGGTGCCCAGGCTTTGGAAGACCACGCCCAGGTCCATATGGGAGAGCGGCCTGCGGGGCAGGGCTATGTCCTTGACCACGAAGCCCAGCGAAGCCCGCTCGGTATAGACGGTCTGGCTGTTGCGCGAGTCGATATAAAGGAGGTCCTCGTAGGAGGAGGCTTTTATGCGTATGTCGGAGATTATGTCCAGTTTGACGGCCCCGGCAGGGGCGGTCAGGAGCGCTAAGGCCGCGCAGGAAGATAAGAGGCGCTTCATCGGGATTTATTATAACAAAATAGCCGAGCCCAAAATAAAAACCCCGGGGTTTCGAGGCCCCGGGGCTTTTAATCTATTAACCTTTACGGTTATTAGAACTTGACGTTGAACGCCGCGCCGACCAGGGACAGGGTGTCGTCGGTCGCCGCGCCGGAGTAGTCGCTCTCCGGCATGAACATGGCGTAGTAGGCCTTCACGCCGACGTTCTCGCTATGCTGCCAGTTGGCGCAGAGATCGAACTCCATGCCGTAGGTGTCATAGCCGATGGAGACGCCGTTGAGGGTGTCTTCGGTCGGAGAGAAGTTGAGGAGGCTGGCCTTGAGGGTCAGCTTCTCCTGCGAAGCGGGGGTCCACATCGCGCCGATGTTCCAGGTGGTCAGGTTGCTGATGCCCGCGCCGCCGGGAACGCCGGTGATGAAGTTGCCGCCCCAGATGAGACCCGGGCGATAGTCGGACTGGATGCTGTAGAAAGCCTCGACATCGTCGTCCGTGGTGTTATCGTCGCCGGAACCGTAGGCGTACTCGCCCTTCAGGACGAGCTTGCCTTTGAGGTCCATCTCGTAGGAGGCGTTGGCCAGGAAGCCCATGCCGCTGTAGTCGTTCATGCCGGCCGCGCCGAGGGCGGAAACATTGTTATTGTTCTTGCCCATGTTCTTGGCGAATTCGGCGTGATACTTGAAGCCCTTGACCATGCCGTCGGCCTTGACGCCGATGGCCTGCAGGCGGTCATTGGAGCCGGCGACATTGCCGGCCTGGGTGTTGTTCTGGTACACATAGGCGCCCAGCGTCATGTCGTCGGACATGTTGTACTTGGCGGTGATACCGGCAACATCCTCGTCGCTGTCAGGGGTCGCAACGTTGTCGTTGGTGTCCTTGGCCAGCAGGAAGCCCAGGTGCAGCTTGTCCCAGCTGTAGCCGGAGGACCAGCCGTCCAGGCCGGTCACGCCCAGACCGTTAGCGGACCAGCCGCCGTAGTTGTAGGGCATGCCCTGGGGGCCGTAATAGATCATGAGGTCGCCCTCATTGCCGTAATACTGGCGGCCCAGTTTGTGGTCCATGCCGAACACGCCCTTGAGGTTCAGGTAAGCCTGTTCCACATCGAGCAGGGTGGTTATGGTGTTCACGTCCTGGGAGCCGTCGCCGTACTGGCGGTCGCTCTTGACTATGGAGACCACGGCATCGGCGTCCTCGTTCAGGTCGAAACCCATGTTGACCTGCACGCGGGTGTTGGTGTCGTTCTCCTTGTCCTTGGCGCCGTCATTGTAGTCCATGTTGCGGACCTGGTAGGCGTTGACTTCCACCTTACCGTCGTACTTGAAGTTCTTGAGCAGCTCGGCGCTGGCGATGTTGCCAGTGAGCGCGAGCAGCGCAAGTATCGCTATCAGTTTCTTCATTTACTCTCCTCCTGTTTTGTCGTAAGCCCCCGTTTCCGGGGCCTTTGCTCTCTCCCTCGGGAGGGTTTTGAATCCCCCTCAGGGACAGTGCCTGTGCCCCGCTGTCCGGGGCCTACGGCCGTTCTGGAGAAGCGCCTTAAATCGGGGCGCTCCGCTCCCCCCCATACAACCCCGGGGCTGGCGGACCCTCCCGTACTGCGAGTGGAAGGTCTCCTTTACAGAGCATGATAATCCTACAAAACCCCAAAAAGGCTGTCAAGTACTTTTAAGTATATATGGCGGATATGTCTTAATATGCCAGGGTCCGGGCGAAGAAAAGCCCGGCCTGGGGCCGGGCTTCCAAAAGGTTCCAAGTCCTTTTACCTGGGCTGCGCGGTAGCCTGGCCGGTCTTTTGTTTGGCGTTTTCGGACCAGGAGGTGTCGGGGTAGAGTATGGCGATCTTCTCGTAGGCGGCCCTGGCGCCTTCCTTGTCGCCCAGTTTCTCCTGCACCGCGGCCAGCGAGTAATGGGCCTCGGGCGCCAGCATATGGTCGGAATACTTCGCCAGGAAGTCGCGGTAGTCCGCGGCGGCCTCGGCGGAGGCTCCCATGGCCTCGCGGGCCTTGCCGGCATTGTAGAGCGCGAAGGGGCGGATGGCCTTGGGGCCGTCGGCGAGCTTCCTGTACTCTTCCAGGGCCTCCTTGTACTTCTCCTGGCGGAAGAGGAGGTCGCCCTTGCCCATGACGGCGTAGCCGGCGGCCCCGGAGCGGGCGAAGCCGGAGACGACCTCGTCGAACTTCTTCCCGGCCTCGGCGTAGGCGCCGGCGAAGCCGGTCTGCTGCGCTATGAAGAGCTGCTTCCAGGCCGTGTCGTTGATCTGGCGGTAATGCAGGTAGAACCAGGAACCGAGCAGGATGGCGGCGAGCAGGACCACCGAACCGGCGACGACGGATTCGCGGTTCTCTTTCACGAAGGTCATGACCTGGTCGGTCCTGCGGGGCTTGAGCTCCGGCTCTCCGCTGGCTACCCATGTGGTTGAAGGCATTTATGTTCTCCTAGAAAAACTGGCGCGCCCGGGCGGACTTGAACCACCAACCCTCTCCTTAGGACGGAGCAGCTCTATCCAGTTGAGCTACGGGCGCAATCGAACTAGTATTTTATCAAAGATTCGACGGGGTAGCCAGACAGCCTGTCGCGGCCCTTGAGAAAGCCGAGCTCGATGAGCATGGCCACGGCCTCCACCTTCCCGCCGAGCTTCTCCACCAGGCCGCAGACGCCCTTGGCCGTGCCGCCGGTGGCCAGCACGTCGTCCACTATCAGTATCTTCTCACCGGCTTTTACGGCGTCCTCGTGTATCTGCAGCGTGTCCTGGCCGTACTCCAGGTCGTAGGTCACCGAGACGGTCCTGTAGGGCAGCTTGCCCTTCTTGCGCACCGGCGTGAAGCCGGCGCCCAGTTCCAGCGCTACCGGCGCGGCGAAGATGAAGCCGCGGGCCTCCATGCCGATGACCTTGGTGATGCCCCTGCCTTTGTAGGGCGCGGCCAGCAGCTTCACGGCCAGGCCGAACAGCGCCGTGTCGTTGAGCAGCGGGGTGATGTCCTTGAACATGATGCCGGGCTTGGGGAAGTCCGGCACGTCGCGGATCGCGGCCTTGAGCGTCTCTATGTCGGCGTCCGTGGCGTTCATCATTTCTTCCCCTGTTTGCGCGGCACGTAGGGCTTGGTCGGTATCGCGTCGCCCAGCAGGTCGGTCTTCTGCTTGGGCTGGTTCCAGCCGGGCTGGATATTGGTGGGCCCGCCCTTGTTGGACATCTCGATGAGCCCCATCCGGGCGGCCACGCGGCGCAGCCGCAGCAGCGCGCGCTCCTCTATCTGGCGCACGCGCTCGCGCGAGAGGCCCAGTTTCTGCCCTATCTCGTTGAGCGTCATCGCGGTCTGGCCGGTCAGGCCGTAGCGCAGCTCTACTATCATGCGCTCGCGCTCGCCTATCTCCACCAGCGCGCTCTTGAGCTCGTCGTGCAGGCGCAGTATCGAGATCAGGTTGTCGGGCGTGGAGGCGTTGTGGTCCTGCAGCGTGTCGCCGACCGTGTCGGAGCCGTCGTCGTGGCCCAGCGGCGTCTCGATGGACGAGAGGCCCGTCATGACCTCGGAGGCGTTGAGCGCGGTGCGCACCTGGTTGGCGGTCCAGTGCATCTGCTTGGCCATCTCGGCCAGTGTCGGGTCCCGGCCCAGCTTGCCGTGCATGCTGTCCCACTGCTTGAGCCATTTGCGCAGCGCGGTCCAGGCGTGGGGAGGGACGCGTATCGTGCGCGAGGTCTCCTCCACCGAGCGGCGGATGTACTGCTCCACCCAGTACGAGGCGTAGGTGGAGAAGCGGTAGCCCTTGCGGATGTCGAACTTGTCGATGGCGTGCAGCAGGCCGAGGTTCCCTTCCTCGACGAGGTCCATCAGGTCGGCGCCGGGGTAGAGGAAACGCTTGGCTATCGGGATGACCAGTTTGAGGTTGAGCTCCAGCAGGCGCTGCTTGGCGCGGCGGTCGCCGCGCTTGACGCGCTTCCAGAGCTCGTGGTTCTCCTCGCGCGAGATCCTGTGGTCGATGGTGCTGATCTTGCGGATGTACTGGTTGGTGGAATCTATGTTTATGGCGCTGAGCTTTTCCTTGGGGATGCCCTTCTTTCCCTCCCCCTCGCCTTCGGCGGCGCCTTCCTCTTTGGCGGCGGCCTGCGGCTCCTCCCGCTCTTCCTCTTCCTTTTCCTCTCTCTTGTCTTTCTTCTCAGGCATGTGGCGTCTTCCTCGATCAGCGTATTTCGAAATTTTCGTCCGCGGTCTCCGGCACTTCGTAATGCTTCAGTTCGTCCACCCGGGCCCAGTCGTGGCCGCTCTTTATCTCCAGGAGCAGCCGGTCCAGCTTTTCCGCGGGGCCCTGGGCCTCGCCTTCGACGTCGCCTCCGGGGAGGTTTCGCACCCAGCCTTTCAGGCCCAGCGCCAGCGCGGAGTCGCGCACGAACCACCGGAAACCGACTCCCTGCACCCTGCCGCCGGCTTTGAAGTATACGCGCATCTTTGACCGGGGAAAATAATACTAAAATCGGTCCGTACGGGCAAGGACTATTGACAACGCAATAGGGGCCCCGGCGGCAAAGGCGAAGCCCGGCGCTGGCGCGCCGGGCTTCGTTGTGTCCGACCGTTCTAAAACAGGAATCGGGGCGGTGAGATTTGAACTCACGATCTCTCGCACCCGAAGCGAGCGCTCTAGCCAGCTGAGCCACGCCCCGATCGTGGATTTATTTTAGCATGTTTTCCGGCCCTTTTCAAAAGAGGGCCGGCCGACGGGTTCCTGGCGCCGGGCGCAGCGGAAGCTTACCTGTTCCGGCCGGTAAAGCTCCTCCAGCACCCGGGCGGCGATGTCGCGCGCCGCGCGCGGCCTGGAGTACTGGACGATGGCCTTCTTCATGGGGTCGAGCATGGCCGGCTCGCCGGCCGCCCTTTTCACCAGCTGCGCCAGTTCCGCGGCCGTGTCCGCCCTGAGCGCCAGCCGGCGGCGGGCCAGGAAGTCCGCGTTGCGCTCCTCCTGCCCGGGCAGCGGGGCGAAGATGAAGAGAGGCTTTATCAGCGCCAGCGCTTCGGCCGCGGTGACGCCGCCGGGTTTGCCGGCCACTATGTCGGCGGCCGCCAGGTGAGGCGAGGTGTCCTTGCAGTAATTGAAGACCCGCGCGTGCTTCCTCCCCCCCAGCAGTTTCTCCAGGCTGGCGGAGAGGCGGCGGTTCTCGCCGCAGAGCACCAGCAGCTGTATCTTCCCGAGCAGCGGCTTGAGCGCGGAGGCGGCCTCCTCCAGTTCGCCGAGCCCTTTGCTGCCGCCGGCCAGCAGGACGGTGAACAGCCGCGGGTCCAGGCCCAGCGAGAGCAGTTCGGCCTCGCGGCTGCGCGGCGCGGCGAAGCCCTTGCGCACGGGTATGCCGCAGGCGAAGATCCTTTCCGCCGGGGCCCCGTTCTTCCTGAGGTCGTCGTAGCCCGCGCGGTCGTGGGTGAACCAGGCCTTCACGCCCCGGCCCGGCCAGTAGGAATGGGCGCGGAAATCGGTGACCACGGCGAAGAGCGGGCCGTGGGCGGTCCCGCCGCCGTCGGCGCAAAGCATCTGGCAGGCCGCCGCGTGGGTGGAGATGACCGCCCTCACCCCGCGCTTGCGCAGGTAGGCCGAGAGCCTGCGGGAATAGTAGGGCAGCACGGCGCCGCGCAGGCTCTTTGCCGCCAGCGAGAGCAGGCTGTTGTCGTAGGCGTAGGACCAGACGGCCGGGGTCTTCTTGAGCACCTGCAGGTAGGCGCGCGCGACGAAAGGCCCGAAGGACGGGAACACCACGGAGAGATCGACGTGGACCGGCTCCACCAGTTCCGGGGGCAGCTCCTCGGCTATGGCCTGCGCCGCGGAGGAATGGCCGGACGGTTCGTAGCCGTAGATCAGGGCCGCTTTGAGCGGCCGGTGGCGGGGCATAGCGACAGTTATACAAAATTACGACGCCGCCGGGCCCGGGCCCGGCGGCGGTCTTCGCGGCGGCGCTCCCTCACTTGAGCTCGTCGTGCACCTTTCCCACCAGTTTCTCCGAGGGCCTGAGGGTCTTCTCCCCCGGCTTCCACTTGGCGGGGCAGACCTCCTGCGGGTTCTGATGGACGTGGACGAAGGCCTTCAGTTTGCGGACCAGCTCGTCCATGTCGCGGCCGACATTGCTGAAGTTGACCTCGGCGCCGACCAGGACCCCGCCGGGATCTATTATGAAGGTGCCGCGGTGGGCCAGTCCGCTCGCGCGATCATAGGCGCCCAGGGCCCTGGCCAGCGTCCCTTTCACGTCCGAGCCCATCCGGTACTTCACGTCCTTGAGCAGCCGCTCCTGGCCCTGCCAGCCCATATGGGTGAACTTGGTGTCCCCGCTGACCGAGACGACTTCGGCGCCCAGGGCGGAGAGCTCGGCGTGCCTGGAGGCCAGGTCGGCCAGTTCCGTGGGACAGACGAAGGTGAAGTCGGCCGGGTAGAAGACCAGCACGGTCCAGCGTCCCTCCCCGACCGCGTCGGCCAGCCGGAAGCGGCCGAACTTCATCGAAGCGGGATCGAAGGTCTCCAGGTCGAAGTCCGGGACCCTTTCGCCCACCGTCAGCGTTTTTTCCTTTTCTTCGCACATGATCTTGTCCTCCTCTTTGACGCTTTGGCCGCGCAGCGGCGGCAGTAACCGCGGAAAACGGTCTCGGCCCTGAGCACTTTGAAGCCCCCGGGGGTTTTGGCGGCCCTCGGGGCGGAACAGCGCACATCGAAGACCTCCCCGCAGTCCATGCAGAACATGTGGCCGTGGGCCGAGAGGTCGGGGTCGAAGTGCTGGCGGTCCCGGTCGAAGGTCAGCTCGGCCAGTTCCCCGGCGGCGACGAGCCCCCTAAGGTTGTTGTAGACCGTGGCCAGCGAGAGGCCGGGGAAGTTCCTGCGGAGCTTTTTGTGCAGCGCCTCGGCGGACGGGTGCGAGCGGTTCCCCGCCAGCAGCCTGGCCAGCGCGGCCCGCTGCGGCGTATTGCGCTCTTTCCGGTCCTTCCCGGCGGTATTGACTTTTTTCATAAGGTAAAATAGAATAACTCTTATTAAAGAAATAATATCACATTATAACGATTATTGTCAAGGAGCAGCATGAAAACGACCATCAAGGTGAGCGGGATGAGCTGCGGCCACTGCGCCGCGGCCGTGAAAAAGGCCGCCGAAGGCGTACCCGGCGTCGCCTCGGCGCTGGTCAGCCTCGAGAAGGGCGAAGTGGAGCTGGAGTACGACGGCGGAGAGGGGACCCTGGAAGCCGTGAAAAAGGCCCTGGGCCGGGCCGGCTTCAGTGCCGGCTGACCCAGGGCCTTTCGCGGCCCGCGTCGCGGCTCAGGCCGCGGCCGGGTTCTCCACGCGGCCGATGAAGAGTATCAGGCCGGTCCTGTTCTCCGTTATCAGGAACAGGAAAGGCCGGTCGGCGCGGAACACCTCGAAGTCCATCATTATCGATTTCAGGCCCATGGCCACGCCGGTGGCGGCGGCGGCCTCGGTGCCTTCCTCGTTGACCTCCACGAAGGCCTGGTGGAAGGCCTTCTGCACGTAGAGGTCCAGCGTGCCGTCCATCCCCGAGAAGTCGGCGGCGTCGGTGAAAGCGAGCTTGAGCCCCATGGCGGGCAGACGCGCGGCGAGGTCGTACTTCGAACTGAACTTGAACCTGGGCAGAAAGGCCTTGACGTCGCGCTCCTGCATGGCGGCGCGCCAGGCGGCCAGTTTTTCGGCCGAGAGCGCGGCCTCCACTTCGGCGAGGGTCTTTCCTTCGCGCGGCAGCACGGCCGTCATGGACAGCGAGCCGCCGGCGTAGGGCAGGTCCAGTACGGCGGCCAGTTCGTCGGCGGTGTAGAGCCGCTTCTTCTGGCCGGGGTGGGCCATCATCTTCACCTTCACCGGCTCCGCCCCCTCCTTCGCGAAAAAGTCGGCGTCGGAGGTCATGGCCGCCTCGAAAGGATGCAGCCAGGAGCCCTTGAAATAGACCGCGCTGGCCAGGACCAGCCGGGTCAGCGCGTTGAGCGACCTGGCCGGGAAAAGGTCCTTTATCCTGCCTTCGGTCTTCTTCCCGGTCCAGTCGTTTATCTCCTTGCGGGCGGCCTCGGCGTCCTTTTTGAAGTCGACGGCGGCGGACTGCGCGCCGTAGGACTTCTTCAGTTTCGAGAGATAGTCGGGCTTGAACTTGTAGTCCTTCTGGGGCCAGATGCTGTTGGCCAGGACCAGCCTGGCGGAACCTTTTCCGGCTTCCAGCGCGGCGGCGCCGGCGGAGAAACTTTCGCCCAGGCCCTTCCCGGGGGCCGGGAAACCGAAGACCGCGTCGAACTCGGCGGCGGTGGCGCCTTTCGCCCCCTCGCGGGTCATGGCGAAAGCGGAGGCGATGCTGTAGGGCGAGAAGAAGACGTTCCCGCCCTCGGGGGCCAGCGAGCGGTAGAACTTTATCGCGAAGTCGTTGTTGTACTGCGCCAGGGCCGGGGCCTCCGGCTCGCCGGCGGGTTCCGTTTTCCCGGCGGGCGCCATTTTGCCCGCGCAGGCGAAAGCCGCTAAAGCGGTCAGAAAAACCGCCGCCGTCATTATCTTATTGCCGATCATTCGTTTCTCCCCTTCCTTGTAAGTCCGTCTTGCCGTCACTGTGCCAAAAAGTTCGACCTTCCTCATCGGGGCGCCGGCGAACCCTCGTCTCGGATTGAGACTCGGGTTCTTCCCGTCGCGCCGTTCAGCAGGTCTTCCGTTACTTTACAAAACAGTTCGACCTTCCTCATCGGGGCGCCGGGAATTGAACCCGGAGTCTCTCGCACCCCAAGCGAGCGCTCTACCATTGAGCCACGCCCCGGTGAGGAAGGTCGAAAACGTCGAAGCGCTATTCTATCAAAAACCGGGCCCGTCTCAAAATCGCGCGTTCCGTCAGAGGTCCTTGATCATCTGCCGGAGCTCTTTCTTTATCTCCTCGAGCAGTTCCGCCGTTCCCGCGTCGGAGGCTGGCGGGACGAAAGCCCGCTTCTTCTCGGGGCCGGCCTTGCCGCGGGCGTAGAGTACCTTCCTGGCGCCGCGCAGCGAATAACCCTTGAGCAGGACCAGGTCCTTGATCTCGTTGACGGTCTCCAGGTCCTTCCGCGTGTAACGGCGGTGGCCGCTGGCCAGGCGCAGCGGGCGCAGCAGCTTGAACCTGGACTCCCAGTAGCGGATGGTGTGCGGGGCGATGCCGGTCCTGCCGGCGATCTCGTTTATCGTGAAGTAGTTCTTTTCCGTCATCGTTCCGCCGCCGCCCTGCCCGTCCCCTTATATCCCCATCAGTATCTTTTTGGAGGGCTTGAAGCGGATGCTCTTGCGCGGGCCGACCATGACCTTCTGGTTGGTCTTGGGGTTGCGCATCTGGCGGGGCTGGCGTTCCTTGACGCGGAACGTACCGAAATTGGAGATGACCACCTTCTCGTTGGAGCGCAGCGCCGCGGCCATCATCTCGAAGATGCGGTGCACGGCCATCTTGGCGTCCTTCTCCGTGGTAAGGTGGCGGGCGATCTCCTTGATAATGTCGTGCCTATTCATCGCCTTCCTCCTCCTTCTCGTCCGCGCCGCCCGGCTCCCCGCCGGCGGCGTCCCCGGGCCGGCCGGGGGTTTCCTTCAACAGCTGCGCGATTATGTCGTTCGGCTTGAGGTTCTTGAGGTCCTCGCGGAACTTGACCACCTCGTCCTCGGTGATGGGCTTGGAGAGGACCTGGGTCTTGGAAAAAACGGCCTCGGAGACGTAGATCGGGCAGCCGAAGCGCACGGCGACGGCGATGGCGTCGGACGGGCGCGAGTCCACGGTCCTGCGCGAGTCCCCGTCGCGGGAGACGAGATGGATCGAGGAATAATAGGTGTTCTCGTTTATGTCCCGGACGACGACCTTCTCTACGGTGTAGTCCAGCTCCCTGATAAGGGAGAAGAGCAGGTCGTGGGTCATCGGGCGCGGCGACGGGTAGCCCGAGAGGCGTATCGCTATGGCCTGGGCCTCCTGCGGGCCTATCCAGATGGGCAGTATGCGCGAACCGTTCACCTCGTCGAGGAAGATGATGGATTCGGTCAGGCTGGTCGCGATCGAATAGATCTTGACCTCTTTTTCCGGGGATTCCGTCATGGCCGGGGCTGCGCGCCCTCCCCCTCTTTGCGCGGCGACGCGCCGTCCTTATGCTGGAAGGAGAGCTCTTTGCCCTTGAGTATGCGGCGGATATTGGAGATGTGAGTGTAGAAGATGAGCGCGCAGACGACCAGCGCGAGTATCGTGAAAGGCCGCTGCTTGCCGTCCGGGTCGGTCAGGAAATAGCAGAGCACCGGCAGCGACACCGAGGCCGCCATGGAGCCTACTGAGATATGGCTGGTGAGAGCGACGGCGATCCCGAAGACGACGAAGGCGCCGACCGTGGGTACCGGCAGCAGGGCCATGAAGACGCCGGCCGCGGTGGCCACGCCCTTGCCTCCCTTGAAGCCCAGGAAGATGGTCCAGATATGGCCCGCGATGGAGAGCGCGCCCGCCGTGACCGGTATCCACCAGTGCCCGCCGCGCACGTAGAACTGCATGGCGAACCAGGCCGGGACGAAGCCCTTGAGGAAGTCGATGACGAAGGTGGCGATGCCGGCCCATTTCCCGAGCGTCCGGTAGACATTGGCCGTGCCGGGATTGCCCGAGCCGTACTGCCTGATGTCCAGCCCGTAGAAGCGCTTGCCTATCAGGTAGCCGGCCGGTACGCCGCCGAGGACATAGCTGGCGACGAAGGTGAGGGCGATGGAGAGTTCGTACATGGTGAAGTCCTTAAATTATATAAAAATAGGGGGCGCCGCAAGGCTTATTCCGTTTTTCTGGCCAGCAGCGCCTCCACGCGGGCGCAGTTGGCCGCCGTGGCGCGGAAACGCAGCCGGATCTCCTTTTCGCCGTGTTCCGCTTCCAGCACCTGGCCGATGCGGTAGATCTCCTTGAGGAGGCCCGCCCTGTCGCGCGGCAGGACCAGCTCCCGCTCCTGCCAGGAGGCGGAGAGCATCGCTTCCGCCTTCTCCAGCAGCTCGCGCAGTCCCTCGCCTTTGAGCGCGGAGACGCAGAGCGGCCGGAAGAAAGGCCCCAGCCGGCGGGCGCGCGCGGGCGAGGCGCCCGGCAGGTCGGCCTTGTTGAAGACGTTGAGAGTGGGTTTGTCGCCGGCGCCTATCTCGGCCAGCGTCGCCTTGACGGAGGCGTGCTGCTCCGCCAGCGCGGGAGAGGCGAGGTCGTGCAGGTGTATGACCAGGTCGGAGCGGCCTATCTCCTCGAGCGTCGCCTTGAAGGCCGCCACCAGGGAATGCGGGAGCTTCTGTATGAAACCGACCGTGTCCGTGAAAAGCGCCTCCCCCCCGCCCGGCAGCCGCACGCGGCGGGTCGTCGGGTCGAGGGTGGCGAACAGTTTGTCGTCGGCGTAGACCGCGCCGCGGCCGGCCGCGCGCGTGAGCGCGTTGAGCAGCGTGGACTTGCCGGCGTTGGTATAGCCCACTATCGAGACCTGCGGCAGCGGCACCGCGTCCCGCCGGCCGCGCTGCACCGAACGCTCCCTGCGCACGGCCTCTATCCTCTCCTTGAGCTCCCCGATCTTGTCGCGCAGCGCGCGCCGCTCGTACTCGATCTTCCGCTCGCCGGGGCCGCGGGTCCCTATCATGCCGTGCTGCTGCTCCAGCGCCTCGCCCTTGCCCGAGAGCCGGGTCAGCATATGCGTAAGGCGCGCCAGCTCCACCTGCAGCTTGCCCTCCCGCGTGCGGGCGCGCCGGGCGAAGATCTGCAGGATGAGCTCGGTGCGGTCGGTGACGGCCAGCGAGAAGATCTTCTCGAGGTTGCGCTGCTGCGCCGGGCTGAGGTCGTCGTCGAAGATGACCGCGTCGGCCCCGGCTTCCGCGGCTTTCGCCGCCAGCTCCCTGGCCTTGCCCGAGCCCAGCAGCGTAGCCGGCGTGAAGGCCTTCACGCGGGCCAGGACGCTGCCGGCCGGGATTATGCCGGCGGTCTCGCAGAGGCGGCCCAGCTCGGCCAGTTCGGAAGAGGCGGCCGCGGATTCGGCCGCGCCTCCCTTGAAAACGGCGACGAGCAGCGCCTTCAGGCGGCCCCCGCGGCCTTGAGCAGGTTTTCCGGCAGCAGGTCGGCCGGAGAGGAGACGTCCACGCGCGGGACATTGCGGTAACGGGCGAACCAGGTGGCCTGCCGCTTGGCGTAGGCCATGGTGACGCGCAGTATCCTCTCGGCGGCGGCGGCCTGGCCCGCGTCGCCGCGGATATAATCGATCATCTGCGGGTACCCCAGCGATTTGAGCGCCGGGCAGTCCTCGGGATAGCCCTCGTCGAGAAGGGCGCGGGTCTCCGCCTCCCAGCGCACGAAAGAGGCCAGCGTGCGCGCGCGCACCCGCTCGAACAGGTCCTTCTTGGACCAGGACAGCACGATGAAGCGAGAGAGGTGCGTCGGCAGGGCGTTGTGGAACCGGCCGGTCCAGAGCTCGGAGATCGGCCTGCCGCTTATCCGTATCACTTCCAGCGCCCGTATGACGCGCTGTATATTGTTGACGGGGATCTTCGACGCGGCCTCCGGGTCCAGCGCCTCCAGCCGCGCGTGCAGGGCCGGCCGGCCCTCTTTCTCGGCGAAGGCCGCGAGCTCGTCGCGCACGGCCTGGTCGGCGGGCGGCAGCGGGTCCAGGCCGCTCCAGAGCGCCTGCACGTACATCCCCGTGCCGCCGGCGATTATCGGGACCCTGCCGCGGGACTTTATCTCCCCGGCCAGCCGCTGCGCGTCGGCCGCGAAGGAGGCGGCATCGTAGGAGGCCCTGGGATCGAGGAAGTCCACCAGGTGATAGGGCACGCCTTCGACCAGGTAGACGCGGCGGCCGCCCTCCTCCCGCCAGGCGCCGTCGGGCTTGGCCGTGCCGGCCGTGAGACGCTTATAGACCTGCCGCGAGTCGGCCGATATTATCTCGCCGCCCAGCAGGCGCGCCAGTCCCAGCGCCGCCTCGGTCTTGCCCGAGGCCGTGGCGCCCATCAGGGTTATCGGCTTTAGCTCTTCCTGCTGGGACATTGTCTCCTTGTTCCGACGGGAAACAAGAAGGCCGAAAGCTTTAGCGGACCTGTCTCTTAAAGCGTTCCGGCCTTCCGGTAGTTCTTTTTCCCTGTCTTATTTCTTCTTGAAGAGGGTGTCGTCCTTCTGCGGCTTGTTGCAGAGCCCGTGGGCCTTGCAGGTCTCCACGCAGACCTCGGGCAGCTTGAGCTCCAGGCGCGTGTCGCAGTCGGCGTAGTCCTCGGCCATAGCGTTGATGCGCTTGACGCAGTCGGGGCTGATGCCGCTGAAAGAGATGCCGTTCATGAACACGCCGCCCTTCTCCTTCACCCAGGAGATGCGGCCGGTTATCGGCACTTCGCCCAGGCCGGCGAGATTGAGGACGATGTTGAACTCCTTGGAATGCGGCGGCGCCATGAAGGTGATCAGGCGCATGCCGCCGGCGGAGAGGTCCGAGAGTATGGCCGGCTGGGGCTGCACCTTGCCCGCGTCGTCCGTGGTGAAAAATTCGATCTCCACGGGTTCGAGTATCCCGTGCAGGATGGGCAGGCGGACGTGCTGGCGCCGCTCTTTGACTACCTTGTGTTTCTTGGTCATGATAACACCTTCCCGCTTAGTTCAGTTTTTGCGGTCCCGGTGACTTCCACCCTCACCAGCGAACCCGGGGCGCATTCCCTGTCCAGCCTGCAGTTGAAATTGGAGGAGGTCTTGCCCCTCCGCGCGGACTCCACAAGGACTTCTTCTATTCTACCAATTCTTTCCGCGAAAATACCCCCGCCCGTCCTTTTTACCTCTTCCAGCAGCCGGGCCAGACGGTCCCGCGTCTCCCGGTCCGTGATGTCCCCGCAAGGAGAGGACGAGTCCGGCGCGTCCTTGGCCGGCGACCCCGGCCGCGGCGAATAGCGGAAGCAGAAGGCGAAAGCGAACCGGCCTTTTCTTACCAGTTCCAGCGTCTTTTCGAAATCCTCCTCCGTCTCGCCGGGATAGCCTACGATGAAATCCGTAGAGAATACCGTATCCGGGTCCGCCTTGCGTATCTTTTCCAGCGTCCCCAGGTATTCCGCGGCCGTATAACCGCGCCGCATCGCCTTGAGTATCCGGTCCGAGCCGCTCTGCACCGGCAGGTGCAGATGCCGCGCGATGACCGGGTTCTCCGCATAGGCGCGCAGCCAGGCCGGCGTGAAGTATATCGGATGAGGGCTCATGAACCGCAGGCGCAGCACGCCCGGCACCGAGCTTATGGAATCGAGCAGGTCCTCGAACTTTTTTCCCCCCTCCCGCCAGGCGTTGACCGTCTGGCCCAGCAGCACGATCTCCCGCGCTCCGGCCTCCACTCTCCGACGGACCTGCTGGAGCACTTCTTCTTCCGGCAGGAAAGCCGCCGGTCCGCGCACAGACGGCACTATGCAGTAGGTACATTTATGCGAGCAGCCGCGCATCACCGTCACATAGGCCGACAACGGCGAATTGAACAGGTTCGCCGGCGTCGTTCCGTTACCCGCCGGCGGCAGGTGCTTGTCCAGCTCCTCCGAGAGCCCGTCCAGCGCCTTGGCGCCGATCACGCCGTCTATGAAAGGGAATTTATGCTTTAGCGTGCCGTATCCCAGCCGCTCCGCCGCGCAGCCGATGACGAACAACTTCCGGTTCTCGCGCGCCGCCTTCCAGCCTTCCAGCCGCCCCAGTTGCGACAGCGCCCGGTTCTCCGCCTGCTGCCGCACCGTGCAGGTATTGACCACCACCGCGTCGGCCTTCTTCAGGTCGTCGGTCAGGGCGTAGCCGCGCGCGGCGAAATCCGCCGCCACCAGCTCCGAGTCCGCCTCGTTCATCTGGCATCCGAAAGTGATAATGTGCACTTTCCGTGCGAGGCCGCCCGGAACGGGCGGCGGCGCTGGTTTTTGCCGTTTCTGCATTTGTTTTTTTCCTCAAGAATTAAATAATTAAATGGCGCAAAAAATTCTGCATTTCGGAGTTTTTTGTCGGAGATTTTGATGTTCCTGAGCACCAGGTTAAGCAGGCGTTTCTTCTCAGCGGGGGTCAGTACCTTTTTCCGTGGTTCTACGTCGGAAACGAACTCGTGGGCCTGCGCGAGATAGTCCGCGGATTTTTCGCGGTCTATCTCGCGCAGATCGTAGAGGGCCGCTACTTTTTTAAGCTCTTCTATCCTTTCCATCAGGAGCTCGTTCTTGGCCTCAAAAACTTCCTTGGTAACGAACCCGTCAAGGAAAAGGTCGGTCAATTTGGCCTGGCGGTCCAGGAGCTTTTTAAGGTCGTCTTTTACCGCTTTTTCGGCCTTTTTATCCGCTTCCGGGAGCCTGAGGGCCGGACCAGTCATGTTCGGCCATCGGCTCCCGGTCCTGTCGTTTTTGACTATGGTATCCATGAACCAGGCCAACTGCTGTTCCAGGTCATCGGCCTTAACGCTGTTGTTGGTACAGGACAGGTAGCCGTTGTTCCGCGAGGAACAACGGTACCATTTCTTGGTGGCCTTGGTGCGGTGATTGCTTACGGAAGAGGCCCCTATATACTTGTGGTTGCACTTGCCGCAGAAGAGCAGGCCGGATAGCAGGTAGTCCCCCGGCTTGGCCCGGCGCATGGAGATGCGGCGCTCGGCGCGAAGCTTTTGCGCTTGCGCAAAAACTTCGTCGCCGATAATGGCCTTATGCTTGCCCCGCGAAACTATGACCTTCTCAGGAGCGTTCTTTACGTACTTGTAGCCCTTGGGGGTCTTTTTGGTTTTGTCGTAGTGGCGGGCATTCCAGACTATTGTGCCGGTATAGATGCGGTTATTAAGGATATCGCCTATGGTCTTTGAGCCGAAATGGTTTCCGCGGCGGTTCTTTACGCCTTTCTTGGAGAGCATTGAGGCTATGGCCCAGGTGCTCTTTCCCTCAAGGTACAGGGCGAAAATCTGCCGCACAACCTCGGCCTCGGTTTCCGCTACTTCCAGCAGTTTGGCCTGCTTGTTGTAGGTATAGCCGTAGGGCGCGAACCTTGAACCAAGCCAGTTGCCCTGCATAGCGCCCTTTACCATGCCGGGGAAGACGCGCTCGGCTATGCGGTTTCGCTCGAACTCCGCGAAACTGCCAAGCTGCTGGAACATCAGCTTGCCGGCCGAGGTTGTGGTATCGAAGGGCTCCCCGGCCGATTTAAAGCCTACGCCGCAGGCGCAGAGCTCTTCTACGAGATTAAGGAGGTCCCGGAGGTTCCGGCTGAAGCGGTCCAGCTTGGCTACCAGGACCAGCCCGAACTTGCCGCTTTTGGCGTCAGCCAAAAGCGCCTTAAGGGCGGGCCTGTCCGAGGTATAGCCGCTTATGCCGTCATCTGAGTAGACCTGGTAGACCTCAAGGCCCTCGCGCTTGGCGAAAGCCTCAAGGGTTTCCCTTTGCACTTCAAGGGAGTATCCTTCCTTGGCTTGGTCTTCCGTGGAGACCCTTAGATATAAAGCGGTTTTCATATGGCTACCTTATGGTTTCCTTCCACTTCTTTATCTTGCGCATGTCCGCCTCTGTGAACACAGGGAAGTCCTTGTAATCGCGTCCGGGTTTTACCCACCCCCGCTTTATCCAGTTGTATAGGGTCTGGCGCGTTACGCGCAGCAGTTTGGCGGCTTCAACCATGTTGTAGCGCTTCATAGGTAAATTATACAAACTTTTACACTCTTTTTCTGTAAATCTTTTGCATCCCTTGGAGACTTCGCTTAAAATCTAACAGACACTTTCCCAGGCTGACCTCCCGGTTAGAAAAGCTATAAAATAGCCAAGGAGGCAGTATGGAAAGC
>JAGVVD010000033.1 GCA_019135865.1 Elusimicrobiota bacterium
GCGCCAATTTACAGAATCCGTGAAATCCGCGCTGCCGAACCCCGGCAGCGCGTGTAGTTTCTGCACTTCCCCCGACGGAAAATTAAATTTTAATTTTATTTTCTGCCCGCCTAAGAGGAAGTTAGGCGCTTACGCGCCGCAAACCGAGGAACGGTTTGCCGAACCGATTTTAATTCCTTATGGCCGCCGGTGCGGCCGGCCCAGCGCTGCTGCGCCTGGCCGGCCTTACCCGCGGCGCAGAATTGGAGAATAGCACTTAATTCCGTCTTAGCCCTGCTGGGCAAAGCCGGAATTAAGAGCGGGGAGACAAGGTATGCAGAAACCCACAATGCGGTACTTTCTTTACGCGCGCAAGTCCACCGACGAGGCGGACAAGCAGGTGCTTTCTATAGAAGCGCAGTTGGCGGAGCTGCGCGAGTACGCCAAAAAGGAAGGTCTGCCCATAGTCCGCGAGTTCATTGAGTGCAAGACCGCCAAAGAGCCCGGCCGCGAGGTCTTCAACGAGATGGTGTCGCAAATGGAGCAGGGCGCGGCCTATGGCATAGTGGCCTGGCACCCTGACCGGCTGGCCCGCAACTCCGTGGACGGCGGGCGCATTATCTATCTGGTGGACACGGCCAAGATATTGGAGCTCAAGTTCCCGACGTTCTGGTTCGACCCAACGCCGCAGGGCAAGTTCATGCTGTCTATCGCTTTTGGCCAGAGTAAATACTACGTGGACAATCTCTCGGAAAACGTTAAGCGCGGCCTGCGCCAAAAACTCCGCAACGGTATCTGGCCCAGCCGCGCTCCGATGGGCTACCTCAACGATACGGTAAACCACACGATCTACATAGACAAAGAGCGAGAGCCGCTTATCCGCAAAGCCTTTGAACTATTTGGCTCCGGCACCTACTCGATAAGGGAGATCCGCGAGTTCCTCAAAAATGCAGGCCTCGTCGGGCGCAATCTGAAAAAGGCTTTGTCTATTGGCAACTGCCATCATATGCTTCGCAACCCGATTTACTACGGCGTTATCCGTTACTATGGTGAAATCCATGAGGCTAAGCATGAGCCCATAATTTCAAAGGCGCTCTTCGACAAGTGCCAGGTACTTCTCAAAAACAAGAGCAAACCCAAACAGAGGGGATTTAAGCCTTATGTTTACCGGGGCACTTTCCACTGCGAGAGTTGCGGGTGCTTCATCACCACTGAAACTCAAAAGGGCCATAACTACCTGCGCTGTACCAAGCGCAAAAGCCCTTGTGCCGAGCGCTTTACCCGCGAGGAGGAGATTGACCGGCAGGTGCGTGAACTGCTGAAAGGAGTTTCTTTACCCCCGGCCCTAGCCGCCGAGGCTCTTGATAATATAAAAGCGGATGAATCAAAGGCGGCCCAGGCCGGGGAAGAGGCCGCCCAAAATCTGCGAGATAAGTTGGTTATCCTTACTGACCAATTGGGCCAGTTGCTGGACTTGGTACTGCAAGGCTCAATAACGCAGCCCGAGTATGTCACCAAAAAGGCCCAATTGGTCAACGAGAAAAAGGAAATCGAAAACAAACTCGCAGCTTTTGCGCGGCAGGGTGCAATGCGGTTCGAACCTTTGAAAAGGTTCTATGAGCTCTGTGCTGTCGTCGGAGAGGCCGCGGTTTCTGGAAGTCCGTCTGATAACCTGCAAATAATGAGAAAAATCGGTTCGAACTTCCTTTTAGGCGGGCAGAAAATAAAATTAAAATTTAATTTTCCGTCGGGGGAAGTGCAGAAACTACACGCGCTGCCGGGGTTCGGCAGCGCGGATTTCACGGATTCTGTAAATTGGCGCGATTCGAACCCGTGATCTCTGCCTTGAAAGGGCAGCGTCCTAGGCCGCTAGACGAAGGGGGCTTTAAGACAAAATTTGCTATTATTCCGGAAGGCGGAATAACAGCAAATCCGTCATCGAGTTTATCAATATAGGGGGAAGAGTGTCAAATCAGGAGCGTTCGCCTTTTGACCCTCAGGAGCCGGAGGGAAAAACGGCCGGGGATAAAGTCTCCCCGCCGGGACCCGCCGCGCCCGAGCCGCCCGCGCCTCCGCCTCCACCGTCCCGGCCGGCCGTGGAACTGGAGCGTTACGAGAGGGTCCCGTCGCCCGACGCGCGGGAGGAACGCCCGGTGGAGACCTTCGTGCGCGAAGATGTGCTGCCGTCCTTTTCCGACCGGCGGCCCGCCGTTCCGCCCCCGCCGCCGGCCGCGCCGCAGGAGCAGAGCGCTCCTCCTCCGCCCCGGCCCGCGGCCCCGCCGCCGCCCGGCGCCGCGCGGCCGGTCCTGCCCGCGCCCCCGTCCCAGTCGTCCGCCGTTCCTCCTCCGCCGCCGGCCGCGGCGCAGGTCCAGAACGCGCCTCCGCCGCCGGTCCGGTCGGAGCCCGACGCGTCCCAGCCCCCGGAGGAGGACGCCGCCGTCCGCCAGCTGGCCGCGCTCAAGGCCAGGAACAAGCAGCTCAAATTCATATTGGCGGGTCTCACCGGCCTCGTCCTGCTGATAGCCGCGGCCGCGGCCTTTCTCTACAACAAGATCGCTTCGTTCTTCCCGTCCGAAGAGACCTACCAGTCCGGCGCCATGGAAAGTTTCCCGGAAAACGCGCTGAAAACGGACATGGCGCCGCCAGCGGGCGGGCCGTCCGCCCCTTCGGGAGGCAGCACGCTCTTCCTGATCAGGGGAGGGGGCGGTCAGGGCGAGCCTGGCCTGCCGGCCGGGCTGCCCCGGGTAACTCCGCAGCAGATGGCCGGCGTAAGCGCGGCTATGGCGAAGTACGCCGAAAGGCCGCTGGTGAAGGAATTCCTGGCGGATATGAACGCGGACCCGCAGCTGGCCGGTATACTGGACCCGAAAAAGCCGGACCCGGCGGCCTATATGAAACTTATGCGGAACCCGGCCGCCATGAACAGGTTGCTCATGAAGTACGCGGAGCGTCCGGAATTCATGGCTCTGCTCATGGAGTTGGTCAACGATCCGGCGATGAAGCCCCTGCTTTCCGGGGCTCCCGCGGGCCCCATGCCGGCGGGCATTATGCCGCCGGGTCCGGTACCGGCCGGACCGCCGCCCGCGCGGGCCGGCGACGGGCCCTCCGCTCCGGGACCCGGGCCGGACGGCGCCGAACCGCGCCTGGATACCGGCGTCATAAGCGGTACCTCCGCTCCGCGCAAGGTCCCGGTCAAACCCGTCCCCGTGCCCTGACGGACCGCCGTTCCCGGCCGTTCTATTGACAGAAAGGCCCTTTTATTTATCAAATATAGGGCTCATGTTGGCCAAAAAGACCCGAAGGCTGCTGAAAGCGGCCTTGACTCCCGTCAGTATAATCGTCGTTCCCCATAGCGGACTGCCTTCGCTGCGGTTCAATTTTTCCCTCCTTTTCCTCCTGGTCCTGGCTTCCGCCTGGACGGGTTTCACCCTCTGGGCCGGGTATGTTTCCGGCAAGCAGGCCGACTACTACGTCACCAAGGCCGACAATCACATGCTGCGCACGCGCATGGACTACATGGCCATGAAGGTGGAGAGGGGCCTGCATTACCTGGAGATGACCAAGCGCACGGACGCGCAGATACGCAAGGTCATCGGCATGGGCGGGCGTCCCGAGCTGGCCGGCTCCGTGGGCGGACCGGACTCCTCGGATATAGCCGATTTCAAGAAACTGCTCGCCCGCCGGAACGCGGCCATGAACGACGAGACCATGAACGGCGCGGTGAGCCGTATGCAGGAGGAATCCCGCAGGCGGCTCTCCAGCTACACCGAGATCACCTGGTACCTGACCAATAAGCACAACCTGGCCAAGGCGCTACCCTCCATCTGGCCCGCCGAGGGACGCATTACCTCCCGGTTCGGCTACCGCGTCCACCCGCTGCGGTTCTCCAGCGAATACCACAGCGGCGTCGACATCGCCAACGACGCGGGCACGCCTATACTCGCCACCGCCGACGGGGTCATCCGCCATACCGGCTGGATAGGCGGCTACGGCATAGCCGTGCTCATCGACCACGGCTTCGGTTACTCCACCCTTTACGGCCACATGACCGAATCGCTGGTCAGGGAAGGCGCGCAGGTGAAGCGCGGCCAGCGCATCGGCCTGATGGGCACGACGGGCACCTCCACCGGCTCGCACGTCCATTACGAGGTGCTCGAAGGCGGGGTCCCCAAGAACCCCGAACGCTATTTCAACGCGGGGGGAAAGACCACATTCTTCGCCGGCGTGTTCGAAGGCCTGACGGGCCGCGGCCGCTGAGCGCAGCCGGAGGAGTATTTTATGTCCATGTTCAAGAACGCCAAGACCTCTTTCGACGCCACCAACCCGGACACGGTGTTCGGCAAAGAGGCTTATTTCCAGGGCACGCTGACGGCCAAAGGCTCGCTGAAGATAGACGGCCGCATCGACGGTTCCATCGTAGACGCCAAGATGGTGACCCTGGGCAAGACCGGCAAGATCAGGGGGGATATCTCCTGCGAGACCTGCTCGGTCGGCGGCGAGGTCAAGGGCAATATCCTGGCGCTCACCTCCATCGAGGTGCTCTCGGGCGCCCGCGTCGAGGGCGATCTCAGGGCCCCCCGCATAATGCTGGAGGAAGGGGCTTTCTTCAACGGCAACTGCTCGATGGAGCCGCCGGTCAAGGAGAAACGCGGGCATGCCGAGGCCCTGCGCCCGGCGGCCGGGGACGCGGACGAATGACCGGCCGGGGGCCGGTCCGCCACTATCTACCAGGAGCTGAAACCAGATGATCTCATTCTTCTCGCGCCACCGCAAACCGATCTTCATCGGCACCGTCGCCGTCTTCCTCGTGGGCGTTTTCGTCGGCCTGGGGGCCTATATGTTCACGGGCGACGCCTCCGGGGCCGTGGCCGACGTGGGCGGCCGCAAGATCCCTTACCAGCGCTTCTCGACCCAGGTCAACCGCGTCCTCAACGACCTGCGCGACAGCGGGACCGACATCGGGGATATGGTCCGCCGCGGAGCGGAACAGGAGGTCTTCCGCGAGATGGTGATAGAGGAGCTCATGCGCATGCAGGCCGAGGAGCTGGGGATGAGCGTCTCCGACTTCGAGCTCTCCGCCGAGATCCAGAGCACCCCCGCTTTCCGCGACGGCGGCGCTTTCAGCCCCCGGCTCTATTACCAGGCCATCTGGAACGAGTTCAGGATGGCTCCGAGCGAGTACGAGGACTGGCGCCGCAAGGCCCGCCTGGCCTCCAAGTACAAGCAGTTCCTCTTCACCTCCGTCAAGGTCACCCCCGACGAGCTCCGGTCCTATTATCTCTCCCGGCAGAAGGACTTCAAGTCCTTCGAGAAGGACAAGGGGCGCATATTGCAGGAGCTCCAGCAGGAGAAGTTCATGCAGGTCGCCAATTACCACCTGCGCCAGCTCGTGGCCAGGATAGAGATCAAGAACTATCTCGACCGCATGCAGCAGCAGCGGCCGGGCTGAACCGGTCCCTCCCTCAGCGTGATAGAATTAAAAGGCCTCACTAAGACCTTCGGCGCCTTTAAGGCCGTCGACGGGCTTTCCCTGCGGGTGCCGCCGGGCGAGATCTACGGCTTCCTCGGCCCCAACGGCGCGGGCAAGACCACCACCGTCAAGATCCTCTCGGGCATCATGAAGCCGTCCGCGGGTTCCGTCGTCGTGGACGGCGTGGACATGCTGGCCGACCCGCTGGCCGCCAAGCGCCGCCTGGCCTATATCCCCGACGAACCTTTCGCCTATCCCAAGCTGACCGGCCGCGAGCTGCTGCGCTTCATCGGTGACCTTTACTCGGTGCCGCGCGGGGAGCAGGAGCGCGAGATCCCGAAGCTGCTGGAAACGTTCGACCTCTCGGAGGCGGGGGGAGAACTGCTCGAATCCTATTCCCACGGCATGAAGCAGAAGCTGCTCATCGCCAGCGTGCTGCTGCGCAGGCCCAAGGTCGTCCTCTTCGACGAGCCCACCGTGGGCCTGGACCCGCGCAGCATCCGCCGCTTCCGCGAGCTGCTGCTGGGCATCGCGCGCTCGGGCGCCAGCGTTTTCATGTGCACGCATATCCTGGAGATGGCCGAGAAGCTCTGCGGCCGGGTCGGCATCATCTACAAGGGAAAGCTGATAGCCGAGGGCACCGTCGAGGACCTGCGCCGGATGTCCGGCGCCTCCGGCGGCCATACCCTCGAGGACATCTTCCTCGCGCTGACGGAGGACTGAGCCTTGCTCGCCCTCCTGCTCAGAAGAAAAGCCGTCACCTTCCTCAACAGGATCAGGGTCCTGCGCGGCTGGGAACTGGCCAAGACCCTGATGTTCCTCTCCGTCGGGCTGGGGATGCTCTCCATCCTCTACTTCTCCTTCCTGCGCCTGCTCTATTACCTCGACGGCGTGCAACTGATAGGGCCGATGCTCTCCTGGAAGCTCACCTCGATGGTGCTGCTGATCACCTTCTCCATGGTGATCGTCTCGTCCATCATCATCTCGATGACGACGCTCTACTATTCCTTCGACCTGAAGTTCCTGTTCTCCTGCCCGCTCGACCACCGCACGCTGTTCATGGACAAGGCGCTCGAGACCGTGTTCTACTCGTCGTGGACGCTGTTCCTGGCCATAGTCCCTTATATGCTGGCCCTGATGCAGGTGAAGCAGCTTTCGCCCGCTTTCTTCGTCTCCTACTGCCTGCTGATGCTGCCTTTCGTGCTGGTCGCCGGCTCCTTCGGCATCATCTTCAGCATGCTGGTCATGTACTGGTTCCCGTCCTCGCGCACGCGCGACCTGACCTGGCTGCTGGGCAGCCTGTCGGTGGCGCTGGTCTACGTCGCCTTCCGCTTCTCCAGGCCCGAGCAGCTGCTGCGCCCGGACTCGCTCGAGGTGGTGGCGCAGTACATCCAGTACCTCCAGTCCCCGACGGCGGAGTACCTGCCGTCCTGGTGGGTGACCAGGGCCATGATGGCCTACGGGGCGGAGCGCTGGCCCCAGTTCTTCCTCTACGGCGGCGTCCTGAGCGCCGGAGCCGCCGTCCTCTACGCCTTCATGTACGTCCTGGCCGGCAAGGTCTACGCCCCCGGCTTCAGCGGCGCGCAGTCCTCGCCGCGCTTCCGCGGCCGGCCCCGCGAGCTCTGGGAGCAGCGCCTGGCGGCCGCCTTCCCGCGCTGGGGCGGCACGCTGACGCTTTACTGGAAGGACCGGCTGATGTTCGCGCGCGACGCGCGCTACTGGTCGCAGGTCATACTCATCGCCGCGCTGATCATGGTCTACCTCTTCAGCATACGCCAGCTGCCGCTGGACACCCCGGCCATGAAAAGCATGGTCTCCTTCCTCAATATCGGCGTGGCGGGCTTCGTCATGGCGGCCATCGGCCTGCGCTTCACTTTCCCGTCGATAAGCCTGGAGGGGAACTGCTACTGGCTGGCGCGCGGCGCGCCGGTCACCACCGCGCAGTTCATGCGCGAGAAACTGCTCTTCACCCTTCCGCCGTCCATGCTCATCGGCGTGATCCTGGTTATGGCGTCCAACCACCTGCTGCAGGCCGACGCCTTCATCGCCTGGCTCTCGCTGTTCACTATCCTGGTCTCGTCGGTCGTCATCACCGTGATGGGCGTGGGCCTGGGCGCGCTGTTCCCCGATTTCCGCGTCGAGAACATCCACCAGATCGAGTCGTCCTACGGCGGGTTCATCTACATGGCCTGCGCGATGGGCTACCTGGCGCTGGCGATGGGCTTCGAGGCCTGGCCGGTGCAGATGCACTTCGCCGAGCGTTTCGGCCGCGAGCACCCCTGGGACTGGCGCGGCATCGCCTTCTCGGCGGCGGGGTTCTCCGTCGTGACGGCGGCGGCCCTCTACCTGCCCTGGAAGCTGGGGCGGGCCAAACTGGAGCGTCATGAGATATAATAGAAGCATGGGAGACAAGGCGTTCGGAGCTCTTCTGGCCTGCCTGCTGCTGCCGGCCGCGGCGGCGGCGCAGGAGGATCATGCCGGCCGGTTCTACACCTCCGGCCCTTCCACGGCGCCTATCTTCGCCCTGACCTACGACGACGGGCCGGGCGCCACCACGGCTCCGCTGCTGGACCTGCTGTCGCTGAGAGGCGCCAAGGCGACCTTCTTTATAAACGGCCGGCCCTCGGCCAAGCGCCTGAAGGACCTCGAACGGGCCTGCGCCGACGGCCACCTGGCCGCCAACCATACCTCGTCGCATAAGAACTATTTCAAACTGGCCGTGGACCCGGACAGGGAAAAGCTGCTGGCTTCGGAACTGGAGCCCACCGGGAAGGCCATCGAGAAGGCCTGCGGGTACCGTCCCTATATCATGCGCATGCCCAACGGCTATTCCCGCGACTGGGTCAGGAAAGCGGCGCGGGAGAACGGGTACGTCCTCGTCAACTGGACCTACGGCAGCGACTGGACGAAACTGTCCGACGAAGAGATGCTGGCCGGCTACCTCAAGGAGCTCAGGCCCGGCGCCATACTGCTTTTTCACGACGGAGGCGGCAAAGTGCGCGAGCGCACGCTGCGGCTGACCGAAGCGGTCCTGGCCGAGGCGGAGAAGCGCGGCCTCAGGGCGGTTACCCTGGACGAACTGCTCGGCCTGCCCGCGCCGGTCAAAGCCGTAAAAACCGGGGACGGTACGTCTATTCCGGCGGAATAGATGCAACGTCCCCCGATCTAAGCCGAAGTGGCGGAACTGGCAGACGCGCGGGTCTCAAAAACCCGTGGCCCTTTGGGTCGTGAGGGTTCGAGCCCCTCCTTCGGCAGACAATAAAAAAGAGGACGAGAGTCCTCTTTTTTGTTGTCGTCGGCCGGCGGGAAGCTCAGGTGTAGGGGATGCTTATGCGGGTAGGTTCCGGGGACGGCTTCCACTGGAATTCGGTCTCCTGCAGCTCTATCCCTATCGCCAGCGTCTCCTTGACGATGCAGGTCACCGGTATCGAGAAGACCACGCCCCAGATCCCGCCCAGTTCCCAGCCGGCCATCAGCGCGAACACTATGACGGCGGGGTTGAGCTTCACCGCGCGTTTCATGATGTAGGGCTGCAGGAACCAGTCGTCGAAGAAGCGTATGCCTGCGAAGAAGGCCAGCACCTTGAAGACGGCCAGGAAGGTGCCGAACTGGAAGTACGCCACCACCGAGGCCAGCGCGGCCCCGACGAAGGCGCCGAGGTAGGGGACCAGGCTGGAGAAGCCGATTATGATCGCGATGGCGCTGGCGTAGTTGATGCCCATGAGCACCAGGCCGGTGAAGGCTATCAGGAAGATGACGAAGGCCTCGGTCAGGATGCCGCGCAGGTAGTTGCCCAGGGATTCGTCGATGCGCGAGGTGACGTGCAGGACTATCTCGGAATGCCTCGACGGGATGTGGTCCAGGATATAATCGATTATCCCGCTGCCGCCCAGCAGGACGAAGAACGTTATGAACGGCACCAGGAACAGCAGGCTGAGCATCGGCAGCAGCCCCAGGATGAAGGCCGGTCCCGCCGCCAGCAGCCTGTTCATCTTTTCCGGAAGATTGAGGCCGGAGAGCATCGGGTAGCTGGTCACCAGTTTGGCGTTCAGGCCCGAGACGAAGACCTCCAGCTGCCTGGCGTAGAGGGGCCAGGTGTCCCGCAGGGACTCCATTTCGAAGGAGAGGAAAAGGACCAGCAGGTAGACGACCGCGGCCAGCGCGGCGCCGGCGGCGGCGTAAAGGCCGACGACGGCGTAGAGGCGCTTTATGCCGCGCACCTCGAAGTAACGGACCATGGGATTGAGCAGGTAGGCCAGCGCGGCGCTGAGGATGAGGGGGAAGACCGCGCCGCCGGCCTGCGCGGCCAGGTAGAGTCCCGCCAGCACGAGCAGCGCCGGCAGCAGGAACTGGGCCAGGGTCTTGAGTTCCTTGTCTAGCATCAGTCGGAAGTAGAGGCCTTTTCGGTCTTGGCGCGCAGCCGGGCCGAGAGTATCCTGGCCAGCTGCGAGGCGATGACCACGCCGATGCGCGGATAGGAGAACAGCAGGGATTCCAGCTTGGTCTTGAACAGCATGAAGACCTGCGTCTCCTCGCCCGCCGCTGCGCCCGCGCTGCGCGGCATCTCCTCGAGCAGCGCCATCTCGCCGAAGAACTCGCCCGGGTTGACCTCGGCCAGCGGCTCAGCCTTGCCCGTTTCGGGGTTGAGCTTGGTCAGCGTGACCTTGCCGGAGAAGACTATGAAAAGGGCGCGGCCGATATCGCCTTCGGCGAAGATGGTCTCGCCCTTGAGGTAGGTGCGCTCCTGCAGGGACTCCAGCACGTGTATCAGGCGCTTCTTGCTTATGCCCTCGAATAGCTTTATCCTGCGCAGGAACTCTATCTTGCGCAGCGTGCCCTCGTCGTAGATGTTGCTGAAGATGCCCATCGCCAGGCCCCTTTACCGGCCCTTTACCAGCCCGTAGAAGAACTGTACCGCGCGGAACCAGCCGGAGGAGACGTTCTCCGAGACCGACTTGGCCGCGTTGATCATCGGGTCCAGCGCGGTCAGTTTGGTGTCGGCGTTGAGCGCCAGGTACTCGACCGCCTTGGCCGTGTGCCGGACCTGTATGAGCGTCTCCACGGCGTTGAAGACGAGGATAATGAAAGCTATGGTGACCGCTACCGCGCAGACGACAAGTATCGTGTTCATCGGCCCTCCCCGGGACGTCTCTGACTCGCCAAAGTATATATAAAAACTCCCGCGCGTTCAAACGGTCCGGCGCGGGTCCGGAAAAATGGGGGGACACAATACCTATTTCGGTCGAAATAGGTATTGTGTCCCCGAATTGGCGCCGAATTAGCGGCGCCGTGATGTTATAAAATGTGCGTATCATGAAAAAAATACAGGTGAAGACCGAACGGGAAGAACTGAAAGAGATAACGGGACTGGTCCAGGAAGCGGTGGCGGCGGACGGATTGAAAGACGGCTTCTGTCATCTTTTCTGCCCGCACACCACCTGCGCGCTGGCGATAAACGAAAACGCAGACCCTTCGGTGAAGAGTGATGTGCTGTCCGGCCTGTCGAAAGTTATAGACGGCGCGTACCACTATCGACACGGAGAGGGCAACTCCCCCGCCCATATCAAGAGCCTGCTGACCGGCCCCTCGCTTACCGTTTTCGTCGAGGCCGGGCTCCTGCAGCTGGGAACCTGGCAGGGCCTGTACCTCTGCGAGTATGACGGTCCCCGTACCCGGCAGGTCTGGATCAAAACGTCGGCAGCGTAAGGAGACTTTCCTCCCGGGCCGGCTTTCGGCCCGGCGTCCGCGGAAAGATCTGACGGCCGGTGACTTCCTCCGCCCGCCCTATGAATTCGGGCGGCCCTGCCGGGCGCCCGGTACGGGAGCAGCGCTTCAGGTCCTCGGACGCGGCCGGGTCCTCGCCGAGCATTTTTCTCCACTCATTGGCGGGAATCTCCGCTATGTTTTTCGAAACAAGGGGGTCTTCCTCCGCGACGCCCGCGTGGAACGCGGCACTGGACCACGGGTATTCCCAGGGCTGACGGCAGATCCCGGCTCTCACCGGGTTCCTTTCCGCGTATAAAGCCGCGATGATGAAGTAGCGTTCATCCGTCGGGCAGGAATAAAAGCGTCCTTGGAAAAGGTATCCGCGCACGTCCTCCCTTAAATTAACTTCCTTCGTGTACTTTCGATGCGCTTCACCGATGGACCGGGCCAGCGAATCCGGTCGTTCCGGCACTGCGACGATATGCACGTGGTTGGACATCAGACAGTACGCCAGGAAGTCCACCCCGTATTTTTTGCCGTTGACTCTCAGGAGTTCGATATACTTGCGCCTGTCGCCGTCGTTCGAAAATACGGACATCGACCGCACTCCACGCTGAGTTATATGATGCGGGCACTGCGGAATCACCACCCTCGCTATCCTTGCCATAACTCTCTCCTTTCCGAATGAGTATTATGTCCCCGCAATAGTGTAGACGCCTGGGGCGACAGCGTCGTGTCGCACCCGGGGACACAATACCTATTTCGGTCGAAATAGGTATTGTGTCCCCGAATTTGTATAATTCACATAGTTTTTGAAAAGGATATCGTTAATGACCACCATGAATACGGACAAGGGCGCCGATTACTCCAGCACCGTCTTCCTGCCGAAGACCTCGTTCTCCATGAGGGGGGACCTGCCGAAAAAGGAACCGGGCATACTCGATTTCTGGAACAAGATGGACCTTTACGGGAAGATGCTCGAGCTCCGCAAGGGCCGCAAACCCTACATCCTCCACGACGGCCCGCCCTACGCCAACGGCCATATCCACCTCGGCCACGCGCTCAACAAGATCCTCAAGGACATCCTGGTGAAATCGCAGTCTCTGATGGGCCGTTACACGCCCTATATCCCCGGCTGGGACTGCCACGGCCTGCCCATCGAGCAGGCGCTGCTCAAGGAGATGAAGATCGGCAAGCGCCATGTCGAAGACGTCGCCGGCTTCCGCGCCAAGGCGCGCGAGTTCGCGCGGCGCTTCATCGACATACAGCGCGCGGAATTCCGCCAGCTCGGCGTGCTGGGAGACTGGGACAATCCCTACGTCACGATGTCCAACCTCTACGAAGGCACCGTCATCAAGGCCTTCCGCGAACTGCTCGAGAAGGGCTATATCCGCCGCGACAAAAAGGCCATCTACTGGTGCGTCGGCTGCGAGACCGCGCTGGCCGACGCCGAGGTGGAGTACAAGGACAAGACCTCCCCGTCGGTGTACGTCAAGTTCACGCTGCTCGATCCTCCGCCGGCGATGAAGGCCGGCGGCAGGCCCGTCAGCCTGGTCGCCTGGACCACCACGCCCTGGACGCTGCCCTCCAACATGGCCGCGGCGGTCGCGCAGGACGAACCCTACTCCGTCATGGAATCGGCCGGCGAATACCTGGTCGTCGCCTCCAAGCTCGCCGAAAGCTTCGCGGCTGAGTCCGGCCTTAAGCTCTCCAGGCACGCCGAGCTCCCCGGCAAGGACCTGCTGGGCCTGGAATACTCTCATTGCCTGGCCCCGCACCTGCCCGAGCGCCGCCGCTTCGGCCGCCCGGTCGTCGCGGCCGACTTCGTCGATATGGGCACCGGCACCGGCATAGTGCACATCGCGCCCGGCCATGGCGAGGATGACTTCCACCTCGGCAGGAAACTGGGCCTGGACATCTTCTGCCCCGTCAAAGAGGACGGCACTTTCAACGCGGAGGCCGGCGCCTTCGAGGGGAAAAAGGTCTTCGAGTCCAACAAACTCATCGTCGAGACGATGAAGGACGACGGCGTGCTGCTGGCGCACAAGGACATCTCCCACAGCTACCCGCACTGCTGGCGCTGCAAGCAGCCCGTCATCTTCCGCGCCACCGAGCAGTGGTTCCTGCACGTGGACGAGCAGGGCCTGCGCGACCGGCTGGTGGAGGCCGCGGACCGCGTGGCCTGGTATCCGGCCGCCAGCAAGACGCGCATGGTGTCGATGCTCAGGCAGCGTCCCGACTGGTGTCTTTCGCGCCAGCGCTACTGGGGCACGCCGATACTGGCCCTCTACTGCAGATCCTGCGGGAAGCCGCAGACGGACGGCGCCATGCTCAAGGCCTGGGAGGAGCGCGTCTTCAAGGAAGGCAGCGATTTCTGGTTCACCGAGCCCGTCGAAAAGCTCCTGCCCGCCGGCTACAAATGTTCCTGCGGCGGTTCGGAATTCCGCAAGGAGAAGGACATCCTGGACGTGTGGCTCGATTCCGGCGTCTCCTGGTACGCCGTCGCCCGCAGCGGCCACATCCCGGGGGGCGACCATTACCCGGTGGACATGTACCTGGAGGGCTCCGACCAGCACCGCGGCTGGTTCCAGACCTCGCTGATCCCGTCGGTCGCGCTCAACGGCAAGCCGCCGTACCGCGCCGTCATCACGCACGGCATGACCCTGGACGAGAAGGGTTACGCCATGCACAAATCGGCCGGCAACACGGTAGCGCCGCAGGACATCATGAAGAAGTACGGCGCCGAGGTCCTGCGCCTCTGGACCGCCCTCTGCGATTTCTACGACGACGTGAGCATGGGCGAGAAGGTCCTGGCGGGGCCCATCGACACCTACCGCAAGATCCGCAACACGCTGCGCTACCTGATGGGGAACCTGAGCGATTTCAGGCCGGCGGAGCACCGCGTCGCCGACGCGGACATGCAGGAGCTGGACCGCTATTTCCGCCACCGCCTGGCGCTGATGCTCGAGCGCACGCGCAAGGCTTATAACGGGTACGAATTACGCCACGCGATACGCTCGATAGCTGATTTCTGCATCCTGGACCTCTCGTCGTTCTACCTGGACGCGCTCAAGGACAGGCTCTACACCCTCTCGCCCGGCGACCCGGCCCGCCGCTCGGCGCAGACCGCGCTCTACGACGCGCTGGTCACGATACTCCCGCTGACCGCGCCCGTCCTGTCGTTCACGGCCGAAGAGGCGTGGGGCGTGGCGCGCGCCGAGATAGACCCCCGGCTGCCCGAGAGCGTCTTCCTCTCCGACATCCCCGAGGTCCCCTCCGCCTGGAAGGACGAGGCGCTGGCGGCCAAATGGGACAAGCTGATGGACCTGCGCGAGCCCGCGCTAAAGGCCATCGAAGAGCTGCGCCGGAAGGGGGAGGTCGGCTCGTCGCTGGAGGCGCGCCTCGTCTTCCGCACCTCCGACCCCGCCCTGGCGGACCTCATCGCCTCGGCCCTGCCCCTCCTGCCGCAGTTCCTGATAGTCTCCGACTGCTCGCTGGACCGCGGCGGGCCGCCGGAGCTCTCCGTCGGGGCGCTCAAGGCCGAGGGCGCAAAGTGCCCGCGCTGCTGGCAGTGGCGCAAGGACATCGGCTCCGACGCGGCGCACGCCGCCGTCTGCGCCCGCTGCGCGGAAGTCCTCGGAAAGGCGGAGGCCTGATACGCGGAAAATGCGCTTACGCGGATTCCTAAGCCCGGCCATAGTGCTCTCGGTGATCCTGCTCGACAGGCTCACCAAGGGGCTGGCGCTGGAAAATCTGCGTTTCGCCGGCCGCGAGCTGCTGCCCTTCCTTTCGCTGACCTACGTGGAGAACACCGGCGTCTCTTTCGGCCTGTTCCGCGGCAACAACGCCTTCTTCGTCGTCTTTTCCGCCGTCCTCATCTGCGCCCTCATGTTCTTCCGGCGGAGACTGGCCGCGCACGGCGCCGCCGCCGAGACCGGGGCCGCGCTGGTGCTGGGCGGCGCGGTAGGCAACCTCTACGACCGCATCGCCTACGGGCACGTCGTGGATTTCGTGGACCTCAGCTTTTTCCCGGCGGTCTTCAACGTCGCGGACGCCTCGATAACCGTCGGGGCCGTGCTGCTGGCTTTCGGCATGAGGGACGAAGGGGCCGGGGCCGGACCGGGAAAACAACAGGAAGAGAGGAAGAAATGCGCTTAACCGGGAAATCGTTCGCCTTTATTCTGGCGCTGGCCGCGCTCGCCGCCTGCGGCCGCGACCCCGACGCCTTCTACCGGCGGGGGAACCTGGCCTACTCGCGCGGCGAGACCATGAAGGCTATCGAACTTTACACCCGCGCCATCCTGCTCAAGAAGAAGTTCCCCGAGGCGCTGACTTCGCGCGGCCTCGCCTATGAGCGCGTCCGCGACACGGGCAAGGCCGAGAACGACTACAGGAAGGCCATGGATATGGACCCGTCGTACGCCCCGCCCTACAATAACCTCGGCGCTCTTTACCTGGACGCCGGCAATTACGAGCAGGCCGGGAAGTATCTCGACCTCGCCCTGCAGAAGGACCCGGAGAACCCGCTGGCCATGCTCAACCGCGGCATCGTGCACCTGAAACAGAAGAACGCCGTCGTGGCCGTCAATTACCTGACCCGCGCCATAGAGCTCAAAAAGGACCTGGCGCTGGCCTGGTTCCAGCGCGCGGCGGCCTACGGCGAACTCAGGCAATGGCCCCAGGCCGTTTACGACATGGACGAGTTCATCAGGCTGCAGCCCCGCGTGGCGCAGGCCTGGTTCGAGCGCGGCCGCTTCAAGTTCCGCTCCGGCGACACCGTCGGCGCGATAGCCGACTTCAACAAGGCCGTCGATCTCCGCCCCGAAGTTTCGGCCTACCGCTACTGGCGCGGCGTGGCCGTCTACCGCACCGGCTACAGGGAAGGCGCGCTCGAGGACGCGGTCGAGGCCTACACGCTCGACAACGGCAACGCCCGCGCCCGCGTGCTGGCGGGCGACATCCGCGCCGCCGCCGGAGACGTTCCCGGGGCCATAGCCGAGTACGAGGCCGCCGCCGAGGCCGATCCGGCCCACACGGAGTTCTATTCCGGCCGCGCGCGGGCCCTGGCGGGCCGCGGGAGGAACAAATGACCGCGGAAGGCGAGCAGAAGCACGAAGTCTCCTTCAAGAACAGGTTCCTGGCCACCAGGATGGTCTTCGAGAGCATCCTTTTCGAAAAGGAACTTTCCAGCCCGAAGAGCGAGAGCTGGAAGAAGGGCCCCCTGGGACTGGCCGTCCTCGTCCTGGTCTGTTCGGTCTTCCTCTGGCAGTGGAAGGCCCGGCAGGGCGATGTCTTCAACGCCGCCGAAGCCGCCCGCGTCAACATGGTGCAGAAATACCAGACCGCCGTCGAAACGCTCGGCCCGCAGGCGCTGCTGGGTAGCGGCGCCCTGCAGGCCGGCGCCGCGCAGCCGCCGTTCTACTACCTGACTTTCCTGCCCGTCCTGAAATTCGTCACTCCGGACATAGGCTCCGCCGTTTTCCTGGTCAACGCTTTCTATCTCGCGTTCCTGCTCGGTTCCGTCTATTACGCGCTGCGGCGGCACCGCAACGCGGTCACCGCCCTGTCGGCCGCCGTCGCCACCGCCGCCCTTCCTTTCGTGATGGGCGCGGCCCGTTCCTTGTCCCCGCAGATCGCCACGCTGGCTTTCACGGCCGCTTTCTGGGCCTTTTACCTCAACTCCGACGATTTCGAGCTTCCCCGGCCGGTATTCTGGATGGGGCTCATGTTCTCGTTCGGGATGCTGACCGACAAGTTCTTCTGGGTCTATACCCTGCCGCTGCTGCCCATGATGGGCGCGGTGGCGATGGGGCACCTCCACCGCGCCGAACTGTTCAAGGGCCTGCTGCCGGGCATCGTCGCGGGCGTCCCGTGGTACCTGATGAACCTGGTCTCTTTCTACAACGGCTGGCTCACCCGCTCCTTCCCGGGGGCTGATCTCTCCCACCTCGAGAAGTTCTTCTGGCTGCTGAAGGCGGCGGCCGCGGAGATGCACCTGCCTCTATTCATTCTCGGCGGGCTCGCCATGCTCTGGATGTACTACTCCGTTTTCATGCCCTACCAGGGGAAGGAGAAGGTCGCGCTCTGGTTCGTCGTCCCGTATCTCTTCTTCACCCTGACCGGGATGCGCGCTCCGGAACTGCTCTACCCGGCCCTGCTCCCTTTCGGGATAGCCATGGGGGTCATGACCCCCTCAAAACTGCGTTATCCCGGGGCCCTGCTCGCGGTCCTGCTGCTGGTCCTTAACGCTTCCGGCCTGGTCGCTCCCAGGTATCTTCCCGGTATAAAACTGGCCCCGCTCTTCGGCGGCACCGTGGTCATGCGCGGGGATGATTTTTCGGGTAAATTCGTCGAGACGGTCCGCGCCGTCCTGGCCGGCCGTTCCTCCGCCGTCGTCTGCCTGACCGGGACGAGCGAATACCTCAACAGGGACACCCTCTCGGTGATGCTCGAACGGCGCGAGCTGCAGGGCATCAGGGTGGTCGAAGCGGGTCCCGAACTGGCCTCGGTCTGCGACGTGCTGGCCCTGACCCCGTCCGCTTCGCCTAAAGCCGCCTCCGAGACCTCCCGCATCAAGGCTTCGCCCTGGCTTCCCGCCGCCTTCGCGGAGGCCGGCACCGTCGTCACTCCGGGCGGCGCCACGGAACTTTACTCCAAGCGCCGTATCCTGCCCGGAGGGGGGAAGCCGGGGCGTTTCTTCTATCCTTCTCTTTCCCTCGCCGGTCTGACGCTGCGCGACGCGGTGATAACGGCCGACGTGTTCGACGAGAAGTCCGGCCGCTATCCCAAGGCCGACATCTCCGCCGTCTACGCCTCGTTCGGGGAACTGGACATCCACGGTTTCTCCGCCACGGTGGCCAACTTCGCCCTGATGCCGGGGGAAAAAGGCCCGGTGATACTTTCCGCTTCCCCCGTCCTGCTCACCGATGGCAAGATCCCGGACTATTCCGTCGGACGGTTCCTGGAGAGCCTGGACTTCCCGGTGAAGAACCTGGACCTCAGGTTCGACGACGGGATCTTCCTTTCCGGCACGATGGGGGGCAAGGCCGTGGGCGCGGAGCTGGACCTGTCGCTGAAGAACAGCGTGCTGGTGCTCAGGCCGCGTTCGGTCACCTACGGCGACGCCGAATTCAATCCCAAGTATGTGCCCCTGCTCAACTTCTCCTTCGATCTCGCCGCCCTGCCCATCGAAGTGCATGTTAAATCCCTGAAGGTCCAGGCGTCCATGCTGGAGATAAGATGAGGAGAGTCCTGCTGTTGGCCGTGGCGGCGGCGCCGGGACTCTCGGCCTGCGTCTCCCTGCCCGAGGACGTGCTGCGGCAGCATCTCATCGAGGCGCCGGAGCCGGTCAGCGCGCCCTACGCCGGTCTTGACCCCGGCGCCAAGTCCGTGGAGACCGCCCGCTTCCTGGTCAGGGCCTACGACACCGGGACCGCCCAGGCCTACGCCTCTTTCTGCGAGGACAGCTATACGCGGCTGGCGGGCGACCTCGGCCTCTACTCCTTCGCCCCGGCGGCGCCTTACAATATCGTGGTCTACCGCGACCGGGAGGAGTACCTGGCCAAGACGAAGCAGGCCGAGTGGTCCGGCGGCGTCGCCTACGGCAACGCCATACACGTCTACGAGAACGAGGCGGCGAAAGGTGTGATAGCGCACGAGATCGCCCACCTGGTCTTCAAAGAGTTCATGGACGGCACCGATATCTCCGCTCTCGTCTGGCTCAACGAGGGCATAGCCGTGCACGCGGAGAAGGCCGCGCTGCCGGCCTCGGCGGACGCTTACGCCTCGCGCGTGACGCGGCTGGTGCGGCCCGCGCCGCTCTCCTTCACCGCCCTCTCCTCCATGCCGCCGGGCGCGGCGCAGACCGGCGAGGCCGTGGAGAGGTGGTACGCGCAGGCCGGCAGCCTGATCACGTTCATGATACGCGCCGGGGGGAACTTCAATTTCTACCTTTTCCTGCGCAAGCTCAAGGACGGCCTGCCGCCCGATTCCGCGGCCGGGGAAGCTTTCGCCGGCAGCTGGAGGGACATGGCCGCCGCGGACGCGGCCTGGCGCGCCAGCCTGTGACGACGGCCCCGCGGTCCTGGCGGCGCGATAACTGTTGAGCATGGAAAAAAGCACACTGTCGCCGGAATTGAGGAAGGCGGTGATCCCGCTGGAGGGGGTGCACTGCGCCTCCTGCGTGGCCAGGGTGGAAGCCGCCATAGCCGCCGTGGCCGGCGTCGGGCGTGTTTCGGTGCACCTGCCGTCCAAGACCGCCTTCGTCAGCTACGACCCCGCCCTGACCGGCGCCCGCGAACTGCGCGGCGCCATCGATTCCGCCGGCTACAAGGCCCTGGCCTTCTCCGATTCGGCCTCGGCCGCCGGCGCCGAGGGCGTATCCTTCGAGGAACTCGAGCGCGAGCAGCGCTATTACCTCTCGCGCCTTCTCTGGTCGGCCGCGGCCGCCTTCGTCATCCTGCTGGACATGTTCCTGGACCTCTCGCCCTACACGCTGTTCCTGGCGGCCGCCTTCTCCTGGACCTTCTGCGGCTGGCATTTCCACGCGGGCCTGCTGCGCTCGCTGCGCGCCCGCGCCGCCGACATGAACACGCTGGTCTCGCTGAGCACCACGGTCGCCTGGTCCTACAGCGCGGCGCTGCTCTTCGCTCCCGCCGTCTTCGGCCCCGGCGCGCACGCGCATCCGCAATGGCACGAAGTCGCCGTGCTCGTCTTCTTCATAAACCTGGGCCGCTGGCTGGAGGCCCGTTCCAGGACCGGCGCCGGCCGGGCCGTCAGTTCGCTGCTCCAGATGGCCCCCAAATTCGCCAGGGTCGTGCGCGGGGGGGAGGAGAAGACCGTGCCCGCCGCGGCCGTGGTGCCGGGCGACCTGGTGCTGCTGCGTCCCGGCGAGCAGGTGCCGGCCGACGGCAGCGTTCTCAGGGGCTCCTCGGCCGTGGACGAGTCGCTGCTGACCGGGGAGAGCATCCCCGCCGAGAAGGGCCCCGGCGACAGGCTTTACGCGGGGACGATGAACACCTCCGGCTCGCTGGAATTCGCGGCCGAGGGCGTCGGCGAGGATATGGTGCTGATGAAGATCGCCGCCAGCGTCCGCGAGAGCCAGGCGGCCAAGGGCTCCGTCCAGAAGCTGGTCGACAGTATCTCCGCCTGGTTCGTGCCCGCCGTCTTCCTGGCGGCCCTCGTCTCGGCCGGCCTCTGGCTGCATTTCACCGGCTTCGGCCGCGCCGCCATGGTCTTCGCCGCCGTGCTCGCCGTCGCCTGCCCTTGCGCGATGGGCCTCGCCGTGCCGATGGCCGTCGCCGTCGGTTTCGCCCGCGCCGCCCGCGCCGGCGTCCTGATAAACAATTCCGACATACTCGAACGCGTCTCGCGCGTCGACACCGTCATACTCGACAAGACCGGCACGCTTACCGAAGGCCGCCTCTCGGTGGCGCAAGTCCGCCCCCGCGGCGTCGGCGGAGAGGAATTCGCCGCCCTGCTGCTGGCCGCGGAGGCCGGCAGCGAACACCCTTTCGCGGCCGCGCTGCGCTCCCACTCCCCTTGGAAAGGCGTTAGGCCGCCCGCGCACAGCGTCTTCCAGGCCGTGGCCGGCAAGGGCGTGGAATGCTCCGTCGGAGGCGAAAAGGTCGTCGCAGGTTCGTTCAAATGGCTGGAGGAACTCGGCGTAGAGGTGCCGGCCGCGGACCGGGACGCCGTGGCCGATTCGGCGGTCTCCGTCCTGGGCCTGGCCCGCGGCGGCGAATACCTCGGCTTCGCGGCTTTGGCGGATACGCTGCGCCCCGGCGCCGCCGCGCTGGCCGAAGAGCTGCGCGCGATGGGCATAGAACCCGTCATAGCCTCGGGCGACCGCGACCAGGCCGTGGCCGCGGCGGCGGCCCCGCTGCGCATCAAGAGCATCTATTCCGGCATCTTCCCGGAGGAGAAAAAGGCGATAGTCGCGCGATACAAGGCCCTGGGCCACAAGGTCGCCATGGTCGGCGACGGGTTCAACGACGCCGCGGCCCTCTCCGAGGCCGACATCGGCATCGCCATGCGCTCGGGTACCGACATCGCCATACAGGCCGGCGACATGACGCTCATGAAGAACGATCTGGCCGGCGTGGTCGACGCCATAAAGATATCCAAAGCCATCAAGCGCGTCATCAACCAGAATCTCGGCTGGGCCTTCGGCTATAACATGCTGCTGATCCCGCTGGCCGCCGGCGCGCTTTATCCTTTCACCGGGCTGCTGCTGACCCCGTGGATGGCGGGGGCCGCCATGGCGCTGAGCTCCGTCTCCGTGGTCATGAATTCCCTGCGCCTGCGGAGCATGAAGATTTAAATAGGGGGACACAATACCTATTTCGACCGAAATAGGTATTGTGTCCCCCGAAAAAAGCAGGAAAAACAAGACTTTTTTACGCGCAACGAGGGGAAAAGAAATAAGTATTGTGTCCCCCGAGGAGAGAAGAATGAAGACCAGGACTACGATGGGGTATACTTCGGAGCACGCCGCCACCCCGCACAAGATAAAGCTGCCGGCCATCGAGGCCTGGCCCAACCAGTACAGGCGGAACTACACCATCCGCGTCGAGCACCCGGAATTCACTTCCGTCTGTCCCAAGACCGGCCTGCCGGACTTCGGCAACGTCATCATAGAATACGTCCCCGATAAGCTCTGCCTGGAGCTTAAGTCGCTCAAGTATTATTTCCTGGAGTACCGGCGCCTGGGCATCTTCATGGAGAACATCGCCAACCGCGTGCTCGACGACGTGGTCAGGGCGCTCAGGCCCAAGTGGTGCCGCGTCACCGGCGACTTCACCCCGCGCGGCGGGATAAAATCGGTGATAGTCGCGGAGCACGGCCGCCGGCCCAGGCCGTAGTTTTTGATATAATATAGGCGTTCGCCCAGTTGGCGCAGCGGTAGCGCGTTCCCTTGACATGGGAAAGGTCATAGGTTCAAATCCTATACTGGGCACCAGTTTTCGTTCATTGACCCAGTAAGCGCATCATGGAATGATGCGCGTTAGGATTTGAAAGCCGGAGCCGCGAGCGAGTACGCGGCAGCGGCGAGGCGGGGCCGCGGGGACCGAGGAGCGACGGCGACGAGGGAACCCGTGGCCAGATCCTATACTGGGCACCAGCTCTCGCGGTGAAAATGTACGGAGCCCGTTAAAACCCGCCCGAACGGGAGATTAACGGGCTCTTTTTTCAGGAGGAAAAAATGAAGACCATAACAGCCGCCCTGCTCCTCTGCGCCGCTTCCCAGTCCTACGCGGCCAAGCCCGCCCCGTACGAGGCCAAGGACTACTCGTCCCTGACCGCCTACGGCATCTTCTCGTCCACCATGCTCGAGAACCATTTCAAGCTCTACCGCGGCTACGTGACCAACACCAACGCCCTGCTCGAGCGCCTCGACGCCCTCGAGCGCGAGGGCAAGGCCGGCTCGCAGGAGTACGGCGAGCTCAAGCGCCGCTTCGGCTGGGAGTTCAACGGCATGCGCCTTCATGAGCTCTACTTCGGCAACCTCGGACCTTCGCCGCTGCCGTCGGGCTCCAAACTGCGCGCGGCCCTGGCCGCCCAGCACGGCTCTTTCGAGACCTGGCAGGAGTCCTTCCTCGCGCTGCCCAAGGTGCGCGGCATCGGCTGGGCCGCCCTCGTCTACGACCGTCCGTCCGGCCGCCTCTTCAATGTCTGGATAAACGAGCACGACTCCGGCGTGCCCGCCGGCGCCGAGGTCGTACTGGTCATGGACCTGTTCGAGCACGCTTTCATAACGGATTACCAGCTCGACAAGGCCGCCTACGCCAGGGCCTTCTGGGCCGCCATCGACTGGGGCGAGGCCGAAAAACGCTTCCTCGGCAAATAAAGGGGATACATCATGTCGGAACAGCACAAAGAATTGCACGGCGACGACAACCTGCACCGGGTCCGCCATTCCCTGGCCCACGTCATGGCCGCCGCCGTCCAGGAACTTTTCCCGGGCGTCAAGTTCGGCATCGGCCCCGCCATCGACAACGGCTTCTACTACGACTTCGACCTGGAGCACCACTTCGTGCCCGAGGACCTCAAGACCATAGAGAAGAAGATGAGGAACCTCATCGGCGCCGCGCATAAGTTCGAGCGCGTCGAACTCTCCCGCGCCGAGGCGCTCAAGCACTTCGCCGCCAAGGGCGAAAAGTACAAGGTCGAGCTGATAAACGACCTGCCCGAGGGTTCCGTCATCTCCATCTACAGGAGCGGCCCCTTCGAGGACCTCTGCAAAGGCCCCCACGTCGAGCATTTCGGCAAGCTCAAGGCCTTCAAGCTCACCTCGATAGCCGGCGCCTACTGGCGCGGCAGCGAGAAGAACCCCATGCTCCAGCGCATCTACGGCGTCGCCTTCGAGACTCAAGGAGAGCTGGACGCCTACCTGAAGCAGCAGGAGGAGGCCGCCAAGCGCGACCACCGCAAGCTGGGCAAGCAGCTCGACCTCTACTCCATCAACGAGACCGTCGGCCCCGGCCTGGTCCTCTGGCATCCCAACGGCGCCCGCATCCGCCATTCCATCGAGACCTACTGGAAGGAGGAGCACTTCAAGGGCGGCTACGACCTGGTCAACACGCCGCACATAGGCCGCGCCGGCCTGTGGGAGACCTCGGGACACCTCGGCTTCTACAACGAATCGATGTACGCGCCGATGAAGATCGACGACATCGAGTATTACGCCAAGCCGATGAACTGCCCGTTCCACATCGAGATATATAAATCGAAGTCGCGCTCCTACCGCGACCTGCCGCTGCGCTGGGCGGAGCTGGGCACCGTGTACCGCTTCGAGAAGGCCGGCGTGCTGCACGGCCTGATGCGCGTGCGCGGCTTCACCCAGGACGACGCGCACATCATCTGCACGCCCGAGCAGATGGAGAGCGAGACGATAGAAGTGCTGCGCTTCAGCATGAACATACTGCGCACCTTCGGCATGACCGACGTGAAGGCGTATCTCGCCACCCGCCCGGCCGACGCCGTCGGCGATTCCGCGCTCTGGGAGAGCGCCCAGAAGAGCCTGCGCGCGGCCGCCGACAAGGAGGGCGTGCCCGTAGAGCTCGACGAGGGCGGCGGCGCCTTCTACGGCCCCAAGATCGACCTCAAGATAAAGGACGCCATCGGCCGCGAGTGGCAGATGAGCACCATACAGTTCGACTTCAACGAGCCCGAACGCTTCCAGATGGAATACACCGGCTCCGACGGCCACAAGCACCGCCCGTACATGATACACCGCGCGCTGCTGGGGTCCCTCGAGCGGTTCTTCGGCGTGCTGATAGAGCATTACGCCGGAAACTTCCCGGCCTGGCTCGCCCCCGTGCAGGCCAAGGTGCTCAGCATCACCTCCGAGGAGGAGGATTACGCGCGCGCCATAGCCGATAAGTTAAAGGCGGCCGGCGTGCGCGTCGCCACCGACCTGCGCCCCGACACCATAAACGGCAAGGTGCGCGAGGCCGCCATGGAGAAGCCTCCTTACATCGTCATCGTGGGCAAGAAGGAGAAGGAAGCGGGGAACATCTCGCTGCGCCTGCGCGGCAACAAGAGCGTCTTCGGCGTCAACCTCGACGAGTTCGTAAAGAACCTCGCCGCCGAGATCGCCGCCCGCGAGAACATACCGAGGTATTGAAGGAACGGCTGCCGATGGACCTTAAAAGCGCGTTGAGGCGGTTGCTGGAGGGCTTCGAGGCCCGTGGCGTGGACGCAGCGCTCATCGGCGGCTTCGCCCTCGGCGCGCTGGGTGTGCCGCGCTCGACCATCGATATCGATTTCCTGGTGGACGGTGCCGCCCTGGACGAACTGGACGCGCTGATGACCGGTCTCGGTTATCGCAAGGAATTCTCCACCGAAAATGTCTCTCAGTACCTGACGGCCGCCGCGGACGGCGTCGAGGTGGATTTTATCCACGCTTTCAGGCCCGTTTCGGTGAAAATGCTCAAAGAAGCGCTTACCGTCGATATTTTTGGCGGGGGAATAAAGGCGAAAGTGCTGAGGCCCGAGGATATCATCGGCCTGAAAGTTCAGGCCCTCGTCAATAATCCCGACAGGAAGAACAGGGACCTGGCGGATATCGAGGCCCTGGCCGCCAACGGCGGCCTGGAATGGGAGCGTATCGCTCCCTACTACGCGATGTTCGGGATGGAAAAGGACTTTGAGGCGCTTAAAGGCAAGTATGGCGGAAAATAACAAAGAGGGGATATTCCCGGACGCGCTCTCCACCGACATGAAGAAGCTGGCCGCCCGCCGCGCCTGTCATTTTAAGCGCGACGGCCGCTACTCCCCGGCCGCCTGGCTGGACTTCGTAGGGCAGTTCGACCTTTTCGCCGGCCGCCCGACCCGCCCCTTCCGCCCCATCAAAGGCGACAAATTCTTTCTGTAAAATAGGGGGACAGTATATCTATTTCGACCGAAATAGGTATACTGTCCCCGGTTTACTTCTCTAAGATAAGGACGCTGTAGGGGGGGAGGGACTCCGGCAGGTCGCGCCTGACCTCGAAAAGCGGCCGCCAGCCCTTCAAAGCTTCCGCGTTCAGCGGCACCGCCGCCGCCGTCGGATTTAAGACTATCGCGTACCTGCGCCACCAGCGCTTCAGGCCGCGCCCCGTCAGCCGCTCATCCAGGCCTTCCGGCAGCGGAATATCCTTTCCCTTCATCAGGACCTTGCTCATGGCGTTGAGCTCGGCGGCCACCCGCGTGTACCGCGACCACAGCTCCGGCCGCTGCGGCAGAGGTACGCCTTTGCTGTCGGAATACTTGAAATAAAAGATCCCGGACGCTCCGCGCGCCACGGCCAGCCAGGTCATAAAGCGCACTTGTCCGGAAGTCGGCCAGCCGCCCACCCTCTTTTTGCGGCGCTGCGGGTGTTCCAGCCAGTCGAAAGCCTGCAGCACCGCCCACAGGGGTTTTTCCGGCCGCGTCGTATCCGCCGCCCGCACACCCTCCCGCGCCAGGGCCAGCTCCCGTCCCACCGACTCCGGCGGCAGATGAGGCACCGGGTACCAGTCCACCATCACCGCGTCGGCGGCCGCCCCGTAGGTGAAAGAGGGGAAACCGTGCCCCATGACGAAAGCGGTAGCCTGCTTCGGCGACCAGGCCTTCACCCGCCGGTCCATGGCCAGCAGTTCCTCCGGCTTCGTCCAGCTTACTTCCGGCTCGTCCTTGAGGTACCAGGCCAGTATCGGCCATTTCCGCGCTTTTTCCGCGTGGGCCGACTCCATCACTTTGTAAGGGGGGGCCAGCATCCGCATATCCAGACCGAGGGCCGTCTCGGCCAGGCCTGCCAGCTTGTCCGGATCGTCCAGGTAGGTCTGAAAGCAGTTGAATCCGGAATTCCTCAGTATCGCCAGCGAGGCCGGTTCGCTCACCCCGTAGAAACAGACCGGGAAGCCGCCCGCCGCGGCGGGCGGCGCGAGCGCGGCCAGCGCCGCGCAGCCCAGGAAAAAGTTCCTCATAGGCGGAATTCTAGCATGGAACCGGGTTCCGTGTCACAGCGGCGGTCCCCGGAACGCCGGGTGTGACTTTCGTGCTATTGACACCCGCCGCGCCATAACTGGTATTATTGCCTGTCTTTAACCGGTATTTCGGAGGTGGTCCGTATTATGAAATCGTTCTCCATGTTCGCCGTGGCGGTTTTCTTTTCCGCCGGCGCCGCGTTCGCGCAGACCGATACCCCGGTTCCCGCCGCCCCTTCCGCGGCCGCCAGAGGGCTCAGGATAACGAGGATAACCGGCACAGTGAACGTCGTCAAGGATGGCAGGGTCCTCGCGACTCTCAACCCCGGCGACGCCGTTCCGGCCATCGAGGGAACCGGGATGACCTTCGCCGTGGTCGAGGGGACCCTGGAGATAGAGGCCGCCGGCCGGACCATCACCGCCGCCACCGGTTCCAACTTCACCGTAGCCTCCGTCGACGGCCGGATGGACATCTCCGTCGCCGCCGGCGCCCCGATCGCAGTCAAAACCCCCTCGGGCCATAACCTGGTCGTGACCGCCAATAGCGCGGTACGCCTGTCCGCCGCGAACGGCGGGACCGGCATCAAGGTAGAGAAAGGCATCGTCGTCATGACCGACGCCGCGGGCGGCCGGACCCAGACCCTCAGGCCCGGCGAGACCGCCACCGCGGCGGTCCCGCCCGCTCCCGCCGCGACGCCAGCCGCGGAAACCGCGGCCGCGGAAGAGCCCGCCGCGGCCGAAGAGCCCGCGACGGGCGAGGATACGGCCTCCGCCGACGAGGGACTCCCTCCGCCGCCGCCCTCCGACACCGCGCCCATCGAGACCGAAGTGCTGGAAGAGTCCCGGGAGACCAGCGCTTCCAATCCCTGAGCCCCCGGCTTCGTCCAAGGAGACTCCGAATGAAAGAATTTATAATACCCGCGATAATGCTGCTGGCCGCGTCCAACGCGGCCGCGGCGGGCAACCTCAAGTTCGGCAACCTGGAGATAAATCCCTTCGTCTCCGCCCGGGAAAACTACGACAGCAATATCTATCTCGAGATGGAGGGGAAGAACTCCTCCATGATCAACCGCACCTCCCTCGGCGCGGACCTCCTGCATAAACTGGGCTCGCGCGTCGACCTGAGCGGCGGTTATGCGCTGGAGCTCCTTTCCTACGACGAGAGCCCCACCACCAACAACGCCGACCATCACCTGGCGCATCTCGGCGCCAGGGCCCGCCTTCCAAAGGGGATGACGGTGTCGGTCGAGGATAAGTACGCCGAGACCACCGACCAGGCCACCACGCAGGAGACCGACCGCGCCAAGCGTGTCCAGAACGACATAAAGACCCGCTTCGAGGCGCCCATACGCGGCAAGTTCGGCTTCGCGCTGGAAGCGGCCCATACCTACCACAACTACCTCTCCACGACCAACGCCGTCCTGGACCGCGAAGAACTGCTCTCGGGATTCCACCGCAGCCTACAGGCAGCAGTACGGGCTTAATACCATTTTCCTGCTGCCGGTGAACCTTTACGGGCCGGGGGATAATTTCGACCCGGCGTCGTCGCATGTCGTTCCGGCGTTAATCCGTAAATGCGTAGAGGCTGCCCGGCGGGGGGACAAGAGCGTGCAGGTCTGGGGGACCGGCATGGCGACGCGGGAGTTCCTGTACGTCGAGGACTGTGCCGAGGCCGTCGTCCTGGCGGCGGAGCGCTGCGATTCGCCCGAGCCGGTCAATATCGGCGCGGGTTTCGAGATCTCCATAAAGGACCTGGCGGGGAAGATAGCGGCGCTGGCGGGCTTCAAGGGCGTACTGGAATGGGACGCGTCAAAGCCCGACGGGCAGCCCCGGCGCATGCTGGACACTTCGCGCGCCGAGCGCGAGTTCGGTTTCAAGGCGCGGACCGGTTTCGACGAGGGCCTGCGCCGCACCGTCGAGTGGTATAAGTCGTCATTGGCGAAGTAGCCCTATTTGGGTGACACAAGACTTAATTCCGGGTTAATCCCGGCCTTTCTTTCCTGAAATCCTGATTGTTTTCCCTTGACGGGCGACGCGACGCTGTCGCACCCGTCGTCTACGCTATTTATGCCTTTTCCGGGCCTTGACTATGTGTTAACTATAGTATACACTATTTATGACGAGAGAGGTCACTGTCTACCGGAGCGATACGGGAAGGGAGCCCTTCTCGGAATATGTGGACTCCCTGCGGGATCGTGTGGCGGTCTCCAGGATACGGTTGAGGGTGACGCGGGCTAAGTTAGGCAACTTTGGGGACCATAAAACTGTCGGTCGGGGAGTCATAGAGCTGCGTATAGATTACGGGCCGGGGTACAGGATATATGTCGGTCTGTATGGTGATGAGGTCATTGTTCTGCTTTGCGCGGGCAGTAAGTCCAGTCAGCGTAACGATATCGTGAAGGCCTGGAGCTACTGGGAAGATTTCAAGAGGCAGATATGAAACGGAAATTCAGAACATACGACGAGTACCTGGATAAAGCGCTGAGGGACCCTAAAGAGGCCGCGCTTTACCTTAACGCCGCAGCCGAGGACGGGGATCCGGCCCTGATGCTGGAGGCGCTGGCGCAGGTCGTCCGGGCGCACGGTATGGCCAGGACCGCCAGGTCTCTGTCCCTGTCGCGCGCTGGGTTGTATAAAACTGTCTCCAGGCGGGGGAATCCGGAACTCCGGACTTTTCTGGGAATACTCAGGGCCTCCGGCCTGCGCATGTCCTTCCAACCTTCGCAACATCGCCATCCCTGAAAATATTTTGCGGTCGAGACCTTGACGGGCGACATTACGCTGTCGCGCCGGTGGTTTACGCTGTTTGAGGGTTTTGCACGGGGCGTGTCAACTCATCTAAGAATGTTCCCCAAACAGTAGTGCGCTGTCCGTTCATTTTTTGAGTGATTTTGACGCTGTCGATCACATTATCAACCGATCCCCAGCAACCTTTCCTT
>JAGVVD010000057.1 GCA_019135865.1 Elusimicrobiota bacterium
GGCGGGAGTGGCTCAACGCTCATCGCCTGCGAGCAGACCGGGCGCAAGTGCCGGATGATGGAGCTCGACCCGAAATACTGCGATGTGATTAGGAGGAGATGGGCGGAGTTCAGGAACGGCGAGGGCTGCGACTGGCAGACTCTCGCTCCATGCATCAATACGGAGATTGGCGAATAGATAGATAAAAGAAAGGAGGGGAAGCCGTTGTCCACAAGCCGTCCTGGTTGGACGGGGGGGATGAATGGCGAGCTTTACGTGCGCCCCATTTCCTAATCCGGATGGAAAATTTTGCACAGCGCGACCACTTCGGGCTCCAGCTTCCCACTCCTTACTATAAGTCTAATTTTACTTGGCGTCGAACCAAGAACGCATTTTGGGAGAGGAACGGAGAAAGCCAATGAACAATAAAGAACCGCAGGCACCGAAAAGCATCAGCGAAGTCCAGGGGCAAGTCAAGGCCTAATTGACGCGATTGAGAATCTGCTCATCGCATGCTGCGGCCGGCTGGCACTGACACCGGTTGGCGATCGTGGGACACGCGCGGATGAACACTAAAGCGGCGTCATCCGGGCCTACTTCCACGACTGTCCCTCAACCTTGAGCATTTTCCCTTTTGAACAGGCTCCGGCGGGTTGCCGAAGCCAACATTTTATATGAACTCCAGTGATAGGAGGGTATCCGTGAACGAAATCGTAAAAGTATTTGAAGAACACCCCGTCCGCATCCTCGACCAGGAAGGCGCGCCGTGGTTCGTCGTCAACGACGTGTGCCGCATCCTGGACATCCGCAATCCGCGCAACGCGGTCGCGCGCCTGGACGAGGACGAGCGGGCGTCCGTCAGCCTGATGGAAGGCGGCCAGCACCGCCGGATGAACGTCGTCTCCGAATCCGGCCTCTACGCCCTAATCCTCCGCAGCGACAAGCCCGCCGCCAGGGCCTTTCGCAAATGGACGACCGAAGAGGTTCTGCCGTCCATTCGGCGGACGGGAGGCTACGTCGTCCCGGGCATCGCGCAGGAGGCGCTCGCCAGCCTGGTCGCGACCGTCAAAAACGGCTACAAGTCCCTCATCGAGTCCAACGCCCGGCTGCGCGAGCAGGTCGACTACCTGAGCCAGTACGAGCCCGCCACCGAATTCGGCGAGGCCGCCGCCAACGGCAAGCCCCGCTGGCTGGCCCGCCGGGGGTGCTGGGTGTCCGCCTTCGGGCGCAAGGTCCGCCGCCTCAAGCCGTCGGGGACGCACCTGCAGCTCGACCTGTTCCTGGACGCCTTGCCGGAAATGCAGATCGCGGGCGCGCTTTCCGGCATCCGGGACGCCATCGCAGCAAAGGGGGACGCCAATGATTAAGACCAGCGAATTCGTGTCCGTCGGCCATCCCGACAAGGTCGCCGACTACATCTCCAGCTACGTCCTGGACCGTTTCCTCGAGCGCGACCCGCAGACCCGCTACGCCGTGGAGGTGCAGGTCAAGGATGAATGCGCCACCCTGGCGGGCGAGGTCACCAGCCGCGCCGGCTTCACGCCGGAGGACATCGCCGGGTTCGTCCGCGAGGCAGTCAACGAGATTGGCTACACGCGCGAATACAAGAACACGTGGGGGAATGAGAACACCGTCTGCGGCGACGACCTCGACGTGACCGTCCGCATCGGGCGCCAGTCTCCGGACATCGCGCAGGGCGTCGACCGCGACGCCTGGGGCGACCAGGGCATCTTCTGGGGAATGGCGGTGGACAGCCCGGAGACGGGCTACATGCCGCGCGACCACTGGCTGGCGAAGAGCCTCGCCCAATACCTCTACGGCGGACGCCTGGCGGGCATCGACATCAAGACCCAGGTGACGCTCGATGGCGGCCGCCCGGAGGAGATTGTCGTGGCCATCCCCGAGCTGCCCGCGATGGCCCCGGCGGTCGATGCCGCCATTGCCGAATGGCGGAAGCGGAACGGCTGCGAGGGGGGCCGGCTCGTGGTCAACGGAACGGGGCGGTTCGTCATGCACGGGCCGAGAGGCGACTGCGGCACCACGGGCCGGAAATTGGCCGTGGACTTCTACGGGGGCAACTGCCGCATCGGCGGCGGCTCGCCCTGGACGAAGGATGCGACCAAGGCCGACCTCGCGCTGAACCTCTACGCCCGCCACGCCGCGCTCGAATACCTCAAATCCCATCCGGGAACCGGCACCGTCTACTGCGCGCTTTCCTGCCGTATCGGCGGTAAGGAGGTGCGGGCGAGCTTCCTCGACGGGAGCCTCTTCGAATTGTGGAATGGAGTGCGCGAACTGCCGCCGGACGCGGTGGCGGGGATGTTCCGCCTGCGCGAGCCGCGGTTTGCACGGATGTGCAGGGAGGGCCTGTTTCAATGCCGTTAGCCTTCACCTGGTGCATCACCGTCCTGAGCTTGGCCGGCACGGTGCTGAACGTCCGCAGGAACATCTGGTGCTTCTACCTGTGGACGGTCGGCAACTCGGCCTGGCTCGCGTTCGACCTCTGGCTCGGGCTCTACAGCCGCGCCACCCTCGACGCGGTGCAGCTCGCGTTCGCCATCTGGGGAATCGCCGAATGGCGCAAGCGGCTGGAATGAAAAAAGGAGGGGCGTGGTGCTGCGAGGCGTCACGTCCCTCCGGCGCCGGGCTACGCCAGCTCGAATTTGCCCTTGGCCTCGGTGCGCTTGACGCGCGGAGCCGCCTTCATGCGGATTTCGTTGCAGAAGGTCCCGTAGAGCGTCTGCGCCGGGGTCTTGCCCCTGGGGGATTTCCAGAGGCCGCGGGCCACGATGGCCTCGACGAGCTCCTTGCACCCCATCGGGCGCTTCTCGTCGCCCAGCACCTTGAGCGCGGCCTTGACCAGCGAGAGGGGCTTGGCCTGCGGCGCGGCGGGCTCCTCGGCCTGCGGCGCGGGCTCCGTGATGGCGGACCCCGCTTCGGCTGCGGCGGGGGGTGGCTCCTCCTTGTCTTCCGCGGCAGGTTTGTCATCTTTTGCCTCGGCGGCGGAGTCCTCTTCCTTGATCTTGGTGGCGGGGTCGCTCTGCGGCGCGGGGACGGTATCGGTTGCGGGTGCGGCAGCCTCCTCGGCCTGCGGCGCGGCGGTGGCCTCGGCTGCCGGGGCGGCGGGCTCCTCGGCCTGCGGCGCGGGCTGCTCCACGATGCGCTGGATGCGGGAGGTCGTGAAGGCCTTGCCGGTCATGCAGCTCTTCGCCGTCACCTGCACGCCCTCGACCGCCTGCACGACGCCCATCACGAGGTTGCGCCCGAACTTGACCTCGACCACCGTTCCGATCTTCACGCTCTCCTGGCTCGTCATCTTTGCATCTCCTTCATTTTGCTTTAGTTGCGTCATCGTAACCGTTCCGACGACGCCCATATAATGCGCCCAGTTTGAACTTAATCCAGTCGAGTTTCGCGAATATCCCGAACAAACTCGAATATATCCGAACATTTTTCGAATAAAACCGGAGGCAACCTCACCATGGACAACCAGCCCAGCCTTTTTTCCCTCGACCAGGAGAAGCTAATAGAACTGCTCGTCAAGGGCGGCTACCGCGCAATGTCGGCGGACGAGCTCGCCAACGACATCGACGCGGGGATGCCGCTCAACGCCGACGGGACTGTCAATCTCATCCACTACATCGCGTGGCTCGTCAAGGAGGTCAATACCAATGCCAATGAATCCGGCCAGGCTTAGGCCCGCGGACCTCGTCCGCCTCGTCAACTCAACCCCGCTCCACGACGTCCTCAACGAGCGCCAGCTGCGCCGCCAGCGCGAGCGCGCCGGGCTGCGCATCTCCGAGGACGGCGGGCAGACCGTCAACCTCGTCAAGTATGCGGCCTGGCTCCGCGAGGAGCTTTTCCGCCGGCGCCAGGAGACGCCGCAGACCTACGAGGAGCGCAAGGCCGCCCAGCGCAACCGCAACATCGCCCTGGCGCTGGCGGGGCGCGACATCGGCGACATTCCGCCGGTCGCCAATCCCGCCCGCAAGGAATCCTGCCGGGGCAGTTTCCGCCGGTTCTGCGAGGAGTATTTCCCCGCCACGTTCTCCCTCGCCTGGAGCCCGGACCACCTCAAGGTCATCTCGCGCATCGAGACCGCCGTCCTGAAAGGCGGGCTCTTCGCGCTGGCGATGCCCCGCGCGATGGGCAAGAGCTCCCTCACCGAGACCGCCGCCATCTGGGCAATGCTCTACGGCCACCGCGAATTCGTGATGGTCGTCGGCGCGACCGAGGGGGCCGCGCTCGAGATGCTCGACTCCATCAAGACCGAGCTGGAAATCAACGAGAGCCTCGCGGCGGACTTCCCCGAGGTCTGCTTCCCCATCCAGCAGCTCGACGGCATCGCCAACCGCTGCGCTGGGCAGCTCTGCCACGGCGAGCGCACCCGCATCACCTGGACTGCCAACGAGCTGGTGCTGCCGACGATCAAGGGCAGCCCCGCCTCCGGCGTCATCGTCCGCGTGGCCGGCATCACGGGGCGCATCCGCGGCATGAAATACAAGCGGCCGGACGGGCGCACCGTGCGTCCCTCGCTCGTGGTCATTGACGACCCGCAGACCACCGAATCAGCCGGAAGCCTGGAGCAGACCCGCAAGCGCATCCGCGTCCTGGAGGGAGACATCCTGGGGCTCGCCGGCCCGGGCCAGAAGATTTCCGGCATCATGCCTTGCACCATCATCCGACCGGGCGACATGGCGGACACCATCCTCGACCGCCAGGCGCACCCCGACTGGAACGGGGAGAAAACCAGGATGGTGTACGAGTTCCCGAAGAACATGAAGCTGTGGGAGCAGTATGCGGACCTCCGCGCGGACGCGCTCCGCGAGGACGGCGACATCGCCCGGGCGACCGAATTCTATCGCGAGCACCAGGCCGAGATGGACGCGGGGGCGAAGGTAGGCTGGGAGGAACGCTACAACGAGGACGAAATTAGCGCCATCCAGCACGCGATGAACCTCAAGTTCCAGGACGAGACCGCGTTCCAGGCGGAATACCAGAACGACCCGCTGCCCGAGGACATGGGCGGCGAGACGATGCTCGCGGTGGACGAAATCGCCGGCAAGGTCAACGGCCTGGCGGAAAAGACAGTGCCGCTGGGGTGCGACCGGGTGACGATGTTCATCGACATCCAGAAGGCGCTCCTCTTCTACTGCGTGGCCGCCTGGCGCGAGAATTTCACCGGCGCCGTCATCGAGTACGGCGCGTGGCCGCAGCAGCACGGGCGCGTGTTCTCGCTGGCCAACGCCAATCCCACCATCCAGTCCGTCCTGCCGGACGCGGGCCTCGAAGGCGGCATCTACGCCGCGCTCGACACGCTCTGCTCCGACCTGCTGGGACGGGAATGGCGGCGGGAGGACGGCACGATGCTGAAGATAGAGCGGGCGATGATTGACGCCAACTGGGGAGCCTCCACCGACGTGGTGTACCAGTTCTGCCGCCAGTCGCCCTGGGGCGGCATCCTCTATCCCTCGCACGGGCGCTATGTCGGCGCGTCCTCCAAGCCGATGACCGAATACCGCAGGCAGCCCGGCGACCGCCTCGGCTTCAACTGGATGATGCCCAACGTGGCTGGCAAGAGGGCCATCCGGCATGTCATCTACGACACCAACTTCTGGAAGACCTTCGTCCACGCCCGGC
>JAGVVD010000022.1 GCA_019135865.1 Elusimicrobiota bacterium
TCAGGAGAGGGCAGCATTGGGACAGCGGGATGGCGGCGAAATGCCTTTGCGGGGCTTGAACCCGTGAAAATCCGCCTGTCAGACATTACAGTTGCTCCTCATGTTCCTCGCCGCGTGTCCCCGGGAGGAACCACGCATCGGTTCGGGCAAGGACGGAGCGAAAAAACGTAACATTTCGTAAACAATAATGAAAAAGAGCGTTTCTTATAATATTCGCATGAAAGCGCGGTTCCTCGCGGCGCTCTGCCTCTTTTTCACGCCTTCTTTAGGGGCGGAGGACGGGAAAGCCCTTGGCCGTAAGGCCCTGGGCATCGTCGTCACCCACCTGGCCGACGCCGATTCGGAGGTCCGGGAAAAGGCCCTCCGCGTGATGGGCGCGACCGGCAACAGAGGCGCCCTCTCCACGCTGCGCAAGTCGCTTTCGGACCCCGACAAGCATGTCCGCATAGCCGCGGCGGAAGCCCTCTGGCAGCTCGGCGACTCTTCCGGGCTCAGGACCGTCAACGCGATCATAAACGATAAGCCGGCCCAGGGCACCATAGTCAACTCGCCCCTGGTCGAACTGAAAATGATCTCCCAGAACAATATCCGGGCGCGCGCCGTGCAGGCGCTCGCGGCCATGAGGGGGAAGAAGTCCGAGCAGGCGCTGTTCGCCCTCCTCAACGACAGTTTCGGGAAGATACGCGATACCGCGGCGCTGGAACTGGCGCGCCTGGGCCACGCCGACCAGCTCGGGCAGTTCACCCGCGCCCTCGCCAGCGAGGACGAAGGGCTCAGGTTCGCGGGAGCCTCGGCCCTTGCGGCCATCTGCTCCGGCGGCGCGGTCTCCGGCCTGCGCGACCTTCTCTCGGCGGAAACCTCGGTGCGGGTGAAGATGGCCGCGCTCGACGCCCTGGCCTGCTCGGAGGGGAAAGAAGAGGCGCTCGCCGAATTGCTCTCACTTTCCCAGGACAAGAATCCCAGCGTCAGCATAAAGGCCCTTTCCGCCCTGGGAGGCATCAGGAGCGCCCGGGCTTTCGAACGCCTGACCGCCGTGATCGACGACGCGGAAAGCGACCTCGGCCTCAAACTGGCCGCCGCGGGAAGCCTGACCGTCTCCGGCCGGAAACCGCCCGTCCAGCTCCTCAGGCGCGCCGCGGATTCCAACAGTCCCGAAGCGCGCATGGCGGGGCTTCGCCTCCTTCCCCAGCTAGCCGACGCGGAAGCTTCGCCGTACCTGGAGGCCTTTCTCGCCGACGGCGATCTGGGCGTCAGGCTGGAGGCCGCCCTGCAGACCCTTAAGCGCTTTTCGGACCCGGAGAGGAAAAGGTGAAGAACTCTTTCCTTATATCTCTTATGCTCCTGCCTCTCGCCGCGGGAGCGCTGTACGCTGCCCCTAAGCAACGCCCGGCCGCCGCGCGTCTCACGCCGCTGTCGGACTCCTTCCGTCCCGCGAAGGCCGGACCTTCCGACGCCAGGATCGCCCAGTTCCGCGAATTCAGCGGCAAGAGCCCCAGGCCCTGGCGCGTCCGTTTCAGCCCGAGAACGGCCCTGCCCGAAGCCCTGGCCAGGGGCGAAACAAGGGCCTACGGTCCCGTTCCCGAAGCCGCGGCGCTGGCCTTCCTCGAAGAGAACCGCGCCCTGCTCTCCGTCGATCCGTCCGAACTCCGCCTGTCCAATTCCCGGACCTTCGCCGGCATCACCCATCTCCAGTACGCGCAGGTCCACAAGGGCGTTCCGGTCGAATTCGCCTATGTCCGCGTCCATCTGACCGCCGACGGCCGCGTGACGGGCTACCAGGCGAAATATGAGCCGCAGATAGACATTCCCCTTACGCCTTCGATCGGCGCCGCGCAGGCGAAGGCCGCCGTGCTGGCGCACCTCGGTTATCCCGCCCGCTCCGAGGCCGAACTGGTCGTCTTCCCGGACGAGTTCGACGGCGGTCCCAAACTGGCCTGGAAGGTCAAGGCGAGGGGCGAGGACCTGGCTTCCGGCAGGTGGGTCTATTACATAAGCGCTCTCGACGGGTCGGTCCTTTTCAGGTACGACAGCCTGAATTACGCCTGCGACGGGAGCCATGTGACCACCGGCACGGTAAAGGGCATGGTCTACGAGATCTCCCCGGATTACGGCGTAGCCGTCTCCACTCCCATAAGCGGCCAGTACGTCTGGGTGAACGACTATTCTTCGGCCGCCGTCACCATGAACGGCGTCTATTGCGCCACCAGGCCCGGCAAGGTGTTCGCGGGCCTCAAGGGGCCCTATTTCTCGGTGGCCAATTTCCGCGGGCCCGGCGGACATTTCGACAACGGGAACGGGCAGTGGCTGCAGAAGGCGCTTTCCGTGGTCTCGCCGCCCGGCTACGCCCCCGAAGCGGAGTACGATTACCCGGTGACCATAAACCCCACCGACTGGCAGGGGACATATCCGTCCGGCGCTTTCGCCAAGGCGCTGCCCCGCTTCGCGACGTTCGATGTCGGCTCCATGGATAAAGGCGGGACCGTCGGGGACGCGGACAACGTGGTCCTGCTCAACGGCCCATCGCACGTGCTGCCGGGCGCCAGGACCGCCTCTTACCGCGGCACCCGGACCAGCGCCTTCTACGGCGCGGCCGTGGAGAGCCCGGCGTACACGATACGCCTGGTCTCGGACGGGGCGGGCAATTCCGGCTCTTTCACCGTCGCCCAGTCGAGTTACCTGGTCCTTACCGCCGCTCCGGGCACGCAGAACAACGCCACGGGCTCGTTCACCTGGGACGCCTCCCGCTTCATCGACGGCAGGCTCGACGAGGTGAACGCGTTCTACCATCTCAACAAGATACGCGACTACTTCACGCCGCTCAACAAGGACCCCAGCAGCACCGCTCTTCCCGCGGACCTCGGACGCCCGATCGAGGTCATGGTGCGGGCGCACGGCGAGGCGGACCGGCTGGACGCCATAGGCGGCATGTGGAACGCCTTTTACGACCTCGAGTACGACCATATCTATTTCGGCGACGGTCCTTCTCCCTCCGTCGGGGTGTATAATTCCTTCGCCCTCGACGGCACGGTGGTCCGCCACGAATACATACACCTGGTCGTCAACAGGATATATCCCATCATAAACTTCGGCGAGTTCGGCGCCCTCTCCGAGGCCATAGCGGACTATTTCGCCCTCTCCTCCTTCCTGCCGGACTACCCCGCCCTGGACACCATGGGCAACTATATAGACGCCGGCGAAGCCACCTCCCGGAACCTGGCCGGCGGCGCCCCGTCCGGCGTCAGGAGCATGCCGGACGACTGGTGGGGGGAGATACACGAGGACAGTCTGATCCTTTCGCAGGCGCTGTATAAACTGCGCGATCCGGGCAGCGCCCACTATCTGGGAACTTTCGGTCCGGGGGCCTTCCCGGGCCGGCACAAGTCTGACGTTTTCGCCTATGCCGCGCTGTTCTACTTCCCGGACAATTTCGCCAATTTCTACGAGGCGTTCAGCGAATCCTGCCGCCGGCTGGACCCCGCCGGCTGTCCGGCCCTGCAGGGCAAGATCGATTCCGCTTTCACCGAGCACGGCATCCCTCCGACCTATTTCGCGACCGGCGACTCCTATGAGACGGCCGGCGGGGGGGGCGATCTCTGCCATAACAACAACGGGCCTTCCTGCGCGGTGGACATCAGCACCATTACGAGCCTTAACGCCTCCGTCTATCCGCCCGCCGACATCGATTATTACAGCTTCACCGCCCCCGCCGGGACCATCCGCGCCACGCTCGCCCTCCCGGCCGGCGCCGTGGCCGGGACCTATAACGCCTATTCCCTCTATCTCTTCGACGCCGACAGGACCTACCTGACGGCCGCCGACCCGGTGATCTACATCGGGGACGCTTACGGTTTCTGCTCCCCCGCCGCCGGCGCCCAGTGCCTGACGCTCTCCGGAAGCGTCACGCTGGAATACTCGGCGCCGTCCGCCGGCCGTTATTACCTGGCCGTTTCCGCCGCTCCCACCGAATTTTACGGCAACGGCGGGGTCAGTTCGGTCTCCCCCTACAGGCTGGCGCTGGACTTCTCGCGCAAAGGGTCCGCCGAGGCCTCGGTCGTTTCGCGGCTGTTCGACCGCGACGAGGTGTCTTTCTCGATGCCCTACACCGTTTTCGAGATGCAGGTGCACCCGTCCTCCCCGTCGCTGCCCTCGCAGCCTTCCACCCCGGGCAGCGAGCTGTTCTACGAATACGCCTCGCTCCGGGACCATAACTTCGCGCCCATACCCCTGGCGCGCACCGACCTCCCTTCCGGATACCTGGAAACGGTCGAGGACAGCATACAGCAGTCCACCGACGGTCTGGGCCGGGACGTCCTGAACGGGCGGGTGAGGCTCAAGCCCGGTTTCGCGGCGCGCTACCCCGCCCTGGGGACGGTCTACCTGGAGGTGTTCGGACGCAATCACATGGGACGGGTGCTTTCGATGGGCGTCTCCAACGCGATCCCCCTTACGGCCAACAGGTCGGCCCTCACCGCCTACGAGAACATCATCAATTCGGCCAATAGTACGGCCATAATACGCTACGAATTGCTTTCCGCCGGCACGCTGACGATACGGGTATACACCGTGACGGGGGCGCTCGTCAAAACCCTTTTCAGCGGACCGGTCCCGGCCGGGAAAGGCACCATAGAATGGGACGGCAGGAATTCCTCCGGCGGCAGGACGGCCAGCGGCATCTATTACGTGAAGGCCGAAGGTCCCGGACTGGACGCGGTGGAGAAGATAGCCGTGGTCAGGTGAGACCGGCGGCGCGACGCATATGAAAATAAAGGCCCGGACGATAGGACTTGCCGCCGCGGCGCTCGGAGCGCTCGCGGGGCCCTATTGCCCGGCGGCCCTGGGCGGCGGACCCGGTTCCGCGGCCCTGCAGATGCTGAAGCTCGACACCAGTCCCCGCGCTCTCGGCATGGCCGGCGCCTTCGCGGCGGTGGCCGACGACGTCCACTCCGCCGAGTACAACCCCGCCGGCCTGGGCCAGCTCTACTTCCCCGAGGCCTCGGCGATGTATTTCTCGGGTTTCGAAGGCAGCCGGATACAGCACCTTTCTTTCGGCGTTCCCCTGACGGTGACCGGGCTGGCCGGCGTCGACAAGCCCGCCATAGCCTTCTCCCTGCTAATGAGCCAGGCCGGGGACTTCACTTACAGGCATATCAACCCGGACGGCAGCGTGGCCTCCCGCTCCTACGACGCCCAGAGCGATACGGTGCTCACCTTCGGCTACGGGGAAAAGGTCCACACGGGAACGGCCAGGCTCGAAGGGCGGGAATTCCGCTTCGACCAGTATCTGGGCGGCGCGGCGAAGATAATACGCTCCGAACTGCTCGACACCTATTCGGCCACCGCCTTCGCCCTGGACGCCGGCTGGCTGCTGCTGGAGCCCACCCTCGGCCTTACCGCCGGCGTCTCGCTCGCCAACTTCGGTTCGGGCATAAAGTACCACCAGGAGGCCGATCCTTTGCCCTCGATAGTACGCCTCGGTCTTTCCTGGCAGAAGCCTACCGTCCTGGACCAGTCCCTGCTGCTGTCCGCGCAGCTGGATTCCTACATCAATGAAAGCCTGAGGACGGCGAGGTTCGGCCTCGAATACCGCTTCCAGAAGATCTTCAATCTGCGGCTCGGGTACAAGGCTCTCGACGAGAATACCGGCCTGACCATGGGACTCGGGATACATCACGAGACCTTGTCGCTGGACCTGGCTATGGCCCCGGGAGAGGTCTACAGCTCCTCCCAGGTCGGCCTGACCTATAAGTTCACGGGCTGGTCCCCGCGCGAATACCGGAAGACCGTGACCTATAAGGACCCCGAGGACCGCCCCGCGCCCAGGGCGGAGAAAGAAAAGCGGCGCCCCGCCCAGCCCGAGCCCATAAAGCAGCGCGCGCCGCAGCAGAACAAGGGCCCCGACTTCTATTGGCTCTACTGAGTCCGGGGCCGGGTCCGGTCCGCATTGACACCCCTCCCTCTTGTTTATAGAATCTGTCAACGGGGCGGATAGCGCCCCTCGCGGTATTCCAGGAGGGTCAATAAATTATGAAAAAAGTCCTAATGCTGTCCGCAGCGGCGCTTTTCGTCGCCGCCTGCTCTTCTTCGCCCGATAAAGGCACCGTGGCCAAGACCGGCGAGATAGAGCGGGAATGGGTGGAGGAGGGCGTAACCAAGAACTACGTCTTCGCCCGCGGCATAGGCGCGGCCGACCAGACGCTGGAGAACAAGACCCAGCGCATGGCCACCTCGCGCAACGCCTCGATAGTCAACGCCCAGTACAACATGCTTTCCTTCCTCAAGGGCGTCCAGCTGGAAGGCGGCATCACCGTGGAGAAGGCGATAGAGACGGACTCGGTGCTCGCGACCAAGATAGACCAGGTCATCAAGGGCGCCCAGGTGGTCCGCACCGAGTGGACCTCGGACGACGGCTGCGTGGTGGTGCTGCGCCTTTCCAAGAAGTCGCTCAGGGAAGCGGGCGTAAAGATAGCGGAGTAACGCCGCTCCATGAACGCCAAGGTCCTTCGCCTGCTGGCGCTGCCGGCGGCGCTGTGCGTGTGCGCCTGCGGCGGCGCGCGCAAGTCCTCCCTTAACCCCGCCTACGAAGTCGAGAAAGTGGAGGCGGAAGGTTCGGCCCCGGTAGTCGACGGGGCCGACGCCGCCCGCAAGGCCGCGCTCGGCGACGCCCTGCGCAACGCGCTGGCCCTGGTGGTGGGCGTTTACGTCTCGCAGGAGTCCATGGTCTCGCAGGCCGTGCTCATCGACGAGACCATCACCTCCCAGACCGAGGGGTACATCGAAAAATACGAAACCCTCAAGGAATGGCGCGACGGCGACTTCTATAAAGTCCGCGTTCTGGCGCATGTCCGCAAGGAGGACCTGACGCTCAAACTGCGCGATCTGGAGCCAGAGCCGGTCAAGCTCGGCAATCCCGTGATCTGCTTCGCCGTCGAAGAGACCCACGACGGCGCCCTCCAGAAGACGTCCGCGGCCTCCACCGAGCTCCGGTCGGTCTTCGCGGGAGCGGGCTTCCTTACCGGCGAGACCGGGAACTGCGACATCACGCTGACGGGCTCGGTCGATTCCGCCTTCAACACGCGGGAGGGCCTGGGCGGCTTCGTCTCCTACCGCGCGACGCTGTCGCTTTCGGCCGAAAAGCAGGGAGGCGGGACGCTGGCCGCCGTGCAGGACGCCGCGGGGGGCATCGATCTCAACGACGCCGCAGCGGCGCGCGCCGCGGCCGCGAACGCGGCGAAAAAGGCCGGCCTGGACCTTAAGGAGAAGCTCCTGAAAGCGCTGCGCGAGACGACCGTGGTCAGTCTCTCCCTCTCCGGCGTGAACGGGATGAACCAGCTCAGCGACTACATGAAGAGCCTCAAGAACATCCCGGCCATCCGCGCCAGCTGGCTGCGCTCTTATTCGGGCGACTCGGCCCGCATAGACGTGGGCATGCGCAAAGGCGGGGCCAGGGAACTCTCCGAACTGCTGCAGAAGAACAAGAGCTTCCCGCTGAAGATAGTCCGCTCGGGCAGCTACGACATCGAGGGGCAGCTGCCTTAAGCCGCCGCGACGGCGCATAAAAAAGCCCCGCCGCATGGCGGGGCTTTTTCGTTCTCCGGGCGCGGCCTATTTCCCGCGCTTCAGCTTTTCCTCACGCCGGTCGTCGAAACCCTTCAGGCGGCCCGCGCGCTTCCCGATGTGCTCCTGCAGGAAATCCTCCCTGGCGGCCAGCCTGGCCCTGGTCTTGCGGACATAGGAGCGCAGCTTCTCGTAGCGGCGTTTTTCCGCCTGCATGGCCCGGTCCAGGCGGGGGGAGACCAGTACCGCCCCTTCCGCGGCCGAAGCCTGCTGGCCGGGTTCCAGTATCTCCGGTTCGCCGTCCCCCGTCACCTCCAGCGAGCCTTCGAAAAGGCCGACTTCGGAGGAGGAAGAGGAGACCAGGACAGCGAAGTCGGTGCCTCTGACGGCGCACACGGCCGAGGGCGTGCGCACCGAGAAGCGGGAGGAACGGCGCCCGATCCTGGCGGCCATGAAAAGGAACTTCCCGGCCAGAGCTTTGACCGAGAAGGCCCGTTCGTCCGCGGAAAGACGCAGGTCCTCTATCTCGAGCGACGAATTCTCGGCCACGCGGACGATGGTGCCGTCCGCGTAGAGAATGTCCGCATAGGACCCGGAACGGGTCCTGACGGCGCTGCCGCGTACCAGTTCCGCGGCCTTGGGCGCCGGCTCCCAGGTCCCTTCGGGACCCCTCAAGTCGGCCTCGCCCCTGACCTCGTACAGCGCGGCCACGGGCGCGCCCGCCGCAGCCGCCGGGAACGCCGCTAAAAGCGGCGCGGCGATGATGAACGCTTTCATATAGTGTGCCTCCGTTCTCCGCCGGCCCGCGCCGGCGCCACCCGAACCCAGATTAAATTTTATAGAATTGGAAGTCAAGATGCCCCTCCCCGATCTGCGTGCGCTCAATATTTTTCTTTTTCTGTGCCTGGGGGCGGCCCTGGGTTATCTGCTCGGCCGGGAAAGCCCTCCTCCCGCCGCGCCGTGCGTCCCCTCGGCGCGCGCCCGTTTCCAGCCCGCCGACGAGATATTCTCCCCGGAATACCTCCCGGAGACCCCGCGGGACGGGGACCCGGAGTACGAGCTGCAGCTGCACCCGGAGGAGAACGGGACCGGACTCCTCCCGCCCGACGGGGATGAACTTCCGGCTGCCGCCGGGACAGGACGGGCGGACTAATTTTATGCCATACGCTTTCATAATCAATCCCAGGGCCGGGACGCGCGGCGCCGCGGCGGCGGAGATGATAGCCGCCGAGATGTCCGGCCGCCGCCTGGAGCACCGCATCTTCCTCACCGAACGCCCCGGCCACGGCCGCGACCTGGCCCGCGAAGCCGTGGTCGCCGGGTTCGACACCCTCGTAGCCGTCGGCGGGGACGGCACCATCAGGGAGACAGCCGAACCGCTGATAGGCAGGGAGAGGACGCTGGGGATAATCCCCTGCGGTTCGGGCAACGGCCTGGCCCGCAATCTGCACATACCGCTGGACCCGGACGCGGCGCTTAAAGGACTGCTCTCCTGGAAACCGCGCCGCATAGATACCGGTCTGGCCGACGGCAGGCCTTTTTTCTGCGCCGCCGGGGTGGGGCTGGACGCGCGCGTGGCCAGGCGCTTCAATTCGCCGGGCGGAGCCAGGGGAATATTCCCGTACGTCGCCCACGCTCTCTCCGAATTCCTGAGTTACAAGCCCGAACCGCTGGTCATAACGACGGCCGAAAAGCGCGTGGCGACCGCCCCGCTCGTGGCGGCGGCCATGAACGGGCGCCAGTACGGGGGCGGCGCGCTGCTCGCGCCGGGCGCTTACATAGACGACGGGCTCCTCGACCTCGTCACGGTCAAAAAGGCCGGTTTCTTCACGACCATGTCCGCGCTGCCGTCCTTCTTCGCCGGTAAGATAGATTCCAGGCCGGACCTGGTGCGGAGTTTCACCACCCGGGCCCTGGAGATACACTGCGCGCCGGGGACGCCGTACCATCTGGACGGCGAGGATTTCGAATCCGCGGGGCTCATCCGCATCTCGCTGCTGCCCGCTTCGCTTTCGGTCCTGGCGCCCTGAGCCCTGCGCCGGGGAGGGGGACTTATGTCCGACATGCAGCTCGACTCCGAAGCCAGGCTTTACAGGCCGATAGCCGGGGGAGACGTCCTCTGCCTGGCCTGCGCCCACCGCTGCCGCATCGCCGACGGGAAACGCGGCGTCTGCGGGGCCCGCGTCAACGCCGGCGGCCGGCTGCTGTGCCCGTACGGCTGGACCGCGGCCCTTTCGGCCGATCCCGTCGAGAAGAAGCCTTTCTACCACGTCCTGCCCGGCGCGCTGACCCTGTCCTTCGGGATGTACGGCTGTAATTTCCGCTGCTCTTTCTGCCAGAACCACGAGCTCGCCGACCCGGCCTCGGCCGCCCGCCCGCCCTTCGCCGAACCGGCGTCACCGGAGGGCATAACGGCGGCGGCCCGCCGCCTGGGGGCGGCCATGCTGGTCTCCACCTACAATGAACCGCTGATAACCGCGGAATGGGGCTCGGCGGTGCTCGCGGAGGGCAAAAAGGCCGGGCTGGCGGGCGCCTTCGTTTCCAACGGCTACGCCACGCCCGAGGCGCTGGACTTCCTGCGTCCGTCGGTGGACTGCTTCAAGGTGGACCTCAAGTTCTTCCGCGACGAGACCTACCGCAAGGTGGCGGGCGCGCGCCTGGAGCCGGTAAAGACCGCCATACGCCTGATGCTGGAAAAGGGGTTCTGGGTGGAAGTCGTGACCCTCCTCATACCAGGTCTCAACGATTCGAAGGAAGAGGTGTCGGAGCTGGCGGCGTTCCTGGCTTCCTTATCCAGGGATATCCCCTGGCATCTAACCGCCTTCCATCCGTCCCACCTGATGAAGGACCGGCCGCGGACCTCCCCGGCGGCGCTGGAGAAGGCCTGCGAGGCGGGTCTGACGGCCGGGCTGAAATACGTCTACACCGGGAACATCGACGGGGGGAGACAGGACACGCTCTGTCCCTCCTGCGGCGCGCGGCTGATCGTACGCGACGGCTACGAAGTGACGGCGGACCGGGTTTCCGGGACCGGGAAATGCGCGGAGTGCGGGAGGGGGATGGCGGGGTTCTGGGGCCCTAGAACCTGAAGATATCCGTCCCCGAGTCTTTCCAGGGATTCTCCGCGTCCCGCTGGAACACGGCCGGCAGCGCTCCCAGCAGGAAAGCGGCGGCCAGCGGGAGCCAGGCCAGCCAGTAGGCCTCGAACCTGCTCCTCGCCGCCAGCGGGGCGAACACGAACATAGTGACGAAAAGCGCCGCCAGGACGGTGGAGACGGTGAGCGCCCGGTTCCGCTGGGAGCGCTGAAAAAGAGAGGCGAGATAGTACTGCGACAGGGCGGTCGCGACGGCCATGAAAGCGAAGGCGGCCGAATCCAGCATGAGCGGGCCGGGGCAGACGCCTTCGGAGCAGAAAGGGCGCGCGGCGAGGTTCACGGCCAGTATCAGCAGCCCCGCGAGCACCACCTGCACCAGCAACAGCAGCCCGGACAGCGCCATGTAGGCGAGGGCCGCCGCGAAAGCGCGCTCAGCCGCCCGCATTCTCCCTCCTGGCCTTGAGGAAGGCCGGGTCGTTCTCCCAGCCTTTGGTCACTTTCACCGTCAGTTCGAGGTCCGCGGGCCGGCCCAGCAGTTTCTCCAGCTTGGCCCGCGAGTTCTCGCGCAGTTTCCGTATCGCCCGCCCGCCGGCCCCCAGCAGTATGGGCTTGAGCGACGGGCGGCTGACATGCACCACGGCGTGGACGAAGTCCGGGCGGCCGGCCTCCTCCCTGAAATGGTCCACCTCCACGGCGCAGCAATACGGTATCTCGTCGGAAAAGAGGCGGAAAAGTTCCTCGCGGACTATCTCGCCGGCGTAGAAGCGCTCCCACCTGTCGGTGGACTGGTCCGTCGGATAGTACGGGGGATGTTCCGGCAGCCCGGCCAGCAGCGTCCGGCGGACCTCCCTGAGGCCGTCCCCGTTAAGGGCGGAGACGGGAAAGACCCCGGCGATGTCCGGCAGCAGGCCCTTGTGGAACTCGACGGCCGCGGCGACGGCGGCCTGGTCCCTGACCTGGTCGATCTTGTTTACCAGCAGGTAGAGGGGGATCTTCAGCCCCGCCAGGCGCTTTATGTGCTCGCGCTTCTCCGGCGGCGGGACGCGCGGCTCGGCGATCAGGAGGGCCAGGTCCGCGTCCTCGTTGAGGGCGCGCGAGATGTCGCCGGCCATCCCCTTCTCGAAGAGATTGCGCGGGGACAGCATGCCCGGGGTGTCGATGAAGACGGCCTGGAAGCCCTTGCCGTTGAGTATGCCCAGCACGCTGTCGCGCGTGGTCTGGGGGCGTGGGGAGACTATGGAAAGGCGGAAGCCGCAGAGCGTGTTTAGCAGCGTGGACTTGCCCGCGTTGGGCAGGCCGGCTATCGCCACGAAGCCGGCCTTGAACCCCGCGGGACCGCTGCCCTTTTCCACCGGTCCTACTTGATGCAGATGGGATTGGCCCAGAGCGGCAGCTGGGTGGCCTTCTCGGTCTTGCGGACCTTGGGCTCGCCGCTGAGCTCCTGTATGGACACTTCGCAGCTGAAGACGCGGGTGCCGGCCATCAGGTGGCCGCCCCAGGCCTTGCCCTCGCTGTCGGAGAACATGATATGGACGTGGATCATCGGCTTGTCGTCGAAGATGCTGACATTGCCGTTGAGCGAGAGTATCTCGAGGTCCTTCTCCAGGTTTATCTTGTTGTACTTCTTGGCCTTCTGGTCGTAGACGCCGAAAGTCGCCTTCTCCACCGCGCCGATGGCGCTGATGGTGCCGCACCTTATCTGGTGATGCTGGCAGAAATGCTGTACGGCCAGCAGGAGGTCCTCCCCCTTGTGGATGCTGAATAAAAAAGTCCGTCCGGTGAGATAGGGTTTGTCCTGTGGCAGCATGCGAAGTCCTCCCTAATAGCGTTCGTCCCAATGATATTTTACAAAATTTCGGGGCCGCTGACGAAGAAATGTTGACTTCTCCGGGAGGCAAGCAATATAATGAGGACGGCGCGCCGCGCGTACCGGCGCCCCTTACCGGAGGAAAAAAATGCCCGTATCCTACAAAGAACTCGGCTTCGTCAACACCCGCGAGATGTTCAAGGCCGCCATGAAGGACGGCTACGCCGTTCCCGCCTACAATTTCAACAACATGGAGCAGCTCCAGGCCATACTCACCGCCTGCTGCCGCAGCCGCTCCCCGGTGATCCTGCAGCTCTCCAAGGGCGCGCGCGACTACGCCAACGCCACGCTGCTGCGCTGGATGGGCCGCGGCGCGATGGAGATGATCAAGGAATTCAAGGAAGGCCCGGTGCCGGTGGCCCTTCACCTGGACCACGGCGACACCTTCGAGCTCTGCAAGAGCTGCGTGGACAACGGCTTCTCCTCCGTCATGATCGACGCCTCCCACCATCCCTACGAGAAGAACGTCGAGATAACGAAGCAGGTGGTCGAGTACGCGCACAAGTACGACGTGACCGTGGAAGGCGAGCTGGGCGTGCTGGCCGGCATAGAGGACGAGGTATCCTCCGAGCATTCCCACTACACCGACCCGGCGCAGGTGGAGGACTTCGTCAAGAAGACCGGCGTGGACTCGCTGGCCATCTCCATCGGCACCAGCCACGGCGCGTACAAGTTCAAGGTGAAGCCCGGCGAGAGCGTCCCGCCGCTGCGCTTCGATATCCTCGAGCAATGCGAGAAGCGCATACCCGGCTTCCCGATAGTCCTGCACGGCGCCAGCTCCGTGCTGACGGATTACATCGACATGATCAACAAGTACGGCGGCAAGATGGAGAACGCCGTCGGCGTGCCGGCCGAACAGCTGCGCAAGGCCGCCAAGAGCGCCGTCTGCAAGATCAACATCGACTCCGACGGCCGCCTGGTCATGACCGCGGTCATCCGCAAGGTCTTCGCCGAGAAGCCCGCCGAGTTCGACCCGCGCAAGTACCTCGGCCCGGCCCGCGAGGAACTGGTCAAGATGTACATCGACAAGAACACCAACGTGCTCGGCTCGGCCGGGCGCGTTTAAGCCGGGAGAGCGGACGGGAAGCCCGGCCGCGCGCCGGGCTTTCCATTTATATGGAGAAGGGCGACGATATAATAGTGATAGGGGCGGGAGCCTCCGGGCTGGCCGCGGCCGTCGCCGCCGCCCGCGCCGGGGCTTCGGTGCTGATCCTGGAGAAGAACCATGTCCCGGGCCGCAAGATAGCCTCGACGGGCTCGGGCAAATGCAATCTCTCCAACCGCCGGGTCTCGCCGGACGACTACAACCGCGGCGCGCGCCCTTTCCTCAAGAAGACCTTCGCCGCGCTGCCTCCGGCGGAAGCGCATTCTTTCTTCGAGGGACTGGGGCTGCTCTTCTCGGAGGGGGAGGGAGGCCGGCTGTTCCCGCGCTCGCTGCGCGCGCAGGACGTGACGACGGCCCTCTGCAACGAACTCTCTTTCCGCGGCGCCAGGACGCGCCTGCTCACCGAGGCCGTGTCCGTCAGGGCCGTCCCCGGCGGCTTCGAAGTAAAAGCGCGCCAGGTCCCTCCCAGGTGGGAAAAGGACGCCAGACCCGGTCCCGCCGCCGTCCTGCGCTGCCGCCGCGTGGTGCTGGCCGCGGGCGGCGCCGCCTACCCGCAGATAGGCGGGGGAGAGGGCGGCTACGCCCTGCTGCGCGCGCTGGGGCATACGGTCTCGCCTGTGTCGCCCTCTATAGTGCCGCTGCGCACCGTCAAGCCTCCGCCGAAGGAGCTCCACGGCGTAAGGCTGGACGCCGCGCTGAAACTTATCTCCAGGGACCGCGCCGCCGCGGAGTCCCGGGGGGAACTGCTTTTCACCGATTACGGGCTCTCGGGGCCCGCGGCCCTGGACCTTGGCCGCTCCGCCGCGGAGGCCCTGAAGGAAGGCCCCGTCGCCGTGGAGGCCGACTTTTTCCCGGAGCTGACGCCCGCGGCGCTGGAGAGGACGCTCGCGGAACGCGCCCGGGCCTTCGCCGGCCGCCCTTTCTCGCATTTCGCCCTGGGCCTGCTCAGCGAGAAGGTGCTCATGGCGGCCGCGGCGCGCGCCGGCATCCTATGGGACGCGCCCTCAGGGCCGGTGCAGGCCTTCGCCCGCGAACTCAAGAGCTTCGTCTCGGGCATAAGCGGCACGCTGGATTTCCGCGAGGCCATGGTGACGGCCGGCGGCTGCTCCCTCGGGGAGATAGACCCCGCCTCCTTCGCCTCCAAAAAGGTCCCGGGCCTGTATGTGACCGGCGAACTGCTGGACGCCGACGGCCGCTCGGGCGGCTTCAATCTCCATTTCGCCTGGACCTCCGGCATACTCGCCGGCCGGGCCGCCGCGCGTTTTTGACGCCCGTCAAAGGAATAACGGGCCTCCGCCTGCTATCATATAGCAGGGAGTTACGGAGGTAAGGATGATATTTTTCCCGATCATAGTTCTGCTCGCCGCGGCGCCGGTAAGCGCGTCCGGAACGGCCATGGAAACCCTTCGCGCGGTGTCTTTTGATATTCCCGCCGCGGCGGTGCCCGCGGCGCCCGAACCGGCCGAAGCCCGGGAGATAAAATCCGACGGGCTTTATCGTTCCTACTGCTGGGGGCGCGCGCCGCACGAGAAGGCGGACGCCGAAGGCATGCCCGCCGCTTTCTGCGTCTCCTCTTTCCGGGTACAGCTCAGGCCCGATCCGGCCGCCTTCCTGGTCCTCGACGGCGACATGCCGGGCGAGTTCCCTCTCCGGATCAAGTTCATCGGCGACGGGCTCTACTCCGGGACGGCCTTGGTCTTCCGCCGCTACCAGGGCTCGGCCTGCACGGAGGGGACCGACGCGGTGATAGAGATAACCGTAAAGATGGACGCCAGGGGCGCCATAATCGAGGAGCCCTCCCTTAAAGCCTTCTACGGCAGCACGTCCGACGTCTGCCATTCGGACTGGGACTACGCGGAGATATTCTACCTCCGCCGCTGAAACCACCCCTCTTTAAAAGAGAAGGCCGCCCCTAAGGGCGGCCTTCCTGTTTTAAGCGGGGAAAGGCTCAACGTTTCAGCACAAGTACGGCCAGTTCATAGCAGGCGGCGCCTATGACGGCAGCCCCGGGGATCGTCAGGACCCAGGCCCAGACTATCTGCCCGGCGACGCCCCATTTTACGGCGCTGAAGCGTTTTATGGTGCCGGCGCCCATTATGGCGCCGGTTATGGTATGCGTGGTGCTGACCGGCACGCCCAGCGCGGAAGCCGTGTAGAGGCTCATGGCGCCGGCGGCTTCGGCGGAGAACCCGTCTATGGGCTTGAGCTTGGAGATCTTGGTCCCCATCGTCTTGACTATGCGCCAGCCGCCGAAAAGAGTGCCTATCCCCATGGCCGCGTAGCAGGCCATTGCCACCCAGGCGGGGACCCGGAAGTCGCCCTGCATATAGCCGGCGCTGAAAAGCAGGCCGGTTATCAGGCCCATGGTCTTCTGCGCGTCGTTGCCGCCGTGCCCCACGCAGTAGGCGGCGGAAGAAATGAGCTGGAACTGCTTGAACGACCTGTTGACCTGGCTGGGGGTATAGGAGGAGGCGAGGCGGTAGAAGATGGTGGCCAGGATCATGCCGAGCAGCAGGCCCAGCAGGGGGGATATCACGATGAAGGCCACTATCATGAGTATGCCTTTCATGATCAGGGCGCCGGGGCCCGCCTTGACCAGGGCGGCGCCGGCCAGGCCGCCCATCAGGGCGTGCGAGGAGCTGGAAGGCATGCCGAAATACCAGGTGATGATGTTCCAGGCGCAGGCCCCGGCGAGGGCCCCGAAGACCACGAAGTTGTCCACCACGCCGATATCGACGATCCCTTTGCCGACGGTCTTGGCGACCTCGTGGTTGAAGATGAAAAAGGCGACCACGTTGAAGAAGGCCGCCCAGATCACCGCCTGGCGGGGAGAGAAGAGGCGCGTCGAGACGGCCGTCGCTATGGAGTTGGCGGCGTCGTGAAAACCGTTGAGGAAGTCGAAGACCAGGGCCAGGGCCACCAGGAAAACGACGCCCAGGAGGATGCTATCCATGCTTTACCAGTATCCCCTCGATGGTCTTGGCGACGTGCTCGCAGACGTCGAGCGTGCCCTCGGCCACCTCGTAGACCTCTTTCCATTTCATGATCTGCAGCGGATCGCGCTCCTTCTCGAAGAGCTCGCTGATGGCCTTCTCGCGGAGCTGGTCGCCCATGTTCTCCAGGCGGTTGATCTCTATGCAGTAGTCGGTGACGCGGCGGGCGCGCTTGGTGTCGTGCAGGTGCTTCACCGCGTTGGAGAGTGCGCGCGCGGACTGCTCGATATAGTCCATGAACAGCGTCAGGTTCTCGTCGCGGGGGTCGAGTTTGTAGAGCTTCATGCGCGAGGTGATGGCGTTTATCAGATCCATCACGTCGTCGAGCGTGTTGGCCAGCGCGTAGATGTCCTCCCGGTCCAGGGGGGTGATGAAGGTGCGGTTGAGCATGTCGGTGATCTCGTGGGAGAGAGTGTCGCCCTCGTGCTCGAAATCCTTTATTTTCTTTACGGTCTCCTCGCAGACCGAATCCTTCTTGATGGCTTGGCGCAGGTACTCCGCGGCCTTGACGATGTTCTCGGCCTGCAGCGCGAGGTAATCGAAGAACTTGACTTCTTTTGGGACCAGGTTGAAACCCATCTTAATCTCCTTGCCGGGCGGGATACTTAAATTATATCCTTTTTCCCCCGAGCCCCGTCAAAGATCACTGGAGAAAGGACATGGAATTCAAGAAAGAACTTTACGCCAGGCTGGAAAAGTACTGCAAGGTGGACACCCGGTCCGACCCGGACTCCAAAACCTTCCCTTCCACCAGAAAGCAGCTCGTCCTGCTGAAGATGCTGGCGGCCGAGCTTAAGAAGATCGGCGCGAAAAAAGTGAAGATGGACCGCTGGGGCTACGTGACCGCCGAGCTCCCGGCCACGGTAAAAGGGAAAAAGCCCGTCATCGGTTTCCTGGCGCACGCCGACACCTCGCCCGACGCCTCCGGCGCCGGCGTCAGGCCGCAGGTGCACAGGGCCTGGCGTGGCGGCGATATCGTCATCAGCCGGAAGCTTGGGGTGATGCTCAATAAGAAGAACTGCCCGGAACTCGCCGGACGGGAGGGGGAGGACATCGTCACGGCCTCCGGCGACACGCTGCTGGGCGCCGACAACAAGGCCGGTCTCGCGATAATAGTCACCGCCGCGGAATACCTACTGAAGCACCCGGAAATGCCGCGCGGGACCGTAAAGCTGGGCTTCACCCCCGACGAGGAAGTGGGCCAGGGCGTCAAATATTTCGATGTGAAGGCCTTCGGCGCGGACTACGCTTATACCGTCGACGGGGACGTGGCCGGCGCCATAGAAGAGGAGACCTTCAACGCCGACGGGGTCAGGATAGAGATAACCGGCAAGAGCGTCCACCCCGGCACGGCCAAGAACGCGCTGGCCAACGCGGTGCGCATAGCCGCCGATATCGCCGCCTCCTGGCCCGAGAACATGCTCCCCGAGACCACCGAGAAGCGCGAAGGCTTCGTTATGTTCACCGACCTCTCGGCCGGCATCGAGAAGGCGGAGCTGACCGGAATAGTCCGGGAACACGACCTGAAAAAGCTCAGGTCCATGGAGAGGCAGCTGGAAGCGATAGTCGCGGCCAAGCGTCTCAAGTATCCGCTCGCGGACATAAAACTCTCTTTCCGCGAGCAGTACCGCAACATGGGGATAGTCATGGCGAAGCACCCCGTGGTCATGGAGAAGCTCAAGACCGCCGTGCGCGCGGCGGGGCTCGAGCCGAAAATAAAACCGGTACGCGGCGGTACCGACGGGGCGCGGCTCTCCTACATGGGCCTGCCGACGCCGAACGTCTTCACCGGCGGCTACAATTACCACGGCCGCTACGAATGGGTCTCGCTCGACGGCATGAACAAGTCGGCCGAAGTCCTTATAAACCTGGTCCGCGAATGGGCGAAGTGAGGCCGATGAAAGCGTTCCTGGCCGCATTCGTCCTCTCCGCCGCCCTTCCCGCCGCCGCGCAGCCGCCCGCGCCGCGGGACCTCACGCTGGACGAGGCCTATAACCTGGCCCTGACCCGCAGCGAGGAACTGGCCGCCTCGGCCGAAGGCGTGAAGCAGCTCGAATACGCCGAGCGCCAGATACGCGCGGCCTTCCGGCCCTCCCTTTACGGCTTCGCCTCCGAGACCGTCGGCGAGGGGATAAGCGGCCGGGCCCAGGCCGGCGTCGCCCTCGATTACAACCTTTTCTCCGGCATGCGCGATTACCTGGCCGCGAAGTCCGGCAGGCTGCGTTCGGAAGCCGCCGCGCTGGCCCTGGCCCGCGCCAGGGAGGCCCTCTACCGCGACACCGCCCGGGCCTATATCAACCTCTACGAACTGGGCGCCGAGATACGCATAAGGCGCGAGCAGCTCAAGATCACCGAAGGACGGCTCAAGGAGCTCGAATCCCGCGCGGCCATAGGCCGCAGCCGGCGCAGCGAAGTGGTGGAGGCCCGCGCCCGCCTGGCCCAGGACGAAGCCTCGCTGCAGGCGGCTCTCTCCGACGAGGAAGGAGCGCGCTTCACTTTCGCCTTCATCACCGGACTAGGGACGGAGCCGCGCCTGGCCGAACTACCGGCTCCGCCGCCCGGGCCCGTCGAAACCTATCTTTCCCGGACCCCTCTACGCCGCGACATAGCCGCCGCCCGCAAAGCCCTGGAAGCGGCGGAGAACGAAGCGAAGGCGGGAGAGCGCCTCATATGGCCTTCGCTGGATTTGTCCGCCGACTACTATCTCGAGCGCCCCTCTCCTAACGAGAAGAAGGACTGGGAAGCGGCGCTCTCGCTGAAGTTCCCTTTCTATACGGGCGGCTACGCCTCCGCCGCGGCGGAGCAGTACCGCTCCCGGGTCGAGGCCGCGCGCCTGGCGCTGCGCCTGGCCGAAAGGCGGGCCGCCGACGAAGTGAAGAGGGCCCATTCGGCGCTGGGACGCGCCATAGCCGTGGCCGATTCTCTCGCTAAAGCCCTGGGGCTGGCCCTGGAGAACTCGGAACTACAGGCCGCCGACTATAAGAACGGACTGGTCACCAATATAGACGTGCTCAACGCGCAGAACTCGGTGCTGCAGAACGCCCTTTCACTGGAGCAGGCGCGGGCCCGCGCGGTCTACGCCGCGGTGGAGCTGGAGATCGCCGCCGGCACGGAGAACCCATGACCCTTTCCGACCTTTCGATAAAGCGCCCCGTCTTCGCCTGGATGATCATGGCCGCGCTGATCTCTTTCGGCGCCATCGCCTTCTCCCGGATGGGCATCAGCCAGCTGCCCGACGTGGACTATCCCGTGGTCAGCGTCAGCGTGGACCTGGAGGGCGCGGCTCCCGAGGTCATGGAAACCCAGGTCACCGACGTGCTGGAAGGCGCCGTGATGACCATAGCCGGCATCCGCGACATCTCGTCGGTCTCGCGCCGCGGCTCGGCCCGCATCACGCTCGAGTTCGAGCTCGAACACGACATCGACGACGCCATGCAGGAAGTGCAGGCCAAGGTCTCGCAGGCCCAGCGCCGCCTGCCGCGCGACATAGACCCGCCGATAGTCACCAAGACCAATCCCGAGGACCAGCCGATAATCTGGATAGCGCTGTCCGGCGACAGGCCGCTGACCGACCTGATGAACTACACCAACGACGTGCTGCGCGACCAGCTCAGCATCATCGAAGGCGTGGGCGACGTGACGATGGGCGGCTATACCGACCCGGCGCTGCGCGTCTGGCTGGACGCCGACAAGATGGACGCGGCCCAGCTGACCGTGACCGATATCATGAACGCCATCACGGCCCAGCACGCCGAGCAGCCCGCGGGCTATATCGACACGGGCAAGAAGGAGTTCAATGTCCGCGTCCTGGGCGAAGCGCCGACCCCCGAGGCCTTCTCCCGCATGGTCATACAGGCCCGCGGCGGCGCGGCCATCTGGCGCACCTACCGCATAGGCGACGTCGCGACGGTGGAGGACGGCCTGGACGACGTCCGCAGGATAGCGCGCAGCCAGGGCCGGCGGGCCGTCGGCCTGGGCGTGCGCAAGCAGCGCGGCGCCAACGCGGTCGCCACGGGTCGGCTGGTAAAGGAGAAGCTGGAACTCATCAAGAAGGACCTGCCCGATGGTATGAGGCTGGAGATCGTCAACGACTCCACCCGCTTCATCGAGGAATCCACCCATGAGCTCAATTTCACCCTGGTGCTCTCGGCCCTGCTGACGGCGGTCGCCTGCTGGCTGTTCCTGGGTTCCTGGTCTTCCACGCTCAATGTCCTGCTGGCCATACCCACCTCCATCGTCGGCGCCTTCATAGTCCTCTATTTCATGGGCTTCACGCTCAATACCTTCACCCTGCTGGGCCTGACCCTGGCCATCGGCATAGTGGTCGACGACGCGATCATGATGCTCGAGAACATCGTGCGCCACAACGAGAAGGGGGAGGGCCGCGTGCGCGCGGCCATAGTCGGCGCCCGCGAGATGACCTTCCCCGCGATGGCCGCCTCGATAGCCATCCTGGCCATCTTCATCCCGGTCATCTTCATGGAAGGCATCATCGGCAAGTTCTTCTTCCAGTTCGGCGTGACCATGACGGCCGCCGTCATGCTCTCGCTGCTCGAAGCCCTAACGCTCACGCCGATGCGCTGCTCGCAGTTCGTCACGGCCGAGCGCACGCTCTGGATAGGCCGCGCGATAGACGCGCTGATGGAGAAGGCCCGCCGCGGCTACGCGGCGCTGCTGGGCCGCCTGCTGGAGCGCCGCTGGACCGTCCTTATCGCGGCGACGCTCGTCTTCGCCGTCTCGCTGTCGCTCATAAAGTTCATCCCCAGGGAATTCTCGCCCGCCCAGGACCAGAGCCGGTTCCTGGTGCGCGTGCAGATGCCCGTCGGCACGGCCATGGACGTGACGGCGAAGGCGATGGAAGAGGCCGAGAAATGGGCGCTGGCCCAGCCCAATATCCGCACCTTCATGGCCAATACCGGCGGCTTCGGCGGCGGTCAGGTCAACCAGGGCATGATCATGGTGGCGATGCGGCCGCCGGGCGAGCGCGTGCCGCTGCCGGGGGAGACGAGGCCGCCGACGCAGCAGGAGTTCATGCGCTACGCCCGCAAGCCGCTCAATTCCATCCCCGGCGTGCGCCGCGTGGCCATACAGGACCCTTCGCTGGGCGGCTTCACGGCCCAGCGCGGCTTTCCGATAGAGTTCAGCCTGCGCGGCAAGGACTGGGAGCGGCTGGCAGAATACAGCGAACGGATGATGGAAGGGATGCGTGTCTCGGGCAAAATGAACGACGTCGACACCGACTACCAGGAAGGCATGCCCGAGGTGCGCGTGGTGCCCGACCGCGAGAAGGCGGCCGCGCGCGGCGTCAGCGTGGCCTCCATCGGCGACGCGGTCAACGCGATGATAGGCGGCGTGCGCAGCGGCAAGTTCACGCGCGGCGGCCGGCGCTACGACGTGCGCGTCCAGCTGCTCGACAAGGACCGCCGCGATGCGCGCGACATCAAGAAGATCTGGGTGCGCAACAACCGCGGCGAGGTGATAAGGCTTTCGGAAGTGGTCAACATAATGGAGAAGCCCACGCTGCTCTCCATCTCGCGCAAGAACCGCGAGCGCGCCATAGGCGTTTTCGCCAACGTAGCCGACGGCGCCTCGCAGGAGGAAGCCATAAAGGAAGTGGAGCGGCTGGCGGGGGAGATCCTTCCCGAAGGCTACAAGGTGGTCTTCTCCGGGACTTCGAAGACCTTCCAGGACTCGTTCAGGAGCCTCAACTTCGCGCTGGTGCTGGGCGTTTTCGTCGCCTACATGATACTCGCTTCGCAGTTCAACAGCTTCGTGCACCCGGTGACGGTGCTGCTGGCTCTTCCGTTCAGTGTGACGGGGGCTTTCATCGCGCTCAAGCTGGGCGGCTATTCCCTGTCCATCTACAGCATGATAGGCATCATCCTGCTGATGGGCATCGTGAAGAAGAATTCCATACTGCTGGTGGATTTCACCAATCACCGCCGGCGCGACGGCGGGCTGGGCGTCAACGAAGCCCTGCTGGAGGCCTGCCCGATAAGGCTGCGGCCCATCCTCATGACCTCTTTCGCCACCATAGCCGCCGCCATACCGCCGGCGCTGGGCTACGGTCCCGGCGCCGAGACGCGCATACCGATGGCGCTGGTGGTGATAGGCGGCGTGTTCTTCTCGACGCTGCTGACGCTGCTGGTGGTGCCCTGCGCCTACAGCCTGATGTCGAACCTCGAGAGCCGCCGGCACGAGCAGGCCCTCAAGACCGCGCTAAAAGAGCTCGACGAGGCGGGGGAAGAGGGGAAAGTTTAAAGGCCGGAGAAGAAGTCCAGCAGCTTCGGTCTGAACGTGCCGCCGTGGACGCCGAAGGCCTCTATATGGTCCGACGGGGTGCTCCAGAAAGTCTTGGGCTCCGGGGCAGCTTCGAAAAGTTTCCTGCCCTGGGAATAGGGGACCGTGGGGTCCTTCTCCGAATGGATGAAGACCTTGGGGCAGTTTATCAGCCCGATGCTCTCCGACGGGGAATGGGCCCCGCTGACGGCTATGGCCGGCAGCCAGGCGAACGGCCAGGCGTACCAGCGGTCCAGCAGCACCTGCCTCCCGACTCCCCTGTATGAATGGAAAGTTCCCTCCAGCACCATCGCCAGCGGCTTGAAACCGGATTCGCCGACGGCGGCCACGGCCACCGCGCCGCCCAGGCTCTGGCCGAGAATTATTATCCTGTCGGGCGAGGCACCGGGCAACTTTAAAGCGTGGGCCAGCGCGGCCTTGCCGTCCATTACCACGCCTTCGAGGGTAGGCCGGCCGCCGGAAGCGCCGTAACCCCTGTAATCGAAGATGAAGACGTTGTATCCTTCGCCGGCCAGCCAGGCCGAATAGGGATAATGGGTGGTCATGTTCCGCGCGTTCCCGTGGAAGTGGACGACGGTGGCTTTCGGTTCCCCGGCGGGGGGGAAGTAAAGGCCGGTCAGCGGGGTGCCGTCGAGCGACTCGAACTTTATCGCTTCGTACTTGTAGCCCAGGTGCGCCGGATCGGAATGGGCGGCGCGCGTCGGCTGGAAGAACAGGTGCGTACACCCGCCCAGCATCCCCGCCGCCAGCAGCACCGCCGCTCTGACCTTTCGCATATCTACATTATACTTTCTCATCGCACGAGTGTGCCTTCTTGTAAGGAACGAATATCGGGATTCTGTCGACAGTCCACGGCTAAAACCGCGCTTAACGGCTCCCCCCGGGGACACACGCTCGTCACGGTTCAGTTTTTCCGGGCCCACCCTTCGCTCGTTCGGCCGGGCACGAACTCGGCCTGCGCGCATAGCGCGCTAGGCCTCAGACATTCATGCCCGTCCGGCAGTGCCGGTTCCCTCTCTCGCTCGGGGGAAAAACTTCCTCATGTGACTCGCCGCATGTCCCCGGGGGGAGCCTATCCGCCGGTTTACCGTAAGGAGACAACCGGGGGAGGCGTGCCCTCACCGGAGCAAAACCCTTCGGAGCCGCGAGCTTACGGAGTATGCGCCGGAGCTAGCCGGTGGAATCGCTTCTCGAGGGTGCGGAGGCGCATACGAGCGATTGCGGCGAGAACGGGAAGGGCGCGCACGGTGTGCGCGACCCTGTTTTTGCGAGGTGAGGGCACGCCATGCCCCCGTATATTTATTCCTCACCTTGCTACGGCGGAAAGACGAAGTGGTGGAAGTAGAGGCCGAGCTCGCGGTAGTCGTCGCCGCGCCAGGCGAATTCGGCGCGCAGGGAATCGTCGCGGGAAAGCTTTAAAGAAGCGGCGGCCGTGCCGGCCCATAGCGGCCGCGAGTCGCCGAAAGCGTAACCGATATAGCGGGCCTCGAGCAGCCCGCGGAAAGCGCCGCGCGAGGCCAGCAGGCCGGCCTTGAGTCCGCCGCCCAGCCGCCAGTTCTCCCGCAGAACGCCGCCGAAAGCCGTGTCCGCCTCGGCCATCGCGTACCAGAGCTGCCGCACCGGCCCGTCCCATTCGGCCGCCAGCCCCGCGCCGGCGTTCATCGCCCAGACCGTCGAGCGGCCGGCCTCGCGGCCGGTCTCCGGCGCCTGCTCGATACCCGCGGCTATGCCCCAGGACTGCCGCCGCACCCAGTCGTCCCAGGGATTGAGGCTCATCACCTGCGCCAGCCGGGCCTGCTGCACGAAAAGTCGGCTCTCGTTCTCTTCGTAGCGGAGCTTCAGTGAGCCCATCTCCAGCGCCGCGTCGGGCAGGTAGCCCTCGGGATCGTCGAGCAGGTCCTGCAGGGCGAAGCGGGCCTGCAACTCATAGGCCGGGCCATTCTCGAGCGAGACCAGGCCGACGCCCAGCCGCGTGCTCTCGTGCGAGGCCATTATCGAAGCCGGGCGTGCCGGGACGCCGGGGAAGGTGTTCTGCGGGCCCAGGGCGGCCCTGGCCGCCAGCAACGGGTCCGTGCGGCCGTCGAGTTCCTTCTGATCTATCTTCCGGGCATGGTAGCGCCAGTTGAGATAATCGGCCGCCAGTTCGAGCACCGGGGCTTTGAGCGCGGGGTGGACGGGAGCGAGCCGGGCCAGTTCCGCCTCCTGGTCTCCGCGCGCCAGCTCCAGCACCGAGTCGCGCTGGGCGGGGGACAGCTGCGCGCGCTTCCACTCCACCGTCTTCCAGAGCGAAGGCCGCCAGACCGGCTCGCCGGCGGGAGAGGCAGCGATCACGGCCCGGGCCGTATCCGACGGTATCACCCAGAAATGGAACCGGCGCGCCAGGTCCAGCTCCGGCTTGGCTATATCGAGCAGCGGCAGCAGCTGCCAGGAGCAGTTGCGCGTGAAGAAAAGGTAGGGGAAGGAGGCCTTGCCCAGCTCCCAGGCGTGGCGCAGCAGGCGGTCTATCTCCTCGTCGGTGAAGTCGAGGGGGAACTCCCAGAGGTCCCGGTTCTCGATATTGCGGTATTCCTGTATCTTGAGGTAATAGGGAATGGTGGAGAACTGGCCGGGATAGGCGCCGACGAGACCTTTGAGCGCGTAAAGGATCCCGCCCCTGTCGTCGGTGGTGGCCGCGTAATTTATGGTGTAATCGAGCAGGTCGGCGCCGGCCCCGCCCCGGGTGTGGAGGCGCAGGAAGGTGTGGCCGTAAAGCGTGGAGGGATTATTGAGATAGCCCGCCGCGAAGAGCAGGCTGACCTTGTCGATGTCGAGCCGGGACCGCCAGCTTTCGTATTTCGGACAGACCGGCGCGGGGAATTCCTCCGCCGGAAGGCTCAGCGCGGCCCGCAGCCAGCGGTAGCGTTCGGGGAAAGCGCAGGCGGGAGCCTCGTCGGCCCCGCCCTCGTAAAAGAGCCCGTCTATCGCCGCCTCGAGCTCCAGGCGGGGATTTATGCGCCCCCACCGGGACAGGAAGAACTTCGGGTTCGTGCAGGGGCTCTGGGTCCCGCCGAAGAGACCGTCCTCGTAGTAAAGGAGCCTGCGCCAGCCCGCGTCCTCCCAGAGCTCCGCCTTGAGCGCGGCCTGCCGCAGGGCCAGCCGGCGCAGTTCCTGTTGCGGAGCCAGCGCGGAGGCGCAGAGGGGGAAGAGGAAGGGGAGAAGGAGAAAAAGAGAACGGACCGGGCTCGTGCTGGCCCCGGTCCGTTCTGCTGCCTTCATCAAGCTGCGCCGTTATCAGATAACGGGAACGAGCTTGTTGATGGCGCTGACGGCGGTCTTCGCGTCGTTGGCGGCGAAGATCGTCGTATAGTTCTTCTGCAGCAGCTGCGAGAACTGCCAGGCGTTCTGCGGGGTGTACCCGTAGAGGACGGCCAGGCTGTTGACGTACTCGCCCTTGCCCGCCGCGGCGTCGCGGGACAGGTCCTTGTAGTTGGCCTCGATGAACGACTCGCGGGCCATGCTCAGCTTGACCATGCCCTCGGCGTTGCAGTTCGAGGTGCCGAACGTGATGCCGAAGGTCTGGCTGCCGAAGGTCCCGTTGGTGGTGGCCGCGAGGATCTGGGTCATGTCGTTCTTCTGGAACGCCAGGCTGCCCAGGCCGCAGCCGGCGCTGCCGTAATCGGCGGCGAAGGCGGCGGAGCTGAAGGACAGCGCTATTACCGTCGCTAGTATTTTTTTCATTAGTTCCCTCCCTTATCTCTGCTGACTGAACTACCCGTCTGAATTCTGCCACTAATACGCCCGGCGTGTCAAACTCCTCAATGAAGGCCGATGCGGCAGTTGTGCTCCCTGGAATACTTCTCCAGGGCGCCGCGCTCCATTTCGCGGTAGGCGGCGGTGCGCTTCATCAACTGGTCGAAGTTCACCTGGTGCGCGTCGAACATCGGCCCGTCGACACAGGCGAATCTGGGCTTGCCGCCCACTTCGACGCGGCAGCCGCCGCACATACCCGTGCCGTCGAGCATGATCGGGTTGAGGCTGGCGAAGGTGGGCGTACCGTGCGGGCGCGAGGTCTCGCCGACGAATTTCATCATGATTATCGGCCCTATCGTGAAGATGGCGTCCGGCCCCTTGCCGGCGGCGTAGAGCTCCTTCATCGCGTCGGTGACCAGGCCCCTCTTCCCGGCCGAGCCGTCGTCGGTGGTGACCATGACCTCGCCGAGCCCGGCCATCTCCTTCTCCAGTATCAGCAGGTCCTTGGAGCGGGCGCCGAGTACGGAGATCACCTTATTGCCGGCCTCCTTGTAGGCCCTGGCTATCGGATAGAGTTCGGCTATGCCCACGCCGCCGCCCACGCCCAGGACGGTGCCCCACTTCTTCATCTCGACCGGCGTGCCCAGCGGGCCGGCCACGTCGGCGAAGTGATCGCCGGCCTTCATGGCGTTCATCTGTGCCGTGCTCTTGCCTATGGCCTGTATGATCACGGTCACGGTGCCGTTCTCCGGGCTCCAGTCCACCAGCGTGACCGGTATGCGCTCGCCGCCCTCGGCCGCGCGGAGGATGACGAAATGCCCGGCCTTCGCCTTGGCGGCGATCAGCGGCGCATAGATCACGTGCCTGGAGATGGAAGGGGAGAGCCCGGTCTTCTCGACGATCCTGTAAAGCCCTTCGGTGGAATAGATATCGCGGTTCATTTCGCGCCCCCGGCGGCGAGTTTTTCGTGTATGGCCCTGGCGGCGGCTTTGCCGTCCTTCATGGCCAGCAGCACCGTCGCGCCGCCGCGCACCACGTCGCCGCCGGCGTAAACGCCGTCGAGCGAGGTGGCGGCGGTGGTCTCGTCTATGACTATGCCGCCCCATTTGTTCGCGGCCAGGCCGGGCGTGGTCCGCTGTATGACGGGATTGGGACTCTGCCCTATGGCGACCACGACGCTGTCGGCCTCCAGCCAGAACTCGGAGCCTTTCCGCGGGACCGGCCGCCTGCGGCCGCTGGCGTCGGGTTCGCCCAGCTCCATGCGAATACACTTCATGCGCTTCAGGCGGCCCTTGTCGTCGCCCTCCAGTTCGACGGGGGCGGTGAGGAACTCGAACTTCACGCCCTCCTCCAGCGCGTTCTCCACTTCCTCGCCGCGGGCGGGCATCTCGGCGCGCGTGCGCCGGTAGAGCAGCGTCACGCTCTCCGGGCCCAGGCGCATGGCGCAGCGGGCCGAGTCCATCGCGGTATTGCCGCCGCCTATCACCACGACCTTCTTCCCTATATAGAAAGGGGTGTCGGTCTCGGGGAACTTATAGGCCTGCATCAGGTTGATGCGGGTAAGGAATTCGTTGGAACTGTAGACGCCTATAAGGTCCTCTCCGGGCGCGTTCATGGGCGTGGGCAGACCGGCGCCGGAGCCGATATACACGATATCGAAGTCCTTTTTCAGTTCCTCGATGGTTATGGATTTGCCGACCAGTACGTTCTTGAGGAATTTGACGCCCATCTTCCGCAGCATGTCCACTTCGAAGCGGACGACCTCGCGCGGCAGCCGGAAGGTCGGGATGCCGTAGCTGAGCACCCCGCCGAATTCGTGCAGGGCCTCGAAGACCGTGACGGAGTGGCCCAGCTTGCGCAGTTCCGCGGCCACCGCCAGGGAGGTGGGGCCGGAACCGACGCAGGCGATCTTCTTTCCCGTGTCGGGGGCGCAGGCCGGGGGGGTGATAAGGCCGTTCTTGCGGGCATGGTCCGCCGTGAACCGCTCCAGCCGGCCTATGGAGACCGGGCCGAACTTGTCCTTTATGACGCAGGCCTTCTCGCAATAGTTCTCCTGCGGGCAGACGCGGCCGCAGATGGCCGGAAAAAGGGAGGTCTCGAAGATCTTGGAGGCCGCGGCGCCCAGGTCCTGCCTGTACACCAGGTCCACGAACTCGGGTATTTTCACATTGACCGGGCAGGCCAGTTCGCAGGGTCTATTGCGGCAGTTGAGACAGCGGGCGGCCTCGGTGACGGCCTCGTCCAGGCCGAAACCGAGGGCGACCTCGTCGAAATTGGAGCGGCGTGCCACCGGGTCCTGGTGGCGGCCCAGGTTCTGTTTTATCGATGGTGTAGGTTTTTTGGGCTTGCTTTGCATCCCTCAATTATACAAAAACACGACTTTACCCTTGCCGATTCCCGGGACATTGTTTGGATATCCATATGTGAAGGCGCTATAATACCGGAAGCGGTAGGAGGCAACATAATGAAATTTTATTCCATAGTCGTTATATTGTGTGGGGCGCTTTTAAGTGGCTGCGGCGGCCAGGGAAAAGAAGGCGCCATGCCGTCGCTCTCGAAGCTCATTGAGCTCCAGAATAACATCGGAGTCGGAGTTACCCGCGTCTACGATAAGGCCCTTGTCTATGATTTCGAAGACGCCTCGTTCAAGGACTGGGGCACGATTATAGTCCTGGACGAAGCCGCGAAAGCTTCCCGACAGCCGGATCCCTATCCCTGCATCAACGACGCCCCCGCAGGGGAACGGCTGGTGCTTACCATAGCCGAATACGCCGCCCTCGTACAAAAAGACCCTCCCACCGCCCCGAAACCAGTACTCCCCGGTGAAAATTACGCTACCGTGGACCAGCACATCGCGCAGATACAGAGCGAACTTAAGCAGTATTCCGCGGTAGTCTACCGCTACTGCGCCAAATATCCCGTACGTCCTCCCAAAAAAACTTCCGCAAAAAAGTGAGCCAGCGCCGGCCGCCGGGGAGACCCGGCGGTTCTGTTAATAACAGGTAGCAACTACCTTTTTATGCGTGAGCCGGCATATTTCCCCGAGTGAGCACTAGGGCGCAGGGCCCAAAATGAGGAGTGGAGCCCAAAGCCGGACCGGCGGCAGGGGCGGAAAGGGACTTAGGTACGGGTGCGGTGTTCCTGCCGGAACCAGTTGGGGGGAGTGGAGCAATTACTGTGAGCGGGTGGCGCACGGGCCCAGCCTTTCCGGAGCCGGCCGCGGAAGGTGAACGGCAGGCACGCTTCTCGCCTTCCTAGCAGGGGATGGGTGAAGCGGCCGGGCCGGAAAGGCTGGGCCCGGGCGACAGGACCCGCGAACCATGCGTAACGGGGGTAACGGGGCGAGGGTCCGGGCCCATGGGCAAAAATGCTATACTAAAGCCGTCGGTTTCCCGCTTTCCGCAGAACCTATCAAGGAGATACCAATAATGTCTAAGAACAGAGTAGCGATGGACGGCAACACGGCCGCGGCTTACGTGGCCCATAAGACCAACGAGGTCATAGCGATCTACCCGATCACCCCTTCCTCCGTGATGGGCGAGCTTTCCGACGCCTGGTCCGCCAAAGGCGACAAGAACATCTGGGGCACCGTCCCCTCCGTGGTGGAGATGCAGAGCGAAGGCGGCGCCTCCGGCGCGGTCCACGGCTCGCTGACCGCCGGCGCGCTGACCACCACCTTCACCTGCTCCCAGGGCCTGCTGCTGATGATCCCGAACATGTACAAGATCGCCGGCGAACTGACCAGCACCACCTTCCACGTGAGCGCCCGCGAAGTGGCGGCCCACGCCCTCTCCATCTTCGGCGGCCACGGCGACGTGATGGCCTGCCGCCAGACCGGCTGGGCCATGCTCTCCTCCGCCAACCCCCAGGAGGCCATGGACTTCGCGCTGATAGCCCAGGCCGCCACGCTCAAGACCCGCGTGCCGTTCCTGCACTTCTTCGACGGCTTCCGCACCAGCCACGAACTGAACATGGTTGAGCCCATCCCCACCGAGGTCATGCGCGGCATGCTCAGCGAGAAGCTCATAGCCGAGCACAAGGCCCGCGGCCTCAACCCCGAGAAGCCGGTGCTGCGCGGCACCGCCCAGAACCCCGACGTCTTCTTCCAGGGCCGCGAAGCCGCCAACAAGTTCTACGCCGCCGTCCCGACCATGGTGAAGGAAGCCATGGGCCAGTTCGAGAAGCTGACCGGCCGCAAGTACAACCTGTTCGACTATGTGGGCGCCGCCGACGCGACCAAGGTCGTGGTCGTGATGGCCTCCGGCGCGGACGTGCTGGAAGACACCGTCAACTACCTGGTCTCCAAGGGCGAGAAAGTGGGAGTGCTCAAAGTGCGCCTGTACCGCCCCTACTCCGAGGCCGACTTCATAAAGGCCCTGCCCAAGTCCGTGAAACAGATAGCCGTGCTCGACCGCACCAAGGAAGCCGGTTCGCTGGGCGAGCCGCTCTACCAGGACGTCGTCACCGTCTGCGCCAGCGCCTATAAGGCCGGCGCGCTCAAGGAACTCCCCACGATAGTCGGCGGCCGCTACGGTCTCGGCTCCAAGGAGTTCACCCCGGCCATGGCCAGGGCCGTGTTCGAGAACCTCTCGGCCGCGAAGCCCTTGAACGGTTTCGTGGTCGGCATCAACGACGACGTGACCAACCTCTCGCTCAAGTACGACGAAACCTTCACCACCGAGCCCGCGGACACCTTCCGCGCGCTGTTCTTCGGCCTGGGTTCGGACGGCACCGTCGGCGCCAACAAGAACACCATCAAGATCATCAGCGAGGAGACCGGCCAGTTCGCGCAGGGCTACTTCGTCTACGACTCCAAGAAGGCCGGCTCGATGACCGTCAGCCACGTGCGCTTCGGCAAGAACTATATCCGCGCGCCGTACCTGGTCTCGAAGGCCCGCTTCATCGGCTGCCACCAGTTCAGTTTCCTCGAGAAGTACGAGATGCTCAACCGCGCCGAGGACGGCGGCATCTTCCTGCTCAACAGCCCCTTCCCGGCCGACCAGGTCTGGGACAAGCTGCCCGTGGAAGTGCAGTACGACATCGTCAAGAAGGGCCTGAAGATGTACGTGATCAACGCGTCCAAGATAGCCGAAGAGACCGGCATGGGCGCCCGCATCAACGTCATCATGCAGACCGCCTTCTTCGGCATCTCCGGCGTCCTCCCCAAGGACGAGGCGATAGCCGCCATCAAGGCCTCCATCAAGAAGACCTACGCCAGGAAGGGCGACGAGGTGGTCAACAAGAACTACGCCGCCGTCGACCAGACCCTGGCCGCCATACAGGAGGTCAAGGTAGGCAAGGCCGACAGCAAGATCAAGCGCACCTGCAACGTGGAAGGGTTCCCCAAATTCGTCCGCGAGACCCTCTGCGAGATGATCGCCTTCCGCGGCGACCAGCTGCCGGTGAGCGCGATGCCCGTGGACGGTACCTTCCCGACCGGCACCACGCAGTACGAGAAGCGCAACATAGCGCTGGAGACCCCGGTCTGGGAACCGCACCTCTGCATACAGTGCGGCTTCTGCTCGCTGGTCTGCCCGCACGCCGCCATCCGCCTCAAGGCCTATGACGGCAAGGGCCTTGCCGGCGCCCCCAAGACCTTCAAGTCCGCCGACGCCAAGGCCCCGGCCCTCAAGGGCCTTAAGATGACCGTGCAGGTGGCGGTAGAGGACTGCACCGGCTGCGGCGCCTGCATCAACAACTGCCCCGCCAAGGAGAAGAAGGACGGAGCGGAGACCGGCCGCAAAGCCATCAACCTGGCCGACCAGTTCCCGCTGCGCGAGACCGAGCGCGAGAACTTCAGGTTCTTCATGAACCTCAAGGATGAAGGCTCGTCCAAGGTCAACCGCAACACCGTGCAGGGCAGCCAGCTGGTGCGCCCGCTGTTCGAATTCTCCGGCGCCTGCGCCGGTTGCGGCGAGACGCCCTACGTCAAGCTGATGACCCAGCTCTTCGGCGACCATCTGACCGTGGCCAACGCCACCGGCTGCTCGTCCATCTACGGCGGCAACCTGCCGACCACCCCCTACTGCGTCCGCGAGGACGGCAGGGGCCCGGCCTGGAGCAACTCCCTGTTCGAGGACAACGCCGAATTCGGCCTGGGCATGCGCGTGGCCTATGACAAGCTGACCGAAGAGGCCCGCGAACTGCTGACCTCGATGAAAGCGGGCCCGCTAAAGGCCAAAGCCGCGCTGTGCGACGAGATACTCGGCGCCAATCAGGACGACTGGGCGGGCATAGAGCAGCAGCGCGGCCGGATAGCCGATCTCAAGAAGGCCCTGACCGCCGCCGGCGGCGAACAGGCCGCCCGCATGGGCACCCTCGCCGACTACCTGATAAAGAAGTCGGTCTGGATCCTGGGCGGCGACGGCTGGGCTTATGACATAGGCTACGGCGGTCTCGACCACGTGCTGGCCAGCGGCAAGAAGGTCCGCGTCCTGGTGCTGGATACCGAGGTGTACTCCAATACCGGCGGTCAGATGTCCAAGTCCACGCCGATGGGCGCCGTGGCGCTGTTCGCCGCGGGCGGAAAGCCGCTCCCGAAAAAAGACCTGGCGATGATCAGCATGACCTACGGCAATATCTACGTGGCCCAGGTCGCGCTGGGCGGCGACTACAATCAGGCGGTCAAGGCTTTCGCCGAGGCCGAGGCTTATGACGGCCCGTCGATCATCGTCGCCTACAGCCACTGCATAGCCCACGGCATCGAGATGGGCAAGGGCATGAACGAGCAGAAGAAGGCGGTGCAGTCCGGCCGCTGGCCGCTGTTCCGCTACAACCCGGCGCTCAAGGCCCAGGGCAAGAACCCGCTGACCATCGACAGCAAGCCCCCGACCATACCCGTGTCCGACTTCATGAACGGCGAGAACCGTTTCCGCTCGCTTCAGAAGACGAACCCGGAAGTGGCGGCCCGCCTGGCCAAACTGGCCGAGGCGGAGTACGCGTGGAGGCTCAGCGTCTATCAGCAGATAGCGCAGATGAGCTGCGACACCGGCAGGAAAGAGGAGAAGGTCGGCGCCGCCGCCTGAACCCTTCCGGCCCTGAAAGAAGACCCGGACCCCGCGGTCCGGGTCTTCTTTTTGCCGGGCCGGCTCATTGACGGAGATCAATCCCCTCTAGGACCTTTGGCCTATAAAAAGCCTGGGCCATCAGCCCGCCGGGCATGGGTCCGGGGACACTTATGGTTTTCCGGAATGAGGACTATAATTTATACGCAGGACGACAGGAAGGACGAGGAAAAAATGACCATGAAAAAAATCGCTTCGACGCTGATGACCGCCGCCGCCTTCTTTTCATTTTCCGCCGCCGCCTTCGCGCAACAGCCGGGGGGGACGCCTGAATTCACCGACAGCGAGAAGCGGATCGCCCAGCGCAACCCGGACTATTACACGATCGACCCGGCTTCTATCCGCCTGGTCCGCATAACCGAAGGCGAGGACCCCAACCTCCTGGAAGAGCAGCGGAAAGCCGCGCAGAACAATACCGGAGAGGGCCTGGTCCTTATAGAGAAGATAATTAATATCGCGGAGAAGATCTGGGCCATAATCGAGAAGAACGCTCCCGTGGTCAACATCAACACCCAGTACGCCACGGCCGTTCCGGACGGCATCACCGCCTGGACGCAGCTGCAGAGCTGGAGCCGCCCCCGCACCTACACCTACGGTTTTTACGCGGAGAACCTCTACGGCGTCACCGTCCTGGACGTGCAGTACAAGGTGGCCTATACCTACGGCGGCAACTATAACGGCAAGGGCAAGTACCTCACCGGCGTGACCGTGATCCCCGAGAAGGTCGACCTGGCCTGGGGCTACAAGTTCAGCATGAACGCGCAGGTGCCCGACAGCACCGTGGTCAATGTCGGCACGCACACCGATCCCAAGGCCGCGATGCAGCTCAAGCTCAACTGGCGCATCTCGACCGCCATCAAATCTTCGGACGGCACCAGCGTTTACTATATAGAGGGGGACGGGCGGTTCTCCGAGATAGCCAGCCCCTGGAAAGCGTCCGACGCCAGGTTCGACGATATGGACCTCGGTCCCTACCGTGCCGCGGCCCCGCTGACCTCGGACGACAGGATCTTCGAGTAAGTCGGTAAAAAAGGAAGGAGGAAAGATGAACAACGTGACAAAGACGGCATTCGCCCTCATAGCGGGCGCGCTGTTCGCCGGGAACGCCTCGGCCAACAGCTTCGACGCGAAGTACTTCGAGGTGGACGAGGGCTCCATCATGATCGAAGAGATCGCGATGGACAAGGGCGGGACCATACAGATCCCGCTGAGCACCGGCCCCGCGGCCGGTCCCACAAAGCCCGGTCTCCCGACGCCCCCTACGGGCCCGGTCATCAACCCGCCCGGCCCCGGCGCCACCGGAGCCCCGACCAACGGGCTCAATGAGGCCAGCCAGACCGTGGACCTTCTGGATAAGATAGTCAACCTCGCCCAGAAGATCTTCAACATCATCGAGAAGAACCAGCCCGTGGTGAACGTCACGACCAACTACGCCAATGCGGTGCCCTACGGCACCAGCCACTGGACGCAGTTGCAGGGCTGGAGCAGGCCCGCCACCAAGCGCTACGCCTTCTCCATGAAGAACGGCTACGGCTCCGAGGTGGTCAAGGTCACCTACCAGGTGCACTATACCCACAACGGCAACTTCCAGGGCAAGGGCAAGTTCCTTACCGGCGTGACCGTCGAGCCCCTCAACATCGAGACCGCCTGGGGCTACAAGGTCAGCCTGGTCAGCGAGGTCCCGGACTCCACGATAGCCAACGTCGGCACCAGCGAGGACCCGATAGCGTCGATGCAGGTCCAGCTCAAGTGGAACGTGCACACCGTCATCAAGGACATCACCTCGAAGGCGGTGTACTATGTCCAGGGCGACGGTCTCCTGCAGGAGATAGGCACTCCCTTCAATAACGCGAAGGACGCCAAAGCGGCCGCCGCGACCGAGAAGGCCGCGCTTCAGATAGAGAACGCCCGCTTCTAAGAAGCGGTAAAAGAAACCTCCTTTCTCCCCTGTCCGCAGCCGAAAGGCGGCGGGCAGGGGTTTTTTCTTTATTCAAGGGAATAAAAAAGCCGGGCGCGCGGCCCGGCCGAAGAGGGGCGGGAAGGCCTAAGCGCTTTCCCTGAGCTTGCGGAAGAGTTCGAGCTGGGCCTGGGAAAGTTTTTCGGGGAGGGTTATCTCGAGCACGGCGTAGAGATCGCCGCGGCCGCCCTTATGCGGCAGGCCCTTCCCCGTCAGGCGCATGCGCTTGCCGGCGCGGGAACCAGGGGGGATCTTTATCTTCAGCGAACCTCCGGGATAGAACACCTGCGCCTCGCCGCCCAGCGCGGCGTCCCAGGGATATACCTGCACCCTGGTCTCCAGGTCCCGGCCGCTCACGGCGAAGCGCGGATCGGGCTCCACCGAGACCTTCAGGTAGAGGTCGCCGGCGCGGCCCTGCGCCGAGGCGCCCTGGCCTTTGAGCCTTATGACGGCCCCGTCGGTTATGTTCTTAGGAAGATTCACCGATAGATTCCGGGTCTCCGTCCGGCCGCCCGCCCGATAGGAGAAAGAAAGGTCCTTGCGGCCGCCGGAGACGAGCTCGGCCAGGGTCAGCCGCAGCTCGGCTTCCATGTCCAGGCCGGAGCGGCGCCCGCGAGGGGGGGCGAAACCGCCTTCCTCCTCCTGGAAACCGCCGCCGAAGCCGGCCGGGCCGCCGGCGAAACCCCCGAGATTGCCGAACACCGATTTGAAGAACTCGCTGAAATCGCCGAACTGCTCGAAACCCTGGCCGCCCTGGTACTGGAAGCCGCCCGGGCCGCCGGAGAAGCCGCCGCCGGGCGGGGGGCGGAATTCCTGCCCCTCGCGGTAATTCCGGCCCAACTGGTCGTAGAGACCGCGCTTCTTGGGGTCGGAGAGCACCTCGTAGGCCTCGTTTATTTCCTTGAACTTGTTCTCGGCTTCTTTGCTGCCCGGGTTCTTGTCGGGATGGTACTTCATCGCCAGCTTGCGGTAAGCCGACTTTATCTCGTTCTCGCCGGCGCCGCGGGCGACGCCGAGCAATGAATAATAGTCCTTATACTTCAGGGACATCGGGATCTTTCTTCTTGCGGGTCAGGAAGAGTATCAGGACGCAGAAGAGGGCCAGCGGCAGCATGAGCCAGCGCTCCAGCCTGGCCTCGCTGACCGGGGTGAAGTATTCCGCGGCCCAGGTGCCGAAGAGGAGAGCGGCGAGGAACCCCCAGAAGAGCAGGACGAGGCCCGAAGTGACCGGTTTTTCCGTGGCGGCGGGTTCGGCGGCGGACGGTACGGGGACACCATGCCGCATGGTGTCCCCCGCTGATGCGGACGGCGTCTCCGGCCCGGGGACCGGCTGCTGCCTGTTCTTCCTGTCTTTTTTCGCCATGTTATTTCTTCCCCGATGCGACGAAGGAGATATCCTGGAAGATGACCGTAACGCCCAGTTCCATGCCGTCGTGATTCCTGACGCGCATGGTGCTGTACCCGATGACGAGCGGGACATTGGCGTGCATGACCGAGATCTCGGCGCGGCGCACGGATTTGCCGGTCTCCAGCGCCTCCCTGACCACGTCCAGCAGGGCCGGGAAACCGGCGTAGGCTTTTTTATAATCGCAGCCGAGGCATTTATGGTCCTCGTCCAGGTGAAGGATCTTGCCGGCCATCGGGTTCATGTACACGACCTTGCCCGAAAGGTCGACGCTTATCAGGCCGCCGGTCAGGTTGTCGAGTATGCACTGGTAATATTCTTTTATGTCGCTCACCATGGGACTATTCTACAAAAAAAGGCGCGCCCGGTTGCCGGGCATCCGGCTATTTTTTGTATAATTATCACGCAGTAGTGATTCCCCGGTAGCTCAATGGTGGAGCATTCGGCTGTAACTATGTTGCAGCTTCCGCCGGAAACGGCGGTTGAAAAATCAGGTGAATTCAGGGAAATCCGCGATAAGCGGGCTATCCTGAGCCAAGCCCGGGACATCGGTCCCGGGAAGGTGCAGAGACTATCCCGTGAGGGAGTACCTTCCGCGCGAGCGGTCGGGAAGCGCCTGAGTCCGTAATCCGAAAGGATCGGACATGATATAGTCCAAGCCTCGAAGCAATTCGAGGGCCCTTGTAACCGAAGGGTTGTTGGTTCGAGTCCAACCCGGGGAGCCAGATTTAAAAGGCCGCGCTTTGCCGCGGCCTTTTAAATTCGGTCCCTTCATTTCAAGCCCCCGCGACACGACGTTGTCGCACCCGTGTTTTACGCTATAAGGGCGGAAACACAAGGGGGTGTTATGAGCAACCTGAATAAAGTGATGCTGATAGGACGGCTGACGCGGGACCCGGAGATCACGGAGTTCGCCAACGGCGGCAAGGTGGCCAATCTCGGCTTCGCCGTCAATAACCGGCGGCGCAACGGCGAGACCGGCGAATGGGAGGAGGTCCCGGTCTGGCTGAACCTCAAGGCCTTCAACCGGGAGAGCGGGCGAAAACTGGCCGACCGGGCCGCCGTGCTCACCAAGGGCCGGCAGGTCTACGTGGAGGGCCATCTGGCGCTGGAGGAATGGACCGGCAAGGACGACGGCAAGCCCCATTCCCGCACGCTGGTCTACGTGGACAACATGGAGTTCCTCGGCGGCGCCAGGCCCCGGCCGGAGGCGGAGGCCGGAGAGAAGCCGGCGCGGACCGGGCGGCCCCGGAAGCGGGCGGAAGAGCGGGTTCCCGCCGCGGACGCCGCGTAGAACGGGACGCGGCGCTGCGGCAAGGCGGGGATGGGGCTGCGGGGGAACGGCGGAATTATATATAATTGGTTCCGGCGGATATTATTGACCTATGTCAAAAATGCTCCTCTCCCTGTCCCTCCTCGCCTTGCTCCTGCCGCCGCTGTCCGCGGCCGGCGGCGGGGACGCCTACCTTCTTACGGAACGCGATCCTTTTTTCCTGGCCAGGAACGGGATATACCTCTCCGTCGCCTACGACAAAGGAAGGACCAGGCTGGTCCGCCCGCTGCTCCCGTACGACTCGCTCCCGGCCGAACTCAGAGCGGCGCTGCGCCCCGTCGCCCCGGGAGAGGTCCGCAATGAACCGGCCGGCTCTTTCGCTAAAGTGGAAGCGGACCCGGCGGTCCGCGACCTTTTGTCCCGCGTGGATCCGAGGAACATCTCGGCCTGGGCCGAGCGCCTGACCATGACCGGCAAACGCAGCGCCGGCGCCCTGGACCTGAGCCCGGCTTCCGGCAACCGCCTGGCCGCCGACATGATAGCGGACGAACTGGGGCGGCTCGGCTACGCCGTGGAGCGCCACTGCTACCGTACCCGCAAGAAGGACGACGAATGCAATGTGGCCGGGCGGCGCGAGGGGGAGAGATACGTCCTGGTCGCCGCCCATTTCGACACGGTGGGACATGAGAACGCCGGCGCCGACGATAACGCTTCCGGGGCCGCGGCCCTGCTGGAGATGGCGCGGGTCCTGGCCGCTTACCGGTCGGACCTGGGCCTCATCTTCCTGGCCGCCAACGGCGAAGAGACCGGGATAGCGGGCTCTTACGCTTACGCGAAAAAACTCCGCGCCTCCGGCGAGCTCTCCAAAGTGGCCTGGGCCATTAACATGGACATGGTGGCCTATAACAAGGACGGGGTGATAGAACTGGAGACGAACGGGGAATTCGCGGCTCACGCCGAATGGGTGGCCGCGCTGGCCCGGGTCTATACCGGGATGACGCCGCATATAGCCATGCCGGCCTGGGGCAGCGACCATGTCCCCTTCCTGGAGGCCGGCATCCCGACCTATCTGTCCATCGAACACTGGGACGACCACAACCCCTGCTACCACAGGCCCTGCGACACCATGCAGGGGCTGGACTGGGACTTCGCGGCCGACATCGCCCGGCTCAACCTGGCCGTCATAGCCGGCAAAGCCCGCCTGACGCCCAATTAAGCGAACCGCGCTAAGACGGCCGCCCCGGGGCGGATAACCACTCTTTACGAAACAATAAAAAAAGCCCCGCGAGGGGCTTTTTTATTACGGCCGCGCGGGGCTCCTTCAGTAGGAGGCCAGCACCTGCGCGCCTATGCGGTCGGCCAGGGAAGGATCGTCGATATAGGGATTGCGGTTGCCCTGGAAGGCCGCGATGAGGTCGTTGCGGCGGCGTTCGGCGGCGTCGGGCGGGTCCTGCCGGTTCCACTCCAGGAACATCGGAACGCGGCTGGTCCAGAAATTATCGTAATTCATGCCCTGCCGGATGTTCTTGTCATGATACATCGTGACGAAGTAGAGCATGGCGCGGGCGACATTGCCTTTGACGGCGTCGGCCGGCTCGAAGCCCTCCCGGCCCAGGAGGGAGCCGGCGGAGGTGCCGTAGGAGGGGTTGGAGACTTCGGCGAACGGCAGGTTGCTCCGGCGGGAGTTGGGGGTCATGAAAGTGGGGGAAAGGTGATGCAGGTCCGACTTCATCGGGTAGGCTTCCTTGAAATAGCCCTGCGGCCAGATATGCTCGGCGTTTATAAAACTGTCCACCACGCCGTCGCCGTTCAGGTCGCCGCGCTCGGGATAGGAATTGCCGTTGCCGCTGCTGCCGCTGACGCAGACCTGGGAGTAGAAGGTGACTATGCCGGGCCCGCCGCCGCAGCCGACATTGTCCGCGGTCGAGTACATGTAGGATTTGGCTTCGGTGTAGCCGATCACCGTTTTCTGCCACTGGGAGGGCCTGGCGGCCTGGTGGAGGTGATTGAAAAGGGCCTCGCCGCGCAGAGCCAGGGGTACGCCCGCCGCGCCGGGTTCGCCGGCCGCGGGGATCTCGATATCGGAGATGGAAAGCGAAGCCGCGCCCTGCAGGGAGTCGAGGGCGGGGGAGAGTTGGGCCTTGAGCGGCGAAACGAGGAGGGCGGCGGCAAGCGCCGGGTTTAAGAGCCTGATGACGATGTTCAAACTGCCTCCGTTGACTTGTTGACTGATATCAATTTGACTGCCGTCAACTAAAGTTTATGCCATCGTACCCATTTCGCAAGGGCCAAAGGGCCTACGCTAAAAATAGGCCTTTCGGGTAAATTTCAGTAAAAACAGCGGGATTTGACGAAAAAAAACCCGCCGAAGCGGGTTGCGGGAGCGGAAGGCCCCGGGTCTAGTGGCGGGAGAAGACGGCCTCGCCTACGCGCTCCGCCAGCGAAGGGTCGTCGATATAGGGATTGCGGTTGCCCTGGAAGGTCTCTATCAGGTCGTTGCGGCGGCGCTCGGCTGCGTCCGGCGGATCCTGCCGGTTCCAGTCCAGGAACATCGCTATGCGGTCGGTCCAGAATTCCCGGTAGTCCATTCCGTCGTCTATGTTCCGGTCATGGTAGCGGGTGACGAAGTAGAGCATGGCGCGGGCGACATTGCCTTTGACGGCGTCGGCCGGCTCGAACTCGCCGGTGCTGGAGAGAATGGAGCCCGCGGAGGTGGAATATACGGCATCGCCGGCCAGGCCGAAAGGATAACTGCCGCGCATGCCGTTGGGCGTCAGGAAAGTCGGAGCGAGATGATGCAGGTCGGCCTTCATCGGGTAGGCCGAGTTGAAATAGCCCTGGGGCCAGATATGCTCGGCGTTCATGCTGTTGTCGGAATAACCGTCGCCGTTGACGTCGCCGGTCTCGCCGTAGTCGCCGCCGTACTCGCTCTCGCCCCGCACGCAGACCTGCGAATAGAAGGCGGTCACGCCCGGGCGGCCGCCGCAGCCGGTATTGTCGGCCCGGGAGAACATGAACTTCTTGGCCTTGAGATAATCGTGGCCGCCCATGTTCTTGGGTATCTCCGTGGCGTCGTGAAGAGCGTCGAACAGGCGGGCGCCGGAAAGTCCGGAATAAGAAGGATAGTAGCGGGCCTCGGGGAGGCCGATCTCCGCGGACCCGGAGAAAAGCTGTTCGGAAGGGGAGGGGGACGCGGCCCCGGCCGGTAAAGCCGGTATCAGGAGGAGTATCGTGGCGACCGCGGAAAACCTAGTCAGGCTGCCTCCACCGCTGTGTCTTTCTACGCCGCTGTTATTATACAACAATCGAGCCGGTCATTGACCGGCGACAAGCCCCTTTATTCCTTCCCAGATTATCTGCACCCCTATCGCCAGGAGGATGAAGGCCGAGATCTTGGAAATGACCTGCGCGCCGGCCCTGCCCAGTCTGGGCAGTATGCTGTCGCAGTAGCGGTAGAAGACGAAGACCGCCAGAGCGGCCAGGGCTATGCCGGCCGCGTCGCCGGCGAACTTGAGCCAGGTGGAGCCGGCCAGCAGCGAACCCGTCGGTACCAGCGTCAGCGTCACGGCGATGGAACCGGGACCGGCGGTGACGGGCATGGTCATGGGGAAGAAAGCGCGCGAGGTCATGCGGGACTGCAGTTCTTCCTGCTCCTCCCGGGAGAACTTGGGCTCGCTGTTGAGCATTTTCCAGGCGGTATTGAACAGGAGGAGGCCGCCGGCGACGCGGATGACCGGGATGGAGATGCCGAAGATCTTGAGCATCCAGCCGCCGGCGATGAGGATGGTGAAAAGGAAGAGGAAGGTGTAGCGCCCGACCAGGCCGGCGAGCCGGTGGCGGTCCGCGGAAGAGAGGGAGGAGGTCATCTCCATGAAGATGGGCGCCATGGCCGGCGGGTTGAGTATGGGAAAAAGCGCCAGGAAGGCCAGCGCGGCGGAGTCGAAGAAGAAGTGTTGCATGGGGATATTATTCCAAAAAGACGCCGTCCCCATCCACTCCCGCGGTTTTTTCGTGGCTATTGCCGTCCATATATGGGATAATTGAGTATGACAGAAACGAAACCTCTTCCCGCTTCGGGCTTCTACGGCCTCAATATCGCCCCCGGTCTCCTGGCCGAGCTCGACCGCCTCAAGTTCACCGTCCCCACCCCTATACAGCAGAAGGCCATACCCCCGGCCTGCGAGGGGAAGGACCTGGTCGGCATAGCCCAGACCGGCACCGGCAAGACCATCGCCTTCGCCATCCCCATGCTCCAGCGCCTGGCGGCCCTCCCCGGCCGCGGCCTCATCCTGCTGCCCACGCGCGAGCTGGCGCTGCAGGTCAACGAGGTCTTCAAGAAGTTCGCCCGCGCCGCCGGCATACAGACCTCGGTGCTCATCGGCGGCGAGTCCATAGGCAGGCAGCAGCAGGACCTGCGCAAGCAACCGCGCGTCCTGATAGCCACGCCGGGGCGCCTCATCGACCACATGGGCCAGCGCACCGTGAAGCTTTCCGATATAAGCGTGCTCGTCCTGGACGAGGCCGACCGGATGTTCGACATGGGCTTCGCCCCGCAGATAGAGAAGATCCTGGCCGGGGTGCCCAAGGACAGGCAGACCATGCTTTTCTCCGCCACCATGCCCGACGACATAATGGCGCTGGCCTCGCGCCACATGAAACTGCCGCTGCGCCTGGAGGTCGCCCGCTCCGGGACCACCGCCGAAGGCGTGGACCAGGAACTCTACGTCGTCGCCAGCCGCACGGAGAAGAACGCGCTGCTGGGCAAGCTGCTGGACAAGTACTGGGGCCCGGTGCTGCTCTTCATGCGCACCAAGCATCACGCCAAGCGGGTGGCCCGCGACCTGCGCGACATGGGGCACAGCGCCGCGGAGATACATTCCAACCGCTCGCTCAACCAGCGCAAGGAGGCCCTGGAAGGCTTCAAGAGCGGCAAGTACCGCGTCCTGGTGGCCACCGACATAGCCGCCCGCGGCATCGACGTCACGGGGATAGAGCTGGTCATCAATTACGACCTGCCCGACGAGGACGAAAATTACGTGCACCGCATCGGCCGCACAGGCCGGGCGGGCAAGACGGGGCACGCGATAAGCTTCGCGACGCCGGACCAGGCGCAGATGGTGCGCTCCATAGAGAAGCTCATACGCAAGCCGCTCAAGCTTTCGGCGCATCCGGACATCAAGCCTTCCGCCCTGCACGGCTCGGCCGCGCCGGCGCAGCGGCGGCCAGCCGCCGGGGGCCAGCGGCAGCAGTCGCCGCGGCCGAACCGGCAGGACCAGAGACCGCAGCGGCGGCCCGGACCCGGGGCCGCCGGGAACGGCGGACAGTCCCGGCAGCAGCAGCCCCGCCCGGCGCGGGGAGGGAACCGCGACGAGCGCACTCCCGGCCGGCGCGAAGACCGCCGGGATTTCCGCCGCCAGGGCGGCGACCGCGACAGGAACGCGGGACGGCCGCGCTCCGGCGGCAGGGTCGAGGACTCGCCTTATTTCCCGGAGGACGGGCGGGGGATGTGGCGCGGCCAGGGCGGACGGGACCGCAACAGGGGCCGCGACGAGAGGCCCCAGCGCCCCGCGCCCGGACCCGCGCGCCAGGACGAGTCCCGCCGCAAGCCCCGCTGGTTCGATTTTTTCCGGAAGGAAAAGCGCTGACCGGGCGCCGCGGCTTTAAAAAGGCCGGCGGAATTTGATATTTTTATAGCAGTCCAATACACAACGGAGACTTCCGCTAACGATGAAATCACTGATAAAGAAAATAGGGCTCAAGACCCTCAAAAAACTGGGGTTCGCCCGCAAAAAAACTTCCGGCTTCTACGGCCTCGGCATAGCCCCCGGCCTGCTGGAGGAGCTGGACAAGAAGAAATTCGTGACGCCCACCCCCATACAGCAGCAGTCCATCCCGGTGGCTTCCGAGGGCAAGGACATGGTGGGAGTGGCGCAGACCGGCACAGGCAAGACCATCGCCTTCGCCATACCGATGATACAGCGGCTCGCCGCCACCAAGGGTAAGAAGGGCCTGGTGCTGCTGCCGACGCGCGAGCTGGCCATGCAGGTCAGCGAAGTGATGAAGCAGTTCGCGCCGGTCATGGGCATGGGCGCCGTATGCCTGATAGGCGGCGAGGAGATGAACAAGCAGATGCGCGAACTTAAAAAGCGCCCGCGCATATTTATAGCCACGCCGGGGCGGCTGCTCGACCACATGGAGCGCCGCACGGTCCACGTCGACGACGTGGAAGTCCTCGTCCTCGACGAGGCCGACCGCATGTTCGACATGGGTTTCGCCCCGCAGATCAACCGCATCATGCGGGCGCTGCCGCGCGCCAGGCAGACCATGCTTTTCTCGGCCACCATGCCCGACGAGGTGATGAAGCTTGCGTCCGACCACATGCACCTGCCGGTGCGCATAGAAGTCGCCCGCTCCGGCACGGCGGCCGAACTGGTGCGCCAGGAGCTCTACATCGTGGGGCACGGGGCCAAGTACGCGCTGTTGGGGAAAGTACTCCAGAAATATACCGGCAGCGTCCTGGTCTTCGTCCGCACCCGCGAGGACGCCATGAAGGTCACGCAGGTCATCGCCCACATGAAGCACCGGGTCTCGGAACTTCATTCCGACCGTTCCATGGGCCAGCGCAAGGAGGCCCTGGAGGGCTTCAAGAGCGGCAAGTACCGCATACTGGTGGCCACCGATATAGCCGCCCGCGGCATCGACGTGACGGGCATCGAGGTCGTCATCAATTACACGCTTCCCGACGAGGACGACGCCTACGTGCATCGCATCGGCCGCACCGGCCGCGCCGGGCAGCCGGGCCTGGCCATAACTTTCGCCACCCCCGACCAGGGGCCGGACGTGCGCAGTATAGAGGCCCTCATCAAGTCCAAGCTCAACGTGGTGACGCATCCCGAGATACAGCCGGCGGAATTCTGGGACGTGCGCAACACCGTGGCCACGGGCCGCGGCTGGAACCAGGGAGCGGGCCGCCGCCGCACCTTCGGCGGCCGGCGGAGATAGCCGATGGCCGGCCCGGCGTTGCCCGCGCGGATAACTTTCCACGGCGCGGCCGGCGAGGTGACCGGCTCCCGCCACCTGCTCGAAGCCGGGGGAGCCCGGGTCCTGCTCGACTGCGGCCTCTTCCAGGGCCGCCGCGCCGAGGCCGCCGCCAAGAACCGCAATTCGCCTTTCGACCCCGCCTCCCTCTCGGCCGTTCTTCTCTCACACGCCCACATAGACCATTGCGGCCTGCTGCCCCGCCTGGCCGGCGACGGCTTCAAGGGCCCCGTCTACGCCACCCGCGAGACCGCCGACCTGGTCGCCATAATGCTGGCCGACTCCGCCCGCCTGCAGGAGCTGGACGCCAAATTCTTCAACAAGATCCACGCGGACGACGGCGAGAGGATAGAGCCCCTTTACGGCGAGAAGGAGGCCGACCTGGCGGTCTCCCTGCTGCGCCCCTGCGCCCCGGGCGACGTGATCAGCCCCTCCCCCGGCCTGCGCGCGCGCTTCCTCAACGCCGGCCATGTCCTGGGTTCCGCGATGATACAAATCGACATGGAAACTCCCGCCGGGCCCCGCCGGCTGCTTTACACCGGAGATCTCGGGCGCCGCGAGGTGCCGCTCATGAAAGCGCCGGAACCTCCGCCGGACGTGGACTACCTGGTGCTGGAATCGACCTACGGCGGCCGCACGCACGCTCCCTCCTCCGAGATAGACGCCGAACTGGGCCGCCTGCTGCGCAAGGCGGCCGCCGAAAAAGGAAAGATCATAATCCCCGCTTTCGCGCTGGAACGCTCGCAGGAAATAATCGTCGCGCTCGACAGGCTGCGCAACGATCCTTCGATGCCGGAGATCCCGGTCTACGTCGACAGCCCGATGGCGATAAACATAACCGAAATTTTCAACAAGCACCTCGGGGGCTTCAGTTTCGACCGGGAGTTCAAAGCCTACGCCCGGAAGGACGGGGACCCTTTCGGTTTCGACTTCATAAAGTACGCCAGGTCCAAGGAAGAATCGCAGGCCCTCAATACCCGTCCCGGCCCCATGATAATAATCTCCGCCTCCGGCATGTGCGAGGGCGGCCGCATACTGCATCACCTGCGCAACAATATCGCCGATCCCTCGGCGACCGTGCTGATAGTCGGCTACCAGGCCGCGGGCACGCTGGGCCGCCGGCTCCAGGACGGTCAGAAGAAAGTGCGCATCTTCGGCCTGCAGCACGAAGTGGCGGCCGAGATAAGGACGATGCCGCATTTCTCGTCGCACGCGGACAGGGACGACGCGCTCGCTTTCGTAAAGGGGCTCGACAGGAAGCCCGGGAAGATCTTCCTGGTGCACGGCGAGGATTCGCAGCGCGACGCGCTGGCGGAGGCGCTGAAGGCCGAAGGCTGCGGCGCACCGGAGAAGCCGGGGCACGGGGAGTCTTTCGTTCTCGACTGAAGAGACAGAGGGGGGCTGATGTCTAAAAAAATAGCGATCGTCGGCGCGGGGCCGGGAGGTCTGACTTCGGCCATGATACTGGCCGCGAGGGGGTTCGATGTCACGGTCTTCGAGGCCAAGGACAGGGTCGGGGGCCGGAACGCGGAGCTGAGGCTGGGAGAGTTTCGTTTCGACACGGGCCCCACCTTCCTGATGCTCAATTTCATACTGCGCGAGATGTTCGAAGAGGCCGGCAGGAACGTAGACGACTACCTCTCCTTCACCAGGCTGGACCCGCTCTACCGCCTCGTTTTCGACGACAGGGACTTCAGGCCGTCCGGCGACCCGGCGAAGATGCGCGCCGAGATCGCCCGCGCTTTCCCGGGCCAGGAGAAAGGGCTGGACGGGTTCCTCGCGGCCGAGAAGGTGCGCTTCGAAAAGCTCTTCCCCTGCATACAGAAGGACTACTCAACCTTCGGCTCTCTTTTCAGCGCGCCGCTGCTCAAGGCTGCGCCCTACCTGGACATAGGGCGGTCCGTTTTCGGCGTCCTGGGCAAGTATTTCGGCGAGGACAAACTGAAGCTGGCCTTCACTTTCCAGGCGAAGTACCTCGGGATGTCGCCCTGGGACTGCCCGGGTTTCTTCACGATGCTTTCCTACATAGAGCACGCCTACGGCATCTACCACGTCCGGGGCGGACTGAACTCCATCTCCGCCGCCATGGCGAAGGCCGCCGTGGAGAACGGGGCGAAGATCCGGCTCTCCTCGCCCGTTAAGAGGATCATCACGGAAGGCGGCGCGGCCCGGGGCGTGGAACTGGCCGGCGGAGGCGTCTTCCGCTGCGACGAGGTGGTCGTAAACGCCGACTTCGGCCACGCGGCGACGACCCTCTTCGACAGGGGAGTACTCTCCAAGTATTCCCCGGAGAAAATGCAGTCCCGCGATTTTTCCTGCTCCACGTTCATGCTCTACCTGGGCGTGGACAGGGTCTACCCGGACCTGCCGCATCACACCATCGCCTTCGCGGCCGATTACAGGAGGAACGTGGAGGATATCTTCCACCGCAAGTCCCTCTCGAAGGACGTTTCCATATACGTCCAGAACGCCTCGCCTACCGACCCCACCCTGGCCCCGCCCGGGAAATCGACCATCTACATACTGGTGCCGGTCCCCAACCTCGACGGCGGGGCCGACTGGGCGGCCGAGCGGCCGCGGCTGCGCGAACTGGCTCTCAGGCTGGCCGAGGAGCGCGCCGGGTTCAGGGGCCTGCGGGAGCATATACAGGCCGAGCGAGTGATCACCCCGGCCGACTGGCGGGACGAGTTCGGCGTCTACAAGGGAGCGACCTTCAACCTCTCTCACAAGCTCGGCCAGATGCTCTACCTGCGGCCGCGCAACAAGTTCGAGGAGGTCGCCAACTGCTGGCTGGTGGGCGGAGGGACCCATCCGGGCAGCGGGCTTCCCACCATATACGAATCGGCCCGTATCACCTCCAACCTGCTCTGCCGCGAGCACGGCGTGGCGTTCCGGGAGCCGACCTTCCTGGGCGCAAAGAAGGAAGTCTCCGCGTGAACGTTCCGGCGGACTCCATCGTCAGGGCCAGGGCGGCCTCGGCGCGGCTGCGCGCCGCGGGCTGGCCGGCCAGGCTGGAGCTGCTGCGGCGGCTGCGGCTTAACATGGCGGCCGACCTCGACGGGCTGGCCGGGGAGATAGCCGCCGTCACGGGCAAGCCGCGCGCCGAAGCCCTGATGAGCGAGATCTACCCGTGCCTGGAGATACTGCGCTATTACGAGCGCGAGGCGGAAAAAATACTCGCGCCGCGGCGAAGGCCCACCCCGTTCTTTTTCACCGGTTCCGACTCGAGAATCGAGTACCGCCCTTACGGCGCCGTGCTCGTTATAGGGCCCTATAACTTCCCGTTCCAGCTCACCTTCATCCCGGCCGTGACGGCCCTGGCGGCCGGCAATGCCGCCGTCATAAAGCCCTCCGAACTGGCGCCCGGCGCCGGGTCCCTTCTCCGGCGCGTATTCGCGGCGGCCGGGACGGACCCGGACCTGGCGGTGGTCGAGGAAGGGGGACGGGAAAAGGTCTCCGCCCTTATAGAGCAGGGCCCGGATAAGGTTTTTTTCACGGGCGGCGCGCCCGGAGGGCGGGCCGTCATGCGGCTTTGCGCCGAGAGGACCATTCCTCTCTGCCTGGAGCTCGGGGGGAAATCCCCCATGCTGGTTTTCGACGACGCGGACATCGAAAGGGCGGCGCAGGGCGCCGCCTACGGCGCTTTCTCCAATTCCGGCCAGGTATGCGTGTCGGCCGAGCGCGTCTATGTGCAGCGCCCCGTCTACGGCGAGTTCAGGGCCGCCTTCGCGCGCGCGGCGCTGGCCGTCAAACCCGGCGGGCCCGACGGCGACTACGGCCCCATGATATCGCGGGAGAAGGCGGAAGACGTCATGGCGATGGCCCGCGAAGCCGCCGAAGGCGGCGCGGAACTGCTCACGCCCCTCAAATATGAGGACGGGGTCCTCCACCCGATAATAGTATCGGACCCGCCCCCGTCGTGCCGCCTCATGACCGCGGAGATCTTCGGCCCCGCCGCCGCCGTCATCCCTTTCGACGAAGAGGAGGAAGGTATAACCCTGGCCAATTCCCGCCACGGCGGCCTGGCCGCCAGCGTCTGGACCCGCGACAGGCGCAGGGCGGCCCGGACCGCGGCCGCGCTCGAGACCGGTTCGGTGAGCGTCAACGATATCGTGCGGTCCGTCGGCAGTCCCTACCTGCCGTTCGGCGGGCACAAGTCCAGCGGGTTCGGCAGTTATCACGGCCCGGAAGGTCTTTACGAATTCTCCCGGCCGACGGCGATAATGGAGAATTTTTCAGGCAAGCCTTCCGAAGCCAACTGGTTCCCGTATGGGCCGGACCTGTACGCGGCCATGCGCGATCCCATGCGGGCGCTGTTCGGCCCCTTCTCGCCGGCCGCGTGGCGCCGGGCCGCGGGAGCGGTAAAACTGATAAAGGACCGGCGCGACAGGAGGATATCCGATGACGGGAAATAGGACCGCGGTCGTAATAGGGGCGGGCATAGGCGGTCTCGCCGAGGCGGTATCGCTCGCCTGCGCCGGTTTCAGGGTGACGCTTTTCGAGAAGAACAAGGGCCCGGGGGGCAAGCTCAACCAGCTGGAGAAGGACGGCTTCCGCTTCGACCTCGGCCCGTCGATACTGACCATGCCCGGGATCTTCCGCGCCCTTTTCGCCAGGGCGGGGAAGGAAATGAAGGATTACGCGGCGATAGAGGAGATAAGGCCGCACTGGCGCAATTTCTTCGGGGGCGGCTTCACCTTCGACTTCACCCCGGATTCCCGCCTGATGGAGGCGGAACTCGGGAAGTTCCCGGACGGCGGGCGCGGCTTCCACTCCTTCATGGAGTACTCGCGCCGGCAGAGCCTCCTGACGGAAGAAGGCTACTTCAGACACGGCTACGACACGCTGGCGGAGATGCGGGCGGGCTACGGCAATCTCCGGGCGCTGCTGGGTTTCGACTGGATGCGCTCGATGGACGCCGGGGTCCGCTCTTACGTAAAAGACCCGCGGCTCGTCGACGCGCTGAACTATTTCATAAAGTACGTCGGTTCCTCGCCTTACGACGCGCCCGGCACGATGAACCTGCTGCCCCACGTGCAGTTCGGCTACGGCCTCTGGTACGTCTCGGGCGGCATGTACAAAATGGCCCTGGCCCTGGAGAAGCTGGCCCGCGACTGCGGCGTGGACATAAAATACGGCCACGAGGCCGCGTCCATAGAGCGGTCCGGGGACCGCGTCACCGCCGTCACGGCGAAGAACGGCGCGCGGGCCCGGGCCGACGCCGTGGTTTCCAATATGGAGGTGATCCCCGCCTGCCGCGAACTGCTCGGCGAGGACGAAGCTTTCATGCGCTCGCTCGACAAGTTCGAGCCGGCCTGCTCGGGGCTGGTCATCGACCTGGGAATAAAAGGCTCCTACCCCGCCCTGGCCCATCACAACTTCTTCTATTCCGCTTCGCCGAAGGAGCATTTCGACGCCGTCTTCCGGAAGAAGGAGCTCTCCTCCGACCCGACGATATACCTGGTGGCGCCCTGCGTCACGGACCCCTCGGCCGCGCCCGCCGGCTGCTCGGTGCTGAAGATACTGCCTCATATCCCGCACATACGGGACGAGAAGCCCTATACCAGGGCCGATTACATGGCCTTCCGCGACACGGTACTGGCCAAGCTGGAAAGGATGGGCCTCGAGGGACTGCGCTCCCGCATAATCACCGAGGACGTTCTCACGCCCGACGACATAAAGGCGATGTATTACTCCAACAAGGGCGCCATCTACGGCGTGGTATCGGACAGGAAGCTCAACGGGGCCTTCCGCGCCCCCAAGCGCAGCCCCAAATACGGGAACCTGTTCTTCGTCGGGGGAAGCGTGAACCCGGGGGCGGGGATGCCGATGGTCGCGCTCTCGGGTATGCTCGCCTGCGACATGTTGACCGGCAGGATAAAGGAGAAATAAGACGTGAAACTATCCGGACTTTTTTCGAAGGGCGACTTCTCGGGCTTCTGGGCCCTGCTGGCCGATAACCTGGCCAACATAGTGATAATCGCCGGGGTCTGCAAGGGCGTTTTCAGGATGCCCGACGAGGTGGTCTTCGGCAGGATAGTGCCCGGCATAGGAGTGGCGCTGCTGGCCGGCACAGCGGCCTACGCCTGGATGGCGCTGAAGCTGGCCGAAAGGGAGAAGCGGGATAACGTGACGGCGCTGCCCTACGGCATCTCCACCCCGATAATGTTCGTCTACCTCTTCGGCGTCATCGGCCCGGTCTATTTCAGGACCGGCGACCCGGTGGCCGCCTGGCAATGCGGGATAGCCGCGGCCTTCATCGGCGGACTGGTGGAGATGGCCGGCGGCCTCGTCGGCCCCTGGATAAAGCGCCACACGCCGCGCGCCGGAATGCTGGGCACGCTGGCCGGCATTGCCATAGTCTGGATCGCGACCATCCCTTTCGCGGAGGTTATGGAGCACCCGCTCATCGGCTTCATCTCCCTGTCGATAATACTGCTGGGTCTGGTGGCCGGCGTGAGGCTGCCTTTCGGGGTCCCGGCGGGACTGGCGGCGATACTGGCCGGCACGGCCGCGGCGCTGGCCACGGGCGTCTCCAAGGTCTCGGCCGCCGGGATAGGGTTCCACCCGCCGCTGCTTATACCGGCGGACCTGCTCTCCGGGCTAAAATTGGTGATGAACAACCCGGCGATCATAGCGGTGATACTGCCGATAGAGATCTACAACTTCATCGAGACCATGAACAACGTGGAGTCCGCGGAAGCGGCCGGCGACAAGTACCCGGTGCGCCGCACGCAGGTCATCGACGGCCTGGGCACCATAGTCGGCGGCCTTTTCGGCTCCCCGTTCCCCACGACCGTATACATCGGCCACCCGGCCTATAAAAGGCTGGGCTCGCGCAGCGGCTACGCCCTCGCCGTCGGCGCGGTGCTTTTCCTGGCCGCCCTCTCCGGCCTCATAAACTTCCTCTACGGCCTGATCCCCGTGGCCGCCGTGGCGCCGATACTGATATTCGTGGCGATAATCATAACGGCGCAGGCCTATATCTGCGTGAAGCCTTCGCACGCGCTGGCGGTGTCGATAGCGCTGGTGCCGCACGTCGCCGACCTGGTGTACAAACAGGTCGGAGGGGCGATAAGCGGCGTCGGCGGCTACGCGGCTTCACTCGCGGGCGCGGGAGAGGCGGGGGGCTTCCTGTCGGGCCTGGCCTCCGGTTCCGTGCCGCAGGCGCTCAAGGACCATCTGCTCGCCGCCGGCGGACTCCACCTGGAAGGCCTCGCGGCGCTGAGCCAGGGCGCGATAATCTCCGGGCTTCTCTGGGGCGCCATCTGCGCCTCCCTTATCGACTGCCGCTACAAGGCCGCGGCCTGGTTCTCGGGCGCGGCCGCGGCGCTGGCCGGAGCCGGCGTCATACACGCCCCGGCCGCCGGCCTGGACCTTGCCTCGCCTTTCTTGAGGTCCTACCTGCTGATGGCGGTCTTCTTCGCGGTCTGCGCCAGGCTGGGGCTTAAGTGCCACCTGGACGACTTTTCGGAGATGATGCTGGGGAAAGGGGAGTCCCGCTGAAAGAACGGGGAGAGGGGATATAAAGGTTCAGTAGAACGGTTCCTGCTTCAGAAGCCGGGCGGTCAGGCCCCTGGCCTTGAGCAGCCGCAGGTAGGCCTTGTCCTTGCCGCCCAGTACCGTCAGCATTATCTCCATAGATTCGCTGCCGACGAGCGGCTCGTCCCAGGAGAAAGGCCTGTCATAGAGCACGGCGCCCTTCTGGTCGCTCAGGACGAGGCGGCCCCTGAAAGAGCGCAGCGTGCGCGTGGAGAGGTTCCGGAAATAAAGGAACAACTGAAGGCCGAACCTGTCGTCCTCGACCACGTTCTTCTTGCGCAGGAACTGCACGGCCACGGGCGCGGCCGGGTCCTTGAGTATCGCCGGCACCGCGGCCCCGGCGGACGGGCGGACCTTTTCCAGCGCGGAGACGCGGGTCTCCAGCCGTTCGACCCGCACCTCCACCTCCTCCACCCTGCGTTCGGTGACGGCGGCGAAGACCAGCGATGACGACGCGCACAGCAGCGCGGCGGATAGCAGCGACCTCATAACTGAATTATAGCAGGAATGTCGGAAATGTCCAGCGGGCGCCCCGGGCTCAGGGCGCTTTGGCCGCGTCGAAGAGCCTGTCGAACTCCGCGCCGTAGACGCCGACATAGTACGGTTCCATGGTGAAGATCGTGTTCTCCGCGTTCTTATCCTCGGCGGTGGCCGTCCAGTTGAAGGCGCCGTTTATCAGCAGCGTCCCGTCGAGGACGGCGAACTTGTTGTGCATCTGGCCGCGCTCGGTGCGGCCGGGGGAGAAGCGCAGGTCGAAACGGCTCTTCAGCGCGTCCTGGAAGAAGGGGAAGCTGGAGCCGGCGTTATGCATCAGCCTGACGCTCACGCCGCGGTCCGCGGCGCGCACGAGGGCGGACATTATCGGCTCGGAGGTCAGCGTGAACATGGCCACCTTTATCTCCGACCCGGAGGCGTCTATGGCCTTTATTATGGCGGCTTCGGTGCCGCCGCGCGGGGAGAAGGCGTAGCGCGGAAGGTAAACCCCGTTGAAATAGAGCGAGGGGGAGGGGTCCGACGGCACGGGGCCTGGCGGCGGGGCCTGGGCGTCGGGACTGGAGACAAGCCGAGACTGGTTCCACATCCATTCGAAATTGGCCTGGTAGCCGGCTATGACGTACGGATCGTAGATGAAGAGCATGTTCTCGTAGCTGGCCGTCCCGGCGAAAGAGGTCCAGTTGGCCGAACCGGTCTGGAGGCCGACGCCGTCGAAGATGGCGTACTTGTTGTGCATCGCGCCGCTGCGGCCGCGGCCGCGCATGACGCGGACGTCCATGCCGGAATCCAGCAGGCGCTGTATGTCGGCGTTGCGCTTGGGAAAGACGTGCTTGTCGTCCAGGACCACGCGGACCCGGACGCCGCGGTCGCGGGCGGCGATCATCGCGTCCACGGCCTCCGGCATCTGGAGATTGTAGAGCGCCACGTCCAGCGTGCCGCTCACGGCGTTCATGGCGCGCGCCAGCACGGGGGCGATGGCGGTCTCCTCGGAGAAAAGGTGGAAAGGCAGGCCGGCGTGGTCGAAGCGGGCCTTCGGCAGGGCGGCGGGCGGCTCGCGGAGCGGGGAGAGGAGGGGGACGTCGGGCGCCGTCAGGGCGTCCAGCGCGAAACCGGCCGAGCGGGCCGGCAGGGATAAGAGGGAAAGGTGGACGAGCGCGATTAAGAACGAAAGGGCGGTTCTGGACATATGGACATTGTATCCTCGCACGGACGCGTCCGTATCGGGCATAGGACCCGGGAGCCCGGCCTATTTCGGCCTATGCCCCGGTGGGTCCATGGGCATATGACAGACGGCGCGGGCTTTACTATAATCAGAACGATGGCGACGGCGAAGGACGGAATAGAGGTCGGGGAAGTGCGCAGGGAGGACGCCTCGTGGAAGAGGGCCTTCCGGGCGTTCTATGCCGACTGCCCGAGGCCGGACCGTACAAAATTGGATCACGCTTATTTCGCGGCCCGGGCCGGTAAGAAACTGGCCGGCCACAGCGAGATATACTTCGACCACGGACGCTGGGTGCTGGACGGGCTGCGGGTCGCGCCCGAGTTCAGGGAGAGGGGGGTGGCCAAACGTCTCACCGCGGCCCGTATCCTCTACGCCGCGGGCCGCGGCGCCAAAGAGGTCTGGTACGCCTGCGACGACGGGAACCTAGTCACCATCTGCTGCCACCTGCGCTTCGGCTTCAAGAAGGTCTGTCCCGCAGGCCACTCCTGCAACGCGGCCACGGCCCACTGGTACCGGCTGAAGGTGAATAAAACGCTTTTGAAACGTATCGACGGCATCTCGCCCGCCTGAAAGCCCGCTTCAGGCCGCTTCGGCTTTCCAGGTCTCCAGCATCGAAAAAAGTATCGCGGCCACCACGGGCCCGAGTATAACCCCGAGTATCCCGAAAGTCCCTATCCCGGCGAAGATCGACACTATCGCCAGCAGCGGATGCATATTGGCCTGTCCCTTCAGGAAGGCCGGCTTGATGGTGTAATCGAGCATGCTGGCGGTAAAACTTATCACCGCGAGGACGATAATCCTCCCCATGTATCCCTGCATATAAAGGTAAATCGCGCCGACCAGGCAGACGGGGAAACTTCCAAGCACGGGGATCCAGCCGAATATAAAGGTGATGCCAGCCGCGATGAACATCCCGGGGATTTCCAGCAGCCAGAACCCGGCCAGCACCGTCAGGGCCTGGGCGGTGGCCGAAGCGGAGGTGGCCCAGACTATGGTGGAGGTCGTGCCGCGGAAAGACGACCAGATCCTTCCCCTCAGGTCTATGTCGAGGGGCAGCCGGGCCGTCAGCCATTTCATGAAGGGTTCGCCCTCGCAGAGGGCGAAGAACCAGGTGAGTACGACAAGCGCGCCTTTCAGGGTCGCGGCGGGCAGGGCGGCGGCCTGTACCAGTATCGCGGTGCTGAGCCCGGCGGCGGCGTTGCGCAGGAATTCCATGCCCTTGGACTGCAGTGCCGCGGGATCGTCCAGGAAGAACGCGGCGGGCCTGAGCGCCATGACGGAGTCTATGGCCTTGCGCAGCAGCGCTCCGCCCTGCGGCCCCGCCAGCGCCTGGGTGAGTTCGACTCCCTGGTTTATGGCGGCATAGGCGAACAGCGTCAGCGGAACGATTATGACCGTGAACATGATGAGCAGCGAAACGGACGCGGCGAGCTTAGGCCCGGCCCCCGTTTTTATCAGGCGGTCGTAAAGCGGACGGGTAAGCAGCGCCAGGATGACTCCGATCAGCAGGGAGAGAAGAAAAGGCCAGACCATGGCAAGGAATATGCCCAGGAATACCAGTATCAGCGCCGGCAGGGCGGCGGGGTATTTTTTCAGATCTTTTGTCACGCGGTCCTCCCGGCGCTGCGCGCGCCGTAAAAACCAAGTATTATTCCCAGCGCCAGGGACCAGATGGCGGCTAGCCCTATCCTGAGATCCTCCGGCAGCATGAAAGTGACAGTGTGGGCCGGCACCCAGAACCAGAGCAGGGAGAGCAGTGCCCTGTCGAGGCCGGCCCAGTTGCGGCGCCCGTCTATGCCGTTGTCTATCAGCCTGTGCGCGATGACCAGGAAAGGTCCGAACTGCAGGTTCATGGAAAGGGAGACCGCGAAGGCGAAGGCGAAGGGACCGAGCTGCGCGGGCAGCAGCCCCTTGGCGGAAAGCCCGGCTACGAAAGCGGTGAAGCCGGCGAAGGCGTATTTTATACAGACCGCCAGCGCGGACCAGCCCAGCGCCTTCAGGAGCGCGGCGCGCGCCGGGAAAGGGGCGAAGAAACGGCGCTCGCGGAGCCAGGCCGCCGCGGCCTCTCCCAGCGTGCCCAGCACCGCGAACTGGAGCGCCGCCGAGGTTAACGGCCAGGCCCTTACGAAAGAAACATAGGCGTCCATATGAGCGATTGTATCAATTTGCGGGAGACCCGGCCGCGGGACCCAGCGGCCTCGCCGCCAGCAGGTCGACGCCGAGCCCGAGAAAATCCTTCGCGACGGCCTGGCCGGTCTCGACGGGCGTTCCGACGACTATCCTCTTCACGGCGGCCATCGCGTCCGGCAGCCGCCCCTTGGGGATGGGTCCGGAGGTGCGCACGGGCAGCATCCGGAGTTCCAGCCCGCGGGTCAGGACGCAGGTGGTGAGGGTGCGCATGGGCGACTCCACCTCCTGCCTGGCGTACTTCTCGCCGCGCGGGCACTGGTGCCCGGCGACGGCCGAGACCTTCCACTCGTTCTCGAGCGTAACTTCCAGCGCGCAGCCGCGCGGGCATTCTATGCAGGTCATGGTCCTCTTCATCGCGCGCCCCCTGCCAGGTACGCGGCCGCGGCCCTGCCGGCCAGTTCGCTGTCACGGCTGACCCAGTCGACGAGATCGTACACCTTGAAGGAGTTGCCGCAGGCGAAAACGCCCGGGATGGAAGTGCCGTTCAGTTCGGCGGAAACGGGGCCGTTCGTGCGCGGGTCGATCGCGGCGCCGGCCGCCTCCAGCAGTTCGTTCTCGGGGATGAGGCCGACCGAGACCAGGACGGTGTCGCAGGAGATGGTGAAGCCGGAGCCGGGCACCGCCGCGAACTTATCGTCGACCCTTACCACGTCCACTGCCTCCACCCTGTCGCGGCCGCGTATAGCGGCGACCTTGTGCCGCATATAGAGGGGGATGCCGAAATCTTCCAGGCACTGCACCACGTTGCGCACCAGGCCCCGGGTCTTGTCCTGTATCTCGATGACCGCGCGCACCTTGACGCCTTCCAGCGCCATGCGCCGCGCCATGATCAGGCCTATGTCGCCCGAGCCGATCACGACCGCCTCGCGGCCCGGTATCCAGCCCTCCATGTTCACCATCTTCTGGGCCAGCCCGGCCGGGTAGACGCCGGCCGGGCGGGTGCCGGGGATCGGGATCATCTCGCGCGTGCGCTCCCGGCAGCCCGTGGCCATTATGACCGCGCGGGCCCGCACCTCTTCCAGCGCGCCCGGCTTGAGGTACGAGACCCGGCGCTCCGGTGTCAGTCCGACCACGAAGGAGCGCAGGCTGACCTCTATTTCCGGCGCGGCGGCGGTCATCTTCGCGAACCTGTCGGCGTATTCCGGCCCCGTCAGCTCGGCCTTGAAACGGTGCAGGCCGAAACCGGGGTGTATGCACTGGTTGAGTATGCCGCCGAGGTGCTGGTCGCGCTCGAGCAGGAGTATGTCGCGGACCCCGGCGTCGCGCGCGGCCAGGGCCGCGGCCATGCCGGCCGGGCCTCCGCCCACGACCACGAGGTCCCTCGTCCTCATGTCAGTTCAGGTAGAGGTCGAACACGGCGCGGCCGCGCTTGACCGGCACGCCGAGCGCGGTCCGGAGGAGGCGGCGGTCCTTCCTGGCCGTGGGCCTCATGTAGATTATCTTGGGTGTTTCGGCCATATTACTTCCTTTCGTCCTTTATGATCTCGGAACCGGGCCCGCGTTTGGTTATCTCCGCGGCGGACAGCCCGAGCTCTTCCTGCATTATCTTCATCAGCCTGGTGGTGCAGAAACCGCCGTGGCAGCGGCCCGCCTGCGCGCGGGTGCGGAACTTGATCCCGTCGAGCGTGCGGGCGCCCCTCTTTATGGCGTCGCGCACCTCCCTGGCGGAGACCAGTTCGCAGCGACAGACTATGTCGCCGTAAGCCGGGTCCTCTTCGATGAGTTCGCGCGTGCGCGGGAGGGGGACCTTGAAAAGGTGAACCGTTCTTTCCCTCAGGGGCCTGAAATCCTCTTTCGGTTCCAGGCGCAGGCCCCGCTCGGCCAGCAGGCCTTTGAGCATGAGCGCTATCGCCGGCGCCGCCGTGAGCCCGGGAGACTGGATGCCGGCGGCGCTGAAGAAGCCGGGAACCGCTTCCTCGTGCCGGACGATAAAATCGTCTCCGGCCGCGGGCCGAAGCCCTGCGAAATAGGCGATGATGTCCGACTTGTTCACGGAGGGCATGAGCCGGCGGGCGCCTTCGAGCACTTCGTCGAGCCCCTCGTCCGTGGTGGAGAGGTCCTCCCGGTCGGCCGTGTCGTGGGCGGTGGGCCCTATCATCGGGTTGCCGTCGGAGGTCTTGATGACCAGGATGCCCTTGGACTTGCCGGAGGGCAGGGGGAAGATTATGCGGTTGGCGATATGCTCGCGCTTGCGGTCGAGCAGGTACTCCTCTCCCTTGCGGGGCCGTATCGGGTAGGGAGGAAGGCCGGCCATGCGCGCGATATCGTCGGCGTAGAGACCGGCCGCGTTGACGACGGAACGGGCCTTATAGTTCCCGCCGCCGGCGGTCAGCGAAAATACGCCGTCCGCGCCCCTGCTAATCGCGGTGACGGGCGAGAGCTCCCGCAGGACGACGCCGTTGCCGACCGCGTTCTCTACGAGGGCGTGCACGAAACGGTAGGGACTGATCATCCCCGCCGTAGGGCAGTGCAGGGCCGCAGTCGCTTCGCGGGAAAGGTTCGGCTCATTGGCGTCGAGCCAGGCGCGGTCCACGATCTCCAGACCTTCGACCCCCATGGCCTCGCCTTCGGCCTTTATGTTCTCCAGCCGGGGCAGATCGCCGGGGCCGAAAGCGGCTATGAGCTGGCCGCAGCGGATGAAATCCAGACCCAGCTCCTCCGACAGCGGACCGCTTATCAGGCGGTTGCCCTCCGCGCAAAGCCGGGCCTTGAGCGAGCCGGGAGGGTTCTGCGTCCCGGCGTGCACGATGCCGCTGTTGGACTTGGAGACGCCGAAAGCGGGCTCCGCCTCTTTCTCGAGCAACAGCAGCGAAAGCCTGTAGCGGGAGAGTTCGCGCGCGAGCGCGGCGCCGGTTATCCCGGCCCCTATTATGGCCACGTCATGGACTTTCATGCCGCGATATCTTATCAAACTTCCGCGCCCGGGAATAATCCTTGAAAACGCTCCGTATTCATATATAGAATGAAGGCAGCCGCCGACGCGCGACCTCCACCGGGAGGTGATCGATAAATTTCAGTCCGGCCGGCCGCCCCGCGGCGCCGGAGACGGCACAAGGAGAGACGCGGTGAGAACTGGATATCTCTTCCGTTCCCTACGGTCCTGCGCCGCGGCGCTGCTCCTGGCGTTCCCGCCGGCTGCGCCGGCCGCGGAAGGGCCGGAGGAGTTCTGGGACTTCATGAGCGAGGAAGCCTCCAGCCTGACGGTCGCCTCCCCCATCCCCGAAACGGTTTTCGACAGCGTCTCCAATGTCGCCGTCATAGACCGCTCCGCTATAGAGCGGTACAACTTCGCCTCGGTCTCCGACGCCCTCAGGACGCTGCCCGGCATAGCGGTGACCAGGACCTACCTTATGCACGCTCTCCCGACCATACGGGGGGCCCTGCAGGAGCATTACGCCAACAAGGTCCTCGTGATGATAAATAATGTCCCGATGTGGAACGCGGTGACCGGGGAAGGGGACCTCGATAGGGTGGACATCAACGCCGTCGAACGAATAGAGGTCCTGCGCGGACCGGCTTCCGTCCTTTACGGGTCGAACGCCCTTACCGGGGCGATCAACATAGTTCTGCGCGAGACCGCGGCGCCCTCGGCGGGCGGATTCTGGGGTGGTCTCGGCACGGCGGCCGGCGGCTATGGCGGCAAGCTCTCGCTCTCCAGGGCCGGGGGCTTTTATTCCGGGAAGCGGGGGGACGCCTCTTTCACCGCGGCGGCCGGCTCCAGGAACGAGGAACAGCCCAGGACCTTCTTCACCGACGAGGACAGGAACGTCGCCCTGGCGCACGAGTACATAAGGCCCCGCGGACTCTCGCTCGCCGCGCGACGGGGGGGGACTTCGCTGCTTTTCAACGCCGCCGCCAGCGAACAGAACTACCTGGGCAACTCGCTGGACCTGCCGAGCGGCGGGCTTTTCAGCGAGACGAAGGAGATGGCGGCTGCCGCTGCCTCCCACGAGTTCGCGCCGTCCTGGGGCGGCCTGAAACTGTCCGCGGTCTACGACTGGCAGCGGCGCAATATCCCGCGCGACGCCTCGGACGATCTGCGCTCCGACATAGAGGGATCGCGACTGAACGCCTCCGCGGTGGCCGTGGCGCGGCTGGGCGGGAACGGCCACCTGGAGGCCGGCGCCGCCCGGGAGTACCGGGAGGCGATGCGCTATCGCAACTATTACAGCAAGAGCGGGACCGAGGAATCGGACAACGGCCTGGCCGGACGCTCGAGCGCCGAGACTTCCGCCCATCTCCAGGCCGGCTATGAAAGCGGCCCCTGGCGCCTGCTGGCCGGCGGCCGCTATACGCGCGACAGCCGTTCCTGGAACAACACCTCGGCCAGGGCCTCGGCCATCTACGAGTTCGACGCCCGCAAGAGCCTGAAACTGCTTTTCAGCCAGTCGTTCCGCGCTCCCACCCCTTTCGAACAGTATTTCGAGCCCTCCACGGTCACGGTACTGGGAAATCCCGCCCTGGAACCCGAACGTATGGAGACCTGGGAACTCGCCTACCTGGTCTCCCGGGACAACCTGTTCGCGCATTTCACGGTCTACAGCGCGAAGTACAGGGATACGATATTCCGCGCCCTCGGCGATTTCACCCGGGACGGGGTCTCCTACACGAACGTCAATCACTACGCGAACGCCCCGTCCTACGGCGCGGAGGGACTGGAGATCCATCTGCGGCGTAACGCCGGGAGCCTGCACTATTTCCTCTCGCTGGACGTCTCCCGCGGCGACCGCGGGGACGAAAGGGCCGTGCCGGCGCCCGGGGCGTTCGGTCTCGCGGGAGGGACGTCCTGGAACTACAAGTACGTGCCGCAGTACAGCTTCTCCGGAGGCCTCTACGGCGAACGGGGCCGTTTCTCGGCCTCCTGCGTCCTTAATTCCTGGGGACCGACGCGCTCGCTGCGGGAGAGGATCCCCGCGCAGTTCTGGGCCGACCTGAACCTGGGCTGGAGGTCCGGCCCCGGGCGGCACGCCCTCGCGGTCAGGAACATAGCGGGCAATGCCGTCGAGGTGCCGGAGTACGTGCGTCTCAAGGTAGTGGAGAGGCTGCCGTTATACACGGGCAGGACGATGGAGTACACTTTCAATTACCGTTTCTGAACCGATGAAAATCCTTTCGCTATCGCTTCTGCAGGTCTTCTCCTGGTGCTCCGCGCCGGCCCTGGCCGCCCGCGACGAGCGGGTGATAGCCGTGCTGACCCGGGCGGAGAGCGTCTACATGGAGGCTTTTTCCGCCTTCCAGGCGGCCTACGGCTCGGAGATAAGATACTACGATCTCTCCAAAGGTGCCCCTGCTTTGCCGAAGGAGGCGCGGACCATAGTCACTTTCGGCGGCAAGGCGGCCTCTTTCCGTTATCCGGGAGGCACGAAGGTGATCTACGCGATGGCCCCCGGCCTGCGGTTGCCCGGAACGCGCTCCCCCGGCGCCGTCAAGATAAGCATGGTCCCTCCCGTCGCCCGCGTCCTGAAAAGGCTGAAAGAGATACAACCGGGCCTGATGACCCTCGCGATTTTCTGGACCGCCGAACGCTACGCCCCTCTGATCGAGGAGGCCGGACTCCGCGGCAGGGAGCTCGGCGTTTCGATCTCCGCCGTGAAGATAAAGACCCCCGGGGACCTGCCGGCCGCCATACGCGCGGAGAACGGCAGGATGGACGCCATCTGGCTGCCGCCGGACCCGTTGCTGCTGACCCCTTCGACGCTGCGCATATTCACCTCCTTCGCCTGGGGCAACGCGGTCCCTCTTTACGGCAGCACGAGAGGCATGACGCGGGAAGGCGCGGCCGCCTCGGTCGGAGTAAGTTTTAAAGTCATCGGGATGGCCGCGGCCGAAGCGGCCAGGAAGGCGGAAGCGGGGGAACCCCTGCCCGACATAATCTATCCGGAGAGCGAGGACCTGACGCTCAACGCCTCCTCCGCCAGGCGCTGCGGGCTCAGGTTCTCCCGCGAGCTGGTGGAAAGCGCGGAGTACCTCTTCCCATGAAACTGCACCTGAAAGTCATGCTCTTCGCCCTGGCCCTGATAGGAGGGGCCCTGGCGGCGAACATCTACTTTTCCCGCGCCGCTGTCTCCGAGGCGATAAGCGCCCAGATAGCCGAGGCGGGGGAGATCGCGGCGACCGGGCTGTTCCCCGCCATGCGGGAAGCGCTGAACGCGCGCAGCGAGGCCGAGGGCCTCAGGGCGCTGCACGACTTCTCGCGCAGGACCGGCGCCCTCTACGCGGCCCTGGTCCTCGCCGACGGGCAGGTCGTGGCCCATACCAACGTGGCGCTGGCCGGCTCTTCGATGGCCGACCCGCTGCTTTCGCGGGCGGTCTGGAGCGGGGACATAGCCTTCCTCCGTTCCGCCGTCGGAGAAGGCGACCTCCGGGAAGAGACCGTCGAGACCCTCATTCCCGTTCCTTACGAGGCCCCGCCCTCCGGCGAGTCGCTCATATTCGAAGGGATCCCGGAAGGGGACAAGTTCGCCGGTTTCCTGCGCGCCGCCCTTCCACTGGCCCCGGCGAAAAAGGCCGAGACCGACATCGGCTTCAAACTGATGATAGTCGCCCTGGTCATCTCCGCCGCTACGCTGGTCATATCGGCTCTTTTCATCAGGCTGATACTGCGCCAGGTCGCCCTGCTGAGCGAGGGCATGATGAAGGTGCGCGAGGGCGACTACGACGTCTCCGTACCCGTTGTCTCGCGCGACGAACTGGGGGAGGCGGCCGAAAGTTTCAACAAGCTCAGCCGCGGCCTCGCGGAAACGACGGTCTCGAAGGAACACCTCGACTCCCTGATAGAAGGCATGCCCGACCCGGTGATCATCGCCGGCCTGGACGGCGGGATCATCCGGGCGAACAGGGCGGCGGTCCTCTTCTCGGGCTACGATTTCAAAGGACCGGAGCCCGTGGCCCTCCGCGCCATGCTGGAGCCCGAGGCGGCGGGGGCTCCCCATCCCTGCGACCTTCTGGAGAAGGGCGCGCATATACGCGAACTGGACCTCTTGCTGGTGGCCAGCGACGGCCGCCGCAGGCCCGCCATGCTCTCGGCCGCGCCGGCCGGGGATCAGCTGGTCGTGGTGCTCAAGGACACCGCCCAGCATAAGGAATCGGAAGCGCGGGTGGCCAGGTACCTGAAAGAGGTGGAGCGCGTCAACAGCGAACTGGACTCCTTCGCGCATACGGTCTCGCACGACCTGAAGGAGCCGCTGCGCGGCATAGAAATGTTCTCCGGGATACTCATCTCGGACTACGGCGCGAGTCTCGATCCCCAGGCCTCCGACTATCTGTCCAGGGTCGTCAAGGCGGCGGGACGCATGCGGCGCCTGATCGACGACCTGCTCGGCTACGCCCGCGTAGCCCGGACGCGCAATCCCTACGAGAGGACCTCCTCGGCCGGACTGGTCGCCGAGGCGGCGGCCGGGCTGTCGGCGCTGATCGGCGAAAAAGGGGCCTCGGTCCTCCCGGGCGGGGACCTCCCCGAGATATTCTGCGACCCGGTGAAAATGCGCCAGGTATTCCACAACCTGCTCAGCAACGCGCTCAAATATAACGACGCCCCGAAGCCCGAAGTCAGGGTCGAAGCCGAGCTTTTCGGGCAGTACTGGAAATTCTCGGTCACCGACAACGGGATAGGGGTGCCGCCCCAGTACTCAGAAGAGATCTTCAAGATGTTCAAACGGCTCCATTCGCGCCACGAGTACGGCGGCGGGACCGGGGCCGGCCTGGCGATAGCGCATAAGATCATAGAGGAGCACGGAGGCCGGATCTGGGTGGACTCGGAGGAGGGCAAGGGCTCCTCGTTCAGGTTCATAATACCCGCCGCCCCGGGAAAGGACAGGGAGGCCTGAAATGACGCCGATAAACGGGGAGAAGCCCAGCCTGCTGCTGGTGGAGGACAACGAGGACGATGTACTGATAGCCCGCAGGGCCTTCGGGGAATTCCGCATATTTTCCGAAGTTAACGTGGCCCGCGACGGTCAGGAAGCGCTGGATATGCTTTCCGGGGCCGGAGGGCGCAGGCCCCTGAAACCGTCGCTGATACTTCTCGACATAACGCTGCCCCTGATGGACGGCATCGCCCTGCTAAAACGGCTGAAGGCGGACCCCGGGCTCCGCGCTATCCCGGTCATAATGCTGACGACGTCCTCCCGGCAGGAGGACGTGCAGCGGAGCTACGCCGCCGGCGCCGCCTCCTATATAACCAAACCCCCGTCCCTGGAGGAGTACGCCGAGCTGGCCAGGAAGTTCGAGATGTACTGGATAACGGTATCCAGGCTGCCGGCCTGAGGACGACATGACCCCGCTCAAAAAGCTGCCGATACCCGATATAGCGCTGCTGAAGTGGCGCAATATCGCCGATCTGCTGGCCGAAGTGGCGGAAGTCCCCGCCGCCTCGATAAACATGCTGGAAGGAGATCACCTGCGCGTCATAGGCGTCAGCAAGGGTCCGGACAGACCCGTCGCCGAGGGAGCCCTCATCAACACCGGCGAGGAGTCCCGGAGCTACTGCGGCGCGGTCATACAGGCCAGGGAGCGGCTTATAGTCCAAGACGCGCGCAGGAGCGCCTTCTGGAAAAACGGCGAGATGGTGAAGGCCGGGTTCATCTCCTACGCCGGCGTCCCCATCTTCCATCCCGACGGGGACATTTTCGGGAGCATCTGCCTCTTCGACCGCAAGACCAACGATTTCCAGGGGCCGGTGCTGCGGCTCATGGAGGAATTCGCCGACATCATAACGGGGCACCTCTCGCTGATAGCCAAGAACGCGCAGCTGGAGGAGACGCTCAAGGAGGTGCGCACGCTGCAGGGGCTGATCCCTATCTGCGCCAACTGCAAGAAGATACGCGACGACAAGGGCTTCTGGCAGAAGGTGGAAGTATACCTGGAGCAGCGCTCGGCCGCGCGCTTCACGCACGGCCTCTGCGACGCCTGCGCCGACAAACTTTACGGCAAGGAATCCTGGTACAAGGACGTCAAGAAGCCGGGAAAGGGGGAATAGCCGGCCCTTCCGCGCGGCTCCGGGAGACACATGTCAGACAACGACGTTCCCGCCGAGGGGATATTACGTTCCTTCAGGCACCGCGACTACCGCCTCTTCTACTCCGGCCAGATCGTCTCGCTCACCGGCAACTGGATACAGACCACGGTGCAGGGCTGGCTGGTCTACAGCCTGACCCTGTCCTCCGCCGCGCTGGGAGCGGTCGGTTTCGCCGCCATGGCCCCTACGCTGCTGCTCGGCGCTTTCGCCGGGGTATACGCGGACCGCTGGGACCGGCGCCGGGCCCTGATCGGCACGCAGGCGCTGGCCATGCTGCAGGCCTCGCTCCTGGCCGCGCTGACCGTGTCCGGCGTCGTGCAGGTCTGGCAGATAGCGCTGCTGGCCTGCTTCGCGGGCTGCGTCGGGGCTTTCGACATGCCGATACGCCAGTCCTTCGTGGTGGAACTGGTCGGCCGGCGCGACCTGTCGAACGCGCTGGCGCTCAACTCGATGATGTTCAATATGGCCCGTATCGCGGGTCCCGCCGCGGCCGGCGTCCTGATAGGCCTGATGGGACCCGGGTGGTGTTTCGCGCTCAACGCCGCCACCTACACTTTCGTGATCGCCGCGCTCTGGAGGATATCCGGCAAAAGGGACGGCGCGCGGGACGCGGCGCCGCGCGAACCGGTCATGGAATCCCTCAAGGCGGGCCTGCGCTACGCCTGGAAGCATCACCATATACGCAATCCGCTGATACTCCTGGCCTGCGTCAGCACGGTTGTAATGCCTTTCATGACGCTGATGCCGGTGGCCGCGGCCGAACTGCTGGGAGGGGGACCGGGAACGCTGGGCCTGCTGTTGTCCTGCGTCGGGGCCGGGGCCTTCGCCGGCGGACTGCATCTCGCCGGCCGCGGTTCGCCCAGGAGGATGGGGGCCCTGATCGGGTCCGCCTCGGTGCTCTACGGCGCCGCGGTGATCGCGTTCTCCTTCTCAAGGGTGCCGGCGGCCTCCTTCCCGCTGCTGGTGGCGGCCGGCGCCGGCATGATGCGCCAGTCGGTCGGCTGCAATACGCTGATACAGAGCCTTGTGGCGGACAATATGCGCGGGCGGGTGATGAGCCTCTACGTGCTGACCTTCGTCGGACTGGCGCCCCTCGGCAGCCTCTTCCTGGGCTGGCTGGCGGAGCATATCGGCATAGCGGGAGCGGTGCGGCTGGCGGGGTTCTGGGTGCTCCTCTCCGCGGCCTGGTTCATCTCCAGGCTCTGGGAGATGAAGGAGAGCGTGAGGCGTCTCTCGGCGGAGACGGAGGCGGCCGGCGGCGCCGCCTGGCTCAAGGAACTTATCTGACCGGCCTCAGGGCTTTTTGAAAAGCGGCAGGTACTCCCCGTACCCTTCTTTCTCGAGCTCCTCCAGCGGCACGAAACGCAGCGCCGCCGAGTTCACGCAGTAGCGCAGGCCGCCGGGGCCCGGGCCGTCGGGGAAAACATGCCCCAGGTGGGAATCGCTGGTGCGGGACCTGACCTCCGTGCGGACCATCCCGTGGCTCTCGTCCGGCTTCTCCTCGACGGCGCCGCTTTTGAGCGGCCTGGTGAAGCTCGGCCAGCCGGAACCGGAATCGAACTTGTCCGTGGAAGCGAAGAGAGGTTCCCCGCTTATGGGGTCCACGTAAAGCCCCGGCCTTTTGTTATCCCAGTACTCGTTGGCGAACGGCGGCTCCGTGCCGCATTCCTTCATCACCCTGTACTGTTCCGGCGTCAATCCGGCCGCGGAGTTCTTTTCAGGTTCTTCTTCCGCCATATCGCTCCTCCCCGCGCCGCCCGAGCAGCCGAGCAGGGCGGCGGCGGTCATCGTCAGTAATAAAGCCCGTTTCATGTCCATCTCCCGGTTCAAAAACCGATAAATCCCAGGTGCGAGAGCAGTATCTTGAGGCCGATCAGCACCAGGATGACGCCGCCGGCGGCCTCCATCCTGTGCTCGAAGAAATGCCCGCCGGCGGACCCCAGCCTCACTCCCGTCACCGACATCGCAAAAGTCACGGCGCCTATCACGAGCACCGGGGCCGCCAGCGAGACCTGCAGGAAGGAGAAAGTGAGCCCCACGGCCAGCGCGTCTATGCTGGTGGCCACGGCCAGCACGGTGAGGGTCCAGGTGTGGAAAGGGCAGGCTTTCTCGCAGCCGCATTCCTCCTCCTCTTTTATCCTCGACGACTCGTAGATCATCTTCCCGCCCACCGCGGTCAGCAGACCGAAAGCCAGCCAGTGGTCGAAGGCCTCGATATAGACCTTCATGCCCCGGCCCGCCAGCCAGCCCAGCACCGGCATCAGGGCCTGGAAACCGCCGAAGAAAGCCCCCATCTTGAGCGCGTGGGGGACATTGAGCCTGGTCATCGTCGCGCCGCTGGCCACGGCCACCGCGAAAGCGTCCAGGGAGAGGGCGAAAGCCAGCAGAAGTATCTCGGCCGCGGGCATTCGAAGATTATAGTAAAAGAGGGGGGACTTACGGCCCAGACGGGCCTGGGTCCACCGGCCCTTACTGGAGCGGGCGCCCTTTAGTAAAATATTTACCGTAAGGTAAATTATCCCGGGGGGTACGCAGTGAACCGTGCACTAGCCGCTATTGTTTCCTTTATATTGGTTCCCGGCGCCGGGGCTTTCGAGCTCCCCTCGCTGAAGTCCGCCGACATAACCGCGGCCGGACTGACGGCGGCGCCCGAAGCGTCCGCCGTGTCCGCGGCCAAAGCCGCCAGCCAGCATCTCTGGATGAGCGTCCGCCACAACGAATACGTCAAGGAAGCCCAGGCCAACGATTACTCGGCCCGCATCGAATCCCGCGTCCGCAGGGACTTCGGCGACAGCTTCAGCGTCAATAACCGCGTGGACAACGACTATGGCTGGGCTTCCATCCGCAAGTGGCAGGAGAACTACACCTATTCCGGCTCCGGCTCCTATGTCACGATGAACTGCTATTCGACCAGCTGCAACATAAACGGCAATGTGCGGACCGACGGCAAGACCGTATACCTGAGCGCCTTCGTCAACCGCCGTTTCGACGACTATTCCTGGAGCGTGAGCGGCTCGGGCCTGAACCTCTACACCGACAAACATTCCATTAACGGCAATTACGATCCCGACCGCGCGCCCAAGCAGGCCGTCGCGGCCGTGGTCTCGCTGCTGCTCGCCCGCGGAATAGACGCGGCCGCCGGGCCCGCGGACACCAAGGCCGTTCAGAACGGCCAGCGCATCTGGATGTCCATCCGCTCCGGCGGCCCCTGGAACGAGGTGGAGGCCGTCGACCCCTGGGCGCGCATCGAAGTGGGCCTGCGCAAGGTCTTCGACCGCGAGTACGACGCCGAACTGGAGACCGACAGCGACAGACAATGGGGCCGCGTCAGCGGCTTCTTCACCCGCCGCTACGAGCTCCGCGCCGGCCGCACCGACCTCCGCATGGAGGAATGGGCCGGGAATTTCCGCATAACCGGCCGGGTGGCCGTCGAAAGGCCGGATACGGACGAAGTCGCCGTCGACCTGGAGATGCGCGAGCGGTTCCCGGACGACGGTTCCTTCTATATCCGCGAGAACGGCATTTACCTGAACATCGACCGCAACGGGCTCAGCGGCGAAGTGGACCTGAAGGTATATCCCAAGCAGGTGGTGGCGTCGATAGCCGCGCTGGTGATGACTTACCAGCAGATCAACCAGCCGCAGCAGCCGCGCTGACCGCGGCGGCGGCCCGCGAAGGCCCTCCCCGGAGAAGGGGAGGGCCTTTTTTTATCGGTCCATTATTTATATATTCATTACATATGAACCCTCTAAGCCTTATACGCCAGTTCATCAAGGGCCTGACGGCCGAGACGACCCCGGGCCAGATCGGCGCGGGCATCGCCCTGGGCTTCCTGATAGGCCTCATGCCCAAGGCCACGCTCACGGCCCAGCTGCTGATAGTAGTCATGATGGCCTCGAAGGTTAACCTCCCGATGGCCGTCTTCACGGTGGCCATAGTCAGCCTCCTCAATCCTTTCATAGACAAGGTGACGGATCCGATCGGCTACGCCCTCCTTACCGCCGAGGGCCTGCGCCCGCTCTGGACGAAACTCTACAACACGCCCGTCTTCCCCTGGACCGGTTTCAATAACACGGTGGTTCCCGGCGGGCTCGTTTTCGGCGCGGCCATGCTGGCCCCCGTCTACCTCGGCGGGAAGAAGTTCGGCGCTTATTACAACGATAAGCTGCGGGTCCGGGTCATGAACTCTAAACTCGTCAAAAGCCTGAAGGCCTCCTGGCTGCTCGACTGGTATTTCAAGGAGGGGGTGTAATATGCGCTGGTCCTATGTCGCGCCCCGCCTGACCCTCCTGGTCCTGGTCTGGGCCTTCTTCTTCTTCGCCTTCGACCCCCTCCTGAAATGGGGGATGATAAAGGGCATCGAGAAAGCCGCCAAAGCCAAGGCCGAGATAGCGGAGGTGGAGACCGGCTTCTTCCCGCCGCGCTTTAAGATGACGGGCGTGGCCGTCGGCGATTCCTCCGCCGAGTTCGCGAACGTCGTGGAATTCACCGAGTTCTCGTTCGCCGCGGAGGGTGGGCCGCTGCTGGAGAAGAAACTGGTGGTCGACGAGGGGACGCTTACGGGCCTCCGCTTCGGCACGCCGCGCAAAACCTCCGCGAAACTTCCCTTCGTCAAAGAGGAGGAAGAGGAGTCGAAGCTGGCGGCCGCGATGAGCGCCGAGGCGAAGAACTTCGCCCTCGACCGGGTGGGCGACGTCAAGACGGACCTCTCCGCGGACTACAAGGTGGAACCCGAGGACCTGGAATCCGTGAAGCTGGCCAAAGAGCTGGAGGAGTCCTACAAGACGAATTACGCCGGCCTGGCGGAGAAGTTCGACGACGGCAAGTACAAGGCCGACATGGACGCGCTCAAAGCGCGCTATGAAAAGGCGAAGGACGAGAAGAACTTCATAAAGCAGGCCAAGGAATACGCCGACATCGCCAAGGACGCCAAAAAGGTGATGGACGCCTTCAAGAAGGACAAGGCCGCCGCCGAAGCCGCCCTGGCGGAAGCCAAAGGCGCTTTCAAGAAACTGGAGGAGGCGCGCCGGCGGGACCAGGCCGCGGTCATGGCCAAAATGAAACTCCCGTCCCTCGATACCCGCTCCATAGGGAGGATGCTGGCCGGCCCGATGATAGCGGAGAAGACCGAACAGCTCATGAAGTGGATGGCGATCGCGAAAAAATACATGCCGGCCGGGACCAAGGGCGTACTCAAGAACGAGGCGCCCCGGGGCCGGGAAGTCCACTTCCCCAAAGAGAAGACCTACCCTACCGTCCTTATAAGGAAGATGCAGCTGACAGGGGAACTGGGACTCGACCAGCCGCTGGACTACTCCGGCACCATAGAAGGCCTGACCACCCAGCCGCAGGTCTACGGCCGGCCGACCATAGCCGCGATAAAAGGGGCCAAGGGCCCGCGCCGGCTGGATTTCCGGGGGTCTCTGGACGCCACGGGCGACCTTATCCGCACCGATTCCAGGCTGTCCTATTCCGGCATGGCCATAGGCGCAATGAGCCTGGGCTCGCCGTCCTCGCTTTCCGTGGCGATAACCGGCGCGACCGGCGCGCTGGAGGCCTCGGCCGCCACGGAGGGGGACAAGGTCTCGGGCAAGGCCGCCTTCCGCCTGACCGGCGCCTCTTTCAAGCCCTCGGCGGAGAACATAAAGGCCGCCCAGCTGCGCTCGGCGGTGGAATCCTCCTTCGCCGGACTGACCTCCGCGCTGATAGAGGCCGATATCTCAGGCACCGTAACCAAGCCCGAGCTGTCCGTCAGGACGGACCTGGCCGACAATCTCTCCAAAGCCTTCTCCTCCGCCATGGGGGCGGAGCTTAAAAAGGCCCAGGACGCGGCGAAAGCCAAGGTGGACGAGGCCCTCAAGCCCTACCAGGACCGCCTGGACTCCATGGCCTCCGAGAAGCAGGCCGAGCTCTCCAATAAGCTCAAGGCCTCCGGGGACAGGCTGTCCGCGGAGGGGGAGAGCCTCCTCAAGGGTTCCTCCGGCAAGTCTCCCCTGGACAGGCTGAAGTTCTAAACCCGCCGTTACACTACCGGAAAGCCTCCCGTTCCCGGGGGGCTTTTCCTTTTTGCGGGCCCGGCCGCCGCGGTAACGGTCCGTACCCCGAAGCTCTCCGTCGGAAAAAGCGGGCCGGCGAGGGCCCTTGACAAACAAGTAACGATGGTGTATAGTACTTGCGTGGTCATCGTTAATCGGTTAACGTTATAAAATAACGATGCCCGGTTAATCGTTACAAATAGAACGGAGCGGGGAGGAACTTATGGCGAAGATATTATGCGTGGACGACGACAGGGACATACTCGACACCTGCGAGGTGGTCCTGCAGGGGCAGGGACACGCGGTGTCCACCGCGGTCAACAGCAAGGAAGGCTTCGAGAAGGCGCTCAAGGAAAGACCGGCCCTGATAATCCTGGACGTCATGATGGACGATTCCACCGAGGGGTTCCACATGGCCCAGAAACTCCGCGCGACCGAGGCCCTCAAGTATGTACCTATACTGATGCTGACCTCCGTGAACGAGACCTCGCCCCAGAAGTTCGGCGAGAAGGACGGGGAGTTCCTGCCCGTGGACGCCTTCATGGAAAAGCCCGTCAAGCCCAAGGAGTTCGTGGCCAAGGTGGCGGAACTGCTGGCCCTGAAGAAGGACCAGGTCAACGTGGAAGGCAGGACCAGGTAACCGTATGCCCCGCATCCCCCAGCGCACGGTGGAGAGATTCTTCCGCTACTGCCAGTTCCTGCACTCCAAGGTGGAGGCGGGCTCGGAGTTCGTCTTCTCGCACGAACTGGCCTCGGCGGTGGGGGTCTCCCCGGAGCAGGTCCGGCGCGACTTCATGAACTTCCGGCAGGTCAAGGGGACCCCGCAGCGGGGCTACCCCGTCAAGGAGTTCATGGCGGCGCTCTACGCCCACCTTGAGTCCTCCTCGCTGACCAAGATGGTCCTGGTGGGCGTGGGCAACCTGGGGAAGGCCATCCTCTCCTACTTCCTCAGGCGCCGGCCCAACCTCAGCATCGTGGCGGCCTTCGACCTGGACCCCGAGAAGGCGGACAGGATCTATTCCGGCTGCCGGGTGCATCATACCGGCCAGCTGGAAAAAGTGGTCGCCAGGGAGAAAGTGGCGGTGGGCATCATAACGGTGCCCGCCTCCGCCGCCCAGGAAGCCGCCGACGCGCTGGTGCGGGCGGGAGTTAAGGGCATCATCAACTTCGCCCCGGTGCAGCTCACGGTGCCGCGCGGGGTCTTCCTGGAGCAGCTGGACATAACCCTGTCGATAGAGAAAGTGGCCTATTTCGCACGCAAGATCAGGACCAAGGAGCAGTGATATGAGCGCACCCAGCAAAGTGGACGAGGTACTGGAGAACTACAGCTTCGCCAGGCGCGATAAGCTGATACCCATACTGCAGGACGTGCAGGCGGCCGACGGCTATATCTCCAAGCCGGCGGCGCTGAAGGTGGCCAAACACCTCGGCATACCCGCCAGCAAGGTGTACGGCGTGGCCACCTTCTATAACCAGTTCCGGTTCAAGCCGGTAGGCAAGTACCACATCCTGATCTGCCGCGGCACGGCCTGCCACGTCAAGGGCTCGGCCGGAGTGCTCAAGATGTGCGAGGAAGTGCTGGGGATAAAGGCGGGGGACACCACGCGCGACAGGCTCTTCAGCATAGAGGTCGTGGCCTGCATCGGGGCCTGCGGCCTGGCGCCGGTGATCAGCGTCAACGGCGAGTTCCACGCCAAGCTCACCCCCGACAAGCTGCGCAGGCTGGTGGACGATATAAGGAAAGCGGAGGCTTCCAATGGCTCGAAATAAGGACATCGTAGGCGGGAACCTCTCCGGCATACAGCCCTCGGCCCGCAAGGCCTTCCTGACCAGGGCTTTCGGCGGCGAAGACTACGCCGCGAAGGCCGCGGAACTGCGCAGGGAGAAGCTCTCCCGCGCGGTCATCTACGTCGGGGCGGGCACCTGCGGCCTCGCCGCCGGGGCCGCTAAAACCCTGGAGGCGGCCAAAAAATATATAAAGGAAAAGAAGCTGGACGCCGATATCCTGGAAGTGGGCTGCCTCGGCTATTGCGCCGCGGAACCGCTGCTGGACGTGCAGCTGCCCGGCCGGGCCAGGGTCTCCTTCCAGCGCGCGGCCGGCGACGTCGTCCCGGCCATACTCGATTCCGTCTTCTCCGACGGGACTCCTCTCAAGGACCATGTCCTGGGGCAGTTCGGGGACACCGGCGAAAAATGGCCCAAAGTGCCGATGGTCTCGGAGCATCCCTTCTTCGCCAAACAGCTCCGCTTCGTGCTCAAGCACGTCGGCGTAATAGACCCGCTCTCCATACAGGAACACATAGCCCGGGGAGGCTACGGGGCTTTCCTGAAAGTCATACACACCATGACGCCGGAACAGGCCTGCGCGGCCGTCGAGGCCAGCGGCCTGCGCGGCCGCGGCGGCGGCGGCTTCCCCACGGGGAAGAAGTGGAAGATAGCGCTGGCTTCCGACGCCGACCAGAAGTACATAGTCTGCAACGCCGACGAAGGCGACCCGGGCGCCTTCATGGACCGCTCGGCCATAGAGGGCGACCCCCACCGCGTGCTCGAGGGCATAGCCATCGGCGCCTACGCGATACACGCCAGCAAGGCCTATGTCTACATCCGCGCCGAGTACCCGCTGGCCATACGGAACCTGAAGAAGGCCATCGCCGACGCCAAGGCCTACGGCCTGCTGGGCGAGAACATCTACGGCAGCGGCTTCGACCTCGACGTGATCATCAAGATGGGGGCCGGCGCCTTCGTCTGCGGCGAGGAGACAGCCCTGATGAACAGCATCGAGGGCCGCCGCGGCATGCCCAGACCCCGCCCGCCCTACCCGGCCGTCCGCGGCCTCTTCGGCAAGCCCACCGTCATCAACAACGTCGAGACCTTCGCCAATGTGCCCGAAATAATGGCCCAGGGGCCGGCGGCCTTCGCGGCCATCGGCACCAAGGGCTCCAAGGGCACCAAGGTCTTCGCGCTCTCCGGCAAGATCGAGCGCACCGGCCTCGTCGAGATCCCGATGGGCACCACGCTGCGCGAGATCGTCTTCGGCATCGGCGGCGGCGTCGAGAACGGCATGGCCTTCAAGGCCGTGCAGATCGGCGGCCCCTCGGGCGGCTGCATACCCGAAAGCAGGATGGACATACAGGTGGACTATGAATCGCTCAAGACCGTAGGCGCCATGATGGGCTCCGGCGGCCTGGTCGTCATGGACGAGAAGACCTGCATGGTGGACGTGGCCAAGTTCTTCATGGACTTCATCAAGAAGGAGTCCTGCGGCAAGTGCATACCCTGCCGCGAGGGCACGCTGCGCATGCTGGAGATACTCAAGACGATAACGCGCAGCCGCCGCAACGAGAAAGAGCACGACGCGCTCGCCCGCTTCTCGGGCATCATGCAGCTCGAGAACCTCTCGCAGGTCATCAGGGAGACCAGTCTCTGCGGCCTGGGCCAGACCGCGCCCAACCCGGTGCTCAGCACGCTGCGCTGGTTCCGCGACGAATACGAGGCCCATATCTTCGAACGCAAATGCCCGGCCGGGGCCTGCACCGAGATGCTGGAGTTCTCCATCGACGCCGATAAATGCAAGGGCTGCACCCTCTGCGTGAAAGCCTGCCCTACGCAGGCCATAGTGGGGAAGCCCAAGGTACCGCACTATATCGTAGCGGAGAAATGCATCTCCTGCGGTTCGTGCAAGTCCGTATGCAAGTTCAAGGCCGTCAGCGCCGCTTAAGGGGAAACGCCATGAAACTCACCGTGAACGGAAAAACAGTAGAGGCCCAGGCGGGGGAGACCCTGCTCACCGTCCTGCGACGCGAGGGGATACACGTGCCGACGCTCTGCCACATGGAGGGCATGCTCCCCTCGGGCGCGTGCCGCCTGTGCGTGGTGGAGGTGGAAGGGCAGGCCAACCTGGTCACCAGCTGCTCTTTCCCCGCAGCCGACGGGATGAAGGTGACGACCAACAGCCCCCGCGTCATAAACGCCCGCAAGACGGTCATCGAGCTCCTCCTGGGCACCCACCCCGACGACTGCCTCTACTGCGCCAAGCAGCCCACCTGCGAGCTGAGCAAATTAAGCGCCGACTACGGCGTGCGGACCCGCCGCTTCCCGGCTGAGAAGAAAAAGAAACCGCTGGACATCTCCAGCCCCTCCATCTCGCGCGACCCCGACAAGTGCATACTCTGCGGCAAATGCGTGCGCGTCTGCGAGGAAGTGCAGAGCGTGGCCTGCATCGACTTCGTCAGGCGCGGCTCCGAGTCCTTCATAGGCTGCGCCTTCGACTCCAGCCTCAACGTCAGCTCCTGCATCAACTGCGGGCAGTGCATAAACGTCTGCCCGACGGGCGCGCTGACCGAGAAGAGCGACCTGGAGCCGGTCATGGACGCGCTGGCCGACCAGGACAGGTTCGTAGTGGTGCAGCACGCGCCGTCCATCTCGGTGTCGCTGGCCGAGGAGTTCGGCCTGCCCGCCGGCACCGACGTGAACGGCGTGATGACGGCCGCGATGCGCAAGATGGGCTTCAAGGCCGTCTTCGACACCTCGTTCTCGGCGGACCTGACCATCATGGAGGAGGCCAGCGAGCTGGCGCACCGCGTCAAGAACGGCGGCGTGCTGCCGATGTTCACCTCCTGCTCGCCGGGGTGGATAAAGTTCATAGAGACCTTCTACCCCGACATGCTGCCGCACCTCTCCACCTGCAAGAGCCCCCAGCAGATGCTGGGAGCCCTTGTGAAGGCCCACTACGCCAAAAAGAAGGGGATAAATCCCGGGAAGATCTTCAGCGTCTCGGTGATGCCCTGCACCGCCAAGAAGTTCGAGGTCACCCGGCCGGAGATGGGCCGCGGCGGCTACGCCGACATCGACGCGGTGGTCACCACCCGCGAGTTCGCGCAGCTGCTGCGCATCTACGGCATCGACCTGCGCACCCTCCAGCCCGAGGAGCCGGACCTGCCCTTCGGCGACCGCAGCACCGCCGGCAAACTGTTCGGCGCCAGCGGCGGCGTCATGGAGGCCGCGCTGCGCACCGCGCATTTCCTGCTGACCGGCAAGGAACTGGGGAACCTGAAGGTGGAGGCCGTCCGCGGCCAGGCCGGCGTCAAGGAGGCGAAAGTGAAGATCGGCGCCCTGGAAGTCGGCGTGGCCGCCGTCAGCGGCCTGGGCAACGCCCGCAAACTCCTCGAGGAGATACGCGACGGGCGCAAGGACCTGCACTTCATAGAGGTCATGACCTGCCCCGGCGGCTGCATCAACGGCGGCGGCCAGCCCATAGCCCGCAACAAGGCCGCGGTGATGGAGCGCATGCGCGCCCTTTACAATATCGACGCTTCGGAGAAGATCCGCACCTCGCACGCCAACAAGGCCGTGCAGCAGCTCTACGCCGACTTCCTGGGCAAGCCCCTCGGGGAAAAGAGCCATCACCTGCTGCACACGAAGTACGCCAGGCGAAAGGCGGCCGACGTGGCCTAGGCGCGGACGGACTGCGGCGCGGTATCAGGCACCACTATGACCTTCGACGACGAACCGCTGGTAAGGACGATAAAGGAGCGCTGCAAGGCGTGCTATACCTGCGTGCGCGGCTGCCCGGCCAAGGCCATTCGCATCTCCGGCGGCCAGGCGGAGGTCATAAAGGAACGCTGCATAGGCTGCGCCAACTGCGTCCTGATGTGCAGCCGCGGCGCCAAGGAGACCCGCCAGTCCGTGGAGGCGGTCAAGGCCCTGCTGCGCGGCGGCGCCCCGGTGGCGGCGGCCGTGGCCCCCAGCTTCCCGGTGGAGTTCGGCGGCATGGACCCGACACGCTTCGCCGGCATACTGAAGGCCATGGGGTTCAAGTACGTCTGCGAAGTCGCCTTCGGCGCGGACATGGTCTCGCTGCAGTACCGCAAACTCCTCAACGAGAACCCCGGCAAGAAGTTCATCAGCACCGCCTGTCCGGCCGTGGTCTCGTTCGTGGAAAAGTACCACCCGTCCCTGGTGCCCGCGCTCGCCCCGATAGTCTCGCCCATGGGAGCCGAGGCCCGCATAATAAAAGCGCTGTACGGCCCGGAAGTGAAAGTGGTCTTCATCGGCCCCTGCGTGGCCAAGAAAGGGGAAACCCTGCGGGCCCCGGAGATAGAGGAATCCATAACCTTCGTGGAGCTGCGCGACCTCCGCAAGGACCTGGGGCTGGACATCAGCGCCGTGCTGGACGCGCCCTTCGACCCTCCGCACCCGGCCAAAGGCGTGCTCTATCCCATGGGAGGGGGGCTGCTCAATTCCGCCGAGCTTCAGGACGACCTCCTGAGCGGCCGCTTCCTCTCCGCGGAGGGCCTGGAGAATTTCCCCGTGGTCCTCAAGAACATGGAGCACGGCGACATAGACGCCGACTTCCTGGACCTGCTCTGCTGCGACGGCTGCATCATGGGCCCGGGCATCAGCGCCAAGACCTCCAAGCACGCCCGCGAGGCCGCCCTGCGCCGCTACGCGCGCAAGAGCTACTTCGGCGTCAGGATCAACGACTGGGAGGAGAACGTACGCCGCTTCAGGGGCCTGGACTACTCCGCCTCCTTCGCGCCCGAGGACAGGCGCATGAAACTGCCCACCTCGGAGGAACTGAGGGGGGTGCTGGCCAAGATGGGCAAGACCAGGCCGGAGGACGAGCTCAACTGCGGCGCCTGCGGCTACCCCACCTGCGCGGAGCACGCCGTGGCCATCATCCGCGGCATCGCCGAGAGCGAGATGTGCCTGCCCTACACCATCGACCGCCTTAAGGCCACCGCGGACGAACTGACGGTGAGCTACAACCAGCTGGGCAAGACCCGCCAGGCCCTGATGCAGAGCGAGAAACTGGCCAGCATGGGCCAGCTCGCCGCCGGCGTCGCGCACGAGCTCAACAACCCGCTCGGCGTGGTGCTCCTCTACGCCCACCTGCTCGCCGAGCAGTGCGACAGGAATTCCCGCACCTACGCGGACGCCCGGATGATAACGGAGCAGGCGGACCGCTGCAAAAAGATCGTGGGAGGGCTGCTCAACTTCGCCCGCAAGAACAAGCCCTTCTTCCGCCAGACCGATCTGACCAGGCTGGTGGAGAACTATTTCAGGAGCGCCCAACTGCCGCCGGGAGTGAAGCTGGAACTGGGCGCCGCCGCCGAGGAACTACAGGCGGAGATGGACCCGGACCAGGTGATACAGGTGCTCACGAACCTGGTGACCAACGCCCTGGAGGCCATGGCCGGCTCGGGCACGCTGACCGTCCGGACCTTCCGCGAGGGAGAGGAAGTATGCTTCTCCGTCGCCGACAGCGGCTGCGGCATAAAGCCCGAGAACTTCAAGAAGGTCTTCGAGCCCTTCTTCACCACGAAGCAGATAGGCAAAGGGACCGGCCTGGGCCTGGCCGTGAGCTACGGCATCATAAAGGTCCACCGGGGGAATATAACGGTGGAGAGCAATTCCGACCCGGCGAAAGGCCCGACGGGGACCGTTTTCAAGGTTAAGCTGCCCACGGTGGCCAGGGACGCCGGCGCCGTGAAGATGAAGCCCGACGCGGCCAGAAAATAAAGCCAGTGAACAGGAGAAAGCCATGACCAGCAAAGCCAGGATGAAGATACTCGTCGTCGAGGACGATCCCGACATGATGGAGCAGATGAAGATCTACCTGGAGAGCGAGGGGTACGAGGTGCTGGCCGCCTCCAACCAGAAAGAGGCCGAGCCGCTCATCCGGCCCGGCGCCTTCGCCGCGGCGGTCCTCGACCTTATGATGGAGAACCCGGACTCGGGGTTCGTCCTGAGCCACAGGATAAAGAAGATGGACGCCCGCATCCCCGTCATAATCGTGACCTCCGTCACGCGGGAGACCGGCTTCTACTTCGACAAGTCCCGGGATCCCAAGGACTGGATAAAGGCCGACGCCATCATACACAAGGAACTGCGCTTCGAGCAGCTCAAGGGCGAACTCAGGCGCCTGACCGGCGCGGGGGAAGGTCATGACTGACCCCGAGCCCCTGCACCTGCTCGACGTCCTGATCGTCGACGACGAGGCCGGCATGCGCGCGGGCGCCGAGCGCTCGCTGGAAGGCTTCACCGTGGCGCTGCCGGACTTCGGCGAGACCGTCGCCTTCTCGGTGCGCTCGGCCTCCACCGGCGCCGAGGCGCTGGAGGAACTCGGAGCCCGCAAGCCCGACATCGTACTGCTCGACTACAAGCTGCCCGACATGACGGGGATAGACGTGCTGGCCGCCGCCCCGGGCGCGGCGGATTTCCTGACCATAATGATAACCGCCTTCGCCTCGCTGGAAGTGGCCGTCACGGCCACCAAGCGCGGCGCCTTCGATTTCCTGGCCAAGCCCTTCACGCCCGAGGAACTGCGGGCGACGGTGACCAAGGCCGCGCGCAGCATCTACCTGCAGCGCAAGGCGCGCAGGCTGGAGGAGGAGAAGCGCCAGGTGCGCTTCGAGTTCATCCGCGTGCTGGCTCACGAGCTGAAATCCCCGCTGGCCGCCGTCGAGGGCTACATGCACCTGATGAAGGAGCGCATGAAAGGCCCCGAGCTGGAGGCCTACGACCAGATGATAGAGCGCAGCGTGCTCCGGATAGGGGGCATGCGCAAGCTGGTCATGGACCTGCTCGACCTCACCCGGCTGGAATCCGGCCGGAAGAAGCGGGCGATAGAGACGGTGGACCTCGCCCGCTCGGCCGCGCTGGCGGCCGACGCGGTGTCCGCCATGGCCGCGGCCAAGAAAGTCGAGGTCCGCGTGGACGCTCCCGCCTCCCTGCCGCTCAGGGCCGACCCGGGCGAGGTGGACATGATCTTCTCCAACCTCCTGACCAACGCCGTCAAGTACAACAAGGAGGGGGGCCGCGCCGTCCTGGAACTGAAGGCGGCCGGGCCGGGAACGGTCTCGGTGCGCTGCTCCGACACCGGCATCGGCATGACCGAAGAGGAACTGTCGAGACTTTTCGGGGAGTTCGTGCGGATGAAGAACGAGCATACCCGCGGCATAGACGGCAGCGGTCTGGGCCTTTCGATCTTGAAGAAGGTCGTGGCGCTTTACGGAGGGGAAGTCAGGGCGAGTTCCAGGTACGGGGAGGGTTCGTCCTTCGAGCTGACGCTCAGGGACGCCGAAATACCGGCGACGGAAACCGATCCGGAGCTCAAGGGCGCCTAGCGCCCTTACTGGAGGCAGCATGGGACCCGTGAAGGTCAACGCCGGCTCTTACGAGGGCTGGCTCGATAAAGCGGGGGCGGACTTCATCGACGACGCCGCGCTCAGGGCCGCGCTCTCCGCCCCGGCGCCCGCCCCCGGACGCGTCAGGGAGATACTGGCCCGCTCGCTCGAAGTGTCGGAAGCGCTGCCGCCGGAGGACACCGCCGCGCTGCTGGCCGTCGAGGACCCGGCCCTGCTGGAAGAAATATTCGACGCCGCCCGCGCCGTCAAGAAGAAGGTCTACGACAACCGGGTGGTGACCTTCGCCCCGCTCTACGCCGCCAATTACTGCGTCAACAACTGCCTCTACTGCGGCTTCCGCACCGGCAACCGCCGGGCCGCCCGCCGCATGCTTTCCGGCGAAGAGATAAAGGCCGAAGCCGGGGCGCTGGCGGGCCGCATAGGCCACAAGCGTCTCATCTTCGTCACCGGCGAGCACCCTTCGACCGGCGCGGATTATATAGCGGAGGCCCTGCGGACCATATACTCCGTCAAGGTCCCGACGCGGCGCGGCTTCGGCCAGATACGCCGCGTCAACGTCAACGCGGCGCCGATGACCGTGCCGGACCTGCGCAAGCTCAAGGAGGCCGGCATCGGCACCTACCAGGTCTTCCAGGAGACCTATGACCGCGAGCTTTACTCCCGCCTGCATCCCGGCGACACGCCGAAGGCCGATTACCGCTGGCGCCTCTATGTCATGCACCGGGCGTTCGAGGCCGGCATCGACGACGTGGCGCTGGGCGCCCTGTTCGGGCTGAACCCCGACTGGAAGTTCGAGGTGATGGGACTGGTCGCGCACGCGCGCGAACTCGAGGCCAGGTTCGGGATCGGCCCGCACACCATCTCCTTCCCGCGGCTGGAGAGCGCCGACGGTACCGCGCTGCCGCGGGAAAGCCTGCGCAATGTCCCCGACGAGGCCTTCCGCCGCCTCGTCGCCGTCCTGCGGCTCAGCGTCCCCTACGCCGGCATGATAGTCACGGCCCGCGAGCGGCCGGAGATCATCCGGTCGGTGATAGCGATGTGCACGCAGCGCGACGCCAGCACCCGCATAGGTATAGGAGCCTATTCCGACCGCTACGCCGGCCAGGAGGCGGAGCGCCAGCAGTTCCTGCTCGGCGACACGCGCTCGCTCGACGAGGTGATAGGCGAGCTGGCCGACCTGGGGCATATCACCAGCTTCTGCACCTCGGGCTACCGCTGCGGCCGTACCGGCGACCACATCATGAAGCTGCTCAAGAGCGGGCACGAGAGCCGCTTCTGCAAGCTCAACGCGGTGCTGACCTTCCGCGAATGGCTGGACGATTTCGCCTCGGACGCGACGAAGGCCAAGGGCGAGGCCCTGATAGAGAAGGAGATAGCCGAGATCCGCGCGCGCTCGGCGCATTTCCCGCCGGAGACCGTGAAGCTGCTCGACAGCTATTACGCCCGCATCGGCTCCGGCGAGAGGGACTTATGCTTCTGACCGGACGTCCCCTCGCCGCCCCCGCGCCCGGAGAGAACTATCGGGGTCCTGTCGGCGGTCCGCTCCGAAAAAACAGCGTCGCGCACACCGTGCGCGCGCTTCCGACTCTCGCCGCTCGCGCTTACGCAAGCTCGCGGCTCCGGACGGTTTTTCTCCGCGGATCCGCCGCCACCCCCATTGTCTCCGGATGGGCGCGGGACGCTCACCACTTTCGGCGGATATCATGACCAGGGACGAGATACTGCACTGGCTGGACCCGGACCGCGACCCGGCGCCGCTCTTCGCCCTGGCCGACAAGGTCCGCCGCGAGGCCGTCGGCGACGGCGTGCACCTGCGCGGCCTCATAGAGTTCTCCAATGTCTGCCGCCGGCGCTGCTACTACTGCGGCATACGCGCAGGCGCGGGCGTGCGCCGTTACCGCCTCTCCGCCGGTGAGATAGTCGACCGGGCCCTCGCCGCCGCGCGGCTGGGCTACGGCACCGTCGTCCTCCAGAGCGGGGAGGACCCCGCCTGGGGGCCGGCGGAGCTGTTGCCTTTGCTTGAGCGGATAAAGAAGGAGACTCCCCTGGCGCTTACGCTTTCCGTCGGGGAGCATTCGCGGGAGGACTACCGCGCGCTGCGCGCGGCCGGGGCCGACCGGTTCCTGCTCCGCTTCGAGACCTCCGACCGGCGGCTGTTCTCGCTGCTGAAGCCGGATTCCGACTACGACAACAGGTTCCGCTGCCTGGCCTGGCTGAAAGAGGCCGGCTTCCAGGTCGGCTCCGGCGTCATGACGGGCCTGCCCGGGCAGACCCGGGAGAGCCTGGCCGACGACATACTCCTGTTCCGCAGCCTGCAATTGGACATGGTCGGCGTAGGGCCGTTCATCCCCAGCCCCGGCACCCCGCTGGCGGGCGCCGAATGCGGCGGGCTGGAGCCCGCGCTGCGCGTCATGGCCCTGACGCGGATAACCGTCCGCGGCGCGCACATCCCCGCCACCACGGCGATGGAAGCCCTCGATCCCGACGGCAGGCGCAAGGCGCTGCGCTGCGGCGCCAACGTCATCATGCCCAACCTGACGCCGCACGACGAACTGCCGCATTACAGTCTCTACCCCGGCAAGCCCGTGCCCCCGCGCCGGCTGCCGGAACGGGCCGCGCGCTTCGAAGGCATGCTCCGGGAACTCGGCCGCTTCCGGGCCGAAGGGCCGGGCCACACGCTCAAGGGGGCGGCATGAACGCCGCCCCGAAGTCGATGAGGCTGCAGATAGCCATATTCGGAAGGACCAATGTCGGCAAGTCCAGCGTCCTGAACATGATCGCCGGCCAGGACGCCGCGATAACCTCGCCGGTGCCCGGCACCACCACCGACGTGGTCGAGAAGAGCATGGAACTGCTCCCCGTGGGACCGGTGCTGTTCCTCGACACCGCCGGGCTCGACGACACGGGAGCCCTCGGCGGACCTCGCACGGAACGGGCCCGCCGCGTCTTCCGCCGCGCGGACGTCGTCCTTCTCGTCGCTGAGCCGTCGGTGTGGGGGGAATGGGAGGACGGGGTCCTCGAAGCCGCCGCGGCGAGGAAGACGCCGGTCATCGTCCTGGTCAATAAGACGGACCTGGGCGCGCCCTCCGGCGCCCTCGCGGCGGCCCTGCGCGACAAAGGACTGGAACACGTACTCTGCTCGGCGACGGACGCCGGACGCCGCGAGGAGACCGTCGCGGCCATAAAGGAGCGCCTGCTCCGCCTCACCGCCGCGCAGCCGGGCGCGCCGTCGTCCATAATCGGCGACCTCGTGCGCCACGGGGACACCGTCGTCCTGATCATACCGATAGACAAGGAAGCGCCCAAGGGACGGATAATACTGCCGCAGGTGCAGGTGATGCGCGACCTGCTCGATCACGGGGCGATCCCTCTCGCCTGCCGCGAGCACGAATACGAAGCCGCCCTGGCCTCGCTTAAAGCCCCGCCGGCACTGGTGGTCTGCGATTCCCAGGTGGTCGACCTGATGGTGCGGCTCACCCCGCCGGAAGTCCCCTGCACCACCTTCTCCATTCTTTTCGCCCGCTTCAAGGGCGACCTGGCGGTCTACGCCGCCGGCGCGGCGGCCATCCGAGGCCTGCGGCCCGGCGACAGGGTCGCGGTGCTCGAGGCCTGCAGCCATCACGCCGTCGAGGACGACATCGGCCGGGTGAAACTTCCGCGCTGGCTCAGGGAAAAGGCCGGAGGGGACCTCCGGATAGACGTTTTCGCGGGCCGGGACCTGCCGCCGGACATGGCCAGTTACAGGCTGGCCGTGCATTGCGGCGGCTGCATGCTGGGCAGGAAGGAGATACTGGCCCGGATGGACGGGGCCGCGGGCGCCGGCGTACCGATAACCAACTACGGGACCGCCATATCGGAGTGCAGGGGAGCGCTGGAAAGGGTGCTATCGCCTTTCCCCGCGGCCCTGGCCGCCTATCGCGGCGCCCTCACCGGGGCGGAGAGACGTCGTATTCCGGGTGCGTAAGCAGGCAGTAATTCCTCATCACCAGCCGCTCATTGGCCGGGGTGATCCTGGCCGAGGGGCAAACATCCGAATTCGGCGGGCAAAGCTGCGCCAGGGTATGCCCGTGGTCCTTGTACTGGTCGCAGGCGCCGCATATCATCCCGAGGTCGCGGGCGATATGCCTCCGCTTCTCGGCCGCCAGGAACTCCAGGAATTTCCTCGCGTCGGTCTTCATCCGGCCGGCGCTTTTTCCGGATATTCGAGTATCTCGTAACGGCTCAGCACGCGGGCGCGCAGTTCTTTGGGGGCCGGCGCGGCGGGGGAATACTTGCTGTGATAGTAGAAACCGCCGAAAAGCTCGCGCCTGGAGGTGCAGGCCCCGCCTTCGGGATACAGCGGCTGCTCCCCGGCGGCGAAGCCGCCTTTGTGATCTCCCCGTCCCAGCAGCGCGAAACCGAAGACGGAGGTGCGGGCCAGCATGTTGAAGGCCTCCTCCGCCGTCGCGGGCTCGAGGACCTCCACCCGGGCAAGAGGGTACAGCGAGGTTATACCGCTCTCCAGCATCGAGGCTGTTTCCGCGCAGCCTTTGGGGGAAACGGCGTCCCTGTCGCTCCTGCCCGCCGGCGAGCAGTCCCCCGTCAGCACCACGAAAAGACCGCGGCGGCAGAAATCGAGTTCCAGGTAGGGCTTCTCGGGGCGGGAGCCGAAACTGGAGAAAGGCTCGAACGCCGCCGCCGGCCCCGCTAGCAGCAGCGAGAGCGCCGTTATCAGGGCCGGGCGGTGACCGATATGTGCCTGTCGCATACTCCTCTCCCATCATATATTATTTTGTTATAATAAACGCAAATATACCGTTCCCGGGACGATTTTCGCGGCGGCAGCCGCGGCAAGGAGAGAAAATGAAACCAGTCGTTACCGCCGAAAAAGCGGTGGAGGATATAAAGGACGGCGCTTCGCTGATGGTGTCCGGCTTCATGGGCTGCGGCAACGCCTTCACGCTGATAGACGCCCTGATAAAAAAGGGCACGAAAGGGCTCGATCTGATAACCAGCGACACCGCCTACCCCAACGTGGGCGTGGGGCGCCTGATCTGCGAATGCCGCGCCGCCACGCTGACGGCCTCGCATATAGGCACCAATCCCGTCTCCGGCCAGAAGATGAACTGCGGCGAGCTCAAGGTCACGCTGGTCCCGCAGGGCACCTTCGCCGAGCGCATACGCGCCAAGGGCGCCGGCCTGGGCGGGGTGCTGACCCCGACCGGGGTAGGCACCGAGGTCGAGAAAGGGAAGCAGAAACTGCATCTCAACGGCAGGGATTACCTCCTCGAGATGCCTCTCGGCGCCGACTTCGCCTTCATAAGGGCGGAGGTCGCCGACAAGTACGGCAACTGCTTCCTGCCGGGCTCGTCCAAGAACATGGCCGTGGTGATGGCCATGGCCGCCGACCACGTCATAGTCGAGGCCGAGAAGATCGTGGAACCCGGCGGACTGGACCCCGAGCGCGTTACCATACCCGGAGCCTTCGTCTCCGCGATAGTGCAGGCCGTCCTGCCGGTCTCGAACCTGCAGCTCAACCCCTGAGGAGAATTCGAATGGATCCCAAGGAACTCAAGAGAATACGCATAGCCAGGCGCATAGCGCAGGAACTGCCCGACGGGGCGCTGGTCAACCTGGGTATCGGCATGCCGACGCTGGTCGGCAATCATATCCCGCAGGGCCGCACCATAATACTCCAGTCCGAGAACGGCTTCACCGGCCTGGGCCCGGCCGCGGAAAAAGGGAAGGAGAACCCCGCCATCGTCAACGCCGGCGGACAGCCCGTGACGATAGTCCCCGGCGGCGCCTTCTTCGACTCGGCCATGAGCTTCGCCATCATACGCGGCGGGCACGTCGACTACACCGTGCTCGGCGCGCTGGAAGTGGACATGGCGGGGAACCTGGCCAGTTACATGATACCGGGCAAGATGGTGCCGGGCATGGGCGGCGCGATGGACCTGGTGGCGGGCGCCCGCAACGTCATCATCGCCATGGAGCACGTCAACAAGAACGGCGCGCCCAAGATCCTCAAGAAGTGCACGCTGCCCCTGACCGCCGTGGGCGAGGTGGACCTGATAGTCACCGACATGGCCTTCATCCGCGTCACCAAAAAAGGACTGGTGCTGGAGGAGATAGCCGAGGACACGACCGTCGAAGAGGTCGTCAAGGCCACCGAAGCCCCGCTGCACGTGGCGGGCAAACTGGGCAGATTCTAAGGAGGGGACATGGCGAACAAAATGATCATAACCTGCGCCATCACCGGCGCGGAAACCACGAAGAAGCAGCAGCCGGCCCTGCCGGTAACGCCGGAGGAACTGGCCGCGGCCGCGGCGGAAGCCTGCGAAGCGGGCGCGTCGATAGTACACCTCCACGCCCGCAACGACGACGGCTCGCCCACCGCCGATATCAAGGTGTTCAAGAAGGCCATCGACCTGATACGCGCCAAGAGCGACGTGGTCATAGAGATCACCACCGGCGGCGCCGTGGGCATGACGCCGGAGGAGCGCATCGCCCCCGTGGCCCTGAAGCCCGATATGGCCTCGCTCGACTGCGGGACCGTCAACTTCGGCGACGAGTACATCGTCAACACCCTGCCGATCATGCGCCAGTTCGCCTCCGAGATGAACAGGCACGGCGTGCGTCCCACGCTGGAATGCTTCGACGTAAGCCATGTCCAGTCCTCGCACATACTGATAAAGGAAGGACTGATAAAGCCGCCGTACCATTACGGTTTCGTGATGGCCGTGCCGGCGGCGCTCAGCATGAGCGTCAAGACCCTCTCCTACATGATAGACCAGATGCCCGCCGAGAGCTACTTCACCGTAATGGGCATAGGCCGCGCCCACATCCCCGGCATCTGCGGGGCCATAGCCTCCGGAGGGTTCATCCGCGTGGGCTTCGAGGACAATATTTACTATTCGAAGGGCCGGCTGGCCAAGTCCAACGCCGAGTTCGTGGAGCGGGCCGTCCGCTTCTCGAAAGAGGCCGGCCTGGAAATAGCGAAGCCCTCGGACGTGAGAGAACTTTTCAAACTCAGGCAGTAAAGACCAACTTAAACCGGAATACCAAGGAGATACCATGCCCACGAAGACCGACGTTCAGGTTAAGAAAGACGGGAATCCTTTCGGCGCGCACCGCGTGCTGGAGCCCAAAGGCGTGCTGCCCCAGCCCGCCGTCAGGGTCGACAACAATATGGACTACATCTACGACAACGAGCTGTTGCTCGAGGTCGAGACGCTCAATATCGACTCCGCCAGCTTCACCCAGATCAAGAAGGAATGCGGCGGCGACGAGGAGAAGATCAAGGCCATGATCCTCAAGATCGTCGGCGAGCGCGGCAAGATGCAGAACCCGGTCACCGGCTCCGGCGGCATGTTCCGCGGCAAGGTCCTCAAGATCGGTCCCAGGCTCCAGGGCAAGATAAACCTCGAGGAAGGGGACAAGATCGCCAGCCTGGTCTCCCTCTCGCTCACCCCGCTGAAGATAGAGAAGATCATGGGCATCAAGCCCGGCACCGAGCAGGTCAACGTCAAGGCCAAGGCCATCATCTTCGAAAGCGGCATCTACGCCAAACTCCCCAAGGACATGCCCGAGACCCTGGCCCTGGCCGTCCTCGACGTGGCCGGCGCCCCGGCCCAGACCGCCAAACTGGTCCGCCCCGGCAACACCGTGGTCATAATCGGCGCGGCGGGCAAGAGCGGCGTCCTCTGCGCCTACGAGGCGAAGAAGCGCGCCGGCTGCACCGGCAGGATCATCGGCATCACCAGCTCCGACAGCGGCCTGGCCAAGATGAAGGAACAGGGCTTCTGCCACGATTGCTTCAAGCTCAGCGCCACCGACGCGCTGTCCTGCTACGAAGCCGTCCACAAGGCCACCGGCGGGAAAATGGCCGACGTGATCATCAACTGCGTCAACATCCCCAACACCGAGATGGCCTCCATCCTGATGTGCCGCGACGGGGGCATAGTCTACTTCTTCACGATGGCCACCTCGTTCACCAAGGCCGCGCTCGGCGCCGAAGGCGTCGGCAAGGACGTGGACATGATCATCGGCAACGGCTACACCAAGGACCACGCCGAGATCACGCTCAACCTGCTGCGCGAGTCGAAGCAGTTGCGCGACATCTACGAGAATCTGTACGCCTGAGGCGTACGGCCCGGCTCCCGGTCGTCCGGGAGCCGGGCCGGCCCAGGGAGACGCATGACCCCGACCGGACCCGCGATAAAGAAGGGCGGCAACCCCTTCGGCGCCCACCGCGTGCTGGAGCCGCGCGGCGGTCTTCCGCAGCCGGCGGTAAAGCTCGACAACTCCACGGACTTCATCTACGACAACGAGATACTCGTCGACGTGGACACGCTCAATATCGATTCCGCCAGTTTCACGCAGATCCGGAAGGAGTGCGGAGGCGACGAGGAGAGGATAAAGTCCGCCATACTCTCGATAGTGGCCGAACGCGGCAAGATGCAGAACCCGGTCACCGGCTCCGGCGGCATGTTCATAGGCCGGGTCGAGAAGATCGGCCCTGCGCTGGAAGGCAGGACGGACCTGCGCGCGGGAGACAAGATCGCCAGCCTGGTCTCCCTCTCGCTCACCCCGCTGAAGATAGAGAAGATCATCGGCATCAAGCCCGGCACCGAGCAGGTCAACGTCAAGGCCAAGGCCATCATCTTCGAGAGCGGCATCTACGCGAAGATACCCGCGGATATCCCGGAGAAACTGGCTCTGGCCATGCTGGACGTGGCCGGCGCCCCGGCCCAGACCGCCAAGCTGGTGCGGCCCAACCAGGTGGTGGTCGTGATAGGGGCGGGCGGGAAGTCCGGGCTCCTTTGCGCCTACGAGGCCAGCAAGATAGCCGGCGTGGCCGGGATCGTCGTGGGCATAGAATACTCGGAAGAAGGCTGCGGCAAGGCGCGGGAGTTCGGCTTCTGCGACCATGTAATACAGGCCAGCGCCACCGACGCGCTGGACTGCCACGCAAAACTGACGGCCGCCACCGGGGGGAATCTCGCCGACGTGGTGATAAACTGCGTCAACATCCCCAATACCGAGATGGCCTCCATACTGATGTGCCGCGACGAGGGCACGGTCTATTTCTTCAGCATGGCCACCTCCTTCACCAAGGCCGCGCTCGGCGCCGAGGGCGTCGGCAAGGACATAGTCATGCTGGTGGGCAACGGCTATACCCGCCATCACGCCGAGACCACCCTCAACATACTGCGGGAATCCCCGGCCATAAGGGCCGCCTATGAGAAGCTTTACGCATAAGGAGAGATAACATGCGCGAATACGCCGAAGTCGACTACAGGAAGATACCGCTCTGGAAGAACGTGCCCGAGCGCGACTGGAACGATTACAAGTGGCAGCTGCGCAACGTCATCAAGGACATCCCGACGCTCGAGAAGGTCGCGGTCCTGACGGCGCAGGAGAAGCGGGACCTCAAATCCTGCCTGAAGAAGTTCACGATGGCCATCACGCCTTACTACGCGGCGCTTATGGACAAGCGGGACAGGGGCTGCCCGGTGCGCATGCAGGCCATACCGCGCGGCTTCGAGCTCATGGACGACCCGTCCGATCTCTCGGACCCGCTGCACGAGGACGTGGACTCGCCGGTGCCGGGCCTCACCCACCGCTACCCGGACCGCGTCCTGCTGCTGGTCACCAATATCTGCTCGATGAACTGCCGGCACTGCACCCGCCGCCGCCTGGTCGGCTTCACCGACGTGCATATGTCGCAGCGGAACCTGGACAAGGCCATCGAGTACATACGCCGCAGCCCCGAGGTGCGCGACGTCCTGATCTCCGGCGGGGACCCGCTGGTGCTGACCGACGAGATGCTGGAAGGGATAATCCGCAAGATCCGCGCGATAAAGCACGTCGAGATAATCCGCATAGGCACCCGCACCCCGGTCGTCATGCCGATGCGCATAACCGACCCGCTCGTGAACATGCTCCGGAAGTACCACCCGATATACGTCAACACCCACTTCAACCACGTCAAGGAGATGACGGCCGAGGCGCGCGAGGCCTGCCGGAAACTCGCCGACGCCGGCATCCCGCTGGGGAACCAGAGCGTGCTGCTGCGCGGCGTCAACGACTGTCCGCAGACCATGAAGAAACTCGTCCACGAGCTCCTGATGGCCCGCGTGAAGCCCTACTACATCTACCAGTGCGACCTGTCAAAGGGCATCAGCCATTTCCGCACGACGGTGTCCAAGGGCATAGAGATAGTGGAGAACCTCCGCGGCCACACCACCGGCATGGCCGTCCCGACCTTCGTCGTGGACGCGCCCGGCGGCGGCGGCAAGACGCCCGTCATGCCCAACTACCTCATTTCGATGTCGGAGAAGCGCGTGGTGCTGCGCAACTACGAGGGCGTCATCACCACTTACACCGAGCCCTCCGGCTATTCGGCCTCCTGCGGGGGGGAGAACTGCCCGGACAAGGCGTACAAGCCGATGGACGGCGTGGCCAAGCTGCTCAGCGGCGAAAAGCTGACGCTGGAGCCCGCGCACCTCGTCAGGACGAAACGGCACCGCAAATAGGAGAAGCGTTGGACCCCATCGCTCAGCTCGAAGGCCGCACGACTTTCATCGTGGGCTCCAGGAAGAACGCCGGCAAGACGACGTTCCTCAACTACGCCCTGGCGGCGCGCCGCCGGCCGGCGGCCTGCCTGAGCGTGGGGCTGGAGAGCGGCTCCGCCGACAGGGTCTTCGGCACGCCCAAGCCGCGGGTGCGCCTGCGCCCCGGCGACGCGGCGGTGGTGCCGGCCTCCGCGCTCTCCTCCTCCGACGCGGGGCTGGAGATACTGCAGGTCTACCCGACCGCCACGGCCGTCGGCCGGCCGGCGCTGGCCCGCGCCAGGAGAGAGGGGACCGCGGAGATAACCGGCCCGTCCACCAACTCCGGGCTGCGCGGCATTCTGCGCGACATAGCCGGGGCGGGGATAGATACGGTCTTCGTGGACGGGGCCGTGGACCGCATAACCCAGGCCGCCGCGGACGCGAAGGCCGGCATAGTCTACGTGACGCGGGTGGAGCCGGGCACGCTGGCCTCGGCCGCCGAGGCCGTGAACCTGCTCGCCGACGCCGCCGGCCGCCCGGCCGCGCCGGAGTGGAAGGCTTTCTTCGCCGGCGGACCGGCCCCGGCGGAAAAAGGCTCTTTCGCGGTACGGGGCGCCTTCACTTCCTCCCGCGCGGCGGCCATCCCGGCCGACGCTCGGGAACTGGTCCTCGAGGACCTGACCAAGATCTTCGTCGGCTGGCGCGAGTGGTCGGCGCTGCGCCGCCGCGTCAGGACGGTCTTCGCGGTAAGGCTCCCGCTCAAGGCGGTGGCCGCGAACCTTTACAATGTAGCGCCCGGGGAGTTCGAGAGAAAACTGACTCCGGCCGCCCGGGCGAAACTGGTGTACAACCCTTACCTGCGAAAATGAACGAGACAGCCGCCAAATTCTGCGGGTTCGACGAGTTCCTGGCCCATTACGAGCCGTTGACGCCCTATGGCCGGGCGGAAAAGGCCCGCGGGACTTTCTATGCCTCCCCCGGCGCGCTGACGCTTCTTTACGATCTCACCGGAGCTTTCGTCTCGTTCTCCCGGAACAAGGCGAAAGCCGACAAACTCTCCTGGCACCTGAAGAACATCCCGGAGCTTCCCTCCGACGGACCCGCCTCGGGGCCCGCCGGTCTTTTCCTGGTCCACCGTTTCCTTTCCAATTTCAAGGCGGCCGCGGCCCTGCTGCCGGCCCCTCTGGCCAAAAAACTGGGGTTCCGCTGGGACTGCGCCGGCCTGCTTACGCTGCTGGACAAGGGAGCCCAGTCGGGGGCCTTCCATATCGCGGACTCCTTCAGTCCCGCCCTGGCGAAAGCGCGGCGGGCCATAGCCGGGATAGACCGGCATCTGGCCGGGCTGCGCGCGGAACGCCTCGACGAGATCAGGAAGAAGTCCGGGCTGGATTTCGACGGACTGGATTTTCTCGTGATAGGGGAGGACCGCGCCCGCTGCCTCTGCGGCTGCGTCTTCACCGAACCCTACGACGCCGGCCGCGTAGTGGCGAAGCCGATCATGACCCCGGCCTGGCTGGAACTGGCGGGGGAACGGGAGCGCCTGCGCGCGGAGGAAGGCAGGGAAGAGGCGCGCGCCTGCGCGGAACTCTGGGCCGCCGTGACCGGCGAGCGGGCCGCGCTGGAAGCCTGCGAGAAGGCCGTGGAGCTCTGCGACCGGGCCTTCTCCAGGGCGCGGATGGCGAAGGAACTGTCCCTCTCCCGCCCGCGGCTCGCGCCCGCGGGCTCGCCGATATCGGTCGAGGGAGGCCGGCTGCTCCCCCTGGAGCGGACGCTCGCGGGATACGGCCTCCCTTATACCCCGCTCGATTTTATTTTCAGCAAGCCCCTCTCCGTCATACACGGCTCGAACATGGGCGGCAAGACGGTGGTCCTCAAGACCGTGACCCTGCTGCAGCTGGCCGCGCAGACCGGCTTCTTCGTGCCGGCGAAAAAGTATTCGGCCCCGGTCTTCGCCGGACTGGCCGCCGTCTGGGGGGACCCGGACGAAAAGGCCGAGGGCCTCAGCGCGTTCGGCCTGGAAATGGAGGCCTTCAACCGGGCCTGGTCGGCCGCGGACAGGCCCCTGCTGCTGGTCATGGACGAATTCGCCCGCACCACCAACGCGGCCGAGGCCTCCGCCCTGATCTCGGGCGTGCTGAGCGCCGCCGCCGCCAACCCCAATGTCCGCCTGCTGCTGGCCACCCATTTCCGCGTCTCGCTGCCCGGGGAGGCCGCGGCGCTGCGCATGAGGGGTTTCGACACGGCCGCCTTCAGACGCCATTACAAGGGGAAGACCTCGGCCGGCCTGCGCGAAAAGCTCAGGACGATCAACCGGTTCATGCGCTACGGCCTGGCCGCGGAGAAGGACTCCGCCGGCCCGGCCGACGCTCTCAAGATCGCGGCCATACTCGGCGTGCCCGCCGCCGTGATCAGGGCGGCGGAAAAATTCACGGAGGGAAGATAATGCCAATCACCAGATCGAAGTTGGGCCTCTCGAAACCCAAGATAGCCGGGGCCAGGGCCCTGGCCGCCAAAATCGCGGCGCCGGTCCAGGAATATATCGAAAAGCACACCACCGTCACGGTGGAGCGCGCGACCCTGCGGTTGCTGGGCGCCGACGGCGCGGACAAGGACGGAGTGCCGGTCCCCAATCTCGTGGTCGCTCACTGCGGCGGGTCCGCCGCCGGCGGGGCCGCCCGGACCTATATCAACGCCCTGGTCAAGCGCTCCAGCACCACGGAACAGCTCAACGAGGAGATAGCCGCCGGGCTGGACATAACGAAGATCCCGGCCGCCGACGAAAAGCAGATCAAAGCCCGCGCGGCGGACCTGGTGGAGCGCCTGGACGCGCGCGTCTCCGGCAACGTGAAGTTCCGCAAAGAGCGCCTCGCCGAATGGAAGGCCTCCGAAAGATCGCCCCTCATCTACGTCATCGTCGCCACCGGCAATATCTACGAGGACGTGAAGCAGGCCCGGGCCGCGGCCCTGCAGGGCGCCGACATCATAGCCGTCATCCGCACCACCGCGCAGAGCCTGCTGGACTATGTTCCCTACGGCGCCACCACCGAAGGCTTCGGCGGCACCTTCGCCACGCAGGAGAACTTCCGCATCATGCGCAAGGCCCTCGACGAGGTCGCCGCGCAGGAGAAGCGCTATATCCGCCTGGTCAACTACTGCTCCGGCCTCTGCATGCCCGAGATAGCGGCCATGGGCGCGCTGGAGCGGCTGGACATGATGCTCAACGACTCGATGTACGGCGTCCTGTTCCGCGACATCAACATGTATCGTACCTTCACGGACCAGCACTTCTCGCGCATGATAAACGCGGCGGCGGACATCACTATAAACACCGGCGAGGACAACTACCTCACCACCTCCGACGCCATCGAGAAGGCCCACACCGTGCTGGCCTCGCAGTTCATCAACGAGCGCTTCGCGGCCAACGCCGGCATGCCGGAGCGCCTGATGGGCCTCGGCCACGCCTTCGAGATGAACCCGTCCACCAGGAACGGTTTCCTCTACGAGTACGCGCAGGCGCAGATGGCACGGGAGATCTTTCCGGTCCATCCGCTCAAATACATGCCGCCGACCAAGTTCATGACCGGCGACGTCTTCAAGGGCTACGCGATGAACACCATGTTCAACTTCGTCTCCAAGGCGACCGGCCAGAGCATCGAGCTGCTGGGCATGCTGACCGAGGCGATACACACGCCCTACCTGCAGGACCGCTACCTGGCCATCGCCAACGCCCGCTACGTCCACGAGAACATCGCCGACTTCGCCTCCGAGATAGAGTTCCGCAAGGGCGGCATCGTCCGGCGGCGCGCCGCGCAGGTGCTCGACGAGACGGTCGCCATGCTGCGCGAAGTGGAAAAGGCCGGCATCTTCGACGCCATAGAGAAGGGCGTCTTCGCCGAAGTGAAGCGCCCCAGGGACGGCGGCAAGGGCCTCGACGGCGTCTTCGAGAAGGCGCCCGGCTACTGGAACCCGGTGGACGCCTACCTCCGCCGCAAGCTCAAGATATCCCGCTGAGAAGGAGAACCTATGTTCATAAGACCCTACGGTGACACTCTCGACGACGGCGCGGTGCAGCTCTCCTTCACGCTGCCCGTCGCCTCCGGCGGCCGCGCCAAGGAAGGCGCCCGCCAGTACGTGCTCAAACTGGGCTTCAAGCACGCCGAGATAGTCCACGCCCACCCGCTCTCGCCCGAGTTCACTTTCTTCGTGGCCTACGCGAAGACCGACGTGGCCCTGGACTACAGCAAGGTGGAGTACGCGGAAGCGGTCGACAAGTCCATGACCATGTCCCAGGTCGACGAGTTCATCAAAGAGCACTTCAAACGCAAGCTGGTGATACTGGGCGCCTGCACCGGCACCGACGCCCACACCGTCGGCATAGACGCCATCATGAACATGAAAGGCTACGACCACCATTTCGGCCTCGAGCGCTACACGATGATAGACGCCTACAACCTGGGCTCCCAGGTGCCCAACGAGAAGCTCCTGGAGCAGGCGAAAAAGCTCAAGGCCGACGCGGTCCTGGTCTCGCAGATAGTCACCCAGAAGGACGTCCACATCCACAACCTGACCAACCTGATCGAACTGGCCGAGGCCGAGAAGCTGCGCGACAAGTTGGTAATGGTCGTCGGCGGGCCGCGCGTCAACAACAAGCTGGCCAAGGAGCTCGGCTATGACGCGGGCTTCGGGCCCGGCACTTTCGCCGAGGACGTGGCGACCTTCGTGGTCAAGAAACTCGCCAGAACGCTGCTCAAAAAATAAAAGGAGAAACTATCATGGCCGAACATCTCAAACTCGACAATTCCGACAGGCTCTACAAGGAATCACAGGAGCTCATCCCAGGCGGCATGATGGGCATACGCCGCCCCTACAACTTCGTGCCGGGCGAATACCCGATCTTCTTCGAATCCGCCAAGGGCGGCAAGGTCACCGACGTGGATGGCAACGAGTATATCGACATGCTCTGCGCCTACGGCCCCATAATCATCGGACACCGCGAGAAGGAGATAGACCGCGCCGTCATCGACCAGATAAAGAACAAGGGCTTCTGCATGTCCATCGTGCAGGAGACCCAGAACACGCTGGCGAAAAAAATGATCTCCCTGGTGCCCTGCGCCGAGAAGGTCGTCTTCTGCAAGACCGGCTCGGACGCGACCACGCTGGCCGGCCGGATCGCGCGGGCTTTCAACGGGAAGAACAAGATCGTCCGCTGCGGCTACCACGGCTGGCACGACTGGTGCGTGGAGCAGAAGGGCGGGGTCCTGCCCAAGTCCTACGAGGACGTGCTGGAGGTCCACTACAACGACCTGCAGGGCCTCGAGGACGCGATGAAGGCCCGCGGTCCCGACATTTCGATGATAATCATGACCCCGATGGGCCACCCCAACGCCCACGAGGTGGAGATGCCGAAACCCGGCTACCTGGAAGGGGTGAAGAAGCTCGCCGAACAGTACGGCGCGGTGCTCTGCTTCGACGAGATCCGCACCGGCTTCCGCATGAGCCTGGGCGGCGCGCAGCAGTACTTCGGCGTGACCCCGCACATGGCGGTGTTCGGCAAGGCGATGGCCAACGGCTACGAGATCAGCATGGTGGCCGGCCGCAAGGATATCATGGACGTGCTGGTCAGCAAGGCCTTCGTGAGCTCCACCTACTTCAACAACACGCTGCCGATGGTGGCCTCGCTCAAGACGGTAGAGATGCTGGAGCGCGACGGGATACTGGACGTCATCGCCCGGCGCGGCAAGGCCTTCTCCAACAAGGTCAAGAAGCACGTGCGCGCCAGCGGCCTGCCGGTGACCTTCACCGGCTCGCCGTGGATGCCCTACATCACCTTCGACAAGGACGAGACGGGGCGCTACAAGAAGCTCCGCACGGCCTTCTACACCCAGCTGATACGGCGCAAGGTGTTCCTGCAGCCCTATCACCACGGCTATGTCTGCTACCGCCACACGCCCAAGGACCTCAACTACGCGGCGGACATGATAGCCGAGTCGCTGGAGGAGATAAAGAAAACGGCGTGACGTCCCTGGCTTCTCCCGGGGGACTCACGGGCCGCCGAAGTCAGGCGGGGAAGAGGAAAAACTATGCGGGGGCATGGCAGGGGGCCGGCCCGCAAAACACGGGCTCTCGCGCATAGCGCTCGGCCCTCCTCACTCGGCCTCCGCGCTTACGATGCTCCGGCCTCCGTGAAGGTTTTGCCGCGCCGGCCCCCTGCCTCCCCCGGTTGTCTCCTTATGGAGTCCCCCGCGTACATCGGGAAACAATGGGGGTGGCGGCGGATTCGCGGAGAAAAACCCTTCGGAGCCGCGAGCTCACGGAGTCCGCGCCGCAGCTAGCAGGTGGAATCGCATCCCGAGGATGCGGAGGCGCGGACGAGCGCTCGCGGCGAGAACGGGAAGCGCGCGCACGGTGTGCGCGACGCTGTTTTTTCGAAGCGACCCGCCGACAGGACCCCGGTAGTTATTCCCTGAAAGCGGGGGCGACCGTGACGAGCGAGTGTCCCCACGGTGAGCCGAGGGCACAGCGGCTAAACACAGGAGGTAAAGCATGGCAGGCATAGACATAGCCATCATACTGGCGTTCATCGCCTATTCGGTCTGGTCCGGGTTCAGCAACAAGGACAAGGCCTCCAAGGACCTGACGGAATATTTCCTGGCCGGCCGCTCGCTGCCCGGCTGGAAGGCCGGCCTGAGCATGGCGGCCACCCAGTTCGCCGCCGACACCCCGCTGCTGGTCACCGGCATCATAGCCGTCTCGGGCATCTTCGCCCTCTGGCAGATGTGGATCTACGCCCTGGCCTTCCTGATGATGGGCTTCGTCCTGGCCTCCCACTGGCGCCGCGCCAATGTCATCACCGACGCGGAACTGACCGAGATACGCTACGGCGGCGGACGAGCGCTGGCCCTGCGCGGCTTCAAGGCGATATATTTCGGCACCATCTTCAACTGCGTCGTGCTGGCCTGGGTATTCTTCGCCGCCTCGCGCATAGCCGAGCCCTTCCTGCCGTGGAACGAATGGCTGCCGGCCTGGGCCTTCGGCCCGTTCGTGTCCCTCGTAAAGGCCGTCGGGATCAATCTCTCGTCGGCCATGGGCGGCACCGACGCGGCCTTCGTATTGTCGGCGAACAACTTCATATCCGTCCTGTCCATACTCCTGGTGACCACCTTCTACTCGGCCACCGGCGGCCTGCGCAGCGTCGTTGAGACCGACGTGATGCAGGTCTTCATCATGCTCGGGGCCACTATGATCTTCGCCGGCATAGTGTTTTTCAAGGCCGGCGGCATAAGCGGGATTCACACCGGGCTCAAGGAGATATACGCCGCGGGCGCGCTGGGGGGGATCAAGCCGTCCGAAATACTCGCCTTCACTCCCGGCCAGGCCTACAATGTCACCTTTCCGCTGCTCGCGCTTTTCGCCCTGCAGTGGATAATACAGCTCAACTCCGACGGCACCGGCTACCTGGCGCAGCGCTCTATGGCCTGCAAGGACGAGCGTCACGCCAAGACCGCCGCCATTGTCTTCACCGGCACGCAGGTCTTCCTGCGCAGCCTGCTCTGGCTTCCGCTGGGGCTGGGCCTGCTGGTCCTGTTCCCGCCGGTCGCGGGCCTGGCCGGCGACCTGCTGCAGGCCGACCGCGAGGGAGTCTATGTGCGCGGCATGGCCGAGCTGCTGCCGCCGGGCGTCAAAGGCCTGATGATAACCGGCATGCTCGCCGCCCTGGCCTCCACCGTGGACACCCACATCAACTGGGGGTCGTCCTACTGGGCCAACGACATCTACAAGCGCATCATCTGCCAGGCCTGGCTCAAGCGCGAGCCGGCCGGCAAGTCGCTGGTCTGGGTGGCGCGCGGCTCCAACGTGATGCTCATCGGTATCGCGCTGGTCATCATGACGCGGCTCTCGTCTATAAACCAGGCCTGGCAGGCCAGCCTGCTGCTGGGCGCGGGCATGGGGCCGATACTCATCATGCGCTGGCTCTGGTGGCGCGTCAACGCCTGGTCCGAGATAGCGGCCATAGGCGTCTCAGCCATAGCGGCGCTGCCGCTGCTGCTCTGGGTGGACGACCAGGCCCTGCGCCTGCTGATAATGGCCGCCATCTCCCTGAGCGCGTCCCTGGCCGCGATATACTTCTTCGGCCCCGAGGACCGCGAGCACCTGCATAACTTCTACAAGCTGGTGCGGCCCAAGGGCTTCTGGCATCGGATAGCGGTGCAATGCGAGGACCACGCGCATAACGGCCCGCGCAGGCTGGCCCTCTCCGTCGCGGCCATGTTCACGGCGGGCATCTCGGTGTTCTGTCTGCTCATCGGCGTCGGCTCGGCCGTGGCGGGCAGCCCGCCGCCCGCGATCTGCCCCTGGCCGGCCGTCTGGATAGCGGTCAACCTGGCCGTAGGCCTGGCGCTGTGCCCGGTCTGGTACAGACTGGGTTTCAAACTGGAAACACATTGAAACGGATCGTCCATGTCATAACCCGGCTGGAGCCGGGCGGCTCGTCGGAGAACACCGTCTCCAGCGCCGCCTGGCAGGCCGGGCGCGGCATGGAAGTGACGCTGGTGCACGGCCCCTGCCGCGGCTCGCTGCCCGTGCCCGCCGCGGTCAGCACTATCGAACTGCCGGAACTCGCCCGCGAGATCTCGCCGCTGCGGGACCTGCGCGCTTATGCCGCGCTCAGACGGATATTCAGGGAACTGAAGCCGGATATCGTTCATACCCACACTTTCAAGGCCGGGTTCCTCGGCCGGCTGGCCGCCGCCGGGTCGGGCGCGAGAGTCGCGCACACGCCGCACGGCCACCTGCTCTACGGCTATTACGACATACCCGGAACCCGGCTCTTCCTCGCGGCGGAGAAGTTCGCCGCCCGCTTCACCGACGGGTTCATCGCCCTGACCGAGGGGGAGAAGCGCGAGTCCGCGGCCGCCGGCATAGGCAGGCCGGAACAATGGGCGGTCGTCCACAGCGGCGTGGACCTGCCCGAGAGCCAGCCCCGCGTCCCGCGCAAGGAGCTGGGCGTACCGGAGGGCCGCCTCGTGATCGGTACCGCGGCGCGGCTGGAGCCGGTCAAAGGCGTGGAACACTTCGTCAAAGCGGCCGGCGCCCTCAAAAAAATACTGGGCCCCATCAACCCCTTCTTCCTCGTAGTAGGGGACGGGCCAGAATGTTCGCGCCTCTACGGCCTCGCCCGGGCCGCCGGCATCATGGACGACTGCCTCTTCGCCGGCTTCCAGAAGGACGTCCTGCCCTATCTCTCGGTCATGGACATCTATGTGCAGCCCTCGCTCAACGAGGCCATGGGCCGCACGGTGCTCCAGGCCCAGCACATGGGACTGCCCGTCGTGGCCAGCCGGGTCTGTGGCATACCCGACGTCGTGCGCGAAGGGGAGACCGCCGTACTGGTGAAGGCCGGCTCGCCGGAACGGATCGCCGCCGCGGTCGCGAGGCTGGCCCGCGACGGGGAGCTCCGCGCCGCCATGGGCCGCGCCGCGGCCGCTTTCGCGCGGCAACGGGACGCCGCCGGCCGCGCCAGGTTCGGCTGCGAAGCGATGAACGCCGCCATCCGGGAGTTTTACGGCCGGCTGAGGGGATAGACAGGGGGAGATATGCAGAAGATACTGGCCGTGGACGACGACGCCAACACGCTGGAGTTCTACGGGGAGATACTTAGCGGGGCAGGCTACGCCTTCGTCAAAGCCTCCGACTTCGCCTCGGCCATAGAGGCCTATACCGGGGAAAAGCCGGACCTGCTGATACTCGACGCCGATTTCCCCGGAGGCGGGGGGAAAGCCGTCATCACCTTCATACGCGAGACCCTCGGGGAGAGCACCCCCGCCCTTTTCATCACCGGCATGCCCGACAAACTGGCCGCCGTAGCCGGCATGAACGGCATAATGATACTCAAGAAACCCCTGGGACCGTCGGCCATACTCGGGACTGTGGCCCGGCTGGTCAACTCCGCGGCCATCGGCAGGGACCGGTCCGCCCGGAAAAAGATACTGGCCGTGGACGACGACCTGTTCATCCTCGAGCTCTACAGGAACATGCTCGGCGACGCGGGCTTCGAGGTGCACACCGCCGAGGACTCCGTAGCCGCCATGAGCCGGTTCAACGAGGTGAAGCCGGACCTGGTCATCCTCGACGTGGACATGCCGGGCGGGGGAGGACGGAAAGTGTTCGAACGCCTGCGCAAGACGCTGGTGTCCCCGATCCCGATAATCTTCGCCACCGGCAAGCCGGAAAGCGTGCAGCAGGAGGCCCTCGCCTCCGCCGTCTCCATCCTCAAAAAACCCCTCGGCCCTCAGGCCCTCATCGGGGAGATAAAGCGGCTCCTCAAAATGGAGGGAGGGGCGCCCTGAACGGCCGCGTTCCCCGCACGATCATGAAGACCCCCGGACGCTGGTTCGCCCTTTCCGCCGCGCTGCTGGCGCTGCCGCCGCTGCTGACGAGAGTGAACAATCCGGATATTTTCTGGCATCTGTCGGCCGGCCGCCGGATGGCCGGGACCGGCGCGCTGATACGCGCCGATTTCCTGTCGTGGACGCTGGCCGGGGAGCCCTGGACCAATTTCGAATGGCTCGTCCAGCTCGTCTATCATTACCTCTATTCGGCCGGCGGCTGGACGGCCCTGTTCCTCCTCAAGGCCGCGCTGCTGGCCGCCTGCCTGTTCCCGCTGTGGCGGATACTCCGCCTGCACGGGCGCGAGGGCTGGGCGCCGGCGGCGCTGCCTTTCTTCTCGCTGGCTTTGCTCCCCATGTCCGATCTGAGGCCGGACAATTTTTCCATACTGTACTTCATGCTCCTCCTGTGGAGGCTGGAGGTCCTGCGCCTGTCGGGGAAACCCCCTTCGCCGCGGCAGACGGCCTGCGGCGCGGCCTTCTTCGCCGTCTGGGCCAACCTCCATCCCGGCTGCCTGTTCGGCCTGGTCCTGGCCGGCCTCTACGGGGCCGGAGCGGTCATGGAGTCTAAAGGCCGCGGCTGGCGCGAATGGACCGGCCTGCTCGCGGTCTGCGCCGCGGCGCTGCTCCTGAATCCCAACGGAGCGGAACTCTATCGCGTGGCCCTCCGCCATCAGGCCGAAATGCCCCTGCTCAAGGCCGAGATAGCGGAATGGGCGGCTCCCGATATAACCGTGCCCTACCAGGCGCCGGGGATAATCCTGATGGCCGCGGCCCTTATAGCTCTGCTCCGGTCCGTCGCCAGGCGCCGCATGCCGCCGGCCGCGCATATCCTCGTCCTGGCGTTCTTCGTCTGGGCTGCCGCTTCCCACTCGCGCAACCTGCTTTTCTCGACCGCCGCCGCCGTATCTTTCATCCCTTCGCTCCTCCCTCCGGCCGCCGCAGGCCTCAGGTCCTTCGCCGCGCAGGCCGCCGCGGTCCTGGCGGCGTTCGGGTTCGCCTGGTCCCCCGCGAAACTGGATTTCACGCTGCCTCACGGTTCGCTCTTTTCCGCTCCGCCCACGGGCGCTTTCCTGAGGAGCAACGCGGGCGACCTGTCGGGACTGAGGCTCTTCAACACCTGGAACTGGGGGGCCTGGCTGGGTTACGAGACAGGTCCGGCGGGGTACAGGCTCTTTGCCGACGGCAGGTACCTTTTTCATCCGCTGCTCTCCGAATTCGCCGCGGCTCGGGACAACCCGTCCGCCTGGCTCGCCATGAAGCTGAAATACGGCCCCGAACTGGCCGTCCTGCCGCCGGGACGGGAGCGGCGGCTCGAGAAGTCGCGCCTTAAGAACGGCGCGACGGCCTGGCTCATACGCCCCGGCTACGAGGATTTTTTTCCGCGGGAGGAATGGGCCGTCGTCTTCTGGGACCTCAAGCTCGCCGTCTTCGTCCGGCGCTCCGCCCTGCCGGAATTCAGACTGAACTCGATGGAATTGAGATACCTCCGGCCCGGCGAAGAGGGGAACGCGCTGACCCTGGCGAGAGCGGGGATGGCCCCGCTGCCCGTACTCCGGGACGAAGCCCGGCGTCTTCTTCTTTACCAGGACGCCTCTCCGGCTTCTTCGGCCCCCCTGCTGAAGGCCTGGCTCGGCGCGCTGGAAAGCGCCTGCGCGGAACCGGGCGCCTCCTGCGGATAACCTCTCGAGGCCCGCGCATCCCGCCCCGGCGCGCCGCGGTCCGGCCCCGTTTTACCGGTTGCCTTGCCCCGTCTTATTTTTTATACTAACTAAGTAGTCTGAAAAGGCTTTCAGGCGCCGCAGGGCGACACAGGAACGGACCTGAGTACGCGCCCGCCCCCGGATCACCGCGCTGCACGCTCTCCAAGCCACACCGGAGGAAAACATGCCCAAAATGGAAGTGGACGTGGAAAGGTGCAAAGGCTGCTACCTTTGCATACAGGTATGTCCCAAAAAGTGCATCGAAAAGTCCGATAAGTTCTCCAAGACCGGCTACTACCCGGCCAAGGACTCCAAGGAAGGCTGCTGCATCGCCTGCCTGGCCTGCGCGCGCATCTGCCCCGACCTCGCCGTCAGGGTCTATAAATAAGGAGAGCAACCATGGCTGAAAAGAAACTCTGGAAAGGCAACGAAGCCCTGGCCGAAGGCGCCATCCGCGCCGGCTGCCGCTTCTTCGCCGGCTACCCGATAACCCCTCAGAACGAGGTTCCCGAATACATGAGCTGGCGACTGCCGCAGGTGGGCGGCGCCTTCCTGCAGTCCGAATCCGAGGTCGCGGCTATCAACACCGTCTACGGCGCGGGAGCCACCGGCGTGCGCTGCATGACCTCGTCGTCGAGCCCCGGCATCAGCCTCAAGCAGGAGGGCATCTCCTACGCGGCCGGCGCCGACCTTCCGATCTTCATCGGCAACGTGATGCGCGGCGGCCCGGGCCTGGGCAACATCGCCGGCGGGCAGGGCGACTACTGGCAGGCCACCCGCGGCGGCGGCCACGGCGACTACCGCTGCTTCGTGATGGCGCCCAACTGCGTCAACGAGATGGCCAATTTCCCTCACAAGTGCTACGAGGTCTCCTTCAAGTACCGGATCCCCTCGATGGTGCTGGCGGACGGCATCATCGGCCAGATGATGGAGCCGGTCGAGTTCAAGTACCCCGAGGTGGACGTGAAGACGCTCAAGGAGCCCGAGTGGGCCCTGGGCAAATGCGAGGGCCGCAACAAGCGCATCGTGAAGTCCTACGACCTGAAGGAAGGCGGCGTGGAGATCATGGTCAACGAGCGCGTCAAGCGCTACGACCAGATCGAGGCCAATGAAGTGATGTACGAGGAGAAGCAGCTGGAGGACGCCGACATAGTGATGGTGGCCTACGGCACCTCCTCGCGCATAGCCGCGGCCGCGATGAAGATCGCCCGCGAGAAGGGCCTGAAGGTGGGGCTGTTCCGCCCGATAACCCTCTGGCCCTTCCCCAAGGTCCGGCTGACGGAACTCGCCAAGCGGGTAAAGAAGTTCGTCGCCGTCGAAATGAGCCTGGGGCAGATGGTGGAGGACGTGCAGCTGGCCATAAACGGCCGCGCGGACGTCTACCTGCACGCCAAGCCCGGCGCGTCCATCATCACCGCCGAGGAAGTGGCCAAGACGCTCGAATCCATCTCCAAGAAGGAGGCCAAAGAATATGCAGCTGTTAAATAAGCGCCCCGAATCGCTCCTGGACGTCAAGATGCACTATTGCCCCGGCTGCGGGCACGGCATCATCCACCGCCTGGTCGCCGAGGTCATGGACGAGCTCGGCATCCGGGGCCGCACCATAGGCGTGGCCCCGGTGGGCTGCGCGGTGTTCGCCGACACCTACTTCAACTGCGACATGATCCAGGGCCCGCACGGCCGCGGGCCGGCGGAAGCCACCGGCATCAAGCGCGCCAAGCCCGACACGATAGTGTTCAGCTACCAGGGCGACGGCGACCTGGCCTCCATCGGCATGGGCGAGATAGTGCACGCGGCCATCCGCTCCGAGAACATCACCGTGATCTTCGTGAACAACGCGATCTACGGCATGACCGGCGGCCAGATGGCGCCGACCACGCTGATCGGCCAGAAGGCCACCACCTGCGTGGACGGCCGCACCGCCAAGCAGGCCGGCTACCCGATAAAGATGTCGGAAATGCTCGCGACGATAGACGGGGCCACCTACATAGAGCGCACCACCGTGCACACGAACCCCGGCGTCATCAAGACGAAGGCCGCCATCAAGAAGGCCTTCCAGAACCAGGTGGACGGCAAGGGCTTCTCGCTGGTGGAGATCCTCTCGATGTGCCCCACCAACTGGGGCACCCGCCTGGACAACCCTTCCGAAGCCACCAAGTTCGTGCAGGAAGGCATGCTGCCCGTGTTCCCGCTCGGCGTGTACAAGGACGCCTGCGCGGCCGATAAGAAGTAGCTCCTCTTAGGAGGGGTTCAGCGGAGCCTGAGCAACAGGCGAAGGCGCAGCGACGATGAAACGGGGAACCTCAGGTTCCCCTTGTAGAGCACCCGGCCGACGAAGGCCGGGACGAGAATCGGCCCCGCGAAGCGGGGTGCGACAAAGACGGAGGACTTTATCATGTACCAGGGAATAAGGATATCCGGTTTCGGCGGCCAGGGCGTGATCTCGGCCGGCGTGCTGCTGGCCCAGGCGGGCCTGGAGGAGAAGAAGGAAGTCAGTTTCTTCCCGGCTTACGGCGCGGAAATGCGCGGCGGCACGGCCAACTGCTCGGTGGTGGTCTCCTCGGAAGAGGTGGCCGCGCCGATAGTGTCGGAGCCGGACACGGCCATAGTGCTCAACGAGCCCTCGCTGGCCAAGTTCGAGCCGATGGTCAGGCCCGGCGGGCTGCTGATAGTCAACACCTCGCTGATCAACTCCAAGCCGACCCGCAAGGACATCAAGGTGCTCAACGTGCCCTGCAACGAGATAGCGGCCGAGCTCGGCAACGGCAAGGTGATGAACATGGTGGCGCTGGGCGCCTTCGCGGCGGCCACCGGCGCCGTCTCGATAGAGGCGATAGCCAAAGCCCTGCCCAAGGTCTACAAGAAGCTCAAGCCGGAAGTCATAGAGCTCAACGTCCAGGCGCTTAAAAAAGGCGCCGGGTTCAAGCTCAACTGAAGGCCGGAAAGGGATAAAAAGGGGCCCGGCATCGGTCCGGGCCCCTTTTTTATAGATAAATGCACAGCTCCTTCGGCGACGACGAACACGATCCGAAAGAACGGATAAACTACAAGGCGGCTTTCCGCCTCCTGGCGGGACTTATCGCGCCCCGCAAGGGGCCTTTCGCCGTCGCCTTCGCCTATATGACGGCGGCCACGCTGGTCAGCCTGATGATACCCATGATCGCGAAGTACGTCATCGACACCGCGATACCGGGCAAGGACCCGCGCGCCCTGCTGCTGGCCACCGGGGTCTACCTGCTGACGACCCTGGCCTTCCTCTATTTCAATTACCTGCAGGTAGTTCAGCTGGCCCGGGCGGGACAGGACCTGATAGTGGACCTGAAGGAGAGGATCCTCTCCCACATGCTCTCGCTGGACCTGGAGTTCTACTCCTCCCAGCCCGTAGGCCGCCTGACCGCGCGGGTGCAGTCCGACACCAGCACGCTCTACGCCCTCTTCACCAACACGGTCATCACCATCGTCAACGACGCCATGATGTTCGTCATCGTCTTCGCCGTGATGGCCTTCTACAACCTCAAGCTGACGCTGATGCTGCTGCCGGTATTCCCGGTCCTGTTCCTGTTCGGCTGGATATTCGTGCGGGTGACGTCGCCGATGTTCGTGCGCGTGCGCAAGATCGCCGCCGAGGTCCCGGGGTTCCTCACCGAGCAGCTCAACGGCATAGGGGTCCTGCAGGCCTTCAGCCGCGAGGAGGACACTTCCTCCAAGATGGAGGAGCTCAACCAGCGCAAGTTCAAAGCCGAGATAGGGGTGGAGGTCTACACCGTCCTCTTCTTCCTCAGCATCGTCTTCCTGCACCCCGCCGCCACGGCCGCCGTCTTCGGCTTCGGCGGCGCCATGGCCATGAAGGGAGAGATGACCGTCGGCATCATCGTCATGTTCGTCCTCTACCTGGGCTATCTCTTCGAGCCCATCTTCCGCTTCTCGGAACACCTGAGCGTCATACAGCGCTCTTTCTCGGCCGGCCACCGCATCTCCAGGATCCTCTCGCTCAGGCCCGCCCTGACCGAGCCGGCCGAACCGCGCTTCCTGACCTGCGTGCGGGACGCGATAGAGTTCAAAAAGGTCTGGATGCGCTATAACGAGGAGGGGGGCTGGGTGCTCAAGGACGTCTCTTTCAGCCTGCCCAGGGGTAAGAGCCTGGCCATACTGGGCGAGACCGGCGGGGGCAAGACCACCGTCACGAGCCTCCTGTTCCGCTTCTACGATTTCCAGAAAGGACATATAGAGATAGACGGCGCCGACATAAGGAAGCTCAGCCTCGGCTCGCTGCGCTCGGCCATCGGCCTGGTGCAGCAGGACATCTACCTCTTTCCCGGCACCGTCATGCAGAACCTCAAGCTGATGGACGATTCCATACCCGACGAGAGGGTGCACGACGCCATCAGGCTCATGGGGCTGGACGCCTTCTTTAAAAAGCACCCGCTGGACAAGAAGGTCCTCGAGAAGGGGGCGAACCTCTCTATAGGCGAGAAGCAGGTCATCTCGCTGGCCCGGGCCATGGTGCTGGACCAGGAGGTCCTGGTGCTCGACGAGGCCACCTCCAACATGGACCCTCACACCGAGCGGCTCATCACCACGGCCATAAAGAACCTCCTCCGCCACAAGACGGTCATAATAATCGCCCACAGGCTTTCCACCGTGCGCAACGCCGACAGCGTCATGATGATCTCGGGCGGCGAAGTGAAAGAGCTCGGCACGCACGACGAGCTGCTCGCCCGGGGCGGGCTCTACGCGAAATACTATAAACTGCAGTTCGGGGAGGGGGAATGATACAGACCCTCCGCTGGCTGCTGCCCTACTGGCGCGAGCACGCTGTCCGCATGACCGTGATAGTGGTCTTCGGCATGATGAGCGCCGTCCTGCACACCGTCAACCCGGTGCTGATAAAGAACATCGTCAACGGACTCGGCGCCAACCTCAACCCAGAGTACCTGCGCCACAACGTGACGATGATACTGGCGGTCGGGCTGGGCCTGTTCGTGGTCAACCTGGTGGCGCAGCGCAACCGCGCCTGGATGAACGCCCGCCTGGAATGGGAGATACGCCGCAAGGCCTTCGACCACGTCGTCCGGATGGACCGCAACTTCTTCCACCGCTTCACCACGGGCGACCTGGTGGCGCGTCTCTCCGACGACATTTCCGAGAAGATCTCCTGGTTCTCCTGCTCCGGGGTATTCCGGTTCATACAGGCCTGTTTCACGCTGACGGCGGCCGTCTCGATGATGCTCTACCTCAATCCCACGCTCTCGCTCTTCGTCCTGCTGCCGCTGCCCCTGGTCCTGATGACCTCCATCCGCACGGGGCGGCTGCTCAGCGGCAAGTACAAGGAACTGCAGGAATCGATAACCAACCTCTTCGACTTCCTGGAGACCTGCTTCACCGGCATACGCGTCATAAAGGCCAACGCCAAGGAAAGTTCGCAGATCGGCTTCTTCAGGAGCCGCACCGCGGCCCAGCGCGACGGCGAAATAGCCACGGCCCGCCTGCAGGTGATACTGTCGTACTTCTGGCACGAGGCCGGCTTCGTCTCCATAGCCCTCCTCTACGCCGCGGGAGGCGTCCTCGTGATCAACGGGAGCGCCACGCTCGGCGAACTCATCGCTTTCCAGTTCTACGCCAATATGGTGGTGCACCCTCTGATGGATATCAGCCAGTTCGTGGTGGCCGGCAACCGCGCCGGGGTTTCCATCAAGCGCGTCGACGAGCTTTTAAAGTCCCGCTCGTCCCTCAAGTCCGGACTGGGCGACATGACCACCCCCGACCGGATAAGTTCCATGGAATTCCGCGGCGCCGGCCTGAAGAACCCGAAGGGGGACGGCATGCTGGTGCGCGGCATAACCTTCCGCGCCGAGAGGGGGCAGCGCGTCGCGGTCGTCGGGAAAATAGGCAGCGGCAAGTCCACCCTGCTGGCCCTGGCCCTGCGCCTGAGCGAGCACGACGAAGGGGAGATGCTGGTCAACGGCGCCGACATAAGGAAGTGGAACCTGCGCGTCTTCCGCGAGCGCGTCGGCTACACCGCCCAGGAGGCCGCCATCTTCACGGGAACCCTGCGCGACAATATCCTCATGGACCGCAGGTTCGGCGTCACGGAAGAGATGCTGGAGAAAGCCCTGGAGACCTCGCAGCTCAAGAACGAACTGAAGAAATTCCCGAAGGGACTCGACACCGTCGTCGGGACCCGCGGATTCGCTCTCTCCGGCGGGCAGAAGCAGCGCGTGGCCATAGCCCGGGCCCTGCTGATAGCGCCGGACGTGCTGCTGCTCGACGACGCCACCAGCGCGATGGACGCGCAGACCGAGTACCAGTTCTGGAAGGCCTTCAGGAAGGAGCACCCCGACGCGCTCTGCCTGGCGGTGACGCACAGGGCGCGCACCATCGAAACTTCCGACCATATCCTTACGCTGGACGGCGGAAAGATAGCGGAGCAGGGCACCCACGCGGAACTGATGGCGCTGGGCGGGCTGTACAGGCAGATCTACGAGCGGGAGAAACTGCGCGGCGAACTGGGGGCGGACAAAGGGGACGGACATGACGGAAAAGAAGGCTGAGGACGGCAGGGCCGACCTGTGCGACTCGGCGGTCCGGCTGGGCCTCTACGCCAATATTTTCCTGGCGCTGCTCAAGACCGTCGCCGGCATACTCGGCCACAGCTCCGGCCTGCTCGCCGACGGCATCAATTCCACCTCCGACGTCGTCTACTACGTCGCGGTCATGGTCTTCATGCGCCTGGCCCGCAAGCCGCCGGACGAGGAGCACCCCTACGGCCACAGCCAGTTCGAGACCATAGGCGCGCTGGTGGTGGGCGCCTTCGTCCTCACCACGGGCGTCGCGATCTTCTGGGACTCCATCAACAAGGGCTACGACCTCTACGCCCACGGCGCCGCCGCGGCCGAGGTGCGCGCCTTCACGCTCTGGGCCGCCGCGGCCACGGTGGCGCTCAAGGTCTGGCTGGCGGCCCGCACCCGCGCCATAGGCCGGGAGACCGGGAACCCGGCCGTCAGCGCGCTGGCCGCCGACCACGCCAACGATATCATGGCCGCCGCGGCGGCTGGCACGGGCATCGTCTTCGCCCGGGCGGGTCACGCCTGGGTGGACCCGCTGGCCGGCGCGGTGGTGGCGGTCTTCATACTGCGCACCGGCTTCGGCATACTCAAGGACTCGTCGATGGAGCTGATGGACGCGGTCCCGGGCGGCAGGCTGGACGCCGCAATACGCGCCGTACTGGGGGAGGTCAAAGGGGTCACCGCGGTGGAGGAAATAGCCTCGCACCGCTTCGGCCCCTACTACATGGTCAACGCCACCGTCTGCGTGGACGGGGGGATAAGCGTCAGCGAGGGGGACGCCATAGCCACCGCGGCGGAGAGGGCCGTCCTCAAGAGAATGGACTTCGTGAAGAAGATATACATACACTATCATCCCGCGGGCCGGCCCTGCGGGCCGCGCCGCGGCCGGCGGCGGGTCTGAGGGAATGAACGCCGGCGATCTCGGGCGCCTGCTCTCCCGGGCGCTGGAAAACCGCGCCCCGCTGCTGGAGAAGCTGCGCGCCGAGGGAACGGACTGTTACCGCCTCTTCCACGGCATAGCCGAAGGCCTGACGGGCCTGACGGTGGACCGCTACGGCCCCCTGCTGCTGGCGCAGACCTTCCGCGACCCCCTCTCCCCGTCGGATACGGCCGCGCTGGAAGAGGCCCTGCGCGCCCTCCTGCCCGGCGGCCTCCATTTCGCCTATAATCACCGCGGCAAGAGGGCGTCCGAACCGTTCGACGAATGGCATAGGCCCGCCCCGGCCGCCCTGGCCGAGTTCACCTGCTCCGAAGGCGGGATAAAATACCTGGTACGGGCCAGGCACCGCGGCATAGACCCCTGGCTGTTCCTGGACCTGCGCCCCGGCAGGCGCCTCCTGCGCGCCGCCGCGGAAGGCCGCGCCGTCCTCAATCTCTTCGCCTATACCTGCGGCGCCGGAGTCTGCGCGGCGGCCGGCGGAGCGTCGGAAGTCTGGAACGTGGATTTCGCCGGCTCCAGCCTGGAAGTCGGCCGCCGCAACGCCGTGCTCAACGGCATACCCGATGAAAAGTTCAGGACCGTGCAGGAGGATTGCCTCACGGTGGTCCGGCAGCTGGCGGGCCTGGACGTAAAGGGCAGGTTAGGCAAAAAGCGCCGCTACGAGAGGGTGGAACCCCGGCGCTTCGGCCTGGTCTTCCTGGACCCGCCCGCCTGGGCCAAGGGGCCGCTGGCCGCCGTGGATATAGTGAGGGATTACCCCGCCCTTTTCAAGCCGGCCCTGCTGGCCCTGGAGCCCGGCGGACGCGTTATAGCGACCAACCACGCTCCAGGCGTTTCCTGGGAGGACTGGGAGGCGGCCCTGCGCCGCTGCGCGGACAAGGCCGGTCGCCCGCTGAAGACGGTCCAAAGGGCCGACCCCGACGGGGATTTCCCTTCTTTCGACGGGAACCCTCCGCTCAAGATCGCCGTCTGCGGCCTGTAAAGCCGGTCCTTCTACAGCGCCAGTTCGTAAAGATAAAGCAAAGGGAAGAAAAGCAGCGTGGAGAGGACTATGGCCTGGGCCGTCAGGTCCGCGTCGAAATCGAATTCCCGCGCCACCACATAGTTGAGCACCGCCGCCGGCATGGCCATCTGCAGGAAGACGGCCGAGGAAACCTCTCCCGAAAAGCCCAGCAGCCGCGCCGCGGCCAGGTAAACGGCCGGCAGCAGGAGCAGTTTGACCCCGCTTATGGCCGCGAGGCGGTGGAAGTTCCCCGCCACTTTCTTTCCGTACAGGCTTATCCCTATCGTGAAGAGCGAGAGCGGCATGGTGGTCCGGCCGATATCCGTCATCACGGTCTCCGCCAGGGCGGGGAGCCTCCAGCCGGAAGCCGCCAGCCCCAGGCCCGCCAGCGAGGACCAGAGCACTATATTGCGCGCCGCCGTGCGCAGGAGCCGGGAAGGAGGACAGCCTCCTTCTCCGCATATCGTCGTCATGAGCGCGAAACCGGCGGTGAAAACGACCACATTGTGCAGCGAGGAGATGATGGCGGCGTGGCCTATCAGGTGGTCCCCCAGGCGCAGCGAGACGACGGGGAAACCGAGATAGACCGTGTTCCCCATGACCGAGACTATGAGCAGCAGCCGGGCGAAGCGCCAGTCCAGCCCGAAGAGGCGCCAGGCCGCCCATACCCCGCCCATGCAGGCCAGCAGCGGCAGGAGATTGGCCAGCAGGAAGTCCCAGCCCAGCCCGGAGAGCGGCGTGGAGGCTATCTTGACGATTATAAGGCAGGGCAGGGCCAGGTAATAGAGGTACTGGTTGAAAGCCTTCTCCGCTCCCTCCCCGACGACGCCGAAGCGCCGGAAAGCCCAGCCGGCGCCGATTATCAGCAACAGGTTGACTATTATAACGGTCATATCAGCCCATGAAATAGAGCACCAGGACCTGGGACGAGATCACGCGCAGGATCATCACCAGCGGATAGACCGTCGCGTAGGCCATGGCCGAGCGGTTGGAGGGCGCCATAGAATTGGCGAAGGCCAGCGCGGGGGGGTCGGTCATGGAACCGGCCAGCGCGCCGCAGAGCGAGAGGTAGTTGACCCCCAGCCTCGCCTTGGCGAAGACGCCGACAGCGATGATAGGCAGCACCGTTATGAGGAAGGCGAAGAGCACGATATAGAGGCCCCCGCCGTGCAGCAGCGTCTCGAAGAAACTGCCGCCGGCCTTGAGGCCCACGCAGGCCAGGAACAGGACTATGCCCAGCTCGCGCAGCATCAGGTTCCCCGCCGGGGGCAGGTACCAGTTCAGCGGGCCTATGTGCTGCACGTAGCTCAGGATTATCGCCATGATCAGCGGTCCGCCGGCCAGGCCCAGCTTGACCGGCGCGCTGAGCCCGGGTATCGCTATCGGGATGGAACCCAGGAAGACGCCGGCGGCTATGCCGATGAAGGCGGGGATGAGCTGCGGATGGTTAAGGTCCTTGACCGAATTGCCCAGGAAGGCCGCGGCTTTGTCGACGGAGCCCTCTTCGCCGACCAGCACCAGGTTGTCGGCGAACTGCAGGACATAGGAATCCGAGACCAGGAACTCCACGTCCGCGCGCGCCACGCGCGTGGCGGCCACGTCGTACTGCGCCTCCAGGCCCGCCTCCTCCAGGGTCCTGCCGATGACCTCCTTGCGCGTCACTATCGCGCGCGAGTGGACGATGCGGCTGGGCATCTTCTTGAGATCCAGTTCGCTCTTCGAGCCGACCACCAGCATGAACTTGCGGACCGCTTCCTCCCGGCCCACCGCGAGGAGCGTGTCGCCGGCGCGGATCACGGTGTCGTCGTGGGCGACGGACAGCGCGCCGTCATGGCAGACGCGCGAGACCACCACGCCTATCTCGTCGATGGCGGGGATGTCCTTTATCTTCAGCCCGTCCAGGTTGCGGTTCTCGACGCGGATACTGAGATTGGCGATCTCGGAACCGGCCTTATGCTCGTCGGGAGCGCTCATGTCGGCCCCGGCCTGCCGGCGGAAGAGGGCCCGCAGCAGGAGCATGGTCAGTATTATGCCCACTATCGCGCCGGGATAGGCCAGCGCGTAGCCCACCGGGACGCTGTTGACGGCTTCCGGCCTTATGGCCTCCAGGGTCTGCTGCGCGGCGGCCAGCGAGGGGGTATTGGTGACGGCGCCGGAATACATGCCGACGGCCGTCGGTATGTCGTAGCCGCAAAGCTTCGCGACCGCTATCGTGACGGCGACGCCGCCCAGCACCACGGCCGCGGCCAGCAGGTTGAGCCTTATGCCTTCCTTCCGGAAAGCCGAGAAGAAGCCGGGGCCGACCTGCGTGCCGATGGAATAGACGAAAAGTATGAGACCGAAATCGCGCAGGAACTCGAGCGTGTCGTGGTCGGCCTCGAAACCGAAATGGCCGAAGAGTATGCCGGAGAAGAGGACGCCGGCTATGCCGAGATTGATGCCGAAAACCTTTATATTGCCTATGGCCAGACCGGCCGCGGCCACCAGCATCATGACGAAAACGGTATGCGCCGCGGAATGGGGGGAGAAGAGATAGGCGAGCAGGTCCATAGTCGGCGTCTCCGTCGGGGGATTATACCCAGATTCTAGCAAAATAGCGGGGCGGGCGTTTTATTTTCATATAATGGATGAGCCGAGAGACGATCCCGAGAACGGAGCAGAAATGACCGCAAAAGCAGAGAGCCGCACCCCCTGGTCCTACGTACCCACCACTTATTTCGCCGAAGGCCTGCCGTACGTACTGGTCAATTCGCTGGCCGTCATCATCTACAAGAAGATGGACGTCTCCAACACGCTCATCGCCTTCTGGACCAGCTGGCTATACCTGCCCTGGGTCATAAAGATGTTCTGGGGCCCGCTGGTCGACATGTACTCCACCAAGCGCCGCTGGGTCGTCACGACGCAGTTCGTGATGGCGGCCGCCATAGCCGGCTGCGGCTTCGCCCTGACCACGGGGCATTTCCTGGCCTTCACGATGGTCCTTTTCATGGCCACGGCCTTCCTCTCGGCCACCCACGACATAGCCGTGGACGGCTTCTACATGCTCTCGATGAGCGAAGAGAAGCAGGCCTTCTTCGTCGGCATCAGGGCCTTCTTCTACCGCCTGGCCATGCTCTTCAGTTCCGGCGCGCTGGTGGTCTGGGCCGGCTGGCTGGAGACAAGGACCGGCAGCGTGCCGATGAGCTGGCAGATAACGCTGCTGGCCGCGGCCGGCATACTGGCCCTGCTCGCCCTCTACCACAAGCTGTTCCTGCCTTACCCGTCCGTGGACGCCCCGGCCGCGAAAACGTCCGACTGGGGCGAGTTCTTCCGCGTCTTCGCGGCCTATTTCAGGCTCGAAGGCATAGGGATGGGCATAGCTTTCATCCTGCTCTACCGGTTCGGCGAGGCCATGCTGCTCAAGCTGGCGGCCCCTTTCCTCCTCGACAATGTCGAGGCGGGCGGCATGGCGCTCACCACGGCCCAGTTCGGCATGGTCTACGGCACCGTGGGGCTCGTCTGCCTGATAGTCGGCAGCGTGCTGGGCGGCGTGATAATCTCCAGGTACGGCCTGCGGCGCACCATCTGGCCGCTGGCCTTCCTGCTCAACGCGCCCGACCTGTTCTATGTCTACATGTCCTACAACACGGACCTGCCCCTGTCCTTCGTCTACGGCCTGGTGGCGCTGGAGCAGTTCGGCTTCGGCCTGGGCACCACGGCCTTCATGTTCTTCCTGATACAGCTGACCGGCGAGAAGTACAAGACGGCCCATTTCGCCATCTCCACCGGCATCATGGCGCTGGGCATGATGCTGCCGGGCTTCGTGAGCGGCAAGCTGCAGGCCCTGGTCGGCTACCCCAAGTTCTTCATCATCGTCTGCGCCGCGACGATACCGGGCATGCTGCTGATACCTTTCCTGAACATAAAGGACGGGACGGCGAAGGCCTGAGGACCGCACCCCCGCAAAAAGAAGGACCCGGCCGCAGGGCCGGGTCCTTTGCTTTTCGGCCTTTTAAGGGCTTATTCGCACTTGATGCAGGAGACGGGGCAGTTGCCGGCGGTCGCCTTGCAGGCTTCTTCCTTGCCGGCGGGCACGGTCTCGGACTTCACTTTGGCCTTGTCCGCGTCCATCTCGAAGATATCGGGCTGCTCGCTGGCGCAGAGGCCGCAGCCTATGCACGCTTCTCTGTCTATGCTGACCTTCATGTTATACCTCCGCGTTTTTAGCCCCGAAGGGCTTTTACTTGCCGTTAAATTATAAAAAAATAAGCCGCCCGTTTCCAAATCTTCAGGCGCTGAGGCGTTTCTGGCTCGCCTTGTCGAAGACGTGCATGTTCTCGAAGTTGAAACAGACGGGCACGACGCTGCCCGGGCTCTGATTGAAAAAAGCCTCGACCGTGGCCAGCAGGCGCAGGTCCCCCGCTTTCAGGTAGAGGTTCTCGCGATGCCCCAACAGTTCGCTGACTTCCAGGACCGCGTCCACTTTCTGCGAGCAGTTCTTCCCGGCCTCGCGGCCCGCGTAAACGTCGTCGGGGCGCACGCCTATGACCGCCTCGCGGCCCTCGTGCGCGCCTTCCGCCGGCAGCAGCGAAGCCGGCAGGTCCAGGCTCAGCGAGGGGGAGACGAAGCGCACATGGCCCTTCTCGACCCGCAGCGTGCCCTCGATGAAGTTCATGGTGGGGCTGCCTATGAAACCGGCCACGAAGAGATTGTCCGGTTTGCGGTACACCTCGATCGGGGTGCCGACCTGCTGTATCACTCCCTGGTTCATTATGACGATGCGGCCGGCCAGCGTCATGGCCTCCACCTGGTCGTGGGTCACGTAGATGATGGTGGCGCCCAGGCGCTGGTAGAGCTTGGCTATCTCCACGCGCATCTCCTCGCGCAGTTTGGCGTCGAGATTCGAGAGCGGCTCGTCGAAGAGGAATACCTTGGGCTGGCGGACTATCGCCCGGCCGATGGCCACGCGCTGGCGCTGGCCGCCGGAGAGCTGCTTGGGCATTCGCTTGAGAAGCTTGCCCAGCTGCAGGATGGAGGCGGCCTCGGCGACCCGCTCCTGTATCTCCTTCCTGGGCGCGCTCTTGATGCGCAGGGAGAAGCTCATATTCTCCTCCACCGTCATGTGCGGGTAGAGGGCGTAATCCTGGAAGACCATCGCTATCTGGCGTTTGGACGGGTGCAGGTGGTTGACCAGGGTATCGTCGATATGGATCTCGCCGGAGGAGATCTCCTCCAGGCCGGCGAGCATGCGCAGCAGCGTGGTCTTGCCGCAGCCCGAGGGACCCACGATGACGACGAACTCGTGGTCCTTGATCTCGAGATCCACCCGCTTGAGGACCTGGTTATCCTTGAAGTTCTTGACGATATTGCTGAATTTTACGGTAGCCATGAACTTTATCCTTTCACGCTGCCCAGCGTAAGGCCGGAGATCAGCCACTTGGAAGAGTAGAGGAAGACCGCGAGCACCGGTATCGTGACCAGCATGGAGCCGGCGGCGAACATGCCCCATTGCGTTATGTACTGGCCCTGCAGTTCGAAGAGGCCCAGGGTCCAGGTGTACTGTTTGGAGCTGAAGAGCACGACGCGGGCGACGAGGTACTCGTTCCAGGCCGTGGTGAAATTGAACAGGAAGGCGATGCTGAGCGCCGGCGTGGAGAGCGGGAGGATTATGCGCCAGAAAGCGCCCACCTGGCTGGTGCCGTCGACGAGCGCCGCCTCCTCCAGCGAGCGGGGGATGGTGTCGTAATAGCCCTTGAGTATCCAGATGCTGAAAGGCAGGGAGCTCACCGAGTAGGCGATGATCATGCCGAGGTAGGTATTCATCAGCTTGAGCTTCATGATCATCAGGAAGAGGGGCAGTATCAGCATGCCCGCCGGTATCATCTGGCTGGAAAGGAGCAGGATGAGGCCCGCCTTCTTGCCGGGGAAGCGGAAGCGGGAGAAGGCGTAGGCCGCGGTGGAGGCCAGCGAGACGCCGATGAAAGAAGTGGCCAGCGTTATTATCAGCGAATTCCACAGCCAGCGCAGGAACATGGTGTCCTTGAGCAGGCTGGCGTAGGCGGCCAGCGTCGCGCCGTCGGGGATGAGCGAGAGGTCGGTCGAGAAGAGCCGGTCGCCTGGGCGCATGGAGATCGAGAGGATGCGCAGCAGGGGGTAGACGCAGATGCCCGCGGCCGTTATGACGACGATATGTATCAGGAGGTACCTGAGCGCTTTGGCGCGGCGCACCGGGCTGTCCATGACCTCCGCGGCGGAGGCCGCCAGGCCGCTTAAATATCCTTTCCTGGTTCCGGTCATATCAGCGCTCGTCCTTGGCCGCGTCGAAGCCGTGCAGGTAGGTCACCGAGATGAAGAAAAGCAGGGCGAAGACCACTATGGCGAAGGCGGCGGAATAGCTGTAGCGGTTGTAGGTGAAAGCGGCCTTGTAGAGCGCCGAGACCAGGATATCCGCCTGCTCGGTGCCGCCGGCCTGGCCCGTCACCAGGTAGATGACGTTGATGTTGTTGAAGGTCCAGACGGTGCCCAGCGTGACGGCGGGCATCAGCACCGGCTTGACCAGCGGGAGCGTTATGTAGCGCAGCTTCTGGAAATAAGAGGCCCCGTCGATATCGGCCGCGTCGTAATAGGAAGTGGAGATGGACTGGAGGCCGCCCAGTATGACCACCATCATGAACGGTATGCCGAGCCAGACGTTTATTATCGTGCAGGTCAGGAGGGGGTAGTCGCTGAGCCACTGCACCGGGCCCACGCCGAGCCCGGCCAGGAGCGGGTAGGCCTCGGCTATCCTGCCGAGTATGATGTTGACGAAACCGTTCTGCGAATGGAACTCGCCGCGCATCGCCAGCACCGCCACCACCTGGGGCATGGCCCAGGGGATGACCAGCAGCGTGCGGTAGACGCCCTTGAGGCTTATGGCGTTGTTGAGGAGCAGGGCCAGCGCGAAGCCGCCGAGCACGTGGAAGAAGACGTTGGAGAAGGTCCACAGCAGGGTCCTGCCCAGCAGCGCCCAGAAGGTCACCTCCGAGAGGGGGGAGGTGGTGAAGACCTTGACGTACTGCTCGAGGCCCACGAACGGGATCTTCCCGGTGTTCTTCCACATCATTATCGTAGTCAGCTTGAGGTCGTGGAAGGAAAGGTAGACCTCGAAGAGGAAAGGGTAGACCAGCAGCAGCGCCAGGCCTACGAAGGCGGGGAGCAGGAGGAGATAGGCCAGCGAGTGGCGGCCCTTGACCGCGTAGCGGAAGAAAGCCAGCACCACGGCCTCGATGGCGAAGAGCCAGGCGAAGAGCCCGGGCTTGGCTATGCCGCCGGCGACGAAGCCCGACCAGACGAGCAGCGGGAAGACGGCCAGGCCCGCCCAGAAGAACCAGGGGCGGTCGTGGAACTTGAAGTGGTAGTAGAAGTAGCCTTCCAGCGCGGCCACGCCGAGGGCTATGAGCAGTATGAAGCCGGCAACTTCGTAGACCGAGCGAAGGAGTTCCATCAGCGGTTCATCTCCTCTATCTTGCGGTCGGTGTTCTCCTGCATGCGCTTCACGGCGTCCTCCACGCTCAGCTTGCGCGTCGTGGCCAGCCCCATGTAGTTACGGGCCGAATCCCAGACCGCGCGCATCTCGGTGGCCATGGGCATCGGGCGGCCCTTGAGTATCTGCTCCAGCGATATCCGCGAGACCTCGTCGGAGACTATCTCCTTCGCCGCGCCGGCGGCCTTGAGGGCGGGCAGGCGGGTAAGGACCTGGTACTGCTTCACCTGGTTCTCCCGGGAGGTGTAGAACTCGAGCAGGCGTTTGACCAGCGCCAGCTTCTCCGGCTTGAGGCCGGAGCTGACCGTGAAGTACTTGCCGCTGACCATGGGGGAGGGCCAGCGGCCGGTCTTAGAGAGTTTCGGAATGACGGCGAGGCCGAAGTTCTCGCCGAAATGCTTCTGGTAGCCCGAGATGGCCCAGTCGCCGTTGATGATGAAGGCGGCCTTGCCTTCCTTGAAGAGCGAATCCATGCAGTTATAGTCGCACTCCATCGGGACGTACTTCTTCTCGTACTTAAGATCGAGGTAGAAGTTCAGGGTGTCGCGCATGGGCTGGGTGTGCAGCGTCGGCTTCTTGCCGTCCATCGGCCAGCCGCCGAAGGCGCCCAGCCAGGGCATCAGCCAGAAAGGCTCGCCCATGTCGAAGGCGATGCAGCGGTCCAGCTTGTATTTCTTCGCGTCCCGGTCGCAAAATTCAAAAAGTTCGTCTGTGGTCCGCGGGGCCTCTTTCACGAACTTCTTGTTGTAGAACATCATCAGGTGGTTGCCGTTGGAGACCGGCACGCCCCAGATATGACCGTCGAGGGAGATGGCCTCCACGACGGGGGCGTTGAACTTCTTGAAATCGAACATATCCTCGAGCGGGATTATGAAGCCGGATATGGCGTAGATGCCGGCCGTATCCGAAGGGCCCAGCAGCAGGTCGGGGGGGACCCCGGCGAGGGAAGCGGCCTGGAACTGCTGGCGCAGGTCCTCGGTCTGGTAATGCGCGCGGATTATCTCTATCCCCTCGTTGCCGGGGAGCTTTTTGAAGGCCTCGAAGACGGAATCGATGTAGGGGGCGACCTGGGCGTCCTCCTGCTCCCAGACCACGATGGTGTTCTCGTCGGACATGGAGGCGGGCCTGGAGCAGGCCTGCGCCAGGCAGAGAGCGGCGAGCGCCGCCGGAAAGACCAGTATTTTTTTCAACCCCGCTCCCCTCGGGCCCGCGGCCCTAATTCTTGGAGATGTTGGTAATGGCGGCCAGCAGGGCCACCAGCACGGAAAGTTTCAGCGCCGTCCACCAGGAGATATGCTCCGCCACGGCGCCGGAGGCGACCGCGCCGGGGAACAGCTCCGGTATCGTCCACATCCAGAACCACTTGATCAGGAAGATGCCCAGCACGAAAATAGCGGCGACCAGGAGTATTATGGACGGGATGCCTAAGAACAGCGCGTTACGCATTCTCATCACCGAAAAATTCTAACAAATTATAGGGGGTTAATCACGCGGTATCCGCGGGCGGGGGCCGGAATTGTATAATTTAGGCATGAAACAGGACCCCAAAGACGCTCGGGCGAGACTGTTCTGGGACCGCAAAGCGGCGGGCTATCCTTCCCCGCTGGCGCCGGCCACGCTGAAAGCCACGCGCAGGACCCTCTCGATGATGCGCCGCCTGGGCGCGGAATGGCGGGGGCTCGACGTGCTGGACATAGGCTGCGGCACGGGCCTGTTCGCCCTGGCCATGGCCCCGGCCGCGCGGCGGGTGGTCGGCACGGACCTGTCCCCCAGGATGCTGGCGCGCATGAAGGCGGAAGCCTCGGCCGCCGGCCTGTGCAACGCGGAGGCGTTCAGGGCCGACTGGAAAAAATTGCCGGCCTCCGTGCTGAAGGGCCGTTTCGGCCTGGCCGTGGCCTCGATGACCTCGGCCGTCGGGACTCCCGCCGAGGTCCGGAAGATGGAGGCCTGCGCGGAAAAATGCGCCTACGTGGGCTGGTACGGGGTCAGGAAGAACCCCGTGATGGAAGCCGTCTTCCGTCTGCACGGCCTGCCCTACCTCTCCCCGGAAGGCGCGTCGCGCGTCGAGCGCTCCCTTAAGACGCTGGGCCGCCGCTTCCGCAAAAAGGTGTTCGCCGAGGTCCGGCGGCGGGAAGAACCCCTCGAAAAGGCCCTGCGCGAGGCGCGGGCCCACATAGAGATAAACGGCGTGAAATTCCGCAGAAAAGAGACCGGGGAACTGCTTAAAAAGCTGTTCCCCGGCGGTACCGTGCGCCAGCGGACCGAGGCCCGCAAGGCGCTCTTCGTCTGGTCCGGTCCTAAGCGGCGGCCTTGATCCCTTTGGCGGGCGCCACCGCTATCTCCAGCAGGCCGGGCTTCTTGACGCACTGCTTGGCGAAGGCGTCGTCGCGCAGCTTGTTGCGGTAGTCCTTGTGCTGGAAGGTATATTCGAAGCGGGTGTGCACGTCGTAGGTCCCGTTCATCAGCCCCACCACGTCCTCCACGAAGACCCTCTCCTCGTCCGTCGGTATCACGAAAACCTTGACCTTCGAATCCTTAGCGGAGATCTCGGTCTCGGCGTTGCGGGTCTTGGAGAGGCCGTTCCTGGCCGCGTCCAGCTTTATTCCCATGAACTCAAGGCCGGACAGGGCCGCCGCGCGGGTGATGGGCCCCATCTCGCCGACGCCGGCGGTGAAGACGATCGCGTCCGCCCCGCCGATGGCCGCCGCGTAGGCGCCGATATATTTCCTGATCCGGTTCGCCTCCATGTCCAGCGCCAGCCGCGCCCGCTTGTCGCCGTTCTCGGCGGCTATCTCGACGTCGCGCGCGTCGCTGTACTGGCCCGTGATGCCCAGCTTGCCCGACTTCTTGTTGAGGATGGCGTCCATCTCGCCGGGGTTGAGGCTCTCGCGGGCCATCACGTAGAGCGGGATGGCGGGATCGTGGTCGCCGGCGCGGGTTCCCATGACCAGCCCCTCCAGGGGGGTAAAGCCCATGCTGGTATCGTAGGAGACGCCGTTCTTTACGGCGTTGACCGAGGCGCCGTTGCCGATATGGCAGATGATGAGGTTCGCCTTGAAGGGGTCCTTCTTGAGCAGCACGGCGGCGCGCTTGGCGTTGTAGAGGAAAGAGGTGCCGTGGAAGCCGTAGCGGCGGATGCCGTACTTCTCGTACCAACTGCGGGGCAGCGCGTACATGTAGGAGGCCTCGGGCATCGTCTGGTGCCAGGCGGTGTCCATGATGGCCATGTGCGGCACGGTGGGCATCAGTTCGCGCGCGGCCTCTATGCCCATGATGTTCGGGGGATTGTGCAGCGGGGCCAGCGAGGAGAGCTCGCGGAAGGTCTCCACCACCTTGTCGTCCACGACGACCGATTTGACGAACTTCTCGCCGCCGTGCACCACGCGGTGGCCGACGGCCGCTATGCCTTTGAGGTTGGGGATGACGCCGTGCTTGCCGTCGACCAGGGTGTCGATGACCAGCTTTATCGCCTCCTTGTGGGAGGGGCAGGGGCTTTCGATGGCGACCTTTTCCTTGCCGGGCGCCTCGTGGGTTATGAAAGAGCCCTCTATGCCGACCCGTTCGACCACGCCGGAAGCGAGCGGGAGTTTCTTATTCCAGTCGAAAAGGGTATATTTGACCGACGAACTGCCGCAGTTCAGCGAAAGTATTTTCATGCGATGGTGTCCCCTTGAAGGAATTTTGACGACTTTCTTATTCTACAAAAAAACCGGCGGCCGCGCATTTTTGATATCATTTCGGCATGAGAGGGAAAAAGGCCATTCTGCTGGCGGCCGCGGGCGCCGCTCTCGGCGCGGCGCTCTTCCGCCTGTACCTCGGGCAGACGCCGCTGCGGACCGCGGTCAGACGGCTCTCCGGCCTCAGGATAGCCGCCGAACTGTACCGGCAGGAGAAGGGAAGTTTTCCCAGGGACTATTCCGCCGTGCTGTCCGAAGGCAAACTCGAGGCCGTCCCGCCCCTCAAGCTCAGGGGACGCCTCTCCTGTTCGAGAGTCGTCGGTTATCCGGAGCTGAAACCCGGCGGTACCGGCTGCTGGGGTTATGTGGCCGACCCGGCCAGCCCGGATTTCGGGACCGTATTCGTGGATTCGGCGGGGAAGGACCCGCAGGGCCGCCACTGGACCTGGTTCTAGGCTCTCAGGCCGCGGACGCCTGCTGGGAGGAGAGGACTTCCTCGTATTGGGCCTCGAGAAGGTTCACCACCACCTCCACGGACATATTGTGATCGACGGCTTCGTAGGCGGCCTTTGAGAGCGCCTCGGCCGAGGAACGGTCCTCGAAAAGACGCAGTATGGCGGCGGCGTAGGCCTCGGCGTCGCCCGGGGGGACCACCAGACCGTTCTTTTCGTGTATGGTATAGTCGCTGAGACCGCGAAGCCGGGGGATCACGCAGGCGACCCCGGAAGCCTGGGCCTCCATGAGCGACATCGAGATCTCCTCTTTCATCGTGGCCTTGACGTAGACGTTCAGCATGGCCATGACCTCGGGCATGTCGGTGCGCTCGCCGAGCATGTCCAGTTTGTGGCTTATCTCCAGGTTCCTGGCGAGCTTGCGTATCCGCTCGTTCTTCAGGCCGACCAGCGTGAAGGAAAGCGAAGGGTCCCGGTCCAGGACCGCGCGCGCTATGCGCAGGAACAACTGCTGGTCCATCAGGCTCTCGTCCATACTGACCGTCCCCACCTGGAACTCCTTCTTCACGGCCATCGTCCTCTTGATGAGCATCGCGCTCTCCCAGCGTCCGAGGCTGGTGTTTATGCACGGGGGAAGGACCGCCAGCTTGGCCTGGGACAGGCCCGCGGCCAGCATATCCTCCCGCACGGTGGGACAGGAGGGGAGGAACTTGGAGACGAGAGGCTCTATCGACTTGAGCTTCATCATCGCGGTCATACCGTCCAGGCGCAGCTGGCTGAACACTATCCGGCCGTGACCCGCGGCCTTCTTTACGGTCAGCTGCCCCACGCCGTAGGTGTTGTAGAGGTGAATGATGTCGTAGTCCTGCAGCTCGAACAGGCCGAACCTGGCCACGAGAGTGAAGGGCTTGACCGGCACCTTGTATTTCCGGCACTCGTCGGCCAGGCGGGAATCCTTGGGGCACATCACCACGACGGTATGGCCTTTCTTGACGAGCTGCATCGCCAGATGCAGCACCTGGTAAGAACTGATGTCCCAATCGGAGTTGTCCACGATCTTGAGTATCTTCACCGGGCCTCCGTCTCGAGTTTTTCCAGCTCCCGCCGCGCGCGCTCGGCGTATTCCTTCTCCGGCGCGTTCTCCGCCATGTCCCGGTAGATCGCGGCGGCCGTGGCGTAGTCGCCGGCGCGCTTGCTCAGGAAAGCGGTCTGGTTCTTCAGCATCGTCGGGCAGTCGGGCTGGCGCACCACGGGGAGCAGCAGCCTGACTATCTCCGCCGGGTCCGTTTCTCCGCTGTAGCCGACGGCGGCCAGCAGGGAGTGGTAACGCCATTCCCGCGGAGCGCGTTCTATCGCCAGCTCCAGCACCTCCCTGGCCTCGGCGGGCCTGTCCAGGTTGTAAGCCAGCGAAGCGGCGGAATAGAGCACCGCGCTGTGAAAATAAGGATCGAGGTGCAGGACGTGGAACGAGAGCGGAACGAACTCGGGGTAGAGCCCCTTCTCCCAGCCCGCGCCGTGATGACAGACGCTGCCGTCGGCGTGATGATGCGCGTGGTGCTCCCGCACCCGCTCGTCGTGGACCGATTCCCGCGTTCCGTAATACTGCATCAGGCGTATGAACCAGAGGTCGGCGAAAAGACGGCGGGCCCCGAAACTTACGGCGGCCGCGTCCTCGGCGGCGCCGCGGCGCACTTCCTCTATTTCGCCGACGGGCGGCAGGGGCGGCCGGTAGGGGGCGGCCAGCGGGTTCAGCGCCAGGGCCGGGAGAAAGAAGAGGAGGCCCGCGGCCAGGTCCTTCGCCGGGGAAAGCAAGTCAGAACTCCTTGCGGCGCAGCAGCGCCCAGGCGAAGCCGTAGGAACCGGCCCACCAGGCGGCGGCGTAGGGCAGGGCCGCGAGGGGCGGGGCGGCGGCTCCGCGCACGTCGAGCGCGTCCTTGAAATTGAAAAGCTGGAAATTCGGTATCAGCCGGGCGAGCAGCTCCAGGAGAGAGCCCTCGCCGGCCGCCTGCGCGGCCATCAGGACCGTCTCCGGGGCGAAATGCCCCAGCATCCACAGGATGAAACCTATGACCATGGAGGAAAGGGAGGAGGTGGAGAACATGGAGACGGCGAAGACCAGCGAGGAGATGATCGTCAGTTTCAGCCAGGAGTAGGCCAGCGCCGCGAAATAGGGCCCGTCTGGAGCGTGCCCGCGGAGCAGGAGCAGGGAAGAATGCATCAGGGCGGTCGCCGCGAGAAGGACGGCGGCCGCGCCGAAGACCGCCAGCATCTTGCCCAGCAGGTAGGAGTGTCTCGGAACGGGACGCGAAAATACCAGGTAGATGGTCTTGGTCTCCACCTCGGAAGAAACGGCGGTCGCGGAGGCGTAGACGCAGAAGGCGAGCCCCATCAGTTCCATCAGGGCCAGGCCGAAATCCACCAGAGCGCGGCGCTCCTGGTAGACGGCCATGACGCCGACCAGCAGCGAGGAATAGATCAGGAGCAGGGAGAAGAGCAGGAAGAGGCCGAAGAAGCGGTCGCGCAGGTGCAGGCGCAGCGAGTGGGAGGCGACCCTCAGGGCGGGGGAAAAGAACGCCTTCATCGCACCGCCTCCATGAAGAGTTTCTCGAGGCCGCCCTCGGTCCCGCGCCAGGCCCCGCTCTCGACGCAGGAGACCACGCTGCCGCGGGAAAGCATGACGACCCTGTCGGCCACCTTCTCGAGCTCCGAGATGCTGTGGGAGGAGAGCACCACCGTGCGGCCCTCTTCCCGCAGGCCGGTTATGAGCACCCGCATGTCGTGTATGGCGATAGGGTCCAGGCCGCTGGCCGGCTCGTCGAGTATGACCAGGTCCGGCCCGTGCACCAGCGCCTGGGCCAGGCCCAGCCGCTGCATCATGCCCTTGGAGAACTCCGAGATGCGCTTGCCCGCGTGAGGCGCCAGGCCGACCTTTTCCATTACGGAGGAGACGGCCGGGGCCGCGGCGGCGCGGTCCATGCCGCTGAGCGAGGCGTAATAAGCCAGCGCCTCGGCCGGGCGGTACCGGGGGTAGAAATAAGGCAGCTCCGGCAGGAAGCCGGTGCGGCGGCGGCTCTCCGGGTCGCGCGGGTCGGAGCCCAGGACCCGCACCGAGCCCGAGGTGGGGGAGAGCAGGCCGGCCATCAGTTTCATCAGGGTCGTCTTGCCGGCGCCGTTGAGGCCGAGGAGGCCCAGGATCTCGCCGCGGCGTATCCCGAACGAAACGTCCTTAACGGCCTCCAGAGGCTGCGGGCGGCCCAGCCTGGGGAGGTAATAGATCTTCCCCGTCCCGTCGAACTCCACCGCGGCGGCCCGGTTCATCTCACCATCTTCTCCTGTTCCTTCTTCCGGCGCCGCATCTCCTCGCGCGCGGACTCGGCCGTCACGTTGCCGAGCCGCAGGAAATAGGTGTGAAAATTGCGCAGGTCGAAATGCTTCTGTTCCGTCGTCCTGAAATAATCGCGCATCTCCAGGACATAGTCCATCCCGAGCAGATGGGTCATTCCCTCCGTGGGGGCGAAAGAGAGGCGCAGTACCTCCTGTTCGGCCTGGCCGCGGCTGAAGCCCAGGTTCTCCTCGAAGAACCGCACGGATTCGGCGTAATCCATCCGGCCGGTGTGGAAACCCGCGTCGACCACCGACCTGGCGGCGCGCAGGGTCTTGAGATAGATCCTCATGAACCGGGACCAGTAGGAGGAATAGAAACCCATCTCCTCGGCCAGCAGTTCGGCATAACAGGCCCAGCCGTTGGACAGGATGGGCTGGCTGGAGACGCGGCGGATGCGGGAGGCGTTGTTCACCGCCTCGTAACTGCGCAGGTGGAGGCCGGGCAGCACCGCGTAGGCCGTGAGCAGTTCTATCTGCACGTAGCTGAAGCCGGTCTTGAGGACGGCGTCCAGCCTGGGCGCCGGCAGCGACTGGGGGGGAAGGGAGACGTAGAGTTCCGAGACGCGGTTGTCGTCGAGCGGGAAAGGCTCGGCGAAATAGACGTAGGGAAGCACCGGAGCCAGGAAGCCCGGCATGTCCTTCATGACCAGGCGCTGCTGCGGGTAAGGCACGACCTTGAACTCGTCGAAATGCTGGTGGGCGCGCTCCGACTCCTCCCGGAATATCCTGATCACGTCCTTGAGGTCGGGATGCTCGCGGGGAAGCTTCTCCAGCACGCCGCGCCAGCCGCGTTTCTTATAGAGGACGGGGTCGATGTTGAAGGCCTCTTTCTTGAGTTCGGCGAGGGAGCGCTTGAAGGCCCCTTTGAAGGTCCTGTAGGCCTTGCCCGGCGTCATGGAGAGCCCGTGCCAGCGCTCCAGGTAGAAACCGTAGGAATACTCGCCGGCGGCGGGATCGCCGTCCGCCGAGGAGAGGACTTCGTTGCGCAGGAAATCGCGGTAGCGGGTCAGGGCGACCTTGAGCTTCTCGAGAGCGTCGTCCACCTGCGACTTGAGCAGGGGGTCGTAGAGAGTGTAGCCGCGGAACAGGGGAACGAAATCCGGGACCGTCCTTATCGCGTGATCGCACTGGCGGATGGAATTCTCCACCCAGATCCTCGGCGGGGAGGCCAGATTGCGCTCGGCCTGCAGGAGCACGTCGGGGATCTGCTTCATGCGGGAGAGCGCCGCGGCCGCCCGCAGGTTATAGTCCTTGTAGTCGCGGCTGACCACGTCGAAGACCGAGCGCAGCGGCTCCAGATAGTAGTGCGGACGCAGCGCCAGGAAATTGGTCTTCTCGAGGTTGTAGATGTCCGTCTCGAGCATCCGGTCGAAAAGAGCGTAGTCTATCGCGTCGGAAGGGTAGAGCGGGCCGCTGTCTATCTCGTGCAGTTTGGAACGGATCTTGCGCAGCGCCTCGAGCTGGATGTTCACGCGCTCCTGGTTCCGCTTGGTCAGCAGCGCGTCCGCCTCGTGTATGCCGAGCTGCGTGGCGCGCTCGGGGTCGTACATCTGTATCGTGGCCAGGTACTGGCCGAAGACCTCGCCCAGCCTGGTCTTCTCCAGCGCGCCCTCGACCTCGTGCGTGGCCAGTTCGCCCTCGTAGGCCGGCAGGGCCCGGGGGAGGAGAAGAAGACAGAACGACAGGAACGCCGCTTTTTTCATCAGCAAATGCCCCCTGTGGGAACGCCGGCTCTCTCAGCGCCGCGCCGAGGACCTGCTGGCCCCGCGCGTCCGGCCCGCGGGCGCCAGGACGGCGCTTATAACCTCGTCCATGTGCGAAACGGGCAAGAGGCGCATGCCCTTGCGGATCTCGGCCGGCACGTCCTCGAGGTCCTTCAGGTTGGCCTTGGGGAAGAGCACGGTCTTCACGCCCTCCCTGAAGGAGGCTATCACCTTCTCCTTGAGGCCGCCTATCGGCAGGACCCGGCCCGAAAGCGTTATCTCGCCGGTCATGGAAACGTCCGGTCTCACCGGCCTTCCCGAGACCAGGCTGGCCAGCGCCGTCGCTATGGTGATGCCCGCGGACGGTCCGTCCTTGGGAACGGCCCCCTCCGGCACGTGGACGTGGAAATTGGCGGCGGCGATCTTCGCGCCGGGGGCGAAATCCCGGGACTTGACGTAGGAGAAAGCGGCCTGGGCCGATTCCTTCATGACGTCGCCGAGCTTGCCGGTCAGCATCAGCTCGCCCTTGCCGGGGACGCCGACGGCCTCGACGGTGAGCACCTCTCCGCCGTTCTCGGTCCAGGCCAGACCGGTGGCGACCCCTACGCCGTTGGGGGAGGCCTTCTCCTGGACGAACTTGGGGATGCCGAGGAAATCGTGCAGATTGGCCGCGGTCACCCTGACCGAGGAGAGCTTCTCCTCGACTATCCGCCTGGCCGCGCGGCGGGCCAGCGTCGCGATCTCGCGCTCGAGGTTGCGCACGCCGGCCTCGCGGGTGTAGCCGCGTATGGCGGCGTCGATGGCGGCGTCGTCCGCGCCGAAGATCTGCGGCTTGAGGCCGTGCTCGGAGAGCTGGCGCGGGACCAGGTACTTCCTGGCTATCTCGATCTTCTCGTTATGGGTGTAGCCGCTGAACTCGATTATCTCCAGGCGGTCGCGCAGGCTGACCGGGATGCCGTAAAGGGTGTTGGCGGTGGCGATGAACATGACCTGGGAGATATCGAACGGCACGTCCAGGAAATGGTCGGTGAACTCCCTGTTCTGCTCCGGGTCGAGAACCTCGAGCAGGGCCGCGGCCGGGTCGCCGCGCCAGTCGGTGCCCATCTTGTCTATCTCGTCGAGCAGGAAGACCGGGTTGCGGCTGCCGGCCTTCTTGAGGCTCTGGATGATGCGGCCGGGCATGGAAGCGACGTAAGTGCGCCGGTGACCGCGGATCTCGCTCTCGTCGCGCACGCCGCCCAGCGACATGCGCACGAACTTGCGGCCCATCGCCGAGGCGATGGAACGCGCGATGGAGGTCTTGCCCACGCCGGGCGGGCCGACGAAGCAGAGTATGGGGCCGCGCAGGTGCTGCGTAAGTTTGGCGACGGCCAGGTATTCGAGCACGCGGTCCTTGGGCTTCTTCAAACCGAAGTGGTCGGCCTCCAGCACCTTGCGGGCCGCCTCTATGTCGATGACGTCCTTCGTCTCCGCGGACCAGGGCAGCGCCGTCAGCCAGTCGAGATAGGTGCGCGAGACGGTGGATTCGGGGGAGAACGGCGCCATGCGGGAGAGCCGCTGCAGCTCCTTCTCGGCCGCGGCCTCGGCCTCTTTGGACATCTTCGCCTGCTTGACCTTCTTCTTGAGCTCGTCCACTTCCTTGGCAAGGTCGTCCTTCTGGTGCAGCTCCTTCTGGATGGCCTTCATCTGCTCGTTGAGATAGTATTCTTTCTGCGACTTCTCTATCTGCGACTTCACCCTGGAGTGGATCTTCTGCTCGATGTCCAGGATCTCTATCTCCTTGGCGAGCATCTTCAGGAGCTTCTCGAGGCGCTCCCTGGCGCCCTCGGTCTCCAGCAGGTCCTGCCGCTCGGGCGGATTGAAGGGAGTATTGGCCGCGATGGTGTCAGCCAGGCGGGACGGGTCCTCGACCTGGGCCAGGAGGGAGACGGAATCTCCCGGGATGCGGGTGCCCAGCTTGACGTACTGCTCGAAGACCTCCATGGTGTGGCGCATCAGCGCCGTGGCCTCGGGCCCTTTTTCCGGCTTCTCCTCGGGGTATTCCACCTCGGCCATGAAAGCGCCGTTCTCGCCGTCGGCCGAGAGGGACTTCACGCGGGCCCTGCGCAGGCCCTGCAGGAAGACGCGCATCGTGCCGTCGGGCAGCTTGAGCGACTGGGCCACTTCGCTGAGGACGCCGTACTGGTAGAGGTCCCCGGCGTCGGGCTCGTTGACCTGGGGCTTCTTCTGTGTGAGCGCCAGCACCTTGCGGCCGGCCTTGAGCCCCTGCTCGATGGCGGCCACCGACCGCGGCCTGTCCACCGACAGCGGCAGGGCCATGTGGGGGAACATGACCACGTCGCGGATCGCGATGGCGGGCAGGGTCGCGGGCAGTTTCTCTTCTTCGCGGCGCTCTTTCTGAAGTTCGGCCATAGGTCCTTGCAGCTCCGGCGTCGTTATTTTTTCTTGAAGTCCAGCACTCCGTCTATGATGCCGTAATCCTTGGCCTCGGCGGCCGACAGGTAGAAATTGCGCTCCATGTCGTCGTGGACCTTCTTCTCGCTCTGGCCGGTGTGCTTGGCCAGTATCTCGGTGAGACGCTTCTTGTTCTCCTGCATCTCGCGGCTCTCTATCTCGATGTCGGTGGCCTGGCCGGAGATCCCGCCTCCCCAGATCAGGGGCTGGTGGATCATGATGCGGGCGTTGGGCAGCGCGTAGCGTTTGCCCTTGGAGCCGGCGGCCAGCAGGACGGCGCCGAAGCTCATCGCCATGCCCATGCAGATCGTGGAGATCGGGGCCTTGATGAACTGCATCGTGTCGTAGACCGCCAGGCCCGCCGTGACCATGCCGCCGGGGGAATTGATGTAGAGGTTGATGTCCTTGTCCGGGTCCTCGGCGTCGAGGTAGAGCAACTGGGCGATGACCGTGTTGGCCGAAGCCGTCGAGACGGCCCCCTCGGGGTCGCCGAAGAAGATGATGCGGTCCCTGAGCAGGCGGGAGTAGATGTCGTAGCCGACCATCGCCCCCTGGTTCCATTTCTCTATGATTGTCGGGATTATCATTGTTTTTCCTCCGCGCGCGGTGCCGCGCCTACTTGGACTCTTCCTTTATCTCCGCCTTGGATTTTATGAAATCCATGGTCTTGTTTTCCACTATCGAGGCCCTGATATAATCCTTCCTGCGGTCGAACAGCTCGCGGGCCTTGTTCTTCTCCTCTTCGCTGGCCAGCCGGGCCAGCGCCTTCTGCAGCTCGGCGTCGACGTCCGCGTCGGTGGCCTCTATCTTCTCCTTGCGGGCGATGTTATGGAGCAGGTAGGTGAGGCGCAGGTTGCGCTCGGCTATCGGGGTGACGCGCTCGGCGAAGGCCTCCTCGCTGAAGTTCTCGTCGTTCTGCATGCGGCGCTTGAGCACCTCCATGAGCTCCTTGGACTCCTCCCTGACCAGAGTGGGGGGGAGCGACATCGGGTTGTGCTTTATCAGGTGGTCCTCCAGCTGCGAGAGCAGGTCCTTCTCGGTGCGCTCGGTCTCGCCGCGCTCGAGCATGCCGCGCACGTTGTTCCTGAGTTCCTCCGCCGTCTTGACGCCGGCCTGCGAAAGGAACCCTTCGTCGAGCGCCGGCACCACCTTTTCCTTGACGTCCTGCACGCGGGCCTTGAACTTGAGCTTGCGCCCGCCGAACTCCGAATCGAACTCGACGGTGTCGCCCTTCCTGGCGCCGAGGAGTTTCTCGGCCAGGCCGGCCACGGTCTGGGGCGCGGACATGTCCACTATCTCGCCCTTCACGTCGCCGTCGGCGACCTTCTCGCCGTTCTCCCAGGTCTCGTAGTCGACCACGACGAAATGCGCGCCGGCTATCGGGGCGTCCTCGACCGGCTTGAGATAGGCGTTGTACTCGCGCAGCTGGTTCACGTACTTGTCGACATCCTCTTCGGAGACCTTTTTGACGCGGCGCACCGCCCGGATCTTCTCGTAGTTCCTGGGCTCCAGTTTCGGGCTGCACTCCAGCTGGACTTCGAAATAGGCGGTCCCGCCGCTCTCGTACTTGACGTTCATCATCAGCGGCGTGACGACCGGCGCGGTCTTCTCGGCCCTGATGATCTCGGGCAGGGCGGCCTTCGCGAGTATATCGAGCGCCTCGTCGCGGACCATGGAGGGGAACTGCTCCCTGATCATGGCCAGCGGGACCTTGCCCTGGCGGAAGCCGGGCAGGGTCACCACGGCCTGCAGGCGCACCAGCGCCTGCTCCTGGACCTCGGCCAGGACTTCCTTGCCGGGATCGACCGCGTAGACATGGACGCAGCCGTCGGCCTTTATCTTCCTGATCTTGTCTCCGTAAGCGAGAGTGACGGGCATTTTTCCTCCTGGGATAAGTCGAAGAACCTGATGCCAGAGAGAGGACTCGGCCGCGGGTTCTCTCGTCGCCGCCGCTCCTCGGGCCCCGCGGCCCTGCCTCGCCGCTGCCGCCTGCCGGCTCGCGGCTCCGGCTTTCGAGTCCTCGCGCGAGCCGAACTTTCGGCTCGCTTCTTGCGCACGATAAATCGTGCCAGAGAGAGGACTCGAACCTCCACGCCTTTCGGCACACGGTCCTAAGCCGTGCGTGTCTGCCATTCCACCACTCTGGCGCCGGATAAAAGGGATAGTCCGGATTACGCGGCGAAGGCTTCAACTAAAAACCCCGTTCAGTAACGGGGTTTTCTCCGGCTGCGCTGTTTTTTTGGGCCGTACAGGATTTGAACCTGTAACCTTACGCTTAAGAGGCGTCTGCTCTACCGTTGAGCTAACGGCCCGGTGATTTTATTTTACATAAAAAATCCGGACAATGCAAAAACCGGACGGCCGTCCTTGCCGTCAAAACCCATAATTGCTAAATTAGTCCACGATGAAGACCCTCCCGCTCCTTTCCTTAATATTCGCGCTGGCGGCGCCGGCGGCCGCGGACATGGAAAGCCCCGGCTCGGTATACCGCGGCGCGCTGCGGTCCTGGCTCGCCGGCCGGCCGGACGACGCTATCGAGGGGTTCAAGTACGCGGCCTTCATGTCTTCCGGCACGCCGCTCTCGCTGTCGGCCATGCGCGACGCGGCCGTCCTGCTGGCCGAGGCCGGCAAGCCGCAGGAAGCCGTGGCCTGGCTCTCGCGCGCGGAGATCGCGTCGGAGGATGACCCTTACATAAACTACGAGAAGGGCTGGGACTTCCTGGCGCTGGAAAAACACGCCGAGGCCCGCAGGACCCTGGAGCGGACGCTGACGCTGACGGCGGACCCGGACCTTCTGGCCCACACGCGCTTCGCGCTGGCCATGGCGGAGGAAGGGCTCAGGGGACCGTCGGAGGCGATAGAGCGCTACCGCGGGGTATACCAGTCGTATCCTTACCTGCTGGTGCCGGCCGCCGTGCGCATCAGCCGCAACTTCGAACTTCTCAAGAAAAGGCAGCATTCCGTGACCTTTCTGAAGGAAGCGCTGCTTTACGACCCGCGCAACCTGCAGGCCGCCATCGACCTGGCGCGCGTCTACGAAAAAGCGGAGTATTTCGTCCCCGCCTGGCAGACCTATTACACTCTCTCCGAAATAGACCCGGAGGAGCGTTTTTTCTCCGCCAGGAAGGAGAAGCTGGCCCGGCACACGAAGGGGAACCACCAGAACCTCCTTTACTGGACGCGCCTGGCCTGGCCCGTGCATACCGTGCCCGTGAAGCTCGACAAGGGCGAAGAGGCGGACATAGCGCTCTTCGCCGATAAGAAAGGCGTCCCTTCCACGGTCCGTTCGTTCAGCTTCATCTGCAATACCCCCTTCACGATAGAGGATTCGCGGCTGGGAAGGACGGCCGAGGGCCCCGGCGGGGCGCAATGGAGCGCCGCCTATAATCCCTTCAACCGCATCTACGAGGTCAAGGACACGGCGGCGAACCCGGTCTACTCCACCCGCAACACTTTCCGGATAGTCCCCAGGACCCCGGGCGGAGTGATCCTGCTGAAGAGCGCCGACCTGGCGGCCGCGGGCGGGGTGAACCGCGGCGACCGGGAGATCACGGGCGAACTGCTCGTCAACCTCCGCGAGGACGGTTTCGTGCTGATCGACCGCGCGCCGCTGGAGAACGTATTGCCGGCCATGACGGCCCGCGCGTCGGCCGGGGACCGCAATCCGGAATCCCTCAAGGCGCTGTCCGTCGTCTTCAGGACCCGGCTCCGCGGGCTTAAGGCCTCCATGCGCCACTCCCGCGACGGCTTCCACCTCTGCGACTCCGACCACTGCCAGCCCTTCGACGGGATAAACACCGAGACCGCCGAAGCGGCGGACGCGGCCGCCGCCACGCGCGGCGAGATCCTCTCCGGGGCGGGCCTCCTGGCCGCCGGGGAGTACACGCCGTCCTGCGGCGGCTCCACCGAGAGCGGCATCAGCGACCTCAACCCTCTTCCCGCGGAACTGACCCCGTTCTCGCTTTCGCGCCATATGCACAAGGGCCCCCCGGACGCCATGCACTGCCTGCCGCCGGACAAGGCCTACGCTTCGGAGGCCAGCTGGACGCTCATACTGGAACCGCGCTGGATAGAGGACAGGGCCAACCGCGAACACAGGATAGGCAGGCTGCGCAACATACGCACGCTCGCGCGGACCCCGACGGGAAAGGTCGAGGCCATAAGACTGGAGGGCACCGCCGGGTCGGCGGAGATAAAAGGTTTCGGGGCGATCTCGGAGATCCTGGCCGCGGGCACCCTTCGCTCCCCGCTGTTCACGCTGCGCCCGCTCTTCGACGGCAGGTTCCCGTCCGCTTTCTTCGTCAAGGGGCTCGGCACCGGCGAGGGACGGGGCTACTGCGTCGCGGGGGGGAAAGGCCTGGCCGGCGGCCTGGGCTGGAAATACCGGGCGATACTCCGCCATTATTTCCCGTCGCTGACGGTCACCGGCGGCTCCGCGGAAAAGAGATAAAGCCGATGGCATTCACACGGGTACTTCACGTAATAACCCGTCTCGACCTGGGCGGCGCCCAGGCCAACACGCTCTACACGGTAAAGCACCTCGACAAGGAGCGCTTCTCCCCTTTCCTGACCTGCGGCCTGGGCGGGGAACTGCAGAAGGACGCTCCCGACGGGATCACCCTTCCGCTGCGGCATCTGGTGCGCGAGATACGCCCGCTCGAGGACCTGCGCGCCTTCTTCGAGCTGCGCCGGACCATAAAGCGCCTTAAACCGGACATCGTGCACACCCATTCCTCCAAGGCGGGCGTGCTCGGCCGCCTGGCCGCGTTCTTCTCCGACGTGCCGGCCGTGGTCCACACCTTCCACGGCTTCGGCTTCAACGACAGGCAGCCGGCCCCGGTGCGCCTCTTCTACGTCCTGCTGGAGAAGTTCTGCGCCCGCCTTTCCGACGCGCTCCTCTTCGTCTCTTCCGCCAACATGGCCGAGGCCGAGGCGCGCGGCATCGGGGACAAGGCCCGCTACGCGCTGGTACGCAGCGGGATAAAATTATCCGAGTACCCAGCGCCCGACCGGCGGATCGAACTGCGGACCGAACTCGGCATACCGTACGGTGCGCCGATGGTCGTCTCCATAGGCAATCTCAAGCCCCAGAAGAACCCGGGGGATTTCTTCATCGCCGCCCGCCTGGCCGCCGAACGCCATCCCGACGCCGTCTTCGTCTTCGTCGGCGGCGGAGAGATGTCGGCGGCCGACTGGCGGCTGGCCGAACATCCCTCGCTCAAGAACCGGCTCTTCCTGCCGGGCTGGCGCAGGGACTCGGCGGAGATACTCGCCGCCGCCGACATTTTCGCCATGACCTCCCTGTGGGAGGGACTGCCGCGCAGCCTGGTCGAGGCGCTGGCGACCGGCCTGCCCGCCGTCTGCTACGACGCCGACGGGGTCCGGGACATACTGCGCGACGGCGTGAACGGCTTCCTGGTCAGGCGCGGTGACACGACCGCCATGTCGGACAGGCTTTCACGGCTCATCCAGGACCGCGAACTGCGCCGCCGTCTCTCGGACGGGGCGCGCGCGACCGACCTTTCCGAATTCGACATCGACGCCATGGTGCGGGCGCAGGAGCGCCTCTACACGGCGCTGCTGGGGGGAAAACAATGAGTCCCGAGCTCTCCGTGGTGATCCCCGTTCTCAACGAGCGGGACAATGTCCTGGACCTCTGGGACTCGCTCAAGGCCGCGCTGAAACCCCTGGACGGGGACTGGGAATGCGTCTGGGTGGACGACGGGTCCTCCGACGGCACCTGGGAACTGCTCTCCGGCCTGGCCGACGCGGAGCCGGAATGCCGGGCGGTATCCCTGGCGCGCAATTTCGGCCAGACGGCCGCGCTCAGCGCCGGCATAGCCGCGGCGCGGGGGGAATACATCGCGGCCCTCGACGGCGACCTGCAGAACGACCCGGCCGATATCCCGGCGATGCTCGCGGCGGCGAGGGACGGCGCCGACGTGGTCAGCGGCTGGCGCAGGGACCGCAGGGACCCGTTCCTCTCGCGGGTGCTGCCGTCCCGGGCGGCGAACTGGCTGATCTCGGCCGTGACCGGGGTGCGGCTGCGCGACTACGGCTGCACGCTCAAGGTTTACCGCGCCTCGTTCCTGAAAGAACTGGAACTTTACGGCGAGATGCACCGTTTCCTGCCGGCGCTGGCCGGTTACCGCGGGGCCTCGATAAAGGAAGTGCCGGTCTCGCACCGGCCCCGTACGCGCGGGAATTCCAAGTACGGGCTCTGGCGCATCTTCAAAGTGACGCTGGACCTGCTGACCGTGAAGTTCATGGGCGATTACCTTACCAAGCCGATCTACGTTTTCGGCGGCACCGGGCTCCTGCTCGGCCTCTCCTCCGCGATAATGGCCGGCTGGACGCTCTACAATAAACTGGCCGACGGCGTCTTCGTGAAGGACCAGCCGCTCTTCCTGGTCGCCATCTTCTTCGCCCTCGTCGGCACTCAGTTCATACTCCTCGGCCTCATCGCCGAGATGCTGATGCGCACCTACTACGGGGCGTCCGGAAAGCCGCCCTACCGCGTCCGCCGCAAAGCCGGCTTCTGATCCCGGCTCCGGCCGCCGTCCCCGGCCTCCCCCCGGGATTCCTGGGCCGACGCATCCAATCGGTTCCCCGAAGGCTCCCGCGCTCGTCACGGTTCGGGTTTTCCGGGCCCACCCTTCGCTCGTTCGGCCTCGCAAGAACTCGGCCGTCGCGCATAGCGCTAGGCCTCAAACATTCTTGCTCGTCCGCAGAGCGGTACCCTCTCTCGCTCGGGGGAAAACCCTCCTCATGTGACTCGCTGCGGGAGCCTCCGGGGAACCGACCTGTTAAACGTCCCATCTAAGGAGACAGCCGGGGGAGGCGTACCCTCACCGGAGCAAAACCCTTCGGAGCCGCGAGCTTGCATAAGCGCGAGCGGCGAGAACGGGAAGGGCGCGCACGGTGTGCGCGACCCTGTTTTTGCGAGGTGAGGGCACGCCATGCCCCCGGCATAGTTCTTCGTATTGCCTGCGGATGGGACGGGGGGGGCGGATTGACTTGCGGGCCGATAGTTAATATCTTATACGCTCTTATCATGGAAGACGGCGAAAAGCACGCGCATAAGAACAGCCCCTTCGTCTTCCGCCAGTCCGAGATCCGGGCCGGCGGCGGACTGCACCGCGTAATAGAGTGCGACACGGCCCTTTTCGCGGACGCCCTGGAGGGCAAAGGCGCGCTCCTGTCCCTCACCGCCGAGGCCGATTTCTCCGTCGGCAGCGGGGACCTGCTGCTGGAAGGGGGGATAAAGGCCGCCGCGGCCCTCCCGTGCGACCGCTGCAACGCCGATTTCAGGGCCTCCCTCGCCGAGTCTTTTGACGAGGTTTACGAATATTCAGTAGAATCAATAGACATCGAGGACCTGGTCCGCCAGGCCCTGGTGCTCGCGGTCCCGGCTAAGATTTTATGCTCGGACGGCTGCAAAGGTCTTTGTACCCGCTGCGGGGCCGACCTGAACGCCGGGCCCTGCAAATGCGGTCCGGGGCGGGACGGCCCTTTCGGCGCCCTGCGCGATTTGAAGAACAAGGAGCCATGAGATGCCTAATCCTAAACGCAAACACACAGCCTCCAGGCGGGATTCCCGCCGGGCGCAGAACTGGAAGCTCGAGCTGAAGTCGCTCGCCAGCTGCCCCCAGTGCGGCGCCATGCGCCTGCCTCACAGGGTCTGCGCCTCCTGCGGGACCTACAACGGCAAACTGGAAGTCCCCCGCAAGGAAAAAAAGAAGGACGAAGAACAGCAGGGTAAATAAGCCCCCGCCATGAGAATAGCCATCGACGCTCACGGCGGCGATTTCGGCCTGCGGCCGAACATCGAAGGCGCGATCGAGGCCCTCAAGCGCCTCGACCACGATGTCATCCTCGTCGGCAGGGATCCCGAGATACGGGAGGAACTGCGCCGGCGCGGCCTGGAGAACCCGCCCAGGCTGACCATCGTCCACGCCCCGCAGGTGGTGGAGATGGGCAGCGAGCCCGTCGAGGAGTGCCGCACCAAGCCCGACTCCTCGCTGATGGTCGCCGCCGAACTGGTGCGCGACGGCAAGGCCGACGGCATGATCTCCGCCGGCAACTCCGGCGCAGTCATGGTGGCCGCGCTGCTCAAGATGAAGCGCATCAGAGGCATACTGCGCCCGGCGCTGGCCGTGCCGTACCCGACCTACAAAGGCGTCAGCGTACTGATGGACGCCGGCGCCAATACCGACAACAAGCCCTGGCACCTTACCCAGTTCGCCATGATGGGCGCCGTCTATTCCTCCGTCCTGCTCAGGAAGGAGAACCCCTCCGTCGGCCTGCTCTCCGTAGGGGAGGAGGAGAGCAAAGGCAACGCGCTGGTACAGGAGACGCTGCCGCTGCTCAAGAACGTCGGCCTCAATTTCTACGGCCCCGTCGAGGGCAGGGACCTGCCCGCCGGCCTCACCGACGTCGTCGTCACCGACGGATTCACGGGCAATATCGTACTCAAGCTCTCCGAGGGGCTGGCCAAGGTCATCTTCAAGCTCATCAAGGACCAGATCCACCGCAAGTTCACCTACAAGATAGGCGCGATGCTGATGCGGAAGCTCTTCAGCGACCTCAAGGTCCGCCTCAGCGACGACGAGTACGGCGGCGCGCCGCTGCTGGGCGTCAACGGCGTGGCCATCATCTGCCACGGCAAGTCCACGCCCAAGGCCATCTTCAGCGCCATACGCCTGGCCGGCGACCTGGCCGCCTCGGGCCTGGCCGAACAGATAGCCAAGCGCATGGACGCCGTAAAGGCCTCCATGGAGAAACACCCGGAGCGGGAAGAGGAAGAACAGAAGGCATGAAGCAGCTCGAAGGACTTTCGGCGCTGGTCACCGGCGGCGCGCGCGGCATAGGCCTGGAGATAGCCGCCGCCTTCGCCCGCGAAGGCGCCTCCGTGCTGCTCGGCGACGTTTCCGCCGACGAGGCCGCGGCCGCGGCGGCCGGCCTGGCCTCCGCCCACGGCGTCAGGGCCTCCGGCATCCGCCTCGACGTCACCGACCCCGCCTCCTGCGAGGCCGCGGTGGAAGAGGCGGTCAAGGCCTTCGGCAAGCTGGACATCCTGGTCAACAACGCCGGGATAACGAAGGACAACCTGGTCCTGCGCATGAAACCCGAGGATTTCGACGCGGTCGTCTCCGTCAACCTGAAAGGCTCGTTCCTGATGTCCAAGGCCGCGGCCAAAGCGATGCTGCGCGCCAGGACCGGGCGCATAATAAACATCTCGTCCGTGGTCGGCCAGGCCGGGCAGGCCGGCCAGGCCAACTATTCGGCCTCCAAGGCCGGCCTCATAGGCCTGACCAAGTCGCTGGCCAAGGAATTCGCCCCGCGCGGCGTGCTGGTCAACGCCATCGCCCCCGGCTTCATCGAGACGCGGATGACCGACGCGCTCAAGGAAGAGGCCAGGGCCGCCGTCACGGCGCTGATACCGCTGGAGCGCTTCGGCAAGCCGGCCGACGTGGCCGGCGCCGCGCTGTTCCTGGCGGGACCGCACTCGTCGTACATCACCGGCCAGGTGCTGGCCGTCAACGGCGGCATGTACATCTGATCTGACTAGTCTAGGCTATGCCTGTGCCGTAACAGACGCTATGCGTTTCAGACGGCCTAGCGACTTAAGAGACCGTAAGGAGATACAATGGCGGAAAACATAGAAGAGAAGGTGAAAAAGATAATCGTCGAGCAGCTCGCGGTGGACGCCGCCGACGTCACGCTCCAGGCCCAGTTCGTCCAGGACCTCGGCGCGGACTCGCTCGACACGGTGGAGCTCGTCATGGCCCTCGAAGAGGCCTTCGACATAGAGATCCCCGACGAGGACGCCGAGAAGATCAAGACCGTGGGCGAGGCCGTCAACTACATCAACGCGAAGGCCGCCAAGAGCTGACGACCCGGGAGCGCCGAGGATGCCTCCCATCGAGGAAGTCATCGGTTATTCCTTCAGGGATAAGGATCTCCTGAGGACGGCGCTCACTCACAAGTCCTACGCCGCCGAAAAACATTCGGCGGAATGCAACGAAAGACTGGAATTCCTGGGCGACAGCGTGCTCGGTCTCGCTGTCGCCCGGTATCTTTACGGGGAGCACCCCGGCAGGGACGAGGGGCATCTCTCCAAGCTCAAATCCTTCCTCGTCTCGCGCCAGAACCTCGCGTCCTGGGCGCGCGCCATAAACCTCGGCGAGCACCTGCTGCTCGGCGTGGGCGAAGCCCAGACCGGCGGGAAGAAACGCACCAGCATACTGGCCAACTCGCTCGAAGCCCTGCTGGCGGCCGTCTATCTGGACGGCGGCATAGCCGAAGCCGAGCGGCTGGTGCTGGGCTGGGTCTCCGCCTCCGAACCCGAAGACCCCGAAGCCGACCATAAGAGCCGTCTCCAGGAACTCATCCAGAAGAAGCATCACCGCACCCCGGAATACGAGATCGTCCGCTCGGAGGGGCCGGAACACGACAAGAGTTTCACCGTCAACGTGCGTCTCGGGCGCAAGGTCCTGGGCATGGGCGCCGGCAAGAACAAGAAAGAGGCGCAGCAGGCCGCGGCCCGCAACGCACTCGACTACCTGGAGCACAATGAGCTCGGCAGGGACGAGATCTAGCCTCGTCCTCCCGGCGCTGTTCCTCCTCTGCTCCTGCTCCGGCGGGGGAAAAACTCCCGCCTTCGCCCCCGGCGACTACGCCGTTTACCGCTATTCCGGCTCCTACCGCCAGGAACCCGTAACGCTCGCGCGCTCCGTCGAAGCCGCCCCGCCGGGCGGCGACATCGTTTTCCTCAACGAATGGCGGAGCGGAGAAGAGGGGCGGGCCTGGCGCGAGCATATCGCCCCGCGTCCCTACGATCTGTCCCATAACATCGCTTCCCGCCTCGAACTGCCCGCCGGCGAAGGCTGGAAAGAACTCCCCGATCCGGAGAATCTGGAACTTTTACGCCTGAGGGAGGGGACCCTCTTCAATCCCCAGGGACTGCCGCGGCTTCGCAAAGAGGAGCCCGGGGAATTTTCGGCCGGCGGAAAAAAATACCCCTGCGTCGTAAAGACCTACCGGACGATGGTCGGCGGGAAAAGGGCGCTGCTCGTGCGCCGCGAGGCGGAAGGCTTCAAGTGGGGAATACTGTCGGAAGAATACAAGGAACAGCAGTCCGGCGGGACCCTCTTCCTCGCGGAGCTTATCGAAGAGGGGAACCGAAAGCCCTGACCGGCGGGCGCCCCAGCAGGTCCTCGACTCCCCTGTACTTCCCGGAGAAAACATTGTCGGCGGCCGTCATGCGGTACTGGTCCCGCGTCATGGGCGGAACGGGCAGCAGCGCCAGCAGCGGCAGCGCCGGCGCGAAGAAGGACCGCGGCAGACCCAGCACCGGCCGTTTTATCCCCAGTTCCCGCAGCGAAGCCCGGAAGAACTCCGCGTAACTCATCGCCTGCGGCCCGCAGAGCTCAAAAACCTCCCCTTTGATATCCGACTCCAGCGCCCTCACCACGCATTCCGCCGCGTCGGCGAGCGCCACCGGCTGCAGCCGCCTGTCAGACGGCGCGGCCAGCGCCGGAGCGAAGCGGGCCAGTCCGCGCAGGTCTTCGTAGAACTTCTGGCCCGGCCCGGTTATCACCGACGGGCGCAGCACGGCCCAGTCCAGGCGGGAGGCGGCCAGCGCGTCCTCGGCCAGGCCTTTCGTGCGCAGGTAACGGCTGCGCGAAGAAGCGTCGGCCCCCAGCGCCGAGACCTGCACGAAGCGGCGCGTGCCGGCGGCCGCCGCTCCCTCCAGCAGTCTGTGCGTGTAATCGAGGTTGACCCGCTCGAAAGTGACGCCTTCCTGCGGGCATTCCCTGAGTATGCCCAGGAAATTGACGACGGCCTCGGGGCGATGCTCTTCGACCAGCGCGGCCAGGTCCTCCATGAAGCGCGCGCCGTCGGGGCGCAGGTCCGGGGGAAGGGAGGACGGCGCCCGGGAAGGAATGACCAGCTTATGGCGCCCGGCCAGCAGGCGCGCGACGGCTCCGCCGAAAAAACCCCCGCCGCCGGCCAGAAGGACTTTCATACCATCGATTCTACAACATTGCGGCGGCCGCTTAAAAACCGCCTTATTTTGATAAAATTAAATATCTCTATGGACAACTACGCGGCGACGCTTATAGCGGCCGGCTTCGGCCTGGCGGTAGCGGGGGGGATGACGATACTCGCCGTCCTGCTGGGCCCGCGCAGCCGCGGCGCGGTCAAGGATCTGCCCTTCGAATGCGGCATGCCGACGGCGCAGAAGTCCGCCACCGCCATCCCCGTCAATTTCTACCTGGTCGCCATACTCTTCGTCATGTTCGACATAGAGATAGTCTTCCTCTATCCCTGGGCCGTCTCCTTCCGCCAGCTCGGCCCCGGCGCGCTGGCGGCCATGGCGGCCTTCATACTGGTGCTCGGCGCGGGCCTGCTCTACGCCGTAAAGAGGGGGGCGCTCGAATGGGACTAGAGACGCTCTTCGGCAATTCCTTCCTGACCACCCGCCTCGACGAGGCGATCAACTGGGGGCGCAAGTATTCCTTCTTCCAGTACCCCTTCGTCACGGCCTGCTGCGGCATGGAGTTCATGAGCGCCTGGGCCTCCACCTACGACATCGCCCGCTTCGGCGCGGAATACCCGCGCTTCTCGCCGCGCCAGGCCGACGTGCTGTTCGTCGTCGGCACGGTCAACGAGAAACTGGCCCCGGTCCTGCGCCGCGTCTACGACCAGATGTGCGACCCCAAGTGGGTCGTCTCTTTCGGCGTCTGCGCCACCTCCGGCGGCTTCTACGACAATTACGCCACCGTGCAGGGGATAGACAAGATCATCCCCGTCGACATCTATATCCCCGGCTGCCCGCCCCGCCCCGAGGCCGTGCTCGACGCGCTGGTGAAGCTCCAGAAAAAAGTCTCCAAAGAATCCGTGCTGGACAGGGAACATGACCGCTGAAAACGCGCTCGAAGCCCTCAAGGCCAGGCTCGGCGGCAAGGTCGTCGAAACCTCCTCCTTCCGCGGCGACGATACCGCCGTAGTAACGCCCGAAGCCTGGCTGGAGGCCGCCTCCGCGCTGAAGAACGGACTCGGCTTCGATTTCCTCATGGACCTCTGCGGCGCCGACTACCTGCCGCGCGAGCCCCGCTTCGAGGTCGTCTGCCATTTCTACAGTTCGAAGACCGGCGCCCGCCTGCGCCTCAAGACCCGCCTGCCCGGAGGCAAACCGGCCGTGGATTCGCTGGCCGGCCTCTGGCTCTCCGCCGACTGGTTCGAGCGCGAGGCCTGGGACATGTACGGCATAGATTTCAAGGGCCATCCCGACCTGCGCCGCCTGCTGATGTACGATTCCTTCGAGGGCCATCCCCTGCGCAAGGATTACCCGCTCAAAGGCCGCCAGCCGAGGATAGACCATGCGGATTAAGGGAACAACGGGGATGCCGAGAAAGGCGGGGTTGACGGACGGACTTGCGGCGAGTCACATGCGGAGGTTTTTCCTCGAGCGAACGAGGGGACCGGCACTGCCGGACGGGCATGATTGTTCGAGGCCCGAGGCGCTATGCGCCCGGGCCGAGTTCGTGCCCGGCCGAGTGAGCGAAGAGCGGGCCCGGAAAAACCGGACCATGACGAGCGCGAGGCCGTCCGGCAAACCGACGCACTTCGTGGTGAGCCGGCGGCAGCACCACAAAGTTCTCCACTAATAACATGGAAAGACCGGCGCACGAACTCCCTAAGAACTGGTCGCTCGAGAACGCGGGCGACGGACGCCTATTGCTCAATATGGGCCCGTCCCACCCGGCCATGCACGGCATAGTCCGCATACTCCTGAGCGTGGAAGGCGAGCGCATCAAGGACGCCGACGTGGAGATCGGCTACCTGCACCGCGGCTTCGAGAAGACCTGCGAGAACCTCACCTGGAACCAGGCCGTCCCCTACACCGACCGCCTCAACTACGTCTCGCCGTTCATAAACAACGTAGGCTACGCCCTGGCCGTCGAGAAGCTCATGGGCATAGAGACGCCCGAGCGCTGCAAATACGCCCGCGTCATCATGAGCGAGCTGTCGCGCCTGACCGACCACCTCACCTGCCTGGGCGCCAACGCCATGGAACTGGGCGCCTTCACCGTCTATTTCTACCTGATCAACGCCCGCGAGGAACTCTACCGCCTGACCGACGCCGTAGCCGGCGGGCGCATCACGCCGGGCTGGGCCCGCGTGGGAGGGGTCACCCGCGACCTGCCGGGCACCTTCGCCGCCGATACCGCTGCGGTCTTCAAAAAAGTGCGCGCCAACATAGCCGACGCCGACCGCCTGCTGACCCGCAACCCCATCTTCAACGGCCGTCTGCGCGGCACCGGGAAGATATCGAAGGAGGACGCCGTCTCGCTGGCTTTCACCGGCCCAGTGCTGCGCGCCTCGGGCGTCCCCTACGACGTACGCAAAGCCTCGCCTTACCTGGTCTACGACCGTTTCAGTTTCGATATCCCCGTCGGCGACGCCGGCGACAATTACGACCGCTACCTGGTGCGCCTCGAGGAGCTGCGCCAGAGCATGCGCATCGTCGAGCAGGCGCTCAAGCAGCTGCCGGCCGGCCCGGTCAATCATCCCGGCTACGGCGTCATCCTGCCTCCCAAAGAGGAAGTATACGGCAACATCGAGGCCCTGATGGCCCATTTCAAGCTGACCTACGAGGGCGTAAAGCCCCCGGCCGGCGAGGTGTACCAGGCCGTCGAGGGCGGCAACGGCGAGCTGGGCTTCTACCTCGTCTCCGACGGCGGCGGCCGGCCCTGGCGCCTGCGCGTGCGCCCGCCGTGCTTCACGCTGACGGCGGGACTGGGACGCCTCATCAAGGGCGGCTACATAGCCGACATAATCTCGACTTTCGGGCAGATAAACATGATAGGCGGGGAGCTGGAGCGATGAAGAAGTTCAAGTTCTCCGAGGAATTCAACCGCAAGGTGGCCGCAACGGTCGCCAGGTACCCGAAAGCGGACGCCGCGCTGATCCCGCTGATGCAGGAAGTGCAGCGCGAGCTGGGGCATTTCCCAGAAGAGGCGGCGCAGGCGCTGGCCAATCTCCTGGGCATATCCTACGCCCGCGTGAAGGGCGTACTGACCTTCTACACCATGTTCCGCCGCGAGCCCGGGGGAAAATACCTGCTGCAGGTCTGCCGCAACCTCTCCTGCCACATGGCCGGCTCGGTAAAACTTCTGGAATACCTCAAGGCCCGGCTCGGCATGGAGGAAGGCGGCACCACCCATGACGGCCTCTTCACGCTGATGACCGTCGAATGCCTGGGCTCCTGCGGCACGGCGCCGGTCATGATGGTCAACGACGATCACCACGAGAACCTGACGGTGGAAAAACTGGATAAGCTCATCTCCGGCCTGCGGGCGGAGGCGAAGGCGCGGAAATAATGGCGGAGCAGATACTTTTAAAGCACAAAGTGGTGTCGCTGGACGGCTACAAGGCCTCCGGCGGCTGGACCGCGCTCGAGAAGGCCACGCGCATGGAACCGGCCGCCATCATAGACGAGGTGAAGAAGTCCGGCCTGCGCGGCCGCGGCGGTGCCGGCTTCCCGGCCGGCCTGAAATGGTCGTTCATCCCCAAGGACAGCGCCAAAGAGCGTTACGTCGTCTGCAACGCCGACGAGGGCGAACCCGGCACTTTCAAGGACCGCGAACTGATCCGCATGAACCCCTACCTGCTCATCGAGGGGATGGCCATAGCCGGCCGCGCGATAGGGGCGAAGACCGGCTACATATACGTGCGCGGCGAATTCGCCCGCGAAGCCGCCCTGCTGGAGAAATGCATAGGCGAGGCGAAAGTAGCAGGTTTCCTGGGCGAGAAGCTCTTCGGCTCCGGTTTCAGTTTCGACCTGCACGTCCACAAGGGCGCCGGCGCCTATATCTGCGGAGAAGAGACGGCCCTGCTGGAATCGATCGAAGGCCGGCGCGGCCAGCCGCGCCTCAAGCCCCCGTTCCCCGCCGTCGAAGGACTTTTCGCCTGCCCGACGGTCATCAACAATGTCGAAACGCTGGCCGCCGTGCCCGCGATAATAGAGAAGGGCGGGGCATGGTACGCCGGCATCGGCGCGGGCAAGAGCACCGGCACCAAGCTTTTCTCGATAAGCGGCCCCGTGAAAAAGCCCGGCGTCTACGAAGCCGAGCTGGGCATACCCTTTAAAACCTTCCTGGAAGAATACGCCGGCGGCATGGCCGACGGCAAAAAGCTCAAGGCCGTCATCCCCGGCGGCTCGTCCACGCCCGTGCTTACCGCCGAAGAGGCGATGAACGCCAGGCTCGACTACGAGTCGCTGGCCGCCGCCGGCTCCATGCTGGGCTCGGGGGGGATAATAGTCATAGCCGAAGACACCTGCATGGTGGACGCCCTGCTGGTCCTGGCCAGATTCTACCATCACGAATCCTGCGGCCAGTGCACGCCCTGCCGCGAAGGCACCGGCTGGACCGAGAAAGTCCTGCGCCGCTTCGAGGAAGGCGGGGCCGGGCCCGGCGACGCCGACCTGCTGCTCTCCATCTCCAACAACATGGTGGGCCGCACCATCTGCCCCCTGGCCGACGCCCTCGCCATGCCCGTCATCAGCTTTATAACCAAGTTCCGCGAAGAGTTCGACGCCCACGCCGCCGGCAACACCTGCAGGATGGGCCGAAAATGAAACTGAAGATAGACGGAAAAGAGACGCAAGTGCAGCCGGGGACCTCGATACTCGGGGCCGCCCAGGCCATGGGCGTCCTCATACCCCGCTACTGCTATCACCCGTCGCTCTCCGTCGCCGGCAACTGCCGCATCTGCCTGGTCGAGATAGAGGGCGCGCCCAAACTGGTCACCGCCTGCTCCACCCCCTGCGCCGAAGGCATGTCCGTCCTCACCACCAGCGAAAAGGTACGCGCCGCCCGCCGCGACGTGCTGGAATTCCTGCTCATCAACCATCCCCTCGACTGCCCCATCTGCGACCAGGCCGGCGAATGCGGTCTCCAGGACTATTACATGGAGCACGGACTCCATAAAAGCCGCTTCCCCCAGGCCGACAAAGTCCGCCGCCACAAGCGCCGCGACGTCGGCAAGTACCTGGTGCTGGACAATGAGCGCTGCATACTCTGCACCAGGTGCGTGCGCTTCTGCGAGGAAGTGACGAAGACCGGAGAGCTCTGCGTCAGGGAGCGCGGCGACCGTTCCTATATCGACCTCAAGCCCGGCTCGCGCCTGGACAATGATTATTCGCTCAATATCGCCGACATCTGCCCCGTAGGCGCCTTCACCTCGGCCGATTTCAGGTTCAAGAAGCGCGTCTGGTTCCTTGAGCGCACGGCCTCGGTCTGCGCGGGCTGCGCCACCGGCTGCCCGATAGAGGTGCATCACAGGGACAATATAGTCTACCGCCTGATGCCGCGCCCCGAGGAAGGGTTCCCGGCCTGGCTCTGCGACGAGGGACGCATGACCTGCAAGTCGCTGCGCGCCCCCGGACGACCGGCCGCGGCCTTCTGCGAGGAGGGGAACCTCAAGCCCGCCGCCGGCCTGCGTTTCGCCGCCTCGCGCCTGGGCAAGCTGAAGCCCGAACAGGTGGCGATCTTCGGCTCGCCGTTCATGTCGCTCGAGGACAACCTGGCCCTGGCCGAGCTGGCCGCCGCCATAGGGACGAAGAATTTCTGCCTCCACTTTAGCACCGAACCGGGCATAAAGGACGGCATACTCAAGAACACCGACCATTCGCCCAATTCGCGCGGCCTGGCGCTCATCCACGCGGTGTACGGCGGCTATACCCGCGAGCAGTTCAGCGAGCGTCTGGCTTCCGGCGAGGTCAGGTTCGTACTGGGCCGCAACGAGGAAGTCAAAGCCGCCCTGGCAGCGGCGAAAACCGACATACCTTCGTCCGTCTTCTCCTTCTCCGACGAGCCGGCCCCCGGCCGCGCCTGCGTGCTGCCGGCCGCCTCCCATTTCGAATCCGACTGCCTCTTCATCAACTACGCCGGCCGCCTGCGCCGGGCCCGGGCCGCGGTCAAGGCGCCCGAGGGCGTGCTGCCGGTCTGGCAGGCCGCCGACAGGATAGCCTCCATGCTGGGCGCGCCGATACGGCTGGAGACCCGCGCGGCGGTGCTGGAGCGGCTGAAGGCGAAGATACCGGAGCTGGCGGCCGCGCCGCTCTCCGACGACAAAGCGGAGTTCGAGCTCAAATGACGCCGCCCGTACCCGATTTCATACTCGCGCACAGGGACCTCCTGGTCTTCCTGGGGGTCTCTTTCCTCAAGGCCTGCGTGGTCTTCGGCGCGGTGATGGGCTTCGCGGCCCTGCTGACGCTGGCCGAGCGCAAGGTCAGCGCCCTCATGCAGGACCGGATCGGGCCCAACCGGGCTTCCGTATTCGGCTTCGCGCTGGGCGGGCTGTTCCACCCCGCCGCCGACGGCCTGAAGCTGATGTTCAAGGAAGACTTCGTGCCGAAGTGGGGGGACAGGGTCCTGTTCACGCTGGCGCCGCTCTTCGCCCTGTTCCCCGTGCTGCTGCTCTTCGCCGCCCTGCCCTTCGGCAATTACATCGACATAGCCGGCCTGCGTATAGATCTTCAGATAGCCGACTTCAACCTGGGCATACTCTTCATACTGGCCGTCTCGTCGCTGGCCATCTACGGGGCTTTCCTCTCGGGCTGGGCCTCGCGCAACAACTTCGCGCTGCTCGGCTCGCTGCGCGCGGCCGCGCAGATGATCTCCTACGAGGTGGCGCTGGGCCTCACTCTCGTCGGCGTCCTGATGGTCTACGGTTCGGCCAGCCTGCAGGACATAGCGCGGGCGCAGGGGGAACTGCTCTTCGGCTGGCTGCCGGCCTGGGGCATAGTCTGCCAGCCTTTCGCCTTCCTGCTCTTCCTGGCCGCGGCGCAGGCCGAGAACAAGCGCACTCCTTTCGACGTAGTGGAGGGCGAAAGCGAGATCATCGGCTATTTCCTCGAGTACAGCTCGATGCGTTTCGCCTCTTTCATGTTCTCCGAGTTCGTCGAGATGATAGTGATCTCGATGCTGGCCGCCACGCTTTTCTTCGGCGGCTGGCAGGTGCCTTATCTCCAGCAATCCGGCTTCGTCTTCCCCTGGGGGACGGAGATCCCGCTCAACCATTACCTCGTGGTGCTGCTGCAGGTCGGCAGCATAACGGTCAAGACCGTCTTCTTCAGCTGGCTGCTGCTGGTCATACGCTGGACGCTGCCGCGCTTCCGCTTCGACCAGGTCATGACGCTGTGCTGGAAGGGGCTGCTGCCGCTGGCCCTGCTCAATATCCTCGCGACGGGAGTCGCCATATGGTGGCTCGGATGATAAAGACAAAGAAAGTCGACAACCGTCCGCTGACCCTGCTCGAGCGCCTCTATTTCACCGAAATAGCCGCCGGGATGCTGGTCACGCTGAAGCATTTCTTCCGCAATCTCTTTAAACCTTCGAATATAGTCACGGTCAACTATCCCGAGGACCGCATCCCGCTGCCGGGCAACGCGCGGCTGCGCACGCGCCACCGCCTCAAACTGCGCGCCGACGGCACGCCCAAGTGCGTGGCCTGCTACATGTGCCAGACCGCCTGCCCGGCCTACTGCATAGATATAACCGCGGGCGAGTATTCCGACGGGAACCCGGTCGAGAAATACCCGGTCGGCTTCGACATAGATCTCTCCCGGTGCGTCATGTGCGGCATGTGCGTAGAGGCCTGCCCGGAGGACGCCATAGCGATGGACACCGGGGAAATACCCGGCGGCGCGCTGACCCGCGACGAGATGTTCATGACCAAGCGGGACCTGCTGCGCAACCTGCCGGGCGAGCCTTCACTGCTCGGCGCCTCCAACCGGCTGCACAACGAATGGGACGGGACAAGGGTGAAGAAGAAATGAAGCCCCTACTGCTCAACGCCGCTTTCTACCTGATTTCCGGCGCCGTGCTCGCCGGGGCCGCGGGCGTCGTCCTCCTGCGCCGGCCCCTCTACTGCGCCCTGTCGCTGCTCTTCACGCTGCTGGCCACCTCGGGCCTCTATATACTGCTGGGAGCCGAACTGGCGGGCTATCTGCAGATCATAGTGTACGCCGGCGCCGTTATGGCGCTGTTCATCCTGGCCATACATATGACAGGCCAGGATGCGCCGCTCAAAGTCCCGCCGCTGCCGCGGCTGCTGCTCATGGCGGCCGGCGCGGGCGCGGCCGGCCTCTTCGCCCTGCTGATGCTGGCCTCGGCCCGCTTCTTCATCGCTTTCGTAAAGCTGGCGCCCGAACCCTGGTCCGTCGCGGAGCAGGCCGGGCTTATCTTCGGACGCTACGCGCCCCAGTTCGAGCTCCTCTCGCTGCTGGTGCTGGCGGGCATAGCGGGGACCGTGGTAACGGCGAAGAAGAAGCTATGATGAACTTCCTGCCACTCACCGATTCCGTGCCGCTGGCCCATATAGTCGGCCTGGGCGTGGCCGTCTTCGCCGCCGGGACCTTCGGCTTCCTGGTGCGGCGCAACCTCATCGTCCTGCTGATGTGCGTGGAGCTCATGCTCAACGGCGCCAATATCGTCCTGGTCGCCTTCTCGCGCGCGCCCGGCGCCGCCGACCCGCAGGTCTGGGTCATTTTCATGTTCGCCGTGGCCGCCGCCGAAGCCGGCGTGGGCCTGGCGCTGGCCGTCCTTATCTGGCGCCGGCTGAGGGCCCTGGACATAGACGCTTTAAAGGAGCTTAAAGGATAATGGAAGGGAACTTCTACCCGCTCCTCAAATGGATGATACTGCCGCCGCTGGCGGGCTTCGTCCTCAACGGCCTCCTGGGAAAACGCCTGCTTTCCGAGAGGACCGGGGGGATACTGGGCTCGCTGGCGATATTCCTTTCCTTCATCTTCGCCCTGCTCTCGGTCTCCGACCTGCTGAACCTGCCGGCCGCCGACCGCCTGCTGCGCGACACGCTGTTCGCCTGGATCTCCGCCGGCCCTTTCACGGTCGACTTCGCCCTGCGGCTGGACCCGCTCTCGTCCGTGATGGCGCTGGTCGTCGCCGGCGTCAGCTTCCTTATCCATGTCTATTCTATCGGCTACATGCGCGGAGACAGGTGCTTCCATAAGTATTTCTCCTACCTCAATCTCTTCGTCTTCTTCATGCTGGTGCTGGTGCTGGCCGACAATCCCGTGCTGATGTTCGTCGGCTGGGAGGGCGTGGGCCTGGCCTCTTACCTGCTCATCGGCTTCTGGTACGAGGACACGGAGAAGGCCTCGGCCGGCAAGAAAGCCTTCGTCACCAACCGCATAGGCGACGCCGGCTTCCTGGCGGGGCTCATGCTGCTGGCGGCCGTCATGCACGCCGGCGGCGTATACGGCCTCGACTTCTCCACGCTCTCGGCCAACGCGCGGCTCGCGGCCGGCGCCTCTTTCGCCGGCGTGAACGCGGCCTTCCTCATAGGGGTCCTGCTCTTCGTCGGCGCCACGGGCAAGTCCGCGCAGTTCCCTCTCTATGTCTGGCTGCCCGACGCCATGGCCGGCCCGACGCCGGTCAGCGCGCTCATACACGCCGCCACCATGGTCACCGCCGGCGTATACATGCTCAGCCGCATGTTCTTCCTCTACGAGGCCGCCCCGGCCGCGCTGAACGTGGTGCTGATCACCGGCTGCTTCACGGCCTTCCTGGCCGCGGTCATCGCCGTCGCCCAGCGCGACATAAAGAAAGTGCTGGCCTATTCCACGGTCAGCCAGCTGGGCTACATGTTCATGGCCGTCGGCGCGGGCGCCTGGGCCGCGGGCGTCTTCCACCTTACCACCCACGCCTTCTTCAAGGCCCTGCTGTTCCTCGCGGCCGGCTCGGTCATACACGGCCTCGGCGGCGAGCAGGACCTGTTCAAAATGGGCGGCCTGCGCAGGCATATGCGGACGACCTTCATACTCACCGCGACGGGCTGGCTGGCCATCTCGGGCGTGCCGCCGCTGGCCGGCTTCTATTCCAAGGACCTGATACTCGAGAAGGTCTTCGCCTCGGGGGCCGGCTTCGTCTGGCTGACCGGCCTGCTGACCGCCGCGCTTACCGCCTACTACATCTCGCGCCTGCTCATACTGGCCTTCATGGACAAGTACCGCGGCACGCAGCACGTCCATGGATCGCCGGCCGTCATGACCGCGCCGATGGGACTGCTGGCCGTCCTCTCCGTCGCAGGCGGCATGGCCGGCGCGGCCTGGCTGCTGCCCTTCCTGCAGCCCGGCGCGGCGCCGGAGCATCACTCGGCGCTGATGATCGCCGTCTCGGTCTCGGCGGCCGCCGCGGGCATCATAGCGGCCTTCCTGCTGGTGGGCCGCAGGGCCGAGGACCTGGCGGCCGCCTGGCCCCGGCTGCACCGGCTGGTCTATAACAAGTTCTATGTCGACGAGATCTACGCGGCACTCGTACTCAGGCCGCTGGAACGCTTCGCCGGCTGGACATTCCGCGTGCCCGACTCGAAAGTGATCGACGGCGCCTTCGTAAACGGCACGGCGGCGCTGTTCATGTCCATGGGCCGGGGCCTGCGCGCCGTCCAGACCGGCAACGCGCAGTTCTACGCGATAGTCTTCCTGGCGGGACTCTGCGTCCTGCTGGCGGCCGTACTGGCGGGGTATTACCTATGATGATAGGCCCCGACCTGCTCAATATCGCCATCTACCTGCCGCTGGCGGCGGCCATAGGCGTCGCCCTGCTGCCGCGCGATAAGGAACATTTAGCCGGTCCGCTGGCGCTGGCGGCCTTGCTGCTGGCCTTCGTCCCCGCGCTGGCGCTTTACCTCGGCTTCGACCCCGCCCTGCCCGGCATGCAGTTCGCGCAGGACCTGCCCTGGCTCTCCGCCCTGGGCGCGCGCTACGCCATCGGCCTCGACGGCATAAGCCTGCTGATGTTCATGCTGACCGCCTTCCTGGGGCCGATAGCCGTGCTGTCCTCGTTCGAGGCGGTCAAAGAACACCGCCGCTTCTACTACGCCTCGCTGCTGGCGCTGCAGACCGGCATGCTGGGCGTCTTCGCCGCGCTGGACCTGCTGCTCTTCTACGTCTTCTGGGAGGCGATGCTCATACCGATGTACTTCCTCATCGGCATCTGGGGCGGAAAGCGCCGGATCTACGCCTCGGTCAAGTTCTTCATCTATACGATGGCCGGCAGCCTGCTGATGCTGGCCGCCATACTCTGGCTTTACTTCGACCATCAGTCGCGCACCGGCATCTACACCTTCGCGCTGAGCGCGTACGGCAACGCGGCGACGGGGGGAACCGGGATGCTGCTGTTCCTGGCCTTCGCGCTGGCCTTCGCCATCAAGGTGCCGCTCTGGCCTTTCCACACCTGGCTGCCCGACGCGCATGTCGAAGCCCCGACGGCGGGGTCCATCATACTGGCCGGCGTCCTGCTGAAGATGGGCGTCTACGGCTTCATCCGGATAGCCGTGCCTTTCTTCCCCGAAGCGGCCATGACGGCCGGCTGGCCGATAGCGGCTCTCGGCGCCTTCGGCGTGATATACGGCTCGCTGACCGCCTGGGCGCAGGACGATATCAAGAAGCTGGTCGCCTATTCTTCAGTGGCGCATCTCGGCATAGTCATGGTCGGCGCGCTGGTCCTGGAGCCGGCGGCGGTAAGCGGCGCGGTGCTGCAGATGGTCAATCACGGCCTGAGCACCGGCGCGCTGTTCCTCTGCGTGGGGATGCTCTATGAGCGCCGCCACACGCGGCTGATGGCCGATTACGGAGGCATCGCGAAAGTCATGCCGGCCTTCGCCGCGGTCTTCATGATAGTCACGCTCTCGTCCATCGGCCTGCCCGGGCTCAACGGTTTCATCGGCGAGTTCCTCATACTCTTCGGCTCGTTCAAAGTATGGCCCTGCCTGGCGCTGATCTCGCTGGGCGGCGTGATACTGTCGGCCGTCTATATGCTGGGGATGTACCAGAAAGTGTTCTTCGGACCCGTCACTAACCCCGCCAATAAGGAGCTCCCTGACCTCAAGGTCCGCGAATGGCTCTGCGTCCTGCCCCTGCTGGCGCTGATAGTCTGGATAGGCGTCTATCCCAACTTCTTCCTCAAACGCCTCGACACGGCCGTCAACGACTATATACGCCTGGCCGGCGGCCAGCGCCCCCCGTTCTCGCTCACCCAGGAGGGTAAGTAATGGAAAAGAACCTCCTGGACCTGACCGCCCCGCTGCTGCTCGTCGCGGTACCGGCGATCATCGCCCTGCTGGTGCGCCCCGCCTGGGCGGCCCGGGCGGCCGGCATCGGCCTGTTAGCCGCGTTCCTCAATGTCTCCTTCGGCGGCCCGGCCAATATAATGCCCTTCGGCCAGTCGCTGGTCTATGACCCGCTGACGAAGCTCCTGTGGCTGCTCATACTCGGCGCCGCCTTCGCCGTCGTCGACCTGACCCCGCGCGCCGACTGCGCCGCCAGTCTGCCGGCCAATGAATACTATTTCCTGCTCCCCATTTCCGCCGTCGGCCTCATGGCAATGCTGGCCACCGGCGACCTCATCGGCGTCTTCATCGCGCTGGAAGTGGTCTCCCTGCCGCTCTACGCCCTGGCCGCCGCCCGCCGCACCGCCGCCGGCGCCGAAGCGGGATATAAGTATTTCCTGCTCGGCTCTTTCGGCGCCGCGCTGACCGTGCTGGGTATCGCCTTCTTTTACGGTTCCGTCGGTTCGGCCCTTATACAGTCGGCCGCCGCCATCTCCGGGCTGAAAGTGAACCAGGCCGCCGCCTCGGCCGGCTTCCTGCTCATCATGTCCGGCTTCGCCTTCAAGGCCGCGCTGGTGCCGTTCCACATGTGGGTACCCGACGTCTACGAGGGCGCGCCGTCGCCCGTCTCCGCCTTCATGGCCTCGGCCGTCAAAGCCGGCGCCGTCCTGATACTTTTCCGCCTTTTCGTGGCCGCCGACCTGCCGCTCTACTACAAGGTCTTCTGGTGGGTGGCCGCGCTGACCATGGCCGCCGGCAATATCGCCGCCCTGCCGCAGACGGGAGTGAAGCGCATGCTGGCCTATTCCAGCGTGGCGCACGCCGGCTACCTGCTGACGGGCTTCATGGGCGGCAAGGCCGCTTTCCCGGCCGTCTATTTCTACCTCGCCGTCTACGCCGCCGCCACCATCGGCGCCTTCTCGCTGGTCGCTATACTCGAGAAGGACGAGAAAGGCGTCACGCTCGACGGGCTGCGCGGACTGGCCGCCGCGGACCCCGCCAAGGCCGCCCTGATGACCGTTTTCGTCCTCTCGCTGGCCGGCATACCGCCGCTGGCCGGCTTCTTCGGCAAGTTCTGGCTCTTCGCGCAGGCCGTGCGCGGCGGAAGCCCCGGGCTCGTCGTCATCGCGGTGCTGGCCAGCGCCGTCTCGCTCTACTATTACCTCTCGATCATCACCGCCATGTACGCCGGCAAGGCCGACGTGCCGGCGGCCCCGCGGTCGGCCACCCCGCTGACGCTGTGGCTGATCGGCGCCTTCGTCCTGCTCGGGGGACTGGCGGCGGACTTCTTCCTGCTCCCCGCGGCCAACGCCCTTCCTTTCCTTCCTTAAGCCGATGAAGACCTGGTTCTACGTCCTGTCCGCTCTCTATTTATTGAGCCCGATAGACCTGCTGCCCGAGCGGGGGCTGGGACGCTTCGGCCTCATAGACGATATACTTGTCATAGCGTCGCTCTACTGGTACCTGGTGCGGCGGCCGGCACTGCTCAGGGCGGGCCGGGGCGGGGAAAAGGCCGGCCCGGCGGAAGAAGGGCCCGGAGCGGAGACCGGCGGCCCGGGACCGGAGGAAGACCCTTACAAGGTCCTGGGCGTCGCGCCGGACGCCTCAGCCGACGAGATCCGGCAGGCCTACCTGAAGCTGGCCAATAAATACCACCCGGACAAGGTGGACCACCTCGGGGATGAGTTCAAGACGCTGGCGCACCGCCGCTTCAAGGAAATACAGGCCGCCTACGAGCGGCTCACGCCCAAAGGGAACTGAATTTCAGGCGCTAAAAAGAAAGGGCCGGGAGACGTCTCCCGGCCCTTTCCTTTTAATGGTCGGCGAACCTATTTATAGCTGGAATACAGCCGGCGGATGAAGGGTCCCCAGCCGGTCTCGACGGCGAAAGGCAGCGACCAGTAATCGGTCTCCTGCAGGGCCATGAAACCCTCCAGCGAACCGCCGACCAGTCTCACCGGCGGCCCAGCTCGTCGAGCGCCGAAGTATCGAGCACCGAAGCGTGGGCGCCCGGCCTTTCGAAGGCCTTGGCGCGTTCGACATATCCGGCGGCGAGGAACTTCCCGAGCTCGGCGGAGGGAACGGCGGGGTCGGAATTGAGCAGGCCCAGCATGCCTCCCATATCGTAGCCTAGCGCGTACATCAGCTCGCTCGAGCCGACCACCACGTCGGCGTAGTCCTTGACCTGCCAGGCCACCTCGGCCATCTGCATGATGCAGGAGGTCATGACGAAAGCGTCCACATGCCCGGTGGCGCGCATCAGCTCGCGCAGTTCCGGCAGCGTCACGTAATTGCCGGTCTCGGTGTCCATCAGCGTGCCTTTCTGGGCCGGCTGTTTTTTCGCGTCGAAAAAGCCGTTGCCGTGGCCGTAGATGACGAGGGCGCGGCGCGAAGAGGGGTAGGCGGCGGAGGCCCAGCGGGTAAAATCGGCTGCGGCCCGCCAGTCGCCGGTGTCGCCGGCGGGGTCCCGCCGGATTATGTCGGCGCCGAAGGCCTCGAGCGCGCTCTCGTCTATCTGCCCGCCCGAGAAGACCTTCTCCAGGGCGGCGTCCACCGCGCCCTCCGCGGCGGGTCCGCCGAGGGCTATGCGCACGGTGTCGGTAGAGACGGAACCGTCGGCTTTCAGGAAAGGAAGAGTGGCCTGCGCCACGACCCGGACCTTTTCCGAAGCGCCGACGCGCTTCATCTCCAGCAGCTGCCAGAGCAGGGCGTAGCGCAGCTGGTCGCGGGTGGTGGAATAGACCATCACGGTCCACTCGGCGGGGACGGTAGCGCCGGCATCAGGGACGACGGCCTCCGGGGCCGGCGCCGGCGCGGCGCCGATATCCGCGGCGTTCATGGAATCGAGGGCGAAGGGCGCCGCGGCGGCGGGGGCCGAGGGTATCAGAAAGGCGAGAAAGAGGACTTTGATGAAATTGGTCATATGGATATCGTATCAGAAAGGAAGACCACAGGCTAAGGTCTTTGGTCCCACCACGCATATAGGCCCAAAAAGAAAGGCCCGGGGTAGCCCCGGGCCTTCTTCGGCGGGCGCGCGGTATATCTCAGCGCGCCAGTTTGTACGGGTCGTCGGTGACGCTGAGCATGTACATCGCGGCCTTGATATTGTCGCCCACGACCTTCTCTATCACTCCGGCGCCGGGATAAAAACCTCCGCCGCCCCAGCGCTTGGGGGTCATTTCGAAAGTAAAAGCGAAGATGCGGCGCTGCATGTAGGCCCAGTCCGTCGTATCGCCGGTGGCGACATAGAGGTCGCTGGACTGCTGGGGGACATATCCGGTGAAGCCCGCGAAAGCCTTCGCCATGGTCTCGAAGACCTTGAGGTCGGTCTTGTTCTCCAGCGGCTCGGCCGAGCCGGCCCAGGGGTAGAGAATGAGCTCGGAGTAGGTATGGTAGGTGAGCAGCGTCTTTATATTCGGCCGGGCCAGGACGAAATCGCGGATGGCGCGGGTCTCGGGCTCGGAGAAGGCGTAAGGTCCGCAATAGGTGTCGGCCGACGGGTTGGTTGAAGAACCGGCCTCGCACCAGCGCGCATCGTAGTTGCGGTTGAGGTCCACGCCGTAACTGCCGCCGGCGTTCACGGAGCGGTTCTTGCGCCACCAGCGGTACTTGCCGGTGGCGATATCGTACTCGGCTCCGTCGGGATTCACCGTCGGGATGATATGTATGTCGAGGGTGTCGATGTATTTGCGCGCCTCGGGGGCGTTCTTGTTCTCGAGCAGCCAGACGGCGAAGAGCAGCGCGACCTCGTTGGTCAAATGTTCCCGGGCGTGATGATTGGCCATGAAGACGGCGCCCGGCCTGGCGCTGGGAGCCGTGCCTTTCTCCGCGGGATTTATGCGCAGCGCCCAGATCTCGCGGCCCTCCACCGTCCTGCCTATGGAGAACAGCGAGGTCTCGTCGGGATGGGCGGCGGCCAGCTGCTTCAGGACCTCGACGGTCTCCCCGAAGTTATGATAAGCGGCGTCGGCGAGGGGGAAATCCTTGTCGAAATTGTAGATCGAGACCTTGTCGTCTATCCTGAAGCCCCCGGCGGAGATCTCCCGCACGGCGGACTCGCGGGCGAAACCGCGCACGACCCCTTTCTCTATCTCGACTATGTCCAGGCCCAGTTCCAGCAGGCGGGTGCGCTGATACTTGTCGGAGGCGGCCACGGTGAGCCACGAGCGGTCGTCGGCCAGCAGGGACAGGTCGTCCTTCACGACCGCCGCCTCCGGCTCGGGAAGAGCGAGCGAGGAATTGGAGACGGCCACCCGGGAGAGCAACTGCCGGAAAGACAGGCCGCTCTCCGGGTTCCTCTCACCCTCGGCGAAGACGGGGGAAATGAGGGCGCAGGCCAGGAGGAAGAAAAGGGTCTTTTTCATAGGTACGGACAATATACGATTTAAGTTGACCGCGGTCAATGACGGATCATAAAAAGCCGTTCTTCCCGAGCGCCTCGCGCAGGGCGGAGTCGCCCGCGGCGCCGGCGCGCGCGTATTTGCCCAGGATGTCGTATTCGATGTTGACGGCGGAGCCGGGCCTGAGGGCGCCGAGCGCGGTATTGGCCCAGGTGTGGGGGATAATGGCGGTCCTGAAGGAGCGCGGGGTGACGGCGAAGACGGTCAGGCTGACGCCGTCGAGCGCGACGGAGCCCTTCTCGACCATGACCGCGCCGGCGCCGGTCTCCAGTACGAGGGTGAAGCTGTTGGCTTCTTTATGGACGGCGAGCAGTTTCACCGTCCCGTCTATGTGGCCGGTGACGAAATGGCCGCCGAGGCGGGCGCCGATCTTGAGCGCGCGTTCCAGGTTGAGCGGCGCGCCGGGGCCCAGCAGGCCCAGCGCGGTACGCGAGCGGGTCTCGGGGCTGAGGTCGAAGAGGGCCGCGCGGCCCTTTGCCGAGATATAAGTGAGGCAGGCGCCGTTGACGGCCACGCTCTCGCCGGTCTCCAGCTTCCAGCCGGCCGGCACTTCCACGGCCAGTCTCCCGCCGCCATATGACTTCAGCTTTCCCACCGCTTCGATTATTCCCGTGAACATAAGTGAAAATTATCGGGGGTCCTGTCGGCGGTTCGCTGCGAAAAAACGCGGTCGCGCACACCGTGCGCGCCGCTCCCGTTCTCGCCGCGAGCGCTCGCCCTGCGCCTCCGTTCCGCGAGAAGCGACGCGGTGTAGTACTTCGGCGCGGGCTCCGTAAGCTCGCGGCTCCGAAGGGTTTTTCTCCGCGAATCCGCCGCCACCCCCCATTGCCTCCTCATTTAAAAATAACCTCCAGCATCAGGTCGGGGCCGAGGCGCCGAATATCCTTCACTTCGGCCTGCACGCCCAGCGTCTTGCGGGCGGCGTTGAGCCTGTCGGGCCAGACGACGGAACTTTTAGAGTCCGTGCCGCCGATGACCATGGGCGCGATGATGCAGCAATAGCGGTCCACCAGGCCCTGGCTGATGAAGGAACCGGCGACTTTTCCGCCGCCCTCCACTAGTATGTGGCTTATCCCTATGGAGCCCAGCGCCTTGAGCAGCGCCGGCAGCGAAGGCCGCCCGTCGCGGTCCTTGGGAAGTTCCAGCACTTCGGCGTGGGCGGGGAGGCGCTTTACGGCGGCGGCCGGGGCCTTGCCGACGACGGCGACGATGACGCGGTCGTTCTTGAAGACCCGCGCTTTGGGCGGTATGCGCAGCCGGGAATCGAGTATGACCACCCAGGGCTGGCGCGGGACTTTGAAACCGCGGACATTAAGCAACGGGTCGTCCGCCAGCACCGTACCGACGCCGGCGATCACGGCGTCGGCTTCGGCGCGCAGCTTATGGGCGAAGCGGCGCGACTGCGGCGACGAGATCCAGCGCGAACGGCCGGCCGCGTCGGCTATCCTGCCGTCCAGGCTCTGGGCCGTCTTGAGCGTGACATAAGGCAGGCGGGTGCGCATATACTTGGCGAAGGCCGGATTGAGCGCCTCGCATTCGCGGCGCAGCAGCCCCGTCTTAACCTGTATGCCCGCGGCGCGGAGTATCTCGCCGCCGCGGCAGCTGTGGCAGGGATTGGGGTCGGACGCGCCGATGAAGACGCGCGCTGCGCCGGCCGCCTTTATCGCTTCGGTGCAGGGCGGGGTCTTGCCGTGGGTGGAACAGGGCTCCAGCGTGACATAGAGGTCGGCGCCGCGGGCGCGGCCCCCGGCCTTCCTCAGCGCGGCCGCCTCGGCGTGCGGGCCGCCGAAGCAGGCGTGCCAGGCCTCGGCGATGATCCGGCCCTTTTTGGCCAGTACCGCGCCGACGATGGGATTGGGGTGGGCGCCGCAGCTGCCGCGCCGCGCCAGCGCTATCGCCCGCCGCATCAGTTCTTTATCGGTCATAGCAACAAGGAATATCCATGCCGGGGGCATGTCGGGGCGGCAGCGCGCGAAACACGGGCTCTCGCGCATAGCGCTCGGCCCTCCTCACTCGGCCTCCGCGCTTGCGATGCTCCGGCCTCCGTGAAGGTTTCGCTAAGCTGCCGCCCCGCCTCCCCCGGTTGTCTCCTCACAAATGCCGGAACAGGTCGGCCATTTCGATGGCGGCCATGGCGGCCTCGGCGCCCTTGTTGCCCTGCTTGGTGCCGCAGCGCTCGATGGCCTGCTCCAGGTTGTCCGCGGCGACGACGCCGAAAATGACCGGTTTCTTATGGCGCATGGAGACTTCGGCCACGCCCTTGGCCGTCTCGGCCGCGACCAGGTCGAAGTGCGGGGTGTCTCCGCGGATGATGACGCCCAGGCAGATGACGGCGTCATAATTGCCGGCGGCGGCCTTGTCGGCGGCCAGCGCCAGTTCGTAGGCGCCCGGCACTTTTACCAGGGTTATGTCCTTCTCGTCGGCGCCGTGCCTCTTCAGCGTGTCGACGGCCCCGTCGGCCAGCTTGCCGGTCAGGAAGTCGTTGAACCGGGACACGGCCAGAGCGAACTTGAGTTTATCCGCTTTGAGTTTTCCTTCTATTATCTTCATTCGTCCTCCTAAATGAACATATGCCCGAGCTTGCGGGCCTTCGTCGCCAGATATTTCCTGTTGTGCGCGTTGGACTTCATCACCAGCGGAACGCGCTCCGCTATTTTAAGGCCGTAGCCGCCCAGACCGGCCAGCTTGCGCGGGTTGTTCGTCAGCAGCCGCAGGCGGCGGACGCCGAGGTCGGAGAGTATCTGCGCGCCGGTGCCGTAGTCGCGCAGGTCGGCGGGAAAGCCCAGCGCCAGGTTGGCCTCGACGGTGTCGTAGCCCTTGTCCTGGAGCGCGTAGGCTTTTATCTTGTTGCCCAGTCCTATGCCCCGGCCCTCCTGGCGCATATAGAGCAGGATGCCCGAACCCTCCTTCGCTATGGCGGCCAGGGCGGCGTCGAGCTGCTCGCCGCAATCGCAGCGCCGCGAACCGAAGACATCGCCGGTCAGGCACTCGGAGTGCACCCGCACCAGCGCCGCGGGGCCGGGCTCGCCCTTCACCAGCGCGATATGCTCCAGGCCGGTGAGCTTTTCGCGGTAAACGTGCATCGTAAAAACGCCGTGGGAGGTGGGGAGCGCGGCCGTGGCGTGCTTCTCGACCAGGGTCTCGCGGCCGCGCCGGTACTTTATGAGGTCGGCGATGGTGGCCAGCTTGAGGCGGTGGCGGCGGGCGAAGGCCCTGAGCTGCGGCATGCGGGCCATGCTGCCGTCGGAGCGCATGATCTCGCAGATGACGCCGGCGGGGCGCAGGCCGGCGAGGTTAAGGAGATCGACGCAGGCCTCGGTATGGCCGGCGCGGACCAGCACGCCGCCGGGCTTGGCGCGCAGCGGAAAAATATGTCCGGGACGGGTGAAATCGGCGGGGACGGAAGAGGGGGAAGCGAGGGCCTTCAAGGTGCGTGACCTGTCGGCGGCCGAGATCCCGGTCGTGACCCCCTTTTTGGCGTCGACGGAGATGGTCCAGGCCGTCTTGTACGGGTCGGAGTTGTCGCGCTCCATCGGGAAAAGGTCCAGGCGGCAGGCCAGGTCCGCCGAGAGCGGGCAACAGAGCAGGCCGCGCGCTTCCCTGACGATGAAATTGACCTTCTCCGGCGCGGCGAACTGCGCCGCCATGACTATATCGCCCTCGTTCTCGCGGCTCTCGTCGTCGGCCAGGACGACCATGCGGCCGTTCCTCACGTCCTTTATTATCTCCGCTATCGGGGCGAAATCCATGGTCTCTCCAATAAAAAAGCCCTGAAGTGATCTTCAGGGCTGGGAAAAGCCGCACAAAAACCGCGCGCGGCCTTTACATCGGTCCTTCTCTCATCCGGACTTTACCGTCGGCCCCGGGATCTCACCGGGTCCTGCCTCGGGCTGCCGCCCTCGGCTCGCGGGCTCGCCGCTTTCGCGGACCACCGCCGGTGGGGAATCTCGCCCCGCCCTGAAGAACCGCTTTAATTATAGCACTTTCCCGCGGGACCATGAACAGTTAACCGGCGCGAAACAACTTTGTAACCGGCGTCCATTATCATTTACAATGTAGGGAAGACGCGCTCTTCCCGCCTTATGAACATGCCAGTTATCATATTCCACGTGTCCCGCCGCTTCGCGCCGCCGGCGGGGAGGCCCCTGTGAGCGCCGCGGAACCCCGGTCCGGGCCCGAGATCGGTTTCCTCTGGGACGCCATGTCCAGCGCCCAGGAGGAAGCCGAACGGCTTTCCGGCGACTACTCGAAGATCGTCAAGCGGACCGAGGAGCTCGATTCCCGCCTGGCCCATCTGGACCGCCTGCTGCTGGAAGCCGCCGCTCGTGAAACGGCGCTGAAGGCCGAGATCGAGGCCCTGCACGCCGCCGCCGCGGACAAGGACGAACTCGTCAAGAAGGCCGCGGGCCTGCTGCAGGCCCACGCGGCCATGGCGGAGCGGGCGGAAAAACTCGCGGCCCTTCTCGATTCGGAAAAGGAGCGCGTGGCGCTCATGGAAGCGGAGCGCGCCGGCCTGGAAAATTTCGCGAAAGGGGAGGAGGCCCGGGCGGCGGCGCTGGAGGAACGTTTCCGGGCCATAGCGGCCATCGAACCGCTGGCGAAAGTGCTGGACGCCGCCGCGCGGGGAGCGGAGAGCCGCGTTTCACCCGAGGAGATACTGACCAGGCTGACCTCGGCCGACGCGGAGACCGCGAAGCTTTCCGCCGCCCTGGAGGCGCGTTCCAAAGAGGCCTCCGAACTGGCGGAGAAAATAGCCGCCCTCGCGGCGGGAAAAGAAGCGGTGGAAAAGCAGCTGAAACTGACCGCGGAACGGGCGGCGGAACTGGAAAGCGAACTGACCGCCCTCAAAGCTTCCGCCGGACGCGCGCAACTGGCGACGCGGGAAGCCGCGGACGCAGCGGACCGGGTGGACCGCGCCGCCCACGACAAACTCCTCGACAGGCTGGCCGCGGCCGAAACCGAGACCGGCAGGCTGTCCGCCCAGCTGGAGGCGCGCCTGACGGAAGCCTCCTCGCTGGCCGCCGAAATAACCGGTCTCAAGGCGGGCAAAGAGGCGCTGGAAAAAGAACTTTCGCTTGCCCGGGAACGGGCGCAGGTACTGGAGCGCGAACTGACCGCTCTTAAAGCCTCCGCAGCTGGCCCGGCCCGGGAGACGCCGGAGGCCGTGTACGACGCGGGAGGGGTGGACCGCGCTTCGCACGATAAGCTCCTCGCCAGGCTGACCGCGGCCGAAGCCGAGACCCGCAGACTCTCCGCCGACCTGGAAACCAACATTAGAGAGGCCTCTTCCCTGGCCGGCGAGATCGTCGGACTGAAGGCGGCCAAAGAGGCGCTGGAAAAGCAGCTGACCCTGGCGGCGGAACAGACGGCGGCGCTGCAGCGCGAACTGGCCGTCGCCAAAGCCGGCGGCGGCGCGGAACAGGGACCGGGAAAAGCGCCGGCCGGTCTGGACGACGCTGAGAAGAAGCTGGCGGCGGTGCAGGCCGAACTGCTGGAGTTGCGCGGACGGGAAGAGGAACTGAGGAAAAAGGACTTCGGGCGCGAAGCCGAGCTGACCGCCCTGCGGAACCAGCTCGCGGAGGCGCAGGTCCAGATAGAACAGGAGAAGCACGACTTCGAGGAAGCCGCCAATACCGTTTTCGACCTGCAGGGCGAGACCGCCTCGCTGAGTTCCAGCCTGGAAGAAGCGCTGGCGCGGGAGAAGGCCCTCGCCGCCAGGCTCGGCGAAGGCGGCGCCCCGGCGGACACACGGGGACAGGCCGCGCTCGCCGAAAAGCTCGGCGGGGAACTGAACAGGATCTCGGAGAAACTCTCTCTTTTCAGCGGACGTCTGGCGGACCCGGAGCGCGCGGAACTGGCCGCCCTGCTCAAGGAGCTGGCCGCCGCGGCCGCGCTGCTCAAGACCTGGCGGGCCGGCGGCGGCGGGTCCGGGGCCGGAGAACCGCCGCCGACCCCGCCGACGGAACCCCGTTGATCGCGGGCGACGGGGCTTCCCGCCCCGCTCGCCGCCCTTCCCGGCCTTTTGATATCATATCGGCATGACCGAACTGGATTCCGTAAGCCCGGTCGACGGACGCTACGCGGCGGTCGCCCGGCCATTCTCCCGTTATTTCAGCGAAGCGGCCCTCATACGCCACCGTCTCGAGGTCGAGGCGCTTTACCTGGAACTGCTCTGCGGCCTGCCCGGGACCGGCATACCGCGGCTGCCCGCGAAGGGGAAAGAACTGCTCGCCGGGCTGAAGAACGCCTCTCCCGCCGACGCGGCGCGCGTCAAGACGATAGAGAAAAAGACCCGCCACGACGTAAAGGCCTGCGAACGCTTCATCCGCGAGCGCCTGGAGCGCGCCGGCCTGGCCAAATACAGGGAATACGTCCATTTCGCGCTCACCTCGGAAGACGTCAACAGTTTTTCATACGCGCTGATGCTGGCGCGGGGACTGGAGCGCGTCCTCCTTCCCGCGCTCGACGGGATAATAGCCGAATTGCGCCGGCTTGCCCGCCGCCACGCGGCCGACCCGCTGCTGGCGCGCACGCACGGCCAGCCGGCCGTCGGCACCACTTTCGGCAAGGAGTTCGCCGTCTTCGCTTCGCGCCTCGAGCGCCAGCGCGCTCAACTGCTCGGCCTGCGCCTCCAGGCGAAGCTGTCCGGTGCGGTCGGGAATTACAACGCGCACCTCGCCGCCTTCCCGCGCGCCGACTGGCCGGCCTTCGCCCGCCGCTTCGCCGCCGCCGCGTCCAAAGGGCTGAAGATAAGGATAGAGGCCGCGCCGCTTACCACCCAGATAGAACCGCACGACGCCGTAGCGGAACTTTTCGACGCGCTGCGCAGGACCAACACCATACTCATCGGGCTCTGCCAGGATATCTGGCGTTATATCAGCGACGGGCTGATAGTTCAGCGGGCGGTGACGGGGGAAGTCGGCTCGTCCACGATGCCGCAGAAGGTGAACCCCATACATTTCGAGAACGCCGAGGGCAATCTTGGCGCGGCCAACGCGCTCTGCGGTTTCTTCGCGGCCAAGCTGCCGGTCTCGCGCCTGCAGCGCGACCTGTCCGATTCCACCGTCGAACGGAATTACGGGACCGCCTTCGCCCATTCGCTCATCGCCTATAAGTCGATGATGGAAGGCTTCTCGCGCATAAGCGTCGACCGCGCCGCCGCCGCCCTTTCTCTTTCGGAGCATCCGGAAGTCTACGCCGAGGCGATACAGACCGTCCTGCGGCGCGAGGGGGTAAAAGACCCTTATTCGCTGCTCAAGGAACTTACCCGCGGCCGCGCCGTAACCCTGCCGGACCTGCGGGACTTCGTAGAAGGCCTGCCCGTGCGCCCGGCGGTCAAAACCGAGCTGAAAGTTCTGCTGTCCAAACCCTACACCGGCCTCGCCGCGCGCCTGGCCCGGGGAAAATGAAGGAGACCTCATGCCGGTAGACATAGTAGCGGGCGGTCAGGGCGGCGACGAAGGAAAAGGAAAGATCTGCGCCTACCTGGCGCACGAGGGAGATTACCGCTACGCGGTGAAGGTCGGCGGGCCCAATGCCGGGCATACGGTCTTCCACAAGGGCAAAATTTACGCGCTGAAATCCATACCGGCCGGCTTCGTGAACCCGCGCACCAGACTGGTGCTCGGCGCCGGCACCTATATCATCACCGACTGGCTCCTCAAGGAGATCACCCTTACGGGAACGGCCGGGCGCATGATCATCGACCCCAACGCCGTAGTGATAGAGCCGCGCCAGACGGCGGCCGAGCGCGGCGACGCGCGCATGATGAAGTCCATCGGCAGCGTCGGGACCGGCCTGGGCACCGCCGTGCGCGAACGCATAGACCGCAAAAAGATAAAGTTCGCCAAGGACGAGCCGCGGCTGCGGCGCTGGATAAAACCCGTGCCGGAACTGCTCAACAAGGCGCTCTCCGCCGGCGACGGAGTCATCGTAGAGGGCACGCAGGGCATGAAGCTCTCGCTGCTGCACGGCGAATATCCCTACGTCACTTCGCGCGACACCACGGCCTCCACCTTCCTCGCCGAGGCCGGCCTGGGGCCCAAATACGTGCGCGACGTCTACGCCATCTTCAAGCCCTATGTCAGCCGCGTCGGCCCCGGCCCGCTGGCCGCCGAGATAAAGGACAAGTCCAAACTCAATGTCCATCACACCAAGGGCCGCGAGGTCGGCTCCGTCAGCGGCCGCCTGCGCCGCATAGGGGCTTTCGAGTTCGACCTGGCCCGCCGCGCCGTCGCGATAAATTCCGCGACCCGGCTGGCGATAACGCATATCGACCTCTACAAGGGCGCCGAAAACCCGCGCCGCCTCTCGGACATAAAAGGCGAAGCGGCCGCTTTCCTCAAAAAGATAGGCGCGCTTTCGAAAGTCTATCCTTACCCGAAGCTCTCCATAGTCTCATACGGCCCCGGCCTGATGGACGTACTCGACCTGCGGTAGCGCGGAACGGCCCGGCAAATGACCGACGAGGCCCCGAAGCCGCACAAGCGCCGCGTCCGCTACAGCGGCACTCACCCGCGCCGCTTCGACCAGAAATACAAGGAGCTCGACCCCGCGAAATACGCGGACCAGATCGAGCACATAATCGCGAAAGGGCTGACTCCGGCCGGCACCCACCGCCCCATCTGCGTCGAAGAGATACTCGCCATACTCGATCCCAAGCCCGGCGAGACCGCCTTCGACGCCACGCTGGGCTACGGCGGTCACGCCCGCCGCATACTGCCGCGGCTGCTGCCCGGCGGCCGCCTTTTCGCGGTCGACGTGGACCCGGTGGAACTGCCCAAGACGGAGGCCCGGCTGAGGGCCGAAGGTTTCAGCCCGGACGCGATTATCATACGCAAGATGAACTACGCCGGGATCATGGGCCTGCTCGGCGAGACGGGGGGAGGTTTCGACTGCGTCCTGGCGGACCTGGGCGTCTCTTCTATGCAATTGGACAACCCCGAGCGGGGCTTCACCTACAAGGCCGACGGCCCGCTGGACCTGCGGCTCAATCCCGGCCGCGGCAAGCCCGCCTCCGAATTCCTGCGGCAGGTCCCGCTCAAGCGCCTTGAGACGCTCCTCGCGGAGAACGCCGACGAGCCTCACGCAGCTCCGATAGCCCGCGCCATAAAAGCGGCGGCGCCGCCCGCGGCCACCACCGCGGCGCTGGCAGCCGCCGTGCGGGCCGGGCTGAAGGCCGCGGTCCCAGGGCTGGGGGAGGAAGACATGAGGAAATCGCTGCAGCGCGTCTTCATGGCGCTGCGCATAGAGGTCAACGAGGAATTCAGCGCGCTGGACCGCTTCCTTTCCGTCCTTCCCTGGTGCATGAAGCCGGGGGGGCGGGCCGCGATATTATCCTTCCACTCCGGCGAGGACCGCCGGGTCAAGAAAGCTTTCTTCAAAGGCGAGGAGGAGGGGGTCTATTCGTCGGTCTCACAGACCCCCGCCAGGCCGTCGTCGGCCGAGCGCCGCTCCAATCCCCGCTCCGCCTGCGCCAAGCTGCGCTGGGCGGTGCGCTCCTCCCTGCCGGCCAGGTAGCCTCCCGGCCATGAACAGGAAAGAGGTGCTCGCCGCGATAGCCGCCGCCGGACTGCCTCCGGAACTGGCCGCATATCTCGAGAAATTCATCGCGCAGGGAACAGCGTCAGAACTCAGAAAAGTCCTTAAAACCGATCCCGGGCGGCTGCTCGGGAACATAAAGGCCCTGCTGGACTCGTCCGCCGCGGCCCTGGCCCTGCCAGCCGGCGAAATACTTGCCATAACCGGCTTCGACTACAACAATTTCGCGCCCGACAGGCTGGAAGCGGCGCTGGCCGAACTGAGGGCGGTGAATATACTCGCGCGCCGCGGCTTCACGGAGATACGCTTTCTGCCGGACGGGCAGAGAAAGGAAGCCGATATCTCGGCGATACTGGCCGGCGAAAAATACTTCTTCGAAGTACGCTGCATCAAGGACCGGGACGCCTTTTCCGGCGCGGACGAAAGGAAAGCGCGTCGCCTCAAGGAAGTGTGCCGCAAAAAACTGGCCCAAGCCCGCGCTAGCGGGCGGCGTGAAGCCTCCGCGCGCGCCGGCGTGTTCCTAGTCTCCAATCCGGCAGGCTCCGCCCCGCCGCCGAGGAAAAAAGATTTGCAAGTCCTGGCCTCCCGGCTGCATGCCGCGCTGGGCGCCCCGGAAAGGGAGCATATCTGCCTCTCGGCCGGCGGCGCGGCCGCCGTTTTCCCGCCTTTTTAACGCCAAAGACTCCCATCCTCCGGCATTAACATGATTGGTATATTGATAAATGTCCGTCTGTTTTGTGTAAAATTCTTGAATAGTCCGGGATATGGGGTTTAAGGGACCTGCCGGACAGTGCCACGCTTACAGACGACCACCTGCCCGACGCGACCACGGTCTACGCGGGCATGGAGGGGTTCTCGGTGACGCCGTCGAGCGCGGACGGGCGCGTCACGGTCAGGTACGCGGTGCCGTCGGACCGCTTGCTGGCACTTGGTATGCATACTTGACAACGCGGCGGCAGTCTGTAAGAATATGGCGGTCGGCGCAGGACAGGGGAAAAGGGGCGGGCCGATGTTTTCAAAATTCAATTCTAACGGGAGCCGCGCGCTTCGGGCGTGCGGCTTTGTCTATTGCCATGGAGGAAAAACTATGAACCGCATCATTGCAGGAGTTCTCATCATGCTGTCGCCTTGCGCCGCCTTGGCGCAGGAAGCGTCCACCGCCGCGGACCAGGTGCCGATAGAGGAATACGTGCCCAAGGTCATCATTGAGGGCAAATGGGGCACGGGGCCGGGCGAGTTCGGCCGGCAGGGCGATTTTGATTATGACCTGGAACCCGGAAGCCTTGCCGTTGATTCCAAAGGGAACATCTATATCCTTGATTTTGTCAATAACCGGATACAGAAGTATTCCTCCGAAGGCAAGCATTTAATGGACATCTCGGTAGATGGCTTGAAAGGCCCCGTGCAATGTTGGGCCGTCAGGCGTTACGATGAATCAGAGAAGCGACATATCTGGTCCGTAGGTGCCACGGCGGAAAAACCGTCTGGCGTCCCCGACAGCGATTTACAGGCTTATATCTGGCCTCCCGAAGTCCAGGGCATCAACATCGTGATAGACAGCAAAGACACGCTGTATTACTACCTCAAGCGCAACAAAGAAGGCAAAGAAACCGGCGAGGTGTGGGAGTTCAAGAACGATAAGCTGGTGAAGAAGACGGTGGTGCCGAGCGTTCCCGGCGGACTTAGCTGTCATGACGGGGATTTATGGATAACGGAATATCCATACGAATTCGTGAAAACCGATATCGGGTCTGATTTTAATGTGTTCGAGGGCAAAAAGTATCTCAGAAAAGATGTTAATGAATTAAAAAAGCAAAAGGTGGCGGCATCTGTTCAAGCCTCCAGAAATAATAAAGAGCGCCATGTTTTACGGCCGGGCTCAAAAGAAGGAGTAAGGCTGGAGCCTGTTCCCGGCGAAGAATTCGTAAGTCCTGGAGCGATACGCGATTCGAAGGCGCTAGTCACCAGTCTTAGAGGAAAGGAGAAAATCCTGAACGAATATAACCTTTCCGGAAAACTGCTGCGCCGCCTGCGAGCAGATAGCAGGCCTCGGAACGGTTTCCGCGACTCGCGAGAGAATTTTTACATTATTTCGGCCGACAACACTGGCATTAAAGTGACACGACATAGCCGAGAAGCCATGAGGTGATCGATATGAAGCGCCTGACTTGTCTTGCGGCTTTGATTCTGTGTTTGCCAGGACTGCTTTTTTCACGCACCCGGCAGGAGGTTCTTGATTCGGCAGCTGTATATGCGACCCATCCATGGACGCCTGCGGCTAAAAATCTTCTTGACGTTTACACGTTTGAGTATGACAGCGATTCGGATCAATGGACCGCGATTGTAAGCACGGATGGGATTGATGACCGCGCGCAGGCGCGGTATATAGCTAGAAAATGGGAATATTCTGAAACCGGAAATAGTTCGTGGTGGCCCTTTGTAGCCGGTAAAGAGGAGACCGGCGAGGCGTATGCGTTCGGGCATTGGGATACGACGGGGACGTTCAAGACGAGGCTGGCGTTGAAAGACCCCAAATGGATAGCCGGCAGAAGAAGCGGAGACTCTCTGCCCCCAAATTATGCTGGATTTACGGGGCTTGATTGCTCCGGATATATTTCGAGATTGCTGGGGCTGGGAAGGCACTACTCAACGGTGGAGCTTCCCGAATATGGGCTCAAAATAAGCACCAGTGTGCTGAAGCGAGGCGATTTTCTTGATAGATACGTCATAGGCGCGGATGGGAACCTGGAGGGCAGGCATGCGATGGTAGTGAAGGATGTCCATACCAGCAGTATTACCGTTTATCATGCGACACCTGACAGCTTTGCCACGGGGACCCATGAACGACGGGTTATAGAGGAAACCATAAAGATGAAGGGAGATGCCAAAGATGATAAATTGATCTATCTTTGGGACGCGAAGAGGGGCAAAGATTACTATTACTACCCATACTCCCCGTTCCCGCAGTTCGCGTGGACTTCGCCCGCCTACGAGCACCCGCACCCCCTGATGCCCCCGTTGAACCAGGTCATAAAGCTGGAGGTGGTCTCCAAGAGCGGCGTGGTCCCTTCCAGCGTCATGCTGGTGTTGGACGACCACCTGCCCGACGCGACCACGGTCTACGCGGGCATGGAGGGGTTCTCGGTGACGCCGTCGAGCGCGGACGGGCTCGTCACGGTCAGGTACGCGGTGCCGTCGGACCGCCTGCTGTCGATCGGTATGCATGCGGTCACGGCGTACGCGTCCAACCTGCTCGAGCTGCGCGATTCCTCGCGGCTGCAATTCCAGGTGACCGACACCTACGATAAGCCCCTGCTGGCCTGGGACGACGCGGGTCCGCTGCCGTTCATGAGCGGCGGGTTGCGCGGTTCCAATACTCCCGCGACCGCCCACTGGCTGCACACGGAGCGGGTCGTCTTCCGTTCCTCGGCTTCGGCCGCGCCGCTGACGGACTTCGTCATCTACGAAGACGACACCATGGCCACCGAGCTCTACCGGCGCGACTTCGTGCCCGGCACGCTTTCGGCGGACATAAGCGAGGCGCTGACCGGGTTCCCGGACAAGACGGAGTATTACGCGCTGCTGCGCGACGAGCTGGGCCATACGACCACCATGTATTTCCACCTGGACAAAGCGGGGCCGGTCATAGTGACCACCGTCACCGCACGGCTCAACGAAAGCCACACGGGTCTGCTCTACGGCGCGAGGGGAGAGGCTACCGACGCCATGTCGGGCCTGGGGACCGAGGTTATGCTGCTCGCCCCCGGCACCAGCGTGCAATACGACGGCCCCACTTATCCGCCGGGCGCCGGAGCCGCGAGTTTTTCATTCACGGAAATACCTTCCGCCCTGTCGCTGGCGACCTTCGACCGCTCAGGCTGGCCCGCCTATTACAACCTGCTCACCTCCGAAATTCCCGGTACTTTGCAGGTTACTAACCGCATGCAGCCTAGTACCGTCACTGTCTATAGTTGTTCGATCGGCCTAGGCGGCAATGTCGGCACTATCCTCAAGACCGCCAGGCTCACCACCGGCGACCTGCTGGTGGATAGGACGATTACTCGGTTCATAACTCCTCCCACGGGTATGCGGGTGGAGCTCTGGGCGGAGTCCTCCGGGGAAGGCCTTTCACCGGATGTGCCGCCGTATATACCGCTGGTCTACGGCTATGGCCGGACCG
>JAGVVD010000040.1 GCA_019135865.1 Elusimicrobiota bacterium
GCGGCGCGTCCGAGCGCCAGCGCCGGGCTTTCGCTCTCGGCGATTTCGCCGCTGGTCTTGCGGCGATAGAGTTCGGGGGATTCGCGGAAGGCGGCCAGGTTGTGGCTCGACATGTACCTGCCGCACCTGCTGGCGGCGTGGTACTCGTCCGCGGGGATGGATAGGAATCTGCTTGTGTTCATTGTCGTTTCCTTTGGTTGGGTTGGTTTCACGTGACCCTTTCGGTTGTCACATCCCCCATATTCAGAATTTTTCCGGCGATGTTTTCCAAAACCCGAAAAAAAGTGAAAAAAAATGGGCAACCGGTTTTCGCGCCGGTCGCCCTTGACTATCCTAACTTTCCTTGTATCAGGCTATTCGGGCATTTTCTCCCCGAATATGTATTCGTACTGCTCCGACCAGATTTCAGGGATGTCGGTGTGAAGCAGGTTCATATTGACCTTCGCCGGGATGTTGCCAGTCAGAATCCGATGGATGACAGCGGGAGCAAGGCGGGCGAAGCGGATTGTTCCGGCCACCTTTGCCGTGTCGCGCCCAAGCTCACGCGCCAGGGCGACGGCGTTCTCGAAGCGTCCCTCGTCTATATACCTTTGCCATCTGCGCCCGCGCGCGATGGCAAGCACGAGCGAGTCATTCTCGGGAATGTCGGGGACGATAATCTTCTTCGTAATCTTGTCGCTCCTGAAGAGGATGGCGACCCTTACGAGGATGTTGCCGTTCTCAAGCTTCTCAATCGTTCTCTTCTTCATCTTCCATGTCCTCCACCATCAGGTTCTTTATGCCGGAAGTCTTGAACTCTATTTCAAGGCCGTCCAGGCTGATTTCCGCCTTCACGACAAGCAGTTCGGCCAGGCGGTGCTTCTCGCCGGCCATCATGTTGTCCCATACCACGCTCCTCATCAGCCCTGCGATGTCCATCGCGGGGATGCCAGAAGCCTCCGAAAGGGCGGAAAGCATTTCGGGGGCTTTCATCACGTCCGCAATCTGGCTGAAGACTATCTTCTCAATCTCCCCTGCGGGTACGCGCCTAATCGGGCAGGTCGAGACGGCCCGCTTCTCGTCCTTCGAGCAGAGGTAGTAGCAGTACTTTCGTCCGTTGCGGATTGTGTAGGAGGGGGTCATCGCCCCGCCGCAGCATCCGCACCGCAGGATGCCCGCGAGCATGGCCTCCGTGCCGATGCGCTCCTTGCCCGGCTTCGTGCGGCAGTCGGCGGCCATGTAGTCCCTGACCGTCTCCCACAGTTCCTTGTCAATCAGCTGCGCGTGCTCCCCCTGGACGATTTCCCCCTTGTAGTCAACCTTGCCAAGGTAGGTGACGTTGGTGAGAATCCTGTAGATGTGCTGCGGCGTCCAAGCCTTGCCCCTGCGCCAGGGGATGCCGTCGTTGTTGAGTTCGTAGGCTATCTGCCGGGTTGACTGCACCTCGGTGAAGCGGCGGTAGATGCGCTCCAGAATCGGCAGTTCCTCGGGCACGGGGACGAGACGGTGGTTCTCCACCTTGTACCCGTAGGCCGCGTTGCCGCCGACCCACTTGCCTTTCAGGCGGGACGCCCTCATCTTGTCGCGGACGCGCTCCGTGATGACCTCGCGCTCGAATTGGGCGAAGGTCAGCAGGATGTTCAGCATCATCCGCCCCGCGGAGGTGTGGGTGTTGATTTCCTGCGTGACAGAGACGAACGCCACGTTCATCCTGTCCAGTTGCCGCGACAGCTCCGCGAAGTCGCAGATGCTGCGGGAGAGGCGGTCGATTTTATAGACCACGATGATGTCCACCTTGCCCGCCTCGCAGTCGGCCATCAGCCGTTTGAGCGCGGGGCGGTTGAGGTTTCCGCCGGAGAAGCCTCCGTCGTCATAGCGATCGGGGAGCAAGACCCAGCCATTCGCCTTCTGCGACTTGACGTATGCCTCGCCCGCCTCGCGCTGCGCGTCGAGGCTGTTGAACTCCTGTTCCAGGCCTTCCTCCACGCTTTTCCGCGTGTAGATGGCCGCTCGTTTGATTTCGATTTTCTGCTGCATCATTTCACCCCGAAGAATAGTTTTCCGTTCCAATGGGTCCCCGTGATGGCGAAGGCCACCGCCGAGAGCGACTTGTACGCCGTCCCCTTGTATTCGAACCTACCGTCGAAGAGCCTGACGGCCTCGTGCATCTCGCCTTTCCAGGTGCGGCAGAACCGCGTCCCCGGCGTGGTGACGAGCCGTTTCGGCGATGCGGTGACGAGATTCGACAGGGCGTCGGCATCGGCGAGGCGGTCCAGGTAGGCTGCGTCGGCGGCGCTCAGCGTCCCGAAATACAGCTCCTGGATTTTGTAGATGATTCGCTGGCGGATGTTGCGGACGTTGGTCGCGCCGCAGGGGAATCCGTACAGTTCCTCGAACTTTGCCTTGAGGTCGTCCAGCTTCATCTTCGAGACGGCCTCGACCTGCTTGCGCAGGACCTTCTCTTTGTCAATCTTCATGTTCACGCTCCTTGTTGGGCACTGTGATATTTAAGCTCCTGTTTCCGTCTTTATCCAGCTCGGAAGCCCTTGTTCTTGAGATTATTGCGCCTAAAAGACGCACCGCCTGCCGGATATGCATCGGGTAGCGCGAAAGCATCCTCTCAAGTCTCGCGTCGCGGTCATCTGTCTTCTTCACAGCGCACCTCCCATCTCATGAATCCCGGCCTCTATGCAGATGGCCTTGATTTGCTCAAGTTCATCGGGAAGCGACTTGGAGGAGATGTGAATCCACCTTGAGATTCGTCGGATTGACCATCCCTTCATAATGGCCTTGCAGAGTAGCGTCTGGCGTCTGGTCAGCTTGCTGAAGACGTATTCAAACGCATCCCTGAGCTCCAGCAGCTGGATTTGCCTTTCCGCGTTGTCGTCCGGGACGAGTTCGACCAGCGGGGTGTCGGAGCCTTCCTCCTTATGGAAAAGGGAAAGCATCTGCGGCGTGCGCGCACGGCGGCGGGCTGCCTTGTCGATGAGGTTCTTCCTGCGGTTGCAGAGGATGCGCTCCACGTAGGTCATGAAGTCGCACCGCGTCTCGTCATACTTGGCGGCCCCTTTCCAGACGGCTTCGGAGAGCCTGGAGCGGACATCGTCCCTGTCGGCCTCGAAATAGAGCCCCGTGGTGAGGAGATATTCGGTGTGGTAGTCGAGTTTGTGGTTGATTGCGTGGGTGTACTTGCCTTGCGCGGCGTCCGCCGCGATTTCTTTTTGTGTCTTCTTCATCTTGCTTCTTCCTTCTGGGTGAGGGAAGCAGCCGGGATGCGCCAGGCACAAAAAGACGGAGGCAGTTCAGGTTCGCCAGTTGTGCTGGCGGCAATCCCGACTACCTCCGTTTGCTACGGTCAGTAAATCAGCTAAAGCCGTTCTGATTCAGTTGTCTTGTCTTCCTATCTGGGCATCACCTCCTCGTCGAAGCAGATGGTCGCAGGGCGTCCGTCGTGGATGCCGAGGTCGCGGATTCGTCCGCTCCGACGGGAGCGGACCTCCTGGACAAAGCGCTTCTGGTAGTTGTTGAGTTCGTAATCCGCGCTCTGTGACCTTGCCACTGGGGCGGGCTTGTCGAGGTTGACATTGGTCAGCTTCCGCGTCGCCCTGGTGGTCTGGACCTCCCCGTTGACGATGTCCAGCTCGGTCAGATGGCCAAAGCCGATGGTGTCGCAGAGGATGATGATTTCACGCGTGGATTGGTTGAGTTCGGAGAGTCGCATGGCGCATATTCCTTATGGATAAGGGTGGTGGTGCGCCGCTTTTGAGGGCAGTCTTCAGCCCCGGACCTGGCGCGCCGTTCTTTTGGTCACGCCACATATCTTACGATAGGAAACATCCTCCCGAAACGCGGGGAGTTATTGGGAGCGACTGCATTGAACGCCCCTTCCGTATGGGGTCAGTTAAGAAAAAAATATCGAAAAAAAAGCTGCTCCCTGACTCGCGGGAGTATTTCCCAACTGCTCCCAATCGCTCTCAATTACTCCCAGTTTTGTGCTTGATTTCAAAAACTACTCCCGAAGTTGTGCGTGATTTTTGTTACCAATTTGGTATGCCTTAGGAATTATTGGTAAAAATTGGTTGATTGATTACCAAACCGACAGTATATTAAGTGCGATTTCAAAAACAGAGCCAAGCCAACATAAGGAAAGGACACAATGGAAAGACAGACACAGACAGATGCCGAAACGGATGTGGAACACCGAGACGGTGTAGCCATTCAAGCAGAAGGCCAAGAAAACGCTCTTCCTCACGAGCATTTTCTGCTTCCAGTGCAGGATTTCAGGGAGAAGATGGCTGAGCGTTTCGAGGCGGTCGCATCAATGCTCAGGAGCAATGACGCCTCCAAGGTGACAATAGAGGTGGAGTTGGATGGCGGGCAGAGCGTAGTGGTTGACGACCCCGCGCACAAGTGCCAGTATGTCGCCGTCATCCGTCCCTTGGCGGACATGCCGCCCCGGCAGGAGGCGTCGGTTGCGAAACTTCCAAGGGAGCAGAGAAAGGAGACCGTTGAGGAACTCTATCGCCAGGGTCTGTCCCAAAGGCAGATTGCAGAGAGGCTGATGGTCAGTCAGCAGACGGTGTCGCTCGATCTTCAGAAGATTAAGGACAAGGAAAACAAGTAAGGGTGGGATAGCAATGGAACAGAACACGGAAACGACATCATACAGGATTCGCAGGATTCGGGTCACGGGGGGCTTCCTTGACGGACTTGACTTCTCGTTCAAGGACGGACTCAACTGCGTCATCGGCGCGCGCGGCACAGGCAAGACGACCCTGCTGGAATTCATCCGCTATGCCCTTGACCTCGTCTCGTCCGAGCCAAATGCAAGGAAGCATTTCGACTGCTTCATCAACAGCAATCTGGCTGGTGGGCGCGTGGAGTTGTTTGTAACCACGCTCAACGGAACAGACTACATCATCAGCCGCACGGCTGGCGAGGAGCCGATGCTGCTCAACGGCGACGGCAGCCCATCCGGGCAGCCATACCACAAGTCGTTGTTTCGGCTGGACATCTTCAGCCAGAACGAGGTGGAGGCCACGGCGGGAAACACCGCTTCGCAATTGACGCTGATAGAGGCGTTTGAACGCGATGCCCTGGACTCCCTTGAAGCCGATGTTTCGGCTGCGAAGCGCGAGTTGGAAGGCAATGCCGAACAGCTCGACATCGCATGGGCCAGGGTTGCCGAACTCACTGACGCAGTGGCGGCTCTGCCGAGCGTGGAGGAAAAACTGAAGTCGTTCGTGGCCAAAAACGAAGACGAGTCCTCGGAGGTGGCCAGGGAAAATACGCTGCGGTCTATGAGAGACCGCGAGAAAATCTATGCCGACAGGCTGAAGGAGGTGTATTTCGAGT
>JAGVVD010000011.1 GCA_019135865.1 Elusimicrobiota bacterium
GAGATGACCGTGGAACTGATATCCCCGATCGCCATGGAGAAGGGCCTGCGCTTCGCTATCCGCGAAGGCGGCCACACCGTAGGATCGGGCGTAGTCACCGAGATAGTGGAATAAGGCCGCATACTATGTCCGAAACGACCAAAAAAGAAGAGACCAAGTCCTCCGGCGGGCAGCACAAAATACGCATACGCCTGCTCTCCTATGATTACCGGCTGATCGACCAGTCGACCGCCAAGATCATAGAGACGGCCAAGCGCACCGGCGCCCTGATAGCGGGTCCGGTACTGCTGCCCACCAAGATACGCAAGTATACCGTGAACCGCTCGCCCCACGTGGACAAGAAGTCGCGCGAGCAGTTCGAGATCCGCGTCCACAAGCGGGTCATCGACCTGATCAGTCCCACGCCCAAGACCGTGGACGAACTGAACAAGGTCGCGCTGCCCAGCGGCGTGCACGTCGAGATCAAGCTCTGATCCCGCCGTACCGTCCTGGAGGAAGCCCGGGCTCCCGCCCGGGCTTCCGCTTTTGCGGCCCCCTATTGCTTTCCCGGCGCCCGTTTTGCTAGAATTACCCTGAGCGCGGATGCGCTCGTTCGGTTCTCTTTGAAAAAAGTTGTTTTTATACGCCGCCGCGTTCTTCGGAATACGGGCGGCGGCCCTATAGACGGAGCGGCCTTCGATTCCCTCCGGCTGCGGGCTATATCGTAAAAACATAAAAGCAGGATACCAAGGAAACCGGGACCGGTAAGGTTCCGGAAGTGCCGTTCGCTTTTCACGCGCGCGGCCGCCCAGGAGTTTACTATGACCGACGAAAACAAGAAAGAAGCCCAGTCCCCGCAGGACGGGGATAAAGCCCCGGAAGCCGCCGCGCAGCCTAAAGCCGCGGGCGAGTTGCCGGGCTCCTTCAAGTTCATTATCGGCGAGAAGCTGGGCATGACCCAGCTTTTCGACGCCGAGGGGTCGCTGATGTCCGCCTCGGTGGTCAAGGCCGGCCCCTGCCGCGTAGTCTACACCCGCACGCCCGACCGCGACGGCTACAGCGCCGTCTGCCTGGGCTACGGCCACAAGAAAGAGAAGAACACCCCGGCCGGCATGAAGGGCGTGTTCAAGAAGATCGGCGTCAAGCCGATCCGCCACCTCAGGGAGTTCCGCGTGGTCAAGACCGACGGGGCCGAGGGCGGCCAGACCGCCGGCCTCGCCGGCCGCTTCCAGGCGGGCGACTGGGTGGACATCCAGGGCGTCAGCAAGGGCAAGGGTTTCGCCGGCGGCATGAAGCGCCACAATTTCGCGGGTCAGCCCGCCTCCCACGGCGCCTCGGACCGCGAACGCGCTCCGGGCTCGCTGGCCTCGCGCCGTTCCCTGGGCCGCGTGCTCCCGGGTCAGCGCATGGCCGGCCACCTGGGCCAGGATAAGCTCACGATCCACAAGGTGAAGGTCGTAAAGGTCGTGCCCGAGGAGAACCTTATTTTCCTCAACGGCCCGGTCCCCGGCGCCGCCGGCACCATGGTCTCCATAATGCAGACCGTCAAAAAGACCCCCAAACCCCCGGCCCAGGCCAAGAAGTCGGCCAGGAAAGAGGCGGTAAAAGCCGCCCCCAAGAAGAAATAAGAAGAAGGAAAGGACATGGAAACTAAACTCCTCAATATAAAGGGCCAGGAAATCGGCAAGCAGGACCTGCCCGGTTCCATCTTCTCCGTGAAAGCGGACCCGCACTTCCTCCACGAGGCCGTGCGCTACTACCTCTCGAACAAGCACCGCGGCACGGCCTGCACCAAGACCCGCGGCGAGGTCTCCGGCGGCGGCCACAAGCCCTGGAAGCAGAAGGGCACCGGCCGCGCCCGCGCGGGCAGCAACCGCTCCCCGGTGTGGCGCAAGGGCGGCATCGTGTTCGGCCCCCGTCCGCACTCCTACAGGCGGGACATGCCGGCCGCCAAGCGCCGCCAGTTCCTCATCGAGGCCCTGTCCGCCCGCTGCGCCGAGGGCGCCGTGGTCGTGATGGACAACTTCGACCTGCAGGACGCCAGGACGAAGTCGCTGCGCGAGGCCTGGAAGGCCCTGCAGGCGGACAAGACCCTTTTCGTCATGGACAAGCCGGACCGCAATCTCATCGGCGCCGGCCGGAACATCGAGGGCTTCGGCTGGGCCGTCGCCTCCAATCTCAACGCCTACCAGGTGCTCAACGGCGGCAAGCTGGTCTTTTCGGCCGCCGCTCTGAAGGCCCTGGAGAAGAGCCTCGGGGAGGGCAAATGACCAGTAACGTCTCCGGGATACTGATATCCCCGATACTCAGCGAGAAGAGCGTCACGCAGAAGGACGAGGCCAACCGCTACACCTTCCGCGTCGCCGCCTCCGCCAACAAGACCGAGATCAGGAAGGCCGTGGAGTCGCTGTTCAAGGTCAAGGTGAGCGCCGTCAACACCGTCAGCGTGCGCGGCAAGTTCCATCGCGTCGGCCGCAATGAGGGCCGCAGGTCGGACTGGAAGAAGGCGATAGTCACGGTCAAGCAGGGTCAGAAGATAGACGTGACCGACCTTCCTAAATAAGCCGAGGGGAAAAATATGCCATTGAAGACATTCAGACCTTATACCCCGTCCCGCAGGACGATAACGATAAGCGATTACTCCGACATCACCAAGACCGAGCCGGAGAAGAACCTCACCGTCGGCATGCGCAAGAAGGGCGGCCGCAACAACACCGGCATGGTGATGGTGCGCCACCACGGCGGCGGTCACAAGCGCCGCTTCCGCGCCGTGGACTTCAAGCGCGAGAAGTTCGGCGTGCCCGCCCGCGTCGCGGCGATAGAGTACGACCCCAACCGCAACGCCCGCATCGCCCTGCTGTTCTACAAGGACGGCGACAAGCGCTATATCCCGGCCCCCGTGGGCCTGGGCGTCGGCGACGAGGTGGTCAGCGGACCGCAGGCCCCGATCAAGACCGGCAACGCGCTGCCGCTGAACAATATCCCCGACGGCACGTTCATCCACGCCATAGAGATGGTGCCCGGCCGCGGCGCGCAGTTCGTGCGCTCCGCCGGCACGCAGGCCCAGCTGATGGCGAAAGAGGGCGATTACGCCCTGGTCAAGATGCCTTCCGGCGAGCTGCGCAAGGTCCTCAGGAACTGCCTGGCCACCGTCGGCCAGGTCGGCAATATCGAGCACAACACGATAACCTTCGGCAAGGCCGGCCGCAAGCGCCACCTGGGCATACGCCCGACGGTGCGCGGCGGCGCGATGAACGCCGTCGACCACCCGCTGGGCGGCGGCCGCGGCCGTTCCAAGGGCAACAACGTGCCCCGCTCGCCGTGGAACCAGCCTTCCCGCGGCTTCAAGACCAGGACCAAGTCCAAGATCTGGGGCTGGATGATAGTCCAGGACAGGCGCAAGTCCAAGACCGAGATCTAAAAGTTAAGGAGAATCCGAAAATGAGCAGATCTTCCAAAAAGGGTCCGTACGTAGACCAGAAGCTCCTGGCGAAGGTCCAGAAGATGAACCAGGCCGGCGAGAAGAAGCCGATCAAGACCTGGGCCAGGGCCTGCACCATACCCCCGGAATTCGTGGGGCACAATTTCATGGTGCACAACGGCAGGAAGTTCCTGCCCGTGTACGTGACGGAGCGCATGGTCGGCCACAAGCTGGGCGAGTTCTCTTTCACCCGGATCTTCAAGGGCCACGGTTCGGCGCATACCAAGGAAGCGACGGCCCTCACCTGAGCGGGACAGGGCGCATAACGGAGAATAACCATGGACGCGAAATGCTATCTCAAATATCAGAGGTACGGCCGCCGCAAGGTGGGCCAGGTCCTCGACCAGATAAGGGGCAAGTCCCTTTACGAGGCCGAGCAGATACTCAATAACCTGCCGATGCGCTGCACCGAAGTGCTGCAGAAGGCGGTCCGGTCGGCCGGCGCCAACCTGTCGGTCAAGCTCGGCCGCAAGGTCGATCTCAAGGCCGTCTGGGTCAAGGAAGCCTTCGCCAACCAGGGCTCGACCAAGTTCCTGCGCCGGATGCAGCCGGGTCCGCAGGGCCGGGCGATGCCGTTCAAGCGCAAGATGTGCCACATAACGATGACCGTCAGCGACAGCAAGGAGGCGAGCAGGTAAGCCCCGCGCTTAGCTGCGAGAAATTATGGGTCAAAAGATCAATCCCAAGGGTTTAAGGCTGGGTTATATCCACGACTGGCAGTCCAGGTGGTTCGCGCCCAAGAACATGCCGGAGCTCATCGGCGAGGATTTCGAGATACGGAACCTCGTGCGCGATCGTTTCCACCTCGCCTCCGTGTCCTGGGTGGACATAGAGCGCGCGGGCTCCTATCTCAAGCTCACGATACACACCGCCCGCCCCGGCATCGTCATAGGCCGCCGCGGCACGGACATCGAGAACCTGAAGAACGACGTCGAGAAGATCACCGGCCGCAAGGTCTTCATCAACGTCGCCGAGATCAAGATCCCCGAGCTCGACCCGCGGCTCGTCGGTCAGTCGATCGCGCAGCAGCTCGAGAAGCGCGTTTCCTACAAGAAGGCCATCAAGCGCGCTATGGAGCGCACGCTGGCCTCCGGCGCCAAGGGCGTGAAGATCATGGTCGGCGGCCGCCTCGGCGGCTCCGAAATAGCGCGCCGCGAGTGGTTCCGCAAGGGCCGCGTGCCGCTGCAGACCCTCTCGGCCGACATCGACTACGGTCTCACCGAGGCCCACACCACGATGGGCAAGATCGGCATCAAGGTGTGGATCTTCAAGAAACTTTTCTTCGCCAAGACCCCCAAGGACCTGATGGAGCAGCTCAAGAAGCTGGAGGCCGACACGGTGGTCCAGCGCGACCCTCAGGAACCGGAAGAGGCCAAAGGAGCTTAATCTATGCTGATGCCCAAGCGCGTCAAGTACCGCAAACCCCATTCGGCGCCCAGGATCAAGGGCAAGACCAAGGGCGGCGCCACGCTGCACCTCGGCGACTACGGGATGAAGGCACTGGAGCCCAAGTGGATCACCGCCCGCCAGATCGAGGCGTGCCGCGTCACGATCAGCCGCTTCATGAAGAAGAAGGGCAAGCTCTGGATCCGCATCTTCCCGGACAAGGCCGTGACCAAGCACCCCGCCGAGACCCGCATGGGCAAGGGCAAGGGCGCCCCGGACCACTGGGTGGCCGTCGTGAAGCCCGGCAGGATAATGTTCGAGCTCGAGGGCCTGGACCTCGCCACGGCGAAGGAAGCCATGGAGCGCGCGGCCGCGAAGCTGCCGATACGCACCAGGTTCGTCGCCAGGGAAAACTAATTCCGGAGAACTGAACATGAAAAGCAAGGACAGGGAAAACCTCAGGAACATGGCCCCGGAAGAGCTGGCGACCCAGCTGCGGGACCTGGACAAGAAGCTGTTCCAGCTGAAGTTCAAGCGGACCACCGCGCCGCTGGAGAACCCGCTGGAGATCCGCAATCTGCGCCGCAAGGCCGCGACGATACGGACCTTCCTCGGGCAGAAAGAGGCGGCTAAGAAGCTTTCGGAGGCTGCGAAGAAATGACCGAAAATACCGATAACAGGAACATCAGGAAATCCATCCGCGGCGTGGTCGTCTCGGACAGGATGGAGAAGACCCGCGTGATAAGCGTGGAACGCGCCTTCAGGCACGCCACCTACGGGAAGACGGTCCGCCGTTCTTCCAAGTTCTACGCCCATGACGAGGCCAACGAGTCCAGGTCGGGCGACCTCGTCGAGATAGTCAGCACCAGGCCGATGTCCCGCCTGAAGCGCTGGCGCGTGGCCCGCATCCTTCAGAAGGCCGCCCGGTAAGGCGGCACGGGAGAACACATGATACAGTTAAGATCCATCCTTAACGTGGCCGACAATTCCGGGGCCAGGAAGCTGCAGTGCTTCAAGGTCCTCGGCGGCAGCACCCGCCACTACGCCTACCTCGGCGACATCGTGGTCTGCTCGGTGCGGGACGCCATCCCGCACGGGGCGATAAAGAAGGGCGAGGTCGTCAAGGCCGTCGTCGTCAGGACGCGCAAGGAGTCCCGCCGCAAGGACGGCTCCTATATCCGCTTCGACGACAACGCGGTCTGCGTGATCGACGACAACGGGGAGCCCAAGGGTACCCGCGTGTTCGGTCCCGTGGCCAGGGAACTGCGCGGGAGGAACTTCCTCAAGATAGTGTCCCTCGCCCCCGAAGTGATCTGAGGAGCTCTTTAATTATGAAACTCAAAAAGAAAGACATGGTCGTGGTCCTCTCCGGCAGGGACAAGGGCAAGAAAGGCGAGGTCAAGGAAGTCAACCCTGACAAGATGACGGTCACCGTGACCGGGATAAACATGGTCTCCAAGCACGCCAAACCCTCCAAGAGCAAGCCCGGCGGCATACACAAGATAGAGGCCCCGATGTCCGCCTCCAAGGTGCAGCTGGTCTGCTCCAAGTGCGGCAAATCGTCGAGGCCCAGGATCACCGTCGCCCAGAGCGGCGACAAGCTGCGCGCCTGCAGGAAATGCGGCGAAGCGATAATATAAGGGGTACCGCAGGATGAACAAGGAAAACAAGAACGAGAAGGGCGGCCAGGCCGTCCGCAAGGATTACCGGCCCAGGCTACGGACCGCTTACGACAGCACCGTGGCCCCGGCCCTGGTCAAACAGCTCGGCCTGCCTTCCACGATGGCCGCGCCCAGACTGACCAAGATCGTCATCAACATGGGCGTCACCGAGGCCAAGGAGAACGCGCAGGCCATCGACCAGGCCAAGGAAGACCTGGCCCTGATAGCCGGCCAGGCTCCCCAGGTCCGCAAGGCCAAAAAGTCGATCTCGAACTTCAAGCTGCGCGAAGGCATGCCGATAGGCGTGCGCGTCACGCTGCGCGGCGCGCGCATGTACGAGTTCTTCGACCGCTTCGTCTCGCTGGCGGTCCCGCGCATCCGCGACTTCCAGGGCTTCGATCCCAGGATCTTCGACGGCCGCGGCAACCTGAACATCGGCCTGAAGGAACATCACATCTTCCCCGAGATAAGCATGGAGAAGTCGCCGAAGGCCCGCGGCATGAACATCACTTTCGTGACGACCGCCGGCGAGGATTCGCGCGGCAAGGCGCTGCTCGAGAACATGGGCATGCCTTTCAGGAAGCCCAAAGAGCAGAAGGCTTAAGGCTCAAGGAGAAAAGGACTTTATGGCTACATACGCTTGGATGGCTAAGATGCGCAAGCCGCAGAAATTCTCTACCCGGTTCCGCAACCGGTGCCAGGTCTGCGGCCGCCCGCGCGCCTACTACCGCGACTTCGGCCTCTGCCGCATCTGCCTGCGCAAGATGGCCCACGAGGGGCTCATCCCGGGCCTGAGGAAATCCAGCTGGTAAGCGGACGGAATAATTTACAAGAGGTGAAACATGGATCCCATATCCGACATGCTCAGCACTATGCGGAACGCGGTCGCCAAGAAGAAGGAGCGCGTGGACGTGCCCTTCTCCGGCGTCAAGATGAACATAGCCAAGGTCCTCAAGGACGAGGGCTTCGTCTCCGGCTACAAGATGATGAAGAACGAGTCCGCGAAAGTCCCCGATAAGAGGGGCTTCATCCGGATAACGCTGAAGTACACGCAGGACAAGCGCCCGGTCATCACCGGCCTCAAGCGCGTTTCCAGGCCCGGCCTGCGCGTCTACCGGCCCTACGACGAGATACCGCGCGTGCGCGCCGCCTTCGGGGTCACGATACTCTCGACCTCGAAGGGGCTGCTGACCGACGCCGAGGCCCGCAAGCAGAAGGTCGGCGGCGAAGTGCTGTGCCAGGTCTGGTGACCGGGCGCCCGAGAACCTGATCCAAAGGGGAAAGACATGAGCAGAATAGGCAAAAAACCGATATCGCTGCCCGACAAGGTCAAGGCGAAGGTGGAGAACCGGACGGTCTTCGTGGAAGGCCCGCTGGGCAAGCTCTCCTACTCGCTGCCCGAGGGCATCAACGCCGGGATCAAGGATTCCGTGCTCACCGTGAGCGTCGCCCAGGGCGCCGCCGACAAGGCCGCCATTTTCGGCACCGTCAGGGCCAGGCTCAACAGCATGGTCTCGGGCGTGACGACCGGCTTCACGAAGGTGCTCGAGATAAACGGCGTCGGTTTCAAGGGCGCCGTGGAAGGGAACCGCGTCTCGCTGCAGCTCGGCTTCTCCCATCCCGTGCTGGTCGACATCCCGCAGGGCGTCAAGATGAGCTTCGACCCCAAGCAGACCGTCCTGACCATCACCGGCTACGACAAGGAGAGGGTCGGCAATATCGCCTCCCAGATAAGGAGGCTCAAGCGGACCGAGCCTTACAAGGGCACAGGCATAAAGTATCAGGGCGAGCATATCATCCGCAAGGCCGGCAAGACCGCGGCCGGCGCGGGCGCCGCCGCCAAATAAGGACCGAGACTATGATAAGCAAACAGGAAAAATACCAGATACGCAGCGAACGGACCCGCCGCAAGCTCCTGGAGCGCGACGTGACCAGGCCGCGCCTGAGCGTCTTCCGCAGCACGCGCTACATCTACGCCCAGGTCATCGACGACGCGCAGGGCAGGACCGTCGCCGCCGCTTCCAGCGCGGAGAAAGAGGTCAAGACGAAGGGCAAGAACCTCGAGACGGCCAAGGCCGTCGGGGCGCTGGTCGCCAGGCGCGCCCTGGACAAGGGCGTCAAGGAAGTCTGCTTCGACAGGGGCGGCCGCATATACCACGGCCGCATCAAGGCCCTCGCCGACGCCGCCCGCGAAGCCGGGCTGAAATTCTGACCCCCTGGAGATAAAATGATCCTCAAGAACGCCAAGAAGATGAAGGAAGACAAGGAGATCACCGCCGACTCCAAGCTCAATAAGACCGAGGTCGAGAGCCTGGAGCTGGATGTCCCCAAGTTCGAGGAGCGGACGGCCGTCGTCGCGATCAACCGCGTCACCAAGGTCGTGAAGGGCGGCAAACGCTTCTCCTTCAACGCGCTCGTCGTGGTCGGCGACAACAACGGCGGCGTGGGCGCCTCCGTGGGCAAGTCCAACGAGGTGCAGGGCGCCATACAGAAGGCCACCGCCGGCGCCCGCAAGGAAATGATACATTTCCCGATCAAGGACATGAGCGTCCCGCACGAGGTAGAGGGCCGCTTCGGCGCCGGGCACGTCTGGATGAAGCCCGCCGTCAAGGGGACCGGCCTCATCGCCGGCGGCGGCGTGCGCGCCGTGCTCGAAGTCTCCGGCATCAAGAACATACTTACCAAGAACCTGGGCTCGCGCAACGCGTTCAACACCGTGTACGCCACCCTCGACGCCCTTTCCCGGCTCAAGAGCCGGGAAGAGGTCGCCAGGCTCAGGGGGGAGAAATAACATGGCTCTGCATAATCTGAAACCCAAGCCGGGCTCGACCCACAGGAAGAAGCGTCTCGGCACCGGCCAGGGTTCCGGCCATGGCCAGACCTCCACGAAGGGCCAGAAGGGCCAGAATTCCACCGCCGGCGGTTCCAAGCCGCACGGCTTCGAGGGCGGCCAGACGCCGCTGCTGAGGCGCATCCCCAAGATGGGCTTCAACAACGTGAAGTTCCGCGTCGAGTACGCCTGGGTCAACGTCTCCTCGCTGGAGAAGTTCTTCGAGACCGGCGCCGAGGTGAACCCCGAGTCGCTCAGGAAGACCGGCCTGGTGAAGACGGCGTACCCCGTGAAGGTGCTCGGCGACGGCGAACTGAAGAAGAAGCTCAGCGTCACCGCCCACGCCTTCTCGAAGTCGGCGAAAGAGAAGATAGAGAAAGCGGGCGGCAAGACCGTCCTCATAGAAGCCAAGGCCTGAGGTCGTCCCTTCCCCGTCGTCCGGCCATGGCACGGGGACACCATGCCGCATGGTGTCCCCCGCTGATACGGCGGGAGGTTTTTTGAAAGCGGATATCCCCCGCGGACGGGCCCGACAGCCCCGCGTTACGGAGATGACGAATGCAGCAGATCACCGACATATTCAAGATCGAAGACCTTAAACGCCGCATCATTTTCGTCGTCCTGGCCCTGGCCGCCTACCGGCTGGGCGCCGTCATCCCGATACCGGGCATCAATACCCAGGCCCTGCAGGCGCTCTTCGAGGCCAACAAGGGGAGCCTGCTCGGCTTCCTCGACATTTTCTCCGGCGGCGCGCTGGGACGCTTCTCCATCTTCTCGATGGGCGTGATGCCCTACATCAACGCGTCCATCATCATGAGCCTGGTGCAGGGGGCGCACGTGTTCCCGCTGCTCGACCGCCTGCAGAAGGAGGGCGAGAGCGGCCGCAAGAAGATAACGCAGATCACGCGCGTCTTCACGCTGTTCCTCGCCGCTTTCCAGTCCCTCGGCCTGACGCTGGCGCTCAACAACATCCAGACGCCCGGCAATATCCCGGTCATCCCGAACCCGACCGTCGGCTTCTATTTCGTGACCGTCCTCACGCTCACCACCGGCACGGTGTTCGTGATGTGGCTCGGCGAGCAGATCACCGAGCGCGGCATAGGCAACGGCATCTCGCTGATCATCTTCGCCGGCATCGTGGAGGGGCTGCCCTCCGCCATCAAGAACATGATCTCCCTGGTCCAGGCCGAGGAAATGAGCCTGCTGACCGCGATGCTGATCCTGGCGCTGGTCGCCGTAGTGACCGCCCTGGTCGTCTGGGTGCAGACCGCGCAGCGCAAGATCCCGATCCAGTACGCGCAGCGCCAGGTCGGCCGCAAGATGTACGGCGGCAGCACCGCGTTCCTGCCGCTCAAAGTGGACCAGAGCGGCGTCATCGCGGTCATCTTCGCCGTCTCGCTGCTCAGCGTCCCTTACACCATAGTCAGCTTCAACCCGCAGGCCCCCTGGGCCTCCAAGGTCATGTCGCTGATGAGCCACACGAGCGTCTGGTACCAGCTGGTCTACGTCGCGCTGATAGTCTTCTTCTGCTACTTCTACAATTCGGTCAGCATCAACCCCAAGGACCTGGCCGAGAACATGAAGAAGTGGGGCGGTTTCATCCCGGGCATCCGCCCCGGCGAGCCGACCGCGCAGCACATCGAGTGGGTGCTCAACCGCATCACGCTGGGCGGGGCGCTGTTCGTCGCGGCCATCGCCGTGCTGCCGGACTACATGAGGGCCAAGTTCAACGTGCCGTTCTATTTCGGCGGCACCTCGCTGCTCATCGTCGTCGGCGTCGCGCTGGACACGATAGCCCAGATGGAAGCCCACCTGCTGATGCGCAACTACGAGGGCTTCTACAAGAATTCCAAGATAAAGGGCCGCTGGTTCAACGTAGGGGGTTAATGGGATGAACGTCATACTCCTCGGTTTTCCGGGTTCCGGGAAAGGCACGCAGGCGAAGGCCGTGGCCGCGAGGCTGGGTATGCTGCATTTTTCCACCGGGGACATCTTCCGCGAGGAGATAGCCAAGAAGACCCCGCTGGGCGAAAAGGTCCAGTCCTACCTGGCCTCCGGCCGGCTGGTCCCCGACGAGGTGGTCATCGAGGTCATCAAGTCGCGCGTGACCGGCGCGGGCAAAGGGATCCTTTTCGACGGTTTCCCCAGGACGGTGGAGCAGGCGCAGGCCCTGGACGAATTTTTCGACGCGAGGGGGGAGAAGATAGACGCCGTCGTCTTCCTGGCCGTCCCCGAGCAGGAAGTGGTGAACCGGCTCACCGCCAGACGGACCTGTTCCAAGTGCGGGAAGGTCTACAATCTCAATAGCAATCCTCCCGCGGCGGAGGGCAAATGCGACGATTGCGGCTCCCCGCTGGCGGCGCGCGACGACGACAAGCCGGAAGTGGTGGCCAAGCGGCTGATGGTCTATAAAGACCTGACCGAACCGCTGATCTCCTATTACCGCGGCAACGGGGTGTTCCTGGAAGTCCCGGGCGCGCTGGAACCCGCCGCCGTCACCGAGGGACTGTTCTCCGCCCTGGCCGGCAGGGCCGCCTGAGGCCCCGACCGGATGGTTGAGATAAAATCGGCCGCCGAACTGGAGAAGATGCGCAAGGCGTCGTCCATAGTGGCCGAAGTGCTCGTTCTTTTAAAAGACATGGTCAGGCCGGGGGTCCTCACCTCGGACCTGAACGCTTTCGCCGAAAAGGAAATACGCGCCAGGGGCGGCGAGCCCGCCTTCCTGGGCTACCGCGGCTATCCGGCCACGCTCTGCGTCTCCATAAACGAAGAGGTCGTGCACGGCATCCCTTCCCCGTCGAGGAAGATCGGGGAGGGCGATATCGTCAGCCTGGACCTGGGCTGCGTGTGGCGGGATTATTACGGCGACGCCGCGCTTACCGTGGCCGCCGGGAGGATCTCCAAGGAGGCGGCGCGGCTGATGGCCGTGACGGAGCGGAGCCTGGCCGAAGCCCTGGCGCAGGTCAGGGACGGGGCCAAGCTCGGCGACGTGTCCCACGCCGTCGAGAGCTGCGCCTCGGCCGCGGGGTTTTCGGTGGTCAGGGAGTTCACGGGCCACGGCATAGGCCGCCGGCTGCACGAGGACCCCACGATCCCCAACTACGGCCGCCCCGGTTCCGGGATAACGCTCAGGGAGGGGATGACCATCGCGATAGAGCCGATGGTCTGCGCCGGCCGCCCGGGCGTGGAAGTGAAAGAGGACGGCTGGACGGCCGTGACCAGGGACGGGGCGCTGTCGGCCCATTTCGAGCACACCGTCTGCGTAAAAAGAGGAGGCTGCGAGATACTCAGCGCGGGGCCCGCCGGGACGGCCTGGGCCCTTATTTAGTATAATATTAAAGATATGCCGGATAATCAGAAAATAGAACTTGAGGGCGTAGTGAAGGAATCGCTTCCCAACGCCACTTTCAGAGTGGAGATCGCGCCCGGCAAAGTGATACTCGGGTTCATCTCGGGCAAGATGCGCATCCACCACATAAAGATACTGCCCGGCGACAAGGTCAAGCTGGAGCTTTCGCCCTACGACCTGACCAAGGGCCGCATAGTTTACAGGGAGAAGTGAAGTTTTCAGAGAGGTACAAGATGAAAGTCAGAGCGAGCGTGAAACCGATCTGCATAAAGTGCAAGGTCATCAAACGCAGGGGCGTAGTACGCGTCATCTGCACCGATCCCCGCCACAAGCAGAGGCAGGGCTGAGAGAACGCTGAACGTGAGCGTCCGGCCGACGGCCCCGCGCTCCGCGGTTCACGGAACACTTAAGGAGAAGTTATGGCACGAATAGCTGGAATAGACCTGCCGAGGGAAAAGAGGGTCGACGTGGCCCTCGCCTATGTTTACGGGATAGGCCGCCCCATGGCGAAAAAAATACTGGAGTCCCTCAAGGGGCAGATAGACCCGGCCACCCGCGTGAAGAACCTCACCGAGGACCAGGTCGGTCTGCTGAACTCCCACATTTCCAAGGAATACAAGGTCGAGGGCGAACTGCGCCGCGAGGTCAACGCGAACATCAAGCGGTTCGTCGAGATCAACAGCTACAAGGGTTACCGCCACCGCCGCAACCTGCCCGTGCGCGGGCAGCGCACCAAGACCAACGGCAGGACCCGCCGCGGCCGCCGCAAGACCGTCGGCTCGGCGTCCAAGGCCCCGGCCGCGCCGGCCGCCAAGTGAGCAGGAGGACTTTGAACCATGAACGATAATCCGAACCGCAAAGAAGAAGCCAAGCCCGCGCCGGCCGCCGGCGCCCAGAGGCCGGCCCCGGCCGGCAAGCCCCAGGTCCGGCGCCGCTCCGGCGGTCCCGTGACCTTCGGCCGGGTCTACATAACCTGCTCCTTCAACAACACGATCATCACGATCACCGACGAGAAGGGCGGCGCCGTTTCCTGGTCCACCGCCGGCTCGAACGGTTTCCGCGGCACCAAGAAGGGCACTCCCTTCGCCGCCCAGATAACCGCGTCCAAGGCGGCGGCCAGGGCCGTCGAGTACGGAATGCGCCAGGCGATGGTCTTCGTCAGCGGCCCCGGCCCCGGACGCGAGACCGCGGTGCGCGCGGTCGCGGCTTCCGGCATACACGTCGTCTCCATCAAGGACGTCACGCCGATACCGCACAACGGCTGCAGGCCCCCTAAGGCCCGCCGCGTCTAAGCAGAACCGAGAAGAACAAAGGAGAGTTTTGAAATGTCACGCTATACGGGTCCCAGCTGCAAGAGGTGCCGCAAGAAGGGCACGAAGATGTTCCTCAAGGGCGCGAAGTGCACGGCGAACTGCGTCGTGGACCGCGAGAAGGCGGCCGAGAAGGGCCGCAAGTTCGGCGGGGGCGGCAAGTTCCAGCCCAAGATGTCCGACTACGGCAAGCACCTCAAGGAGAAGCAGATCGCGCGTTACACCGCCCAGGTCAACGAGGCGCAGTTCCGCCGCTTCTTCGCCAAGGCCTCCAAGGAGAAGGGGCAGACCGGCACCGCGCTGCTGAGGCTGCTGGAGACCCGGCTGGACAATATCGTCCGCAGGCTCGGTTTCGCGGCCTCCCTCAAGGCGGCCCGGCAGCTGGTCAACCACGGGCACGTGAAGCTGAACCACAGGACCGTGACGATCCCGTCCTGCCTGGTCAAGCCCGGCGACAGCGTGGCCGTTTCGCAGAAGACCGCGGAGACGCCGCTGGTCAAGATGGGCCTCGAGAGCGCCGACAAGGCCAACTCGCGTCCCAGCTTCCTCGCCTATGATCCCGCTTCGCTGACCGGCAAACTGCTGCGCTGGCCCGACAGGGCGGAGATGTCCATCAACGTGGACGACCAGCTCATCGTCGAATTCTACTCCAAGTAAGGAACCCGGAGGCTTTCACAAATGACCCATACTTTCGCCAAGACGCTGATAATACCGGAAGCCCTCAGGACCGAGGGCGAAGCCGGGAACTACGCCAAGTTCGTGGCCGAGCCTTACGAGCGCGGCTACGGCCATACGATAGGCAATTCGCTGCGCAGGATCCTGCTCTCCAGCCTCGAGGGCGCGGCCGTGGTGGCCGTGCGCATACGCGGCGCCCGTCACGAGTACTCCACCATCAACGGGGTGCACGAGGACGTCATCAACATCCTGCTCAACCTCAAGAAGCTGCGCGTGCGCCTGAACTCCGACATGCCCGAGACCGTGCTGATCAGCGTCTCCGGCCGCCGCCAGGTCAAGGCTTCGGACATCAAGACCAGCGCCAACGTCGAGATCGTCAACAAGGACCTCGTGATCTGCAGCCTGGAGGCCGGCACGAACTTCGAGGCCGAGCTCGAGATCGCCAGGGGCTCCGGCTACCTGACCGCCGAAGAGGTCCGCGAAAAGATGAACCTGCCCGCGGACTTCATCCCGATGGACGCGCTGTTCTCGCCCGTCCAGAAGGCCCACTACAACGTGGAGAACGCCCGCGTCGGCCAGCGCACCGACTACGACAAGCTCGTGCTCGAGGTCTGGACCGACGGCACGCTGACGCCCGCCGAGGCGGTCAACAGGGCGACCGCGCTGCTGCGCCGCTCGATCACGCCGTTCCTGCCCGCCGAAGAGGCCCAGGCCGGCAAGGCCGAGGCCGGCCCGCAGGAAGCCGGGGCCGAGGGGCAGTCCGGCGACAAGCTGGACCAGGGCGTCGAGATGATAGAACTCTCGTCCCGCGCCTCCAACTGCCTGAAAGTGGCCGGGATCCGCACCATAAGGGAACTGGTCGAGAAGACCCCCGAGGACCTGCTGGCCGTGAAGAACTTCGGCCAGAAGTCGCTCGACGAGATACAGGAGAAGCTGCAGGGCATGGGCCTCTCGCTGGGCTCCAAAAGATCGGAGGAGTAAGACATGATCAAGAATCTGGGAGCGAGGAAACTTTCCAAGACCGGCTCGCACCGGCGGGCGATGTTCTCCAATATGATCTCCAGCCTGCTGCTGCACGAGAAGGTGACCACCACCGTGCCCAAGGCCAAGGAGCTCAAGCGCTTCGCCGAGAAGGTCATAACCGCCGCCAAGAAGGGCCAGCACGTCTCCGTGCGCAGCTCGCTGCGCGGCAACCGGCAGGCCTGCGAGAAGGCCCTGGGCGCCATAGCCGAACGCTACAAGACCCGCAACGGGGGCTACACCCGCGTGCTGAAACTCGGTCCCCGGCGCGGCGACGCGACCGAGATGGCTCTGGTGAAACTGGTGCAATAAAATGTTCGACTACATCTTCAGCCTGTTCTCCAACGACATAGGGATAGACCTCGGCACGGCCAACACGCTCGTCTACGTGAAGGGCAAGGGCATCGTGCTGCGGGAGCCGTCCGTGGTCGCGAGCGACAAGAACAGGCGGAAGGTGCTCGCCGTAGGCAGCGACGCCAAGCTCATGCTGGGGCGCACGCCGGCCAACATCGTGGCCGTGCGCCCGCTGCGCAACGGCGTCATAGCGGATTTCGAGTCCACGCAGGAGATGATCAAGTATTTCATCAGGAAGGTGCATAACCGGCGCAGCCTCCTGCATCCGCGCATCGTGATAGGCATCCCCTCGGGCATCACCGAGGTGGAAAAGCGCGCCGTCCAGGAGTCGGCCGAGCAGGCCGGCGCCAGGGAAGTGCATCTCATCGAGGAGCCCATGGCCGCGGCCATCGGCTCGGACCTGCCGGTCTCGGAGCCCCACGCCAGCATGATCTGCGACATAGGCGGCGGGACCACCGAGGTCGCCGTGATCTCGCTGGGCGGCATGGTCGTCGCCAGGTCCCTGGACGTGGCCGGCGACGAGATGGACGACTGCATAGTGCAGTATTTCAGGCGCAAGCACAACCTTATAATCGGCGAGACCACCGCCGAAGAGGTCAAGATTCAGATAGGATCGGTTTTTCCCTTGAAAGAAGAGAAGACTATCGAAGTAAAGGGCCGGGACCAGGCGAAAGGCCTGCCGAGGACGATACTCGTCACTTCGGAGGAGATACGCCAGGCGCTGATGGAGCCCGTTCAGCTGATAGTTGACGTCATCAAGCAGGTGCTCGAAGAGACCCCGCCGGAACTTTCCTCGGACCTCGTGGACCGGGGCATGGTGCTCGCCGGCGGAGGTTCCCTCCTGAGGGGCTTTCCCGAGCTCATACGACAGGAGACCGAGCTCCCTGCTCACAGGGCGGCCGATCCGTTAAGTTGCGTTGCTTTGGGATGCGGCAAGTATCTCGAAGAACTCGACAGGATTCAGCAGCGGCCCGAATTCCTGAAGTCGTACAGGCAGGACTGAGCCCTCCCGGGCCTGGTCCTATTTCAGGCTTCGGGCCCTCGAAGGAGGAGCCCGGATGAACAGGGAGAAAGACCTGGCCAATTACGCGTTGGCCTTCTTCGCCGCCGCCTCTTTCCTTCTGCTGGTCTTCCCGTCCACCCCCTCCCTGCATTCGGTCAGGCTGCTTTTCAGCTACTCCTTATATCCGGTCCTCCAGGGGGCCAGGCTGGACTACCGGCTCCGCAACGTCCCGGATAACGTGCTGCGCCTGGTGCGCGCCGACCAGGAGAACCTCCGCCTGAAGGCCGAGCTGGCCGAGGCCGAGCTCGAAGCGGGCCGGGCCGGCCGGCTGGAAGCCGAGAACGAACGACTGGCTTCGATGCTGGCCCTCTCCCGGGACGCCCGCTGGCGCGGGACCTGGGCCCGCGTGATCTCCAAATCCCCGCGCGACTGGTTCGGCACGGTCTTCATCGACAAGGGGACCGACCACGGCGTGCGCCTGCACGCCACCGTGCTCGCGCTGTCCGGCGGCCGCCCCGTCCTGGCCGGCCGCGTCTTCGAAGTCTATCCCTCCTTCTCCAAGGTGATGCTGGTCACCAGCGAGCTCTCCTCCGTGATCTGCCGCCTGCGTTCCTCCGGGCACGAGGGCATGCTCGAAGGGCGCGGTTCCCGGCGTCTGCGCCTGGGCTACCTTCAGGAGAAGGCCGAGCCGCGTCCCGGCGACGAGCTGGTGACCTCGGTCGGCGGGCTGCTGTTCCCGCCCGGCATCCTGGTGGCGACGGTCTCCGGGACCGCCTCCCGGGACGCCTCGATGAACCTTTTCGCGGCCGAAGCCGAACCGGCCGTCGAGCCGGATTCGCTGCAGGAGATCTACGTGGTCAACATGGACTTCCCCGCGGAGATACGCCGCTATTCGGAGGAGAACCTGTGACGGCGCTCAAGGACCTCTTTTTCTTCCTGCTGATCTGCTCCGGGCACTGGTGGCTGCACTGGTCCTTCCCGATGGGCGGCCTGGCGCCGAACCTGCTCTTCGCCTCGGCCTTCGCCTCCGCCGTGACCGGCGGCCCGGTGCGGGGGATAGCGCTGCCTTTCTTTTTCGGCCTCTACGCGGACCTGCTGGGCTCCGGCGCGGCCGGTTCCTGGGCGCTGATCTACACGCTGATCGGTTACGCGGTACAGGTGATGAAACGCCATTTCGACCTGGGCAGCCCTTTCTCCCAGGCCGCGGCCGCGCTGGTCCTGTCGCTGCTTTCCCTTTTCGCCTACCAGTCGGCCTACCTGGCGGTGAGCGGCATATCGCCGCTTCCCCTGAAAGTCCTCGTCCTCGAGCCCCTGATAACCGCGCTGACGGTGCCGCCGGTCTTCCTGCTGGCGTGCCGTTTTTCCCGGAGGCCGCGCCGGTGAGGGCCGTTACTCCCGTTCCGGAGAGGCTCGAGATACTGTGGACTCTGGCCTGGGCCGCAGGCCTCCTCTTCCTGCTGCGCCTTACCGGGATACAGGTGCTCCAGTCCTCCCATTACCGGGAACTGGCCGAGAAGAACCGCACGCAGGTCATAGCGCAGAGCGCCCCCCGCGGCCGCATCATCTCCAGCGACGGGGAACTGATAGCCGCCAGCAAGCCTTCTTTTACTCTCGTGTATTTCCCCGGCGCGGAAGTGCAGGCTTCCTACGCCGACAGGCTGGCCGAGGCCCTGGCCGGCCCGCTGGGAACGAAGCAGGAGGACCTGAGGTCCTCGCTGCGCCGCGCGGTCACGCGCGAGACCCCCGCCCGCATCGCCGAGAACCTTTCCGTCTCGGCGATGTTCGCCATCTCCGGGCTCAAGAACATCTACAGCGGCATAGACGTGATAACGGAGGCCAGGCGGCATTATCCTTTCGGCGCCTATCTCAGCCACCTGGTCGGCTACATGGGCAAGATGGACTCCAGGGAGTGGGCGCGCTACGGGGCCTCGGGCGGATACGGTTTCGATTCCCGCGTGGGCAAGACGGGCCTTGAGCGGATGTACGAAAAGGAACTGCGCGGCAAACCGGGCGGCATTTTCATGGAGGTGGACTCGCGGGGCAGGCTCTCCAGGATACTCGAGAGCCGCAAGTGGGTCCCCGGAGCGGACATAAGGCTGACGGTGGATTCCAAAGTGCAGACGGCCGCGGAGGAGGGCCTCCGGAGCTCGCCCAGCGGCCGCGGCGCCGTGGTCGCCCTCGACCCGCGCAACGGGGCCGTGCTGGCCTTCGCCTCCTCGCCCGGCTACGATCCCAACGCTTTCGTTTCCTACAGCGACGAGGAGTTCCCGCGGCAGGCCGAGAAGATCCCGGAGTTCAACGTCGCCGTGCAGGGCACCTACCCTCCCGGTTCCATCTTCAAGATAATCAGCGCGGCGGCCCTGCTCGAATCGGGAAAGATGACCCCGTCCGAAAAGGTCTTCTGCCCCGGCTATTACGACGCCGGCTCGCGCGTCTTCAAGTGCTGGGAGAGGAAAGGGCACGGGAGGATGGATTTTCTCGACGGCCTCGCCCATTCCTGCGACGTCTATTATTATACGGCCGGGCTGCGCGCCGGGCCGCTGGCCATCGAACGCAAGGCGCGGGAATTCGGTATCGGCCGGCCCACGGGCATCAGGCTGCCGGACGAGAAAGCGGGCAACCTTTTCGGTCCGACGCGCCGCGCCACCCGCAAAAGCTACTGGTTCGTGGGCGACACCCTGAACCTGAGCATAGGACAGGGGGAGACGCTGGTGACCCCGGCGCAGATGGCGGTCATGATGGCCGCCGTGGCTTCCCGCGGCTCGCTCTGGAAACCCCACTATCTGGACAGGATGGTCTCCCACGACGGCAGGGTCCTGCTCTCCCGTTCCCCGGAGCTGCGCGGCGAGGTCAGGCTCGCCGGCTCCACCTGGGACCTTATCTGGGAAGCCCTGCGCAAGACGGTGGAGGAGGGGACGGGGCGGCCGGCGAGGATAAACGGGGCCGAGGTCTACGGCAAGACCGGCACGGCGCAGACCCCCCACGGCAAGGACCACGCCTGGTTCGTCGCTTTCGCGAGGATGCCCGGCGCCGAGCCCGAGGTCGCGGTGGCCGTGCTGGTGGAGCACGGCGAGCACGGTTCCTCCGCCGCCGGTCCGATAGCGCGGAAGGTCATGGAAGCGGCCATGCGCGAGACGCTGCCCAGGAAGGCTCCCGCGCCGGCGGTCCCCGTTCCCGCGCCGGCGATCCCCTTTTCCGCGCCGGCGACGCCTCTCTCCGCGCCGGCGCTGACCGTTCCCGCGCCGGCGATCCCCTTTTCCGTGCCGGCGACGCCTCTCTCCGCGCCGGCGCTGACTGTTCCCTCGCCGGCGGCTCCCGTTCCCGCGCCGGCGATCCCCTTTTCCGTGCCGGCGGCGCCTCTCTCCGCGCCGGCGCTGCCGGTCCCCTCGCCGGCGGCTCCCGTTCCCGCGCCGGCCGGCGCAGCGGCGCCGCAGGACGCGCCGGCGGAGGTCCGGGCCGCCGCACAGCCGGCCGGTCCGGAGGAAGCCGCGGCGTACGAAGCCGGCGGAGAGCCGGCCGGGGAGGCCGAATGATATGCTGAGCAAGGTCTCTCTCAAGAAGGGAAGGATGGACTGGGTCATACCGGCCTCGGCGGCGGCGCTGCTCTTCATCGGCACGCTGGCCGTCTTCTCTTCCGTCGGAGTGCTGCCGAACTACGAGAGGATAATCCGGACGCACCTTATCGCGATGCCGATAGCCCTGATCTTCTTCTCCGTGGCCTGGAGCCTGAACTACCAGGTCTACCAGGACCAGTGGAAGTTCGTTTACGGCCTTTCCCTGGCGGTGCTGGCCGGCGTGCTCCTCTTCGGGGTGGCGGACAAGGGCGCCAAGTCCTGGTACAGGCTGCCGTTCTTCTCGGTCCAGCCTTCGGAACTCGCCCGCATAGGCCTGATAGTGGCGCTCGCCAACTACCTCGACAGGCGCGGCGGCAGGATCAGGGAGTTCGGCGGCTCGCTGGGAGCGATGCTGATAGCGCTGCCTTTCTTCCTGCTGCTGATGAAGCAGCCGGACTTCTCGGCCATACTGACCACTTTCCCCGTGGTGCTGGCGATGATCTTCTGCGCCGGCGGCGGCGTCTCCCATATCGCCATCATACTCGGCTACGCCGCGGTCTCGGCCCTTTTCCCGATACTCTGGACGCTGCTCTCCCTTAACCCGGAACTCGTCCGGAACCCGCTGCTGGATTTCTTCCACGGCCTCTCCAGTTTCGGCTGGGACACGCTGATCTTCGTCGCCGGCGTGGCCGTCCTGGCCTGGGCCGCCTGGTTCCTGTCGGTCAAGCTCTACTCGAACATCTCGGGCGTCTTCTTCACCGGCGCGGCGCTCGTGATCATACTCGGCTTCTTCTCCGGCATGATGGTCAAGAACCAGATGAAGGAATACCAGCAGAAGCGCCTGGAAGTCTTCCTGTCCCCCGAAAGCGACCCGCGCGGCGCCGGCTACAACGTGATCCAGGCCAGGATAGCCATGGGCTCGGGCGGAGTGCTGGGGAAGGGCGTCTTTTCGGGCACGCAGTCGCGGCTGGGTTTCGTGCCCGAGCGGCACACCGATTTCATCCTGGCCGTGATCGGGGAGGAGATGGGCTTCATCGGCACCGGCTTCGTCATGACGCTTTACCTCATGCTGCTCTACAGGCTGAGATGCGTGGCGCAGCTGGCCCGCGACAGGTTCGGCTATCTGCTCTGCTGCGGCATCTTCTCCCTGTACCTGGTCTACTTCCTGATAAACTTCGGCATGCTGCTCGGCTTCGCCCCGGTCGCGGGCGTTCCCCTTCCCCTGCTTTCCTACGGCGGCTCCAACATGGTCGCCACCTTCTTCGCGCTGGGCGTCGCGGAATCCGTCTATTCGCGGAGGTACGCTTTCGTATGAACGCCGACGGGCGGGAGGGACCGGCCATGCGCTGCCGTATGCGCTTCGAGCGCCGGGGCCCCGCCGGGGAAGAGGGCCATCTCGGCCTGATAAGGGACCTGAAGGCCCTGGTCGCCGGTTCGGGCCTGGCTTACTACGGCGCCAGGGGCCCCGCCGCAGGCACGCCCAGGATGGCTTTCGGCCCCGCCGGGGGAGCGGGACACGGGAGCCTCTGCGAGTACGCGGACGCCTGGTTCTCCAGGCTTTACAGGGAGGAGGAGCTCCGCGCGGCCCTCTCGCCCGGTACCGCCGGTCTGGCGCTGGCCGCGCTCAAGCGCGTGCCGCTGCTTTTCCCTTCGATCGAGGCGAGCGCCTCGGTCGCGCGGTTCGAGCTCGATTTTTCATCGGCCCCGCCGGAAGCGGAGCGCCGGGTGGAAGAATTCCTGTCGGCCTCCGGGTTCATGGCCGAGCGGGAGAAGAAAGGGGAGAAGGTGCGCTACGACCTGCGCCCGGCGGTGCTGTCCGCCTCGTGGGAGGCCTCCGCCAACAGGCTGCGCGCGGACCTCAGGCTGCGCGCCGGGGGGAGGCCGGAGGTCCTGGCCTCCGCCCTCTTCGGCCCGGCAGCGCCGCCTTTCACCGTTCTCAGGACCGGGCTTTACTGGGAGGATTCTTCGGGGAAACTGAGGGAGATCTTGTAAGACGCCATCGGCGGGGGACACCATGCGGCATGGTGTCCCAGTACCATACGACGCTGGCAGGAGGACATTTAAGGAACATGGCAAACGAGAAAAAAGTCAGGAAGGAGATATTCGCCAACACCTCTTTCGAGGAGACGCGGATAGCGGTAGTGGAGGACGGCCGCATGGCCGAGCTGTTCTGGAAGCGGCAGTCGAGCGGCAACATCGTCGGCAACATCTACAAGGGCGTGGTCGAGAACGTCCTGCCGGGCATCTCGAGCGCGTTCATCAACATAGGCCTGGACAAGAACGCCTACATCTACATCTCGGACGTGCTGGGCAGCCAGCGCGACCCGATAGAGAAACTGCTCAAGAAGGACCAGGAGGTGCTCATCCAGGTCACCAAGGACGCGATCAGCACCAAGGGCATGAAGGTGACGATGGACGTCTCGCTGCCGGGGCGGTACCTGGTCTTCACGCCCTTCCAGGAATTCATAGGGGTCTCGAAGAACATCGAGAACGCCGACGAGCGCAAGCGCCTCTCCGATATCATCAAGAAGATCACCACGGACGCGGACATGGGCAAGAAGGGCTGCATAGTCCGGACCGAGGCCGAAGGCGCGACCGAGGAGGAACTGGAGCGGGAGCTCAAGTACCTGATCAAGCTGTGGGAATCGGTCATGGAACGTTTCGAGACCTCCAGGCCGCCGGCCCTGCTGCACCGGGACATGGACCTGCCGATGCAGGTGGCCCGCGACATCCTCTCCGAGGATACCGCCATCTATATGCTCGACAACAGGGACGATTTCCAGAGCGTGCAGGAGTTCGTCGCCAAGATGTCGCCCGACCTCAAGGAACGCGTGAAGCTCTACGAGGGCAAGACGCCGCTCTTCAAGGCCTTCAACCTGGAGAAGGGGCTCGAGGAACTGCGCAAGGTGAAGGTGGAGCTGCCCAACGGCGGCAGCATCATCATACAGGAGGCCGAATCGCTCTGCGCGATAGACGTCAATACCGGCCGTTTCACGGGCAGCCGCTCGCAGGAAGAGACCGTCACGCTCAACAATATCGAGGCCGCGCAGGAGGTGGCCAGGCAGCTGCGCCTGCGCAATATCGGCGGCATCATCGTCATAGACTTCATCGACATGAAGAAGGCGGCCAACCGCCAGAAGGTCGTGACCGCGCTGGAGAACGCGGTCAGGAACGACCGCGCCAAGATACGCATACTGCCGATCACGCGGCTGGGGCTGGTCGAGATGACGCGCGAGCGCAAGCGCGAGAGCACGCTGAGCCTGCTGACCGAGGAATGCCCCGAATGCCACGGCTCGGGGCGGGTGCTTTCCAGCGAGAGCATACGCATAAAAGTGCAGCGGGAGATCCGCAACCTCACCGCGGGCCGCCCCGGCGGCGCCCTGCGCGTGATCCTGAACCCCATGCTGGCGGAGAACCTGCGGCGCAAGCACGCGATGATGGAGAAGAACGTGCAGCGTTCTTTCAAGATCGCCTCGGATCCCCAGCTGACGTGGGAGGACTATCGTATCGTCCTCGAGTGAGAGCCCGGGGAGAACTCAGGAGAAGCCATGCTTAAAAAGACACTGCTGACGCTCATACTGGCCGCGGGCGTTCCGTCCACCGCCGCGGCCGCCGTGGAGGAAGCTTCGTTCAGCCGGAACGGGAAGTACGCCGGGAAACTGGAGACCTACAGTTACGGCGGCGAGACCTACTTCGACGCCTCGCGCCTGTCGCGCTACCTGGGAGGGAAGATCTACTGGTACCCGGTCTCGGGGAAGCTGGTCTTCCAGCTCAAGGGCAGGAGGGTCCAGGCCTCGGTCAAGAGCGACGAGGTGCTCTACGACAAGGAAGCCGCGGAGATGAGGTCCCCCGTGATCGTCAGGGGCGGCAGGTCCTTCCTTTCCAGGGAGTTCTTCGTCTCCGATCACTTCCATTCCTGTTTCGGCTTCAGGCTGCGTTACGACGAGGCCTCCCGGTCGCTGGACGTGATGGAGAAGATGAGCGTGGCCTCCTACAATTACTTCTCCCACAAGGACAAGACCCGCTTCGTGCTCTACCTCAACGAGCCGCTGGAATACCAGACCTACCAGAAGTCCAACGGCCTGCTCACGATGGTGATCGCGGGCGGCAGCCTGGCCTCGCCCGAGAAGATAGAGGTCGGCGACGGGCTGGTCAACTCCATAGAGCTCATCCAGGACAACAAGGTGCTGCGGGTGGGCGTGGCCATGGGGGAGAAGGCCGCGGGCTTCAACGCCTTCAAACTCTCCGACCCGGACCGCATAGTCCTGGACATACTTGCCGCTCCCGCCGACCGGCCGGCCGCCGGGCGGGCCGGTCCGGACGCCGCCGCGGACCAGGTCATACCTCCTTCCGCCCCCGCCGCCGGCGCGGAGCCCGCCGTGGAGGAACTGCCCCCTTCTTCCTCCGGGACGGAAGGCGGACCGGCCCCCCGGGCCTCTCCCGCGGCGGCGGACGGGTCTCTCGCGCCGCCGACGCCCTCCGTGCTGCCGGCGGCCGCGTCCGTTCCGGCCCCCGCGCCGCTCCCTTCGCCCGCGGCCGCTCCGGCGCCGTTCACGCCCGGCCTGCCCGACAAGGCGGTGCTGGACCCCAAGGCCAGGAAGAAAGTGATAATAGACGCCGGGCACGGCGGCAAGGACCCCGGCGGCCGGCGCATCTCGGGGATGAGGGAGAAGGACATAAATCTGGCGGTGGCGAAGGAGCTTTGGAAACTGCTCGAGAAGGAAGGTTTCTTCGACGTGCTGATGGTCCGGACCTCGGACGTGTTCGTCCCGCTGGCCGCCAGGTCCGAGTTCGCCAACAGGCACAAGGCCGACGTTTTCATTTCGATACACGCCAACGCCACGCGCCGCTCCTCGGAGCACGGCTTCGAGATCTATTTCATGTCCGAGAACGCCTCGGACCCCATGGCGGCCGAGGTGGCCGACTACGAGAACTCGGTGCTGGACCTGGAGGACGATTCCTCCCGGCCGGACCCGGCGGCCATGCTGCTGCACTCGCTGGCCCGCAACGAGTACCTCAACGAGGGCAGCCAGCTCGCCGCTTTCATCACCCGCGAGTTCGAGCGCCACACCCCTTTCAAGAACCGCGGCGTCAAGCAGGCCGCCTTCTACGTGCTGCGCGGCACCTACGCCCCGGGGGTCCTGCTGGAGATGGGCTTCATGACCAATCCGAGCGACCAGAAGAACCTCAGCAGCAAGAGCGTGCAGGCGAAACTCGCCAGGGCCATACACAACGGCCTGAGCAAGTACGCGGAGCTCAAGGGCTGGAAATAATCCCGTGATATGAAAAAGGGCGACAGACCCATAGGCGTTTTCGATTCCGGCCTGGGCGGGCTGACCGTGCTGGCGGCCCTGCGCCGGGCCCTGCCGCGCGAGAATTTCATCTATTTCGGCGACACCGCCCGCGTCCCTTACGGCACCAAGTCTCCCGAGGCCGTCAGGCAGTTCTCCGGCGAGATAACGGCCTGGCTCGTCTCGAAGGGGATAAAGACGCTGGTCGTGGCCTGCAATACGGCCTCTTCCGTCGCGCTGGACGCCGTGCGGGCGGCCGCCCGCGGCGTGGAGGTCACGGGGGTCATAGAGCCCGGGGCCTCGGCCTTCGCGGCCTCGGGGGGGCGGAAGGTCCTGGTGATAGGGACGGCCGCGACCGTCTCCAGCCGGGCGTACGGCCGCGCCCTGCGGCGGGCCGTTCCCGGCGCGCTGGTCACGGAGCGGGCCTGCCCGCTTTTCGTGCCGCTCGTGGAGGAGGGCTGGAGCGCCCCGGCGCGCGGGCGCCGCGCCGCCGCCGTCACAAGGCTGGCCGCGGAGGAGTATCTTTCGCGCTACCGCGGCAAAGGCTACGATTCGCTGATACTGGGCTGCACCCATTATCCGCTGCTGAAAGGCATAATAGCGCGGGCCGTCGGCGGCAAAATTAATATAATTGATTCCGCGGAAGCCGCCGCGCTGGAGGTAAGGAGAACCCTCGCCCGCGCCGGTCTGCTCCGGCCGTCCGGCTCCGGCCGCGCCGAGTTCTTCGTGAGCGACGCCCCGCGCCGTTTCGCCGCGCTGGCTTCGGCCCTGGTCGGCATAAAGCCCCGCCGGGTCGGGGTCAAAAGGTTCTAGGAGATCCCCGTTATGAAAAAGGTTGTGTTCCTGATAGCGCTCGCGGCCCTGCCGCTCTCGCTGTATTCCCAGCAGAAAGGTCCGGCGCAGGCGGCGGACGAAGAGGAGGGAGGGGTCGTGATCGACGGCGCCGAGACCGCCGGCCCGGTCTGGTCCGCGGAGCAGCCGGAAGAGGCGGCGACCGCGTCCGGCGCCGCGGACCCCGGCGCCCTTCCGGCCTCGCTGGGCGACGTGCGCGGCACGTTGACGGACGGCGGGCGCAGCATACTCGTCCTGCAGGCCGACGACGGCACCATAAGTTTCGTGCAGGTCGTTTTCGGCAAGGGGGGCGTCTCCTGGAAGCCGGCCGGCTCCCTGCGCCGGAGCCGCGAATAGATCTTTTCGGAGGTGAGGCCCGGCGAAGAGCGAAACGCGGTGCGTTTCGCGCCCGGGCCGCAAGGCCGCAGGCGGTCACCCGCGTAAGCGTGACCGCCGAGGCGCGGCCGGAGAAAGCCGCTATGCGGCTTATCGGAGGTAATATGAAACGCAAGGAACTTGTCCGTTATCTGACCCAGGAAGGGTGCGTGCTTTCCCGCGAGGGAGGCAAGTACTCCATCTTCACCAATCCAGCGACGAACAAGGAAGTGCCGGTGACCCGCCATAACGAGATAGCGGACTTCACCGTGCGCAAGATCTGCCGGGACCTCGGCGTGGAGCCTCCCCGGTGAAACGCCTGGCGGTACCGGTCCTGCTCCTCTCGGCCTTCTCCGCCTGCGCCTCTCCGCGCGTGGACGTGATACAGGTCGGCCCCTGGTTCCAGCCTAAGCACTGGAAAGAGGTCGAGGTATTCTCGTCGAGGACCGAGACCCGGAAACCGTGGGGGGCCATCGCCTTGTTCCACGGCGAGCATATCCCCGGCGCGGACCCCAAGGCTTTCGAGAAGCAGAAGATCAAGGCCCGCCGCCTGGCCGCCGATATCGGGGCGGACGCCGTCATACTCATCCCCGAAGCCGTGAACAGGACCGATGTCCCGCTTTCGTCCGGAGAGGGCGGCAGCGGCCGCGTCTTCCTGAGCGGTCTGGCGCTTAAATATGAAGCCAACGTCTCCACCGCCGCGATCCGGAACCCGTAAGAAGGTCGCTTACGGCCCGGAAGAGGCCGGGGCCTGGCGCGGCCGGGCCGTGATCATAGACCTTTTCAGGTTCTCCAACACCGTCTGCGCGCTGCTCGAGAGCGGGCGCCGCGACGTACGGATCTACGCGGACGCGGGGCTGGCCGTGGCGGCCGCGCGCGCGTCCGGGGCGGACATCTTTTCCGAGAAGGACCTGCCCGGCGTCGAGAAATACGACAATTCCCCCGTGACCGCGCTGCGCGGCTCGGACCCTTCCCGCCCGGCGGTGATAGTCACCAATTCCGGCTCGAAAGCCGTCATGGCCTGCCCTTCCGCGGCCGAGATCCTCATCGGCTGCTTCGCCAACGCGGCCGCGCTCTCGGACTATTGCGCTTCCTCCCCCATGGACACGCTTTTCGTGCCGGCCTGCCTCTACTTCAACGGGGCCCACGCCGAGGACTTTTCCTGCGCGCGCTTCCTGGCCGGGGAGATCTCGTACGGGGACGCGGTCGCGGAGATCCATTCCAGCGGCAGGCCGCTGGACTTCCTGGCCGGCCGCCCGGGGGGGAAGGGGGACCTGGAGCTGGCCCTCTCCGCGGATATTCTAAGGACCGTGCCTTCCGCCAGCCACCGGGGCGTGTTCGCTCCGGTATTCCCGGCCGGGACGGGGGTGAAGGGGTGAAGCGCAAGGCGGCGGTCCTCTTTTCCGGCGGGCTGGATTCCACGGTCGCGCTCTCCTGGGCGCTGTCCAAAGGCTTCGAGTGCTCCGCCGTCTCTTTCGCCTACGGACAGCGCCATTCCCGCGAGAACCGCAGCGCCAGGGCCATCGCCCGCCGCCTGGGCGTGAAGCTTTACGAAATAGAACTGGACTTCCCCTGGTTCCGCGCCAGTTCGCTGGTCGGAAAAGGGGGCCGGCTGCCCGAGCAGAAGCTCTCCGCCATAGGCCGGCCCGGCGATATCCCTTCGACCTATGTCCCCGGCCGCAACCTCGTCTTCGCTTCGGCCGGCGTCTCGCTGGCGGACGCCATAGGCGCCCGGGCGGTCGTACTGGGCCCCAATATCGTGGACTATTCCGGCTACCCCGACTGCCGTCCCGCTTTCTACCGCGCCCTCGAAAAAGCCGCCGCCTTCGGCACCCGCCAGGGCGACCGCGGCGAGCGGATAAAGCTCCTCACTCCTCTGATAAAACTGAGCAAGGCCGGCATAGTGCGGCTGGGGATGAGGCTCAGTGCCCCGCTGGAGCTGACCTGGTCCTGCTACGCCGGCGGCCGACGGCCCTGCGGCCGCTGCGATTCCTGCAAACTGCGCGCCAAGGGTTTCACAGAAGCCGGCGTCCCGGACCCCGCCCTGAAATGAAAGTCCCCGCCGCGCCGGTACACGAGATCTTCTGTTCCCGGCAGGGCGAGGGCCTGCATTGCGGCCGGAAACAGGCGTTCCTCCGCTTCGCCGGCTGCAACCTGGGCTGCTCCTATTGCGACGAGCCCGCGGCCCGCGCGCTCCCGTCCTTCCTGATGACCCCGGCCGAGGCCGCCGCGGAGGTGGTCGGACAGGCCCGCCGCGGCCGCGCGCGGACGGTCTCCCTCACCGGCGGCGAACCGCTTATCCACTGGCGGTTCATAAAGGCGCTGGCGCCGCTGCTCAGAAAGGCCGGCCTCGGGATACACCTGGAGACCAACGGTACGCTCTGGCGCGAACTGGCGCGGGTGGCGCGGCACGTGGACGCGGTGGCCATGGACATCAAGGTCCCCTCGGCGGGGGGGCACCGCCCTCTCTGGGCCGCCCACCGCAGGTTCCTGGCCGCCGCCCGCGGCAAGGTCTTCGTCAAGGTCGTCCTCACCGCTTCTTCGTCGCTGTCCGACTTCGAGAAAGCCGCGGACCTGGCCGCCGCCGCCGGCCGGGATATCCCTTTTTTCATACAGCCGGCCACCCGCAATAAAGGAGCGCGCCCGCCGTCCGCCCTTTTCCTGCGCGAGGCCGCGGCTTACGCCCGGGGCCGGCTGGCCAGGGTGAAGATCCTCCCGCAGCAGCACCCGCTGTGGGGGGTCAGGTAGGAGGAATCATGTCGGAAGGCTCGTTCCTGATAGACTGTCCCTGCTGCAAGGCCCGCATCGAGGTGGACCGCAAGACCGGCAAGGTCCTGCGCCACTGGGACAAGCCCAAAGTGAAAGAGGGGGCGGACCCCATGGCGGAGGCCATGAAGAAGATGCAGGAGGACAAGGCCCGCCTGGACGGCTATTTTTCCGGCGCCCGGGACGAGATGGACAAGAAGAAGAAGGACCTGCTGGACAAGTTCGAGCAGGAGAAGAAACGCATCGAGGAATCGGGCGAGGATATCAAGCCGATAAACCCCATGGACCTGGACTGACCGCGGGTCCCAAAAAGGCCTTCCCAACGGGCCCACCTCCGGGTGGGCCTTTTTTTGTCTTAAAAAAGCCCTTCGGCCCTTTTGGAACGGGGGGGCGCGGGCTAGAATATAGCATGATCAAAACCAAGTCCGTTCTCATCGCTTCTTTGATCCTCCCCCTTATATCCTCCGGCTCCTTCGCCGGCGGGGATTACGATTCAAGGCTGGCCGAGTTGCAGTCCGGCATGGAGCGCACCGCCGCCTCGCTCGGCCTGCCGGTCCATGAGGACTGGGCCGCCGACCTCAGCGGCCGCTTCGACGGCTCGCTTTCCGGAGACCAGGCCGCCGCTCTGCAGCCGACCCCGCTGCGCGCCCCCGCCGCGCGCCCGCTGGTCCCCGAGCTGCCCGTCATACCCCCGCTTCCTTCCGATTACCCGCTGCCCGAGCCGGTCTCCTACGCCGGCACCGCGGTCATAGCCTGGCACGCTCTCGGCGCCCAGCTCTCCGACAACGGCTGGATACCGTGGGCGGACGGCGCCCCCACTTTCGACGATGTCTCCAAGCGCGTACTGGACGCCTCGGTCTCCAGGTCCTATCCCGCCCGCCGCGCCGGCCAGCAGTCGCTTTTCCTCGACCCCGGCTTCGTGGCCGAGTACGAGAACGCCACCGGCGCCCGCTTCGCGGCCGGCAACAGCGCCCGCTACCTGGTCAACGGCCCCGCCTCCTTCGCGATGCGCGACCGCCTGATGCGCGAGGCCAAAAAGAGCCTGCTGGTCTCCAGCTGGGCCTTCTACGACGATATCACCGGCTGGGAAGGCGCCCAGTACCTGATCCTCAAGAAGCGCGAGGGCCTGGAAGTGAAGGTCATCGTGGACAAGAAGGTCGCCGTCGGCCACGGCAAGCGCGTGCTCAAGCTGATGGAAGAGGCCGGCATAGAGGTCCTGCGCTACGACGAAGCCGGCCGCGGCAACGATATCTGGCACGTCAAGATGATGATAGTGGACGACAAGTACGCCATAGTCGGCGGCATGAATTTCGGCGACGTCTACTCCCACAAGGACCCCAACAACGTGAAATGGCGCGACACCGACGTCATCTACTCCGGCCCCGCCGTGGCCGAGAGCCGCCGCCTCTTCGCCCGGGTCTGGAACGCCAAGGTCCGCGAGAGCAAGCTGAAGTTCGGGCTGGTCTCCGAGAACGCCTCCGGCGCCTGGGAGGGCGGTCCCGCGAAGATAGGCGTGGTAATGCAGAACCCTCCCCAGAACTCCCCGATACTGGTCAGCATAGTTAAGGCGATGTACGGCGCCACCGAGCGCATCAACATAGAGAACGCCTACTTCGTCTCGCTGCCCGTGGTCTCCAAGGCCGTGCTCGACGCGGTCGCCCGCGGCGTCGAGGTCAACATCATCACCAACTCCAAGGAGAGCATCGACCCCGAAGGCAAGACCATCGTGGACGCGATGTACAAGTGCCTGATGCCCCTGGCCCAGGCCGGCGCCAACATCTACCTCTACCAGGGCGACGCCACGCTGCACTCCAAGTTCATGACCGTCGACGGCGTGTTCGCCAATATCGGCTCCTACAACCTGCACCCCCGCGGCGAGCGCTACGACACCGAGGTCAATGTCGCGATAGTGGACCCGGTCTCCACCGCGCAGCTGGACGAGGCTTTCGCCAACGATGTGGCCATGTCCCGCCGGGTGACCTCCCCCGACCAGCTGGGCGAGAAGCCGGGCTGGCTGTCGAGCTTCGTTTCCGAGTACTTCTACGCGCAACTGAAGAAATAAGGCCGCAGCCGCCCCAGGAACCCCCGCCCCGGACCTGTCCGCGGCGGGGGCTTTCTGTTGACAGCGGGGGAGAGGAATGGCTAGGATGGGTCCATCGGTACACGGGAGGGTATCATGAAAATACTTCTGGTCTATTATTCGATGTACGGCCACATGCACGGGATGATCGAGGCCGCCGCCGAGGGCGCGAAGTCGGTGAAGGGCGCCGAGGTGGAGATAAAGCGCGTGCCCGAGACGCTGCCGGAAGAGGTGCTCGGCAAGATGGGCGCGCTGGAGGCGCAGAAGGCCCAGGCCTCCGTGCCGGTCTGCTCGCCGGACGATCTGCCGAAAGCCGACGGCATAATCTTCGGCACGCCGACGCGCTTCGGCAATATGTGCGGCCAGATGAGGCAGTTCCTGGATTCCACGGGCGGGCTCTGGGCCAAAGGCTCGCTGGTCGGCAAGGTCGGCAGCGTGATGTCCAGTTCCGCCACCCAGCACGGCGGCCAGGAATCCACGATACTTTCGTTCCATAATACGCTGCTGCATCACGGCATGGTCATAGCCGGCCTGCCCTACGCCTTCCAGGGCCAGATGGGCGTCGAAGAGGTCAAGGGCGGCAGTCCCTACGGCGCCTCGACGATAGCCGGCGGCCAGGGCGAGCGGATGCCCAGCAAGGTGGAGCTGGAGGCGGCCCGCTACCAGGGCAGGTACGTCGCGGAGCTGGCGAAGAAACTCTCCGCTAAATAGGGCGGGCCTCCGCCGACGTTCCGGAAGGCCCCGGCCCGCGCCGGGGCTTTTTCTTTTCCCGGCCGCGCCGGGCTAAATTGTATAATTCCCCTATGGAAAACAATACGGAGACCCCCGCGGCCAGGACCAATTTCATCCACGAGCTGATCGACAAGGACAACGCTTCCGGCCGGTTCCAGGGCCGCGTCCATACGCGCTTCCCGCCCGAGCCCAACGGCTACCTGCACATAGGCCACGCCACCTCCATCATCCTCAACTCCGGCATCGCGAAGCATTACGGCGGCAAGTTCAACCTGCGTTTCGACGACACCAACCCGTCGAAGGAGGAGCAGGAGTACGTCGATTCGATAATCGAGGACGTGCGGTGGCTGGGCGGCGAGTTCGAGGACCGGCTCTTCTTCGCCTCCGACTATTTCCAGCGGATGTACGACTGGGCCGTCGAGCTGATAAAGAAGGGCAAGGCCTATGTCTGCGACCTGAGCCCCGACGAGGTGCGCGCCCACCGCGGCGCCCCCGGCGAACCCGGCAAGGACAGCCCGCACCGGGGCCGCTCCGTCGAAGAGAACCTGGACCTGTTCGAGCGCATGCGCAAAGGGGAGTTCCCCGACGGCAGCCGCACGCTGCGCGCGAAGATAGACATGGCGCATCCGAACCTCAATATGCGCGACCCGGTGATGTACCGCATCCTTCACGCGGAGCATCACCGCCAGGGCAGGAAATGGTGCGTCTACCCGATGTACGACTGGGCGCACGGCCTGGAGGATTCCATCGAGGGCATCACCCATTCCATCTGCACGCTGGAGTTCGAGGACCACAGGCCGCTCTACGACTGGTACCTCGACCAGCTCGGGATATACCACCCGCAGCAGATCGAGTTCGCCCGCCGCACGCTGGGCAATACCATCACCAGCAAGCGCAAGCTGCTGGAGCTCGTGAAGGACGGCCACGTCGAGGGCTGGGACGATCCCCGGATGCCGACGGTCTCCGGCCTGCGCCGCCGCGGCTACACCGCCTCCTCGCTGCGCGCCTTCTGCGACGAGGTGGGCATCTCCAGGGTCCCCGGCGTCTCGGACATCTGGGTGCTGGAGAACGCGCTGCGCGGCGAGCTCAACAGGACGGCCCCGCGCGCGATGGCCGTGCTGCGGCCGCTGAAGGTCGTGCTGACCAATTATCCCGAGGACAAGGCCGAGGAGATGGAGGCCGTCAACAATCCCGAGGACCCGTCGGCCGGCACGCGCAAGGTCCCCTTCTGCCGCGAGCTGTATATCGAGCGCGACGATTTCATGGAGGTCCCGGCGAAGAAGTTCTTCCGCATGACGCCCGGTCAGGAGGTGCGCCTGCGCGCGGCCTATATCGTCAAATGCGACAAGGTCGTGAAGGACGCTTCCGGCGCCGTGACCGAGGTCCACTGCACCTACGACCCCGCCACCCGCGGCGGCGATACGCCCGACGGCCGCAAGATAAAGGGCACCATACACTGGGTGTCGGCCAGGCACGCCGTGCCGGCGAAGGTGCGGCTCTACGACGCGCTTTTCACCGTGCGCGAGCCCGAGGCCGTGCCCGAGGGGCGCGATTACAAGGAGAACCTCAACCCGTCCTCGCTGGAGACGATAGGGAAGGCCATGCTGGAGCCCTCTCTCGGCGCCGCGGCGCCGGGCTCGCGGTTCCAGTTCGAGCGCCTGGGCTACTTCTTCGCCGACCCGGAGGATTCGAAGCCCGGCGCGCCGGTGTTCAACCGCACCGTCACGCTCAAGGACAGCTGGGCCAAGCTGGAGAAGAAGAACTGAGGAGGCGGCATGACCGAAAAGAAACAGGGCGTAAACTGGGACCTCACCTCTTATTTCCCGTCGTTCGACGGGCCGGAGATGAGGGCTTTCAAGAAGAAACTTTCCGCCGATATCGCGGCGATACAGAAGAAGGCCGCGAAGCTGCCCCCGCTGTCCGCCCGCGCGGCGAACGACTGGGAGAAGCTGATACTCGCCGCCGAGAACGCGGGCACGCGCCTGGGGCATCTTTACTCCTACGCCGGCTGCCTGAGCGCCGCCCACGCCGACAACGAGGCCTACGCCGCCGAGGAAGCGCGGCTGGCGGGCCTGGAAGCGGAGTATTCCAAGTTCCTCGTCGACCTGCTGCGGGCTTTCAAGGACGCCCCGGAAAAGGTCTTCGCCTCTTTCGTGAAGCGCCCGCGGCTGAAGGACATCGCCTATTCCCTGAAGCGGACGCGCGAGCGGGCCCGCCGCACCATGAGCCCGTCCGAGGAGAAACTGGCCGCCGACCTCTCCGTCGACGGGTTCCAGTCCTGGGAGAGGCTCTACGACAAGATCTCCTCCAAGCTGACCTTCGAGATGCGCTGGCCGGACGGGCGCGTCGAGACGCTGCCCGTTTCGCGCTGGCGCGCGCTGATGGCCGACCCGGACCGCAAGGTCGGACGGGCCGCCTTCGAGGGCGGCAACCGGGCCTGGGCCGCGATAGAGGACCCCTGCGCCGCGGCGCTCAACGCGCTCAGCGGCACGCGCCTTACGCTCAACAAGCGCCGCGGGATGAGGCATTTCCTCGACCAGTCGCTTTTCGGCGCGGGGATAAAGCGCTCCACGCTCGACGCCATGTACAAGGCGGTGCACCGCAACCTCGAACCCGTGCGCGACATCCTGCGCGTCAAGGCGGCCGCGATGGGACGCAAGGGGATAGCTTTCTACGAGCGCGAGGCCCCGCTGCCGCTCAAGGACGGCAAGACCTATACCTGGGAGGAAGGCTCGGCCAAGGTGGAGGGGGCTTTCGGCCGGGTCTATCCCGCGCTGGGGGCTTTCTATAAGGACTTCGTCGCCAAAAAGCGGCTGGAGAGCGAGGCCCGCGGCGGCAAGCGGCCGGGCGCCTTCTGCACCGGCTCGCATCTTACCGGCGAGGGCCGCGTCTACATGACCTTCAACGGGGCGCTGGGCGACGTCAATACGCTGGCCCACGAGATGGGCCACGCCTGGCACAGCCACCTGATGCGGGACATGCGCGGCTGGGCGACGGAATACCCGATGACGCTGGCCGAGACCGCCTCCATCTTCGGCGAGCATATCCTCGCGGAGGGCGTGCAGGGCGACCCGTCGGTGCCGGAGGCGCAGAAGCTCATCATGCTCGACGAGTACCTGACCGGCGCCGCCGTGACGATACTCGACATCACCGTGCGCTTCGAGTTCGAAAAGGCCTTCCACGAGGAACGGGCCGGCGGCGAGGTCTCCGCCGCCCGCCTGAAGGAACTGATGTCCGCCGCGCAGCGCAGGATCTTCGGCGACGCGCTGGAGCCGGGCGGCGAGGACCCCATGTTCTGGGCGTCCAAGCTGCACTTCTACCGCGCCGGCGTTTCGTTCTACAACTATCCCTATACCTTCGGCTTCCTGCTGGCGGCCACGCTGTTCAGGAAGTTCAAGGAAGAAGGGCCGTCGTTCCTGCCCAGGTACGAATCTTTCCTCCGTCTTTCCGGCTCCGACACGGCGGAAGGAGTGGCCCGCCGCAGCCTGGGCGCCGACATAGGGAAGCCGGAGTTCTGGGAGACGGCGATAAAAGGGCTGGCGGAGCCGCTGGCGCGCTACCGCAAGCTGCTGGACGGCGTGAAAGCCGCGGCCTGAACGGTCCCGGGACCGCGCCGGCAAGGCCGGGGAGGAGAACCCTCCCCGGCCTTTTTTTCCCGGCGGGCCGCCGGATTTGGAAATGCGCGCCAAAAGAATTAAAATATATAGTCTGTAACTGTATATGCACAGGAACATAGCCGAGATACTGATAGAGCCGGAGAAACTGCAGGCCCGCATAGCGGAGCTGGCGGAGAAGATCTCCGCGGACTATCACGGCAGGACGCTTTCGCTCATAGGCGTGCTCAAAGGCAGCGTGCTGTTCCTGTCGGACCTGTTGAAGGGCCTCAAGCTCGACGCGCACGTGGATTTCATGATGGTCTCGTCCTATTCGGGCCAGAAGTCCACGGGCGTCGTGCGCACGCTGCTCGACCTCAAGGAGAGCATCGAGGGGCGCGACGTGCTGGTGGTGGAGGATATCGTGGACTCCGGGCTGACGATGGACTACCTGCTCAAGAACCTCAAGACCCGCCGGCCCCGCTCCGTGGAGGTCTGCACCCTGCTCGACAAACCGTCCTGCCGGGCGGTGAAGGTCCCGATAAAGTACAAAGGTTTCGACATCCCGGATAAATTCGTGGTCGGCTACGGCCTGGACTACAACGAACTTTACAGGAACCTGCCCTATATAGGCGTCCTGAAACCGTCCGCGATAAAAGGAAAGTAAATGCAAGGCAACAAGAATTTCAGGCAACTCCTCTTCTGGGGGCTCGCTTTCATGCTCTTCGCCGCGGTGTACCAGAACCTGCGGCAGCTGGACAAGGAGCGCGACCTGCCGTATTCGGAATTCAAGCAGAAACTGCGCGACAAGCAGGTCGAGAGCGTCACCGTGCGTCCCGACCTGATAAGGGGAGAGGTGCGCGAGGGCGGCAAGACCGTCAAGTTCCGCGCGATCCCCCTGCCCGACGACAAGCTCATCTCCGACATGGAGGCCGCGGGCGTCAAGAGTTTCGCCGGCACCGCCGACCGCAGCTGGGTCACCGCGCTGATCATGAACCTCGGCTGGATAGCCATCTTCATCTTCCTCTGGTGGTTCCTCTTCCTGCGCCAGGCGCAGATGGGCGGCAAGCAGGCCATGGCCTTCGGCAAGTCCAAGGCCAGGCAGCAGGACCTGCGCAAGCAGAAGGTCACCTTCAAGGACGTCGCCGGCTGCGACGAGACCAAGGAAGAGCTTAAGGACATAGTCGATTATCTCAAGACCCCCAAGAAGTACCAGAACCTGGGCGGCGAACTGCCCAAGGGCGTGCTGCTCTACGGCCCGCCCGGCACCGGCAAGACGCTGCTGGCCCGCGCCGTGGCCGGCGAGGCGGGAGTGCCGTTCTTCACCTCCTCGGGCTCCGAGTTCGTCGAGATGTTCGTCGGCGTCGGCGCCAGCCGCGTGCGCGACCTTTTCGAGCGCGCCAAGAAGAGCGCGCCGGCCATAATCTTCGTGGACGAACTCGACGCCGTGGCCCGCGCCCGCTTCGCCGGCATCGGCGGCGGCCACGACGAGCGCGAGCAGACCCTCAACCAGATGCTGGTGGAGCTCGATGGCTTCGATTCCAAGCAGGGCATCATCCTCATCGGCGCGACCAACCGCCCCGACGTGCTGGACCCCGCGCTGCTGCGCCCCGGCCGCTTCGACCGCCGCATCAACGTGCCGGCCCCGGACATAAGGGGGCGCGAGGAGATACTCCGGGTCCACGCCAAAAAGGTGAAGATGGTCCCCGGAGTGGACCTGGCGGTCATCGCCCGCAACACGCCCGGCTTCGTCGGCGCGGACCTGGCCAATATCGTCAACGAGGCGGCCATACTCGCGGCCAAGAAGGACAAGAGCGCCGTCGAGATGCCCGACCTGGAGGAGGCCATCGAGAAGATGCTGGCCGGCCCCCAGCGCCGCTCGCGCATAATCTCCGACCGCGAGAAGAAGATCGTCGCCTATCACGAGGCGGGCCACGCCCTCGTGGCCAAGATGCTGCCCGGCTGCGACCCGGTGCACAAGATCTCGATAATCCCCCGCGGCCCGGCGCTGGGCTACACGCTGCAGCTGCCGGTGGAGGACCGCTACCTGACCAGCCGCACCGACATCCTCAACCGCCTCAGCGTGCTGCTGGGCGGCCGCGCCGCCGAGGAGACCACCTTCGGCGAGCTGACCACCGGCGCCCACGACGACCTGGGCAAGGTCACGGCTTACGCGATGAAGATGGTCACCGAGTTCGGGATGAGCGACAAGATCGGCCTCGTCTCGCTGAAGAAGGACGAGAGCGAGGTGTTCCTGGGCCGCGACATAGTGCGCCAGCCCGGCTACTCCAACGAGACCGCCCGCAGCGTGGACGAAGAGGTCAAGCGCATCATCAGCGAGTGCTATCACAAGTCCAAGTCGCTGCTGATGGAGAACAAGCGGATGCTGGACGCCCTCGCCAACGGCCTCATGGAGAAGGAAGTCCTCGACGCCGCCGAGATAGCGGCCATTTTCGAGCCCCGGACCGGGGCGGAGGACGCCGCGCCCGCGGCGGACCCAGCCGCGGAACCCGGCGCCGAACCGGGCGCGGAGGCGGCCTAGCCGATGCAGTTCAAAACCTACCTGCTCAACGCGCTGGACATCTTCGCGGTATACTACCTCGTATACCGCCTGATCCTGCTCATAAAGGGCACCCGCGCCATGCAGGTGGTCTGGGGCGTCTTCATCCTGGCCGTCATCACCTCGCTGGCCAAGCTGCTGCATTTCTCGGCCACGGTCTGGCTGCTGCAGCAGTTCTGGCTGGCCGGTATCTTCCTGCTCATCGTGGTCTTCCAGCCTGAGATCCGCTTCGCGCTGGCCAATATCGGCGCGAACCCGCTGGGCCGCATCCTGGTGCCGCAGGAGTACCGGTTCATAAGCGAGCTCGTCTCCGCCGTCCGGCAGGCCTCCGAGACGAAGACCGGCATGCTGGTCGTGCTGGAACAGGACATGGGCCTGCGCGACATAATCGAGAGCGGAACGCGCATAAACGGCGAGGTCTCCACGGACCTGCTGCTGACCATCTTCCACCCCAAGACCCCGCTGCACGACGGCGCCGCGGTCATCGCCAATAACCGCATCGTGGCCGCCGGCTGCATCCTGCCGCTCACCGAGCAGCAGGAGCTCTCCAAGATACTCGGCATGCGGCACCGCGCCGCGCTGGGCCTCAGCGAGATAGCCGACGCGATCGTGGTGGTGGTCTCCGAGGAGAACGGGACGGTCTCGCTGGCGCGCAACGGCAAACTGCAGCGCCACGTGGACACGGCCGACCTCGAAAAGATGCTTTACGAGCTCTACCGCTCCAAGGCGGAGAAGACGCTGCTGCGCAGGAGCGCCAGGCCGGAGGCCGCCGGCCGGCCGGAGTCCGGACAGGAGGGGGCCGGTAAATGAACTTCCGGGAACTTTTCACGCTCAACTGGGAGATAAAGCTCCTTTCGCTGGTGATAGCGCTGCTGATCTGGTATTTCATAGTGGGGGGCTAGACCGGCGCATGGACGAGGGGAACCGCTGGACCCGGAAAGTGCTGGCCCTGGAGGAGCTGGCCTCCGAACTCGCCCGGCTCAAGGCCGCGGGCCGCAGGATCGTCCTCTGCCACGGCTGTTTCGATCTCATGCACCCCGGGCACATAATGCACTTCCAGGCCGCCCGGGACATGGGGGACGTGCTGGCCGTGACGATAACGCCCGACGAATTCGTCAACAAGGGGCCGGGCCGCCCGGTCTTCGAGGCCCGGCTGCGCGCCGCCAGCGTGGCCGCCCTGGAATGCGTGGATTTCGCGGCCGTGAACAGGTGGCCCGATCCAGTCGAAACGATAAAACTGCTCCGTCCCGACATATACGTCAAGGGGCAGGAGTACGAGACGGACGCGCGCAAGCGCGCGGAACTGGAGAAGGACCTGGAGGCCGTGGCCGCGGTGGGCGCCCGGATGGCCTTCACCCGCGAGAAGGTCTATTCCTCCACCAAACTCATCGGCGAGCATTACGGGAAGAAATGAAACTCCTGAAGAAGATACGGACGGTGGACGATCTGGACGCGATGGCCGCCGCGCTGCGCCGCGCCGGCAAAAGGACCATGAAAGCGGCCGGCTGCGACCTTTATGTGTCCGACAGGGGCCATGCCCCCGGCATAATCGCCCAGTTCCTCGGTCTTTACCCTCCGGCCACCCGCCGCTATCTCGCCGGTATCAGGTCCAGGTACGGCGCGGACGCCATAACGGAAGCCCTGAAGGCCCTCGGGAAGAAGCGCGCGCTGGTGATAGGGGACGGCATCCTGGACGAATACCACTACTGCGAGTCCATGGGCCGCTCTTCAAAGGAGCCGCTGGTGGTCCAGCGCTACCTCGGCGAGGAGGTCTTCGCCGGCGGGGCTTTCGCCGCGGCCAACCATATCGCCGAACTCTGCGGGAAGGTGACCCTGGTCTCCGTTCTGGGCGACAAGGACAGGCGGGAGGGCTTTATACGGGGCAAGCTGGGCCGCAACGTCCGCCCCCGCTTCTTCACCCGCTCCGGTTCCCAGACCATCCTCAAGAAACGCTTCATCGAGAAATACTCGGGCTCCAAGCTCTTCGAGATCTGCCATATGGACAAGGGCTACGTGTCCGCGCGCGAAGAGTCGGCGATCCTCTCCTTCCTGGAGCGGGAGCTGCCGCGGCACGACATGGTGCTGGCCCTGGATTTCGGCCACGGCCTCTTCACCGGCAGGATAATACGGCTGCTGGAAAAGAAGGCCCGGTTCCTGGCGGTGAACGTCCAGACCAACAGCGCCAACTCCGGCTTCAACATGATAACCAAGTACCGCCGGGCGGATTTCGCCTCGATAACGGAACTGGAGGCCCGCCTCGCCTGCCACGACGAGTACGGCCCGACGGAAGGGGTGCTGAAGTCCATCTGTTCCGCCATCGGCTCCCCCATGATGCTTATGACCCGCGGCAAGCACGGCTCGATGGGGTATTCCCCCAGGCACGGCTTCGTCACCGCCCCCGCGCTGGCCGCCCGCGTGGTGGACCGCGTCGGGGCCGGCGACGCCTTCTTCTCCTACGCGGCGCCGTGCGCCGCCGCCGGCCTGCCGCCCGACCTGGTCTCCTTCGTCGGCAACGCGGCCGGGGCCATAGCCGTGCAGATCGTCTGCAACAAGGAGCCGGTCCGCTCCGCCAGGCTTTTCGAGCTGATCTCGTCGCTGCTGGCCTGAGCGGGCCCGCCGCGGCCGGACGGCGGGGGTTCGATTTATGAAAAAGTTCGTCAAAGAGTACTATTCGGAGCTGGGCGGTCTTTTCTCGTCGGTCTCGGCTTCGGGCCCGGGCGGCAAAAGCCTGGACTTCGGCGAGAGCGTAGCCCTGGCCGCGGACCTGATGGAGGCGGCGTGCGGGTCCGGCCGCAAGATCATGTTCGTCGGCAACGGGGCCAGCGCGGCCATCTCCAGCCATCTCGCCGCCGACTATCTCAAGAACGGCGGCATGCGCGCCATGGCTTTCAACGACGCGGCCCTGCTCACCTGCGTTTCCAACGATATTTCGTACTCGAAGGTGTTCGAGGTCCCCCTGAAGGTGATGGCCGACGCGGGCGACCTGCTCGTGGCCATCAGCAGCTCCGGCCGGTCGCCCAACGTGATAGCCGCGGCGAAAGCCGCGTCCGCGGCCGGCTGCCCGGTGATAACTTTGACCGGCTTTTCCCGTTCCAACCCGTTGCGCCGTTTGGGGGCGGTCAATTTCCACGTGCCTTCCTCCCTCTACGGCCATGTCGAGATCGTCCACCACTCCATCTGCCACTGCATCCTCGAACACATCATCGAAGGGGCGAAAAAGCGATGAAGCATAAGAAAGTCCTGGTGACCGGCGGAGCCGGGTTCATCGGCAGCCACCTGGTCGACAGGCTCCTGGCGGAGGGGCGGAAGGTCACGGTGATAGACAATTTCGCGACCGGCCGGCGCTCCAACCTGGCGTCGGCCTTCGGCAACCCCCGCTTCACCCTGCGCAGGGCGGACGTCGCCGATCCCGGCTCGATAAAGTCCGCCTTCAAAGGGATCGACTGCGTTTTCCACCTCGCGGCGCTGGCCGATATCGTGCCCTCGATACAGCGGCCCCTGGACTATCACCGCGCCAACGTGGACGGCACCGTGTCGGTGCTGGAGGCGGCCCGCCTCGCCGGGGTGCGCAAGTTCGTCTACACGGCCTCCTCCTCCTGCTACGGCATACCGGACAGGACCCCCACCCCGGAGAGCGCCGAGATCCGGCCGATGTACCCCTACGCGCTGACCAAGTACCTGGGCGAGCAGTACGCCCTGCACTGGCACAGGACCTACGGGCTGGACGTGACCTCCCTCCGGCTTTTCAACGTGTACGGCCCGCGGTCGCGCACCAGCGGCACCTACGGGGCCGTCTTCGGCGTTTTCCTGGCGCAGAAACTGGCCGGCAAGCCGTTCACCGTGGTCGGCGACGGCGAGCAGACCAGGGATTTCACCTTCGTCAGCGACGTCGCCGCCGCTTTCGTCCGGGCCGCCGAGGCCGGCGGCGCGGGGAAGATCTTCAACGTCGGGTCCGGCGGCACTTACAGCGTCAATTCCCTCGTCCGGCTGCTCGGCGGGCCCGTGGAGCACATAGCCAGGCGGCCCGGCGAGCCCGACCGCACCTTCGCGGATATCAGGAAGATAGTCAAAGAACTGAAATGGCGCCCGACCGTGCGGTTCCGCGACGGGGTGAAGGTCATGCTGGACAACATAGCGCTGTGGCGGGACGCGCCCGTCTGGGACAGGCGTTCCATTTCGCGCGAGACGGCGGACTGGTTCCGCTACCTGGGAGAGGGGAAATGAGGACCATAAAGAAAGTACTCGTCACCGGCGGGGCCGGCTACGTGGGGAGCGCCCTCGTCCCCAGGCTGATAGCGGCCGGTTTCGAGGTCACCGTGGTGGACCTTTACATCTACGGCGACGGGACGCTGGCCGGGGCGAAGGGGTCGCCCCTCCTCAGGGAGATAAAAGGCGATATCCGGGACGCCGCCCTGATGGACGCCGCCCTGGAAGGGATGGACGCTGTCATACACCTGGCGTGCATCTCCAACGATCCCAGTTACGACCTGGACCCGGAACTCGGCCGGAGCATAAACTACGACGCGTTCGTCCAGCTGGTCGAACTCTCTAAAAAACGCGGCGTCGGGCGCTTCATCTACGCCTCCAGTTCCAGCGTATACGGCATCAAGGAGGGGGTCAGCGTGACCGAGGACCTTCCTCTCGAGCCGCTCACCGACTACTCCCGGTACAAGGCCGAATGCGAAAAAGTGCTCCTCGCCGCCGCGGCGGAAGACTTCGTCGTCTGCGTGCTCCGGCCCGCGACGGTCTGCGGCTACTCCGCCCGCCTGCGCCTCGACCTGACCGTCAACATACTCACCAACCACGCCGTGAACAAGGGGGAGATAACAGTGTTCGGCGGGGAGCAGCTGCGGCCCAACATACATATCGACGACATGGCGGAACTCTATGTCCGGATGCTGGGCTACCCGGACGGGAGCATACACAAGAAGATCTTCAACGCGGGGTACGAGAACTACAAGGTGAGGGAGATCGCGGAGATGGTGAGGAAGGTGGTCGGGGACGTACCGGTCCGCACGGTGCCGACCGACGATAACCGTTCCTACCACGTTTCTTCGGAGAAGATACGGCGGGAGCTGGGGTTCGTCCCTTCCCGCAGTATCGAGGACGCGGTGCGCGGGCTGCGGGACGCTTTCGCCGCGGGCAAGGTCCCGGACCCCCTCACCGACAGCCGCTACTTCAACATAAAGCGGATGACGGAACTGGGCCTGAAGTAGGCGCGGCGGGATATGACGCATATCGGCATAGACTTCGACAACACGATAGTCTCCTACGACGAGGTCTTTTACCGCTGCGCGCTCGAGCGCGGGCTCATAGCGCGGGGGGCGGACGCTTCCAAGAGCGGCGTCCGGAGCCTGGTAAGGGCGCTGCCGCGCGGGAACGAGCAATGGACCGCCCTGCAGGCGGTGGTATACGGGGAGCGGATGGCCGAGGCCTCCTTCATGCCGGGCGCGGAGCGGTTCATCCGGAAATGCTCCGCCAGCGGTTTCCGGGTCTCCGTCATAAGCCACAAGACCGAGTTCGACGCGGCGGGTTCCGGGACGAACCTGCGCGCCTCCGCGCTGGCCTGGATGCGGGCCGGGGGATTCTTCTCCGGGAAAGGCCTGGGGCTCTCGGAGGGCGACGTCTGCTTCGAGCCCACGCGCGCGGCCAAGCTGCAGCGGATAGCCGAGAGGGGCTGCTCTCATTTCATAGACGACCTGGCCGAGGTGCTGGAAGAGGAGCTCTTCCCGGCCGGCGTGGTGCGTCTCCATTACAATCCGGCCGGATGCGCTCCGGCCGCCGGTTCGCTGTGTTTCGACGGGTGGGACGGGATCTATGGATATTTCTTCGGGGCCTGACCGCTCCGCCGCCCTGGCGGGCGAATTCGCCGCGGCGCGGCTGGGCGGCGGCGTCCTTTCCGTGGAGCCGCTCTCGGCCTGGAACAGCGGCGTGTTCAGGGTCTTCCTCCGCGGCGGGGGGACCGTTATCGTGAAAGTCTACGGCGAAGGCAGGCGCGACCGGGCGGACGTCGAGTTCCGGGCGCTGGAGTTCCTGCGCGCCGGAGGCCTGAAGCGGGTCCCCGCCCCGCTTTTCCGCTCCCCGGACGGAAGCCTGTGCGCGTACGGCGACCTGGAAGGACGCAAGCTCCGCCCGGAGGAGATAGGCCGGCGCGAGACCGGCTCGGCCGTGTCGCTGCTCGCGGAGATCGCCGCCCTGTCCTCCGCTCCGGGGGCCGAAGCCATCCCCGCGGCGGCCGAGGCCTGCTTCACGGTGGACGGGTATCTGCTCAACGTCGGCCGCAGGCTGGACGCGCTGCGCGGGGCGGCCGCCTCCGGCGGCCACGCGGACCTCGCCGCTTTCCTGGAGGAGGCGGAGGTTTTCAGGAAGGAAGCGGCCGGCTACGTCCGGGAGGCCTGCGCCGCCCGAGGCCTTCTCCCCGGCGCCGAACTGCGCCGCGAAGCCAGGATCCTCAGTCCCTCCGACGTCGGTTTCCACAATATCCTGGCGGACGCCGGAGGCACGGCCCGCTTCGTCGATTTCGAGTATTTCGGCTGGGACGATCCGGCCAAGACCGCCGCCGACTTCATGCTGGAGCCGGCCGTCCCGTTCCCGGCCGGCCTGCGCGGTTTCTTCCTGGAGAAGTTCGCGGAAAGCGTCCCCGTGGACCCGGATTTCAGGAAGCGGCTGGCGGTCATCTTCCCGCTGCTCGGGCTCAAATGGGCGCTGATAATCCTCAACGACTTCCTCCCGTCGTCGCCCAGGCGGCGCGTCATGACGGCCGGGGAACTGGGGCCGCACCTGGCGGGACAGCTCGGCAAGGCCGCGGCCATGCTGAGGTCGGTGGCCGCCCAATACACGGAATTCGCCGTACTGGCGACTGGAGCCGCGGCATGAAAAAGGGTATAGACCTTCGCCTGAGGCGCAAGATCCTGCAGGTGCTCGATTGCAGCCGGCGGGGCCATGTCCCGAGCTCTTTTTCCATAGTGGAGATCCTGAAGGTCCTTTACGGCGAGGTCCTCCGCTACAGGCCCGGCGAGCCGGCCTGGGAGGACAGGGACCGGTTCATACTGAGCAAGGGGCACGGCTGCCTCGCCCTCTACGTCCTCCTGGCGGAGAAAGGTTTTTTCCCAGAAGAGGAACTGGCCCGGTTCTGCCGCCCGGGCGGGATCCTGGGCGGCCATCCCGAGTACGGCAAGGTGCCGGGGGTGGAATTCTCCACGGGGTCGCTGGGCCACGGCCTGTCCTTCGGGGTCGGCACGGCGCTGGCCGCCAGGATGGACGGCAAGGATTACCGCACTTTCGTCCTCATGGGGGACGGGGAATGCCAGGAAGGGTCCGTCTGGGAAGCGGCCATGTGCGCGGGCAAGCACCGCCTCGCCGGCCTTACGGCCATGGTGGACTACAATAAGCGGCAGGCCTACGGCCCGGTGCGCGAAGTGCAGGACCTCGAGCCCCTGGCGCGGAAGTGGGAGAGTTTCAACTGGGAGGTCGTCTCCGCGGACGGCCACGACGAGGCGGCGATAAGGGAGACGTTCCGCAGGCTCCCCCTGTCGCCGGAAAAACCGTCGCTGATAATTTTCAATACCGTCAAAGGCAGGGGGATAGCGGCGCTGGAGAACGACCCGTCCTGGCATCACAAGAGCGGGATAAAGGACGACGCCATGAAAGCCCTCTGCGACGCGCTGGGAGAGGACGAATGAGGAAGACCTGTCTCAACTGCGTGTACGAGCTGGCGAAAAAGGACCCGCGGGTGGTCTTCATCGGCTCCGACATCGGCGCCGGCACCCTGGACGCCTTCAAGCGGGAGTTCCCGGACAGGTTCTTCATGGAGGGAGTGGGGGAGGCCAACATAATCGGCCTCGCCGCGGGCCTGGCGCTGAACGGGAAGATCGTCTACATCAACACCCTGGCCTCTTTCATCACCAGGAGATGTTTCGAGCAGGTCCTGCTGGACCTGGCGCTGCACCGGGCCAGGGTCCGCCTGATAGGCAGCGGCGGCGGGCTGGTCTACGGGCCGCTCGGGCCCACTCATAACCCGACCGAGGACATCGCCATCATGCGGGCGGTGCCCGGCATGACCATAGCGGCGCCGGCCGACGCCGAAGAGATGAAGCGGCTGATGCCGCAGACCCTGGAGGTCGGCGGGCCGGTCTACATACGGCTGGGGAAAGGCGGCGACCCGGTGGTCACCTCGCCCGAACACGGTTTCAGGCTCGGGGAGCCCGTCCTGGCCAGGCCCGGGCGGGACGCGCTGCTGGTCTCCACGGGGATAATGCTGGGCCCGACCCTCCGGGCCGCGGAAGAACTGGGCGCGGAAGGCGTAGGCTGCGGAGTGCTGCACGTCCATACGGTCAAGCCGCTGGACGCCGCCGCCCTGCTCCGGGCCGCCGAAGGGGTGCCCGTCATAGCCACCGTGGAAGAGCACAGCGTGACGGGCGGCCTGGGCGGAGCCGTGGCCGAGGCGCTGATGGAAGCGGGGCCGGGCCGGGTGAAAAGATTCAGGCGGCTCGGTCTGCCGGACGCTTTCCCGGACGGTTACGGCTCCCAGGCCCAGCTTCTGGAGCGCTACGGCCTGACCGCCGGGGCGATAGCGGAAAATATCAGAGAGATGAGGAGATGAACCATTATGGCCGACATCGATTTTCTTTCGGAGCTGCATAAAAAGACGAAAAGGGACTACGTGGCGCGGGTGACCGAGTACCCTAAGGCGGACGCCATCGCCATCGCCAAGCGCTACGACCGGGAATACTGGGACGGCGACAGGAAGTTCGGTTTCGGCGGCTACAGCTACGACGGACGCTGGAACCCGGTCGCCGCGAAAATGGCGAGGCATTACGGCCTCAAGAGCGGCGACAGCGTGCTGGACGTTGGCTGCGGCAAGGCTTTCCTCCTCTACGGCTTCACGCAGGCCGTTCCCGGCGTCTCGGTGCGCGGGCTGGACATCTCCTCCTACGCGGTGGAGAACGCCAAGGAGGAGGTGCGGCCTTTCCTGGAGGTGGGCGACGCCAGGAAGCTGCCTTATCCCGACAAGTCCTTCGACCTGGTCGTCTCCCTGAACACGCTGCACAACCTCTACATCTACGACCTCTTCGACGCGATAAGGGAGATAGAGCGCGTCGGGCGGAAGGACAAGTACATCGTGGTGGAGTCCTACCGCAGCGAGGCCGAGAAGGTGAACATGATGTACTGGGTGCTCACCGGCGAGTGCTTCTTCTCCGTGAAGGAGTGGGAGTGGATCTTCAAGCAGTGCGGCTATACCGGCGACTATTCCTTCATCTACTTCGAGTGAGGTCCCGAACGTGAGAACAAAAGCGGCCATCCTGGTCGAGCAGCGCAAGCCGCTCGTGATAGACGAGATCGAGGTCCCCGCGCTCAAGTACGGGCAGGTCCTGGTGCGGATCGCCTACAGCGGGATCTGCGGGTCCCAGCTCGGCGAGGCCGACGGCGTAAAAGGGCCGGACAAATTCCTGCCCCACCTGCTGGGCCACGAGGCCGGCGGGACGGTGCTGGAGACCGGCGAGGGCGTGACGAAGGTGCGCCGGGACGACAAGGTGGTCCTCCACTGGATGAAGGGGGACGGGATAAATTCTCCGACCCCGAGCTACGGCTGGGGGGGGCGGACGGTCAACGCCGGCTGGGTCACCACTTTCAACGAACTGGCGGTGGTCTCCGAGAACAGGGTCACCGCGATGCCCGCCGGCGGCGACATGAGGACGGCGCCGCTGTTCGGTTGCGCCATTCCCACGGGTTTCGGCGTGGTGAACAACGACGCACGGCTGAAACTGGGCGAATCGCTGGTCGTCTACGGCGCCGGCGGGGTCGGCCTGAGCGCCGTCCTCGCCGCCTCGCTCTCTTCCGCCCACCCCGTGATCGCCGTGGACGTCTCCGACGAGAAACTGGCGCTGGCCGGCAAATTCGGCGCCGCTCACCTGGTGAACGCCAGAAAAGAGGACGCGGAGGCCGCGGTGCGGAAGCTCCTCGGCGCGGGCGGCGCCGACGCGGTGGTGGACACCACCGGCGATCCGGGGGTGATCGAAAAGGCCTACGGCCTCACGTCCGCCAGGGGCCGCACCATACTGGTGGGCGTGCCCAGGAAAGGCAACGACATCAGTATCTATTCCCTGCCGCTGCATTTCGGCAAAAGGCTTTCCGGCTCCTACGGCGGGGGGATCGACCCTTCCTACGATATCCCCAGGTACATGGCCCTCTGCGCGCGCAAGAACATCGAGCTCTCCGGCATGATCTCGGCCGTCTTCCCCCTCGACGACATCAACACGGCCTTCGAGGAACTGCGCGGCGGCCGGATAGCGGGACGCTGCCTGCTGGATATGGGGGCCGCGGGATGAAAAAAGTCTGCGTGATAGGCAGCAATTCCTTTTCCGGCGGCGACTTCATAGACCTGCTGCTGGAGAACGGCTACGAGGTGGCCGGGGTCAGCCGGTCCGAGGAGAAGTCGGGCGTTTTCCTGCCTTATAAAAGGCACGGGACGCAGCGCTTCCGGTTCCACAGGCTGGACCTCAACAGGGACAAGGACGGGCTTTTCGGCCTCCTGTCGGAGTTCAGGCCGGACTACGTCGTCAATTTCGCGGCGCAGAGCGAGGTCGCGCCCAGCTGGGCGAACCCCGGACAGTGGTTCAGGACCAACGCCGTCGCCGTGGCCGACCTGGGCGATTTCCTGCGCAAGCAGAGCTGGCTGAAAAAGTACGTGCATATCTCCTCGCCCGAGGTCTACGGCACCTGCGTCGGCACGGTGAAGGAGGACGCCCCGCTCAACCCGAGCACTCCCTACGCCGCCTCCAAGGCCGCCGGAGACCTTTTCCTGTTCACGCTCGTCAAGAATTACGGTTTCCCCCTGGTCATGATCCGCGCCACCAACGTCTACGGCGCCCGCCAGCAGCTCTTCAAGATAATCCCGAGGACCGTCATCTCCATAAAGTCGGGCAGGACCGTCGAACTGCACGGCGGCGGGAAAGCGGTGAAATCGTACATCCACATACGGGACGTATCGCGCGGCGAACTGAGCGCCATGGAGTCCGGCAGGCCGGGACTGATCTACCACCTCTCCCCGGACGCGGGAATATCGGTGAGGGACCTGGTCGGGAAGATCTGCGCCAGGATGGGCGCCGACTTCGGAGCGGTCACCCGGGCGACGGGGGAAAGGCCCGGGCAGGACGCCGCCTACGTCATAGACTCCGGCCGGGCCCGGGGCGAATTCGGCTGGAAGCCGGAGATATCGCTGGAGGAAGGCCTCGGGGAAGTCGTGGACTGGGTCGAAAAAGAATGGGAGGAGATACGCCGGCTGCCGCTGGAGTACGCGCACAAAGAATGAAAGGAAAAGAACGGAAAAGATGGAACGCGGCCGTGGGCCTGATCGACAGGGGCGAGGCCAGGCTGGGAAGGTATTTCTCCTACCAGGTGCTGCATAACACCAGGCACCTGGTCTTCGCGCTCTCCAGGTACAAGTTCGCCGCCAAGATGCTGCCGGGGCCCCGCAAGCCCTCCGTGCTGGAGCTGGGCTGCAGCGAAGGTGTGGGCACCCTTATCCTGGCCGAGCGGGCGGCCTCGGTGACCGCGGTGGACTTCGACGCCGCGTCGGTGGACTGGGCCGGGAAGAACATCGGGAACGGGAAGATCAAGTTCATCGCCGGGGATTTTCTCGGCAGGACCTACGGGCGGTTCGACGCCGCGGTCTCCATAGACGTGATAGAGCATATCCCCCGCGCGAAGACCGGGCTTTTCATGCGCACCCTCGCGGGCAACCTCGCCCCCGGCGGCTTCTGCGTAGTGGGAACGCCGAACAAGACCGCGGACCGTTACGCCTCGCCGGAGAGCCGCAAGGGCCACGTCAACACCTTCACGGCGGAAAGGCTGAGGGCGACCTTTTCACGCTATTTCAGGAACGTCTTCCTGTTCGGGATGAACGACGAGGTGCTCCATACCGGCTTCGAGCCGATGTGCCAGTATCTCTTCGTCCTGGCCTGCGGTCCGCTGCGCCGCCGCCCATGATAACGGTTTTCGGGGCCTCGGGTCTTATCGGCCGGCATATACTGGAACTCTGCGCCTCCGATCGCGTCCCGGCCGCGGGGACCTGCTTCCGGAAAAATGTCCCGGGGCTCGTCCGCTGCGACCTGGCCGGGTCCCCGGAAGAGGCGGCCTCCGCCGCCGGGGAAGGTCCCGGACGCGCCATCATAGCCGTCGGCGCCGGCGGCGTGGACCGGTACCGCGCGCACCCGGCCGGGGCCGCCGCCCTGAACGCAGGTATCATAAGGCTGCTGGCCCTGCTGCGGGACAGGGGGATAGTGCCGGCGCTACTCTCCTCGGACTATGTTTTCGAAGGGGTTTCGGGCGGGTACAGGGAGGACTCCCCGGCCCGGCCTACGACGGAGTACGGCCGCAGGAAGAGGGAACTCGAGGAGTGGGTCCTGGCCAACCTGCGCGAATACAGGATAATCAGGCTGGGCAAGGTCTACGGCTACGCGCCCGGGGACGGCACCCTGCTGACGGATATTTTCGACAGGCTCTCCCGGGGCGAGGTCTTCCGCGCGGCCGTCGACCAGATGGTGGCCCCGACCTCGGTCAGGGACGCCGCGCGCGGCATACTGGCGATAACGCTGGGCGCGGAGAGCGGCGTCTTCCACGTCTCCTCCCCCGAGGTACGCAGCCGCTACGACCTGGCCGACTCGGTCCGCCGCGCCCTGGGCCGCGGCCCGGAACTCGTGGAGCGCGTCCGGCTGGAGGACCTGTCTTTCGGCGAGCGCCGGCCGGCGGACACCACCATGAACGCGGACGCCACCTCCGCCCGTTTCGGGCTTTCCTACAGGCCGCTGGGGACGGAGCTGGCCGCCATCTCCGCTCTCTACGGCGGGTGAGGCAGGAAGCACTATGACCGCTCCTTCGCTCTCCGTCATCCTGCCCAACTTCAACCACGCGCATTACCTGCGCGGGGCGCTGCCGGCCATCCTGGAGCAATCCTTCCCCTGCCGGGAGCTTATCGTCGTGGACGACGGGTCCACCGACGACAGCGTGGCCGTGGTGGAAGCGCTGGCCGCGGCGTATCCGGAAATACGGCTGGTGAAAAGTCCGCGCAACGAGGGGGTCGTGGCCGCGCTGGAGAAGGGCTGGGCGCTGGCCACCGGCGAGTACGTCTGCCTGCCCGCCGCGGACGACCTGCTGCTGCCCGGCCTGTTCGAAAAAGCGATGAGGCTGCTCAGCGAGCACCCTTCGGCCGGCCTGTGCGTCTGCGACGTCTTTACGGAGGAAGGGTCCGGGAAACGCGGCCTGAGCAGGCGGAGGCTGTGCAGGGAGGCCCGCTATATCCCGCCGGAGGAACTGGCGGGGCTCATGAGGAGCAGGACGGTCTATCTTTCCGGGCTCGGCGCCATTTTCAGGAAGAGCGTCCTGGAGGAGACTGGTTTCCTGCCGGAACTGAAATGGAGCAGCGACAGGATCTACTCGACCGTCGCCGCCCTGCGGCACGGCCTCTGCTGCCTCCCGGAACCGCTGGCCGTGTTCCGCCTCAGGGGCGATTCGTACAGCGCGGCCGGCCTGTCGGACCTCGAAGCGCACGGAGAGGTCATCGGGCGGACGCTGGACCTGCTGAGCGGGGAAGCCTATGCCGACGTCCTGCCGGTCTTCAGGCGCTCCTCCGCGCTGGCGAGTTTCGAGATGCCGCTCCTTTTTTTCCTGGCTTTCAGGCCCCGCTATCTCCGGTTCCTTACCCCCAACCTGGTCTGGCGGATACTCTGCGGTTCCATACGCAGGACCCTGGCGGGGCTCGCGCCCGAAGCTCTCAGGCGCTTTTACCGGCGTCTTCCGGGGCGGGGCTGACGGGGGGACCTTCCATATAGAGTCTCCTGGCCCGGAAATACCAGGCTATGGTCAGCGCGTAAGTGGCGATGAAAGAGACCGCGGCTCCCCGGACCCCGAGCGGCGGTATGAGCAGCAGGCACCCCGCCAGGTTCAGCAGCCCTGCGGCCCAGGAAGCGAACATGAAGGGCCTGGCGACGCTGATGCCCTCGGAGAACAGGATATGCGCCAGGGAGTTCTGCACCATCGTCAGCGCGCCTGCGGCTGAAAAAAGCAGCAGGAGCGCGGGGTCCAGCCTGTATTGCGCCCTGCCCATGAGGGTCACTACCGCGGCCCCCCCGGCCAGGAACAGCAGCAGCGCCGCCGGGAACAGCCGCAGCCAGGTCCTTACCGCCAGGGCCCAGAGCCTCCCGCGATTGGTGCTGGCCGAAGCCTTGGGAAAAAGCACGGTACCCACCGTGTGTCCCAGATAAGCGGCGATATTTATAGTGGCCATGTAATAGGCCGCGTACACGCCCACTTCCCCCGGCGCCAGGTAGGCGTTGAGCACCAGGGCCTGCACGTTGAGAAGGAAGAAAGAGGACAGCCCGCCCCCGAACGAATAGGCGCTGAAGCCGAGGATGGTCCCGGCCCCGCTCCTGTCCGGCAGGGCCGGTCTCGTCCGCAGCCCCGCCCGGACGGCCAGTAAAAGCCCTACGCCCCCGAAAGCGGCGATATAGGAAAAGGCCATGGCCTTGTAGGTCCTGCCCATCAGGAAGAACCCGCCGAAGAACACCGCGGCCATGACCAGGCTGAACGCGATCTCTCCCAGCCCTCTCAGCGAAAAAGAGCCTTCGGCCTGCAGCGTCCCGGCGGCTATCAGGAATATGCCGGTGGCGAGGGCGTAGGAGAGGGAGAGGGTCATCATTTCGGGCGTGACCCCCAGGAAAGAGGACAGCCGCTCCCGCTCCAGCAGCACGACGAGCGCTGTCAGCGAGGCCATGACCGCGAAGGCGGCCCCGGCCAGGGTGAAGGTCGCGTTCCTCCGGGCCGGCTCGACGCCGTAGCGCACGATCGCGTTGTTGAGCCCGAACAGCATGAACGGGGCCAGCGCCGCGCCGGCCGAGACCATGACGCTTATCTTCCCGTACTCGTCCGGCCCCAGCAGCCTTCCGGCCATGATGTTGACGAGGGCGGAGATCACTTTCGCCGCGGCGAAGGTGAAGCCTATCCAGCCGAGGTTCCTCACGAACCTGTTCGCGCCCTCGTCGGGATATTCTCCCGTCAGTCCATGGTACAGGCGGTCGGCCAGGGGCTTCATGGATTGAATTATAGCGGTTTTTGGCGGGGGCCGGGCCGCCGGCCGGCAAATTTATTACAATAGGGGCGCGGCCCCGCGGCGGGCGCCGCGAGGAGGACGGGTCTATGGGGAAGAAGATCTTCTGGCTGCTGGTCGTTCTTGCGGGGGCCTACTGCGCCCTGCTTTACAGTCCCGACTTCCTTTTCAAGCATTCCGTCGAACATCGCGGTTTCCATCTGCGGTCGGCCGAGCCGCTGGAGAAACCGTACGGGGAGCTCCTCGACAAGGTCGCCGAGCGGCTGGAGGCTACCCGCCTCTATTCGCCGGGCAGGGAATTCAAGGTCTACCTGGCGGGCCCCGGTTCCCTCTACGTCCTGCTGACCCCTTTCTGCGGGGACGGGAAAGGGTGCACCTATGGCATGCTGGCCGACAGGATCGTCCTGCCCTTCAGGACCCCGGAGGAGGCCGGCCTGCCCCTGCTGGTCCGCCAGACGCTCTATGACCTGCTCCAGGAGAAGCTCCGGCCGCTGGAATACGCTTTCCTGAAGGACTGGAAACTGGAGGGCTACGCCGAGAGCGTCGGCGGCGAGAGCGTCGGTTACACGCCGTCCGCGGTCTGCGGCAGGGACGACGTACCTGAGGATTTCCGCCTGCTCCTGGAGAAACGCCTGGTGGTGGAACTGCTCATGACCGACGAGAAGATAGGCATAATGGCGCTGCTGAAAGGGCCGTACGCCTACGAGCCGGCCAAAGCACGCATGACGCAGAGGTATTGCCAATGAGCGTCGCGGACGTCGCCTACTACGGAGTGTTCGGCGAACCGCTGTTCAAGGCGGTCGGCCTGGCCGCCGCCGCGGCCTTCCTCTCGGCGGCCTCGGTGCCGCTGCTCAACAGGCGCGGCGCCCGCGTCCCGATGAAATTCCATTCCCGGCTCGCCTGGACCGGCCTGCTGCTGGCCGCGGTCCACATCGGCCTGGTGTTCTTCTCCTGAGCCCGCGGGCCCGTCCGTCGCCCCGCTCTCCCTCCGCATCGATAAAAACCCCGCTTTCGCGGGGTTTTGAATATTGGCGGAGGGAGTGGGATTCGAACCCACGGTACGGGTTAACCGTACACCGGTTTTCAAGACCGGCGCCTTAAACCGCTCGGCCATCCCTCCAGCCTCAGATTATACAAAACGCCGGAGGCGGGGGATTCCGGCCATTTATTGTTAAATGATATAATAACGGGTTCATGAAGAAACTTTTCGGCACCGATGGCATAAGGGGCCTGGCGGGCAGGCATCCCTTCGAACCCGATTTCGTCAGAAAGATAGGTTTCGCCGCCGCCAAAGTCTCCCTGGCGCGCCTCAACGGCTCCCGCAAGGCGAAACCCTCCGTCATCATAGGCATGGACTCGCGCGGTTCCGGCCCCTCCATAAAGGCCGCGCTCGCGGAAGGACTGGCCGCCGGCGGCTTCGAGATCCTCGACCTGGGGCTCATTCCGACCCCCGCCGTCTCCTACCTCGTGAAGAGGGAGGGGGCCGACCTCGGCGTGGTCATCTCGGCCAGCCACAATCCGCCGGAATTCAACGGCATCAAGTTCTTCTCCGCCGAAGGGCTCAAGCTCTCCGACGCCGACGAGGCGTCCGTGGAGCGGCTGCTGGCCTCGCCGGACTTTTCGGCCCCGTCCGCCGCGCCCGGGATCAGGAGGTCTGATTTCTCCGCCGACTACGAGGAGTTCCTCCTCTCCACTCTGCCGGCCGGTTTCAGCCTGAAAGGCGTGAAGGTGGTCCTGGACTGCGCCAACGGCGCGGCCAGCGAGCTGGCCCCCAGGATCTTTAAAAAACTCGGCGCGGAGATAAGGGTCCTCGGCGCCAGCCCCGACGGGACCAATATCAACGTCGGCTGCGGGGCGCTGGAGACCGGCCCGATGCGCGCCGAGACCGCCGCCTGGGGCGCCTGGTGCGGCGTCAGCTTCGACGGCGACGCCGACCGCTGCATGCTCTCCGACGAGAAGGGCCGCCTGCTCGACGGGGACGACATAATCTCGATAGCCGCGCCGCACCTCAAGGCCGGCGGCAGGCTCAGGAATTCCAGGGTCGTGCTGACCCTGATGTCCAACTGCGGCCTGATAAAGCATCTCCATTCGCTGGGCATAGGCGTGACGCAGGTCGCCGTCGGAGACAAGAACGTGACCGAGGCCATAGAGAAAGAGGACCTGAGCCTTGGCGGCGAATCCAGCGGGCACACGATCTTCCGCGAGTTCGCCCCGACGGGCGACGGCCTGCTGACGGCGCTGCAGGTGCTGGCCGCGGCCCGCGAGGACGGCCGGCCCATGAGCGCGCACGCCGCCTGGAAGCGCTTCCCGCAGGAGGTCCGTTCGCTGAAGGTGGAGTCCAAGCCCGCGCTGGAGACCATCCCCGGCTTCCCGGAGATGATAGCGGAGTGGGAGCGGCGCATGGGCGGCGAGGGCCGCATCTTCGTCCGCTATTCCGGGACCGAGCCGCTGCTGCGCGTGCTGGTGGAGGGGGAGGACGGCGTTCTGGTCAAAGAGATCGCCGAAGGGATAATAGGGTTTTACGGCAGGAATTCCGGCCGCGCCGCGGCCGGCGGCGCCCGAGGGGGCGCGCAGAGCCGGGATATCGTGGAGGGGAAATGAAGAAGGTAAAGCTCGGAGTGAACATAGATCACGTCTGCACCGTCCGCCAGGCCCGCCGGGAGAAGAACCCGGACCCGGTCGAGGCGGCGCGCGTCGCGCTGGCCGCCGGCGCCGAGATGATCGTCATGCACCTGCGCGCCGACCGCCGCCACGTGCAGGATTCGGACGTCGAGAGGGTGCGCGCCGAAGTGAAGGGCATGCTGCACCTGGAGATGGCCGCCACGCCGGAGATGGAGAAGTTCGCGCTGAAGACCAAGCCCGATTCGGTCTGCCTCGTGCCCGAATCGCCCAACGAGGTCACCACGCAGGGCGGGATAAAGCTCTCCGGCAGGAACGCCGAGCTGGAACGCGTGATAAAGTCGCTTTCCGGCGCGGGCATAGAGGTCGCCGTCTTCACGGACCCCGAGCCCGAGGCGATACGCAAGGTGCACAAACTGGGCGCCGACTCCATCGAGCTCTGCACCAGCGCCTACTCCTCTTCCTGGGGCAAGAAGCTCCAGGCGCGCGAGCTCGAAAAACTGCAGCTCGCCTCGTTCCTGGTCAAGGAACTCAAGCTGGGCCTGCACGCCGGCCACGGCCTGGACTATTACAATGTCTCGCAGGTCGCCCGCATAGACGGCATGGACTGCCTTAACATCGGCTACGCGATAATTTCCCGCGCCGTCTTCACCGGCCTTCGTTCGGCCGTCGCCGAGATGAAGCGCCTTATACAATAGGAGGCCGGAGCGCCGGCTGGACGCGCCGGGCGGCCCGGCCGCCCCGTCCCGCCGCCGTCCGTCGCTGTCTGCAATGTGCGGAATAGTCGGATATGTCGGTTCGCGCAACTCTTCCGATGTCCTCGTCGAGGGCCTGCGGCGCCTCGAGTACAGGGGCTACGATTCCTGCGGCATAGCGTCCGTCAAGGCGAAGGGCGGCCTGTACCTCAAGCGCGTCAGCGGCCGCATCGAGGCGCTCAAGGGGCTGGTCGAAGCCGACCCGCCCAAAGACCCCGGCGCCGGCATCGGCCACACGCGCTGGGCCACGCACGGCGTCCCTTCCGAGGACAACGCCCATCCCCACACCGACTGCGCCGGCGAACTGGTGCTGGTCCATAACGGCATCATAGAGAACTACCTGGAGCTGAGGGAGAAGCTCGCCGGCTCCGGCCACGCTTTCAAGTCCGAGACCGATACCGAGGCCGCCGTCCACCTGCTGGAGCGGAACGTGAAGGAGCTCTCCGCCCGCTCCTCGTCCGGGATGCTGGAGCCCGTCTTCTTCGAGGCTTTCCGCCGCACGCTGGCCGAGCTCAAGGGTTCTTTCGCCATCGCCGCGGTCTGGGACAAGTGCCCGGGCGTCGTCATGACGGCCCGCATGCACAGTCCTCTCGTGCTGGGCCTGGGCGAGGGGGAGAACTTCGTCGCCTCCGACGTGTCCGCTTTCCTGAAGTTCACGCGCCGCGCCGTCTTCCTCAACGACGGGGACATCGCCGCGGTCCGCGCCGGCGGCGCCGAGTTCTTCGATTTCGCCGGCCGGAAAGCGCGGCGCGACTCCGTGAATATCCAGTGGGACTCCACGATGGCCGAGAAGGGCGGCTACCGCCACTTCATGCTGAAAGAGATCCACGAGCAGGCCGCTTCCGTCGAGAACACGCTGCGCGGCCGCCTGCTGCCGCTCAAAGAGGACACGCTGGCCCGCGAGATAAACCTGGACCCCGCCGTCCTGCGCTCGGTGAAGACCGTGCAGTTCATCGCCTGCGGCACGGCCTACCACGCCGGCCTGGTGGGCAAGTACGCGCTGGAGAATTTCCAGGTGCCGGCCCACGCCGACCTGGCCTCAGAGTACAGCGACCGCTCTAAGCTGGCCGGCCCGGACACGCTGGCCGTGGCCATCAGCCAGTCGGGCGAGACCGCCGACACGATACACGCCGTGCGCGAGGCGAAGGCCGCCGGCGCCCGGGTGCTGGCCGTCACCAACACCGTCGGTTCCACGCTGACGCGCGAGGCCGACTGGGTGCTCTACACCCACTGCGGTCCCGAGATAGGCGTCGCCTCCACCAAGGCCTTCGTCGGCCAGCTCGCGGCCATCTACGTCCTGGCCGCGCATTTCGCCGCGGCCCGCAAGGCCGTCTTCGATTCCGACGCCAGAGCGTTCGCCGCCGAACTGCTGAAGGTCCCGCGCCTTATCGAGGACGCGCTGGCGATGGAAAAAGAGATAGAAGCCCTGGCGAAGCGCTACGCCGACCGCGAACATTTCCTCTTCATCGCCCGCCACATCAATTACCCGATAGCGCTGGAAGGCGCGCTCAAGATCAAGGAGATCTCCTACGTGCACGCCGAGGGCTACGCCGCCGGCGAGATGAAGCACGGACCCATCGCCATCATCGACAAGGGGATGCCGGTGCTGGCCGTGGCGACCTCCTCGCGCGCGCTCAAGCTGATGGCCGGGAACATGCAGGAGGCGGGCGCGCGCGGCGCGGAGGTCGTGGCCATCGTGGACAAGGAATCCCGCGGCCAGGTCCGGGCCTCGCGCTACATCGAGGTCCCGCAGGCGCCGGAGATACTCTCCCCGCTGGTCAACGTGATCCCGCTGCAGCTTTTCTCCTACTATTCGGCCCTGGCGCGCGGCTGCGACATAGACAAGCCGCGCAACCTGGCCAAGAGCGTGACGGTGCGCTGATGAAGGCCCGCAGAGCACGCAGGCCCGGCGCGCCCGGTCTCGGGATAGACATAGTCGAGGTCTCCCGCGTGCGGCGGCTGGCCGCGCGCCGTCCCTCCTTCCTGTCCCGCTTCCTGACGCCGGCCGAGGAGAAATACTGCTCCGCCTCCGCCAACCGCTACGAGCGCATCGCGGCCCGTTTCGCCGCGAAGGAGGCCGTCATCAAGGCCCTCGACGACAGGAGCATCCCGCTCAGGTCCATAGAGGTGCTCAAGAACGTCTCGGGCAAGCCCGCCGTCCGGGTCAGCGCCCCCGGTTATTCCCGCGTTGGCATAGAGCTTTCGCTCACCCATACCTCCACTTACGCCTGCGCCGCGGCGCTGGTCTGGCGGAAATGAAGCCGCTCCCGCTCTCCCGCTCTTCCCTGAAGCCCCTGCTGCCGCCGCGCCCGCGCGGCGCGCATAAAGGCGATTTCGGCCGCCTGCTGGTCGTAGCCGGTTCGCGCGGCATGAACGGCGCGGCCGTCGTCTGCGCGCGCGCCGCCCTGCGCGCCGGCGCCGGGCTCGTTACCGCGGCCCTGCCGGAGTCCGAGCGCGCCGTCATGGCCGCCGCGGTCCCGGAGGCCATGACGCTGCCGCTGCCCGGCCGCGGTTCTTTCCGGCCCGCGGCCGCCGCCGCGCTGCTGCGCGCCGCCGCTTCCGGGGCCTACGACCTGGCCGTGATAGGCCCCGGCCTTTCGCCGCGCTCTTCCGCTTTCGCTCTCAGGGCGCTCCGCGGCCTGCGCCTGCCGGTCGTCGTGGACGCCGACGCTCTCAACGCCCTGGCCGCGTCCGGCTGGAAAGGCGGCGGCATCCCCGGCGGCGTCCCCGCGGTGCTGACCCCGCACCCCGGGGAGTTCGCCAGGCTTTTTCCCGGTTTCCGCGGAGGCCGCGAGCACGCGGCCGCGGCCCTGGCCGCGCGCGGCGTGACGGCCGTGCTCAAAGGTCCCGGAACGCTCATAGCCTGCGGCAAAAAGGTCTGGAAGAACGCGACCGGCGGCCCCGAACTGGCCAAGGGCGGCTCGGGCGACGCGCTGGCGGGCATCATCGGGGGCCTCTGGGCGCAGCTCGGCCGCCGCGGCGGTTTCACGGCCGGAACGGCCTGCGCGGCCGCCCGGCTCGGGGTCTGGCTGCACGGGACCTGCGGTTCGCTGGCCGCGCGCCGCCTGCATCCCCGCTCGGTCACGGCCATGGACCTGGTCGAGTCGCTGCCGGCGGCTTTCAGGAGGCTCGAACGGTGAAGAAGGCGCGCGGCGAGGACGCCCTGATCGAACACATGGAGCGCGCCTTCCCCGGCGGCGGCCCGCTGCTGCTGGGCCCCGGCGACGACGCGGCGGTGCTCAGGGTGCGTCCCGGGTACCGCCTCGTCGCCACCGTCGACGAGATGTGCGAAGGGGTCCATTTCCTCGACCGGTTCTCCACGCCGGAGCTGATAGCCGGCAAACTGCTGCGCATGAACCTCAGCGACCTGGCCGCCATGGGCGAAGCGCGGCCGCTGGCGCTGCTGACCGCGGCCGGCCTGCCGCGCGCGGCCAGCGGGGCCTGGGCGCGCCGCTTCGTGGCGGCGCTGCGGGCCGGGGCCCGCCGGTTCCGCGTGGCCGTGGCCGGCGGCAATATAACCCGCTCGGCGGACAAACATTTCTCGATGACGCTGCTCGGGGAGTGCCGGGGTTTCGTGACCAGGTACGGCGCGCGGCCCGGCGACCTGGTCTATTCGCTGGGCCCGCTGGGCCTGGCGCGCGCCGGCCTGGAACTGCTGCTGTCGGGGGCTGCGCGCGCCGGCTGGGCGGAACTCGTCGAGGCCTTCTGGCGGCCGCGGCCCATGCTGGCCGAGGGGGCGCTGATAGGCCGCCGGGGGCTGGCCTCGGCGATGCTGGATAATTCCGACGGCCTTTACCGCAGCCTCGGCATCATAGCCAGGCTCTCCGGCTGCCGCGTGAAGGCCTCGCTTCCCGACGAGGCGTGTTCTCCGGCCCTGCGGCGCTGGGCCGCGGCCCGGAAGAAAGACTGGCGGCTTTATGCCCTGGCCGGCGGCGAGGATTACGGCCTCGTTTTCTGCTGCCGGCCGTCCAAAGCGGCCCTGGTCGGGCGGCTGCTGCCGGACGCGGTGCCCGTCGGAGCGGCGGCGAAAGGGCGTGGCGTGGAAGTGGAGGGTTATGGCGGCGAGATCCCCGTCTTCGAGCATTTTTAAGACCGACGGGCCCGGGGCCACGCGCGCGCTGGCCGCGGCCTTCGCGCGTTCCGCCCGCGGCGGAGAATGCCTGGTGCTCACCGGGCCGATCGGCGCCGGCAAGACGGAGTTCGTAAAGGGCCTGGCGGCGGCGCTGGGCTCCAAGGATTCTCCCGTCAGCGCGAGTTTCAACATCCTGCGGACCTACGGAACAGGGCGGCGTTTGCCGCGGTCGGCGCCGCGAGCTCTGCGAGCGGCCGGGGGCCGTCTCAAGGTCTTCCATTTCGATCTTTTCAGGCTGGGCCCCGGCGAGCTGGAGAACACCGGCTTCGCCGACTACGCGGGCCGCTCCGACGGTATAATGGCCGTGGAATGGGGCGGCGACATACGGGACACCGCCTACGGCGCCGAAAGGCTGGAGCTGGATTTCAGGCTGGCCGGCGGCGACAGGCGCGAGATACGCGCCGCGGCGGCGGGCGCGGAGCACGCCTCGCTGCTGGCGCGCATGGAGAAGGTATGGCGCGGAAGAAAAAAGAAGTGATACTTTCGGTCTGCACGAGCGGCGGCCGCCTCAAACTGGGGCTGGCGGCCGGCGGGCGTTCCTTCGCCCTGAGCGAGAAGGAGCCCAACCAGGAGAAACGGCTTTTCCCTTTGCTGGATAACCTGCTCGGCAAGGCGCGGGCCGGGCTCGGCGACATAACGGAGGTGCGCGCGGTGCGCGGACCCGGCCGCTTCACCGGCATACGCATAGGGCTCACGCTGGCCCGCTCGCTGGAACTGCTGCTCGGCTGCCGCGCCCGCGGCGTGACCGTCTTCGAGACCCTGGCCCTGTCCGCCGCCCAGCTGCTGCCGGCCGGCGGGAAACTGGCGGTCCTTCTTCACGCCTTCAAGGAAGAATATTTCGTCCAGTTCTACCGAATTCCCTCCGGCGGAAAGGTCCCGAAGCCGCTCGGCGCCCCGGTCTGGCTGCCCGAGGCCGGCGCCAGGGAGCTCCTGTCCTCTTCGGCCCCGGACCTCTGCGTCGCCGACGCCGAGGAGAAGCCCGGAATATATTCGCTGGCCCCGGCCGGCTGTCCCAGGGCGCCCGCGCGGCTCTCCCTGGTCACGCCGGCGGCGGTGTGCGCCGCGGGCGCGGTCTACTGCGCTCCGCCGGAGCCGCTCTATCTCAAACCGGCCAAGTACGAGCTGGACGCGAAAGCGAAAGCCCGGGGGCGCGGAAAATGACGGTGCGCCGCGCCTTCGGGAAGGACATCCCCGCGCTGGCCGCCATCGAGGCCTCCTGGCCGGGCTACCCGGCCTGGGGGGAGAAAGGCCTGCGCGAGGAACTGACGAAACCGGATTCCGTGACCCTGGTCGCCGAGGAGAACGGCGCCGCCGCGGGGTTCATTAACTTCTGGATAGTGAGGCCCGAGGCGCAGATAAACTCGCTGGCGGTGTCGAAGGATCTCCTCCGCCGCGGGACCGCCCGCGCCCTGCTGGGCAAATGCGCGGAATACGCGCGCAAGAGCGCCTGCTCCTCGATGACGCTGGAGGTCGCGGAAGGCAATTCCGCCGCCCTCGCGCTCTACGCCTCGGCCGGCTTCGCCGTGGAAGGGCGCAGGCCCAGGTTCTATAATAACGCGGAGGACGCCCTGCTGCTGCGCAAGGCGCTGCCCGCAGGAGACAAGACATGAGGAACACGCTGCTCGCCGTACTGCTCTTCGCCGCCCCCGCCGCCGCGGCCTTCAACAAGTCGGCCTATCTCCATTTCATGACGGGCGTCACCCGCGAGAGGAAGGGGGAATACGACGAGGCGCTGCGCGAGTACAGGGCCGCCATGCTGCTGGACCCCCGGTCCGTCTATGTCCGCCGCCAGGCCCTGAACCTGGCCCTGCACGTGGGCAAGGTGCAGGAGGCCGAGGCCTGGGCCGACTATATAGTGGAGGCCGAGCCGGCGTCGGCGGAGAACTGGATCCTCTACGGCAACGTCCGCTGGGCGAAGAACGATATCGACGGGGCGCTGAAGGCCTTCTCCAAAGCGGTGGAGCTGGAGCCGGAGAACGACGAGGCCGTCTACCAGCTGGCCGGCGCCAGCAGCACGCGCGACCCCGCGGCGAGCATAAAGCACCTCGAACGCTACGCGGAACTGCGGCCGGACGTCGCGGCGGAGACCTGGTTCCAGATAGGCACGCTTTACAGCGCGACGGGCAGGAACGAAGAGGCCAGGTCGTACATGCTCAAGTCGGCCGCCGCCGATTCCTACTACCTGCAGCCGCGCTACGCGCTGGGAGGCTATTACGAGACCGTCGGGGACACCGCCGCGGCCGTGGCCCAGTACGAGGAACTGGCCGACCTGGACCCTTCGAACAGGGACCTCCTCAACCATCTCGGCGCCATGCTGGCCGGGCCGGGGGTGAACGACCTCGATAGAGCGGAGATGTACTTCCTCAAAGCCAACGCCCTGGCCCCTTCCGACCCGGATTCCTGCTTCTGGCTGTCGCTCATCGCCGAGCAGCGGGGGGATTTCGGCGGCGCCGCCGCCTATATGGAACGCTCGGCCGGGCTCAAGGACAACCCCGGCCTGGTCATGCGCCTCGCCTATTACTACAGCCGGGCGGAGACGACGGACAAAGCGGTCGCCCTGCTGGAGGACGCCAGGAAAAGATGGCCCGGGAACGCGGAGATAGCCTACTTCCTGGCCCTCGGGCTCGACGATACCGGCCGTACCCGCCGCGCGCTGGAGCTGATGAAGGAGGCGTTCACGCTGGACCCCGCCTACAGGGAGGCCCGGATGCAGTACGCCATAGTCTCCGAACGGGAGGGGAACATCGCGGACGCCGAGGAGCAGTTCAGGGTGATACTCTCCTCCGAGCCCGACAACGCCGTGGTGCTCAACTACCTCGGCTATTCGCTGGCCGACAGGGGGCTCAAGCTCGACGAGGCCGAGCGTTTCATCCGGCGGGCGCTGGAACTCGAACCCGGCAACGGCGCCTACATCGATTCGCTGGGCTGGGTGCTGCATAAAAAAGGTCTTCACGGTGAGGCCCTGGCGCGGCTGGAGGAAGCCGTGCGGCTGATAAACTCCGACGCCGTAATCTGGGAGCATCTCGGGGACGTGCTCGCGGCGCTGGAGCGGAAGGCGGAGGCGGTCGCGGCCTGGTCGGCGTCCCTTCACCTGGAGACCGGGTCGAAGCGCTCGCCCGCGGTGAAGGAGCGGATGGTGGGGGCGCTGCGCGGCCTGCCGCCGGCCGAGGCCGGCGCCGCGCTGGCCGGCGCGCTCGGCCGCCTCCTTCCCGGCCCGTCGTCCTACGCGTCGTTCTGCCGCCTCACCATCTCGGCTTTCGGACGCAGCCTGAAGTTCGACGGCGTGCTGAACTATTCCTCTCCCGCCGATTTCACCTTCACGATAACGGGCCCCCTGATGGCGCCGCTCTGGAAAGTGCGCGTCAGGGACGGGTCCGTCGAGATGGACGAGCCCGCCGCCCTGGACGGAAAGGTCAGGGAGGGCTTCGCCTACTGGGCGCCGCTGCTGGCCGGCGAGATGCGCTATTTCTACTCCGGCGGCATATTCCGGGAGCCCGGGCTCCTGCTCAAGGCCGGCCGCCGCGGCGTTTCCCTGAAAGCGGGGCGGAGATCGGCCGAACTCGACGGCAGCGGAGTGCGGCTGGGCTCCATGGACTCCGGCGAAGGCCTGAAGATGTCCTTCGGGGAGTATTTCGCGCATAAGGGCTACTGGCTGCCGGGGAGCATAGAGATAAAGGTCCCCTCGGCCAGGCTGCTGCTGACGGTGGACCAGCGGCACGTCAATATGCCGGTCCCCAATCCTCTTTTCTCGCCCGCGCCGTTACCGGAATGAAGGCCGTTTCGCTGCGCGCGCGCGCCAAGGTCAACCTCTTCCTGGAGGTCACGGGGAAGAGGGCCGACGGCTATCACGACCTGCTCACTCTCTTCGCCGGCATAAGCCTCTCCGACGGCCTGACGCTGCGCCCTGCGGCGAAGCCCGGCATCGGGCTGACCGTGGTGAACGAGTCCAATTTCGCCCCGCTCCCGCGGGAGAAGAACCTGGCCTGGCGGGCCGCCGACGCTTTCTGCCGCGCTTTCGGCGTGGAACCGGCCCTGGAGATACGCCTGGTCAAGCGGATACCGTCCGGCGCGGGTCTGGGCGGCGGTTCCTCCGACGCCGCGGCCGTCCTGGACGGGCTTTCCAGGCTTTACCGGCGCGGTTCGGCCGCCGACCGGCGCCGCCTCATGGGGATCGCCGCGGAACTGGGCTCGGACGTCCCTTTCTTCCTTTCCGGGGCCGTTTTCTGCGAGGGCCGCGGCCGCGGCGAGAGACTCAAGACTCTCTCTCTGAAGCCTGGCCGCCACGCGCTGGCGGTCTATTTCCCCGGTTTCCCGGTGCCGACTCCGGGCGTCTACGCGGCGCTTAAACGCCCCGCCCCTTCCGTCGTGGCCGGCTCGCGCCGCAGGTACCGCCGCCTGCTCGCGGCCATGCGCTCCGGCTCCGGCCCGTCCGCCTGGGCCCCGCTGCTGATGAACCGGCTGGAAGACCCGGTCCTGCCCTCGCGGCCGGCCATAGCCGCCGCCCGCGCCCGCCTGGCGGAAGCCGGGGCGGCCGGCGTCCTGATGTCGGGCTCGGGCTCCTCCGTCTTCGCCGTCGCGGCCTCCCGCCGGGAAGCCTCCCGGCTGGCGCGGGCGCTGAAGCCTTGCAAAGGGAGGGTTTTTTTGTCAGAATTTGCCTGACGGCAGGGGCCGTCTTATCCAAAGAAGTAAGCCGCTTGGCTTCTACGGGGGACTGCGCGCCTCTTTACTCTGTAGCGGAGGCTCTTACGACTGGGGGAAGTGATGGAGATCACGGAAGTTCGTATACATCTGCGTAACGAGGCGAGACTGAAAGCGTTCGCTACGGTGACGTTCGACAACGCCTTCGTGGTGCACAACATGAAGGTAGTGAACGGTAACAAAGGGCTGATAGTCTGCATGCCGTCGAGGAAGATCAAGGACGGCTCTTATAAGGACATAGCCCACCCGATCAGCAACGAGTTCCGCGGCCGGCTGGAAGAGATCATACTGGGCGAATACAAAAAGGAACTGGCCAGGGCCGAAGCGTCCGGCGGCATCCCGGCGCCGACAGGGGCGGAAGAGGACTGAGCCGCCCCGCGCGCCCCGCGCGGAGACAGCCCGGCCGCAAGGCCCGGCCGAGAGGCCGGGTTTTGCGGCCCGATTTATTCCCGGGTGGTGTAACGGTAGCACAACCGACTTTGACTCGGTTAGACATGGTTCGAATCCATGCCCGGGAGAAAAAACAAGGAGAACTATTCCGTGCGCTGACGGCCCGGGAGTACGCAAAGACGCGCTCGTACACCGTACTCGCGCTCCGACCATCGGCACTCGCGCTCGTATGCGGCTCCCGCTCCGCAGGATAGTGATTCCACCGGTAAGCTCCCGCCGCATACTCCGTAAGCTCGCGCCTCTGACGGCTTTGCTTAACTCCCGGGCCGCCATCACCCGGCTATCCCCTGATATAGAGCCCTCGCTTTCATAGGGAAACAATGGGGGTGGCGGCGGATTCGCGGAGAAAAACCGTCCGGAGCCGCGAGCTTGCGTAAGCGCGAGCGGCGAGAGTCGGAAGCGCGCGCACGGTGTGCGCGACGCTGTTTTTTCGAAGCGAACCGCCGACAGGACCCCAATAGTTATTCAAGAAAGCGGGGCGGCTGCCTCCTTATGAGAAGTTCGAACAAAAAATCCTGGACCGTGTATATCGCGCGCTGCGCCAACGGGACGCTCTATACCGGCATAACCAACGACCTGGCCGGCCGTATAGCCGACCATAACGCGGGCAGGGGCGCCAAATATACGGCCGCTTTCGGCCCGGTGGAACTGGCCTGGCGGCGACGGAAGAAGGACCGCTCCTCGGCCTCGAAGCTGGAGGCGGCCATTAAAAAACTCGCCCGGCCGCAAAAAGAGGCCCTGATTTCCCGCCCCGCCGCCCGATTTAGTAAACTATAGGGAGATAACCGAGCTTCCTTTCCAACGGATGCCTGAAAAAAAAGAACTGTGCGCTCTTATACTCGCCGCCGGCATGGGGACGAGGATGAAGTCGTCCATTCCGAAAGTGCTGCACGAGCTGGGGGACCTGCCGCTGGCCGCCCGCGTCATAAGGAAAGTGGCCGCGCTGGGGCCGTCGCGCATAGTCATTGTCGTCGGTCATAAGGGCGAAATGGTCCGAGAGCGGCTCGGCGCCTGGCTGGCGAAGAACCCGGTCGGGGCCGAGGTCGTTTTCGTGACGCAACGGTCGCTGACCGGCAGCGGACGCGCCGTGCAGGAGGCCGTGCCGGCTATAAAGGGTTTCGCCCATACTCTCGTGATCTGCGGCGACGCGCCGCTCTTCAGGCCTGCCACCATAAAAAAGCTCGCCTCTTTCTATTTCCGCAACAGGCCCGGCTGCGTGGTCATGACGGCGGACCTGGAGAATCCCGGCAGCTATGGCCGCATCATACGCGGCCACGGCGGCGCGGTTAAGGCCATAGTGGAGGCCTCCGACGCTTCGCCAGCGGAACTCGCCGTCAAGGAAGTCAATTCCGGCACCTATTTCTTCCATACCCCGGCGCTGCTCAAGGCGCTTAAGACCCTCAGGCCCAAGGGCCCAAAGCGGGAGTATTACCTGACCGACACTCTGGAGGCCATACTGGCCGCCGGCGGAAAGGTCCTGGCGGTAAAAGCCGCCGACGAGAGCGAGATAGCGGGTATAAATTCGAGAAAAGACCTGGCGGGAGCCTACAAGATGCTTAATAAGCGCGTTATCGAAGAACTCATGGACAAAGGCGTCACCGTAAAGGACCCGGCCGCCACCTACATAGAAGAAGGCGTGAAGATAGGCCCCGACACCGTCATCTACCCCGGCGTCCACATAAAAGGCGGAACGGTCATAGGCTCCGGCTGCCGCATCGGCCCGTCGGCGGTCATAGAGGACTGCCGCATAGACGACGGCTGCGAAGTGAAATTCTCCTGCTACCTCAACGGCAGCCGGCTGCGCGAGGGCTCGGTCGTCGGGCCTTTCGCCCACCTGCGCCCCGGCGCCGATATCGGCCCGGCCGCCAAGGTCGGCAATTTTTCCGAGGTGAAGAAGTCGCGCGTCGGGCGCGGCTCCAAGGTCCCTCACCTGAGCTATGTCGGCGACACGACGATGGGGGAGAAGGTCAATGTCGGCGCCGGCACCATAACCTGCAACTACGACGGGAAGAACAAGCACGGGACCGTGATAGGCGACGGCGTCTTCATCGGCTCCAATACCAATCTCGTGGCTCCGGTTAAGATAGGCAAGGGCGCGCTGATAGCGGCGGGCTCGACCATAACCGAGAACGTTCCCGCGGGGGCGCTGGCCCTGGCCCGCTCGCGGCAGGTGCTCAAGAAAAGAAAGGGGATCTGAAATGGTTGACTCCTGGAAGACCGGCCCGCTCCGCATATTCACCGGCAGCGCGAACCCCGCGCTGGCGCAGAAGATCTGCGACGCCCTCAGCGTCCCGCTCGGCCAGGCCAAGACCGGCCGCTTCGCCGACGGCGAGATAGACGTGCAGATCATGGAGAACGTCCGCGGCTGCGACTGCTACGTAATACAGCCGACCTGCCCGCCCGTCAACGAGAACCTGATGGAGCTGCTGATCATGCTCGACGCGCTGCGCCGGGCCTCGGCCGGCCGCATCACGGCCGTCATCCCCTATTACGGCTATGGCAGGGCGGACCGCAAGCCCGCCCCTCGCGTGGCCATCACGGCCAAACTGGTGGCCAACCTGATAACCTCGGCCGGCGCCAACCGCGTGGTCACGATAGACCTGCACGCCGCCCAGATACAGGGGTTCTTCGACATACCGATGGACCACCTCTACGCCCGGCCGGTCGTCCTGGATTATGTCCGCGAGCATAAGATGTCCAACTTCATAGTGGTCTCGCCCGATATGGGCAGCGTGGAGCGCGCCCGGTCCTTCGCCAAGCGGCTGGACGCCGGGCTGGTGATAATCGACAAGCGCCGCCCGCGCCCCAATGTCGCCTCCGTCTACAACATAATCGGTTCGGTCGAGGGCAAGCACTGCCTCATTTTCGACGATATGGTCGATACCGCCGGCACGCTGACCGCCGTGGCGGCCGCCATAACCGAGCGCGGGGCCTCCGGGATAACCACTTTCTGCACCCACGGGGTCCTTTCCCGCGACGCGGTGGAGCGGATAGAGGCCTCCCCCATAAGCGAGCTGGTCCTGACCGACACTATCCCGGTGGCCTCAAAAAGTGCTAAAATCAAGACCGTCACCGTGGCCCCGCTTCTGGCCGAAGCCATCAAACGCAACCACGGCGGCCATTCCATAAGCGAGCTTTTCTATTGAGAGGCCGGCTTTTTTCCAGCGGTTCAGGAGGAAGTGATGCAACAGGTGAACGTTTCAGCCCAGCCCCGTGAGAAGACGGGCGGCAAGGGCGCTATCAGCTCCGTGCTCGGCAAGGGCATGGTCCCGGCCGTGGTCTACGGCGGCGAGAAGAAGCCCGTCTCCGTCATGGTGGGGGAGAAGGAGATCGCCGGCGTGCTCAAGTTCGGCGACAACGCCCTCATAAAGCTCAAGTACGGTTCCGAAGAGGAGAACGTCATCATCAAGGTCGTGCAGCGCCACGTCGTGACCGACAGGGTCATACACCTCGACTTCCAGCGCATCCGGCTGACCGACAAGATGAAGTTCAAGGTCCACGTCAAGCTCGTCGGCGAGCCCCAGGGCGTGAAGCTCCAGGGCGGCATCATGGAACACGCCCTGCGCGAGTTCAACGTCCTCTGCATGCCGACCGAGATCCCCAAGGAGATCGAGGTCGACGTCACGAGCCTCAAGATCGGCGATTCCATCCGCGTCAAGGACGTGAAGTCGACGGTCGAGCTGACCGACGACCCGAACCATGTCGTCGTCAGCGTCATAGCGGCCAAGGAGGAGGTCGTCGAGACCCCCGCGGCCGCCGCCGCCGGCACGGCCGAGCCCGAGGTCATAGCCAAGGGCAAGAAGGAAGAGGAAGGCGCGGAAGGCGCCAAGCCCGCCGCGGGAGCCAAGCCAGCGGCCGGCGCCAAGCCGGAAGAGAAGAAGGCCGAACCCAAGAAATAAGGCGGCCCTTCTCACAACGGGAGCGGGAGCCGATAGAACTGTTCGGTTCCCGCTCCCCGCTTTTTAAGCGGGAGGGGGAGTGGAAGACCAGGTACAGCTCGCGGTCCTGCTGGGGAACCCGGGGCCGGAATACGAAAGGACGAGGCACAATATCGGCTTCATGGTCGCCGACCTGGCCGCCGGACGCCTCGCGCCCGGGGAGCGCTGGCGCGACTGGAAGGGCCTCGGCCTTTACGTGGAATTCTCCAGCGGCGGCCGCCGCTGTTTCCTGCTCAAACCGCAGACCTATATGAACCTCTCCGGGCGGGCCGTACAGAGCCTGGGCGGTTTCTATAAAGTGCCGGCCCCGGCCATACTGGCCGTCTACGACGACCTGGCGCTGCCGTTCGGCAAGCTCCGCATACGCAAGGACGGGTCCGGCGGGACGCATAACGGCATGAACTCGGTCATCGAGGCCGTCGGTCCGGCGCTGCCGCGGCTGCGCCTGGGCATCGGTCCCAGGCCGGCGCATATCCCCGGGACGAATTTCGTGCTTTCCAGGTTCTCTAAAGAAGAGGAGGAGCGTCTGCCGGCTTTCCTGGCCGCCGCCTGCGACGCCCTGGCCGGGGCTTTCTCGGACGGGGTGGAGAGGGCGATGAACGCTTTCAACAATGCACTTTAACGTACCGCCGCTGCTGAAGATAATCCTCGGCTTCGCTTTCCTGACGGCCGGCATGGGGTATCTCTACAAGCCGGACCTGATGCTCAAGCTCAACAAGATACTGCGCGAGACCGTCCTCAACGATTCCTGGGTCGCGCTCAACCGCAGGAGCGTGGGCCTGCTGCTGGCGCTGCTCGGGGCGCTCCTGCTCTACATGGGCTTCGACAGGCTGGGGCCGCTCTATCCCTGACTCCCTTTTCCGGACATGAAAAAACCGCCGGGAAAGTTCCCCGGCGGTCCTTTTCCGGTACGCGGCCGCGCTAGTTCGTATTGACGGCCCGGCCCTTGCCGCTCCCGGTCACGAGAAAAAGCCAGACCAGCTTGTCCGTGGATCTCATGATCTCCCGCCAGGGTTTCCCCTTGACGGCGGGTTTATCCCCGGTGCGCCGGGGATTGTCGGATTCGTACCTTCTGGAAAGTTCTTCCCAGGTCATCTGTCCCCCCTCTGAACCCCCGGTTTCGGGCGCTGAAACCCATGGGGTCCCCTCCATCAAAGTATAGCCCGCGCGGGCGCCGGCCGGCAGGGCCGGCGGGCCTACCCGCGGCCGGGTCCAAAGTCCCGGCTACTCCTTCTTATGCAGCAGCAGGTCCCCCGCCTTTGAAATGAGCAGCAGGTCCCCGCCCGTCGCGCCGTAAAAGTCGCCGGGCCTCGGGACGCCTATCTCGCCGTGCGTGTTGAGGAAAGCCTCCAGGCGGAATCTGAGCGGCAGGAGCTCGGGAAGTATCAGGTCCGAGCCGTCCATCGAGTACTGCAGCGGGAAAGACGGGTTTATGATCTTCAGCACGGCGAAAGGGACCCCCGCTTCGCCGCGGGCCACGATGAAGAGCATCGTGTTGGACTTGAGAACCTTCTGCCCCGGCACGGGCTCCAGCTCCACCGTCCCGGAGACGCTGAAGGCGGCGCGCAGGAGGTAGGGCGAGAGGAACCAGGCCGCCGCAGCGCAGACGGCCAGCAGAAGAGAGAGATAGAACCGCTTTTTCAGCAACATCCGGCTTTGATTCTATAAAATAGGGAGGGCGCCGCGCATCCGTATTCCCGGGCGGGGCGGCGCAATAATCATTTAATATTCATTTAACAACCCCTTTATTGAAGAGCGGGGGGCGCCATGTTAAACTGTTACTGTAGATCTTAAGGAGCTGATCATGGCCGACGATTATACCGAACTTGAGCAGCTGGTCAACGACGTTACCAGCATAGATACCGCGAGGATGACCCTGCGCTGGGCGCTCGAGCGCCTCAACGGCATCGAGAAAGAGCGCGCCGTGCTCCGGAAGGACCTCGGTCTTTCCGAGGAGGGCCGCAAGAGCCTCGAGGCCCGCGTGCGCGAACTCGAGGAGTCCTTCCGCAGCCGCGCCAAGGCCCTGGACGAGAAAGAAGGCTTTTATTCCAAACTGGAAGCCACCATGTCGCTGCTGGGCGAAGGCAAGCTGGACCTGCAGCAGCTGCTGCGCAAGGAGACCCGCCTGGACCAGCTGCGCGCCGCTCTGGAGGAGGAATACCAGGCCAAGTTCGAGGAACTCGACCGCAAACAGAAGTCGGTCATAGAGCGCTGGAACCGGCGCCTGCTGGACGTGGAGGCCCAGTACGCCGCCCGCCTGAGCGAGGCGCAGGCGGAATACGATTCGCTCCGCTCCGGGATGGAGGCCGAGCACCAGTCCCGCCTGACCGCGCTGGAGAAGAATTACAGGTCCAGGGAGGCCGGCCTTAAAGCCCGCATCGACCTGCTGGAGAAGTCGCTGCGCGGTTCGGAGGGGGACGTCGAGTCCCGCCGCCGGGAGCTCGAGAGCGAGTTCCTGGCAAGAAAGACCGTGCTCGAGGAGAATTTCCTCCGTCTGCGCACCGAACTGGAGTCCTCGCTGGACGCCAGGCTGCGTTCGGTGGACGCCGCGCACGCGGAGCAGCTGCGCTCGCTGGAGTCCACCTGGTCCGTGGAACGCGCCCGGCTGCTCGAAGAGCAGAGGGCGAGGGAGTCGCAGTTCAAAGCGGCGCAGGAGAGGATAGGGGAGCTGGAGAGCGAACTGGCCTCGGCGCGGGACCGCGCGGCGGCGGAAGCCGCGGCCCTGCTCGCGAAAAAAGAGGAGTTTTTCCGCTCGCGGACCGCCGAACTGGAACGCAGGCTGGCCGCGGCGGAGGAAGAGCAGTCCGCCGAAGTGTTCAGGCGGATAAGGGAGAAAGAGGAACTGTTCGACCGGACGCTGGCGGAAGCCGAAGTCCAGCGGGAGCGGGACCGCGCGGCGTTCGAGGCGCGCGCGAAAGAGGAACGCGACTTCGCCGAAAGGAGGTTCTCGGAACTTTCCGCCGCCGCCGCCGAAAAGGAACGGGAGCTGGAGGGCACGGCGCGCTCCCTGCGCGCCGAACTGGCGGCCGAACGGGAGCGTCTCGGGGCGCTGGCCGCCGCCGCCGAAAAGAGCGCGGAAGAGGCCCGCGCCGGGATACGGCGCCTGCTCGAGCTCAACCGCCGCGCCGGGGAGGAGGCCGTGGCCGCCGAGGCCGGCTTCAGCCGCGAGCTGGCGGAGGTCCGCGCCGCGGCCGAAAAGGAGGCGCGGGAGCGCGTAGAGGAGGCCGTGAAGGTCCGTACCGCCGCTGCGGCGGCCGAGATAGAGGCGCTGAGGTCCGCGAAGGCGGGGCTGGAGGAGAAGGCCGCCCGCCTGGAGGACGGACTGTCCGCGGCCCGCGCCGAAGCCGCCAGGCTCGAACGCGAGCACCGCGCCAGGGAGGCCCTGGAGAAGGACTCGGCCCGGTCCGAAAAGGCCGCCGAAGAGTCCGGGCGCGCCCGCGCCGCGCGGGAGAAGGAGGGCCTGCTGGCCGAGCTGGGGAAGCGCGAGAAACTCCTGGAGGCCGCCGGCCTGAAGATCGCCGATCTCGAGAAGCGGCTGGCCTCCCACGGGCAGGAGGCCGCCGAAGTCGTGCTCGGGCGGCTGGCCGGGCAGGAGGAAAAGTTCCGGGAGATCATCGCCGGGTTCCAGAAGCGGCAGCTGGAGCTGGAAGCGGGCTATTTCACGCAGCTCGAACGGGCCCGCATGGATTACGAGGAACGCCTCGCCCGGGCGGCCGAACTGGCCGCGGGCAGGGAGAAGCTGCTCAAAGAGCGCGAGGCGGCCTGCGCCAGCCGTCAGCGGGAACTGGACGCCGCGCAGGCGGAGCTCCTTTCCAGGGGCGCGGCCATGGAAAAAGAATTGTCGGAGCGGCTCCGGGCCGCGGCCGAGGCCGGGCGCGGGCTGGACGCCCGCCGCCTGGAACTGGAGCGGGACTACGCCGGCCGGTCCGCGGAGGTCGAGAAACTGCGTCTCGAACTCTCCAGGGCCATAGCCGCCTATAAGGGCAGGAAATGATCATGAACAAGGGAAAAGCGGTCAGGTGCGTTCCGGCGGAACTGTTCCGCGGCCTGCAGGACCTCTCCCGCGGGCTCTGGGAGGAGAAGAACCCCGCCGCGGTACGCCTGGGCGCGCTGCTGGAGGAATTCGGCGAAGAGGTCTCCTCCATGGAGAAACTGGTCGGCGAGCACGAGGCCGCCTGCTCGGCCCGCCTGTCCGAGGCCGGGCGGGAGCACGCCGCGAAAGAGGCGCAGCTGCTGGCGCGGATAGACGAACTGCGGGAGCGGACGGCGGCGCCGGAGGCCGGCCCCGCGGACGCGCCCCGGTCCCTCCCGCCCGTTCCGGAGCCCGCGTCCCGCGCCGCGCAGGGCCGGGAGGAGAGCAGGGAGATCTTCGTTTTCGCGCTCCTTGTCTCGGTGCTGACCTCGGCACTGGGCGTCATCGGGGGCTATCCTTACCTGGTGTTCGCCGGCGCGGCCGCTTTCGCCCTTTTCGCCGCCGTCTTCCTCCTTGTGCTGGCGGGCGCCTATTTCGACCGCCGCCGCTGATCCCCGCCGCCGGGCGGGGGAACGTCCCCGGCGTGGCTGGCCCGCATCTTCACTCCACATAACGTCGCTTTATTAAGGCATCTTTATGAAAGGATGTGTTTTGCCATGCGCAAGATCGCATGAGGCGGTCTACGCGGGCGATAGTGATAATTCCCGCTCTTGACACCGCTTTGGTCCTTTTATAGCATGGACTGACGGATTCGGGGGGGGATAATCCTTTGCAAATTTCAGGGTTCATTAGATACGCCGCGAGGGCGGCATACGCTGTATTATTGGAGGATAATATGAAGATGGTTCCATTCGTGGTCATAATTATGATTAGTGGCATATTCATGGGCTTTTCCCAGAGTTTCGGCGCCGATTCCGAGATAAAAAAAGACGAGACAAGGGTTCATGAACTGCTTTCCAAAATTGAGCAGGCGCAGGGCTTCCCCAATGCCATGAATCGAGCGATTCAGCTTTTCGAACGGGAAACGCGGCCTGGTAAAGTTACTCCCGAACTGAAGCGTGAGATTATCAATCGTCTTGTCGGAGTGTACAAGACCATGGGGGCTCCGTCTCAATTGTGCGCGGATAAATTCCCCGATATCGATCAATATATCCAATGCCTTGGCAAAGAAGACGATCTCGATGAACTAATCAAAAGTGCGAACAGACGGGGGATCATCGGTATTGTCAGTAATTATGGCGGTTCGAATGAGGCGCGAGAGTTCTTTTTAGACGTTCTGGAGAATGCAAACCCTCTTTACCGTAAAGAGGCCTTACATCAAATATACTTCGGGGGAATTAACGGTGATGAGGTTTATGACAAGATACAAAGCCTTGTTTCTCGCGGATTGGTAAACAAGAAAGATGTCCTTTCCGCACTGAAAGGGGCCAACCCGAAGCGTGCGATCAAAGAGATACAGGATTTAATTGCTACTACTAAGGACCCCGAACAGTTCGTCAGAAAAGGCAACCTGCTCTCGGAATACGGCGACCCTGACCTGATGGATGTAGTGGTGGACCGCTATGAGCACTTTAAAAACATCCCTCAGGGCGAGAGGCCTCATCGTTATGACCCGACCTACGCTTTCAAGAGAGATGTTCTCGAAAAATATATTGAGAAAAAAAACGGTGTGCGCTTAAAAAAGGCGCTTGGTATTTTCGCGGACCGGGGAACTTTTGATGATATGAGCCTGGGCATCATAGAGACAAAAATAAAAAACGGGGACGCTTATTCGCGTGAAGCCGCTGCCGATTTTCTTGTTAGTCAAATCGAAAAAGGGTTCGTCAGCAGGGAAAAGGGGGTTCCGGTTTTAAAAACAGCTTTGTCGCGCGAAAGCGACCATAGCCTTAAAACCAAACTGGAAAAAGCTGTAAGTGGTTCAAGAATGGGCGGGGGTATGGAGAAATGAATCGCTTTCTGTTTGCGTTATTGTCGATATTCATATTCAACAACTTTAACATTTATGCACAGGCCCAGGGGAATATCTCCGCCAGGGAAATCGGAGATGTTGTATTCCGTAATCTGGATTTTAATATTGGCGGAATTACGGATGTTCATGGTGCGATTTATGTGGGGCATACGATCAAAACAGGGATGCCGAGTGCCGCCTTCTTCCATGAGCTCATCGAGATGGCCGGCGTTCCCAAGGGAGGGACATCATTGAAGTTGCTGAGAGGTCCGGCCGGGGAGATTTATCTGGACAATATTGTGACCCAGGCCGAGGGTATTGGTTATGAAAACCTGGCGTCTTTTTCGACCATGCATTCCGGATATCGTGGCGCTTTCATGCACCCGAGTTATCCGGGTATTGTGATTCGCAGGCGTATATTGGAGAAAGCCCAGGAGTTAATGTTCAGGGATGACCCAATTTCTTACATTGTTGTCTCCGGCGAGTCTTTTTCTGATCTGTCTTTCAAGTATTTCCGTTACCATGAAACTGCAGGAGCCACGCTCACTGATGCTGATATAGATCGTATGCGCAGCGATGCCTTTGTCGAATATTGCTATGCGGCCGCCGGCCGGCCGATACTGGGCGACAATATTACCACGCGGACGGGGGCGGATGCGCTTAATTCGCGGGGAATCGGGCTCCTGCCTTCTCATCAGATGGAGGCAATGGGAGCCTCTTTGACCGGAAATCCTGTTTTAAAGGCCTATGATAATCTAACCAATGAGTTGATTTCGGATATCGCCGGGACAACGGACCTGCGTCTTGAGCTTAAGGATTTTCAGTCCGGCCCCGGATATGTTTCCATTCAACGGTTGCAGGGCGGTTATCCGCTGGGGTCGGCCGGTGTTTTATCTTTTGATCTTAAATCCCCGCAAGGGCATATATTGCTCGACAACATCGCGGAAGTTCAGGAGAGGAACCTGTCCGACTTCGCCGATATCACCCCTGGATATTCCTATCAGATCCGCGCCTACGACCACGCCGGGAATTATTCCGACCTCAGCTTCCAAGTGGCCGGGTATCCCACTGTGAGCATGGAATCCGTCAGTCCTCTTTATTATGACTTCAGGGGGGTCTCGCCGATAATACCGTCCACGCAGGAGCGTGACCACTATTTTACATTCAAGGACAATACTGTCGGATTGTCACACGTGCTGATGACGGGTCCTGCGGGGACTATCATGGATTGGACGTTCGAGCCGCCCGTTAATCTCGAGGACGCTCGTCTGACCGGAATGGCGCCCGGGGACTATAACATTGTCGTGACCAACGCGGCCGGCAACGCGACCATGGCGTCCTTCAATATTGCGGACCTGAACGTTCACGTGAACATAGACGGTTCCCGGCAGGTCATAGATTATTCGCCCGATCCTTTAGGCCCCAGTTCGATAGTGGTGAGGTTGAAAGCGGTAGGCGAAGGTTCAAATGATTTGGACCGCATCGAGTTGCTTGATTCAGTTGGGTCGGTTCTGGATGTTAAACAACTCGACGGAAAAAATGCTGAGGCTAATTTTTTATTGCCTTCCCTTGTGGTGTCTGAACCGCTGTTCTATATAGAGCCGTACCGCGCTCCAACCCCCCTGTTTCATGGGACACTTCGGCTATGGGATACGAAAGGCAACCACAAACTTACGGACATCGATTTGTCCATGAATTATTTTGGGGGCGTGCCGATGGGTGCGTGGACCGGAATGCTTTTAGAGACGCCTGATTTTACCGCAAGTGGTTCGCATAAGTCGGAGATTTTTGATATAGAGGAGGTCCCCACGCCGTTGTTGTCGGGCGCACTTGTTTCCGATACTTACACCAACTATGAACCTGGATTTTCTAGGCTAGGAGTAAGGTTCTCGGGGACGGCGACCAAGGAGGCCGGTTCAGGGCCTATCACCGATAAGCAGTTTGTCGGCTCCATAAGTATTAGGTCGTATACCTCCGATTCCCCGGATATGTCTAATGCCGCGCAGTATATGGTGGAGGCAGGAAACCTTTACGCGGTCAAATACGACTGCGAGGCAGGAACGGCGGCGGGGGTAATCATAGGAGATCTTGCTGCGCAAGTGTGTATTGAAGGTCAGGTTCCGCAAAGGCCGATGATTCCGGTCAAAAGATACATCCAAATCGAGGCTATTTTTAGGGAAGCCAGCCCCAGTTCTTTCGTGAACAGACTGTGTTTAGTGCCGGAGGTGGATGAAAATTATCAACCAACTGGGCGCTGCACGACGGGTCTCGTTCCGGAGAAATGGAGCTTTCATAAGCCGGGGTATCTTTCCGGGATTGCCATCAACAGTTTGGAGTATCCCCCAGGCGACCCCAATCAGGTTATTGCCGGGGAGAATGTTTCGCTGGAACGTCTCGACGGGCAGGTTAAAATTGATTTCAGCAAAGTCTTGGAGCCGGGTTCGCTCTCGGCTACTCTCACTGCTTCCGAGTCTCCCCCGGGATTCGTAGCGAGTCCTGCGGGCCTTGCGTATGAAATTGGCGTCGGACTTCTGTTTGCGGGCACAGCAAAAATGACCATAAAGCATGATACGAACCTCTTAACAGCCGAACAAATCTCCATGTCGAGGATTGTTAAAGTTCTGGATGATCCCGCCGGAAAGTATGAAATTTTGCCTACTATAAACAACGGCGACGGAACGGTTTCCACTAACATAACCGGCTCCGGTCGTTTTATGGTGATGTTTCCGGAATTCCAAATTCCCCGGACCGTCTCCGGTTCCAATCTCACATTCTTTTCTGGCGAGGCTGTTTCTCTGGAAAACTACAATACATCGTCCCCCGAAGGACAGGCTCTGCTGGCGATGGTCAAATCATATGACCGAATTCCATTGGGGCAAATAATACGCCTGGGGCCGGATGGGGTAAGTTTTTCGCCGAGCGGCGTTGTCCGCATGATTTATTCGGACGCCGACGTGGCCGCGCTCGGGATAGACGAGGACTCTTTGGAAATACATCAATTCGCCGCTGACGGGTCCTCTTTTTCCCGGCTTCCAATGCAAATCCTCGACAGGGAAACTAAAGAGTTGACGGCACGCGTTCCGGCCTTGTCTTCACTTTTTGCGGTGACGGCCAGCAGTGTACAGGCCGAGCATATCTCTCCGACCAGTTATCCCGACATTGTCCCGCCGGTGACGTTGATTTCCCACGAAGGGGAAACAATGGGGGGAGCAACTGGTCTAATGATTTCAACTGCTACCAAAATCGTTTTTTCGGCGCAGGATCAGTACGTCGGACCCAATGTTCAGTCCTCCGGCAATAAACTGACAAACTATCTGGTGAGCCCGCAGGATGAGATTGTGCAATTGTCAACTTACACCGCCCCCTTCGCTTTAAGCGAAGGTGTTCACTCGCTATTCTATTTTAGTGTGGATAACGCGTTGAATTACGAGTTTGTGAAGTCTGCCACGTATTACGTCGACGGCACCGCGCCGCGTACGGAGCTTCTCTGGAACCTCGGGGACGAGGTGGTATATTGCGGCGATACGCCGTGCCTGGGCCCGTCCGACGAGCTGGTCCTGAATGCTGTGGACCCGGTCTCCGGCGGGGTTTCCTCCGGCGTGGATTTCAGCGCCCTGCTCATCGACGTCACCCCGGAGGAATGCGGCGGACTCGAAGTACTCGATCCGCAGGCCCCGTTGGGCACGTGCCTTAATCCGGTCTATACCGGGCCGTTCAGCATGCCCCCCGGACCGCACACGCTGTACTATTTCAGCGTGGACAAGACCGGCAATTTCGAGCTCGCGAACTCCACTTCGGTCTTCGTGGACGATATGCCGCCGGAAGTGACGCTCTACGCGGACGGCGTGGAAGTGTCCGACGGCGGCGAGGCTTTCCTGCTGGAAGGGGCTTCCGTAACGCTGGCGGCTTTCGACCCTGTTGACGACGGCTTCTCCACCGGTATCTATGAAACGGAATATCTTATAGACGTCGCGTTCGACAGTTGCCCGCCGGAAGAGGAAGACGGCGACGGCGAGGAGGAAGGCGACGGCGAAGAGGGGGAGGACGGCGAGGACGAAGAAGATGACGGCCCGCGCGGCACCTGCGGCTATTCGGGCTATGAAGGCCCGTTCACGCTGACGCCCGGCACTCATACCGTCTATTATCTGGCCCATGACATGGTGGGGAATACCTCGGCGGTGAGGACGGCCTACTTCACGGTCACATCCTCATCGGGTGCGGCGGAGGCTTCCATCACGCCCTCTTCCGGTCCGATAGGGCTGCCTTTCACTATAACGGGCGAAGGGTTCGGGACTTACTCTGCGGGCACTACGCTGACGCTGATAGGCGGGGCCACCGCGCCGCTGACGCTGTGGACGGATACGCAGATAAAGGGCACCGTGCCCGGTTCGCTGGCGGCGGGGGAATACCCGGTCCTGGTGATGCGCGGAAGCGAAGTTCTGGCCGAGACCTCTTCGTTCACTGTCGTTGTACCGGCCCTGTCCGATATAACGCCTTCGTCCGGTCCGATAGGTCTGCCTTTCGCGCTGACGGGAACAGGTTTCGGCAACTATGTGGCCAGTTACACGCGGGTGCTCATAGGCGGGACTACCTGCCCGCTTACCCTGTGGACCGACACGCAGATCAAAGGGACCATTCCCGGCACAATAGCGCCCGGGATGCATGAAGTCATGGTCGAACGGGAACTCAACGGCGGGCTGGTCCGGTCGGCGACCGTCATGTTCGACCTGCGGAACATGGAGGCGGACTGGATAGCGCCTTCGTCGGGTCCGATAGGTATGCCCTTCACGATAGCCGGCTCGGGCTTCGGCAACTATGTCGCCAATTACACGACAGTGCTCATGGGGGGGGCCACCTGCCCGCTGACCTTATGGACCGATGGCCAGATAAAAGGGACGGTGCCCGGCGGGCTGGCGACGGGGCAGTACCCGGTGCTGGTGGAGCGTCGGACGGCCGACGGCGGCGTGATGCACAGTCCCGAGATGTCCTTCACCGTGCTGGCGGTGGACGCGGCCAGTATGACGCCGGTAGCCGGACCCATAGGTATTCCTTTTACAATCTATGGCGCGGGCTTCGGTAATTATTCGGCCGGTTGGACGCGTGTGCTTATCGGCGGGACCACGGCACCGCTCACTTTGTGGAGCGACACGCAGATCAAGGGCACGATGCCGGGTGTTCTGGCCGCCGGGACGCATGAGGTCATAGTCGAGCGCGAGCTCAACGGCGGGCTGATACGCTCTTCCGCGCTGAACTTCGACGTGGTCACACCGTCGGCGCAGTTGATAACCCCGTCGTCGGGGCCTATAGGCCTGCCGTTCGTGCTGGACGGGACCGGGTTCGGCAATTACGTGGCCAATTACACGCGGGTACTCATAGGCGGGACTACCTGCCCGCTGACCTTGTGGACGGACAGCCAGATAAAGGGGACGGTGCCGGGCACTATAGCGGCCGGCGCGCATGAAGTCGTAGTAGAACGTCAGCTTAATGGCGGGCTGGTGTCTTCGCAAGCGCTCGCCTTCACGCTGACCGTGCCGGACCTGGCCGCCATCGCCAAGGTGCTTATCGGCGGAACCACGGCCCCGCTTACACTGTGGACGGACGGGCAGATAAAGGGCACTGTGCCCGGCACAATAGAGCCCGGCATGCATGAAGTGCTGGTCGAGCGCGCCTTCAATGGCGGCGTCGCCCATTCGCAGGCATTATCCTTCGAACTGGCCGACCCGGTGCTGGAAGGGGTATCGCCGTCACCGGCGGCGGTGCTCTCGCCGTTCACGCTGACCGGCTACAACTTCGGCAATTACGCGGCCGGTAAGTCGGAGGCGCTCATCGGCGGCGCGACGGCGCAACTGACGCTGTGGACGGACACGCAGATAAAGGGCAAACTGCCGGCGCTGGGCGAGGGGGACTATCTCGTGCTGGTGCGGCGCAGCTTCAACGGCGGCGTGTCGCAGTCCGAGGTTTCCACCATGACGCTGGTGGAGCCGTCGGTGTCGAGCATGACGCCGCTATCCGGCCAGCCTGGCGGCAGTTTCAGCGTCTTCGGCGCGTTCTTCGGTCCTTACGACGCGGCCATAGCGCGCGTCTTGATAGGCGGGCTGCCTTCCTCTTTAAGCCTGTGGAACGACGGCCGGATAAACGGAAGCGTTCCGGCCGAGCTGGGCGTAGGCACGCATACGGTGATAGTGTCGCGCGGCCAGTACCAGGGAGATCCGCTCGAGTTCTATGTCCCCGACGGCGGCGGGTACAGTCCCTCGTTCCTGTCCCCGCTGTCGCCGTCGGCCGCGTTCCGGCTGGGCGCGGTATACGTCTATCCCAACCCCGCCAAGGGCGGTGTTGTTCCCGTCTTCCATCTTGAGTTCGGCCTGGCCGACAAAGTGGAGCTGAAGGTCTACAGCGTGGCGGGCACGCTGGTACATGAACGCACGCTGACGGGTCCGCCGCAGGTCACAAGCCCGGTCTACGCCTATGAATACGCCTGGGAAGGGCATATAGCGAGCGGGGTGTATTACTTCACCGTCGAAGCCGAGCGCGCGGGCTCTAAACTCAAGTCCCGCGGCAAATTCGCGGTGGTGAGGTGAGCGCCATGAAAAAGACCATGCTGACCATAGCGATGCTCCTCCCGGCCGGCGGCGCTCACGCCGCGTCCAGCGGGGCGCAGTTCCTCAACATAGACGTATCGGCCCGGGCGGTGGGTATGGGCTCCGCCTATACCGCGGCGTCGGACGGCGCGGGCTCTATAGGGTATAACCCGGCGGGCCTGCTGGGCGGCGGCGGCGTGGAGGCGGCCCTGAGCCATACGCGCTGGCTGATGGAGTCGTCGCACGACTTCGCGGCCGCGGCCTTCCCGCTCAAGGGGCTGCGCGCTGGCGTGGGCTACAGCCGTTTCGCCGCCGGCGAGATGACCGCGCGCGACACGTCGGGGGCGGCGGTCGGGAGCTTTTCCAACACCGACCAGGCGGTATCGTTCAACCTGGCGGGGCGGGTGAAAGGGCTGGGGCTGGGCGCGGGGGTCAAGTACATAACCAGTTCGCTGGGCGGCGAGAACGCCTCCACTTTCGCGGCCGACCTGGGCGTATCCGCCGGGCTGGGGCGTGTTACGGTGGGTCTGGCGGCGCGCAATATCGGGCCGGGGCTCAAGTACCTGGACCAGTCGGACCCGCTGCCTCTGGCGGTATCGGCCGGCGCGCTGGCGCATATCATCCCCGGCTTCGGCGTGAGCGCGGATATCACGCGGCTGGCGCACGACGACCGGACGGTGGTCAGCGTGGGCAGCGAATACGCGCTCCTGCCGGCGCTGTCGTTGCGGGCCGGGTACCTGGCCGGGCGCACCACGGCGGAGGACGACAACCGGGGTTTTTCGGCCGGGGCGGGCGTGAACCTGGCGGGGGCATCGCTCGATTACGCGCTTACGCCCTACGGGGAGCTAGGCAGCGCGCAAAGGATAACGCTGAGGAAACGATTCTGAACGCCGGGCGGGTCCTTTACCTCCGGCCGCATCATTACTATACTTAGGGCATGGCGAAAAAAGAAAAGCTCCTTTCCAGCGAAGAGTTCTTCGATATACTGCGGCTGCGCACCCCCGGCAACGCCGCCCGTTCCGACGCGCTGATAAATTCCAGGAGCGGGGCCGAGATGGCCGTCCTGGTCTGCGACTCCTCCGGCTTCTCCAAGAAGACGCACGAGCACGGCATAATCGAGTTCCTCGACACGATGGTCAAATGCCACGACCGTTTCGTCAGGATAGTGGAGGGGGTCGGCGGGCAGGCTCTTTCCAGCAAGGCCGACAACCTGATAGCCCTTTTTCCTTCCGTGGATACGGCGGCGCGGGCCGCGCTGGACCTCAACGCCTGGCTGAAGGCCCGCAACGCCGGGCTGCCGGCCTATAAGAGATACAATATCTGCTCCGGCATAGATTTCGGGCCCCTGATAAGGCTCACCGACGACGCCTACGGGCCGGCCGTAAATGTGGCTTTCAAAGTGGGGGAGGACGTGGCGGGGATGGACGAGATCCTGCTGACCGGCAGGGCCGCCGCGGAGCTGGACGGCTCGTTCCGGAAGCGCTATTCGAAGAACGTCACGATAGGCGCGGTGAGCTTCGACCTCTACCGCCTGCTCCCGCGGCGCTGACCGCGCGCCGTCCCGGCCCGATAAAAAACCCCGCCGCGGCGGGGTTTTTCATCGTACGGGAAGGAGGTCAGAATCCCGGTATCGAGGGCACGCCGGGCAGTTCCACGGGGGAGCCCGAACCGAAGGCCGAGTTCAGCGCGCCGAAGGCGTTGGTTATGATGCCGGGGTTCGGGGCTACGATGCCCGAGGGGGTCTGCTGCGTCCAGACGCCGGGAACGCGGGTCCCCACGTTGACGGCGGCGTCGTACTGCTCGGCCGGGGTCAGCGGCCAGCCCCAGCTGTTCTCCAGCTCGTCGGGGGTTATGTTCAGGCCCGCCTGCTCGTAGGCGAATTCGCTGAACCCCACGCAGTCGAAGACGAGGGGCCCCTTCTGGGAAAGATGGGTGTCGTTGTATTCGGCGCCCTGCAGGCGCAGGGCCGTGCGGATGATGGACTCCCTCTGCGCAGCCGTCGGCGGGACCCTGGTGGTCTTCACGGCGTAAAGGGGGTACTTGAAATGATGGGTGTAGTCGTACCAGCCCACGGTGCGGGTCCCGCCGGGCGTGAAATAATTGGGCACGCAGTCGTATACGACGGGCAGCAGCTTGCCGTCCTCCACTTTCGTGCCGCCGTAGATCCCGGTATGGCCTATGGGCAGCATGTCGACGAACCAGCCGGAGATATTGCCGGTCTGGCCGCCGGTGTAGAGCAGGTCGGCGCGGGAGATGGCGCTGGGGACGGCGGAGGGGGCGGTCGAAAGGCCCCCGGCCAGGCCGAGGCGGTCGAGCACCTCGAAAGCGGCCGCGCGCACCGGCTCGGTCTCGGCCGGGTTGCCGGCGACAGAGCGCAGGAAAGAGGCGGCTTTCTCCGTTTTCTGCTTGCCCGCGCCGAAAGCTATGTTCATCTTGAAGACTTCGTCGGAAGACCGGAAGAGGCGTTCCAGCTCGCCGGTCACCTTGGCGCTGGTTATCTCGCCCAGGGCCCAGACCGCGTCCAGGGCGGCCAGGCGGGCGCGGAAATTGTCCTCGTAGGCACCCTTGTTGCCGGAGCCGCCGAGATAGGCCTCGATATTGGCCACCAGCAGCGGAACGGCGTACTCGTTGTTCCGCAGTCCCAGCTGGCGGGCGGCGCAGGCGCGCACGCCGGGGTCGGCGGCGGCCGCGGAAGCGGCCAGGTCCTTCCTGACGCCCTCGTCGGTGGCCGAGCCCAGTATGTCGATCACGGAGCAGCGGTAGCCGGGGTCGCGGGAGGCGTCCAGAGCGTCGCCCAGCATGATCCTGGCCTTGAAAGGTTCCGCGGCGGCCCGGCGCAGGGCGGGTTCCGTGCCGGCGAAGGACTTGGCGCGGTTCCCTCCTTCCACGCGTTCCAGAAGGGATTCGAGCGTGTCGGCGGCGGCGGCGTTTACGGCGAGAGAGGTTATAAGCGAGAAAACTATCGTCTGGATCTTCCTCATGCGTGTTCCTCCATGTGTCTGCGTATAAATTATAGCCCGCTTCTCCGCCCCCATCAGGGGTACAAAGGCGAACTTTCCGGCGGATTATTTCCCAGGCCTTTCTGGGCCCTTAGGGCAAGCCTGCCGGGGTTTACAGGAAAAAAACCTATATGGTAGGATAGCCGGGGACCTAATCTGCCTCGATCAGGAGCTGAAATGAGATTTTTGACGATATTGCTGGCCGTATCGGCGCTCTCCGCGCCCTGCCTCCGGGCGCAGACCGCGGAGGAAGTGGGCAGGGAGGTCCTGACCGCCTACAAGAAAAAGGACCTGGAGGGGGTCAAGCGGCACATGCCGCCGGTGCTCGCGATGACGGTGGACAAGAAGTTCTTCAAGGACAAGGAGATAAAGCGCGAGGTCATCGGCCTGCGCCGCTGGGACGGCAAGGTCCGCGAGGTGCGCTATTTCGCCACCAAGGCGGGCGTGACGGCTTCCGTCTATTACGACGAGGACGCCGATCCCGCCAGGATACGGGTCTTCCTCCTCAACAAGGCCGGCGACGCCTGGAAGCAGGCCCTGGGCTCTTTCCTGGTCATAGAGAAGGAGAAGTTCATGGCCTACGGTGAAAAGGAGCCCTCGGCGAAAGCCGTCGCCCGGGCCGTGGCCGCGCAGCCCGCCTCCCAGCCCGCGATCGTGCAGGGGGAACCCCAGGACCCCCCGAACAGGGGTTATGTCATAGAGATGGCCGACGCCACGGTGATCAAGGACCCCACCACGGCGCAGCTGCGCAAGGCTTTCGACGCCCTGGGCGAGGAGAACTTCTTCATAACCCTTAATTCGCCCGACGGCTTCATCACCGCGTCGCGCTCGGGGGGGACTTACGACGTGGAGTACAAGGACGCCCAGGGCCAGTTCGCCGCGATAGACGAGATGTCCTCCGACGAGGCTTTCGTGCTGTTCGGTTCCTACATGAAGAAGGAGCGCAACTGGAAGGGGAAGGCCAAATGGAGGCCTTTCGACTGAACGACGCCGCGGACCGACGGAGAAAAAGCCCCCGGGCAGCCGGGGGCTTTTTTTCAGACCCTGCGCAGGGTGATGACGGGCAGTTCGGCCGGGGCCAGCAGGCGCATGGGCGGGCCCCAGGTGCCCGCGCCGGCGGTCACGTAGAAGAAAGAATCTCCCAGCCGGTACAGGCCGTAGAAGTAGCGGTAGGCCAGGCGCGTGAAGAAGTGGAAAGGGAAGATCTGGCCCCTGTGGGTATGGCCGGAGAGCACGAGGAAACGGCCCTGCTTCGCTATAGCGTCGTAAAGCAGCGGCTGGTGGCTGAGCACCAGCGCGAAAGGCTCGTCCCTGAGCGGCGCCAGCGTCCGCGCCACGTCCTCCGGCCCGAGGCCGGCCGTCCTGATATCGTCCAGCCCGGCTATTTTGAGGCCGCCGGTCTCCGCCACGGCGTTGCGCAGCATCTTTATTCCCATGTGCTCGTAGCAGCCCAGGGACCTGTCCAGGCCGTAGTAATACTCATGATTGCCGAGTATGCCGAACACGCCCAGCCGAGGCTTCAGGCCGGCCACGGCCCGCTCCAGTTCCGCTTCGCAGGTCAGGCCCGGGTCCACCAGGTCGCCGGTGAAGACCACCAGGTCCGGTTCCTCCGGGGCGAGGCGCTCCAGGGCGTCCCTGAACTTCACCACCTGGTAGCCCGAGTCTATGTGCATGTCCGAGATCTGGGCTATCTTGAGGCCGTCGAGCCCCTCCGGCAGGCCGGGTATGTCCAGGCGCAGGCGCTTTATTCCCGGCGTCGCGAAACCGTTATACAGGGAGAGGGCCGTAAGAGCGGCCAGCAGGGCGCAGGCGGCCCGGGGCGCCCAGGCCGGCAGCGGGCGCGCGGCGGCGGTCAGCGCCAGGCGGAGGCCGTCGTAGACCAGGAAGCCCATGCCCCAGAAGAAGATCGCCCCCATCCAGATGAAAGCCGCGGTATAGAGATGCTCCAGCGGGGCGTTGACCACGCGGCGGACGAACATCGAGGCCGGGGAGAAGAACGCCAGGCAGAGGAACGCCAGGCGCAGCGCGCCGGCCTTGGAGGGGGCGAAAGCGCGCGCCAGCCAGCCGGCCGCGTAGAAATGCAGCCAGACATAGAAGGCCATCATGAGGGCGAAGACGATGAAGAAAGAGGGTTTCATGGCCGGGATATTATAGTAAGTTAGAGCCGCGCCCGTCGTCGGACGGGCGGGCGGGTAAAATTGTATACTTTCGGGGCGATGGACCTGCTGCATTACTCCCTGATGAGCGCCGCTTCGCTCTTCGCCATCATAAACCCGCTGGCGGCGATCCCGACCTTCTTCGCGATGACCTCCGACAATACGGAGGCCGAGCGGCTGCGCATGGCCCGTACGGCCTGCGTGACCGCCGCGGGCGTGCTCGTTCTCTTCGCCGTCACCGGCATGGCCGTTTTCTCGGTGTTCGGTATAACGCTTGCGGCCTTCCAGATCGCGGGCGGCCTGCTGCTGCTGCTGGTCTCGCTGGATAATCTTCGCGCGAAGCGTTCGGGCGTTCAGGAAACGGAGGAGGAGAAGGCCGCGGGTACGGCCAAGGCCGACGTCTCCATCACGCCGCTGGCCATCCCGATGCTTTCGGGGCCCGGCGCCATAACGACCGCCATACTGCTTTCCTCTAAGGCGAAGAGCCTGGTGTACGACGGCGTGCTGATACTGCTTTTCGGCCTGGTCTGCCTGGCCTGTTACGGGATCTTCAGGTTCTCGATACTCAAGGCTGCAAAGGTCAACCCGATACTGATGAACATCACGACCCGCGTAATGGGCCTCATCCTGGCGGCCACGGCCTTCCAGTTCATCATCGACGGTATAAAGAAAGCTTTTTTCCCGGCCTGACGGACGGGGCTAACCCTTGACCACGCAGAGCGGTCTGAGCCTGGCGACTATCTTCGCCAGGCCGGCCCCCGCCACCACCCTCACCACCTGTCCGGCGTCCTTATAGGCTTCGGGCATCTCCTCGCCCAGCGTGCCGCGCGCCGCGGCCATGACGGAGACGCCGTTCCCGGCCAGCTCGCGGACGATGTCGCGCCCGTGCGCCCGGCGCGACGCCTCGCCGCGCGACAGCAGCCGCCCGGCGCCGTGGCAGACCGAGCCGAAGGTCTCGCCCAGCGCGCCCGTTCCGGCCAGTACGTAGGAGGCCCTGCCCATGTCGCCCGGTATAAGTACCGGCTGGCCGGCGGAGCGGTACTCCGCCGGCACTTCGGGATGTCCGGGCGGGAAGGCCCGCGTCGCCCCTTTGCGGTGCACCATCACCTTCCCGGCGCGCCCGCCGGGGGCGGCGTGCTCCTCGATCTTGGCGATATTATGCGCCACGTCGTAGACCAGGCGCAGGCCCAGTTCCCGGGGCGAAAGTTCCAGCGCGGCGGCCAGGGCTTTTCCGGCCGCCCAGCCCAGGGCCTGGCGGTTGGCCCAGGCGTAATTGGCGGCCGCGCGCATGGCGGCCAGGTAGCGTTCCGCTTCGGGACTGGAGCAGGGGGCGCAGGCCAGCTCGCGGTCCGGCAGGGCTATGCCGTACCGCCGGGCGGCGGCCAGCATCTCGTCGAGGGAATCCGCGCAGACCTGGTGTCCCAGCCCGCGCGAGCCGGAATGCAGCATGACGGCCGCCAGGCCTTTCTCGAGGCCGAAGGCGGCGGCCGCGGCGGGATCGAATATCTCCGCGACCTCCTGTATCTCCACGAAATGATTGCCCGAGCCCAGCGTGCCCAGCTGGCCGCGCCCGCGCTCGAGCGCGCGGCGGCCGAGCGCCCCGTACTCGGCGCCGTCCAGCCGTCCGCCGGACTCGCAGCGCTCCAGGTCCCCCGCTTCGCCCAGGCCGCGCTCCACGGCCCAGCGGGCGCCTTTCTCCGCGACGGCCTTCTCGTCGCTCTTCGAGAGCCTTATACTGCCCTCCGAGCCCACGCCGGCCGGCACGGCGGCGAAGAGGGCGGCGGCTACGGCGTCCCGGCCGCGGAGTATCCGCCCGGCCGGCACCGCCGTCGCCAGCAGCCGCACGCCGCAGTTTATGTCGTAGCCCACCCCTCCGGGCGAGACCACTCCGTCGGAAAGACCGAAGGCCGCCACGCCGCCTATCGGGAAGCCGTAGCCGGCGTGGCCGTCGGGCATGACCAGCGCGGCCCGCCTTATTCCCGGCAGCGAGGCCGCGTTCGCCGCCTGCAGCAGCGTCCTGTCGTCGAGGGTCCGCTCTATCTCCGCGTCGGCGTAGACGACCGCCGGGACGGACATGCCGGGGCGGGAGCCGGCGGGCAGCTCCAGTCTCCAGGGGTCCAGCCTCCTCAGTTTCTCTTTCATGGGTCGGATATCGTCGGCGTTCCCGGCCGGCCTCCTCCGGAAGGCCCGTCCGTCCGGAAGGCGCGGGGGCTCAGGTCGAGAGGGAGGCCAGGTCGTCCAGGGCCCCGCCTATTCTGCCGGGCTCCAGCTCGGCCTCCAGGTCCGGCGCCGGCATGTCGGCCGAGGCCCTGCCTTTTTTCGACACTATCGACATGTAGCCGCGCTCAAGCAGGCGCCGCGCGGAGTCCCGGCGGCGGTGATCGGAGAAGAAGGCCGCGAAGGGACCGGGTTCGGGGGAGTAGGAGGAGAACTTCTCGTCGAAACCCGCGTCGCCGGTAGGCACGGGTTTCAGGAAAAAATTCCTGACGCCGGCCAGGGTGTCCGGGCGCTGGATGCTGAAGTCGACCGGGAGGAGGCTCTCCATGGAGAGGCGTATCACGGGCGGGGCGTTCTTGCCGCCGGAGACGACGGCGACGCTGAACTTCCTTCCTCCCTTGACCCCTTCGACCCTCGGGCCGAGGAAACCGGAGACCGCCTGGCCGCCCAGGAAGGGGGCGATCTCCCGCAGCCTGTTGAGCCGTTTGCGCATGGCGACCTTGCCCAGCAGGTAGGCTATGCCGATGACGGCCGCGTAGGCCAGCACCCAGAAATACTTCATCAGCGCCGCCAGGTCCATGTTCTCCGGATTCATCGCTCTCCTCCCGACGCCAGGGCCAGGAAATGACCCTCGCACCTTCTGCAGCCCCGCGCTCTTTCCAGCAGTCCGAGCGCCCAGGCCCGGTCCCCCGCCTTTTTCCGGCCCGGGAGGAGCAGGGCCGCCCGACTAAAGAAGAACTCCTGACGCGCGGGGCTGGCGAGTCCCGATATAAGCAGCGCCCATGGACTGTTCAGGACCCGGTCCGCCTCCTCCGCCGCCTCCCGAAGCCGACCCTGCAGCAGCAGCGTCTCCGCCAGCCAGGTCCGCGCTTCCAGGTCGGCCCCGTTGACGGCCAGCGCCTTCCGCAGTTCGGCTGCAGCGGCCTTGCGTCGTCCCAGTTTCGCCAGCGCGGCGCCCCTCCAGCAATGGCTCATGGGGCTGCGGCCGCCCGCGCCGGGGCGCAGCGCCCGGAGCGCCTCCTCATACCTGCCCGCGAAAAGCAGCAGCTGGCCGCGCCAGGCCTCGAAGGAAGGAGAGCGGAGCGCGCGGGATTTCCGGGCCAGGAAGGCGAAGGCCCTTCCGCTTTTGCCGGAGCAGAGCAGCGCCTCCGCCGCCAGGCCGCAGGCGTTCTCGTCGCCGGGAAAGTTCTTCAGCGCCGGGGCCAGGGCGCGGGCCGCTTCGGCCGGTCTGCCGGAGGCGAGCAGCAGCCTGGCCGCGGCGGGATTCATAGCCGAGAGCCGGCCGGAGAAAACGGCGGGAGCGGCCGCTCTCCCGCGGGGCTCGAGCCTGGCGCGCAGCATGAAAAGATGCAGTTCCCTGAGACGGGCGGCCGCAGCCGGAAGGCGCGCCTTCCGGACCGAGGACACCGCGCGCAGCCATTCCCGCAGCATGCCGGCGTCATAGAAACTCATCCAGGGGTCCCCGATCAGCTCGATAGCCTCGCGGGGGAGGCCTCGCGCGCGCGAAAGAAGTTCCGTGGAGAGCCGCAGGGCGTCCGGATAAAGGCCGGCGATCGCGAGCGCCGCCGCTTTCTGCGGGGAGGGGCCGGCCAGGGCCGCGTACCTGCGGAAAAGCCCGGCCGCTTCCCCGAACCTGGCGCCGTTCCTAAGGCGTTCCGCCAGGGCGTAAAGCCTGTCCAGCCGCCCGGGAGAGAATCGGACGCGGAACTTGTGGGAGATGAAGGAATCGAAGTTCAGGTGACCCGTAAAAAACCTCCGGCCGGTCCGCCTCGCGGGCCCGCAGCCGCTTCAGCGCCCGCTGAAAAAGTCGTTTCCTTTGTCGTCGACCAGTATGAAGGCCGGGAAATCCTCGGCCTCTATCGCCCAGACGGCCTCCATGCCCAGTTCCGGGTAGTCGAGCGTCTCGACCTTCTTTATGTTGCGCTCGGCCAGCAGCGCGGCCGGGCCGCCCGGCGAGCCCAGGTAGAAGCCGCCGTATTTTTTGCAGGACTCGGTGACGGCCTTCGAACGGTTGCCCTTGGCTATCATGACCAGCGAGGCGCCGCGCGACTGCAGCGGGTCCGTATAGGAGTCCATGCGGCCGGCCGTGGTGGGGCCGAAGGAGCCCGCCGGCCTGCCGGCGGGCGTCTTGGCCGGGCCCGCGTAATAGACCGGGTGCTTCAGGAGGTAATCCGGCAGCGGCCTGCCCGCGTCGAGCAGTTCCTTGAACTTCGCGTGGGCTATGTCGCGCGCGACCACGATGCGGCCGTTGAGCGAGAGGCGGGTGCCGACGGGGTGCTTCGAAAGCTGCGCGCGTATCTCGTCCATCGGCCTGTTCAGGTCCACGGGAACGCAGGCGGAGCACGAAGAGAATTTCGCGCGGGCCTCCTCCGGGATAAGGCGGCCGGGATCGCGCTCCAGCTCCTCCAGCCAGACGCCCTCCTTGTCTATGCGGGCGAGGATGTTGCGGTCGGCCGAGCAGGAGACGCCCATGCCGACGGGGCAGGAGGCGCCGTGCCGCGGCAGCCGCACGACGCGTATGTCGTGCGCGAAATACTTGCCGCCGAACTGCGCCCCGAAGCCGATCTTCTCCGCGGCCTTGAGCAGCCTGGCCTCCAGGTCCCGGTCGCGGAAGCCCCGGCCGAGGCCGTCGCCGGACTCCGGCAGGCCGTCGAGGTAGCCGGTCGAGGCCAGCTTGACGGTCTTGAGGCACATCTCGGCGGAGGTGCCGCCGATGACGAAGGCGATATGGTAGGGCGGGCAGGCCGCGGTGCCCAGCGAGCGCATCTTCTCGACCAGGAATTTCTCCAGCGAGACCGGGTTGAGCAGGGCTTTGGTCTCCTGCCAGAGCATGGTCTTGTTGGCCGAGCCGCCGCCCTTGGCGATGAAGAGGAATTCGTAGGAATTGCCCGGGACCGCGTAGATGTCCACCTGGGCCGGCAGATTGTCGCCGGTGTTCCTCTCGGCGTACATGTCCAGCGGCGCCGTCTGGGAATAGCGCAGGTTCTCGCCGGTATAGGCCTCCCAGATGCCCTGCGAGATGAAATGGGCGTCGTACACCCCGGTGCGGACGTTCTCGCCTTTCTTGGCCACCACGGTGGCGGTGCCGGTGTCCTGGCAGAAAGGCAGCTCGAAGCGGGCCGAGATGGCGGCGTTCTCGAGCAGGCAGTAAGCCATGAACTTGTCGTTCTCGGAAGCTTCGGGGTCGGAGAAGATCCTGGCCACCTGCTCCTGGTGGTCGGGGCGCAGCAGGAAGGAGGCGTCGCGGAAAGCCTCGCGCGCCAGCAGGGCCAGCGTCTCCGGAGCGACCTCGACCGTCTCGTGGCCGGGCTCGCCGGAGACCTTGATCCCGTCCTTCGTGAGGAGGCGGTACTTTACGTCCGGTTTTTTCAGCTGGAATATCTCGCGGTAGACGAACTCGGGCATGGTCTTCTCCTGGGGGCGGGGAAAACGGCGGGAAGCCCCGCGCGCGGCGGAGCCTCCCGCGGGAGGTCAGCGCTTGGAGAGGAAGTTGGCCAGCAGGAACTCCCGGTTCATGCGGGCGATATTGGCGACCTTCACTTCCTTGGGACAGACGGCCTCGCACTCGTACTCGTTGGTGCAGTTGCCGAAGCCCTCGGCGTCCATCGCTTCCACCATGTCGAGCGCGCGCTTCGCCTTCTCGGGCCCGCCCTGCGGCAGCAGCGCCAGCTGCGAGATCTTGGCGCCGGTGAAGAGCATGGCCGCGCCGTTGGGGCAGGCGGCCACGCAGGCGCCGCAGCCTATGCAGGCGGCGGCGTCCATGGCCTCCTCGGCGTCGTCCTTGTCCACCGGGACGGAGTTGGCGTCGGGCGCCGCGCCGGTATCGACCGAGACGTAGCCGCCGGCGGCCATGATGCGGTCCAGCGAAGAGCGGTCCACGACGAGGTCCTTCAGGACCGGGAAGGATTTCACGCGCCAGGGTTCCACGGTGATGACATCGCCGTCCTTGAAGCGCCGCATGTGCAGCTGGCAGACGGTGGAATGTTCGTCGGGGCCGTGCACGTCGCCGTTCACCACCAGGCCGCAGCAGCCGCAGATGCCCTCGCGGCAGTCGCTGTCGAAGGCGATGGGGGTCTCGCCGCGCCTGACCAGGTCCTCGTTGAGCACGTCGAGCATCTCGAGGAAGGACATGTCCGGGTCCACGCCCTTCACCTCGTAGGACTCCATGCGGCCTTTCTCCCCCGGACCGGCCTGCCGCCATACCCGCACGGTCACTCCGAATTTCTTCTCGCTCATGATCGGTCTCCGTTACTTGTAGCTGCGTTCGCTGGGCTTGATGTGCTCGAAGGTCAGCGCTTCCTTGTTGAGCAGCGGGGCCTTGCCCTCGCCGGCGTGCTCCCAGACCGCGGCGTGGGAGAAGCCCGCGTCGTCGCGTTTCGCCTCGCCCTCCGGCGTGCAGGACTCCTCGCGGAAGTGGCCGCCGCAGGATTCCCGGCGCTCCAGCGCGTCGCGCACCAGCAGTTCGGCGAAGTCCAGGAAGTCGGCCACCTTGCCGGCCCGTTCGAGCGTCTGGTTGAGCTCCTCCGCCCCGCCGCCGACGGCCAGGTTCTCGCGGAACTCCTCGCGTATCTCGGGGATCTTGACCAGCGCCCGCTTGAGCGCGGCCTCGTTGCGCGCCATGCCGCATTCGTTCCACATGACCTCGCCCAGCCGGCGGTGGAACTCCGACGGGGTCTTCTTGCCTTTCACGGAGAGGAGCCGCTTGAACTTCAGCCCGCTTTCGTCCGCGGCCCGCCTGAACTCGGGGTCCGAGTCCGCGGCGGCCTCCAGCCTGTTCCCCGCCAGGTAGCCGCCCAGCGTGTACGGGATCACGAAGAACCCGTCGGCCAGGCCCTGCATCAGCGCGCTGGCGCCCAGGCGGTTGGCGCCGTGGTCGGAGAAGTTGGCCTCGCCCAGCGCGAACAGGCCGGGCACCGTCGTCATCAGGTCGTAGTCCACCCAGAGGCCGCCCATCGTGTAATGCGGCGCCGGGTAGATGCGCATCGGCGTCCTGTAGCCGTTCTCGTCGGTTATCTGGTGGTACATGTCGAAGAGGTTGCCGTACTCCGCCCTTATCTTGTCCTCTCCCTTGCGGGCTATGGAGTCGCGGAAGTCGAGGTAGACGGACTGTCCGGTCGGGCCGACGCCCTTGCCCGCGTCCACTTCGGTCTTGGCGGCGCGGCTGGCTATGTCGCGCGGCACCAGGTTGCCGAAGGCCGGGTAGCGGCGCTCGAGGAAATAATCCCTCTCCTCCTCGGGTATCGAGCCCGGGGAGCGCCGGTCGCCCCTGTTCCTGGGCACCCAGACGCGGCCGTCGTTGCGCAGCGACTCGCTCATCAGCGTCAGTTTGCTCTGGTGGTCGCCCGAGCGCGGTATGCAGGTGGGGTGTATCTGCGTGAAGCAGGGATTGGCGAAGCCGGCCCCTTTCCTGTAGGCCGCCCAGGCCGCCGAGACGTTGCAGGTGGCGGCGTTGGTGGACAGGTAGAAGACGTTGGCGTAGCCGCCGGTGCAGAGCAGGACGGCGTGGCCGGCGTGGCTCTCCAGCTTCCCGGTGACCAGGTCGCGCGCGATGATGCCGCGCGCGCGGCCGTCCTTGATCACGAGCTCGGTCATCTCGCGGCGCGGGAACACCTTCACCGTGCCCGCGGCGACCTGCCGCATCATGGCGGAATAGGCGCCCAGCAGCAGCTGCTGGCCTGTCTGGCCCCTGGCGTAGAAGGTCCGGGAGAGCTGCGCGCCGCCGAAGGAGCGGTTGGCGAGCAGGCCGCCGTACTCGCGGGCGAAGGGCACGCCGAGCGCGACGCAGTGGTCGATGATGCCGTTGGAGACCTGGGCCAGGCGGTAGACGTTCGCCTCGCGGGCGCGGTAGTCGCCGCCCTTGACGGTGTCGTGGAACAGCCGCCAGACCGAGTCGCCGTCGTTGGGATAGTTCTTGGCCGCGTTGATGCCGCCCTGCGCCGCTATCGAGTGCGCGCGGCGGGGGGAATCGTGCATCGTGAAGACCTTTACGTTGTAGCCCAGTTCGCCCAGCGAGGCGGCCGCGCCGGCGCCGGCCAGGCCGGAACCGACGACGATGATGTCGAACCTGCGCTTGTTGCTGGGGTTGACCAGCTTGAGGTCGAAGCGGTGCTTGTCCCACTTCTTCTCTATCGGGCCCGCGGGTATTCTGGCGTCGAGTTTCATGTTATCTGGCCTCCGTCGCGGCGACCTGGTAATGGTGCTCGACTTTTTTCTGGTCGAGTTCGAGCAGGAAATAGACCGAGATCATGGCGAAGCCGGCCATGGTCAGCGCGACCAGCAGCCCGCCCAGCTTTATGAACGGCGTATACTTGGGATGGTTCACCCCCAGCGTCTGGAAGGCGCTCTGCATGCCGTGGCTCAGGTGCAGCGCCAGCGCCAGCGAGCCGGCTATATAGACCCCGACGAAGACCGGGTCGCGGAAAGCGCCGGTCACCATGGCGTAGAACCCCATCGAGTGATCGGCGAAGCGGAAGTCCACCAGGTGGTAGACCAGGTAGGCCAGTATGGCGGCGGCGGTGTAGAGCATGGTGGCCGAGCCGATGGTCCGGCCGCCCTGCCACCTGCGTTCCTCGTAGCCGGCCGGCGCGTTGCGCCAGTCCTCCCAGCGCACCCAGACGGCCGTGACGATGTGCAGCAGGAAGACCGCGGCCAGCCCCAGTTCGGCGTAGATTATGAACGGGTTGGAAAGCAGCAGGTCCACCCAGCCGTTATAGGCCTTCTCGCCGTAGAAGAGCAGGAGGTTCTCGGCCAGGTGCACCAGCATGAAGGCGCCCAGCGCCAGGCCGGTGACGGCCATGACGAACTTCCTGCCTATAGAGGTGAAGATCACGCGTTTGACGAATCCAATGTCCATTTTTTTCGGCTCCGTTCCCCGGCGTTCTATGGAATTCAAAATAATATAAATATCCCGGCGGTTTGGCAAGGCGGGCTCCGGGCGCTCCGCCGCCGCCGTTTTCGCGGCGCCCGTATGTGATATATAATATGGGAGGGATCCCTGCAGACCTTTATGAACATACCGCTGTTTCCGCGGAGGAACACTATGAAGAGTTTCAATATCTGCGCGCTCATGCTCGCCGCCCTGCTGGCCGCGCCGGCGGGCGCATACGACAAGATCGAGTTCAAGGGCCAGATAACGAACCCGATGCTGACCAGGCCCTCCGGCGTCGCTTCGAACGGCGAGCGGGTCTACGTCGCCGACGCCAGGGCCAGCGCGGTGCTGGTCTTCGAGGCCGCGGAGGGCAAGTTCGTGTCGAAGTCCGACGCGCAGCTCAAGGGCCCCGCCGGCCTGGCGATAGGCGCCGACCGCCTCTACATAGCCGATTCGGGCAATTCCCGCGTCAGCGTCACGGACCTCGACGGCAAATATCTCTGGTCCTTTTCCGGCAAGGGCAAGGGTCCGGGACAGCTCTCCTCGCCCATGGCCCTCGCCTTCGGTCCCGACGAAAGGCTTTACGTGGCCAATACCGGCGCCTCCAGCGTCGAAGTATTCAACGCCGACGGCATCTATCTTTACGGTTTCCCGACCAAACGCAACGACGGCGTCACCGTCGTGAAGCCCGCCGCCATAGCCGCCGATTTCGCCGGCAACCTCTTCGTTTCCGACCCGTCCAAGTCGCTGCTGCAGCAGTACGACCGCTCGGGCAGGCTGCTGCGCGAGCAGGAGATAGCCAACAACGGCGTGGCCGCCGGCCCGGACGGGATCATCTACATCGTCAACGCCAGGGAGGGCAAGGTGCGCGAGCTGGGCTATGACGGCTCCGTCATCGGCACTTTCGGCACCCGCGGCAAGGGCAGGACCGAGTTCCAGAACCTCTGCGGCGCCGCCGCCGATCCTGCCGGTACCCTGTATCTTTGCGACGACGGCAACAAGAAGGTCACCTACCTCCGGCTCGAAGGCACCAAGGGGGCCGAAGGCCTGAAGCCGGCCGCGCTGCTGACGCGCTTCACCATCAAGGGCCCGGCGGACAAGGCGGCCTTCAAGAGCGACCTGCTGGCCGTGCGCGGGGACGGTTCCATGATCGCCTACATGCCCGACGCCAGGGAACTGGTGCTCATAGAGAAGGGCGTGAAGAAGACCGTGGCCGTCATGGGCAAGCTGCCGGGCCAGGTGAAAGCGCCCAAGGGGATCTTCGCCGCCGGGGACGGCAGGTTCTTCGTCGCCGACACCGGCAACGACCGCGTGCAGATCTTCAAGGCCGACGGTTCCTTCGAATCCCAGTTCGGCGGCTCCGGCTCCGGCGAGGGCAAGTTCAGGGCCCCGATGGGCCTGACGGTCAACGGCAACAAGAACGTCTATATCGCCGACTCCAGGAACAAGCGCGTGCAGGCCTTCAGCCAGGACGGCATCTTCCTCTTCGCCGTCGGCCCGCAGGTAGGCGCCCTGACGCTGATGGACCCGGTCGACGCGGCTTCCGACGAGAAGAACAATCTCTATATCCTCGACGCGGGGCTCAAGAAGGTCATAGTCACCGACCAGAGCGGGAAGTTCCTCTCCGCCTGGGACGACTCCGGGTCCCTGGTCTCGCCGGCCTCGCTGGTCTACGACGGGAAGGGCTTCTTCTACGTGCTGGACAAGGGCGCCTACAGCGTCAAGATCTTCGACGCCGCCGGCCGCTTCCAGGCCTCTTTCTTCGCCCGGGGCGCCGGAGAGCGGGAGCTCGCCGCGCCGCAGTTCCTTGCCTACGGCGGGGACCGGATACATATCGCCGACGCCGGCGCCGGCAGGATCGTCTCCTTCGACATAAGCTATATACCCGAAGCCCCGGCGGATTTCGCCGCGGCGCCGGGCGACAGGGGCGTGAAACTTTCCTGGAAGCCGGTCGGCAACCACCGGGTCAAGGGCTACAAGGTCTTCAGGGCCCCCGCGGAGGGCGGCAAATGGGCCGAACTGGCCTATACCGAGAAGACCTTCCACGAGGACGCCTCGGCCGTGGCCGGCGCAGCCTACCGCTACCGGGCCGCGGCGGTCTCGTCCGCGGGGTTCCCCGGCGAATACACGCCGGCCGCGACGGCGGCGGCGGGCGGGAAGGCGGCGGCCGCGGCGGTCCGCGACCCCCGCAACGTCTCCCCGGTGGAGATAGAGCCCGTCGAGCTGAACTACATCTTCTCGGCCAACTACAAGCGCTATCTCAACAAGCCGGTGGGCCGCATCGCGGTGCGCAACAATACCGACAAGGCCTTCAGCAACGTCAAGATCTCCTTCAACCTCAAGGACTACATGGACTTCCCGCACGATTCCATCGTCGAATCCATCGGTCCGAACGAGGTGAAGGAAGTCGACCTGATGGCCACGCTCAACAACCGCGTGCTCGGCATAACCGAGGACACCCCGATACAGTCCCAGCTCTCGGTGACCTATTATACCGACGGGCAGGAGAAGACGGTCACGCTCAATAAACCGGTGAAGGTGCTTTCCAAGAACGCGATAATCTGGGACAGGCCCGAGCGCCTGGCCACCTTCATCACGGCCAAGGACACCCCGGTCTTCGCTTTCAGCCGCTACGCGCTGGTCGAGACCGGTAAGCTGGAGAAGGAAGCCGCGCTGGTGGACGAGAACCTGGTCAAGGCGCTTTTCGCCTGGGAGGCGCTGGGCGAGGAGGGCGTAACCTACCTGGCCGACCCGGTCAATCCCTACGCCACCGCCAAGAGCGGCGCGGACGAGCATATCCTCGACACCGTGCAGTTCCCGCGCACCACGCTGAAGATACACAGCGGCGATTGCGACGACCTGACGGCGCTCTTCGCCTCGATCTTCGAGGCCGCCGGTCTGCGGGCCGCCCTGCTGGACTACCCGTCGCATATCGCCGTGATGTTCGAGGCCAGGTCGGCCGACGCCCGCGAGGTCGGCCTGCCGGAGGATATGCTGGTGCGTCACAACGACGCCTGGTGGATCCCCCTCGAGACCACGATGGTGGGCAAGGATTTCCACGACGCCGTGGCCACCGCCGCCGACATGTACAATAAGATGAAGGAATCGGTGAAGATCGTGGACGTGCGCGCCGCCTGGTCCGAATTCGAGCCCGTCACCCTGCCCGAAGCCGAGGCTAGGTACGAAGGCGGAGAGAAACTCTCGCCGCGGGTGAAGAAAGCGCTGGAGGCCCTGCTCAGGTCCCGCTACGGGCATATGAAGAAATATTACGGCGATATTCTGGCCTCCGACCCTTCCAACGAGGACGCCCTGCTGAACCTGGGACTGCTGCACGCCCAGCACGGGGAGAACGGCGAAGCCGCCGGGACCTTCGGGAAACTGCTCGAAAAGGACCCCGGCCACGCCGCCGCGCTCAATAACCTGGGGAACCTGGCTTTCAGGGCCGGCGACGCCGCCAAGGCCTCGGAGTATTACCGCAAGGCTTCCAAGGCCGACCCTTTCGACGCCGGGACCTGGCTGAACCAGGCCCGCGCCGCGCTCAAGGCGGGCAGGAAGGACGACGCCAGGACCTACGTGGAGCGCGCGGTCAAAATAGACCCCTCGGCCAAAGCCGCGGGAGACCAGCTTCTTAAATAGACGAGGGAACTAGGAGGGAGCATGAGCAAGACCATAATAGCCGCGATGCTGTTCTCTTTCTGCGCCGGCCTGGCCGCCGCGGAGGAGAAACCGGCGGCCCAGGCGCCGGCCGGGACGGACCAGGCGGAGGTCCGCAAGGACAAGGAAAAGGAGAAGGACAAGGAGTCCTGGAAGTCCTGGTACGACAACTTCTACAAGGGGCTGCGTTCCAAGGTGCAGAAGAAATTCCACTCCAGGACCCGCGTCAGCGCGGTCGCGGCGGTGCGCGGCGACAAGACCGGCGCCGACGCCTCCGAGCTCTACTGGAAGGGCGGCGTCTCCGAGCAGGGCCTCAAGAAGGCCGAGGCCGAGCGCAAGGCGCTGGGCGACGCGGCGGAACTGGTCGTCAACGGCGACGCGGCCGCCGGCCGGGCCGCGCTGGAGAAGTTCATCAAGGAGAATCCCGAGAGCCTGTACCTGCCGGACGCCAGGGAGGCCCTCGGGATGCTTCCCGCGGAAGCGCCCGCCCCGGCCGCGGCGACGCCGGCGAAACCCGCCGCCACCGGCAAGGACGCGGCCCCCGCCAAAGAACCGGCGCCGGGAACCGCGCCCGTAACGGCCGGCGACGGCAAGTAGAACGTACGGAAATGAGAAGGGCGGCCTCCGGGCCGCCCTTTTTTTTGCCGGTCCGGTATAATTACTGCAGCGGGGCTCCCGGCAGTTTTTCGGCGCTGCCGGGCGCGGGGTAGGTGACCGGCGCGTGCTCTATCTCTTCCGTCCCCTGCGGGACCGGGAGGCCGGACTGCATTTCCGCCGCCGGCGGGTCCTCCGGCCTGGCGACCGGGGACGAGGGGTCCTTCAGCCGGGTATAGACGTCGGTGGCGGTTTTCCAGAGCATGTTGCGCAGCAGAGCGCGTTCCCTGGCGGCGGGGCTGGCGAAAGGATAGAGCGGGAAGATCAGCGCGTGGAACACCGTGCGGTGCCTGGCTATCTCCTCCACTTCCAGCTTCCCGCCGCGGTCCGAAGTCGCCAGGATCCGGTAGTTGACGTTCAGCGAGGAGGGGACCAGCATGATCCAGGAGGTCTCCACCAGGAAGGACTTGAACAGGTCCCGGTAGGTCCAGCGGCCGTAGGTGGTCAGGTCCAGATACAGGGTGCCCTCTCCGCCGGCCGGGTCGTAAAGCCCGGCCTCCTTCATTATATTGAACGCCCTGGTCCGCAGTTCGAAGAACTCCTGCCTCTCCACCGGGACGGGTTTGGGCGGCGGCGTCCCTTCGACGGTACCCTGGCCTATCAGTTCCGCCGGGTTGAAATAAGGATAATTGGTCCAGGTGAAGCGGAGCGAGGAGAAAGGCCGTATCTCTTCGTCGGCCATCATCGCTCTCAGCCCGTTGCGGTCTATCCGGACGTCCCCCGACTGGAAGGAGGCGCAGCCGGAGAACAGCAGCGGGAGCAGAAGCGGTATCCTGTATATCTTCATCGGCAGATACAAATTATCACATTATAAGGCCCAAATCAAAACGTGGTCCCTCCGGCCGGCGGGAAAGGACGGCTCCGGCCGCCCCGTATTAATCCGGGTCAATGGCGGGGCGGCCGGGCTATTTATATAATATCACGGGCCGCCAGCGGGGCGGCGAAAGTGGCGCCGGAGGCTTGAAAATGAATTTCCGTCACGTCGATCTGACCGTCAATTCGGGGGACAACAACTTCGTCATACGCATCCGCAACGCGCGGCACGAGGACGGCCGCCGCATCCAGATGCTCTTCGCCGAGGTGTACGGCCATAATTACCCTATGTCGCTGGTCTCGGACCGGGCCAAGATGAACCACGCCATCTCCAGCGACGAGTATTTCTGGCTGGTCGGCGAGCATAACGGCCGCATCATCGCCAGCCAGATCATGCACGTGGACGCCGAGAACCGCCTGGGCAAGGCCATCGGCGCGGTCGTGTCGCGCGAGTACCGCAAGCATAAGCTCAACAACATCATGATGAACCTCATCATGGAGAGCGTCACCAAGAAGCACAAGATAGTGGACGCCGTCTACGCCACCACGCGCACCGTGACGGCCGCGCCCCAGAAGGTCCTGGACAACCTGGGCTTCTCCGCCCTCGGCATCTTCCCCAACGCCCACAAGATCCACGAGCACGAAACCTATTGCCTGACCGCCTACTACGTGCTCTCGGCGTGGGGCAAGCGGCGCAGGCCGGTGAAGCTGCTCAAGGAGATCGAGCCGTTCTTCAGGCTCGCCCAGCGCGAGCTGCTCAGCCGGCTGCCCAACAAGGAACTGCAGCTCGGCGCGGCGCGCTTCGTGGTGGAGAAGTCCCCCGACGCCGGGCATCCCAACAGGGCCGACCAGAAGCTGATACAGTTCGAGACCGTAAACGCGCCCAGCTTCGTCGCCGAGCGCTTCCGCAGGTCGGGCAATACCGGCGTCTTCTCCAACTTCTACGTGCCTTTCCATAAACCCAATATGATGCTGGTCTCGCACGACCAGAAGACCGAGGTCTACCTGCAGTACAACCCGCAGGACAAGTACACCGCCATCATCGGCGGGCGGAGCGAGATCCAGGACCTTTCGCTGCTGCTCAACAGCGTGGCGGACGTGGTGAGCAACCTCAATATCAGCTACCTCGAATGCCTGGTCGACGCCTATACGCCGGAGCTGCAGCGGCAGGCCATAGACGCGGGGTTCCTGCCCAGCGCCTATTTCCCCGCGATGCGCCTGGTGGGACGCAAGCGCTGGGATTATATCGCCTTCTCCCGCTCCTTCGAGACGCTGGACTTCCGCAAGGTCAGCCTTATCCCGACCTACCGCGCCTATCTGAAGGAGTACATCAAGATGTGGAACGCCATGTACGTCGAGACGGCGCTGCGGAGCGGCAAGTGAAGCTCCGGGCCTGCTCCAGGCCGGTAGCGGTCCCGCTGGGCGACCGCACCGCCATGGGCAGGCTTGCCGAGCTGCCGCCTTACCGCCATTCCGCCTCCGACAGGGCCGTTTTCACCGCCGCGCTGCGGGCGTCCTCGGCCGTGCACCTGCGCCGCTGCCCGGAGTTCGCGGGCCTGTGGCGGGCCGAGGGCTTCCGGCCCGCGGACCTGCGCTCCTGGCGCGATACCGCCCGCATGCCCCATATCGTAGTGGCCGCCTTCAAGGAGCGCGCCCTGGTCAGCGCGGCCGGGAAGGAGATAGTGCTGGAGATGACCTCCAGCGGCACCTCCGGCCAGCGCAGCCGCATCGTCTTCGACCGGCCCTCGCTGCTGCGGCTGCAGCGGCAGGCCTGGCAGGTCTTCAACGGCATGGGCCTGGCCGCCGGGGGGACCGTCACCGACTATCTCTGCTTCACCTACGATCCCGCCGTGGCCAGGAACGTCGGCACGGCCTTCAGCGACGAGAGCATCACCGGCCTCACCCTGCGCGGCGAGGTCTTCTACGCCCTGCGCTGGGACGCGGGGAAGAAGGATTTTTATTTCGACCTCGAAGGCGCCGTGGCCGCGCTGGAGCGTTTCGAGCGGAGCGGCCGGCCGGCCCGCCTGGTCGGCTTCCCCGCCCACGCGATGGCGGTCTGCGGGGAATTCTCCCGGCGGCACGGCCGCGCCGCCCGGCTGCACCCGGACAGCCGGGTCATAACCGGCGGCGGCTGGAAGGACAAGCAGGACCGCGCCGTGGACAAGGGCGAGATGCGCGCGCGGCTGGCCCGCTCGCTCGGCCTGCCGGCGGAGCATGTCCGCGACCTGTTCGGCATGGTCGAGCACGGCGTGCCTTACGTGGACTGCCGGCTCGGCAATTTCCATATTCCCGTCTACAGCCGGGTGATAGCGCGGCACCCGGCCACCCTGAAGGCCCTCCCCTGCGGCGAGACCGGCCTCCTGCAGTTCATCGCGCCCTACCTGACCAGCTATCCTTCGATCTCGCTGCTTTCCAGCGACAGGGGCTGGATCGAAAAGAAATGTCCCTGCGGCCTCGGCGGCGAAGTGCTGCATATCGCCGGGCGCGCGGGGATCACTAAAATGAAGGGCTGCGCGGTTTCCGCCGCCTCGACGCTATGAGAAAGAACAACGCCTACCTTTTCGGCAGGAGCCTGCGCCGCTCCGGCCCCTGGACGCCCGCCGAGGTGGAGAAGATCTGCCGCCGCGCCCGCGCCGCCGCCGCGCCGCTGGCCGCGGCCTCCCCGGAATACGTGCTGGACACGCTTGACGCGGTGGGCCGCTTCTGCGGCGACAAAAAAGGGGCGTGGTACCGCGGGGCCTTCCGGGAAATGAAAGAGTACTCCGGCTTTTCGGCGGAGACGGTCGCCCTGCTGCTGGATTCCCTGCCGCGGATGTTCAGCCGCGCCGAGACGGAGAAACGGCTCGCCCTGGAAGTCGGCCTGCCCGGCGCGCTGGAAGGCTGCGTGCCTCGCGACGGCTACGCGGGCGAGGTGACCGCCTCGCCCCGCGGCGCGGTGCTGCACGTCACCGCCGGCAATGTCTTTATCGGGGCGATAGATTCGCTGCTGATGGGGATGCTCACGCGCAACGCCAACGTGGTAAAGGCCTCCAGCGGCGGCGGCGCCGCCATCGCCCATTTCGCCCGCGCGCTGAAAAAATGCGACCGCCGGGGACTGCTCGCCTCCTCGGTGGCCGTGCTCGAATGGCCCGGCGGCGCGCGGGAGCTGGAGCTGGCCGCGGCCAGCTCCGTGGACGCCGTCATGGTCTGGGGAGGGGAACAGGCGGTCTCCGCCTGGCGCTCCGCCGCCCCTTCGACGGTGCACGTGGCCGGCTTCGGCCCCAAGATGAGCCTGGCCGTGGTGATGCCTTCGGCGCTGGCCGCGGAGGGCGCGGCCGCGGTGGCGGAAAAGATAGCCCGCGACGCCAGTTTCGCCGAGCAGCAGGCCTGCTCCTCCCCGCAGGACGTCTTCATAGTGGACCCGGCGCTGCGCCGCCGCGATCCCCTGGCCCGGGAATTCCGGCTGGCCCTGGCCGCCGGCTTCAGGAAGGCCGCAGCCGAGATCCCGCCCGGCCCGCTCTCTTTCGACGAGCAGGCCGAACTCACCCGCGCGCGCGGCCTGGCCAAGATAGACGCCGCGGCCGGCGCGGCCGCGCTCGAAAGCGCCTTCCCTTCCACGGACTGGACCGTCATAGCGGAGAAGGACGCCCGGTTCAGGCCCTCGCCGCTCAACCGGACGCTTTACCTTAAATGCGTGGATTCGCTGGGCGACGTTGCGAAGGCCGTGGCCGCCCGCCGCGGCATGATACAGACCGCCGGCGTCGCGGGGACGCTGGCCGAGCGGCGGGAGGTGGCCCGCCGCCTGTCGCCGCTGGGCGTGGCCCGGATCACCCGGGCCGGCGCCATGCTCGAAGCCCCGCCCGGCTCGCCTCACGACGGCACCTTCCCGATGCGGGAGCTGGTGCGGTTCACCGGCGTGGAGGGCGCGCCCTCGGCTGTCGACGTCCTTTCCGAACTGACGGAGCACGCGCGTTCGAAGAGCCCTTTCTACCGGAAGCACCTGCGCGGCGTGCCTCCGATAGTTTCCGAAGAGGGATTCCGCAAGGTGCCCCTGCTTACCAAGGACCATATCCTGGCCAATAGCCCGCCGGACAGTACGGCCATGTTCACCGCCCCGGTGCGCGGCGGCGTCTACTTCGCCAGCGGCGGCTCCACCGGCAGCCCGAAATACATCTTCTTCGAGGACCGCGAGCACGATAAGGTCTCCCGCTTTTTCGCGGCCAGCATGATGAGCGCCGGCCTGACCGGCGAGGACAGGGTGGCCAATCTCTTCGTGGCCGGCAATCTCTGGTCCAGCTGGCTCGGCGTCGAGCGGGCGCTGGCGCTGACGCCGGCCGTCTCGGTGCCGGTGGGCAGCGCGCTGCCGCTGCCGGTCATAGCGGCCTACCTGCGCGATTTCAAAGTGACCGTGATAGTCGGCCTGCCGTCCTTCCTGCTTAAGTTCGCCGAGTTCATACGGGAGCACAGGAAGGAGTATCCTTTCCCGCTCAGGACCATCCTTTTCGGCGGAGAATACGCCGGGCCGGAGATGGTGCGCTTCTTCAGGAGCGTCTTCCCCGGCGTGAGCGTGCGTTCCGTCGCCTACGCCTCCGTCGACGCGGGCATGATCGGCTACCAGTGCCCGCATTGCCCGGGCGCGGTGCACCATCTCTTCGAGTCCGGGCAGTACATGGAGATCCTCGACCCCGCCACCGGCCTGCCGGTCAAGCCCGGCGCCACCGGCGAACTGGTCGTCACGGTGCTGCAGAAGCGGCATATGCCCATCATCCGCTTCAGGGTGGGGGACCTCGGCCGCTGGGTGGAAGGCCCGTGCCGCTGCGGCCGCGCCGACCGGCGCTTCGAGATACTCGGGCGCTGCGACGACCGCATCCACGCCGGCGGGGCGCATATCTTCGTCGGCGACATCTCGCGCGCGGTGGCCTCGGTCAGGGGGCTGAGCCTGAATTTCCAGCTGGAGATCTCCGCCGGCAAGGGCGGCGACCGCCTGAAGCTGCGCGTGGAGACGCGCGGCGCGGCGCCGGCCCCGAAGGGCACGGAGGCGGCGCTGCTGGCCGCCCTGAGGAAGAACTGCCGGGACATGGCGGATTCGTTGGACATGAAGTGGCTGGCGCCGCCGGAGCTGGAAGTGCTGCCGGCGGGCGCGATAGAACGAGTGGCGCGCACCGGCAAGATCCGGCGCGTCATCGACCGCCGCGTGAAGGCCTGACGCCGCCGCGGCTGACCGCGGAGAACTATGCCGGGTGCTGGCGGGGGCTCACCACGAAAAAACGCCGCTCGCACACCGTGCTCGCGCTCCGACCTCGGCCCTCGCGCTCGTATGCGCCTCCGCTCCGCGAGGAGCAAAGCACCGTCAGCTGCGGCGCATCCATCCCCCGGTCGTCTCCTGATGTGACCCGCCGCGGACCGCTTTGGTAGAATGATTCGGAGGGGCCGGCGCCCCCCGAGATCGAAACAGGAGGAGAACATGAGCGTTTACACCCCGAGACAACTGGAGAAGTACGCCGACGCCCTGATCTGGGGCCTGACCGCCGCCCGCCCCAAGCCTTTCAAAAAGTACGACAATATCCTGGTCCGCTGCGACCTGGAGGCCAGGGAACTGGGCGAGGTCGTCCACCGCAAGCTGGTCAAGCGCGGCTTCAACGTGGTCTTCAATTTCCTCTCCACCCCGGCCATAGAGCGTTCCTTCTACGAACATTCCGACGAGAGGCAGCGCGGCTTCCTCGGGTCCTGGGATAAGGAGCTCTACAACAACCTCAACGGTTACGTCTACATCAACGCCCCCGCCTCGCTGACCCATCTCAAGGACATAGACACCAAGCGGCAGTCGCAGGCGGCCATCGCCCGCAAGCCGCTCTGGGAGATACGCAACAGGCGCGAGGGGAAGGGACAGTTCGCCTGGACCCTCTGCACCTACCCGACGGAGGAGCTGGCGAAGCAGGCGAAGCTCTCCCTGAAGGAGTACGCCGCGCAGATAGCCAAGGCCTGCTACATAAACGAGCCCGACCCGGCCAAAAAGTGGAACAGCATCTTCAAAGAAGTGACGGCCATCAAGAAATGGCTCAACGCCCTGCCGATAGACACCATCCGCACCGAATCGGCCTCCATGGACTTCGAAGTGAAACTGGGCGACCGCCGCAAGTTCCTCGGGGTGAGCGGCCACAATATCCCGAGCTTCGAGATCTTCACCTCGCCGGACTGGCGCGGCACGCGCGGCGTCTACTACGCCAACCTGCCGACCTTCCGCGGCGGCAACTACGTGGAGAGGATACGCCTGGAGTTCAAGGACGGACGCGCCGTGAAGATCTCCGCGGCCAGGGGACAGGACTATGTCCGCAAGGTCATGGCCACCGACAGGGGCGCCGCGCAGATAGGCGAGTACTCGCTGACCGACCGCCGGTTCTCCAAGATAGACAAGTTCATGGCCGACATACTTTTCGACGAGAACCATGGGGGGAAGCACGGCAACTGCCACGTCGCCATCGGCAGCGCCTATACCGACACCTACGCCGGCGATCCGTCGAAACTGACCAAAGAGGCCAAGGCGAAGCTGGGCTACAACGACTCGGCCGTGCACTGGGACATGATCAATACCGAGGACAAGAAGGTCACCGCGACGCTGAAGAACGGGAAGAAAGCGACCATATACGAGAAGGGCCAGTTCAAGTACTGAGCCCCGCGCGGCGCCGCCGCCGGAGGGCCGCCCGCGGGCGGCCCTCTTTCTTTTGTGGCCCACCGCTTAATTTGGAATAATGTAATACATGAGCACACTGATGGCGGCGTTAAAGACGGAACGCGGGCGGCACGTGGCGCGCGGCGTCTTCCTGGCGGGTTTCTCGGCCACCTTCCTCTTCTGCGGCTACGAGTTCATCCGCTCGCCCGCCGAATCCATCTTCATGGCCCATTTCAGCGCGGCCGACAAACCCTACGCGCTGAGCGTGGTGCCTTTCTTCATGGCGGCCATGATCTACCTCTACGGGCGCTCGCTCTCGGCCTTCGGCGGCTCGCGCACCATGGTCGGTTCCATGCTGGTCTCGGCCGCCGGCCTGGTCGGCCTCTATTTCGCCGTGGGCCTTCTCGGCAAGCCCGCCGCCTTCCTGCTCTACGTCTTCAAGGAATCCTATGTCGTGATAATCTCGGAGCAGTACTGGTCCTTCATCAACAGCGTGCTGCGCGACGAGGAAGGCAAGGTCTTCAACGGCCCCGTGGCCGGCCTGGGCGCGCTGGGCTCGCTGCTGGGCGGCTTCTTCCTCAGCCGTTACGTGGCCGGCTTCGGCACCGAGGCCTTCATCCTCTTCTCCGCCGTCATGTTCTTCCCGGCGGCCGTGCTCATACGAGGGGCTTACGCGCAGGCCGGAGAGCCGCAGCCCTCGCGCGAGGAGGCCGGCGGCCGGCTCGGCCACGTGCACCTGAGCATACTGAAACAGAACCGCACCGTGCTCTTCATCGCCCTCGTCATTTTCAGCGCCCAGGTGGTGGCCACCATGCTGGACATGCGCTTCTCGCTGCTGGTGCAGGACGCCCTGCCGGACAAGGACCTGCGCACGGCCTACCTGGGCTCCTTCTGGATGTGGGTCAACGGCTTCTCGTTCGCGATGCAGTTCATCATGGCGCCGCTGCTGCTGCGCTGGGTGCCGACCCGCGGCATACAGGCGGCCATCCCGGCCGTGCACATCGCGGCCTGCGCGCTGCTGCTCGTCGCCCCGTCGCTGGCCCTGGCCGCCGGCGCTTTCCTGCTCTTCAAGGGGATGGACTATTCCATCTTCCGGGCCTCCAAGGAGACGCTCTACATCCCGTTCTCCTACGACACCCGCTACCGCGCCAAGCAGGTGGCCGACGCCTTCACCTACCGCTTCTCCAAGGGTTTCACTTCCATGGTCCTCTCGGCGGTGAAGGCCTCGGGCGGCATGCCCGGCGGGGCCTACGCGGCGGCGGCGCTGCTCTTCGCGGCCGCCTGGCTGGGGCTGTCGTTCCCGATGACGGCGAAGCGGGAAACCGCGGCCGCCTGAACCGGCCCGCCCGGAAGCGAAAGAGCCGCCCGCGGGCGGCTCTTTTCTTTTGCCGGGACCGGCCCGTCAGTAGTTCAGGGTCAGGGACATGCGGTGGGCGACGCCGAGGTCGCCGTGGGGGGAGAAGGAATAATCCAGGCTGTAGATGTCGTGCCGGAAACCGGCGCCCAGGCCGACGTTGCGGAAGCCCGAGTTCTCGGTGAGGGCGCGCGTGTTGAAGCCGGCGCGCAGCGCCGCCTCGGTGCGCCTGCCGAAGGGCACGCGGAGCTCGCCGCCCATGGCGAGCCAGGGGTAATTGTCCCTCGGGTAGACGAAATCGGCGGTGAAATCGAGGTGCCTGCCCAGGTGCGTGACGCTGCCGAGCTTCAGGACCAGCGGCAGCGGCGCCTCCTCTTTGTCGTGGCGCAGGCTGCCCATTATGTTCTGCGCGAGCATGCTCAGGCGGAACCTGTTCTCGAAGAAGTAAGGGAAGAGGAGGCCGATGTCCGCGGAGATGGTGTTGTCGCTGGCCAGGATCTTGGAACGCACCAGTTTGCCGTTGGCGCCCAGCACGAACCTCTCTTCGGGATCGCGGTTGAAGCCGGTGATGTAGCAGGCGAAGCCCACGCTCAGCGACACGTCGTAGGGACTGAAGGAGCCGATGTCCGCGGCGTTCTCGTCGGTCCTTTTGATGCTCCCGGCGGAGAAATGCTTGGCTGCCATGCCCCAGGCGCCGACGTCTCCCGCGTTCTGGGCGTAGGAGAAGTAGTTCATGGACATGTCCGCCATGTACAGGGAGTGCATGAGGAAAAGGGACTGTTTCTTTATGTGGATGAGCCCGGCCGGGTTCCATTCGATGGAGGAGGCGTCCCCGACGAGGGAAGTGTAGGCCTCGCCGAGCGCGGCGCCCCTGGCGCCGGCCATGACCTTGAGGAACTGGCCCGAGGAGGTCCCGACCGCGGCGGAGTCGAAACCCGCCCCGGCGGCGGGGGCGCAGGGGAGCGTCAGCGCGGCCAGGCACAGGAGGGCGGTCCCCGCCAGGAAGGCGGGTCCGGCCGCGGTCATGGTCCGGGTCCCGTTCATCTCAGCGCTCCACCGCCACTTTGAAGAGCTTGCCGCCGGCGTCCGGCGGTTTAATGAAGGCCAGGTAGACCCCGCTGGCCACTTCCCCGTTGCGTTCGTTCTTGCCGTCCCAGCTGGCCGTACCGTCCTGCCCGGTGCGCAGTTCCCTGACCAGTTCACCCAGTATCGTGTAGATCTTTATGCCGGTACCGGCGGGCAGGCCGGCGAAACGCATGACGCCGGCCCTGGAGGAGGGCCGGTACGGGTTGGGGTAGATCTTGAGCCCCGTCGTACCGCTGCCGGGCACGGAGATCATGATCTGGAAAGTCGAGAGGTGCCAGGTCTGGGCCCTCACGATGTTCGCGGCCGTGTCGGAGACGGACGGGAGCGGCACCCAGCCCCCGCTGACCGGGTCGTAGAGGGCCAGGACCAGCCGCGACCTGTCCGTTCCCGCCGGGAGATCGTCGACGCGGTAGGGGACCTCGAGCGTCACGGCCTCCAGTACGACTACCGGGGGGAAATGAGTGACCTCCAGGCCTATGCCCGTCGGCAGCAGGGTCCCGGCGTTGGCCGGGGCCGAAGGCAGGGAGGCCTCCGGGGCTATCCTGATGCGGGTGGAGCCGCTCAGGCCGCCGGCCGGCACTATGATGGTGTAGTCGCCGTAGTAGGTCGGCAGCGAGACCGTGGTATCCACCCCGTAAGGGGCCGTCCCCTTCCGGTCGGCCAGGGTGACGGTGGAGCCGGTCAGGGTGAAGGAGGAGCGATGGACGCCGCCGCGGCTTATGGCCTGCGCCCGCGTCCAGTAGGTGGCGCCAGTCAGCAGTCCCGTGAAATAGAGGGTGGTGGTCCCGTCCGCCACGCCCGAAGAGTACAGGACGGAGAAATCCTCCGTCGTGGAGACCTCCACGGCGTAAGAAGTCCCGTACTGGTTGTCCCCGTTCTCCCAGTGCACGCTGAAGGCGTCCAGTTTAAGGCCGGAGATGGCGTCGTCCTGCGCCAGCGCCTGCGGGGTGGCCGGCAGCGTCAGCGGCGCCGGCAGAGGGGTGAAAGCGGTCGGGACGCCGGTATGGTTGAGGGCGGCGATCTGCGCGTAGTAGGAGGCGTTGGAGATCAGCCCGTCGAACCAGGCGCTGGTCTCGCGCGTGGTCGAGGAATGCACCGCCGAGGCGAAATCCGGACGCGTGGAGATCCGTACCTCGTATTCGGTGTCGGGAGGCGGCGGGTTCAGGTCCCTGTCCCAGTTTATCGTGACGGAGGACTTGCCTATGCCCGAAGGCGCCGCGGCCGCGGGGAGGAAGGCCAGGGTGGCCATGGGTTCGAAGGTGTAAGGCCCTTCCTGTATCCCCAGCCGGTTGAACGCCGTCACCCAGAAATAATAGGTGGTATTGGGGAAAAGCCCCGAAGTGCTGAGCGCCAGGTTGTAGGTGTCCGAACTGGTCACCGGGGCGTTGTCCGGGTTCTCCCAGTCCGGCGCGGTCGTAGTGACCACCCTGTAGCGGGTGTCGGGCGGATTGTCCCCGGCCGTCCAGTTGACGGTGATGGAACCCGTGCTCAGGAAGGAGAAATCCGCCTGCTCCGGCGGTATGGCTCGCGTCACGGTGGAGCCCAGTACCGAGAAGCGCTTGTCCCCGTCGCGGGCCAGCGTACCGAGCCGGAAATAGTACGAGGTGTCGGGCGCCAGTCCCGTCAGCGCGAGCGTGGAGACCGAGATCTCCGCCGTGACCGAGGAGAAGGCTATGGCGTCGAACCCGGGCTGGAGCGAGGCTTCCAGCGAGTAACCCCAGGCGCTGTCCGGCGGCGGCTCCGGCGGCAGCGCGACCCAGGTGACCGCGGCGCTGGAATAGAAGACGCCGCTGAATTTCCCCCCGGCGGCCGCCTGGGGGAGAGTGTAGTCCTCGGAGGGCGTCGCCAGCGTGTAGACGGTGGTCCCCGAGAACACGGGTCCGGCGCGGAAATAATAGAAAGTATTGGGGTCCAGCCCTTCTACCGAGGCGGAGCCGGCGTCCCCGTCCGGTTCGAAGGTCTCCGCCGCGATGAGAGTGAAGGAGAAATAGGTGGAAGCCTGCACCGCGTAGCCGTCGGAGCCCACTGGTCCGAAAGTCACCGTGGCGCTCGTGCTCCAGACCCGGTAGAGCGTGACCAGCGGCAGCGGGTCGGCCGCCAGCGTGGCCTTGTAGCCGAGGTCGCTGTAATTGGGGGTGAAGTCCCAGTTCAGGGCGGCTATGCGCAGGTAATAGGTCGTGCTCTGCCTGAGCGAGTCGAAGCGGAGGGAACCGCCGGAGGGGGCCGGGGCCGAAGTGAAATACACCTCCGCGCCGGAGCCGAAAGGCCCGGTGGAGCGCTCGAGCACGTAGCCGAGGCAGTTGTCGTTCTCGAGGTAGCTGACCGAAATGAAGGTCTGCCCTACGGCCAGCGGGGGGGTCACGTCCTGCGCGAGCTCCACCAGGTCCGCCAGCGTGATGGTGGAGACGGCAGCGGCGTAATTGCCCTCCAGGACGGAGTTCAGGGAGCCTCCCCTGAAATACCAGGTCGTGTTGGCCCGCAGTCCTTCTACCGAAAGCGAGTTCCAGGCCAGGTCGAAGGTGCGGCTGGAGATCACCGTGGCCCCCGGGTCCAGGCCGAAAGCCGCGGAGGTCGAAGCCTGCAGTTCGTAACCGGCGGCCCCGCCCGCCAGCGCGTCCCACGAGAACGAGGCGGAGTTTATGTGCCTGGAGACCAGCCCGAAAGCCGAGATCGAAGAGGCCCGCGTGGTGAAGGATTCCACATAGGTGAAATTGGGGACCCCGTTCCAGTTGAGCGCGCCGGCCTTGTAGTAATAGGTCGTGTTCATCAGCAGGCCTTCTACCGTCAGTTCTCCCGCGGCGGCATTATCCGTGGCGGAGTAGTGCACCGTCCCCGTGAAGAGCTGGGAGGTGGATACGAGCAGCGCGTAGCCCTCCGCGTCCCCCTCCTGGACCCCCGAGGCCATCGGCGTCCAGGAGACCGCCGCGCTGGTCCGGTGGACGATATGAGAGACGCCGGAGAGCCCGGCGGCCAGGGTGCTGGTCGAGATAACGCCGGAGTAGATCGTTTCCACGTCCTCCAGGTTGGAGGCCTTGACCCGGAACAGGTAGGTCGTGTTGGCCAGCAGCCCGCTGGCCGTAAGGGGGGGGTGCGGCAGCGCGATACTGCCCTTATAGGAAGTGAAATCCGTGTGGGAGGTGTATTCCAGGACGTATTCGGTGTAGTCGGGGTTGCCGTTCGTCTCCCAGGCGACGCTGACCTGGGCCGTGACCGACGACTCCGCCGTGAAATAGCCTTCCCCGCCCTGGAAGAAAGGGCCGGTGGGCGCCGCCGCCAGCGTGGCCGATTGCGCGCTCTCGTAGGAAGCCTCGCCCTGCGCGGAATTCCTGACGCGGAAATAGTAGATGGAATCCTGGTCGAGGTTGACGTAGGTGGTGGTCTCCGCCGTCAACCCCGCCCCTCCGAACAGCGTTACCGAAAAGTCGGGGAGCGTGGAGAGCTGGACCGTGTAATCGTTGGTGTCGGTGTTCCAGGTGAAAGTGACGGTATTGAGCGTCGGCGCGCCCGGCGCGGGTGAGAGCTGCGCCGCGGCCGGGGCCGCCAATGCGGAGGCCAGGCCGAGCGCTAGAGCGGCGGCCAAAAGCCTGGACTTTCCGGTCGGAAGGGACATATGACTTTTATAGTTTAACAGATTCGGCGCGGAATTCGGTTAAGGATATGTTACACCGGCGAACCCCATTGAAAGCGGCTCGGCTTGTATTATATTATAATTGCGTCGGCGCCATCCCAGCGCCTTTCCCGACAGCGAACCCGCAGCCCCGGCCGTGCTTCCGCGAAGCCAGGAGAGAACGAATGACGGAAAAAAAGCTGAACATACTGGTCATCAACCCGGGCTCCACCTCCGACGAGGTGAGCTATTACCGCGGCAAGGACCTGGTCTTCCATAAGACCGTGCGCTACAGCCCCGCCGAGCTCGCCCCCTACGAGCGGGAGAAGATAACCGCCCAGTTCGACCTGCGCAAGAAGATGGTGCTCCGGGCGCTGCAGGAGCACGGCGTGGACCCGAAGGAGATGCACGGCGTCATAGGCCGCGGCGGCCTGGTGAAGCCCATAGAGGGCGGCGTCTACGCGGTGGACGAGGCCCTGCTCGCCGACCTGCGCGAAGGCGTGCTGGGCGACCACTCCTCCAACCTGGGGGGCATCCTCGCGCACGACATCGCCGGCCCGCTTGGCATCCCTTCCTTCATCGCCGACCCCGTGGTCGTGGACGAACTGGACCCGCTTGCCCGCTATTCCGGCATGCCCGAGAACCCGCGCATCTCCATCTTCCACGCGCTCAACCAGAAGCGCTGCGGCCGCCACGCCGCGCGACAGCTGGGCAAGCCCTACGAGGAATGCCGGCTCATCATCATGCACGGCGGCGGCGGCATCTCCGTCGGCGCGCACCGCGACGGCCGCGTGGTGGACGTCAACAACGCGCTCAACGGCGACGGCCCCTTCACGCCGCAGCGCTCGGGCGGCGTGCCGGCCGGCGGCCTGGTCGGGATGTGCTTCGGCGGCAAGTACAGCCGGCAGGACATGATGCTCAAGCTCAAGGGGCAGGGCGGCCTGGTGGCCTATACCGGCACCTCCGACTGCATAGCGCTGGAGAAATACATCCTGACCGGAGAGGTCAAGGAAGGGTGCGGCCTCGACCCGAAAAAGATCAGCCGCGAGAAGGCCAAAGAGGCGGTGCTGGCCATGGCGTACCAGATAGCCAAGGAGATAGGCGCCATGGCCTGCGCGCTGGAGGGCAAAGTGGACGCCGTGGTGCTCACCGGCGGCCTGGCCTACGACAAGATCATAGTGGAGGAGCTCAAGAAACGCGTCTCCTGGATAGCGCCCGTGCTCTCCTATCCCGGCGGCGACGAGATGGCCGCCCTGCGCATAGCGGCGGAAAAAGGCATCCTGCACCCCGATTTGGTCAAAAAATACTGATAAAGGAGCTATCCCATGAACTTCAAGAATTTCGACGACCTGCTGGCCAAGGTGCGCGGAAAGACCAACCGCATCGTGGTCCCCGGCGCCAATAACGACGAGGTGCTGACCGCCTGCAAGATGGGCGTGGACAACTCGATAATCTCCGGCGGCATCCTGATAGGGCCCAAGGCGCAGGTGGAGGAGATGGCGCGGAAGGTCGGCCTCAAGCTCGACATCTTCGAGATAGTGGACAAGAGCGACTACGCCGAGATGTGCAACCTGGCCGTGGACCTGGTCAAGGCCGGCAAGGGCGACTTCCTGGTGAAAGGCCTCGTCGACACCAAGTTCTACATGAAGGCCATCCTGCGCAAGGAGATAGGCGCCGTGGCCGAGGGGACCGTGCTGAGCCACTTCGTCCTCTTCGAGCAGGCGAACTACCACAAGCTCTTCGCCGTCACCGACGCGGCCATCATGATAGCGCCGACGCTGGAGCAGAAGCAGATGATCCTCAACAACGCCGTCGACATGATGCGCCTGCTGGGCGTGGAGAAGCCCAACGTGGCGGTGGTCTGCCCGGTCGAGAAGGTCAACGAGAAGATCCCCAGCACGCTCGACGCGCAGGAACTGGTCAAGCGCAACAAGGAAGGGAAGATAAAGAACTGCGTGGTGGAGGGTCCCTACGACGTCTATATCTCCTTCTCCAAGGAACTCGCCGCCGAGAAGGGCATCAAGGGCGCGCAGGTGCCCGGCAATACCGACATAGCGCTGTTCCCGGACCTCGACTCGGCCAACCCGGTCTACAAGTGCCTGAGCTTCTTCGGCGCCGGCATGAAGTCGGCCACGCTGCTGGCCGGCTCCAATATCCCGGTCATCCTGCCCTCGCGCACGGATTCGCCGATGACCAAGCTGCATTCGATAGCGCTGGCCTGCTATCTCAAGGACAGGAACAGGGTGCCGGCCTGAGCCGCCGCGCGACCGGGAGAAAAAAATGATCTGGAACTTCATAAAGGACAAACTGTCCAAGGAAAAGCCCGCGGAGCCGAAGAAAGATGCGCCGGCGGCCACGGCCGCTCCCGCCAGGCCCGTCCCGCCGTCGGCGGAAAAACAGGCGCAGGCCGCCGCTGTTAAAGCCGTCAAGGCCGTCAAGGACAAGAGCGACGACGAGCTGGCGGCCGAGCTGGACAAGATCTCGCCCGAGATCCTGTCCCAGGCCCGCACCCCGCAGATGCGGCAGATGATAATAGGCGTCTACCGCAAGATGCTGGCCGACGGGGTGGATATCAACGACGGCCGCGCGGTGAAGAAGTGGCTCAAGAAGCATCCCGAGGTGCTGCAGGGCGGAGAGGTGCAGAAGGTGGAGACCGTGCGCCGCGGGGAGCCCAGGATAGGACGCAACGATCCCTGCCATTGCGGTTCGGGAAAGAAGTACAAGAAGTGCTGCGGAGCCGGCTAGGACTTTTCCAGCGGCTGAAAAAAAGGACCCCCGGCGTCGAGAGCCGGGGGTCTTTTTTCGCGCCTGCCGGTCAGTTCCAGGACACCTGGGGCGTCCCCTCCGGCGCCTGGGGCGTGAGATCGTCGAAATCCGGGTTGTCGGCGCTCATGTCGTTGAAGCGCCCGTCGCCGTATACGCCGTAGGTCTGGAAACCGTCCACCTTGTCCACCAGGGGGCTGCTGAAGGTCCAGGCCGCGTCCGTCTGCAGGTAGGCCACGGGGGCCTCGTTCGTGCCGGCGTTGGCGGGGTTGGAGATGCGTATGCCGAGGGAGAATTTGGTCGCCCACTGTATGTCGAACTTCTCGGTCTTGACGGTGAGGTTGCCGATATACGCGCCCTTACCGTCGGGCGTCTTTCCGCCGTAATTGAAGGAGAGCGCGTACTCCATGTCCAGCACGGTCATGCCGGTCTTGTTCCTGCAGGCGATGCCGTAGCGCACTTCGCGCCGGCCTTCCCAGCCGGAGATCTGGCTCCAGCTGGCCCAGCCGGGATAGGCGCTGGCGTAATAATGGTCGAGATAGGCCTGGGGCTGGCCGGCGTTTATGAGTTTCCAGGCCCCGGCCCCTACGGCCACTATCACCACCCCCGGGTGTATTTTAGCGCCTGTGAAAGACGGTCCGTCCAGCGGGAGCTGCTGCTCCTGACCGAAGAGCGGGCCGGCGGGCGGAAGTTCCGGGGCCTGTTCGAAGGGAAAAGTGACGTCCGAGAGCCGCGTGAACGAACAGCGCGTCTGCAGACCGCGGTCCTCCCCGGCCCCGGCGAAGGCCGGGACCTGCAGGAGGGCGAGAACGAGCAGGGGTACGCGGAGGTTCATCCGGTCCTTAGTTCCACTCCACTTTCACGTTCTCCGGGGGAGCGGGAGGGACCAGGTCTTCGGCCATCTTGTCCGCGTCGGGGCTGATGTCGCGGAACATGCCGTCGCCGCGCACCGAGTAGGTCTGGAAGCCGCGCTGGGTCTTTATCGGGCTGGAGAAGCTCCAGTTGACGTCGGCTTGCATATAGGCGAGCGGGTCCTCGGGGGTGCCGACGTTCATCGGGTCGGATATCCTTATATCCATATAGTACTTGAAGCCCCATTTGATCTCGAAGCGGGTGGCCTTGGCCGTGAAGTTCGTTATGTACTTCCCCTTGCCGTCCTGATCGTGGCCGCCGTAGAAGAAGGAGACCTCGTACTCCAGGTCCAGCACGGTGATGCCGTAGAGGTTCTTGGACTTGAGTTCGTACACGACCTTCTTGGGGCCGCGCCAGCCGGTGATATTGTGCCAGTTGCCCCAGCCGGGTATGGCGCTGGCGTAGGTGTGGCTGAGATTGGAGGAGGCCTGTCCGCCGTTGACGATGTTCCAGGCGGCCGCTCCGCCGTTGATTATGGCGCCCGCGGCCGCGGGGGCTACCTTGGTCGCGGGCTGCCGCTCCGGCATTACCAGGTTGACGGGCTCTTCGGAGGCTTCTACCTCGCGTACGTTCACGACGGTGTCGCTTATCGTGAAGTAAGCCGGGTCGGTTTCCGGGGTCTGCGCGCCCGCAAAGGACAGGGGCGAGAGCAGGAGTATCGCGGACAAGGTCGTTTTAAGGCGGTTCATGGTTCTTTCCTCCGGCAGAGGCGTTGTTTTTCCATATATAGTTTAACCGACCGGTAAAAAACCACAAGGGCGTAAGGGCCCATGTCCCTGTGCGGTCGATGGTCCCAGGCCTTCCTGGGTCCATTGGGAGGGCTTTCCGGCCGGACCGCGCGCCGCCGCCCGCCCTGGGGCCGGTTCCCTTTGGTCCTATGTCTCCCGGACCATTTGGGCCCTTGACAAAGGTCAACCGCTGTTTTAATCTATTATTCAGAACACCGCCGCGGTAAGGAGCGAGGCCTCCTTTACCCTGGCGGGGGCGTTCTGTCCGGTCTCCGGGAAAGATATGAGAAAGACGATGACCGATCTGTTGCTTTCAGCCGTCCTGGCGGCGTCCGTTCTTGCGGCGCCCGCCCAGGCCGGACCGGACCCCTCCATTCCGGAGCCCGGCTCCTTGGTCACGGGGCGTCCCCGCCCGGACGAAGTCCAGTTCCCGCATTTCAAGAAGCCGGCCATCGAGGCCGCGCGGGAACTGCTGGACGAGCTGGGCGGCAAGACGGACGAAGAGCGCGCGAGTTATATAGACGAGAACTGCAACAGGATACGGTTCGTCGTGATGCGGGTCCGCCAGGCCGTGAAGGACGGGCGTATCGATCCCGCCGACCGGGTGCTGGCGGATCTCGCCGAACTGAGGATAGGACCTTTCACCGGCGCGCCGTCGTTCCGCCGCGCCGATCTCGGCCGAAGGCCGCTTCCCGGCCCCGGTGCGGGCGGCGCCGGGTCGCCGCCCGCCGGCGGCTCCCGTTCCCCGGGCGGGTCGGGGCGCTCCGGCGCGGACCCGGGTCCGGCTCCCCTGATCGAAGCCCTGGTAATGGTCGGAGAGGAGGTGGAGTCGGGCGATAACAAAAAGGCGGAAGAGCACCTCGCCGTTCTGCGGGACGCTTTCCCGCGCAACCCGGACGTTCACACCGCCGCCGCCGAGTACTTCAACGAGATGCAGAACTTCGCCCGCGCGTCCGAGGCCGCGACCGAAGCGCTTAAACTGGCCCCGGAGCACGTCGACGCCTACAAGGCCAGGGCCCTGGCCCGCTCCTCCATGGAGGACAGGAAAGGGGCCATAGAGGATATACGCAAGGCGATGGCCGCCGATCCTCAGGACGAGTCGGCGCGCATCCTGTCGGCCCTTATAGAAAGCCGGCGCGAGACTTCCAGCCTGAAAGCCCTGGCCTCGCTGGAGGACATAAAACGCAGTTTCGACGGGAGCGGCGGTTCCGCCGTCCCCGGCGGGGACGACGCGGTGCTGCCGGGGACCGCCCCGGCCTCCGGTTCCGGGACCGCCGCCGCGGCCGGCGCCGCCGAACGGGCCTCTCCGCGGGAACCGGCCAAGGCCGCCGCCTATCTGAAGACCGCCGCCTCCAAGACCAGGCTAGGCGATTACGAGGCCGCGGCCCGCTACGCGACGCTGGCGCTGGAGAAGGACCCTCGCTCCGACGAGGCCCGCCTGGAGCGCGCCAACGCGAACAATTTCCTCGGCCGTTACGACGAAGCCGTCCGCGACACCACCCGCGTGCTCGCCGGCGACCCCGGCAATGTCCAGGCGCTCAACATGCGCGCTTGGGCGCTCAACCGCAAAGGCCTGTCCCGCGAGGCGGAGGGCGACGCCGGCCGGGCCATCAAGCTCAACCCCGGTTACGCCGATTCCTGGTTCAACCGCGCCCTGGCCTATGAGAAGATGGGCGACTATAAAAGGATGCTGGAGGATTTCAGGCAGGCGGCCTCGCTGAATTCGGCCTACGCCTCCCGTTTCCGCGACGCCGTGGCCCAGTATTCCGGCCAGGTCGGCGGCTTCGACCCGGGACCCGCCGCGGCCCAGGCCCCGGAGGAAAGCCAGGTCCCCGGCCCGCGCCGCGGTCATAAGGGCCGTTTCGCGATGACGCTCGGGTTCACCCTGAGCGGCGGCCTCCTCATCGCCTTCGGCATGCTGCACGTGGTCTCCGGCCGGCGCGGCCAGGGCGCCGGAAGGGAGACCCAGCCCGACATCCTTTCCCCTTCCATTTTCTACGAGGGCGTCACCTCCGGCAAGTACAAGATCGAGCGCAAACTGGGCGAGGGCGGCATGGGCGTCGTTTACGAGGCCGTGGACCAGTCGCTCGAGCGGCCCGTCGCCATCAAGCGCATGAACGACGAGATCAAGCTCAACGAGAGCGAGAAGCAGCGCTTCCTGCAGGAGGCCCGCACGGTCGCGCTGCTGCACCATCCCAATATCGTCGAGATCTACACGATCTTCGAGGAGGACGACAATATCTACCTCGTCTTCGAGTACATAGACGGGCCGACGCTGGACAAGAAACTGGAGAAAGAGGTCATGCTGGGCACGGCCGCCGTGGTCGAGATCTTCGACCAGGTCTGCAAGGCGCTCTCCTACGCGCATTCCAAGAACGTCGTTCACCGCGACCTGAAGCTCGGCAACATCATGATAAACTCCGAAGGCGACGTGAAGGTCATGGACTTCGGTCTCGCCCGTTCGGCCAGGGAGACGCTGGCCCGCGCCAGCCGGGAGGTCGTCGGGAGCCCCGCCTACATGGCGCCCGAACAGGCCTCCGGCGTTTCCGGCCGCGAGTCCGACATCTACTCGCTCGGCGTCTGCGTTTACGAGGCCCTGACCGGGACGCTGCCTTTCCCCGGCCCGGATTTCCAGGAACAGAAAAATAAGATGCGCTATCATCCCGTCAGCGCGGTAATGGCCGGCATACCCAAGGCCTTCGACCCGCTGCTGGAAAAGGCGCTCGACCCCGATCCGGAAAAGCGTTTCCGCAGCGTGGACGAGTTCAGGGAGGCGCTGCTGGCGGTAAGGGGCTGAACGGCGCCGCGCCGGAAGGGGGCGTTCCCCGCGCGGGGGACGCCCCCTTTCTATTTGTATAATGTCCTGACGGTAATTCACCCCTTTCCACAGGAGCGGAACAGATGAAAGCTCTCGTCAAGAAAAAGGCCGAAAAAGGACTCTGGCTGGAGGACGTGCCCCGGCCCGAGGTCGGCGACGGCGACGTGCTCATAAAGATAAAGAAGACCGCCATCTGCGGCACCGACGTACACATCTACCAGTGGGACGAGTGGGCGCAGAAAACTATCCCGGTCCCGATGCACGTCGGCCACGAGTTCGTCGGCGAGATCGCGGAGCTGGGCAAGGCCGTGCGCGGCCACCGCGTCGGCGAGCGGGTCTCCGGCGAAGGTCATATCGTCTGCGGCCACTGCCGCAACTGCAAGGCCGGCCACCGCCACCTCTGCATCAACACCAAAGGCGTGGGCGTCACCCGCCCCGGCTGCTTCGCCGAATACCTCTCCATACCGGCCGAGAACGTCTTTTCGCTGCCCGACGGCGTCAGCGACGACGAGGCCGCCATCCTGGACCCGCTGGGCAACGCCGTTCACACGGCTCTCTCCTTCGACCTGATCGGCGAGGACGTGCTGATAACCGGCGCGGGCCCCATCGGCATCATGGCCGGCGCGATAGCCAACCATGTCGGCGCCCGCCACGTGGTCATCACCGACGTCAACGAGTACCGCATGGAACTGGCCCGCAAGCTGGGCATAAAGAACGTCGTCGATCCGCGCAAGGAGACCATGCCGGAGGTGATGAAGCGGCTCGGCATGACCGAGGGCTTCGACGTGGGACTGGAGATGAGCGGCAACGGCCGGGCCTTCAACGATATGATAAATTCCGTCAAGATGGGCGCCAAGATAGCGCTGCTGGGCATACTGCCCGGCGATACCGCCATACCGTGGAGCCAGGTCATCTTCAAGGCCCTGTTCCTCAAGGGCATCTATGGCCGGGAGATGTTCGAGACCTGGTACAAGATGTGCGCCATGCTGACCAGCGGCCTCGACATCAAGCCGGTCATCACGCACCGGTTCCCGTACACGGAGTTCGAAGAGGGCTTCGAGATAATGTCCTCCGGCAAGTCGGGAAAAATATTACTGGACTGGACGGCCTAGGCCAGGAGGCGATCTTGGATTTCTACCGTGATTTCGACAAGCTCTGCCTGGCCCTGGAAGGGACCGGCGCTTTCCTCGTCGTCGAGAACGGCGACGGCGGCGCCAACCCGATGACCATAGGCTGGGCCCAGCTCGGCGTGACCTGGGGCCTGCCGGTCCTGAGCGTCCTGGTCCGTCCCTCGAGGCATACTTATTCCCTGCTGCGCGGCGCCTCCTGCTTCACGGTCTGCGTGCCGCGCGAGGGGGAGATGAAGAAAGAGCTCGCCTTCTGCGGCTCGCGCTCCGGGCGCGACGCGGACAAGGCCCGGGAATGCGGGCTCCGGCTTAAGAACGGCTCGCTGCCGGGGGCTTTCTTCGTCGAAGGCTCCGCGCTGGTCTACGAATGTTCCCTGCTGCACCGCGCCCCGCTGACTCCCGGCGCCCTGCCGCCGGAACTGGTCTCCCGCTATTATCCCGAGAACGACTGGCACGATATCTTCACCGGCGAGGTGAAGCTGGTCAGGGGGGGCGGGTGAGACGGTCCCGCGCGGTCCTGCTCCTGCCTTTCTGCCTGACCCTGGCCGCCTGCGGGCCGGTGAAGCGCAAGGCCGCCGGCTATTACGTCGACAAGGCCGCCGCCGTGATGGAAGCCTCGTCGGTACGCGAGAACGACGTCGAGAAGGCCTTCGGCTGGCTGGAGAAAGCGCTGAAGCTCGACCCCTCCTCCGAACGGGCGGTGAAGACCGCTGAGGAACTCTCCGCCGCGGCCGCCCGCAACGGTTTCGCGCGCGCTTCCGAGCTGGAAGTGCGCGTGCTCACCGGCCTCGTGAAGGAAAGCCCGCTGCAATGGCACGCCTATCCGCCCCTGGTGCAGGCCCTGGCGATGCGCGGCGAGATGGATACCCTCGCTTCGCTGGCCGCTTCGCTTTCCAGGAAGGAGAAGGAGCTCGACTCCGCCGGCCGCCACCGCGCGCTGATGGCCGCCTGCCTGGCCCGGGCCGCGCTGCTGCCGTGGCTGAGTTCCGACGGGTCCCTGGCCCTCAGCGCCAGTTCCGCCCGCGTCCGGGAGCGCGCGCTCGAATACGCCGCGCAGGCCGAACATCTCGCCTCGGCCCGCGCCGCGGTGGAGGGGCTGGAGAAGAAGGAGCCGGCGCTCAGGACGGGCGTCCCGCCGGCGCTGCTCTCGTCCTTCGAGGTCGCCATGAACGACGTCTTCTCCCGCCCGGAGGAAATGGAGAAGCTGCGCTCCATTGCCGCTCTCTTCGCCGCGGACGCCGCCTACGCGAAGTCCGCGGACCTCACGGTGAAAGGGAACGTCCACCTGCTGGCCAGGGAGTACGGCCAGGCCCGCGCGATGTTCACCTCGGCGCTGCGCACCTGGCCCGCCATGCTGGACGCCCGCCGCCAGCTGGTGGAAGTGGACTTCCAGGAGGGCGCCGGGCTCGCCGTGGCCGGCTCCGACATGAAACAGGCGCGCAGACTCCTCTACCGGGCCTACGAGGACAGCGAGGACCTCATCGAGGCCGCGCTGGAAAAAGGTCCGGCCCTGCCTTTCGTCAGCCCCGGCCGCTTCGCCGGCGACCTTTACGCGCTCAAGGCCGCGGTGATCTCGGCCGTCTACGCCATCGAGGGGCGGAAACTGCGCAACAAGGTGAAGCTGGAGACCGAATTCAAGGCGGCGCTGGACGAGGCCGTGCGCCTCGCCCCCGACAGCCGCCTGGCGAGGGAACTGCTTGAGCGTTATTCCAAAGAAGGCTTCTAGGGCCGCTTTCGCGGCCGCCGCGCTGGGGCTTTGCTGCGCGGCCGGCGCTTTTTCCCAGGAGGCCTCCACGGCCCCCGCGCCCTCGCAGGGCTCGCTGAAGGTCAATCTCGTCACGGACCTGGAAGGCTCCAGGATGGGCCTGGACTATTCGCTGCGCTGGGACTTCCGCGACCTGGCCGGCATCAATCCCTTTTCGCTCAAAGGCTACGCCAGGCTCAACCCTTTCCGCGGCTGGAACATCTACGACAATACCCGCTGGCGCTTCTACGGGGTCAGCGTGAACCCCTGGCGCGCGGTGGTCAGCCGGCGCAAGCCGGACCTCTCCGGGAGGGGGCAGGCCGCCGGGGGGAATAACGGCGGCGGGAACGGGAAAAGGGAGGCGGGACGCAGGACCTGGAAACTGTCGCTCAGCCCCCTGCTCGAGGACCTGCGCGAAAACCTCGACGAGGACCTGCGGCGCGCCCTGCTCGACGCGGCGCTGGACCCGGTCTCGGACGACTGGCACGCCGTGCCGCGCGAAGGGAAGAAGGCCTTCATGAGGGACGTCCTGTCCCTCGAGATCTGGGAACTGCCGCTGCTCGGGCAGCCCGGGAAGGGAATAAAATATATCGCGGAGTGATCAGGGCAGCGCGGCCGCGCCCCTGCCCGTCCAGCCGTCTATCCTGATGTCCAGCGGCCGCTCCAGCCGCAGATGCCGCACGTACGCGGTCTCGCCCGCCCGCGGCTGCGACTCCAGCCAGTCCCAGTTTATCTCCCCGTCCCCGCGCAGCGAGTTCACCGTCAGGTAACCGAGCCCCAGCGAGGTCACGTTGTGGAAGAAGTGGGTCCCGTAGGAAGGGTCCACCGAGAATTCGCCGTAATTCGCCTCGACTATCACGCGGGAGCCGGAGATCTGGTGCCAGCTGACCGGCACGCCCAGGAAAGGGTCGCTCGAGCCCCAGCGGCCGGGGCCGATCAGCAGGTAGGGCCGCCCCTCGTCCTGCAGCAGGCGGTTGAGCCCGCTGATCTGCTCGGCTATCTCCCGCGTCTTCGACGGCGAGAAGGCGTCCGGCCTGACATAGACTATGTCCAGCACTCCCTTGACCTCGCCGTTGCCCAGGGCGGTCCCGCTGCTGCATATTATCCTGGCGGGGTCCATCCCGGACATGTCCACCCTGCGCGAGGACGTGCGCGAGACCATCGGCCTCATCTGGAGTATGTGGAATTCGGCCGTCCCCGTTCCCGGGTCGCGCGTGCCGGCGAACTCCATCTCTATATTGCTGCCCATGGCCTCGCGGCCCAGGTCCGAGAGTTCGCTCAGCAGCGCCGCCAGCGGCACCACCTCGCTCTTCAGGACGGGGGCGAAGGTCACCAGTTTCGGGCCGTCGGCCGCCAGGGTGTCCACGACCGCGTCGTTCTCGCGGGAATAGGTGGAGCCCGCCAGTTCCAGCGTGCCGTCCGCGGCCGCGGCGTCCAGCCCGAACACCGCCAGGTCCGGCTCCTTCTCGTAGGTGAAGGACGAGCCGGCCTTCCGGAGGTCCAGGGCGGCGAACTGTTTCTGCGAATTGCCGAGGAAGTCCTTTATCGTGGAGAACTGGTGCAGGTTGCGCGGGTGGGCCGGCGAGAAGCGCAGCGCGTTGTGCCCCTCCACTATCGTCTTGCCCAGTCCCAGCGCGATATGCGCTATCGGCTCCTCGGCCTCCAGCGGCGGGACGGGATAGTAGTTGTACGACTGCACCACGCCCGCGAAATCCGGGTAATGCCGGCCTCCCTCCGCGTGGGTGCGGCCCACGACCTTCTGTATGATGACGGCCATCTTCTCCTCGTCGGGCAGGTGGGGGGAGAAACGGCGGTACGCGCGCGCCTCGCTGGAGAAGGCGGAGGCGTAGACGTACTTTATCGCGCGGCGCAGCTGTTCCAGCCGGACTTCGGCGTCCGGGTGGTTGTTGGCCAGCATGTAGGTCCTGTAGATGCCGGCGAAAGGCTGGGTCTTGGAATCCTCCAGCAGCGAGGAGGAGCGCACGGCCAGCGGGCCCCTGATGACGGTCACTATCGTCCTGAGGTCCTCTATCAGGAAGTCGGGCAGCCTGGCCGCCTCGAAGATCGCGGCCACGCGCTCGTTGGAATGGGTGTCGCTGAGCTGCGCGTCCAGGCCGTTCTGCTCCATGAAGAAATCGAAAACGTCGGTCGCCAGAACTATCGTGTTGGGGGTCTCCACGCAGACCCCGGGGAACTTTTCGCGGAAATCCTCGCGGCTGAGCAGGAAGTCCACGAAGGCCAGGCCGCGCGCCTTGCCGCCTATCGACCCGGAGCCTATCTTGACGAACGGCGTAGAATCGTCGAAGAGCCTGCGGTCGAACTTCAGCACCGTGCCCAGCTGCGTGCGGTGCACGAACTGGTGCAGCGTCTCCATCAGGTACTTGCGCAGGGCCTCGAGGTCGCGGAACTCCGAGATGCGCTTGGGGCGTATGTGGTAGGCGATCTCGAACTCGGTGCGGGCGAAGAGCCACTTGGAGAAATGGTTGCGTTCCGCGTGGTAGAAGATGGATTCCAGCGGCACGGCCTTGAGCAGCTTTATCATCCCCTGCAGGTCGGCCGCGCGGGCGAGCTCGTTGCCGCGCGGGTCCGAGAAGACGAAGTCGCCGAAGCCGAAGTAGCGCAGTATGAAGCCGCGCAGCTGGCGGCCCAGGTCCTTGGAGGACTTGTGCAGGAAAGAGGCCCCCAGCTCGCCGGCCGCGCGCGACATCGCCGAGTTCGACGACTGCAGCAGCACCGGCATGTCCGGGTCCTCCTCCTTGATGCGCCGCGCCAGCCGCAGGCCGGCCTCCGGATCGCAGGCGTCGCCCACGGGATACTCTATGTCGCTTATCACGCCCAGGAGATTGGCCCTGTACTTCGAGTAGATCTCCCAGGCCCTGTCGAAATCGCCGGCCAGCAGCACCTTGGGACGCGCGCGCAGCCGCAGCATCTTCTTGGAGGGGTTGAGCTCGTCGGCCATGACGACCTGCGTCTGCTTCATCAGCTCCGAATAGATGACCGGGAGGTAGGACGAGTAGAACCGGACATTGTCCTCCACCAGCAGCACGGCCTGCACGCCGGCCTTCGAGTCGCTCTCGAAGTTGAGGGAATCCTCCATCAGGTTTATGATGGCCGAGAAGATCGCGGTGTCGCCGTGCCAGAGGAACACCCCGTCCACCAGCGCGCGCGTGGCGGGCGAGAGGTTGAGCACGTCCTGCATGTTGAACGAGAGCAGCACTATCGGCAGGCCGGGCCGCTGCTCCTTTATGTCCGCCGCGAACTCGCGCATGTCCGTGTCGCCCAGCTGGACCATCGCTATGACCAGGTCGTAATCGCCGGTCGCCAGCCTGAGCGAGGCCTCTTCCGCCGTGGAGACGCGCGCGATGCGCGGCGCCTCGGCCAGCTCGCTGAACAGCGCCTCGGTCAGGCGCTCGTCGTCGGCTATCAGGAAAGAGTCGTAGAGCGAGGCCACCATCAGGATGTTCTTTATCCTGCGCGGCATCAGCTGCTCGAAGCCCCTGAAAGAAAGGTCGTGCTCCGGAAGGTCCTTGCGCGGCGTCATCATGGGCATAATTCTACAAAAAACGGGGCGCGGCGCCCGTCGGCGCGCTATTTTCGCGCCGGAGCCGCCGCGTTCTTTCCGGGCTATTGCCGCGCCTCGCCGGCGTTGCTATCATGTTAGCCATGCCCAGGCGGATACTGATCGTGGAGGACGAGAGGGACATCTCCAGGATGCTGGACTACAATCTCCGGAAAGAGGGCTACTCCACGCTGCTGGCCTACGACGGCCCGGCCGCCGTCGAGCTGGCCTCGAAGGAGCGGCCGGACCTGGTCCTGCTGGACGTCATGCTGCCGGAGCTCGACGGCACCGAGGTGCTCCGGCGCCTGCGCTTCGACCGGAGAACGGCCCGCCTGCCGGTCATCATGCTGACCGCCAGGTCCGAGGAGACCGACAAGATAGTGGGCCTGGAACTGGGCGCCGACGATTACGTCACCAAGCCCTTCGCCGTGAAGGAACTGCTGGCCCGGGTCAAGGCCGTCCTGCGGCGGTCTTCCGAGGCGCTGGCCGCGGAGGAGCGGTTCAAGGACGGCGCGCTGGAGATAGATTTCGGCCGGGTCCTGGTCACCCTCAAAGGCCGGCCGGTCGACCTGACCGCCAAGGAGTTCGCGCTGCTGCGCGCGCTGGTGGACGCGGGCGGCAGGGTCCTCTCGCGCGAGGCCCTGCTGGAAAAGGCCTGGGGGATGGGCGCCGCGCTGGAACTGGAGACCCGCACCGTGGACGTGCACGTCGGCACGCTGCGCCGCAAGCTGAAGGGCGAAGGCGCCCGCATCATAACGGTGAAGAACTTCGGTTACCGCTTCGAATAAATGCTCAAGACGCTCAAGTTCCGCCTGCTGGCCTCCTGCCTCACGGTGGTTTTCTTCTCGCTCGGTCTCGCCGCCTGGCTTGCCGACGGCCGCCTGGAGAAGGAATCCCTGGCGCGGCTGGAAGCGGCCCTTTCCGCGCAGGCCGTTCTCATCGAGAGCCGGCTCCCGGCGGACGGTTTCGGCGCCGCCGGCCCCCGCGCGCTGCCGCCGCTGGCGGCGGAGCTCGGCCGCAGGCTGGACGAACGGGTCACTTTCATAGACATGAGGGGAAGGGTGCTCGCCGATTCCGGACTTCCGGGCGGCGCCCCGGCCGGCATGGATAACCACGCCGCCAGGCCCGAGGTGGCCGCCGCCCTGGCCGGCTCGCAGGGACGCGCCCTGCGCCGCTCGGACACCCTCGAAGGCGAAATGTTCTACTTCGCGCGCCCGGCCCTGGAAAAAGGGCGGCAGACCGGGATCATCAGGCTGGCGGTGCCGCTGGCCGGAGTCGAGAGACAACTGGCCGCCATACGCCGCAGCGTGGCGGAGGCCGCGGCCGTCTCCGCCGTCCTGGCGGTCCTGCTCGGGCTCTGGCTCATCCACTTCCTTTCCAGCCCCTTCGGCGGGATCATACGGGCCTCTAAGCGTTTCGCCGCCGGCGATCTCGAATACAGGGCGGAGGTCCCGGCTTCCGGCGAGCTCCGGCTCCTGGCCGAGACGCTCAACTCCATGGCGGAGGACCTGGCCCGCAAGATGGGGGAGCTTTCGGCCGGCAAGAGGGAAGTGGAGGCCGTGCTGGAGAACATGTCGGAAGCGCTGGTGCTTACCGACGGCCGCGGCGTCATAAAGGCCATGAACCCCGCCGCCGAAAGGCTGGCCGGCCTGAAACCCGGCGCGGCGGCCGGCCGGCGGATGCTCGACGTTTTCGGCGGCACCGGTTTCGAGGAGGCGGCGCTGGAGGCGCTGGTCTCCGGCCGTCCCGCCTCCCGCGACTCCGCCCCGGCCGCCGGCCGGCCGGCCGAATTGAAAGTGAACGCCGCCCCGGTGCTGGAGGGGGGGAAGGTGAAAGGCTGCGTGCTGGTGGCGCACGACGTCAGCGAGCTCAAGAAGGTGGAGCGGCTGCGCAAGGATTTCGTCGCCAACGTCTCCCACGAGCTCAAGACCCCTTTGACGGCCATAAAGGGCAGCGTGGAGACCCTGCTCGGCGGCGCCGTGGACGACCGGGAACACCGCGGCGAATTCCTGGAGTCCGTGCTGCGGCAGGCCTCCCGGCTGGAAGCGCTGGTCGACGATCTGCTCAGGCTCTCCAGCCTCGAGTCCGCCGCCGTGCGTCTGGAACTCTCCGGCCTCCCGCTGCGGGGACTGGCGGAGGAGGTCCACCGCTCCCTGCTGCCGGCCTTCAAAGGCAAAAGGATCTCCTTCGAGAACAGGGTATCCCCCTCGCTCCAGGTGCGGGCCGACCGGAAAGGACTGGAGCAGGCCCTCTCCAACCTGCTCGACAACGCCTTCAAGTTCACTCCCGACGGCGGCTCGGTGACGCTCTCCGCCTCGGAAGAGACCGGCCGCGTCAGAGTGACCGTGGCCGATACCGGCCCCGGCATCCCGGCCGACTCGCTGCCCCGCGTTTTCGAGCGTTTCTACCGCGTCGACAAGGCGCGCTCGCGCGAGCTGGGCGGCACCGGCCTCGGGCTTTCCATCGTCAAGCACGCCGTGGAGCTCCACGGCGGCTCCGTCGGCGTCGAATCGGAAGAGGGCCGCGGCTCCGCTTTCTGGTTCACCCTGCCGGCCTGAAATTTACCCGGATTTTACACGCTCTTTAAGGCGCCTTGATGCGCCTCCGCTATACTATTCCGGAGTAAAACGGACAGCCCAAGGAGAGTGCCATGGTAAGCTTCGTGCCCAAAGAGATGAAATTCTTCGATTTCCTGAGCCTGCAGGCCGAGAACCTGATGAAGGCCGCCGAGTTCTTCAAGAAGGCCATAAAGGACGGCGTCCTGGACGAGGCCGAGGTTAAGAACATCCGCGAGCTCGAGCACGAGGGCGACGCCCTGCTGCACGAGATCACGGACATGCTCAACCGCACCTTCATCACCCCGATAGACCGCGAGGACATCTACAGCCTGGCCAATACGCTCGACGACGTGCTGGACCTGCTCAACGCCATGGCCGGCCGCGTCAGGCTCTATAAGCTCGACCCCCGCGACAAGGACTTCGCCCGGTTCATAGACCTCATAGACCAGGCCACCGCGGCCCTGGCCGGCGCCGTCAAGGCCATGCCTGACATGAAGCGCCAGCGCCGCGTGGTGGACTACTGCATAGAGGTGAACCGCCTGGAGAACCTGGGCGACGCGGTGCGCGAGAAGGCCATCGGCCGCCTCTTCGACGAGGAGAAGGACCCGGTGCAGGTCATCAAGTGGAAGGAGCTCTACGAGACCGCCGAGGGCGCGCTCGACACCTGCGAGCACGTGGCCAAGACCATCGAGGCGATACTGGTGAAGCATGGATAGCGTGTTCCTGGCGGTGATCTTCCTGATCGGGCTGGCGCTGTTCTTCGACTTCCTGAACGGCTTCCACGACGCCGCCAACTCGATAGCCACCATCGTGGCGACCCGCGTTCTCTCCCCTAAGTACGCGGTGCTCTGGGCCGCCTTCTTCAACTTCATCGCCTTCGCCGTCTTCGGCCTGCACGTGGCCAATACGCTGGGCAAGGGCATCGTCGATATCGGCCAGGTGGACAGCTACATCATCTTCGGCGCGCTGACGGGCGCCTGCAGCTGGAACCTCATCACCTGGTTCTTCGGCATCCCGTCGAGCTCCTCGCACGCGCTGGTCGGCGGCCTGATAGGCGCGGCGCTGGTCAAGGCCGGGCCGGCCGCGCTGGTGATGAAGGGCATAATGAAGACGGTGGCGTTCATCTTCATCTCGCCCATGGTCGGCATGCTGCTGGGCATCGGGCTCGGCGCGGTGGTCTATAACCTCTTCGCCCGGCAGACGCCCTCCAAGGTGGACCACTGGTTCCGCAAGGGCCAGCTCGTGTCGGCGGCCCTCTACAGCCTGGGCCACGGCGGCAACGACGCGCAGAAGACGATGGGCATCATGGCCGGTCTGCTGTTCAGCGCCGGTTACCTCGGGGAGGAGTTCCATATCCCGCTCTGGATAGTGCTCTCCGCGCACGGCGCGATAGCGCTGGGCACGATGAGCGGCGGCTGGCGCATAGTCAAGACGATGGGGCACAAACTCTCCAAGCTGCGCCCGGTCGACGGCTTCTGCGCCGAGGGCGCCGCTTCGCTGGTCCTCTTCGGCGCCTCCGCCATAGGGGTGCCGATAAGCACGACCCATACCATCACCGGCGCGATAGTCGGCGTCGGCACGCTGAAGAACATAAAGGCCGTGAAATGGGGCGTGGCCGGCAACATAGTCTGGGCCTGGATCATAACCATCCCCGCCTCGGCCGCGATCTCGGCCGCCTGCTACTGGCTGGCGGTAAGGGCCGTTCCCCTGCTTAACTGAAGCCCGCTTTTCCCCGGCCGGCGGACCGGCCGGGAGGCTGGGCCCTCGTAGGCCCTTTGGCCCTTTCCCGGGCGAGGGCCGTCGCCTACACTATATCATGACTTATCATCCTGGCAGGCCCGGAGTCACCGTGCGCAAGTTCGCGATACTGCTTTCGCTGCTCTTCCTCCCGCTTTCCGGCTGGGCGCAGCTCAACGTGTATTTCCTGAACGTCGGCCAGGGCGACGCGACCTACATAGAGCTGCCGGGCGGCTCCAATGTGCTGATAGACGGCGGCCCCTCCTCGCTGCCGGTGCGCGAGTTCCTGATGGCCAAAGGCGTGCGCAGGATAGACCATGTCGTCCTGACCCATCCGCACAGCGATCATTACCGCGGCCTCAAGAAAGTCTTCCAGTATTTCGAGGTGCAGAATTTTTACGACAGCCGCCTGGAGAACCTCAACGCGGTGGGAGACAATAACCTGCGCGAGCTGGCCGCCGCCCAGTCCGCCAAGGTCCATTTCCCCGAGATCGGCCAGAACCTTAACTGGGATCCCAAGGTCACGGTCAAGGTCCTCAGCACCTGCTCCGAGGAGATAAAGACCAGGGATTCCAGCGCCATCAATAATTGCTCTATCGTCCTGCGCTTCTACTACAACGGTACCGCCCTGCTGACCACCGGCGACATCGAGGCCGCGCAGGAGAATGCCATAACCCGCATGTTCAAGTCGGGGCTCGAGTCGCAGATCCTCAAGGTCCCGCATCACGGCTCGTCCTATTCCTCCTCGCCCAAGTTCCTCGAGCGCGTCAAGCCCGTGCACGCGATAATCTCCTACGGCGTCGGCAATAATTACGGCCACCCGCACGCGGACGCGCTGGTGCGCCTGCAGGGCGCCGGCGCCACCGTCTACGGCACGCAGGACGGCAACCTGATGATGACCATCCCGGCCCCCGGCCGCGGCGAGAAGACCATCGTGGCCCCGCTGCCCTACACGATCACCCCGATAAGCGCCGAGGAACTGGCCGAGATGGCCGTTCCCTCGCCCGAATCGCAGGCCTACCAGCAGCTCAGCGGCGTCCCGCTGCGCTGAGCCCGGGCCCGGCCCCGTAAAGGCCCCCGCCGCCGCGGGGGCTTTTTCATTAGATAAGTCCCCGCCAAAGTTGTAGAATCCATCTATAAAGATGATGAAGAGCAGGCCCCTCAGGATAACGCTGGCGCTGACCCTCTTCGCGGCCGTCTCCGCCGCGCTGGCGCTGGAACCCGCCTCGGCGCTGGCCGTCTACCCGCTTTACGGCTTCGTCTTCCTGTCCCTCGCGCACGAGGACAGGGACATAAAGTTCCTGCTGGCCTTCCTCTGCGCCGCGGCCGGCTTCGTGCTGCCGCGCTTCGCCTGGCAGGACCTGCAGGTGCAGCGTTCGCTGCTGATGTTCCTGGAGATGGCGGCGCTGCTGGGTTTCGCCTGGCTGACGCAGCACGTGGAGGACGCCAGGAAGGACGCCTCGCTGCGCGCCGAGGGGGCCCTGGCCGAGAGTTCCCGCCGGCTGAAGGCGCTGGAAGAGGAACTGGCCCGTTACGAGTCGCATAAGAAGAGGCTGCTCGACCGCATCAAGTTCCAGTCCGGCCTTTCCTCGTCCATACAGCACCTTTCGGCTTCCGCCTCGCCCGAGGAGATAAAGTCCCGCCTCGGGCAGCTGGTCAAGGACCAGTTCTTCGACGCCTCCGTGGACCTGGTCCCCGGCGCGCCGCGCGACCCGCTCGAGGCCTGGTCGGCCGAACGCAAGGTCTCGCTGCTGGTCCGGGATTCCGCCTCCGACAACCGCTTCTCCGCGCGCGACTTCTCCGCCGGGGAGCGCTCGGCCATGGTGGTGCCGCTCCCGCATTTCGGCTCCACCGCCGGTTTCATCCGCCTTTCCTCCCAGCGCCCGGAGCGCTTCGGCACCGAGGACCTGCGCGCCGTGGAGCTGCTGGCCGCCATAGCCGGCGTGGCCACGGAGAACCTCTACCTTTACGAGCGCGTCGGCGAGCTGGCCGTGCGCGACGCCCTGACCGGCCTCTACACCCACCGCGCCTTCCAGACCCGCCTAGAGGAGGAGATCCTGCGCGCGGCGCGCAGCAAGGTCCCCTTCTCCGTGCTGCTCTCCGACATCGATCATTTCAAGAGCTACAACGACCGCTTCGGCCACCAGGCCGGCGACCACGTGCTCAAGACGGTGGCGGCGGTGATAGCCGGCCGCGTGCGCGCCGTGGACCTGGCGGCCCGCTACGGAGGCGAGGAGTTCGCCGTCATACTGCCCGGCGTCGCCAAGGCCGAAGCCGCGGCCGCGGCCGAGGAACTGCGGCGGGCGGTGGAGGCCCAGCCTTTCAGTTTCGGCGGCGCGCCGGCCGGCGTCACGGTCAGTTTCGGCGTGGCCGAGTTCCCCGCCGAGGCCGCCGTCCCCAGCCAGCTCGTGCGCGTGGCCGACGAACGCCTCTACCGCGCCAAGAAAGAAGGACGGAACAGGGTGGTCCATGCCTGAGAGCGAAATAGCCCTCGCCGCCCTGTCGGCGCTCTGGTTCCCGGTCCTGTTCCTGTGCCGGCTGGGCCGCGCCGCCGTCCCGCTCGCGGCGGCGGCCGGGGCCGGGCTTTTCTGGCTCGCCCTGCCCGCGGCCGTTTCGACGGGGGCGGCGGCATTGACCGCCCTCTGGGCGGCGGCCGCCTGCCGGTGGGTCCTCGCGCGCCGCTCCGGGAGCGCCGCCGGCGGAGCCGCGCGGGAGGGAGGAGCGGAGAGGCTGGGGGAAGTGGCGGAACGGCTGGCGCTGGCCAAAAAGGAGTTCAACGAGGCCGGCGGCCGCGAGAAGAAGGTGCTGCTGCTCTATTCGGCCATGAAATACCTGGCCGAGGCCGTCGACCAGCAGGCCGCCGGGCGCCAGTTCGCCCGCTACATAAGCGATTACTTCGGCACCGAGGATTTCGCCTTCTACCTGCTGGGCCCGGCCGGCGAGGCGGAACTTTTCGCCTGCGGCCGCGACACCGCCTCCGATTTCAATTCGCCCGAAGGCCTCCGGCGCGCCGCCGGGCTGCCCGGCAAAGGTCCGCCCGAGCCTTTCGCCGCGGACGGTAAGCCGCCCAGGGCCGGCGTCATGGTCAACCACGCCGGCGAGGCGGTCGGGTTCTTCGCCGCCGCCTTCCCCGGTTCGTCCGCGTCCGCGGCGGAACTGGCCGCCGCCATGCTCTCCTTCGCCGAGGAGCTCGCTTTCGCCGTGCGCCGCCTGCGCCTGTTCCGGGAGGTCGAATGGCTCTCGCGCGTCGACGGCCTGACCGGCGTCTTCCGCCGCGGCGTGCTGGACGAGCGCATCGAGGAGGAGGTCCGCCGCGCGCAGGCCTTCCGCACCACTTTCGCCGTACTCATAGCCGACATCGACCATTTCAAGCGCCTCAACGACGGCTACGGCCACCAGTTCGGCGACTTCGTGCTCAAGCGGGTGGGCACCCTGCTGCGCGAGAGCGTCTACGAGACCGACTTCGTCGCCCGTTACGGCGGGGAGGAGTTCGCGGTGGTCCTGCCGCGCGCGGAGCCGGAGGGCGTCCTGCGCAAGGCCGAGGCGATACGCGCCCGCATAGCGGCCGAGAATTTTTCGCACGGACTTGAAAGTGTTAGAATAAGCGTGTCCATAGGCGTGGCCCATTTCCCGCGGGACGGCCGCGACGCCGCCGGAGCCGTGGCCGCCGCGGACGCGGCGCTCTACCGCGCCAAGGAGAGCGGCCGCAACAGGGTGGTGGACGCCAGCCAGCTTTGACGGACAGCGAGATCAGCCGGAGGAACGATGGAAGAGATAAAGAACCCTTTCCCCGAACCGGAGAGGACCCCGCAGGAGGGCGCCGCCGCCCCGCAGCCCGGAGCGCCGGAGCCGCCCCAGGCTTCTCCCGCGCCCGCGGCGCCGCCGCCCGCGCGGGAACCCGCGCCGGCCGCGCCCAGGACCGCGACCAGGCTCTGGCTGAAGGTCCTCGCCGTCCTCTACGCCGGCGCGATAATGGTCTCGCTTCTCGTCATAGAGAAAGCCGCCACGGCCCGCAAGGCCAGGCCCGCCGATCTGGACCTCAAGCAGATCACCGGCATGGTGCCGACCGGCAAGGACGCCGTCGCCGTCGTGCCGGTCTACGGCCCCATTTACCAGAGCGATTCGGCGCGCTCCTGGGACAGGGGCAGCGGCCAGACCGCGCGCAAGATAGACAAACTGGCCGCCCGCAAGGAAGTGAAGGCGATCCTGCTGGACATCAATTCGCCCGGCGGCACCGTCTCGGCCGTGCAGGAGATCAACGCGGCCATCCTGCGGGCCCGCAACGAGCACAAGAAGCCCGTCGTCGCCGTGCTCGGCGACGTGGCGGCGAGCGGCGGCTACTACATCGCGGCCGCCTGCGACAAGGTCGTCTCTCATCCCGGGACCATCACCGGCTCCATCGGCGTCATCTTCAGCGGCGCCAACCTGGAAGGCCTGATGAAGAAGATCGGCTACAAGCCGGAGATCATCAAATCCGGCAAGTTCAAGGATATCGGCTCCATGGGCCGCGAGATGACGGCCGAGGAGCGCCGGCTGCTGCAGGCCATGATAGACGATTCCTACGACCAGTTCGTCGCCGTGGTCTCGACCGGTCGCAATATCCCCGCCGACAAACTGCGCTCGGAGATAGCCGACGGCCGCATCTTCACCGGCCGCCAGGCGCTGGAAGCGAAACTGGTGGACGTTCTCGGCGACACCCAGACGGCGCTGGACCTGGCCGGCGAACTGGGCAAGCTCGGCAAGAACCCGCGCGTCATCCGCGACACCGACCCCTTCTCCAGCATCTTCTCGATCCTGGAATCCAGGCTGGGCCTGTTCGGCGGCGGCAGGGTCGCGGAACTGGTCACGGACCACCCGCGCCTCGAATACCGGTGGCAGGGGTTCTGAGCCATGACCCTGCTGTCCGACGCGGCCGACATAGTCGATAACCCGGCGGGCTCGCTCGCCGCGCTGACGCGCAAGCGCCTGGGCGCCGCCGGCTGGGCCGGCTACTTCGTCGGCTCGCTCAGCCTGTTCGCCTTCCTGCGCATGTTCATGGCCATACCCGGCGGGCCAGCGTCGTTCATCGTGCTTTTCCTGCTGCTGCGCGCCATGAACTTCGTCTCCGCCGCCTCGGTGCACCTGGCGCTGGAGACCGCCTCCGCCGAGGGCAGCGCGCTGCGCCTGTTCCTGGCCTTCGGCCTGGCCGAGTTCTTCTGGGCCTTCGCCGTGCCGCTGGCCTTCTTCGCGCGCCTCGGTTATCTCAGCCCTTTCCTGGCGTTCATGCTGACGCTGCTGATAGTCTTCTACGCCCGCGTCCGCCTGATAAAGGGCCTCTACGCCGCCGGTTCCCGCAAGGCGGTGCTCTCGGTGCTGGCGCCTTTCTACCTCATGTGCGTGCTCGGCTTCCTGGGCTTCGCCTGGCTGCTGGGCTGGACGATCTGGGCCGTGTCCTGAACGCCTCTTTATGTCCAAGATACCGCAGGTGAAGGAATTCCAGGGGCTCCCCGTGGTGACGCCGGAGAAGATCCGCGTCATCGACAGGAAGGCCGTGACCGAATACGGCGTGGCCGAGGGTGAGCTGATGGAGAACGCCGGCCGCGGCGCCGCCGACGAACTCCTGCGCATAGCCGGGACCCTGAACCTGCCGTCGCCGGCCAGGATAGCCGTCTGCTGCGGCAAGGGCAATAACGGCGGGGACGGACTGGTCGCGGCCAGGTATCTCAAGCAGAAAGGCGCCGAGGCGGAGATCTTCATACTCGAGCCCAGGGACACCGGCTACGGCGAACTGGTGGTCAGGAACCTCGAAGCCGCGCGCGCGGCCGGCGTGAAGATCACGCTGGTGAAGAAGGACTCCGTCGAGGAACTGGCCGGCGCGCTGCCGGCCTTCGGCCTGCTGGTCGACGCCCTGCTCGGCATCGGTTCGATGGGCAAACCCGCCGGCGTCCTCAAGCGCGTCATCCAGCTCATGAACAAGAGCGGCCGGCCGATAGTCGCGCTGGACCTGCCCTCGGGCCTGCTGCCCGACACCGGCCACCATACCGGCGTCTTCGTCATCGCCGCCCACACCCTGACCTTCGGCCTGGCCAAGACCGGGCTCATGGCCGCCCACGCCCAGAAGAACATAGGCGAGCTTAAAGTGATCGATATCGGCTACCCGCCCGAGCTGGTCGCCTGGGCCGGCCGGTAGGTCCGGGTTTTCAGGATTTTCCCGACAGGTCTTCCGCTATATCCACGAGGTGTTCGCGTATGCGCGGCTGCTTCCTCTCCAGCAGCGGCAGCAGCGTCGCGCGTATCCAGTTGCGGGTGTATTTCTGGTCGTCGTTAGTGGAATCTTTCCGGGCCTTCATCCCGTTGGCCCGCAGGTAGTCTTCTATTTCGCGCCGCGTCAGCGCCATCAGCGGGCGTATCACGCGCACGCCTCCGCCCAGCGGCCGCGAGGGAGGGATGCCGGCCAGGCCCTTCGCCCTGGTGCCGCGCAGCAGGTTGAGCAGCACCGTTTCGGCGTTGTCGTCGGAGTGATGGGCCGTGGCCACCAGCCGGCAGCCCCTGGAACGGGCGTATTTCAGCAGCAGGCGGTAGCGCTCCGTCCTGGCCGCGTGCTCCGTGCCCGAGCCGGACTTCCTGGCCAGCGCCTTCACACGCGCCTTGAAAACGCCGCAAGGCAGGCCGTAGGACCCCGCCAGCCGCCGCACGAATCGTTCGTCCGCGTCCGACTCCCGGCCGCGCAGGCCGTGGTTCACGTGGCAGACGTAAAGCTTCAGCCGGCGCCCGCGCGCCTGCCGCGCGAAATAGTCCAGCATGACCACCGAATCCGGCCCGCCCGAGACCGCCAGCACCATGGCGTCGCGGTCCCTGAAGAGGCCGCGCTCTTTGGAGAAAGCGTTTATCCGGTTCCAGGCGTTGAGCGTGGCTTTGCGCTTGGACTGCATGAACAGATTATAGTATTTGAGGGGACGTTGTTGACTTGTTGAGTTGTTGACTTTTCGGGCCGGTAATACGGCGGGGGGCTGCGGATCAAGTCAACAACTCAACAAGTCAACAACGTCCCTAATTAGTATAATTGACATTTATGCAAAGCAAGCGGATACGCCAGGCCTTCCTCGATTTCTTCGACAAGCAGGGCCACCCCGTGGTCAAGTCCAGCCCCCTGATACCCGAGGGCGACCCCACGCTGCTGTTCACCTCCGCCGGCATGGTGCAGTTCAAGCCCTATTACCTGGGCCTCAAGACCGACAAGAAGCGGGCCGCCTCCTGCCAGAAATGCTTCCGCACCACCGACATCGACAATGTCGGCCGCACGATACGCCACCTGACCTTCTTCGAGATGCTGGGCAATTTCTCCTTCGGCGATTATTTCAAGAAGGAATCGCTGGTCTGGGGCTGGGAATTCTTCACGAAAGTCCTCGGCCTGCCGGCCGACCGCTTCTATCCCTCCATCTACGGCGGCGGCGTCGCCCCGCGCGACGAGGAAGCCCGCGCCATCTGGGAGAAGATCCTCCCTAAGAACCTGCACTCCCATATCCTGGAGCTGGGCGACAAGGACAATTTCTGGGCGATGGGCGACACCGGCCCGTCCGGCCCCTGCTCCGAGGTCTACTGGGACCGCGGCCCACAGTTCGACCATCCCGGCTGCGAGGGCCCGGGCAAATGTTCCTGCGACCGGTATATCGAGGTCTGGAACCACGTCTTCACGCAGTTCGACAAGCAGGCCGACGGCACTTTCAAGCCGCTGCCCAAGAAGAACATCGACACCGGCATGGGCCTGGAGCGCCTGACCTTCATCGTCGAGGGCAAGGACAACCCTTTCGAGACCACGCTCTTCTTCCCGATAGTCGAGGCGGCCTCGAAGCTGCTCAAAGTGGAATACGGCTCCTCGCCCGAGGCGACCAGCGCTTTCCGCATCATCAGCGAGCACACCCGCGCCGCCTCTTTCCTGATAGCCGAGGGCGTCATTCCTTCCAACGAGGGCCGCGGCTACGTGCTGCGCCGCCTCATCCGCCGCGCCGGCCGCTACGGCCGCATCATGGGCGCGCGCGACCCGTTCCTGCACAGGCTGCTGCCGGCCGTGCAGGAGATCTTCGGCAATGTCTATCCCGAGATAAAGACCGCCGAGAAGCAGATCACCGAGGGGCTCAAGTTCGAGGAACAGGGCTTCATCGAGACGCTCGAGACCGGCGAGAAATACCTCTCAGACCTGATGGAGAGGTATCCTAAGGGTATCCCCGGCAAGGAGGCCTTCAGCCTCTACGAGACCTACGGCTTCCCTTTCGAACTGACGCGCGAGCTGGCGGAGAAAAAAGGCGTCGAGGTGGACGCGAAGGGCTTCGAAGAGGCCCGCAAGGCCGCGCAGGCCACCGCCAAGGCCGGCTGGAAGGATTCGGGCGAGCAGAACGCCTTCATCTTCCAGACCGCCGAGGAGAAGCTGCCTCCGACGATATTCAAGGGCTATGAGGAGGTCGAAACGGAATCGACCATAATCGGCCTGCTCGATACGGCGGGCAACCTGACCGGCGCGCTGACCGCCGAGGAGGAAGGCTACGCCGTCCTCGACGCCACCCCGTTCTACGCCGAATCCGGCGGCCAGGTGGGCGACTGCGGTATGCTGATGGCCGGCGGCCGCGAGGCCGCGCTGGTGCAGGATACGCAGAAGCCGGCCGGCAAGGTCTTCTTCCATAGGGTGATCGCCCGCACCGGGCTGGCCACCGGCATGAAGGTGACGGCGCGGGTCTCCACGGACCGCTACCGCACGGCCTGCAATCATACCGCCACTCATGTCATCAACGCGGCGCTGAAGGCCGTCTTCGGCGACAGCACCCGCCAGGCCGGCTCCGAGGTGGACCCGCACAGGTTCCGCTTCGACTACACGATAACCAAGGCGCCGACCAAAGAGGAGATGGCGAAGGTGGAGCACCTGTCCAATTCGGCCATCGCGCAGGACTTCGGCGTGCACAAGGCCGAGCGCCCGCTGGCCGACGCGCAGAAATTCGGCGCCACCACGCTGCTGGGCGAGAAGTACAGCGACCCGGCGCGCTTCGTGCTGATAAACCGCGGCGGCTTCGACATGGCCAGGGAGCGCTACAGCCTGGAGCTCTGCGGCGGCACCCATATCGACCGCACCGGCGAGCTGCTGGTGATAAAGATACTCAAGGATTCGTCCGTCTCGCGCGGCGTGCGCCGCATAGAGGGCGTCGCCGGCCCGGCGGCCGTGGACTACCTGTCGAAGGTCGCCTCCTACGCCGAGGCCGCGGCCTCCAAGCTTTCCATCCCGCCGCAGGACCTGCCCGGCCGCGTGGACCAGCTGCTCGAGAACATCAAGGAGCTCAAGAGCGGCAAGGCCAAAGCCCCCGCGGCTTCGGCCGGCTCCGGCGAATCGGTGGACCTGGCCGGCGGCGTGAAGCTGGTCTCGACCGAGGCGCCCGGCGCGGCCATTCCCGCGCTGCGCGGACTCTCCGACCAGCTCAAGGCGAAGCATAAGTCTTCCGTGCTGTTCCTCTACTCTTCGGCCGAAGGCAAACTTTCTTTCGTGGCCTCGGCGACGCCCGATATGAAGGGGTCCAGGTTCGACGCTTCCGCCTTTATCCGGGAGGTTTCCGGGCTGATAGGCGGCAAGGGCGGCGGCAGGCCCGACTTCGCGCAGGGCGGCGGCCCGGCGCCGGCCGATATGGCGGACTTCCGCCGCAAGGTCGCCGAGCTGGCGAAAAAGCATATTTAGACGTTCAGGCGCCTATTGGTATAATGTAATCTCGGTTCTTTGGATTTGCGCGCCCGTGGTGAAATGGATATCACAGGAGCCTCCGAAGCTTCTAGTGCAGGTTCGATTCCTGCCGGGCGCAATTAGTTCTTAGCAGTCGACCGGAGCGGGCCGCGGTGCGGCCTGTGTCAGGAATCGAAAGCCGGAGCCGCGAGGCCAGCCGGCCGCAGCGGCGAGGCGGGGTCGCGGGTCCCGAGGAGCGGCGGCGACGAGGGAACCCGTGACCGATTCCTGCCGGGCGCAATTAGTTCTTTGCAATCGACCGGAGCGGGCCGCGGTGCGGCCCGCGTCAGGAATCGAAAGCCGGAGCCGCGAGGCCGGCAGGCCGCAGCGGCGAGGCGGGGTCGCGGGTCCCGAGGAGCGGCGGCGACGAGGGAACCCGTGACCGATTCCTGCCGGGCGCAATTAGTTCTTTGAAGTCGTAGAACGTTCTGCAGGAATCGAACGTTCGAGTCACGGATAAAGCGCATAGCGCTTTTCCGCGACCCCGGCTCGGCGGTTTCGCTTGCGCAGGAAACCGCCTGCGCCCTTGCGGACCGCACGCGAAGCACGCCGTGCTTCGCTCCAAAGGGCGGTCCTCACCTGCCGGGCGCACCAAGATCTTTTCAGCAAGGTAAAACATTCCGGTGTCCGCCGGGCTCACCACGAAAAAACGCCGCTCGCACACCGTGCTCGCGCTCCGATCTCGGCCCTCGCGCTCGTATGCGCCTCCGCTCCGCGAGGAGCAAAGCACCGTCAGCTGCGGCGCATACTCCGTAAGCTCGGGCCTTCGGACGGTTTTTCTTAGGTGAGCCCTGCGAACCCCGGTTGTTCCCTGATATAAGGCTGAAAAGGTCCGGGCTTCAAATTTTCAAGGGGGAATTCGATGAAAAATGTGACCATACTGCCCATTCTATTCGCGATGGCGATGCCGGCGGCGGCGCAGGACGCCGTCTCGCAGCTCGGCGCGGCCGCGCCGGCGGCGGAAGAGCTCGTCATCCCGGCCCCGGACTTCGTCCCGGCCGCGAAGACCACTTTCCTCCTGCTCGACCCGCGCACCGGCGGGACCCATGTGGTGATCCCCGCCGGCGGCGGCTTCATCTACGCGGCTACCGGCAAGTTCGAGCCGGCCGTTTATAACGGCTCCGGCTTCATCCTGCGGGACGGGACTTACATGCCGGTCGTAGGCGGCGCCAAAAAGACCGCCCGCGGGGCCGTCGAGACCGCCGGGTCCGCCGCGGCGGAGATGTGGAAGGCCCTGAACTTCGTTTCCGTGATAGAAGAGATTGATTTTCACGCCGTGGCGGACGGCAAGGACACGCTGACGGCCGAGTCGGTCAGCTGCGTGGACGAGAACTACACCGCCTGCTCGATGTTCGTCAGCGTGGCCGGCGAGCGCAAGCTGATAGTCACGCTGGACGCCTCGGTTAAACTGATACGCGCCTTCTACGCCAACGGCTTCGCCTTCGACGACGAGACCGGCATACTCTACGCCGCGCGCGTCTCCTGCTCCAAAGCCGGCGAGGCCTATTCCTGCGAGCTGCTTCACGAACCGCGCGCGGACTCCATATGAAAAAGCTCGTCATCGAGGCCCTCCTGCTGGGCCTCGCTATGGCTTCCGCCGCGGTCTTCAGGGAACAGATGCGGCTCTCGGTCGAAGCGGCCAGCCGGAACCCTTTCAAAGCGCTGGTCTGGGGACTGGTCGGCGGCGCGGTCTTCCTCATAGTGTCGATGCTCGTGCTCAGCCTGGCTTCAGGCACCCGTGCGGGCATATTCGCCCTTCTATTCGTCCCGTTCCTGGCCTATCTTTACGCGCTGGGAAGCGTGGGACTGGTCCGCCTCATCTGGAACGACGCTTTCAGGATGCGTTTCATCGTGATCCCGGCCATGATGACTTTCAGCTACCTGGCGGATATTTCCGGCATACCTTACGGGGGGAAGATAAGCGTGGGGCTTCTGGGTTTCGGCTGCGGCTGTCTTATAGCGGGCCTGGGTTATTATGACCGCGAGGCCGAGCTCGCCGGAGAGCGTGAGCGCGACGGCGAAGCGCCCGAAAGCGCACCCGTCGCCGGTTCGACCAAAAAGCTGGCCGATATCACCCCGATCTTCAAGGATAAGGACGGCCGGTATCCCGGCGCGCCGCCCGGCGATCGAGGCGGCCGGGACTCATGATGAGAACCTCCTGCTAGGATGAATTTCGAGAACGAGGCCGCCCTTCTTATCAAGTCCCGCTACCCGCTGGTGGCGGTGGACACCATCGACGAAATACACGTTTCGCGGCAGCTCTTCGACGTCGCGCGCGCGAACGGCATGAAGTACTACCGCTGGTCGCTTACCAAGGGTCTGCGCGTGGACATGAAGGACGAGCCTTTCTACCAGACCGGCGACCCGGTCAAGATGCTCAAGCTCGCCGCCGACCTGCTCGACCCCGCGCACGAATCCGTCTTCGTTCTCAAGGATTTCCAGAAGCATCTCAAGGACAATGTCCCGCTGCGGCTCTTCAAGGACCTGCTCAACCGCGCGCGGGAGACCCGCACGACCTTCTTCATACTCGGCGCCGAACTATCGCTGCCGCCCGACATACAGCCGCTGGCGGCGCGCATAGCCGGCGGCTATCCCGACGAGAAGGAGATACTCGCCGAGATAAACGCGGCCGTGCTGGAGTTCAGGCGGAGCGGCGCGAAGATAGAGATAGCCCTCGACCCCGAAGAGGTCAGGCGGGTCATCAAATCGCTCAGGGGGCTTTCGCTGCAGCAGGTGCGCTCGGCGCTCAACCAGGCCATAGTCAAGGATTGGCGGCTCTGTTCGCGCGACCTCCTCGAGATAGAGAAGTTCAAGAAGGACGTTTTCGACCGGGACGGCGTGCTGGAGTATTTCGCGCCGGAAGGGCCGGCCGCCATAGCCGGCTTCGACGGGCTCAAGCGCTGGGTCGCCGACCGCAAGGCCGTCGTCTTCAACGAAAGTTCCAGGCTGCCGCCGCCCAAGGGCCTGCTGCTGCTGGGCGTGCAAGGCTGCGGCAAGTCGCTGGCGGCCAAGGTGATAGCCGGGGAACTTGGAGCCCCGCTCTACCGGCTGGACCTCAGCCGCCTTTATTCAAAATACGTCGGCGAGACCGAGGAGAACCTGCGCAAGGCGCTCAAGACCGTCGAGCGCCTAGCCCCGGTCTGCCTGTGGATAGACGAGATCGAGAAGGTCTTCGCCAGTTCCGGCGGCGAGATAGACGGCGGCGTCTCGCGCCGCATCCTGGGCGCCTTCCTGACCTGGATGCAGGAGCGCAAGGACCGTTCGTTCATCGCCGCCACCGCCAACGACATAGAGTCGCTGCCGCCCGAACTCCTGCGCAAGGGCCGCTTCGACGAGATCTTCTTCGCCGACCTGCCCGGCCCGGAAGCGCGCGCGGAGATCTTCCGCATCCACATCGCCCGCCGCGGGATGGACGCGTCGGTCTTCGACCTTAAAAAGCTGGCGGAGGCCTCTCACGATCTCAGCGGCGCCGAGATAGAGCAGGCCGTCATCTCGGCCATGTACCGCGCCGAAGGCGCGGGCGGACCCGTCGATACCGAAGGCGTGCTGGAACAGGTGAAGCTGACCCGCCCCATCTCGGTCATGCGCCCCGAGGCCGTGCGCTCGCTGCGGGACTGGGCGAAGAAAAGGGACATCCTGCCGGTAGGCTGAAACAGTATACCGTCCCCGGAATGGAAAAGCCCCCGCCTGAAGGCGGGGGCTTTTTTACGCCCTGCCGGGACGCCGTCAGGCGTTGACCGGCTCGGGCTTTTTGAGCAGCTGCTCTATTATCCCGTTGAGCGCCGGGCTGGGCCGCATGGCCTTCTCCGCCTTGGCGGAGTCGGGGCGGTAGTAGCCCCCGATGTCGGCCGGCTTGCCCTGCGCGCCTATCAGCTCGGCGTTTATCTTCGCCTCGGCGGCTTCCATCTGCCTGGCGGCCTCTGCGAAGCGCACGCGCAGCTGAGGGTCCTTCTCCTGCGCCGCCAGGGCCTGCGCCCAGTACAGGGCCAGGTAGAAGTGGCTGCCGCGGTTGTCGATCTGGCCCACCTTGCGGGCCGGCGACTTGTTATTGTCGAGGAACTTGGCGATGGCCAGGTCCAGCGCCGCCGCCAGGATCAGCGCCTTGCCGTTCTTGAAGAAGTTCCCCAGGTGCTCCAGCGAGGCGCCCAGCGCCGAGAACTCGCCCAGCGAATCCCAGCGCAGGTAGCCTTCCTTCAGGAACTGCTGCACGTGCTTGGGGGCCGAGCCGCCCGCGCCGGTCTCGAAGAGCCCGCCGCCGGCCAGCAGCGGCACTATCGAGAGCATCTTGGCGCTGGTGCCCAGCTCCAGTATCGGGAACAGGTCGGTCAGGTAGTCGCGCAGCACGTTGCCGGTGGCCGAGATGGTGTCCTCGCCCCTGCGGATGCGCGCGCAGGAATACCGCATCGCCTCGACGGGCGGCAGTATCCTGATGGTCAGGCCGGAGGTGTCGTGGTCCTTGAGGTACTTCTCCACCTTGGCTATGACCAGCGCGTCGTGGGCGCGCCCCTTGTCCAGCCAGAACACCACGTGCGCGCCGGTGGCGCGGGCGCGGTTGACGGCCAGCTTCACCCAGTCCTGCACCGGGATGTCGCGGACGCGGCTCATGCGCCAGATATCGCCTTTCTCGCACTTATGCTCCATCAGCGTCTTGCCGTCCTGGTCGACGACGCGCACGGTGCCGTCGGCCGGCAGCTCGAAGGTCGTCGGGTGGGAGCCGTACTCCTCGGCCTTCTGCGCCATCAGGCCCACGTTGGGCACCGAGCCCATCGTGGCCGGGTCGAAGGCGCCGTGCCGGCGGCAGTCGTCCATGATCTCCTTGTACATCGCGGCGTAGCAGCGGTCGGGCACCAGGGCCTTGGTCTCCTGCAGTTCTCCGGCGGCGTTCCACATCCTGCCGCCTTCGCGCACCACCACGGGCAGGGAAGCGTCGATTATCACGTCGCTGGGCACGTGGAGGTTGGTGACGCCCTTGGCCGAGTCCACCATCGCCAGCGCGGGCCGCCTGGCGTAGACGGCCTTGATGTCGGCCTCTATCTCGGCCTTCTTGCCGGCCGGCAGAGTCTCGAGCTTCTTGTAGAGGTCGCCCAGGCCCATGTTCGGGTTGACGCCCAGGGTTTTGAGGGTCTCGGCGTGCTTGGCGAAGACCTCCTCGAAGAAGACCGACACCGCGTGGCCGAAGAGTATCGGGTCGGAGACCTTCATCATCGTGGCCTTGAGATGCACGGACAGGAGCATGCCTTCCTTTTTGGCGGCTTCCAGCTGCTCCGCGTAGAATTTGCGCAGCGCGGCCGCGCTCATGAAAGTGCCGTCGGCTATCTCGCCGGCCAGCACCTTCACGCCGCTCTTGAGCGTGTGGACCTTGCCGTCGGAGGCGGTCAGTTCTATCTTCAGCTCGCCGGCCTTCTCCACGAGCACGGCCTTCTCGTTGCCGTAGAAATCGCCGCTCGTCATGTGCGCCACGTGGCCGCGGCTCTGCGGCGTCCAGGCCGAGAGCTTATGCGGGTGCTTCCTGGCGAAGTTCTTGACCGACAGCGGCGCGCGGCGGTCGGAATTGCCCTCGCGCAGCACCGGGTTGACGGCGGAACCCAGCACCTTGGCGTAGCGCTCCTTTACTGCCTTCTCCTCCGGGGTCCTGGGGTCCTCGGGGTAGTTGGGCACCTTGAAGCCCTGGAACTGCAGCTCGCGGATGGCCTCCTTGAGCTGCGGCACCGAGGCGCTGATATTGGGGAGCTTGATGATATTGGCCTCGGCGTTGAGCGTGAGCTCGCCCAGCTTGGCCAGGTGGTCGGGGATGCGCTGTTCGGGGGTAAGGCACTCGGGGAAGTTGGCCAGTATGCGGCCGGCCAGCGAGATGTCGGCGGTCTCCACCGTCACGCCGGTGCCGGCCGTGAAGGCCTGCACTATCGGCAGCAGGGAATAGGTGGCGAGGGCTGGAGCTTCGTCCGTCCGTGTCCAGATGATCCTTTGTGAACGCATGATGTCTCCTTGGTCGTCATGATACGGCCAGGGCCGCGCTGGCTCGTGTGATAACACTCGTTTCTAAAAAGATCCGGGAGCGGCCTTTATACAGGGGTAATTGTAATAAAACCCGGGAGGGGGGGCAACCCCGCCGATTAGTATAATAAGTAACGATGAAAAGGATCCTGGTCACCGGCCCTACGGGCTATATCGGCGGCCGCCTGGTCCCCAGGCTGCTGGCCGCCGGCCACACGGTGCGCGTGCTGGCCAGGCAGCCGGCCGACCTGGAGGGGCGGCCCTGGACCGGCTCCGCCGAGATAATGCGCGGCGACGTCTTCTGCGGCGAAGGGCTGGCGGAGGCCATGGACGGGGTGGACACCGCTTATTACCTGGTCCATTCCATGTCCGACACTCTCAACTTCGAGGCTTACGAAGAGACTTCGGCCCGCAATTTCGCCGCGGCGGCCAGGAACGCCGGCGTCAGGCGCGTCATCTACCTGGGCGGCCTGGGCGCCGACGCCGCCGCGCTGTCCCATCACCTGCGCTCGCGCCACCGCGTGGGCGTCGTCCTGCGCGAGCACGGTCTCAACGTGACGGAGTTCCGCGCCGCGATAATCGTGGGCTCGGGCAGCGTCTCCTTCGAGATGATACGCTACCTGGTCGAGCGGCTTCCGTTCATCCCCTGCTTCCTCTACCTGCGCGACACCCGCTGCCAGCCCGTCGCCATACGCGACGTGCTCTCCTACCTGGTCTCGGCGCTCGACAATCCCGCCTCCGACGGCCGGATCCTGGAGATAGGCGGCAGCGCGGTGCACACCTACCGCGAGATGATGGAGATCTACGCCCAGAGCCGCGGCCTCCGGCGCGGCTTCTTCAACTGCCTGCTCTGGTCGCCGGAGCTGGCCGCCAGGCTGGTGGACCTGCTCACCCCCGTGCCGGCCGTGCTGGCGCGCCCGCTGCTCGAAAGCCTGCGCAACGACGTGGTCTGCTCCTCCGACGAGGCCCTGCGCGTCTTCCCCGATATCAAGCCGCTCGACTACCGCACCGCCGTCCAGTACGCGCTGATGCGCGTCAGCGGCAACGAAGTGGAGACCTCCTGGACCACGGCCTACGAGCCGCATTACGCCAGGCCCTGCTCCTTCATCGACACCGAGGGCATAATACTGCAGGACCACCTGCAGCCGATAAACGCGCCGGCCGATAAAGTGTTCGCCGTCTTCTCCGGCATAGGCGGCTCGCGCGGCTGGTTCTGCGCGCAGTGGCTCTGGGAGCTCAAAGCCCTGCAGGACCGGCTCATCGGCGGCGTGGGCATGCGGCGCGGCCGCCGCCATCCCGACGTGATACACCAGGGCGAAGCGCTGGATTTCTGGCGCGTCGAGCGGGTGGTCGACGGCCGCATGATCCTGCTGCGCGCCGAAATGAAGCTGCCCGGCAAGGGCTGGCTGCAGTTCGAGGCCCGGCCCCGGAACGAGGGGACTTCGGTTCTACGCGTCGCCGCTTACTTCGAACCCAGGGGTTTCTTCGGCAATCTCTACTGGTACTCTTTATATCCCGTGCACACCTTCATCTTCCGCGGCCTTACCGCCGAGATAAAGCGCCGTGCCGAGAAGGGGGAGAAAAAATGAAAGGTCTTTTCAAAGCGGCCGCCCCGGCGGCGGCCATCCTGGCCGGCCTCGCCGGCGGTCCCGCCGTCCCGGCCGCGGCGCAGACCGCGGCCGCCGCCGACTACTGCGGCGCGCCGCTGGCCTCGGCCAGGGCTGCGGCTTTCACCCTGGGCCTCTCCACCGCCGTGCCGGCCGAAGAAGGCTACCGCCTCCTGGAAATAGGGTCCGCCGCGCGCGCGGACCAGCTGGAACTGCTGCTGGAACCCTTCTCCCGCAGGGAGAAGAAACTCATAAAACGCATGCGCCGCCGGCCGCCCTACCTGGTGACCCGGGTGAAGTTCGACAAGCTGCGCTCCATACTATCGGGCGGCGCCCTGCTTTCGCCAGCCCGCGCCTGGCTCGGCGGTGCGCTCAAGGAAAAGCCCTTCACCCCGCCCATCGAGGACAGCCTCTTCGGCGGCCATTCCTGCGTCTTCTCCTCCTACGGCCCCTACGCCGGCCGCGAGCGCTACGGCGACGTCCTCTTCCGCCTGGACCTGCGGCGTATCGAGAAGCGCACCTGGGGCTCCCGCGCCAGCGGCTGGCATTTCCTGGAGTCCGTCCGGGCCGTGGACCCGGACTCGCGCGACTCGGTGCTCCCCGACGAGATAGCCGCTTTCGCGGACACGGCCTTCGCCGGCCGCGACCTGCCGCGCGTCTTCCCGCTGATGACCGTCGCCTTCCTGCGCGCCCGGCCCGCCGCCGAGCGGGACCGGCTCTACGCCGAGCTGCTGCTCCTCGAGGACGGCCCCGCTTTCTACGCCCTCATCGACTCCGAGCGGCTGGGCTACCTGGAGGTCAAGACGGATTCCTCGGTGCCGCTCCCGGCGGCGCCGGACATCGAGGTCCCTCCCGGCAAATTGCGCGAGGTGCTCTCCTGGCCGGAGTCGGGCCCCTGGCGCAAGCGCATAGCCCCCGCCGCCGACTGGTCGTCCCGCCTCAATTGAGCCCCGCCGCCGGAAAGGGCCCCGCGCCGAAGTCCCGCGAAACCGCGTAAACGGCGCGGAAAGGCGGGCGCGGCATAGTCTCGCCCTTCCAAATATGTTTCAATTACCGCTGAAAAGCGCAGTAGAACGCGGCGGCGGCCGCGCCGAGTTCCCCCGTAAAAAACAATGGACACCCCCGGAATACTCGTCAGTTATTTCTCCAGGCACGAAGAGGCCCTCGCCGCTTTCGCCAGGCTGCGGCGCAAAGGCTATGAGCGCGCCGCGTGGATCAGCAAGAGCCCGGAAGGCGGGGTGCGGACCCGCGACCCGTTCGCCTGGCTCCGCCTGGCGGCCGCCGTCGCGACCGCCGTCCTGTTCCTGGCGCTGGCCGAAGCCGCTTTTGTCCTGCCGGCGGCGCACCCGCGCTCTCCCGGCGGGAAGGCCCTCTTCCTGTCCGCCGCGCTCCTAGCGCTCTTCTTCAACTTCGTCTGGCTCAGGCGCTCCAGGTTCGGCGTCGACCGGCGGCTGCTCAAAGACCACGCGCGCTGGCTGACGGCCGGCGAAACCGTCGTCCTCTTCCAAGGGCCCTACGAAACCCTGCACCTGCCGCACGCCGTCCTGCTGGCCGGCAAGGAGCGCCCGCCGGTCGTCTGCGTCCTGCATCCCCGCCGGCCCGCCGGGGACGGGGAGGCCGCGGAGGAGGGGGACCCCGGCAGGTTCCCGCTGGACGCCGCGCAGCTGGAGGACCACGCCCGGCGCCTGGCCGGCAGGCACCGGCTGGCAGGCGGGACGCCCCGCGACCCGGAACTGCTCCGGCGCCTGGGCCGAGGTCTCGGGCTTTTCCGCCAGGCCTGCCGGGAGCTGGCCGCCGCCTACCGCCTGAAGCTGTCCCCACCGCTGACCAGCGAATGGCTGCTCGACAACGATCATATCTTCGAGAGCAACGCCCGCGACGTGCGCCTGAACCTGCCCTGGCGGTTCTACCGCCAGCTGCCGGCGCTCTCCGGCGGGCCCGACCGGGGCCTGCCGCGCATCTACGGCCTCGCCCGCGAGCTCTCCGCCCGCGCCGACCTGCACCTGGACCAGGCGAGCGTACTTTCCTATATCCGCGCCTACCAGTCGGTCACGCCGCTCTCGATAGGCGAGCTCTGGGCGGTGCCCCAGATGCTGCGCACCGCGCTGCTGGAGAACATACAGCGGCTGACGCTCAAGGCGGTGGCGGAGCTGCGGGAGGGCGAGCTCGCCGATTTCTGGGCGAACCGCCTCGTCACCGCCACCCGGCACGACCCGGACCAGCTTTACGCCATCCTGGCGGAGCTGACCGAGACGCACCGCCGCCCCGGCCGGCATTTCGCGCTGGACCTGCTCGATTACCTGCACGACGAAGAGTCCGCCCTCGCGCCGGTGCGGGCCTGGCTGGAGCGGTCCCTGGGCGGCTCCCTGGCCGAGCTCACCCAGCGCGGCAAGACCGCCCGCGCCAGGGACCAGATCTCCATCGGCAACGCCTTCAACAGCCTGCGGCTGCTCTCCCTGATCGACTGGAAGGAGTGCTTCGAGGAGCTCAGCGGCGTGGAGCGCGTCCTGCGGCAGGACCCCGCCGGCGTCTATCCCGGCATGGATTTCGCCACGCGCGACCGTTACCGCCGGGCGGTGGAGGACCTGCACCGCGGCTCCGGCCGGCCCCAGGAAGAAGTGGCCGCCGCCGCCGTGGAGCTGGCCCGGCGCGCCGCCGGGGAGCCCGACGCGGAACCCGGCGCCGGCCACGTGGGCCTTTACCTTATAGGCGACGGGCGGGAGGAGCTCGCCCGCTCCCTGGGCTGCCGGGAGGCCTTCCGCTTCCGCGTCCTGCGGTGGATCTACCGCAACCATACGGCCGTCTATTTCTGCGGCCTGGGTTCGCTCACGGCCGCGCTGATCCTGCTCGCGCTGCGCCTTGGCCTGCCCGGCGGCGCGCCGGCCGGCCTGGTCCCGGCCGCCGCCCTCCTGCTCCTTCTCCCCGCCAGCCAGCTGGCGCTCGAGCTGTTCAATTACCTGGTGATGCGCCTGCTGCCGCCGCGCACTCTGCCCAAGATGGATTTCCGGGCGTCCGGCATCCCGGACGACTGCCGCACGCTGGTGGTGGTGCCGATGATGCTGCTGGACCGGGCCACTATCGACGCGGAGGCGGAAAAGCTGGAGGTGCGCTATCTCGCCAACCGCGAGAACAACCTCCTCTTCGCCCTCTACTCGGATTACAGGGACGCGCCGCAGCCCCATTGCGAGGAGGACGCGCCGCTGCTCTCCGCCGCCGTCCGCCGCATCGAGGAACTCGACCGGCGCCACGGCGGGGGGCGTTTCTTCCTCTTCCACCGCGAGCGGCGCTGGAGCGAAAGCGAACAGAAGTTCATCGGCTGGGAGCGCAAGCGCGGCAAGCTCGAAGAGCTCAACGGCCTGCTCGACGGCACGCGGCCGGACGCGGCGGAACTGGTCCGCTGCGGCGACCCCGCCGGCCTCTCCGATATCCGTTTCGTCATCACCCTCGACAGCGACACGCAGCTGCCGCACGACGCCGCGCGCCGCCTGGTGGAGACCCTGGCCCACCCGCTCAACCGCGCCCGCCTCGACGGCGAAGGCCGGGTCGTGTCAGGCTACGGCCTGATCCAGCCGCGCGTAAGCCCGTCCCTCTCCAGCGCCAACGGAAGCCCTTTCAGCCGGCTCTTCTCCGACGGCAGCGGCATCGACCCCTATTCCAACGCCGTCTCCGACGTGTACCAGGACCTCTCCGGCGAGGGCTCCTATCACGGCAAGGGCATCTACGACGTGCGCGTCTTCAGCCGCGTCCTCTCCGGCAGGTTCCCCGAAGCGACGCTGCTCAGCCACGACCTCATCGAAGGCGCGCACGTGCGGGCGGGGCTGGCCAGCGACATCGAGCTCTTCGACGAGAGCCCGCAGGATTACATCACCTACATCAACCGGCATCACCGCTGGGTGCGCGGCGACTTCCAGATCGCCGGGTGGGTGACTCCCTCCGTCCCCGCCGCCGGCGGCGGGCGCGTCCCCAACTCCCTCTCAGCGCTCAACCGCTGGAAGATCTTCGACAACCTGCGCCGCAGCCTGCTGCCCGCCGCCTTCCTGGCCCTGCTGGCCGGCGCCTGGACCCTTTCCGCGCGGGCCGGCTGGACCGCCTCCGTCCTGGTCTTCGCCCAGCTCTTCTTCCATTCGCTCCTGCAGTCCTTCACCTGGGTCTTCAACAGCCGCAGCCGCAAGGCCTCCTCTTCCGGCCAGCGGACCCGCGACATGCTCCGGATGGTGGCCAAGGCTTCGGTGCTGCCTTACAAAGCCTGGATCTCCCTGGACGCCGTCCTGCGCGCCTCCTACCGCATGCTCGTCTCGCGCCGCGGGCTCCTGGAGTGGACCTCCGCCCAGGCCGCCGGCGCGCGCGCCCGGTCCAAGGTGCCGGCCTTCCTCTCCTCGCTGTTCCTGCTGACCCTCCTGAGCGCCGCCGCCGGCTGCTGGCTCCTGGCCCGCCACCCGTCCGGCTTCGGCGCGGCCCTCCCCTGGCTGGCACTGTGGGCCGCCTCGCCGCTGACCGGCTGGCTGCTGGTGCGCCGCCCGCCGGCGCGCCAGCCCCGCCTGGCGGTGTCCGCCGCCGACCGGCAGTTCCTCCGCGCCGTGGCGCGGCGCACCTGGCGCTATTTCACGGATTTCGTCGACGAGGAGAGCTCCTGGCTCCCGCCCGACAATTACCAGGACACCGAACCGGAGCAGCTGGCCATGCGCACCAGCCCGACCAATATAGGGCTCTACCTGGCCAGCGTCCTCTCCGCCCGCGACTTCGGCTACCTCACCGCCGACGGGGCCGTCGACAGGCTCTCGCTTACCATGGCCTCGGTGGACAAACTGGAGCGCTACGAGGGGCACCTGCTCAACTGGTACGACATCCGCACGCTGGAAGCGCTCAACCCGCGCTATGTCTCCACCGTGGACAGCGGCAATCTCCTGGCCTCGCTCTGGGCGCTGGCCCCGGGCCTGGGCGCGCTGGAGCGCGCGCCGCTGCTGGACGGGAGGGCCTTCGAAGGTCTGCGCGACGCCTGCGACATCCTGCGCCAGGCCCTGCGCGCCGGGGACTTCCCCGAGAACTCCTCCCGCGTGCTGGAGGAACTGCGAGACGCCTGCCGTTTCCCGCCGGAGCGGGCGGCCGACGCGCTGGTCCTGCTCAGGAGGATCGATACCCTCGCGGGCGAGCTGTCCGCCAGGCTGAGCGCGCCCGCCGCCGGCGGGGCGCCGCGCCGCGCGGAACCCCCGGCCTCGGCCTGGGCCCGGGAACTGCGGGAGCAGTCCGCGGCCTGGCTCGCCCAGACCGGCCGCTACCTCGCCTGGCTGGAGGTGCTGGCCGAAAAGACCGCGGCCGAACTCTCCGCCCTGGAGCCGGCCGCCCAGGACGATTTCCGCCGGGCCCTGCGCCGCGCCCCTTCCCTGCTCGAACTCGCGGAGGGGGAAGTCCCCTGCGCGGCCCGCGTCCGCGCCATACGCGAGCGCTCCCTGTCGGGCCCGCCGGCCCTGCTCGACTGGTGCGACCGTTTCCTGGCGGCTTTCGACAAGGCCAAGTGGCTGGCCGGCGAAACCCTGGCGCGGACGGAAAAGCTGCGCGCCTCGGTGCGCGCGCTCTCCGATTCCATCGACATGCGCTTCCTCTACGATCCCGGCCGTCGGCTCTTCTCCATCGGCTTCAATGTCTCGGAAGGCCGGCTGGACCGCGCCTTCTACGACCTGCTGGCCAGCGAGGCGCGCCTGGGCAGCTTCGTCGCCATCGCCCGCGGCGACCTGCACGTCGAGCACTGGTTCGCCATGAACCGCACCTACGGCTCCGTGGGAGAGCGCCGGGCGCTGCTCAGCTGGACCGGGACGATGTTCGAATACCTCATGCCGCTGCTCTTCCAGCGCTCGCACTCCAATTCCCTGCTGGACAAGGCCGCGCGCGAGGCCGTGGAGGTCCACATCGCCCACGGGCGCAGGCACGGCACCCCCTGGGGCGTCTCCGAATGCGCTTACGCCGACGTGGACAACCGCAAGACCTACCAGTACCAGGCCTTCGGCGTGCCGGAGCTGGGGCTCAAGCGCGGCCTGTCCGAGAAGCTGGTCATAGCGCCCTACGCCGCGCTGCTGGCCGCCGGCATAGCGCCCAGGGAAACGGTGGAGAACCTCCGCCGCCTGGCCGGGCTGGGCATGCTGGGCGAGCTCGGTTATTTCGAAGCGCTCGACTACAGCCGCGCGGACGGCGCCGGGGTGATAGTGCGGGCCTACATGGCGCATCACCAGGGCATGGGCTTCCTGTCGCTGGCCAATTTCATCAATAACGGTTCCCTCCGCCGCTATTTCAATTCCGACCCGCGCGTGCGCGCCGCCGAGCCGCTGCTCTACGAGCGCATCCCGGCCCTGCCCCCGCTCTACCATATCTCCACGCGGGAGCGCGTCTCGTCGGTGGCCGGCCTCGGCGAGCCCGCCCCCTCGGTCCGCCAGTTCGACACGCCGCATACCTCCGTGCCCAAGACCCAGCTGCTGTCCAACGGCCGCTACGGCCTGATGGTCACCAATACCGGCGGCGGCTACAGCCGCTGGGAGGACATCGACATCACCCGCTGGCGGTCGGACCGCACCCTCGACGACCAGGGTTCCTTCTGCTATATCCGCGAAGCCGGGGGCGACCGGCTCTGGTCCAATACCTACCAGCCGGTGCGCGGCAAGCCCGAGTCCTGCTCGGCCAATTTCATGCTGGACCGGGCGGTGTACCGCCGCGTCGAACACGGCATCGAGACCGGGACCGAGGTCATCGTCGCGCCCGAGGACGACGCGGAGATCCGCCGGATAACGCTGATAAACCGCTCCGCGTCGGAACGCGTGCTGGAACTGACAAGTTACTTCGAGCTGGCGCTGGCGCCGCACGCCGCCGACCGCCAGCACCCGGCCTTCAGCAAACTCTTCGTCGAGACGGAGGCGCTGCCGGAGCAGCGCGCCCTGCTCGCCCGCCGCCGCCCGCGCGCCGAGGGGGAGCGGCCGGTCTACGCGGCCCACCGCTTCACGCTGGAGTCCCCGGCCGCCGGGGAACTGCGCTACGACACCGACCGCCGCCGCTTCATCGGCCGCGGCCGCACGCCGGCCCGCCCCATGGGCGCCCTGGGGGAGCCGGGCAACACCAGCGGCTTCGTCCTGGACCCCATCTTCAGCCTGCGCCAGGAAGTGACCCTGCCGCCCGGCGGGCGCGTCCAGGTCTCGCTGGTCCTGGCCGCCGGCTCTTCCCGCGAGCAGGTGGTGGCCGCCATGAACAAGTACGGCGACCCGCGCGCCATCGACAGGGCCATGGATTTCGCCTGGACCTCCGCCCAGCTGGAACTGCGCCTGCTGCGGGTGCAGCCCGACGACACGCGCCGCTTCCAGCAGCTGGCCGGCCACCTGCTCTATCCCAGCCCCGTCATGCGCAGCGCCGCCGACCGCCTGGCCAGGAACCGCAAGGGCCAGGCCGGCCTGTGGGCCTATTCCATCTCGGGCGACCTGCCCATCGCCCTGGTCTCCATCAGCGAAGCCCGGGACCTGACGCTGGTCCGCCAGCTGCTGCAGGCCCACGCCTACTGGCGCCTGCACGGCCTCAAGGCGGACCTGGTCATACTCAACGAGGAGCCCGGCGGCTACGAGCAGCCGCTGCGCGAGAAGCTCGAGCGCCTGGTCCAGGCCCAGTCCTCCGACGCCGGCGTGGAGAAGCCCGGCGGCGTCTACCTGCGCGGCGCCGGCCTCATCCCCGCCGAGGACCTCATCCTCCTGCGGGCGGCGGCCAGCGTGGTCCTGGTGGCCGCCAGGGGCTCCCTCGCCCACCAGCTGGGCGCCGCGCCCGAGACGGCCGAACTGCCCGCCCCCCTGGACGCGAACGGCGGCGGCCGCGAGCCGGCGGCCGCGCTGCCTTTCCTGGAACTGCCGTACTTCAACAGCCTGGGCGGCTTCACCGCCGACGGCCGCGAATACGCCGTCTACCTCGGCCCGGGCATCAACACCCCGATGCCCTGGGTCAACATCCTCTCCAACCCCTCCTTCGGCGCGCTGGTCAGCGAGACCGGCGCGGGCTTCGCCTGGCAGGGCAACAGCCAGCGCAACCGCCTCACCCCCTGGTCCAACGACCCCGTGCTGGACCCGCCGTCGGAGGCCGTCTATATCCGCGACGAGGAAAGCGGGGCCTTCTGGACGCCCACCGCCTCGCCGGTGCGCGAAGACTCGCCCTACCGCGCCAGGCACGGCGCCGGCTACACGGTCTTCGAACACAACAGCAACGGCATCGACCAGGAACTGACGGTCTTCGTCCCCGTCGACGACCGCGGCGGCGAGCCGGTCAAGCTGCAGCGGCTGGCGCTCAGGAACTCCTCCGACCGCCCCCGCGAGCTCTCGGTCACCTACTACGCGGAATGGGCGCTCGGCGAATCCAGGGAAACCTCGCAGATGCACATCGTCACCGACTGGGACGAGGAGGCGGGAGCCCTGTTCGCCCGCAACCCTTTCAATCCCGCCTACGCGGAGACCACCGCCTTCGCGGCCCTGAGCGTGCCCGCCGCCAGCTACACCGGTGACCGCGGCGCCTTCATCGGCCGCAACCGCTCGCTGAGCGACCCCGCCGCCATGGAGCGCGTCAGCCTCTCGCATCGCACGGGCGCGGGCCGCGACCCCTGCGCCGCACTGCAGGCCACGGTGAAGCTCTCGCCCGGCGAGACCGCCGAGCTCACCTGCCTGCTCGGCCAGGCTTCCTCGCCGGCGGCCGCCCGCGCGCTGATAAAGACCTACCGCGCCGACCAGGCGGCGGAAGCCGCGCTGCGGCGGACCCGGGAGTGGTGGGACAAGCGGCTGGGCTCCGTCAAGGTGCGCACGCCCGAACTCTCCGCGGATTTCATGATCAACCGCTGGCTGCCGTACCAGGTCCTCTCCTGCCGCCTCTGGGGACGCTCCGCCTTCTACCAGTCCGGCGGCGCCTTCGGCTTCCGCGACCAGTTGCAGGACGTGATGGCGCTGCTCTACGCCCACCCCGCCCTGGCCCGCGAGCACATACTGCGCGCGGCCGCCCGCCAGTTCAGGGAAGGCGACGTACAGCACTGGTGGCACCCGCCTGCCGGCGAGGGCGTCCGCTCGCGCATCTCCGACGACCTGCTCTGGCTCCCCTATGTCGCCGCCCGCTACGTAGCGGTGACGGGCGACGCCGCCATCCTCAAAGAGACAGTCCCTTTCCTGGAAGCCCCGCCCCTCGCCGAAGGCCAGGCCGAAGCCTACCAGGCGCCGGCGGTCTCCTCCGAGCGCGCCCCCCTGTTCGAACACTGCCGCCGCGCGGTGAAGCGCGCCATGACCTGGGGCGCCAACGGCCTGCCGCTCATGGGCGCCGGCGACTGGAACGACGGCATGAACCTGGTCGGCGCCGGCGGCAAAGGCGAAAGCGTCTGGCTGGCCTGGTTCCTGGCCGACGTGCTCAAGTGCATGGCGGAAATGTCCGGCCTTCTCGGCGACGACGCCGCCCGCCGCGAATACGAGCGGGAGCGCGCGGAGCTGGCGGCCCGGACGGAGAAATTCGCCTGGGACGGCGCCTGGTACCTGCGCGCCACCTTCGACGACGGCTCGCCGCTGGGCTCCAATACCTGCGCCGAGGCGAAGATCGATTCCCTGCCGCAGTCCTGGGCCCGGCTGAGCGGCGCCGCCGACCCTGAGCGCGCGGCCCGCGCTCTGGAAGCGGCCTGGGAGCGGCTCGTCCGCGAGGACGAAGGCCTGGTCCTGCTCTTCGAACCCCCGTTCGAGAAGGCCGAGCCTTCGCCCGGCTACATCAAGGGCTACCCGCCCGGCGTGCGCGAGAACGGCGGACAGTACACCCACGCCGCCGTCTGGCTGGCCATGGCCCTGGCGCGCGGCGGCGACGGCACCCGCGCGGCCGGGATCCTGCGGATGATAAACCCCTGCGAGCGCTCCCGCGACCCCGAGACGGCCTGGCGCTACGGCGCCGAGCCCTACGCGGTGGCGGCCGACATCTACCGCCTGCCCGGCAGGGTCGGCCACGGCGGCTGGTCCTGGTACACCGGCTCGGCGGCGTGGATGTACCGCGCCTGGGTTGAGGAGATACTCGGGCTGAAGGTGCGCGGGGAGAGCCTGGAGCTCGACCCCGTCATCCCCGCCGCCTGGGACGGCTTCGAACTGACCTACCGCCACGGCGAAGCCGTCTACGAGATCCGCGTCGAGAACCCCGGCCGCGTCGAGCGCGGCGTCGTCTCGGTGGAGCTGGACGGCCGCGTCCTGGAAGGCCGCGAGATAGCGCTCAGCCGCGACCTGGTCAAGCACCGCGTCGTGGTCCGCCTCGGCGGACCCGCCGCCCCTCTCAATTGAGCGCGGCCGCCGCGCCCGGCCGCAGCCTGCGCGCGTTGCCCAGCCGCAGCGCTATCTCGATGAGGTCCAAGTCCGAGATCTCCGGCCAGCATTTGCCCGCCTCCAGCGCCTTCACCGTCGCGCCCTTCCTGTCGAAATAGATCCGCGCTATCGGGCTGCCGTGGTAATGCACCTCGTAGCCCGGCGCGCCGCCGCGCTTGAAGAAGTCGTTCCAGACCGGCGCGCGGTAGACATAGACCTCGCTGCCGTCGTTCTTCTCCGCCTTGAAACTCTCGCTCGCCCACTCTTTAAGCGTCCATCTCATGTTTCCCCCTTACCGCATCGGATTCGCCCGGAAGCCCCACGAAATCGCGTAAATAGTGTAGAAGAGGGGCGCGACAGCGTAGTGTCGCGCCCCCCTTGCGCCCGCCCGCGCCGCTTTTTGATATTATGAACGGAACGCTCCGTCAGCGGCCGGTCCGGCGCTGAGACGACCAGGGGGAGGCAAAATGCGGAATTATGCGGTCATGTTCCTTGTTTTAAGTGTTCCTTACTTTATCGCTCCGACAACGGCGTTCGCTTCTGAAAAAAGCCCCGGCAATGCCGGCGCGATAACCGAACCGGCGGCCGGGAATTCAGGGGGAAATGTCCGGGACGCGGCGGGCGAAAAGCGGGAAGCCCGGCGGCTGATGCGCCGGAACAAGTTCTACCTCAAGTTGTACAAGCTCATCGATAGCGGCAAGACTAAAAAAGCCGAAAAGCTTCTGGAAAAATATGTCAGGGACGTCCCCGAGCGGAAGAACGACGAGGCTTATCTGGTCGCAAAGAGCAAGCTCGCCTACGCGAAGGGCGACTATCAGTCGGCTTATGCCGAGGCTGATAAATACATAGCGGATATTGAAAAAGCCTTCGCGCCGCAAAAACCGTATGAGGTCTCTTTTAAGAACAAGAACGAGAAGGACAGCACGTTCCGCGCTTATATTCTCAGGTTCCAGGCCCTGTCCGGGATGCAGCGGCACGAGGAGGCCCTGGCCGATCTGGAGCGTGCGCAGCAGTTGACCGAGTCGCCGGAGCTATTGCGCGCGAAGACGTCCACTTTGCTCTGGCTGGGGAAATATGCCGAGGCCGCCGCCGCCGCGGACAAAGCCTACGGCATGGATAAAAATATTTTTGTGTCCAGCTCCCATAGGGAACGCTATTGTCAACTCTTCAGCGGGCAGGGCTACTCTATTAAGGCATGCGCCGATCCCGCCGCGGCCGCTGAAGGAAAGACCGCGGACTAAAGGCGGCTTCCGCTATTTCTTCAGGTAGGTCTTGACCCGTTCGATCACCGCCGCCTTCAGGTCGGGCGGCGAGACCACCCGTATATAAGGAAGGAATTTAAGTATATTGGGAAGCGCCTCGTTGGGGTGGCTGATGCGGCATTCCACCGAAAAGGACGACGGGCCCTTCTTCCCTATCTTCTGCTGCGGGAAATAATCGCAGGCCTCGAAATAATCGCGCACCGTGTTATCGGCCTCCAGTACGACATTCACCGGCGACTGCGTGCCGAACCAGATGTTCCGCGCATTGCGTCCGGTCGCGGTGGAGTTCAAAGTCGGGGAGTTCCCGCCGGAGCATGCGGGCGGGCCGCAGATCCTGTCCGGCGGCGCTTGGCGCCGTGGTTAAAACCGCGGATGAGGATATATAAAAGAATCGCCCGGAGTAAAGAGAATCGCGGCGGTTCGGGGGGGCTTTATTCCCTGCGCGTTTTGTACGGCCGCAGTGTTTCGCGGATGATCCGGTAAGCGCGCTTCTGCTGTTCGACCGGCCTGTCGCGCAGTATGCCGGCTATCTTGCCCTCCCAGGAAGAGGGGGTGTATTTCACCGGCGGTTCGCTTAACAGGTCCGAAATCTTCGCCTTGAGCGCGAGGGAGATCTTTCGCAGCGTTTCCAGGCTGATCTTCTTCGTTCCGCGCTCTATCTGGCCGATATAGCTGGGATGAAGGCCGGAGCGCTCGCCGAGTTCTTCCTGCGACCAGCCGTGCGCCAGCCGGCGGCTTTTTACGGCCGCGCCCATCGCGGCATAGATGTTTTTCTCCATAGGTTCGAATATATCTTAGCCTCAAACGGAGGGGTGCTCCAGAGTTTTTAAGGTTTTTATTTATAAAACCTTATAGTATTGACTTGTTTCGCGCTTATTGCTATAAAATCTGCGTTCCCGGGGATTTGGGTCTGCTTCCTGCGTATCACTGCGCTCCGGGCGGCGGCTTTGCCGCCGTTTTGTAATAGCTGTTCAGGTAATCTTGACGTAAGGGGATACTAATGAAAAAGGCGATAAACCTGGCTGTGGTTGCGGCGTTGATGTTTGGCTCCGGCGCGGCGGCGTTCGCGCAGTACGCGGCGGGAGACAATGAAGCGGGATTGATCATCGGCGCGGCCATACCGCGGACGAAGACCGACCTGACGAGCGTCGGAGGAGGGAAAGAAACCTCTGCCAAGACCGGCATGAACCTGGGCGCCAGGTATCTTTACCACATAAGCCCGGAATGGGCTTTCGGCGGCGAGGTCGCCTCCGCTTCTTATGGCGATAAGGAGAAGAATGTAAACTACGCCGGCACTCCGCTTGTCGTACGCGAAGGGGCTAAAACGATGGCCTTCGAGGGACTGGCGAAATACACATTCCAGCCTGAAAAGAAGACGCGCCCCTATTTGCTGGGCGGGTTGGGTTATGGCCGGACCACCTGGAAAGGCGAAACCAAGCCCGGGGCCGGGTATGTCTGGGCCGATACTTCCACCAGCGAATACCGCACCAACTTCGACGAGGATATGAGCGCGCTCTCTTTCTCGTTCGGCGCCGGACTGGAGACGACGATGAGTGAGAACATCTCCCTGGCTTTCGAAGCGCGCTGGCGGACCATACGGGCGGATGATACCATCGCGGATAAACTGTTCCCTTTAAAATGGGAAGCCGAAGCGGCTAATGCTTTTCTGCTGACCGCCGGCCTCAACTGGAAGTTTGGAAAATAAGACAGAATCCTCCCCGCCGGTCGCTCTTCCAATACCCCCAAACCCGAAAACGGCCGGCGGAGACAGTCAATGATCCCGCTGAAATCCGGGCGTTGAGGAGATCCAGGGAGGATCTCTATGGATAAGGAAAAAGATAAGAATGCCGCGCACAATAAGGGGGAGCAAGATTATGGGAGATCAAAGGAGCGGGCTTCGGGGCAGGATTTCTTTCAGTCATTTATACATGCGGTAGATCTGACGGATAATGATTACGATCCCCCGGAAGGACACGGGAAGGAATATAAAACCGGCTGGGATAATGCGAAAAAACAGGATAAATAGCGGGTCGGCGCGAAAAACTATGAAACAAGTATTTTGCCCGGTGATATCCGGGGCTTTCCTTATTCTTAATTCTTTTGTCGGCATTGCCGGCGCTGAAACTTACTGGGACTATAGAGGAAAAGTGGGATATGCTTTTAACAATCCTTATAAACTGGCCACGGATTCCGGCTCCAACTTGTATGTCCTGGACGACAACGATTATAAGGTTTACAAATTCGATGCCAATGGCGACCTCGTTTGTTCCGTTGGCAGTCAGGGGACAGGCGATGGACAATTTTACGGAAAACCCAACGCCTTGGCGGTAGATCCTTCCGGGTCGTTTATTTATGTGTTGGATGGGAATGGGTCTGACCGCAGTAAACTGGTTAAATTTTCGGCGACGGGGCCCGGTTGCTCATGGGAGAGAAACATCGGCTCATGGGGCGGGTGTTCTCCGGCGGCCGATGACGGGAAATTTTGCGCAGCCCGTGCAGTAGCCGCCGATGCGGTTAATAATATTTACGTGCACGATGGAGGTTTTGACACACCACTGCGGATCCAGAAATTTTCCTCCGCCGGAGCATTCCTGTCCAAATGGAATACGGTGTCGCTTGGCAGTCTTAGCTACTATGACAACTCTCTATATGCTACACAAGGAACCAATTTCTCCCAAATTACCCGCTATAACCTCTCGGGGGTTCAGCAATCTCAGTTCGGAACGTACGGAAGTTCGCCTGGACAAATCTATGAAGGGGCGGACCTGTTTATCAGCGCGGATCGCATTTTTGAAGCCGACGGCTATGGGCATAGGGTGCAAATATTCAATCATGCCGGCACATATCTAGACGGGTTGGGAAAAATCGCGGAGTCCGGCACTGGGGAAGGGGAATTTAATAACCCTACCGGGGTAGCCCTGACAAACAATGGGACGCTCTGGGTGGCGGACCATGGTTGGGTGCAAAAATTTTCCACCACCTCATATAAGCCGGCGGCCGGCATAGGCATGGGTATAAAAAGTTCCATCGCTTATGATAAAGACGGCGGATTACACCTTGCATTCGGCTATAACGGCGGTCTTTATTATGGCAAATGGAACGGAGCTTCATGGTCAACATCATCGGTAGTTCTTTCCGGAGTCCAAGGAAATGACGACGATCCTCCTGCCCTGGCCATGGATTCTCTGGGAAATCCAACTATTGCGTTCCTCGACACAGACGCGGATACCATAAAGTTCGCGAAATGGAACGACGGCAGCTGGGATATCTCCAGTGTGGCGGCAATGGCCTCGTCAGTCATAGGCCTTTCTATGGTATTGGATGCGGCGGATATGCCCCATATCGCCTACTCGAACAAATATGCGCGGTTCGAAGGGCAGACCTGGCAAACATATACGGCCTTCGAGACCGGCGGTTTTGAACAGCTCGCACTCTCCTCAAAGGGAATGCCTAATATAGCCTACTGGAAATCAGGCGCGGGACTATATTTATCCACCTGGACCGGGACCGGCTTTAATTCGAGGCTTGTTACCGCGGAAATGACCGGTGGATCGTTTGGTTTCGCCCTTGACGCCTCTGGCGATGCGCACTTCGTGTACACCACGGCAGGGGTGGGAACACCGGATCTTAAGTATATTACGCAAACCGGACCTAGCACATGGAGTGCGCCTGAAACAATCCACGAGGCTATCTCCGGGGGAGTAAAGATAGATTCCTTTCTTTTGGATGCCGACGCCAATCCCCATATTTTCTGGCGCGGTACGCATACCTGGAAAAACGGCGCAACTTGGACAGGCGAGATTATCAATATCGCAAATGAAGCCGGTGCAGGCGCAGACGCTGCTCTGGATGCCTCCGGCAAGCCTAATACAGTTTATAGAAATAATGTCGGTAAACTTCTTTTTTCCCAGTGGACCGGGACGGGGTATCCCGCCGTCTTGGGGGGAAATCCGCGAGGAAAACTCTTTATGCCTACGGCTATGGCCGGTTCCGGCACCGGCAGCGGTATTAACTGGACTTGGACCGACAATGCGCCCAACGAAACCGTGTATAAGGTTTTTGGTTCCACTTCCCCGGCGGGGCCGTTCGGCCAGGTTTCAGGAGACCTGGCCCCGGGGAGCGCCTCTTTTGCCGAGACGGGGCTTGCGCCGGGAACCACCTATTACCGTTATGCCGCCGCGCTGAATGCCGGCGGCTTTGTAACTTCCGGCCTGGCCTACGTGTATCTGACTTCCGGTGAAACCGCAGGCATAAGCGACCTGTACCCGGCCTCGGCATTCCCGTCCGCCGGCGTTGCTGTAACGATAAGAGGCGCCGGATTTGCCCCAGGCACTTCGGTAAAGCTGAAAAAAACAGCACAAAGCGATATAGCGGCTTCGCCCGTCACTTATGTCTCCGCCTCCAGCCTGAACTGCGTGTTCGATTTGAGCGCGGCCGAAAAAGGCGCGTGGGACGTTGTTGTGTCCGTGCCGGGCAAAAGCGATGCCACTCGCCCCGCCGGATTCGCCGTGCTGTCGCAGCCGGAGACGCCGGCGAGGGTTTATAACGGCATTTTCGAGCCAGGTGCGGGAGGAAAATCCTTTATCGCCACCAGGCTGGCAGCGCCGGGGAAGGTGACGGTGAAGGTTTACGACAGCAGCGGGCGGTTGGTGCGCGCACTGTTCGATGGCAGCCGGGCCGCCGGGGATTACACCGACGAATGGAACGGGCGCAATGCGGACGGGTCCATGGTGGCCAGCGGCGTGTATCTTATAAGAATAGAAGGCCCCGGAATTAAAACCACCCGGCGTGTGGCGGTGGTGAAATGAACTGGAAGATCTCCCGTCTTGCCGCAATCCTCCTGGCTGCCGCGCCGGCGGCTTTATCGGCTTCCGGCGCGGGCACGACCGCGGCACCGTTCCTTAAAGAAGTCCCCACCGCGCGCGGCTTTGCCCTCGGCGGCGTTTATCTGCCTCTGGTAAACGAAGCCGGCGCGTTCTGGTCCAACCCGGCGGCGCTCGGCGCCATGAGCGGCCATCATATCGAACTGTCGGCCTGGAGGGGCTTGGACGCCGAGAGCGAGTATGGCTACCTGGGCGCGGCGCTTGACGCCGGCCGCGTGGGTGCGTTCGGGCTGAGTTACCAGTCCTACGACAGCGGCGCGGAGGAGATATGGGATCTCAACGGCAACATGTCGAAAATTTCCCTCCAGAAAGACTACGCCGTTACGGCGGGCTGGGGGCGGAACTTCGGCGAGAACCTGTTTTTCGGCGCTTCCGCCAAAACGGTGAACAGCAAACTGGTGGAGACTTACAGCGCCGGTGCGGTCAGCTTCGACGCCGGCCTTATCTACCGCTCCCTTGACGATAAATTTGTGATCGGCGCGAGTGCGCGGAATATTTCCGGCGAGCTGAAGTATAAATCCGAGGCGGACCCGCTGCCCAAAACTCTGTGCGGCGAGGCGGGTTATCGTTTTAACGCCGGAAGGAACCAGATAGCTCTGGGCGGCCTTATACAGAAACCAGACGATGCGGACAACCTGGAGGGCGGAGCTGGAATGGAGATATCCCCGGCGGGTATGCCGGTGGCGCTGCGGGCAGGCTTGGCGCGTACTGCGGACGAAACAGCTTTTACCGCTGGCCTGGGCCTTGATATAGGTCGCTTCGGAGTAGATTACGGTTTTAAGCCGGCTGGAGCTCTCGGCGAGACATCGCAACGGCTTACGCTGCGCATGGACTTCGGCTCCTCCGGCGACGCCGCACGCGCGGAAGCTTTCCGGGAGCGCGGGCTTAAGCGCAAGGCGCTGGCCATGGGCTACACCTATGCCGGCCCCCGGATAACGGTGTCGGTGCTGCAGCCCGAGATCGGAGAGGGGGTCACCGCTGAGGAGGGCGCGGCGGTGGCCGAAGCGCTGCGTTCCGGCATGGGCCGAAGCCCAAAGCTGCAATTGGTCGCGCGTGAAAAAACCGAACAGATACTCAGGGAGCAGCATTTCCAGTATTCCGTCTGCGGCTCGGCTGATTGCGCCGTGGAGGCCGGGAAGCTGCTGGGCGTGCGCAAGATAATAGGAGTGTCCATGATGCGCATAGGCTCCAGGTACGCCCTGACTATAAAATCCATAGATGTCGAGACCGGAGCCCAGGATTATTCCGTCACGGAGACGGCCGGCAGCGTGGAGGGCCTGTATAACCAGGCCGTCAAATTCGCCGAAAAGGCGGCGTTGGAAGAATAAAAAACGGAGGGGATTATGAAAAAGAACTGCGTTCTGGCGGCGGTGTTCCTGGCCTGCGGCTGCGCCGCCTCGCCCGACAAGGGCATGGTGTCCAAGACCGGCGAGATAGATACGGAATGGGTCGAGGAAGGAGTCACGGCCAATTACGTTTTCGCGCGCGGCATCGGGGCGGCGGACCAGGCGCTGGCCAATAAGACCCAGCGCCTGGCCACGGCGCGCAACGCCGCGATAGTCAACGCGCAGTATAACATGCTCTCGTTCCTGAAAGGCGTGCAGCTTGAGGGCGGGATCACCGTGGAAAAAGCCATAGAGACCGACTCCGTGCTGGCGACTAAGATAGACCAGTTTATCAGGGGAGCGCAGGTCGTGCGCACGGAGTGGACCTCCGACGACGGCTGTGTGCTGGTGCTGCGCCTGGCTAAAAGTTCGCTGGCCGGCTCAGGGTTGAAGTTATAGCGGAAAGCGGATCTTCTGAAAGGTTTTTCGGGCCGGATATCCAGGCGATATCCCGGCGCGCCGGGAAAAGATCCTGAGTCAGGTCCGGCGGCGAGACCACCCTTATATACGGCAGGAAGCGATATTGGGCAGCGCCTCGTTGGGATGGCTGATGCGGCCGGTCGAAGCCGTGGCGAGGGGTCAGGCGGGGGATATTGGGATGGGGTAGATGAAATGAGCCGTTGATATTATCCGCATTATTATGCACAATACTTCAAGTAACTTAAAGGATTGTGTATGCCAAAAAACCGGGTCGCGTCGGAAAAACTGTTTGAAATAGCTGTCGGGCAACAGGGTTACTTCACTTATAGGCAGGCTATTGAGTCGGGCTATCTGCCAAGTTCCACGATATTCCACGTCAAGGCCGGGAACTGGATCAAGGAGAAAATACGCGGCATTTATCGCCTCGCTCAATTCCCGCCGCAGGAACGGCCCGACCTTGTTCTTTGGGCGCTGTGGTCCGCCAACCGCAAGGGAACGGTGCAGGGGATTTATTCGCACGAGACGGCGCTCTCGATTTACGAGCTTACCGACATCATGCCCGCCAAGTTTCACATGACCGTCCCGAAGCGCTTTCGCAAGAACGGTATAATGCCGCCGAATATCGTGCTTCATCGTTCGGATATAAAGCCGCGGGATATCCGCAAAATGCACGGCTATTGCGTTACAACTCCCGCCAGGACCATAATGGACATGTTCGAAGCGGGCGCCATGCATCCCGATGACGTCGCCGCGGTTCTCAAGCAGGCGGTGGAAAGCGGACTTATAACGCAGGAAGAGTCCCGCTATATCCGCGTCGGAAGGCGGGGGAATGGGAAATAACCGGTATAAGACCGCCGCCGCTTTTCGCCAGGCGCTGGAAAACCGGCTCCAGGTCATGGCGGAACAGCTGAATCTGGAACTGCAGCGTCTTCGTCGCAGGGCGGCGTTTAACCGCTTCCTGGCCAGGATGTTCGCCAGCGCCGGCGGCGGTTGGGTTTTAAAGGGCGGGTACTCGATGGAACTGCGTCTGGCAAATGCGCGCTCGACCAAGGATATCGACTTGAGCTTTGCGGGCAAGTTGGCCGATGTGGGGAGTAAACCGGAGATGTTTATTCTGGAACTTTTGCAGAAAAGTGCGGCCATGGACCTGGATGATTATTTCGATTTTCAGATAGGTAAAACTCAAATGCAGCTGGAAGGGCCTCTATATGGCGGGGCGCGCTATCCGGTAAAGGCCATGCTTGACGGCAGGCTGTTTGTCTCTTTCCATGTGGATGTGGCTTTAGGTGATTACATTCCGGCTGAGGTCGAAGTGTCGGAGGAGCCGGATTGGTTCGCTTTTGCCGGCGTGGCGGCGGCGAAATTCAACATGCTCCCCCGTGCGGTGCAGTTCGCGGAGAAGCTGCATTCTTATTCCCTGCCGAGGGCCGTGCCGAATTCACGCATCCGCGACCTGGTTGATCTGGTTCTGCTGATCAAGGAAGGCAAACTGGATAAACATACGCTGAAGAAAACCCTGTCGGTTGTTTTCAGCAGGCGCAAAACGCACGGCTTGCCGGCAAAACTGGACCCGCCGCCGGAGGAATGGGTTAAGCCGTTCAGGCGCATGGCGGACGAATGCGGACTTGAGGGGGATATTTCGGCCGCGTTCGAGATTCTCAACCGGTTTTATTCCGGCGTCTGACAGACCGTTATTGTTGCGTATTTTACGGTAAATCAGGCGGTATATATGCGTATTATCATAGGGAGCCTGATGTCGTTCGGGCTTTCAACTATTGTCGGCCGGCCGGCGGCTTCCGGCTATTTCTTGAGGTAGGTCCTGACCCGGTCCAGCACCGCCGCTTTCAGGTCGGGCGGCGAGATCACCCTTATATAAGGAAGGAAGCGCAGGATATTGGGCAGGGCCTCGTTGGGGTGGCTGATGCGGCATTCCACCGTGAACGACGACGGGCCCTTTTTGCCCAGCTTCTGCTGCGGGAAATAATCGCAGGCCTCGAAATAATCGCGCACCGTGTTATCGGCCTCCAGTACGACATTCACCGGCGACTGCGTGCCGAACCAGATGTTCCGCGCATTGCGAGCGGCTCCACCGAGACGATATTGGAATAGCGCACCGTGCGGATGTCCTTGAACCGGCCGTTCTCGCCGGGCAGGTAGCCCAGGTACCACAGCCCCTCCGACATGATCAGCGCGAAAGGCGCGCCTTTTATCGTCGCCGTGCCGCCCGCCTTGCGGTAGGTCAGGTTCATCATCAGCTTTTCCTGGATGGCGCGGTAGAGGTCCTTGTAGAAAGGCAGCGTCATGTCCGGGTTCTTAACGCGCGGCGTTATCATGAAGAAGGGGTAGGAGGTCTCGTCCAATAAGAACAGCTTGTCGATGGACTGCAGCACCGACTTGTTGACCTCGCCGCCGAAGATCTTTGAGAGCTTGTAGATGAAGGCCAGCGTGGCGGCGTCGTGATCGGTCACGTTCATCTTGAGGAAAGACTGCGTTTCGCCGTTGAACAGCCACCGGCCCTGCTCGCTCTCGTCGGGGTAGATCACCTGGTCCTGCCGCAGCGATTCCAGGTCGCGCTGCACGGTGCGGCTGGAGACATTGAAGACCTCGGCCAGGTCGGAGGTGCGCACCCAGCCGCGCGACTGCAACTGGCCGAAAATGTAGAAAAGCCGCTTCTTGAACGAATCGAAGCGCTCCTGCCGGCGCGCCTTGTCCGCCGCCCTGAACGCCACGCTTTTGATCTTTTTCATCGTCCCCCCTATGTGGAGCATATTCTACAATAATGAGGATATCGGGGATACAATACCTATTTCGGTCGAAATAGGTATTGTGTCCCCCGATTAAGCAGGCAACTTTGTAGGATATACAAGCGTATTAATAGGGGGACATAATACTTAATTGCCCCCGTGGAAATAAGTATTGTGTCCCCGGATATGGAAGAAGCCGAACTGATAGACCGCTGCCTGCGGGGGGACGAAGGGGCCCTCGGAGAGGTCATCGGCCTTTACCAGGACAGGCTTTACGGTTTCGCGCTGCGGCTGCTGGGCAATACCAGCGACGCCGAGGACGCCGTGCAGGACGCCTTCGTCCGGGCCTTCCGCGCGCTGCCCTCGTACGACAAGCCCCGCCCTTTCAAGACCTGGCTTTTCACCATACTGCATAACCGCTGCATGGACCTGCTGCGCGCGCGCCGCCCCGATATCTCCATAGACGAAGAGGCGGGGGCCGCCGCGGCCGACGCCGCGTCCTCCGCGCCCGACCACGGCCCGCTGGCCTTCGAGACCGCGCTGGTGGAGAAGGCCCTCTCCGGCCTGCCGCCCATCTACGCCGAGATCCTGCTGCTTCAATATAAGGAAGACCTGGACGGGGGGGAACTGGCCGCCGTTCTCGGCGTGCCGGAGGGGACGGTCAAGGCCCGTCTCTCCCGCGCCCGGGCGATGATGAGGGAAAAACTGATGCAACCGAACGGCCGGGACGGCCGTATTACCTGTGGAGACCTGAAATGAACCGCCGTGAAGACCGGATAGCCGAAGCGATAGCCGCCCTGCCGGGGATAAAGGCCCCGGCCGGCCTGCGCCTCGCCGTGCTGGCCGCCCTGCGGAGGGAGACGGCCCCCTGGTACCTGCCCGCCCTGCGCGGCGCGGCCGTGCTGCTGGCCGCCTGGGGCGCCGCGCTGCTGGCGGCCGGCGCGTTCTGGCTGCTGAACAATGCCGGGGAAATGGCCGCGCTGGCCGCCGATCCCGCCGCGCTGGCTATGGCCGCCAAGGCCTGGGCGCTGCGGGGCCTGACCCTGCTGCCGAAAGCCTGGGACATCGCCGTCTCCGTGCCGAGGCTGCTGGCGGACAACCCGCCGCCGCTGGCGCTTTTAGCCGAACTGACCGCCGCCGCCGCGCTGACCACCGCCTGGCTCTCCAGGCTGCCGTCGCGCGCCGCGGCCCGTAACTAAAGGAGAAAGAAATGAAAAGGATAGTATTGCCCGTTCTCGCCGCCCTGACGCTGGCGGCCTATGTCCCCGCGGACGCCCACGCGCGCCGCGGCGGCAAGGTCGTGCTGCACGGCGACATAGTGATAGAGAAGGATTCGCGCCGCACGGAAGACGTGCTGACCGACGGCTCGCTGAGGATCGACGGCACGCTGGCCGCCGACGCGGTCTCGCTGGGCGGACCGGTCACGGTCAACGGCCTGGTCACCGGCGACGTCTCCACGATGGGCGGCCCCGTCACCATAAACGGCCGCGCCGACGACGACGTCTCCTCCTTCGGCGGCCCGATAACCGTGGCCGGCGAAGTGAGCGGCGACGTCTCGTCGCTCGGCGGACCGGTGCTGGTCTCGGGCCACGTCGAGGGCGATATCTCCTCGCTGGGAGGCAACGTCAAGCTGACCTCCGGCGCGGTGGTGGACGGCGACATCTCCACGATGGGCGGCCTGGTGGAGAGGGAGGACGGCGCGGTGCACCGCGGCTCGGTCACCTCCTTCGACACCCGCGACATACGCCGCGCGCTGCTGGACGTCGGCCGCGTCGCGCGCCAGGGCGAGAAGCGCCTCTCCCCGCTGCTGGCCGGCGGCCTGGCCACGGCCGGCCTCATCTTCCTCTTCTCGCTGCTCTTCACCGGCGTCATCCTGCTGCTGCTGCCCGCCGTCTTCTTCCCGCTCCACACCGGCCGCGCCGCCGAAGCCGTCCGCGCCGACTTCTGGCGCGCCACCGGCATAGGCGCGCTGATCACGGTCGCCTTCTTCCCGGCCATGCTGATGCTGCTGGTCTCGATACTGGGCATACCGCTCATCCCGCTGGCCCTGCTGCTGCTGGTCTGCGCCGCGGCGCTGGGCCTGAGCGGCTTCAGCGTGGTGCTGCAGGAGCGCTTCTTCGAGGGCATCAAGCGCAAGGGCCCCGCTTCCCTGCTGGGCCAGGTGGTCGTGGGCTACGCCCTGATGGCCGGCCTGCTCATCTTCGGCAATATCATCCCGCTGATCGGCGGCGTGCTGTCCTTCATCGGCTTCATGATGATGGCCTTCGGCGCGGTCGTCGGCCTGGGCGCCGCCTGGGATACCCGCATGGGGAACCGCCCGGCGCCGGTCCCGCCGGCCGCCGCAGCGCAGACCGCCCCCGCGGCCCGGCCCCCCGCGCAGGAGCCTCCGCCGCAGTCCTGACCCGGGTCCTAAGCGAGCCGGAACGAGGCCGTTCTCCCCGCGCGGAGGGCGGCCTCCTTCATTGAATCTTTGCTATTATATTGGCGGAGAAACGCGATATCATGACAGAACGCGACCCAGAACTCGAGCCCGCGGCGGCGCCGCCGGCCTCCGAAAGCGCGCCGCCCGGCCGCTCCCCCGGCCCGGTCCCTCTTCCCGCCGGTCCAGGCAGCGGGCACGGCTCCCCCGGGGCGAAAACCTCCGGCCATTTCTGGCTCTATCCCGCCATCCTGCTCGCGGTACTGCTTTCCGTTTTCGCAGTCTTCCGGAACGAAATGCGCCCCGTGATGCCCCTCTCCGGCGAGCGGCCCGCTCCCGTCCTGCCGCTTCCCGCGGCCCGCGTCCCGGCTCCGCCGCCGGCCCCCGCGGCCGAAAGGCCCCCGGAGCCGCTGCCGCCGGTGCCTATAGCCGAGGTCGGCATGAACCTGCCGGAATACGGCGCCCACGGCGTCGCCGCCGGCGCTTCCGCGCCGTCCGCCTTCCGCCCCGCTTCGATGGGGACCCTGCCGATCCTGAGCATCGATGGACCGGCCGGCTCCCCCGGCGGGGACACGGCGCGCTACGACGACGGGTACCGCGCCGGGGAAACGGCCGGGCTGGACGGGGGCCTCAGGGTGGACCCCTCTCTCCGCCGCCAGCCGGCGGAGAAGACCATGACCGCGGCGGAACTGGCCGCCTGCCCCGCCTGCAAGGTCGGCGCGGCGGCGGGCAAGAGTTCCGGCCTCAGCAAGCTGGCCACCGGGAAATACTTCGTCCAGAACGAGCTGGTCGTCGAATCCCTGGGCCTCTGCGAAGGCATGCACGTCTACCGGTACAGGAACCAGAGCCCGAACAAGACGATAACGTCCACCGTGCAGAATATCAGCGGGGAGACCTGGACCTTCACGCTCGAACCCGGCAAGACCTACGAACTCAGCAGTTCGATCGAACTTACCCGCGACACGGCCGTGTCCATAAGGGTGGGCGAGGTGCTCAACTGAGATGACGCCGGACGCCTCACCCGCCCCGGAGCCCGGCAGGCCCGAACCCCGGCCCGCGCCCGTTCCCGCCGAAAGGCCGGCCGCGGCCGGCGGCCCTCCCGGCGACAGGGGCCCGAGGGGACCGGGCGAACCCTATACCCCGATGCCGGTGTTCCCGGCCCCCCGGCGCAGGGCGGGCGCGCTCGCGGCGCTGCTGCTGCTCGCGCTGGCCGCGGTCTCCGGCCTGCTGTTCATGCTCAAAGGCGGAGGCCCCGGCGGACCGGCCGCCCCGGCGGCGGAGCCGCCGGCCGCGTCCGAAGCGGCGGACGCCGTACGATGATGAAACTGCATCCTTTCTTCATGGTGATGATCGTGCTCGGCATAGTCACGGGCATGTACAGCGTCTACACCATCTTCCCGCCCAGCATGCCGCTGCTGTTCGTCGGCAGCCTGATCGGCCTTTTCGTCAGGATAAACCAGGTCCTGCTGGAGAAACGCAAGCAGACGGACGCCGGCGCGGCCGTGGACTTCGCGCGCCTGCGGGCCATCGATCTCAAGTGCTACGCGGGCTGGATAAAGGAGAACGTGCGCGGCCACGACGAAGTGGTCGACCGGGTGGTGAGCCGGATACAGCAGGGGCTGGCCGTCGCCGCGCCAGGCCAGGTGCCGGGCGCCTTCATGCTCTCCGGCCCCACCGGCACCGGCAAGACCTTCCTGGCCGAGATCGTCGCCCGGGCCCTTTACAAGGAGAGCGAGCTGCTCCTGCTGCGCATGAACCAGTACAAGTCCCCGCAGGACGTCTTCACCCTCATAGGCCCGCCGCCCGGCTACCAGGGCTACGAGATCGGCGGCGCGCTCACGCGCCCCGTGCTGGAGAACCCTTACCGCGTGATCCTGCTCGACGAGTTCGAGAAGGCCCATATAGACGTGCAGCACTGCCTCTATAATATCCTCGACAGGGGACAGTGCCGCGAGAAGAGCTCCGGCCGCACCGTGCATTTCAGCGCCTGCGTCTTCTTCGCCACCTGCAACTGCGGCGTGGACGCGCTGCGCGCCATCTGGAAGAAGACGGAGGACCCCGCCCTGCGCAACGGCCGCGCCCGCGAGGCCATGGCGCGCGAAGGCTTCGAGCGGCCGCTGCTGGCCCGGTTCAGCGACATCCTGGTGATGGACCAGCTGGACCCCGTCGAGATAGCCGAGGTCGCCTGCCTGCAGATAGCCAAGCACTGGCGGCAGTACGGCATAGAGGTCGCTTATACCTCGCCGGAAGTGCTGATCGAGGCCATCAGGCGCAACGTCGAGTTCCAGGATTACGGCGTGCGGCAGCTGGCCAACCTGATACGCGAGATCACGACCCCGTCCATAGAAGAGGCCCGCCGGCTCGGCGCCACGCGCGTGCGGCTGAGCCTCGACGAGAAGACGGGGCAGGTGACGGTGACGCGATGAGCGAGAACAGGGATATCTCCGTCATCGCGGACGTCTGGGTGCAGGTCTTCACCCTGCTGCTGATAGTCTCCGCCGTCTTCTCGCTGCATTATCTTCTCGCCGCTCCTCCCGCCGCCGCCCCGCCGGCCGCGCCCGCCGCCGCGGAGGGAACGGCGCCTGACCCCGCCCCGCAGGCCGCTCCTCAGCCGGCGCCGGCGGCGGCCGCCCCCGCCGCGACTCCGGCCGCGCCGGTCTCGGCCGCCGCTCCCGCCGCCGCCTCCCCGGCCGACCGCGTCCAGTGGGTGGTATCCAAGGAGAGCGAGAAGCGCACCACGCTGGGCAGCGTTATCGCCATGGCCAGGGACGGCGACACCATCCTGGTCCAGCCCGGCAGATACGACGTCAGCGCCCTGATCGGCAAGTCCCTGACGATAACCGGCGGCGGCGCCTCGCCGGCCGAGGTCGAACTGACCCACGCTTTTTCCCCGACCCTGTCGGTCAACGGCGGCGATCTCACGCTGCGCAATCTCACCATCGGCAATACCGCCACGCTCGAACACTGGACGCTGTCGATCTCCAGGGGCAAGCTGAACATGCGCGGCGTCAGGCTCAAGTCCTCCGTCAAAGGCCTCAAGGCGGTGGATTCCTCCGTCGAAGCCTCCGACTGCGAATTCGACGCCGAGACGGCCGTCTTCGTCTCCGGCAGGTCCAATGCCCGCTTCTCGGACGTGTCCCTCACCGGCAGTTATATCGGCCTCCGGGTGGAGGACGGGACGGCCGAGGTCCTGCTGGAGGACTCCATCGTTTCCAAAGGCGGTACGGGGATCGTCGCGGCCGGCGGGGCGCGCGTCGAGATAAAGGGCACCACCGTTTCCGGCCATACGGCCTACGCCCTGGCCGCGGGGTCCGGCGCCGAGATACGCGTCAAGGACTCCTCGCTGACGGAGAACGCGGACTGCGCCGCTTTCATCCACGACACCGACGGCAGGGTGGTCCTGGAGAAGGTCCTGCTGCGCCGCAACAAATGCGGGGTGCAGTTCGCCGGGAAGGGGTCCCTGGACGTGCGCCTGAGCAGGTTCCGGGACAATTCCATGGGCGCGGTGGCCCTGAGCCCCCTGCAGGGGGACCTCGCCGTGATAACCGGTCACGGCAACGAAGGTTTCACGGTACCCGGCGAGAAGAAGCCCGCCGCCAGGAAGCGCGCGGCCGCCGCGCCGCGCAGGAAATGACGCCATTCCGGAGAGGAACAATATGACGGACCTGAACAAGATGACCGACTGGAGCAAACTCAAGGAGATGGTCGCGGGCTCGGAACTGGGCAGCAAGAGCCGCACCGTCGACGAGAAGCTGCTGCTGGAACACCTGCAGTCGCGCGTGAAGGGCCAGGACCACATCGTCACCGACGTCGCGCGGCTGATACGCCTGAGCTGGGAGAAGCAGGAGCGCACGCGCCCCATCTGCAGCCTGCTGCTGCTGGGCCCGACGGGCACCGGCAAGACCGAACTGGCCAAGGCCATGGCCGAGTACCTCTTCGGCAGCGAGAAGGACATGCTGCGCTTCGACTGCTCGGAGCTGAGCAGCCCGGACATGGCCAAGAGCCGCCTGACCGGCTCCTCCGCCGGCTTCAAGGATTCCGAGTCTGGCGGCCAGCTGACCCGCCCCATGATGGCCAACCCGCGCCGCCTGGTGCTCTTCGACGAGGTGGAGAAGGCCCACCCGCTGGTCTTCGACCTGCTGCTGCAGCTGCTGGGCGACGGCCGCCTGACCGAGCAGAGCACCGGCAGGACCGCGGACTTCACCCAGTCCATCGTCGTGCTGACCAGCAACGCCATCGCCGACCAGGTGGCCAAGGCCGTCGAGGGCATGGACGACTACCGCGAGATGCTCAACGCCATAAAGACGCTGCTCTCCGAGTCGGGCACCTTCCGCCCGGAGATCATGGGCCGCATCGACAAGGTCTACCTGTTCAAGCCGCTCGAGGGGATGATCGTCGCCGAGATAGCGCTGCTCAAGATCGCCAGGCTCGCCAGGGAGTACGGCATGACCGTCGACTTCGTCGCGCCGGAACTGCTGCTGCAGGCGCTGGAGGCCAACCTCAAGGTCAGCCGCTTCGGCATACGCGAGCTGGAGCGGATCCTGTTCGATTTCTTCGCCGAGCAGCTGGTGGCCATGCGCGAGAAGAAAGTGACGCACGTCTCTTTCCGACGGGGGGACGACGGGAAGATAGTCTGCGAGCCCTCGGCCGGCAAGCCCGGCCGTTAGACGCGGGGGACCCCACGCTATGGCGAAGATGATACACGGCAACGCGCTGGATTTCAACAACCAGAGCGAGAAGCGTTTCTTCGAACTCCTGCAGCACAGCCCGGCCACCGCCGCCTGGACCGTCATCTATTCGCACAAGACCGTCACCGGCGGCGAGCGCGAGACCGACTTCGTCGCCATGATCCCGGAGATCGGCCTGGTCGCCATCGAGCTCAAGGCCGCCGAGCTCTCCTACAGCTCGCGGGTGCCCGGCTTCAAGTACGCCAGGGGCGGCTTCATCTCGCTGCGCGACGTGCTGGTCGCCGCCAAGAAGAAGGAGCGCCACCTGCGCGAGCTCCTGCTCAAGCGCTGCGGCAACGTCTTCTCCGGCGAGATCAGCGTCTTCCTCAACGTCCGCCAGGCCGACCTGCGCCACCTGCCCGACTCGCCGTCGCTCTACATCGCCTCCGACTGCAAGTACCAGGACATCCCCGCGCTCATCGCCGCCAAGGCCCTGGAGCAGAAGGCCGCGGTCACGCAGGCGCACCGCATGAGCTTCGTGAAGTGGAAGGAGGGGGACATCTCCGCCTTCGCCCGCTACCTCAAGGGCGAGTTCATCGAGGAAGAGGGCAATATCTGCCGCAATTACCTGGAGACCCACTGGAAGGCCAACGCCGAGGCGCTGGGCATCACCTACAACATGCTCTCGACGATGCCGCGCCTGCTGCTGCGCGGCCCCGCCGGCACCGGCAAGACCGGCCTGCTGCTGCAGCGCGCCCGCGAGCTCGACCGCAGCAACGACACGCTGGTGCTCTGCTACAACAAGCTGCTGGCCGAAAGCCTCCGGAACGAACTGTCGAAGTGCGACCGCACCGACGTCTGGTGCCTGGAGGACTACCTGCGCGAGGTCTGCGGCGCGCCGTGGAACGCCGACGAGGACATCGGCCCGCTGATCCGCGACAAACTGCCCGCCGCCGCGCTGGAGAAGCTCAAAAAGAAAAGACCGGCCTACGACGTGCTGCTGGTGGACGAGTTCCAGGATTTCATGCGCCAGGGCTGGCTGGACGTGCTCGACGCCTCCCTCGACGGAGGCCTGGCCGCCGGCAAGGCCTGGCTCTTCGCCGACTTCTCCGTGGCCTCGATGGCCGAGAGCGACGTTAACCCCGGCGATTTCCTCAAGAAATACGGCTTCAAGGACGAACTGGTCAACCTGCGCGTCAACTACCGCAACGCCTCGGAGATAGCCGCGGTGGTGGAATACGTCGCGGGCTCTAGCAATAAGCGCGTCCTTTACGACAAGGCCCTCAATCTCTGCGACCTGCCCATCGAGGTGGTGACCTACGCCGACGACGAGGAGCAGGCGGCCCTGGTCAACAACTCCGTCTCGGACCTGATGGGAGAGGGCTATTGCTACCAGCCCTCGGATATCGCCGTGCTCTCGGCGCACCGCGCCTCCGAGTCGGCCCTGGGCGCCTCGCTGCGCGAGGATATCGCCTTCAACTCGATACACGCCGTCAAAGGCATGGAGGCGAAAGTGGTGCTCGTCACCGACCTGCACGAGCGCACGCCCCTGCGCCCCGACCCGCGCGTCCTGCTCTACCTCGGCGCCTCGCGCGCCATGTTCAAGCTGCTTTTCTTCGTCCAGAAGGACTTCTACCAGAAGTTCCTGAAGATAACCGGCCTGAGCTGAAAATTCCCGCGGAAAAAATATTCTGGTCCTGGGTCTTGACAAGTCAACGTCCGCCTGTTATAGTCTATCTGCGGTCCTGATCTTTGAGACAGTTTCGGTGCGCCGGTTCGGTGGTTGCGGTCGCGGTCTCGGTTGCGGTCGGCTCGGGGGTGGCCCCGGCCCCGGCGCGGTTCCCCGGCTCCGCCTTCGGTGTTCGCGGCGGCTCCCCCCGGGGCGCCCGGTCCCCGTCCCGCCCCCTCGGGCGCGCGGTCCCCGGGCCTGCGGTCCGGCTGCGGTGTCGGTGCGGTGTGTTCCCGCGGTCGTGGTCCTCGGTAGCGGTCGTGGTGCGGTTGCGGTCGCCGGTCCGCCTGTGCGGTGTGTTCCGAGTAGAGAGCCCCCGTCGTCCTGACGGGGGCCCTCTTTTTTACGGCTTTAGCCGGAAAAAAAGAGCCCAGGCGTTCACTGGGCCCTCTTTTTTTATACCCGCGATCCGGGTCTTAGTAGTTGATTATCAGCGAGACGCCGGTGATGGTGTCCTTGCGCCTGAACCCGGCGCCCGGCTTGTTGACCATTTTCCAGACATACGACGCCTTCATCGACATGTGCGAATTGATCGACGCCACCAGCGCGGTCTCGGCGTTGATGCGGTAGCCCGACGAGTCCTTCAGGTTGCCCAGCCATTCCAGGTCCTGCGCGGCGTGCGCGGTGGGGGAGAGCTTGCGCTGGTATTTCATGTAGCCGCGGTAGGTGCCGAAGTCCTCGTTCTTCGAGGTGATGCGGTCCTCCCAGATATAACCGCCGCCGGCTTCCAGCGAGAGTTTGTCGTTCTCCTTGTCTATCAGGTTGCGCCCGAGACCGAGACCCAGGTCCCAGCGGTCCTGGATATTGGCGAAGCGGTTCTTTTCCCAGCCCAGCCGCTCGAAGGCGTAGTTCTTGCCGGAGAACTTCAGGCTCACCTTCTCGTGGGCGTTGAACTGCTCGGCGGTGGTGGTGCCCTCGCTGTTGGTGCCCAGGCCCCCGGCCGCCAGCTCCAGCGCGGCCCTGGTCCAGTCGTAATTGAACAGGTTCTTGGCCGAGAGCGTGGAGTTCTTGGAATTGCCCGTCGTCTTCACGTAGGACAGTTCCGCCGTGTCCTTCCACGGCTTGGCCTCGTCGGCCGCCGCCGCCGGCAGCGCCGCCGCTAAGAACAGGATAGTCGCAAGTGTTTTCATGTCGTCCTCCGGTCAAGTTCCATATAATCCTACCAAAATTGGGCCTTGACATATAAATCCCGTCTGCTAACCTATAAAGGAGCCTGCGGCCCATTAAACGGGCGTCTGCAGGCTCCTTTATTTCTGTAAAATACAGGTATGAAGAATTTCGCGAGAGCGGCCGTCCTGGCGGCGCTCGCGGCCGGGGCCCTGGCCGCGGCCGTCTACCTGACACTGCCGGTCAACCGCGTCGACATGCGTTCGCGGCTGGTCATGCTGGGCGACTTCGACGGCGACAATAAGTGGACCGCCGCGGACGCGGCCGCCCTGGACTCGCTGGCCGCGGACCCCTTCGCCGGGCCGGCCGAAAGGGCCTGGCTGGCCGACGCCGACCATGACGGCGCGCTGACAGCCTCCGACCTCGACCTCCTGCGCGGGCTCTACGCCGCGGGAGGCGACGCTTACGCGGCGCGCGACAAGGCCCTGTCCGCGGGCCGGACCTTCCCCTACCCGCGCGAGTTCTTCCGCTACGTGCCCGACAGCGAGTATATCCAGCGCCCGGTCTTCGTCCTGCCGCACCCGGCCGCGAAGACCTCGCCGCTCGGCTTCCTGGAGGAGGCCCGCCGCCGCGCCCTCTCGTCCCGCGACCCGTACGAGGCCGCCCTGCTGGGCGAGATCCACGACGAAGGGCTGCGCTTCTCGCTGTCCTACGCCCGCCGCCTGCCCGGCCTGCTGCCCAAAGAGCGGGAATACGCCGGGATGAAGATCGCCCGCTGCGCCGCCCTCTGGAAGAAGGGCCTGGAGCACGAACTGCTGCTCGACCTCGTGGCGCTGACAGAGGACGCCGAGACGCTGACCGTAAAAGGCCAGCCGGATTTCGTGGCCCGTTCTCTCTATTTCCGCGACCATCTGCGCGACCTGCTGGCCTCGCCGCTCTACGCCGACTACCAGGCCGGCCGCCAGCCGGCCGAGGCCGTCGCCCGCGTGCTGGAGCGCTTCCTGGCCGAGGATATAAGGCTCGAGGTCGGCGTGCTGGACATGCCCGCCCCGCGCGACTTCCTTGAGCTGAAGAATTACGCCGACCGCGCGCGGTGGCAGTATTACAAGTCGTCTTCGACGCGCGGGGACTTCCGCAAGCTCCTGCGGTTCGCCCAGTACGACCGCCGCTACCTGCGAGCGGCCGCCCGCACCACCCGCAGGCACTCCGACGAGGCGCTGGAGAACCATAACCTCCCGATGATACTGCTGTTCCGCGAGGCGCTGGCGATAAAAAAAGGCGACAAGAAGGCGGCCGTGGGCCTGATAGACGAGGCGGTACGCATCCCCTTCACCTGGGTACGAGCCATACCGCGCGAGAAGCTGCCCGCCAGCGTGGCGCTGGAGAACTTTTTGCTGCCCGGCAACAAGGAGGACGGTTCCGACAAGAGCCGCCACTGGAACGTCTTCGGCGGCATCAGCCTCTACAAGTCGCCCGAGGAGTCGCTGCGGCTGGCCCTGGCCCGCGAGGTCAAGGACTACCGCGACGACCCTTCGCCGCGCGCGATGACCGAGTTCATCCGCGACACGATGGCCAACCTCAATGGCATTTACTACGTCGTAAGCATGGACCCGGACCTGCTCTCCGGCCCTTCCAGGGAGAAATAATGGAATACATCGCCATACCGCTGGCAGCGCTCATCGCCTCGACGCTCAGTTTCTATTCCGGCTTCGGCCTGGGCACGCTGCTCATGCCCGTGCTGGCCGTCTTCATGCCGCTGCCGGCCGCCATCGCCGCCACCGCCGTGGTACACGGCTCCAACAATCTCTTCAAAATAGCGGTGGTCGGCGCGCGCGCCGAGAAAGAGCTGGTGCTCAAGTTCGGCCTGCCCGCCATCGCGGCCGCGCTGGCCGGCGCCTGGTCGCTGCATATTTTCACCGCGCTCTCGGGCGAGGTCGCCTGGACCTGGCACCCTTTCGGCCGCGAAGCCGTCGTCACCCCGCTGAAACTCCTGCTGGCCGCGCTGATGCTGGGCTTCGCGCTCTTCGACGTCCACCCGGCGCTTAAAAAGATCAAGTTCGACCGCCGCTACCTGCCCGTCGGCGGCCTGCTCTCGGGTTTCTTCGGCGGCCTCTCCGGCCACCAGGGCGCGCTGCGCTCGGCCTTCCTGGTCAAAGTGGACGTCACCCCCGAGGCCTTCGTCGCCACCAACGCCGTCATCGGCTTCATGGTGGACGCCTCGCGCCTGGCCGTCTATGCCTACACCATCTTCGCGCTCGGCGACGCCTCGGGCCTCCACTTCCCGGGCGCCGTAGTCGCCGCCGCCATCGCCGCCTCGACCGCCGGCGTCCTCATCGGCATCAGGTTCCTCAAAAAGGTCACCATTTCCACCATACAGCTCATCACCGCCGTCATGCTTGGCCTCATCGCCCTGTTCCTTGGCGCCGGCATCATTTAAAAAAGCCGGGAGTCCTTCCCGGCTTTTTCCTGCCCCGGTCCCGTTTACAGGTCTATGATAGTGGTACGGAGGCCGTCTATCAGGGCGGCCTCCGCGGCTATTGCGGGGTCTTTGGTGAGGATGACGACCTGCCAGCCGCTGGTCTTGTGGAAATCGGCGAGGAGGCGCAGGGCGGCGCGCGCGCGTTCGGGGTCGAGCGTGTAGAACGGCTCGTCGAGGACCAGCGGCACCGGGCCGTCCTCGCCGCGGGCCTTGCGGGCCAGCGCCACGCGCGCGGCCAGCATGAACAGGTCGCGCGTGCCGGCCGAGAGCAGGCCCACCGGCCTGGCCGCGCCGCCGGCGTCGGTCAGAGAGGCCGAGGCGGCGTCGAAATCGGCGAATTCCGCCGCGGCGGAAGGCAAAGCGCCGGCCAGCGCGGCCGTTACTTCCTTGCCCAACTGCTTGAATGCTGCCGACGAGGTCTCCGCTATCCTGGTGAAGACGCCCGCGGCCAGCAGGCAGGCGGCCCGGCGCTCCTCGATCTCCCCGGTCTCGGTCCCGCCGGCGGCCAGTTCGTCGCGCAGCCGGCCTATCTCCTCGGGCAGGCCTTCCAGCTTGGCCCCGGCCGCCGCCCTCGCCACCTCTAAATTCTTGCCCAGTTCCAGCAGCTCGCGATCGCGCGCCCGCGCGTCTTCGGCCGCGGCGGCCAGCCGCTTCTCCAGCCGCTCCAGCTCCTTGCGGTCGGCCTTCTCCGGGTCGAAACCCTTGCGCTCCAGCGCTTCCTTCTCGTCGAACAGGCGGTCTTTGAGATCTTCATCGGAAGAAGCGCTCATCCGCTGGCGCATGACGGCGGCGCGCTGGGCCAGGTTCTCGGCCTTGCCGGCGAGCGCGATATACTCGGCCAACTTGTCCAGGTATTCGTTCTCCGAGGCGCAGCCGCGCGAGCGCAGCCATTCCTCCGCCTTGCCCGCCAGCGACTTGGCCTCGCCGTCGCGGTCCTTCAGCTCTTCCGTCGCTGCCGTGATGCCGCCGTCGGCCGGCGCCACCTCGGCCTTGCGCGCCGCCAGCGCCTCCGCCGCCGACCTGTGGGCGGCCTCGGCGTCGGCGAAGAAGCCGCGCACTTCCTCCAGCTTCGCGGCCGTCATCGGCTCGCCGGTCCCGGCCTTCCATTCGGCGGCCAGCCCGGCGATGAATCGCGTCATTTCCTCGGGGCGATGGCCGGCCAGCATCGGCTTCAGCGATATCTTCACGCCCGCCCAGACCGCGCCGGCGAAGATGAAGGCCGAGGCGATATAGGCGGCGGTATTGCCGCCCGACCAGGCGACGAAAGCGGCCAGCGCCGCGCCGGCGAACCAGACGCCCGCCCGCGTGGGCATATGCGGGACCAGCATGATCTGGTCGGGGCCCGAGGCATAGGCGGCCAGCTTGGCCTTCAGCGCCTCGGCGGTCTCGCGGCGCTTGCGCAGCGCCGACTCGCGCGCCTCCAGGTCGGCCACGGCCTTCTTTAAAGCGGCCGCCGCCGTCTCTTTCTCGCGCAGCGCGGCCGCCGCCGACAGCGCCCGGCCGGTCGCCTCGTTCTCGCGCTCCTTGAGCGCGCGGTAGGCGCCTATCTCGCTCTTGGCGAAATCCTTGCGTATCTCCAGCGAGTCGCGCGCCTCTTTGAGCTCGCGCAGAGCCTTTATACCTTCCTGCGCCTCGCTCAGCCGGCAGGCGCCCGTAAGTTCCTCGACCTTGCCCTTGAACTCGGCCAGTTTCTTATTTATCTCGTCCAGCTCGGCCCGCTTGGCCGCTATCGCCCGCTCCAGCTCGGCGCTCTGCTGTTCGGCCGCGAAGATCGCCCCGCGTTTGGCCTCCAGCTCGTCGAGCCGGGCCTGCGCCTCGACGGCCGCCGTCTTTATTTTCTTCATCCGCGCATTGAAAGAATCGCGGGCATTGGAGGTGGTCCTGGCTTCCAGCGCGGCGGCCAGACGGGCGGGATTCAAGCCGGCGTTCAATAATGAATTCTCCGCCGCGGCCGCCCAGGCCGACGAGCCCTTATCGCCCGAGAGCGCGTTCACCGCCGCCTCGCCGCCGCGTATGGCGAAAATTTCAAGGAACTCCGATTCATCTATCGCCGGCCGCGCGTCCTCCGGCTCCCAGACCGCCGAGGCCTGCCGCTCGTCGCCGTAGCGCTCCAGCAGCCGCTTCCAGGCGGACCTGGTGTCGTTGCGCTTACAGAGCGATTCGAAAATAGCGTCGAAGACCGTCGTCTTACCGGCCTCATTGGCGCCCTGTATGACCGTGAACGGGCCCAGCTCCAGGTCGCACCCGCGGAACTTGCCGAAATTTATCAGCCGGAGCCGCCGTATCATCGCGCGTCCTCCAGCCGGCCGGCTATCTCGTCCAGGCCGTAGTGACGGGCCAGCAGCCAGCGGCGGCCGCCGCGCTCGTCGGAGGCCTCGGGCTTTATCGTCTCCATCTCGGCCAGGAAGGCTTTGGCCAGCGCGTTCCCGGAGATCTCCGCCGCCACCCGCGTGTCCAGTTCCACGGCCACCCGCCGCACCATCGGCGCCAAACGCTCGCGCAGACCGTCGGCCGCCGCGCGCACCGCCTTCTCGTCGTCAACGATACCGCTCAGCCGCACCGTCACAAGGTCGGGCTTCTCGAGCTCCAGAATAAGTTTGGACACCGGTTGCTCGGGCACCGCGCCGTCCGGCCCCAGCGGCAACGTGTACTCGCGGTACTGCCCGGCGCTGACCAGCTCCAGCGCGCGTATATTGACCGGCGAGCCCGCCGTATCCACCAGCCGCACCGTCTTGCGCCCCGCCTCGCGCGGATGCGCCCGCCAGACGCGGGGGGAACCCGGGTAGCAGGCCAGCGCCCCGCCCAGCAGCATCTGCCGCCCGGCGTGCACATGGCCCATCGCCGCGTAATCCACCGCGAAACGCTGGAAGAAATTGTCGTCCATCACGCCCGCGCGCGCCTGGTCCTCCGGGTCCGGCCCGGAGAAGATGGTGGAATTGAGCGCGTGCACCAGCGCCACCCGCACCGCGCCCGGCTTTTTGGGGTCCACCCTCCAGTCTCGATATCCGTCATAGGCCGCCGCGTGCGGCACGCAGAGGAACTCCACGCCCTTGCTCTCAAACAATGTGAACGGCAGCTCCGCCTTGAAGGTCAGCGGCTTGAGGTCGTACTTCGACAGGTCCGGCTGCCCGCCCAGCGACTCGTGATTGCCGGGGATATAAATAACCTCGCAGCCAGCCTTGACCAGCGGCTCCAGCCGCGCGCAGACCTCGCGCCGCAGCGCCTCGAAATCGGCGAAGGAATCGAACAGGTCGCCCGATATCAGCAGAAAATCTGCCCGCTCCGTCCGGCAGAGCCCGATTATTTCTCCCAGCACCGACAGGCCGTAGTCCTTATCGTCCCCGGTCGCCAGGTGCAGGTCGGCAGTATGTATTATCTTGGCCATGAAGTCCCTCTAATTATAGTTATTATCGCCTTTAAGTGTATTCGCCATAATTAAAGTGTGAGCGCTTAAAATTTAATTACCAGCATCTAATTAAACTTTATCGCGCAAACTTTAATAAGAAAGGGCCTTATTAAACTTTGCCTGGTTAGCCGGGCTTTCAGCAAATGCTGAAACATGGCCTCCGGGTGAATTTGAAAAGCCGCCGCGCTTATCTTAACGCGGCTCAATAGAGAAAACCGAACAGGTAAAGCGGGATCCTGTTGCCGGCCCCTATCTCTATCCGGTCCAGCGCCAGATATGAGTTCTTAACCCCCTTTATCTGCCGGGCGCTCTTGCCGCCTCCTCCCACCTCGAAAGTGAGAGAGCCGTTGACGGTGAAGTCCCCTTTGCCGGACGCGGTCACGATCTCGGTCACGGAGACCTGGTTGATGAAGAAGGTTTCGCGTACCGCGCCTTCTTCGGCGTCCGCTTTCAGGGACCCGTTGACCGCGGCGAGCAGGCTGGTGTTCTCCAGGAAGAGCTTTTCCGCTTTGCGCAGCGACCTGTACCCCTTTCCCGCGGAACGCAGCGCCGTAACGATACCGGACTGTTCCAGATACTCCAGGTAGCGGTAGACGTAGAGCTTGGAGATCCCCAGTTCCCTGCTGAGCTTGTCGATGTTGGGCGAAAAGGAGGCCGCCCCGGCTATAAGCCAGAGGATCTTCTTGAGGACGGCGATATTGCCGGGCTTCATGTTGCCGGCCAGCGCCACGTCCTCGTAGAGGGTTTTCTCTATCAGGTTCAGGACTTTGCCGGGGTAGGCGGGCGCGCTTTCCGTGAAGAACGGATAATAGCCGCCGGAAAGGTAATCCCTGAACTCCCTGAGGACGGTAACCCGTCGCGATATTTCCTGCGCATACCTTGGATGACCGCGCAGGATATCGTCCAGTTTCAGTACCGGGAACGCGGCGCCTGTTTTCAGGGCCAGGTATTCCCGGAACGAGAGCCCCTTCAGGTCGTAATAAGCGAAACGGCGCGAAAGGTCGGCCTTTCCCTTCTTGAGGTCCAGCGAGGAACTTCCCGATACCAGCAGTTTCCTGCCGCGGAAAGTGTCTATGATGTTCTTAAGCACCGTCTGCCAGTCCGGGTACTTGTGGATCTCGTCCAGGATGAGAGCCTGGCCGCCGGAAGTGAAATACTCCGAAGCCAGGTTGAAAAGGCCTTCCCCGGCGGCCTCCGGATTGTCCGCCGAGATATAAAGGCATTTTTCCGCGTCGCCGTAATGCGCGTGGTAGCGCTGCAGAAGCAAAGTGGTCTTGCCGACTCCCCTGGCGCCGGTCACGCAAACCGCGCCGCAGCCCCAATCGATGCCGGAATAAAGATAGCGCCTGAAGTCCAGCGGGACGTTCTTTACGGTGTTATTGTGTATCGCGAAAGGTTTTGCGAGCATACCGCCTCCGCCATTTAAATCGTAAAGTATAGTTTACGATAATTCGTTAAAATCGTAAAGTGTAGTTTACGATTAATGCCACCAAAATTCTTCCCCGCTTAAATAGTGTAAAACACCCCCCCGACAACGTAGTGTCGGCCCCGGCTGCGACATTACGCTGTCGCCCGCATGTTTTACGATTTGAGCATGAAAACCCATAAAACCAAAACCGGTCCTTCCCCTGATGCGGGGAGCGTTATCATATACGCGGGGAAATCACGGCGAGCCGGCATCGAAGTGCGGCTGGCCGGCGAAACAATCTGGCTGAGCCAGGCCGAGATGGCGGCTCTTTTTAAGACTGAAAGAAGCGTTATTACAAAGCACGTGGGAAATATCTTCAAATCGCGGGAACTCGACGCTAAAAGCAATGTGCAAAAAATGCACATTGCTGTTTCCGACAGGCCAGTGAAATATTTCAGCCTGGACGTTGTCATTTCAGTCGGCTACAGGGTCAATTCCCGCCGCGCGACCCGGTTCCGCATCTGGGCCACCCGGGTCCTGAGGCAGCACCTCATCGAGGGGTATACGCTCAATAGTCGGCTTCTCGCCGAACAGAGGGAGAAACTCGAAGGCTTGAAAAAGGCCATAACCCTGGTCCGCAACGCCCACGCTTCGAAGGTGCTCGATTACTCCGAGGCCGCGGGCCTGCTGGATATCATCGAAAATTACAGCTATGCCCTGGGTTTGCTGGATGATTACGACCGCGGAAGCCTGAAGATCTCGCATACCACTCCCGGAGGCCGATTCCGGCTCTCATATGAGATGGTAGCGGGGGCGGTGGCGGGGATCCGTTCCCGCATCGGCGCCGGCGGGCTTTTCGGTCTCGAAAAAGACCGTTCGCTGCGAAGTTCGGTGGCGGCCATATACCAGACTTTCGGCGGCAAGGACCTTTACCCCAGCGCCGAAGAAAAAGCCGCGGCCCTCCTGTATTTTATGGTCAAAAATCACTCTTTTGTGGACGGGAACAAGCGGATAGCCGCCGCCGTTTTCCTGTGGTTTCTGGAAAAGAACCGGCTGCTTTACCGCTCCGACGGCTCCAAGCGCCTGGCCGACAATGCCCTGGTGGCGCTTACGCTGATGATAGCCGAAAGCCGCCCGGCTGAAAGGGTGGCGATAACCGCCCTCGTGGTCAATCTGATAAATGACCGTAATTAATGTAAATTTAAATTGCCACCCCGCCCCCCAGGATATATAATGAAAAAGGGTTAGAGGCGGCGCCAGGCAGCCCACCACAATATGCCGGACATTAAATCCCTTACGGACAAGATCGTCCGTTTCCGCGACGCGCGGGACTGGGCCCAGTTCCACAACCCCAAGGACGTCGCCATCTCCCTCACCCTGGAAGCCGCCGAGCTGCTGGAGCACTTCCAGTGGAAGACCCCGCGGGAAGTCCAGGCGCACATAAAGAAAAACAAATCCGCCGTCTCCGAAGAACTCGCCGACATCCTCTACTGGGTCCTGCTCCTCTCGCATGACCTCAACATCGACCCCCTCCAAGCCATCGACAAAAAACTCAGGAAAAACGCCCGCAAATACCCCGTAAAAAAGGCCAAAGGCCGCCACACCAAGTACGACAAGCTAAAATGATCGTCTACGCGGGCACCAAAGAGCGCTTCCAGCAGGATGTTGCCGGCAATCGCCAATTTCAACGCCCACGCCTGCCTCAAATAGCATTCTAGTGCGACAACGTGGTGTCGGTCCCAATTTCCCCACCTAATAATTAAATATAGATTAATTGCCACCCCGAACCTGACAATATATAATCATAATAGGTGAGGGCATATAAGCAAAGGGGATATGCCGGACGTTTTGAGAGAGCCTAAATACTGGTGGGTAAACCAGAACCAGACCTTCAAACAAGAGTTTGAGGGCGGCTACCTTTGGTCTCCAAGAAAAAACAAGAATGGCCGGTACAGCCATTACTATGAGAACATGCGCGAAGTTGCGCCTGGAGATATCATTTTTTCTTTTGTCGGCCGCAAAATCAAGGCGATCAGCCGGGCGCGCTATTGCGCTGTCCCTTCTCCCAAGCCAGAAGAGTTCGGCAATATCGGACCTCATTGGCATCCCACATTAGGATGGATGGTATCGGTTGATTATAAGTTTCTGGGTAATGCGATATCTCCCCGGGATCATATGGGGATTCTTGCTCCACTTCAGCCGGCTCATTATGCCCCGCTTCAGGCCAATGGCGACGGGAATCAGGCTTACTTATTCGAGGTCCCCAAAGAAATGGGCGAGGTTTTGGTCGGCCTCATCGGCCCGGAAGCCAAAGAGTTTGTCTTGCGCGCACACGGCTCCGCGGACTCTATTTCAAAGTTTATTGATAACACCCGCCCGATAATTGACTGGGAGAACGCTGAACAGAAGAAAATCGAGTCCGACCCGAGGATTGTTCCTACGGAGAAGGAGCGTCTGACAAAAGCGCGACTTGGGCAGGGTATCTTTAAGCAACGCGTGATGAAAATTGAAAAGGTTTGCCGTATCACCAAAGTAAGCAATCCAGAACATCTGATAGGCAGCCATATCAAGCCCTGGCGCGAATCAGCCAATGACGAGCGTTTGGATGGTGAAAATGGCCTGCTGCTTACTCCGACCGTGGACCATTTGTTTGATCATGGATTCATTTCTTTTGAAAACAGCGGCGGTCTGATTATTTCGCCCGTAGCCGATCGCTTCTCTTTGGATAAAATGGGGATCCCGGAGGTCGGTTTTAACGCCGGGACATTTACGGCCCAGCAAAAACATTATCTGGATTTTCACCGTGACATGGTTTTTTTACAAAGGACAAAATAGTTTCAACATCTATGCCTAGAACCGCAAAACCCAAAGCCCTCAAAACAGAATCCTTTGAAGCCCAGCTCTGGCAGGCAGCCGACAAGCTGCGCAAGAACATAGACGCCGCCGAGTACAAGCACATAGTCCTCGGCCTCATCTTCATAAAGTACATCTCGGACGCGTTCGAAACCCTGCACGCCAAGTTTAAGTCCGGCAAGGGGCAATACGCGGGCGCGGTAGCCGAAGACCCCAACGAATACCTGGCCGAAAAAGTCTTCTTTGTCCCACCCGTAGCCCGGTGGAAGAACATCTCCGACAACGCCAAGAAAACCGAGATCCTGCTGGAGAACGGCAAAAAGGTGGATATCGGCGGCTACGTGGACGAAGCCATGGAAGCCATAGAGCGGCAGAACCCGTCGCTTAAAGGTGTGCTCCCCAAAGTTTACGCCCGGCAGAACCTGGACCGCGCCAGCCTGGGCGGCCTTATAGACATTATCGGCACCATAGCCCTGGGCACCGAAGAAGCCAAAAGCAAAGACACCCTCGGCCGCGTGTACGAATATTTCCTGGGCCAATTCGCGCTGGCAGAAGGCAAAAAGGGCGGCCAGTTCTACACGCCCGCCAGCGTGGTAAAACTGCTGGTAGAAATGCTCGCCCCCTACGAAGGCCGCGTGTTCGACCCGTGCTGCGGCTCGGGCGGCATGTTTGTGCAGAGCGAAAAATTCATTGAGGCCCACGCTGACCACTACAAAAAGAAAGGCGCCCGCCCCGCCCTAAACCCCAAAGACCAGATCTCCATCTACGGACAGGAGAGCAACCAGACCACCTGGCGCCTGGCCAAAATGAACCTGGCCATACGCGGCATAGACAGCTCCAACATACGCTGGAACAACGAGGGCTCTTTTCTTAACGACGCGCACAAAGACCTTAAGGCCGACTTCATAATAGCCAACCCGCCGTTCAACGATTCCGACTGGTCCGGCGACCAGCTGCAAAAAGACGCCCGCTGGCAATACGGCGCGCCGCCGGCCGGCAACGCCAACTACGCCTGGATACAGCACTTCATCTACCACCTTTCGCCCAGGGGCAGGGCCGGCTTTGTGCTGGCCAAGGGCTCGCTTACCAGCAAGACCAACAGCGAGGGGGAAATACGCAAGGCCATTATAGAAGCGGGCCTCTTGGACTGCATTGTAAACCTGCCGCCAAAGCTGTTCCTTAACACGCAGATACCGGCCTGCCTGTGGTTTTTGTCGCGCCGCAAAGACGGCCGGGCTGGCCAGGTGCTGTTTATAGACGCGCGCAACCACGGCCACCTTATAAACCGCCGCACCAAGGAATTTACCGACGAGGACATAGCCAAAATAGCGGACACCTACCGCCACTGGCAGAACAAAACCGACGGCTACGCCGACGTGCCCGGCTTCTGCAAGTCCGTGGACCTTAAAGAGATACGCGCCAAAGACTACGTGCTCACCCCCGGCCGCTACATAGGCCTGCCCGAAGAAGAGGACGACTTCGACTTCGCCGAGCGCTTCACCAAGCTGAAAGCCGAGCTGGAAGAGCAGATGAAAGAAGAAGCCCGCCTGAACGCCCTCATCCGCGAAAACCTGGCGAAGGTGAAAGTCTCCTGATGAATAGCGTTAAGAAATTCTCTCCGAAGGGGAATGTTAAGAACACTTGGCAGAAGTGTCCAATTGGTGCTTTAGGACGTGTTGTAACCGGGAAGACTCCGTCGAGCAATAACCCTGAAGATTTCGGCGCGGAAATTCCGTTTGTTACTCCGAGTGATTACGGCGCATATAATAAATATGCCGCTGTGGCTGAACGATCATTGTCATCGATTGGTGCTCAGAAATTACAGAACAAATTACTGCCGCCTCGATCTGTAATGGTCACATGTATAGGCTCGGACATGGGGAAGGTCGCCGTCAATTTTGTGCCGGTGATTACAAATCAGCAGATAAACTCCATCATACCAGACCCCAAAAAAGTAGATCCTGATTACCTGTATTATGCGTTGCGGAACGCATATGGCATTTTGCGGGAATACGGGTTGGCTGGTACGGCTGTTCCTATTTTAAACAAGACAGATTTCGAAGGTATTTGTGTCGACCTGCCAGCGATTACAGAGCAGCGCGCCATAGCCGCAGTCCTTTCCAGCCTGGACGACAAAATAGACCTCCTCCACCGCCAAAACAAAACCCTCGAATCACTCGCCGCAACATGTTATTCGCATTTCTTTGTCGATAATCGTAAGACAACCTGGGCTGAGTGTTCTGTGGAAGCCCTAGCGGCTCATGATAAGACGAGTGTCCATCCACAAAACAATCCAACGACTACTTTCTATCATTACAGTATACCTGCTTTTGATGATTCACACATGCCAGCTAAAGAGCTGGGGGAATCAATACAGAGCAATAAATATAAAGTTTCTGCAAACACGATTCTTTTCTCCAAACTGAATCCGCATCGCGATAAAAGGATTTGGCTTATTCCTGAATTTGTTGATGAAAACTCAGTTTGCTCTACTGAGTTCCAAGTCTTACGCCCAAAGTCTCCCAAAACACTCTTTTTCCTTTATGGATTTGTTTCACATTCAGCAAATTACGACGAAATTGCATCCGGTGTTTGCGGAACAAGCGGAAGCCATCAGCGGATTGACCCTGGTGTAATTTTCAAGTTTAATGGTTTCACTCCAGATGATGGCGCTTTAAACGAATACAATAAAATCATCGCGCCAATATTTACAAAAATGCACGCCAACAGGGAATCAATAGTTGGGCTCAGAGCACAAAGAGAGTTTATCCTCCCCAAGCTAATCTCTGGCGAAGTGAAGGTTGCGTGCTAGTCTTATTTACAGAGGCTAAAACATGAACTCAAATGCCCCCGGCCAACTTCTAGGCTATATTCTTCAATTGCCCCGTGCTGTAATACACTTGCTCAAGGGGGGGGCGGGAGAAGCTGTTTGCGTGGAAGTATATGGAGACGTGGCGACACGTCTTTCCAATGGCAGCCTGATTGCTGAAGAAGATAAATCATCGCTATCGGGAAATCCTCTTACAGATCGTTCAACGAATTTGTGGAAAACATTTTTTAATTGGATTACCGCTATTAACAATGGGGAGCTTAATGCTAATAAAACCCGGTTTGTGTTATATTGCAATCGACAGGTGAAAGGCGGCATGGTAAACAAATTTAGTGCCGCGACTAGTCCCGCTGAGGCCCAAGCTGCAATTGATAATGCAAAGACAACGCTCTCCGATATTAAAAAAGGACACGAAATATGGGAGTATTATAATTTTGTGCTCAACAAGAATGCGGCAACTTTAAAAACGGTAATACAGAATTTTGACCTCCAAGTTGGGGAAGGAGCTGGATTTGATGATGTGCGCGCAGAAATAAGGCGTAAACATGTGTCAGACACACATGTCGAGTATGTTTTGGAGTCGCTTAATGGCTGGCTTCAAAAAGTTGTTGCCACGAAAATTGCTGCTCATGAACCGCCAATCATCAAGTGGGAAGACTATGATCGGTATATGATTGCATTGTTGGAACGTCTTCGCACCCGTGAACTCATTGATTTTACATTACAAAAACCACTCGCCAGTGAACTTGTCTCTCAGCACGTCAATAAACGCCCCATATATGTACAGCAATTGGATCATATTGGGATTTTAGAAGAAAATATTTTAGAGGCAGTGATAGAGTATTTAAAAGCTGATGTTAATCGCAGCAGATGGATAGAGGAAGGCCTATTAGATGAAAATGCTGCTTCAGATTTTGAGGCAAAGCTGAAAACGTATTGGAAGAATCAATGCCAAGAGATTAAGATCGCATATGCTGAATTAAGTGAAAACAAAAAAGGCCAAATGCTTTTGTCTCGTTGCAGATCTCGCCAAGAAGCAATTGGGGACAAAACCCCGCCTGCTTCAACGATTCCGGGGACATATCATGCATTAGCCAACAGACCTGTGTTGGGCTGGCATTCAGATTGGGAAAGATTATTTCCTAAAAAATGAGGTGGGACTATGGAGCTCTTGGTAGAAGAAGTTAAGGTTTGGAACACACCCCTCGTCGGCGCATATTTGTTGTGGCGCTTTACCAAAGGGTATAGCGCTAATCATCCAAATGGTGATGCCCCCGTTGCCCTTTTGCACTTTATTGCTTGTGCATTGTTGACAAATCGCCGCCTTATTGAACCAATAAGTGGCCACCGTGATGGATTGCAGTCTTATGTTAGAAGCTTTGAGGATCAGAAGGATTCAGATATATTACTGGGAGTCCAGGAACAGATCAGAACAAAGCGCGAATACACAATGTCAGCAATTGATGCGGCAATTGCCGAAGGGCTACTCGCATGGAACTGCGAAAGCGGCAAATTGCACGCGCGAGATTCAGAGAAAAAAACCTCCTCCAATAAATACTTAAAAAAGGTTCATGAACGGGACGGGAAAAAAGCTGAAATTTTAGGCGCTTGGTTTTCCAGGCTCGATATTGCGACTATAACGTCTTATTTAAAGGTGGTATTATAAATGAAATTTCAAATTAAAAATATCATAATATGGCCCAAATCACCGGCTTTCCCTCCAAGGGTTGTAACCTTCCAACCTGGGAAGCTTAATGTTATAACGGGAGCCTCCCGCACTGGAAAATCCGCAATTATCCCGATAATTGACTATTGCTTGGCTGCAAGCGACTGTTTTATCCCGATCGACGTTGTTCGCGATAATGCCGCGTGGTATGGGGTCGTATTTCAAACAGATACAGAAACTATCATGATTTCCCGCAAAGCGCCCCAAAACCGTTCAGTGTCAAATGAGTTTTTTGTTATACGAGGGAAAACCGTTTCCATTCCTACTGTTATAGAAAGCAGCAATGAGACTCCTGATGGAGTAAAACATCTTCTCAATGCAATTTCATATGTGCCATATCTTAAAATCAACGACTCTGAGGAGAGAAATCCATACCAGGCGCGTTTAGGTTTTCGTGACCTAATGGCACTCGTATTTCAGAACCAAGATATTATTGCCAATCAGAACATCCTTTTTTATAAAACCCATGCACATGAGCATCGCGAAAGACTACGTAATTGGTTCCCGTATATTCTGGGGGCTGAAACATTAGAAGTATTGAAAGCACGGCAAAGGCTTCAAGTGTTGGAAAAAATGTTAAATCAACTGCGGCGTGAGATTGAACGTGTGCGCTCGGTATCAGCGGAATGGATGGCAAACATGGTGGGACATATTAAGGTGGCAAAAGAATATGGGCTTAAATGTGCAGATGTTTCGAGCTCAAGCGCTCCGGATGAACTTCTTGCCGCTGCTGATGAGATTCTTGCAAACATTCCAGAGTATTCCCGCACCAACTACACAGACATAGAAAATGCGAACAATGAAATGCGCCAGCTGGAGTCGGAAGAGGAGCAATTAAGCTCCAAGATCGGTGCTATAAAAAAGCGCCTTTCAGATCTAAAACGCCTGCAAGAAGGATTTGAGGATTACAAGAGCTCGATTGGGAAAAGAGTTGAGCGCCTGCAAATATCAAAATGGCTTGAAAATGTAGCATTAAACTCTCACAAATGCCCTGCGTGTGGCAGCAAGGAGCATCCAAACGCGGTTAAGGAGTTTAAAAAAATCTCTACGGCTTTTGCTCACTATGAAATGACCGCTAAAAGTGTTGCAGAAATCCCGACCTCATTTGCCAGAGAGGAGGCCCGACTAAAAGAAGAACTGCAGGAATTATTGATTCAAAAAGAGGCCCGTCAAAAACGGTTTGATTTGATGTTAACAAGCAACAAAAAAGCTCGGGATGAATTTCAGAAAAGAAAGAATATGTTTTTATTTCTTGGTCATTTGAAGGCATCCAAAGAGACCTTTGAGGCGATTGCGGATGATGGGGAATTCCAAACAAAAATTAGTATTTTGGAACAGGAGCGGGACAAACTTAGCGAAATAGTGGATTTTAGCGTGATAAAGAAAAAAGTAGACATGGCAACCGCGCATATTTCACAGGGGATACTGAAACACGTCAGATCACTGGATGTCGAAGATAAGTATAAAGAAGTTCCCCCTCTGTTTGACATAAAAAATCTAAACATATCCGTATTAAGCAGCGATGCGCATTGGCACCCACTTGCCGAGGTGGGCAGTGCCTCCAACTGGGTTTCTTTCCATCTTGCCTTAATGTGCGCATTACAGGAATACTTTATAGGGCAAAAACAGTCCTGTGTTCCGAGTTTTGTTATTTTTGATCAACCGAGTCAGGTATATTTCCCAAAATTAAAAAAGGGGGCAGGCCCTTTTGACAAAGGGTACGAAAGTGAAGATGTATCTGCCGTAAAAAGTATGTTTTCAACTATTGCTAATTCAATTCTAAGTACCGAGGGGGCATGGCAAGGAATAATTCTAGAGCATGCGGATGATGGCATATATGGAAAAGTGAAGGGAGTTCATGAGGTTGAAGAATGGCGAGATGGAAAAAAATTAATTCCTGAGGAATGGTACAAGACAACATAGTATTTGCAATATCATTAAACATTAATGCCCGCATTCACTGAATCTGAAATTGAGATCTTCTCGCTGGACGAGCTAAAGAAGCTTGGCTATTCCTATATCCCCGGGCCTTCTATCGCGCCGGATGGGGAAGCTCAGCAAAGCATGTTCACGGCGGAGCCGGCGCCGGCTTATGGGGCGCCGGGCAAGCGGAAGGATTACGGCGAGGTGGTGCTTAAAGACACGCTGGAAGAGGCTATCGCCAGACTTAATCCGCAAATACCGGCGGCGGCGCGCGCGGAGGCGCTTAAGGCCGTGCTCTCGGTTTACTCGCCGCAGCTTATTGCCGCCAACGAGGCTTTCCACAAAATGCTGGCTGAGGGCGTGCCCGTTACCGTGCGCAAAGACGGCGCGGACCGCGGCGAGCGCGTGTGGCTGGTGGACTATCAGCAGCCGCAGAACAACGTTTTCTTCGCCATCAACCAGTTCACCATTGTGGAGCGCAACCAGAACAAGCGGCCGGACATTATTCTGTACGTAAACGGCCTGCCGCTGGTGGTGGTGGAGCTTAAGAACCCCGCCGACGCCAACGCCACCATAAGAAAAGCCTTCGACCAGATACAAACCTACAAGGCCGTTATCCCGGGCCTCTTCTTCTATAACGCCTTCTGCGTTATCTCGGACGGGCTCGAAGCCCGCGCCGGCACGCTGTCGTCGCCGTTCAGCCGCTTTCAGGCGTGGAAGACCATAGACGGCAAAAAAGAATCCGGCCACAACGTAAACCAGCTCGAAGTGCTGCTCGGCGGCATGCTTAACAAGGCCACCTTCCTGGACCTGGTGCGCAACTTTATAGTTTTCGAGAAAGACAAAAAGACGGACCCGCAGACCGGCCTTACCCAGGTAGAGACCATAAAGAAGATAGCGGCCTATCACCAGTACCACGCGGTTAGCAAGGCGCTTGAAAGCACCCGCCAGGCCGCGCAAGAAGCCGGCGACGGCCGCGCCGGCGTTATCTGGCATACGCAGGGCTCGGGCAAAAGCCTGTCGATGGTGTTTTATTCCGGCAAGCTCATACGCGCGCTCAACAACCCCACGCTCGTTGTAATTACGGACCGCAACGACTTGGACCAGCAGCTTTTTGACACCTTCGCCGCGTCCGCGGGCCTGCTGGGCCAGGCGCCCGTGCAGGCTGAGTCGCGCGAGCAGTTAAAGACGCTGCTCAAGGTGGCCTCCGGCGGCATAGTGTTCACCACCATCCACAAATTTTTCCCCGAGGCCGGCAGCGCGGACTACGAGCGCCTTTCCGACAGGCACAACATCATTGTTATCGCCGACGAGGCCCACCGCACGCAGTACGGCTTTGGCGCCAGGTTCCTGGACGTTAAGGATGAGGGGGGCAAAGTTACCGGCAAGCGTAAGGCCTACGGTTTTGCCAAGTACCTGCGCGACGCCATCCCCAACGCCACGTTCATCGGTTTTACCGGCACGCCCGTGGAGGGCGCGGACAAGAACACCCCGGCGGTGTTCGGCAATTACATTGACAAGTACGACATAGCCCAGGCCGTGGACGACGGCGCCACGGTAAAGATCTATTACGAAAGCCGCCTCGCCAAGGTTAACCTTACCGAAGACGGCCGTAAGCTGCTGGCCGATTTCGAAAAGGAAATGGCCGACGACGGCGCCACCGAAACCCAGCAGGCCAAAGCCAAGTGGACCAAGCTTGAGGCCATAGTTGGCCACCCCAAGCGCCTGCAGAACCTGGCGCGCGATATTGTTGAACATTACGAAAAGCGCTCCGAGGTGTTCGACGGCAAGGCTATGATAGTCACCATGAGCCGCCGCATAGCCGTTGCGCTTTACGACGAGATCATAAAGTTGCGCCCCGCCTGGCACAGCGAAGACCAGAAGGCCGGCGCGCTTAAAGTGGTGATGACGTCTTCCTCGTCGGACAAAATGCAGTTCGACCCGGAGGACCCGGACAGCCTTGTCATACCGGCCTGCCACCGCACCAACAAGGAAAGCCGCCGCGCGCTGGCCGACCGCATGAAGGACCCCAGGGACCCGCTTAAGCTGGTTATTGTGCGTGACATGTGGCTTACCGGCTTTGACGTGCCCTGCCTGCACACGCTTTACATAGACAAGCTGATGAAAGGCCATACGCTTATGCAGGCCATAGCCCGCGTTAACCGCGTGTTCATGGATAAACCCGGCGGCCTTGTGGTGGACTACATCGGCATAGGCAACGCGCTTAAAGAGGCGCTGGCGTTTTATTCCAGCGCCGGCGGCAAAGGGAAACCGGCCGAGACGCAACAGCAGGCGTTGGAACTGCTTCTCGAGAAGATAGAAGTTGTGCGCCAGATGTTCCACGGCTTTGACTATATGCGGTTCTTTAAGGTGGGGACTTCTGAGCGGCTTTCGCTTATTTTGCAAGCAGAAGAGTTTGTGCTGGCGCTGGACAAGGGCAAGGAGCGCTTTGTTAAAGAGAGCACGGCGCTTTCAAAGGTGTATGCGCTGGCCCTGCCGCATGAGGACGCTCTTGAGCTTAGCGACGAGGTGGCTTTCTTTCAGGCTGTGCGTGCGCGGCTGGTTAAATTTGAGGAAGAAGGCGACGGCGGCGGCTCCAATAAATACGAAAGCGCCATCCGCCAGATTGTAAACCAGGCTGTGGCCTCTACCGAGGTGGTGGACATTTTCGACGCGGCCGGCATAAAGAAGCCGGATATCTCGCTGTTGTCCGAGGAATTCCTGGAAGAAGTGAAGGGCATGAAGCACCGGAACCTCGCCGTTGAGCTGCTTAAGCGCATTCTCAATAACGAGGTGCACGGCCGGCTGAAGTTCAACCTGACCAAGGGGAAGAACCTGCTGGAAATGCTCGAGGCTTCCATCCGCAAGTACCAGAACAACCTGCTCACCACGGCGGAGATCATCGACGAACTTCTTAAGATCGCCCGCGAGATCCGAGCCGTGGACGGTCTGGCCGAAAAGCTGAAGTTAAGCAAGGACGAGTTCGCGTTCTACTCGGCACTTGAGCTCAACGACAGCGCCGTAATGGCCCTAGGCGACGAAAACCTGAAGTTCATCGCCCGCGAGATAGCCGAAAAGGTGCGCACCAACGCCACTATAGACTGGACCATGAAAGAAAGTGCCCGCGCCAAACTAATGGTCCTTGTCCGCCGCACCCTCAACAAATACGGCTACCCGCCCGACAAACAGCAAAAAGCCATCGACACCGTAATGAAACAAGCGGAAGTCCTGGCAGATTATTGGACCCAATAAACATATGAGCAAATCGATGGATATCTCACTTGCAATTAGTGTGCTCAAGAAAGCAATTGCGGATGCCGAGTCAGAACTCATGCGGTGCATATATGACGAGGACGAGTATTCAACACCTGGGTGGAGTATTGAGGCTTGCTTTCTGCAATTATTGGGAATATTTGAAGCAGCCGGTTTAGAGGAGATGCGAAAAGCCGCCAACAACGATTACCTGAAAATTAAATTAAAGGATGAATTTGCTGGGACTGGTTCAGACCCGAGCGATGAGCCATATTCTTTAGTGCTAGCAAGAGTTCGGCAGTATCTAACGGTAATCGAGTCTTTTTACAGACAGGAAAATGCGTTAGAAGTTTCCAAAGACCTTGTGTCAATACTTCGGAATATGACATATGCGATTACAGATGCCAACTTGTTTCGTTGTGCTCCAGCAAATGAATCCGAGGTGCATTTGCGAGTAGAGGGAGTATTAAAAGCGGTATTTTCGGATTTAAAGCATAAGCCTGTTTTAACAAAGCCAATTAAAAATTTTGAGCCGGATACGGGTATCCCATCACTTGAGACCTTGATCGAGTATAAGTTCCTTGATAATGAGGAATCAATATCTCGTATTCAATCACTTAAAATGTTACCGAAGCGGGTATCGTTAAATCACCTAAGATGTTACCGAAGGGGCTATGCCCTTTCGGGAGACATTTATGATGAGCCCACAGGCCAGAT
>JAGVVD010000031.1 GCA_019135865.1 Elusimicrobiota bacterium
CACCCCCGAACAGCTCGGCACCATACGCACCCTGCGCCAGGTAGGCGACTATCTCGCCGCCGGCATGCCAGCCGCGGTCCCGGCCGCGCAGACCGCCGCCGCCCCCGCTGCCGCCGCCAGTCTCGACGCTTCCAAGGTACTGCTCGAGATAGTCTCCGGCCAGACCGGCTATCCCGTGGAATCGCTCAATCCCGACATGGACATGGAGTCCGACCTCGGCATAGACTCCATCAAGCGCGTCGCCATACTCTCCGAACTCCAGGAGAAGCTCCCGCAGGCCCCGCGCATCACCCCCGAACAGCTCGGCACCATACGCACCCTGCGCCAGGTGGCCGCACATCTCAACGCCGGCGCGGCGCCCGCTCCCGTCGTTCCGTCCAGGGCCCCCGCGGCCTCCGCGGCCGCGATGGAGACCGAGCTGACGCGCGAAGTGCTGCGCCTGGCGGACCTCGATCCCGCCGCCCGCGGGGAAAAGCTGGACCTGGACAAGTCGCTGCCGGTCTGGGTCGCGGACGACGGTTCCAAGCTCGCCGACGCCGTGGTCAAGGACCTCTCCGGCCGCAGCTATAAAGCGGAAAAAGTTCCGCTCGAAGTACGCGCCGTTCCGCCCGCCCTGGCCGCGCTCATCGTACTCGCCCCGGCCGCGAAGCTCGGCCGCAAGGACTTCTGGGCCGCCTCCTCGGAGGAGTTCCTCAAGAAGACCTTCCGGCTGGTCCGCGCCGCCGGCCCCGCGCTGCGCGCCGCCGGCAAGAAAGGCGGCGCCTGCCTGCTGACCGTCTCCCGCCTCGACGGCGCTTTCGGCCTCGACGGCCTCAAGGCCGAGCAGGACCCCGTCTTCGGCGGCCTGGCCGGCCTGGCCAAGACCGCTGGACATGAATGGCCCGAGGTCGCCTGCCGCGCCCTCGACGCCGCCTCGGGCTGGGACCATACGGTCTCGGTGGCCCGCGCCGTCGCCGACGAACTCTTCTACAAAGGGCCCGTGGAACTGGGCCTCTCGGAGACCGGCGGCAAGGTGGTGCTGCTCAGCGCCTCCGAGCGCTCCGCGCCGGGAAAATTCCCGCTGGCCAAGGGCGACGTGGTCCTGATAACCGGCGGCGCGCGCGGCGTCACCGCCGAGGCCGCCGCCGCCCTGGCCCGGACCTGCGGCGCCGCGCTGGCCCTGGTCGGCCGCAGCCCGCTGCCGGCCGCCGAGGAGCCCTGGCTCGCCGCCTGCGACTCCGAAGCCGGCATAAAAAAGGCCCTCATCTCCCGCAATCCCGGCATGACGCCGAAAGAGGCGGGCGAGCGCTGCGCGAAGCTGCTGGCCGCCCGCGAGATACGCGCGCAGCTCAACCGCTTCGAGGCGGCCGGCTCGCGCGCCGCCTACTATTCCGCCGACATACGCGACGCCGCCGCGGTGAGGGAGACCGTCGCCCGCATAAAGAAGGAACTGGGCCCCGTGCGCGGACTGGTGCACGGCGCCGGCGTGCTGGCCGACAAGTTCATACTCGACAAGACCGACGCGCAGTTCGATTCGGTCTTCGACACCAAGGTGGCCGGCCTTCGCAACCTGCTCGGGGCGCTGGACCTGGCCGCGCTGAAAGCCGTCGCGCTCTACTCCTCGTCCACCGCGCGCTTCGGCCGCACCGGCCAGTGCGATTACGCCATGGCCAACGAGGTCCTCAACAAGACCGCCCGCCTGCTGGCCAGGCGCCTGCCCGGCTGCCGCACGGCCTCTTTCAACTGGGGCCCCTGGGACGGCGGAATGGTCAACGACGGCCTCAAGGCCCTCTTCGCCAAAGAAGGGGTGGGCGTGATAGGGCTGGAAGAGGGCGGGAAGTTCCTCGCCGACGAACTGTCCGCCGCCGACGGCCCGGCCGAGGTGGTGGTAGTCTCCAGGCCGAAGAAAGCGGTCACGACGGCTCCCTCCGCGGTCCCGGCCGGTCAGGCCGCTGGCGCCAATAAGGACCTGTCCCGCGCTTTCGAGCTGAAGCTCTCCGTGGCCGACTGCCCGTTCCTGCGCTCCCATGTCATAAACGGGCGGGCCGTGGTGCCGACGGCGGTCATGGCCGAGTGGCTGGCCCACGCCGCGCTGCACGGCAATCCCGGCCTGCTCTTCCACGGCTTCGACGGCCTCAAGATCTACAAGGGCATACTGCTGCCCGGCGGGGAGTACAGGCTCTCCGCCTTCGCCGGCAGGTCCTCCAGGAAGGACGGCCTGTTCCGCGTGCCCGCCGAACTGCGCGGGCCCGGCGGCGAGCTGCACGCCGGCGCCGAGATAGTACTGGCCGCCTCGCTGCCGGCCGCGCCGGTCGCCGCGCCGGACTTCCCCGTAAAAGCCTACGGCCGCACGCCGGAGAAGGCCTACGACGGGATACTCTTCCACGGCGAGGACATGCGCTTCATAACTTCCGTGGCCGGCATCTCGGAGCAGGGCATAATCGCGGACGCCGCGGCTTCGCTGCCGCCGGCCTCGTGGATGCGCGGCGCGCCGCGCGACCGCTGGCTGGCCGACCCGGCGGCCCTGGACGCCGCCTTCCAGGCGCTGATACTCTGGACCTTCGATAATTCCGGCGCCTGTTCGCTGCCCAACTCCGCGGCTTCATACAGGCAGTACGCGGCCTTCCCGGCCGGCGGCACCCGCCTGGCCGCGCGAGTCACCCGCTCGGCGGAACACGCCTGCGCGGCGGACATAGATTTCACCGACGGCAAAGGAAAGCTGATAGCGAGGATGACGGGCTACGAGTCCACGGTGGACCCGGCCCTCAATTCCGCTTTCGCCAGGAAGGAGCTCAGCGCGGCTTGAAACAGGAACCCGTAGCCATAGTCGGCGCCGGCGGCATCTTCCCCGGCGCCCCCGACCTCCGCGCGTTCTGGGAGAACGTGGCGGGAGGCGTCTGCTCGTCCCGCGAAGCGCCGGCTGGCCGCTGGCTGCTTTCCCCCGACGAGGCCTTCGACCCCCGCAAGGGCGAGCCCGACAAGGTCTATTCCAAGAAGGCCTGCTTCATAGAAGGCTTCTCTTTCGACCCGGCCGGCCTGGACCTGCGCCCCGGTTTCCTCGAGCGGCTCGACCCGGTCTTCCACCTGGCGCTGCACGCGGCGCGGCAGGCGCTGCTCGACGCCGGGGAGAAGCGGGTGGACCGCTCGCGCACCGGCGTCATCATCGGCAACATAGTCCTTCCCACCGACACGGTCTCGGCGCTGGCCGTCGAGACCCTGCTGCCCGTATTCGGCGAAACCGTGCTCGGCAAAAAGCTCCCGCCCCCCGGCGCGACGGACCCGCTCAATTACAGGCCGGCCGGCCTGCCCGGCGCCGTCATAGCCCGCGCCCTGGGGCTCGCCGGCGGCAGTTTCACTCTCGACGCGGCCTGCGCCTCCTCGCTTTACGCGCTGAAGCTGGCCGCGGACGCGCTGCGCGAGGGCCGCGCCGACGCCATGATCACCGGCGGCGTCTCCCGCCCCTCCTCGCTCTACACGCAGATGGGCTTCTCGCAGCTGCGCGCGCTCTCCCCCTCGGGCCGCCCCGCGCCTTTCGACGCCGCGGCCGACGGCCTGGTGGTCGGCGAGGGCGCCGGCATGTTCGTCCTCAAGCGCCTCGGCGACGCCGTGCGCGCCGGCGACCGCATTTACGGCGTGATCACCGGCATCGGCCTTTCCAACGACGTGGGCGGCAGCCTGCTGGCGCCCAATACGCAGGGGCAGCTGCGCGCCATGCGCGCGGCCTACCGCCAGGCCGAGCTCTCCCCCTCGCAGGTGGACCATATCGAATGCCACGCCACCGGCACGCCCACCGGCGACCCGGTGGAGGTGGAGAGCCTGCGCGCCCTCTGGGGCGAGCGCGGCTGGAGCGAGGGGCAATGCGCCCTGGGCTCGGTCAAGTCCAATGTCGGCCACCTGCTGACCGGCGCCGGCGCCGCGGGCCTGATGAAGACGCTGCTGGCCTTCGAGAACAGGACCATCCCCCCGACGGCCAATTTCACCAGGCCCGGTCCGAAGGTGCGCCTGGACGGCTCTCCTTTCCGCGTGCTCTCCTCCGCGGAGGCCTGGCCGCAGCGCGACGGCCGGGCTCCGCGCAGGGCCGCGCTCAGCGCTTTCGGCTTCGGCGGCATCAACGCCCATGTCCTGGTGGAGGAATACCAGCCCGCCTCCTCGCCGTCCTTTAAAAAACCCCGCCAGTCCCCCGCGGCTCCCGTCGCCATAGTCGGCCTGGCGGCCCGCTTCGGGGCCCTGGGCGATATACGCGAATTCCAGGAGGCGGCGCTCGGCCTGCCGCGCACCGGACCGGCGGAACTCCCGGCGGAACGCCGGCGAGGCCTGCCGGCGGGACCGAAAGGACATTATCTCAAAGAGGTCGGCGTTCCGGCCGACGCCTACCGCATCCCTCCCAGGGAAATGGAAGAGATGCTGCCGCAGCAGCTGCTGATGCTCGACACCGCGGCGCGGTCCATCGCGGACGCGGGAGGGAAAGGCCTCGAGAACGCCGGAGTTTTCATCGGCCTCGAGCTCGACCAGAACACCACGAATTTCCATTTCAGATGGTCGCTGGCCTCCCTGGCGAAAGAGTTCGCCGCGGAAAAAGGCTGGCGGCTTACGGAGGAGCAGGAGCGCTCCCTGACCGCCGCGCTGCGCGAAAAAGCCGGGCCGGCTCTCTCGGCCAACCGCACGATGGGCGCGCTGGGCGGCATAGTGGCCAGCCGTATCGCCCGCGAGTTCCATGTCGGCGGGCCGGGCTTCACCATCTCCTCGGGGGAGACCTCCGGCATGAGGGCGCTCGAGGCCGCCGTGCGCGCGCTGCGCGCCGGCGAGCTGGACACGGCGCTGGCCGGGGCGGTATCTCTCGACGGCGATCCTCGCGCGCTGGCCGCGGCCTCCGCCCTGCGGCCCTTCGCCGGGGACCCGAAACCTTTCGACGCGGCCGCCGCCGGCTCGCCGGCCGGCGAGGGCGCCGTCGCCCTGGTCCTCAAGCGCCTGGACGACGCCCTGCGCGACGGCGACCGGGTCTACGCGGTGATAAAAGGCCTTGGCTTCGCCTCGGGCGGCGGCGTGGATTCGCCGGCGCCCGCGCCGCGGGCCTGCGCCGCCGCCATGCGCCGGGCTTACGCCGAAGCGCAGGCCGATCCCTCCACCGTCGGCTACCTCGAAACTTCGGGCAGCGGCGTTCCGGCCGAGGACGAGACCGAAGCCGAAGCGCTGGCCGATTTTTACGGAGTTTCCGCGGCCCCGCTGCCCTGCGCGCTGGGCTCGCTGAAACCCCTGATAGGGAACGCCGGCGCCGCCGCCGGTCTGGCCGGCGTGGCTAAAGCGGCCCTCGCTCTTTACCAGGAGATACTGCCGCCCGCCTCGTCGATAAGACCGCTGCCGGCCCTGGCGCGCGCGAAGAAAAGATTCCACCTGCCCCCGGAGCCGCAGTACTGGCTGCGCAACCGGGCCGAGGGCCCGCGCCGCGCGGCGGTCAGCGCGCTCGGCCCCGACGGCAACTGCGCCCACGCGGTGCTGGAGGCGCTCGAAGGACAGGACGGCGAGCGGCAGCAGCTCGAGCGCCGCCAGCCGCTCGGCGCCGCCAGAGAGGCCCTTTTCTCCGTCGAGGACGACGACGCCGCCGGCATCGCGGCCGGCCTCGGCGAACTGAAGTCCTGGCTGGCGGGGCAGGAGCGCGGCGCCGGCATTGAGAAACTGGCGCGCCTCTGGCTCGCCCGGACCGGGCGGCGGCCGGCGAAAAAGCGGGCCTGCGCGCTGGTGGCCTCCAGTCCGGCGGAACTTTCCTCGCTTTGCGCCGAGGCCGCGGCGGCCCTGCGAGCGAACCCGGAAAAGGCGGTTTTCGGCGACAGGATATACTATTCCCCCGCCGGGCTCTACCGCCCCGGCAACCTGGCTTTCGTCTTCCCCGGCTCGGGCAATCATTACATCGGCATGGGCCGCGGTCTCTGGACCCGCTGGCCCGAGATACTCCGCCGGCTCGACGCCGAGAACGGCTACCTGCGCGGCCAGATGGCGCCGGGGCTCTTCATGCCCTGGCGGCTCACCTGGGAGGACGGCTGGCAGAAGGAAGCGGAGCTGGCCATAGTGGACGATTACAAATCGATGGTCTTCGCCTCGGTCTCGCACGGCACCGCCGTCAGCGACCTGGTCCGCTCGCTCGGCGTTTCGCCGGCCTCGGTCATCGGCTACAGCCTCGGCGAGGTGGCCGCGCTTTTCGCCGCCAGGGCCTGGACGGACAGGGACGAGATGCTGCGCCGCGTCAACGAGTCCAGCCTCTTCGTCAGCGACCTCGCCGGCCCCTGCGACGCCGCGCGCCGCTTCTGGAACCTGCCCAAGGACGAGAAGGCGGACTGGGTGCTGGGCGTGATAGACCGCCCGGCCGAGACCGTCCACCTGGCGCTCAAGGGCGCCGAACGCGCCGCGCTGCTGATAGTCAACGCGCCGCTCGAATGCGTCGTGGGAGGGTACCGCAAGGCGGTAGACAACCTGGTCAGGGGCATGGGCTGCGTCTTCCTGCCGCTGCAGGGGGCCACGGTGCATTTCGAGGCGGCGAAACTCGTGGAGAAGCAATACCGCGAACTCCATCTGCTGCCCACCAACCCTCCGCCCGGGATAAAATTTTACAGCGGGGCCTGGCGGCGCCCTTACGAGGTCACGCGAGAGAGCGCGGCCGACTCGGTGGTCGCCCAGGCCGTGCACGCCCTCGATTTTCCCGCCCTGATAAACCGGGCCTACGAGGACGGCCTGCGCGTCTTCGTCGAGCTGGGCCCGCAGGCCTCCTGCGCCAGGATGATAGACAAGATACTCGCCGACCGGCCGCACGCCGCGCGCTCAGCCTGCGTCAAAGGACCGGACGCCGCCGGCGCGCTGCTGCGCCTGCTGGCCCGCCTGCTGGCCGAGCGCGCGCCCGTCGATCTGGACGCGCTTTACGGCCGCGAGACCCTGGCCGCCGGCCACCGCGAAAAGCGGGCCCCGGCGAAGCGCATAAACGCCCCTCTCTCTGTGCCCGCGCCGTCCCCGCTGGACTGGACGCCGGCCCCCGCGGCGCCCGCCATTGCGGCCGCTCCCGCACAGCCGGCGGCCGTGGCGCCCCGGGCGCGGATCGCGGCGCGCGCCGAAGCCGCGCCGGCCATTCAGCCCCCGACGGGCGATATTCCCGCGCCCAGGCCCGCCGCGGGCGCCGTTCCGGGAGAGGCCCCGGAATATCTGCGGGCTTTCTCGGCGGCCTCCGCAGCCAAATCCCGGGCACATGACATTTTCCTCCGGCTCTCCAATAATTTCACCGGGATGCAGGCCCGCAATATCGCCTTCCAGGCCGAGCTGGCCCGGTTAAGCGGTACCGGGATCCCCTCCGCAGATGCCCCGGCGCCCGTGCCGCCCGCGCCCGTAACGCCGCTGAAACTCTCCGGTTCCGCGGCGGCCCCGAAAGTCTGCATGGACCGCGCGCAGTGCATGGAATTCGCCGTAGGCTCCATCGCTAAAGTCCTCGGCCCGGCCTTCGCGGAGGCCGACACTTATCCCACGCGGGTGCGCCTGCCGGATGAGCCGCTGATGCTGGTGGACCGGATACTCTCCGTGAAAGGAGAGCCCGGTTCGCTGAAGTCCGGCAATGTCGTGACCGAACACGACATCCTGCCCGGCGCCTGGTACCTCGACTGCGGCCGCATCCCTACCTGCATAGCGGTGGAGGCGGGCCAGGCCGACCTCTTCCTCTGCGGCTACCTCGGCATAGACGCCCGCACGCGGGGCCTGGCGATGTACCGACTGCTCGACGCCGAAGTGACCGTGCACCGCGGCATGCCGGAGCCCGGCCGCGTGATACGCTACGACATCAACATCGAGCGCTTCGCGCGCAACGACGATATCTGGCTTTTCTTCTTCAACTACGAGAGCTGGGTGGACGGCGAGCGCTTCATCAGCATGAAGAACGGCTGCGCCGGCTTCTTCACGCCGGAAGAGCTGGCCAAAGGCAAGGGCGTGGTGCTCACCGCCGAAGAGCTGGCGAGCGCGCCGGGCAAAGCCCCGGAGGGCTGGCGGCCGCCCGCCCCTTTAGAGGCCGAAAAAGAGTCCTACGACGACGCCCAGCTCGACGCGCTGCGCCGCGGCGACTACGCCGCCTGTTTCGGCCCGGCCTTCGCCGGCCTGCCGCTCAAAAAGCCGGTCGGCCTGCCGTCGGGCAGGATGAAGCTGGTGGACAGGATCCTGGAGCTCTCGCCGCGCGGCGGCCGCTACGGCCTGGGCACGGTCAAAGGCGAGATGGACATCCATCCCGACGCCTGGCACCTGGTCTGTCATTTCACCGACGACCATGTCATGCCGGGCACGCTGATGTACGAATGCTGCCTGCACACCTTCCGCGTCTTCCTGATGCGCATCGGCTGGACGGCCGAGGAGGGTTCCTGCTGGTACGAGCCCGTTCCCGGCGTCACCAGCCGGCTCGAATGCCGCGGCCAGGTGCTGCCTTCCACGAAGAAGGCGATGTACGAGATCGTGGTGAAGGAGATCGGCTATAAGGCCGACGGCACGCCCTACGCCATAGCCGACGCCTTCATGTACGCCGACGGCCGGCGCATCATCCACATCCACAATATGTCGATACGCATGGGCGGCGCGCGGAAGGACGCCATAGAGGCGCTCTGGAGCGGTTCCGCCGCGGCGCCGGCCGCTGCGGCGGATCCCGGGCCGCGCCCCGCCATTTTCGACAATGCCAGCATCACCGCCTTCGCCGTCGGCAAGCCTTCCGAGGCCTTCGGCGAACGCTACAAGGTCTTCGACTCGGAGCGCGTCATCGCCCGCCTGCCCGGCGACCCCTACAAGTTCCTCGACCGCGTGGTTAAGATAGAGAACTGCCGCCAGTGGGAGCTCAAGGCCGGGGGATACATAGAGGCCGAGTACGATGTCCCGCCGGGCGAATGGTATTTCGGCTCGGGCGGACAGAAGTCCATGCCCTTCGCCGTGCTGCTGGAAGTCGCCCTGCAGCCCTGCGGCTGGCTGGCGGCCTATCTCGGCTCGGCCCTGACCAGTCCGGCCGATCTCTCTTTCCGCAACCTCGGCGGCACGGCGACGCAGTACGCCGAGGTCATGCCCGACGCCGGCATCCTCGTCACCAAAGTGAAAATAACCAAGGTCTCGCAGTCGGGCGGCATGATCATACAGGACTACGACATGGAAGTGCTGTGCAAGGGCCGCACGGTCTACAAAGGCGTCACCCAGTTCGGGTTCTTCTCTAAGAAAGCCCTTGCCGAGCAGGTGGGCGTGCGCGGCGCTCAGCGATACGCCCCGTCCGCCGCGGAACTCTCCGCCGCGGAGCCGCTGCACCTCGCCGCCCTGCCCGCCCTGCCCGGCAAAGAACTGATAATGCTCGACTCCGCGGAAACTTATATCCCGGCCGGCGGGCCGAAGGGACTCGGCTTCATCCGCGGCGTCAAGAAAGTGGACCCCGCCGAATGGTTCTTCAAGGCTCATTTCTACCAGGACCCGGTCTGCCCCGGCTCGCTGGGACTGGAGTCCTTCATAAATCTAGTGAAAGCCGCCGCCCTTAAGCGCTGGCCGGACCTGCCGAAGGACGCCCGCTTCGAGTCCATGGCCGTCGGGCGGAAGCATACCTGGATCTACCGCGGCCAGGTGATACCTAAGAACGGCCTCGTCACCGTGGAAGCTTATATCACCGCGGCCGACGACGCGTCCAGGACGCTGACGGCGGACGGCTTCCTGCTGGTCGACGGCCTGGTGATATACCAGATGAAGGATTTCGCGGTAAAACTGGTTTGACGGTCTTTGTAGAGTGAGTCCCCGCTCGTGCCGCGGGGACAATCGGTCAGAGAATGAAATGAAATATTCAAAAGTATACATAGACGCCATCGGCTACGAACTGGGCCCCAATGTCGTCACCTCTTCCGAGCTCGAGAAGCGCGTGCGTCCCATGCTGGACGCCCTCCATATCCCCGAGGGCCAGCTCGAGGCGCTGACCGGCATACGCGAGCGCCGCTGGTGGGACGAGGGCTTCGAGCTTTCGGAAGGCGCCGCGCGCGCTGGCCGCAAGGCGCTGGACCAGGCGGGACTGAAGCCTTCCGATCTGGGCGCGCTGGTCTACGCCGGCGTCTGCCGCGAGCACAGCGAACCAGCCACCGCCACCGCCGTGGCCGCGAAACTGGGCGCCGGCCCCGAGACCGCCGTCTACGACGTCTCCAACGCCTGCCTCGGCGTGCAGAACGGCATGCTCGACGTAGCCAACCGCATCGAGCTGGGCCATATCCGGGCCGGGCTCGTCGTCTCCTGCGAATCCTCGCGCGAGATCAACGAGAGCATGATAGCCGAGATGCTGCGCGACCGCGGCTTCGAGAATTTCCGGCTCTCCATAGCCACGCTGACCGGCGGGTCCGGCGCCGTCGGCGTCGTGCTGACCGACGGCTCCTTCCCCGGAACGCACCGGCGCCACCGGCTGCTCGGCGGGGTTTACCGCGCGGCCTGCGAGCATCACAAGCTCTGCATCTGGCACCGCGACCATATGCTGACCGACGCCACCGCGGCGCTCAAGAACGGCGTGGAGCTCGGCCGGCGGACCTGGGACGCGCTGCTCGAAGAACTCGGCATGAAGGCGGAACAGTTCGACCGCACCGTCTGCCACCAGGTCGGCTCGACCCACCGACGCAGCATACTGGAAGCGCTCGGGATACCCGAGGAGAAGGATTTCCAGACCTACGAATATCTCGGCAATATGGGCTCGGCGGCGCAGCCGGTGACGGCCGCCATAGCCGACGAGCGCGAGTTCCTGCTGCCGGGCCACAAGGTGGCGCTGCTGGGCATAGGCAGCGGCCTCAATACGATCATGATGGGAGTGGAGTGGTAAAAATGAGCTATCTTCCGAAAGGCGTGACCCCGGAGATGTATCCTTTCAGCGGCAAATACCTGGCCGTGCGCGGCGGGCTGAAGCTGCATTACCTCGACGAGGGCGCGGGTAAGCCTGTGCTGATGCTGCACGGCAACCCCTCCTGGTCCTTCTACTACCGGGACCTGGCGCTGGCGCTGCGGGATTCGCGCCGCGTCATAGTCCCCGACCATATCGGCTGCGGGCTTTCCGACAAACCCGGCGACCGCCGCTATGATTACACCCTGCAAAGCCGCGTGGAGGACGTAGAGGCACTGATAGATTCTCTGGCCCTGAAGGAAAAGATGACCCTGGTCGTCCACGACTGGGGCGGCATGATAGGCTTCGCCGCGGCCGCGCGCAGGCCGGAGCTTTTCGAAAAACTGGTCGTCCTCAACACCGCCGCCTTCTTCCTGCCCGGCGGCAAGACCTTCCCGGGCCTGCTGCGGCTGACCCGCACGCCGCTGGGCTCGCTGCTGGTGCGCGGGTTCAACGCTTTCGCCCGCGGCGCGGCCTGGACCGGCTGCCGCCGGCGCCGCATGCCGCCGGAACTGCGCGACGCCTACTGCGCGCCCTACGGCGGCTGGGGCGACCGCATAGCCACGCTGCGCTTCGTGCAGGATATCCCGCTGGCGCCGGGCGACCGGGCCTGGAGCCTCGTAGAGGAGACCCAGAAGAAGCTCCCGTCCCTGTCCTCCCTGCCGATGCTGATATGCTGGGGGCCGGAGGATTTCGTCTTCGACCGCCACTTCCTGGAGGAATGGCGCCGGCGCTTTCCTTCCGCGACGGTGCGCGAATTCCCGGACTGCGGCCATTACATACTGGAAGACGCCAAAGAGGAAGTCGTGCCGCTGGTGAAGGATTTCATTCTCCGCTCCTGATGACGCCGCCGCCTGACATCTCTTCGCTTATAACCGACCGGGCCCGGGAGCTGCCGGACAGGCCGGCCGTTATATCCGGCGGCCGCTCCGTCACTTTCGCGGAGCTCGAGGCCGATGTGTCGCTGCTGGCGGCCGGCCTGCGCGCCGCGGGGCTCCGGCCCGGCGCGCGCGCCGCGCTGATGATAACTCCCTCGGCCGATTTCGTCGCCCTGACCTTCGCGCTGTACCGGGCCGGCGCTATAAGCGTTCTCATCGACCCGGGCATAGGCCTGCCCAACATGAAGCGCTGCCTGGCCGAGGCGGCGCCGGAGGCCTTCGCCGGCATACCGAAAGCCCATATCGCCAGACTCCTTTTCGGCTGGGCTCCCTCGTCGAAGCTCAATATCACCGCGGGCCCGCGCCTGTTCTGGGGCGGCCTGACGCTCGACGGGCTGCGCCGGCTGGGCCGCGGAGCCCCCGCGCCGGACCCCGCCGATACGCCGGAAACCGCCTCGATAAATTTCACCTCGGGCAGCACGGGCGCGCCGAAAGGCGCGGTATACACCCACGCCATGCTGCACGCCCAGGCCGCCATGCTGCGCGATTACTTCGGCATAAAGCCCGGCTTCGCCTCCGTCCCGACCTTCCCTCTCTTCGCCCTCTTCGACATCGCCCTGGGCCTGACCATCGCCATACCGGAGATGGATTTCACCCGCCCCGCGGCCGCCGACCCGGCCATGCTCTGCCGGCTGATGAACGGACACAAGGCCGTGCAGCTTTTCGGCTCGCCGGCGCTGATCGACAATCTCGGCCGCTACGGCGAAATGACGGGGACCCGCCTGCCTTCGCTGGAGCGCGTCATCTCCTGCGGGGCGCCGGTCCGCATGGAGGTCATAGAGCGGGTCTCGAGGATGCTGCGGCCCGGCGTGCCGGTGCATACCCCTTACGGCGCCACCGAGGCGCTGCCCGTCGCCTGCGTTTCGGGCAGGGAACTCGCGGCCATAGGCCCGGGTTTCGGGGTCTGCGTCGGAAAACCCTGGCCCGGCGTGGAAGTCTCCGTGATAAAGATATCCGACGGCCCGATAGGGGAATGGTCGCCCGACCTCGCCGTCCCGGACGGCGAGATCGGCGAGATAATGGTCAAAGGCCCGATAGTCTCCCCCTCCTACTTCAACCGGCCCGACGGCGACGCTCTCGCCAAGATAAAAGGCCCGGGCGGCGAAATCTATCACCGCATGGGCGACGCCGGCTGGCGGGACCCTGAGGGCCGCCTCTGGTTCTGCGGGCGCAAGAGCCACCGCGTCGTCACGCCGGACGGCGCGCTTTTCACCATCCCCTGCGAATCGGTCTTCAACGCCCACCCGGATGTGCGCCGCACGGCGCTGGTCGGCGTCGGTCCGGCGGGGGCGAAGCGGCCCGTCGTCTGCGTCGAACTGGAACCCGGAAAGAGGCCGCGGGCGGGCCTCACCGGAGAACTCCTGGCGCTGGGCGCAGCTCGGGCCCACACAAAGACGATAAAGGATATACTCTATCATCCCGGTTTTCCCGTCGATATCCGTCACAACGCCAAGATAGGCCGCGAGAAGCTGGCCGCCTGGGCGGAGGAGCGGCTCTCATGAAAGCGCTGGTCACGGGCGGCGGCGGCTTCCTCGGCGGCGCGATAGTCCGGCTGCTGCTGGCCCGGGGGGCCGAGGTGCGGGTGCTGGCGCGCGGGTATTACCCGGAACTGAAAGCGCTGGGCGCGGAGTGCCTGCGCGGCAGCGTGGCCGACGAGGAAGCGGCCGCGCGCGCCTGCCGGGGGCGGGACACGGTCTTTCACGCGGCCTCCAAGGTGGGCATGTGGGGCGCTTATAAAGATTTCTATAACGCCAACGTACTGGGCACGGCCGTCATGCTGGCCGCGGCCAAGGAGGCGGGCGCGGCCCGCTTCGTCTATACCAGCACCCCCAGCGTGGTCTACCCGGCCGGCGGCGCCGAGGTCGAAGGGTGGAACGAAAGAGCCCCTTACCCGGAAAGGTCGGAATCGCGTTACGCCGAGACCAAGGCCAGGGCCGAGCGGCTGGTGCTCAAGGCCAATTCCACGCGCTTTTCCACCGTGGCACTGCGCCCCCACCTGGTCTGGGGCCCGGGCCGCGACCACATGATCTCCACGATAATCGCGCGCGGACGGGCGGGCAAACTGCGCCGCATAGGCTCTTTCAACAAACTGATAGACACCACTTATATCGACGACGCGGCCGAAGCCCACTGGCTGGCGGCCGAAAAACTGTCGCCGGGCTCCGCCTGCGCCGGTAAGGCGTATTTCATCAGCCAGGGCGATCCCCGGCCCAACTGGGACATAGTGAACATGATACTCTCGGCGGCCGGGGCCCGGCCGGTCACCGAACGCATACCCTATCCCGCGGCCCTGGCCGCCGCGTCCGTACTGGAAACGGCCTGGCGCCTGTCCGGCGCGGCGTCCGAGCCGCCCCTGACGCGCTTCGTAGTGAGGCAACTCACCACCGCCCATTGGTTCGACATCTCCGCCGCCCGCCGGGACCTGGGCTACGCCCCTTCGGTCACCATCGAGGAAGGCATGAACCGCCTCTCCGCCTGGCTCCGCTCCGCCGGCAAATAAAAAGCCCGCCTTGCGGCGGGCCAGCCGACCTATCCGGCGCTTTTTCAATAGAGACCCTTCTCCTCCAGCTCGTCGTCGTCCATGCCGAAATAATGGGCCAGTTCGTGCATGACGGTATGGCGGATCTCCTCCTCCAGTTCCTCGCGGGTGGAGCATTCCGCTTCCAGGTTGTCCTTAAAAAGGGTGATCTTGTCCGGCATGGCGCCGCTGTAGTCCTGGCCGCGGTCGGGCAGCGGCACTCCTTCATACAGACCCAGCAGCCCCTCGCCGAACTCGCGGTCCTGCGCGCGGGTGGGCAGCGGTTTCACGGCCAGCACCATGTTGTCCAGCGCGCCCTTGAGTTTCGGCGGCAGGGACTTCACGGCCTCGGCTGCGACTTTCTCGAATTCCCTGACCGTCATAAGGAAGGGGTCACTTCATCAGCAGCAGGCTCAGCGCCATGACGGCCATACCGGCCACCAGGCCGAGGAGGCTGTCGTGGCCTTTGCCGTAGGCGCGGCTCGTCGGCAGCAGCTCGTCCACGCTGATATAGACCATGACGCCGGCGACGCCGGCGAAAAGCGCGCCCATCACCTGCGGCGGCACGACCCCGCCGGAACCGAGGAAGAAGCGGATGGCCAGCCAGGCTATCAGCGCGCCCACCGGCTCGGCCAGGCCGCTGAAGAAGGAATACAGGAAGGCCTTCCGCCTGTCGCCGGTGGCGTAGAAGATAGGCACCGAGACGCTGACGCCCTCGGGGATATTGTGCAGCGCCACGGCCACGGCTATGGCGACGCCCAGGCCCGGATCGTTGAGCGCGGCCAGGAAGGTGGCCAGGCCCTCGGGGAAATTGTGTATGCCTATCGCCAGCGCGGTGAAGAGGCCCATCCGCATCAGTTTCCCCTTGCGGATATGCTCGTGCGCGCCGGGCACGCCGGCCACGGTCGCCTCATGGCATTCCCTGGCCGTCGGCACGTGAGCCTTGGGGTCGTGCAGCGGCGCCTCCTCGGCCTCGCTGTGCGTCTCGTGCGGGTTCTCCGAGGAGGGGATGAAATTGTCTATCAGGCCGATCAGCAGCATGCCGGCGAAAAAAGAACCCGCGTTGACCCAGTGGCCGGCGGGATCACCGCAGGCCTCCACCAGCGCCGCGGAACCCTTGTGGAAGATCTCGACGAAAGAGACGTAGAGCATGACGCCGGCGCTGAAGCCGGTGGAGACGGAGAGGAAGCGGTAATCGGTCCTTTTGGCGGCGAAGGCGATGAGGCTGCCCACGCCGGTGGCCATGCCCGCGAACAGGGTCAGGCCGAGAGCGAAGGCGACGTTCTCCATGCGGGAGGTCCTTTTTACGGCGGGGGGAGGGAACCGGGGAGGTCGGTTTTCGCGAAGGGGCTCTTGAAATAAGGCTTGATGTATTCCCCGAAGCCCCACTCGTCCTTGTACGAGAGCGCCTCCCTGTAGTACTCGCGCGCCTTGTCGCGCAGACCCTGCAGGTCCAGCGCGTGGCCGGCGCGCACCACGGCCCAGACGGCCCAGCGCGTGGGATGCGCGCCGGGGTCCTTCGCGAGCGTCTGGCGGGCGCGCAGGAACATCTCGAGCCCCTTCTGGTATTCGTGCTCGACCAGGTAGATGGTGCCGAGCGCGACCAGTATGCGCGGCAGGTAGTTCGGACGGTAGACCGGGTCGCCGCTCTCGAGGCGTTCGAGGTAGTTCTCCGCCGAGGTACGGCTCTCGGCGTACTGCCGGTTCTCGAACAGGGACACGATCTCGACGAAATGCATCTGCGCGTGGTCGGGGTATCTGGCGCGCAGTTCCCGCGACCATTTCACGGCCGTCCGCGGGTCGGCGTACCGGCTGCCGGTCTGGGTATAGATCTCGATGAGAATGAGTTCGGCGGCGGTGGAGTTGAAATAGCCCTTCTCGCGGCAGAGGTTGAGATATTTAAGGCCCTGTTCCGCGTCGCCTTTCATGAAGAGCTTCGCCAGCACCTTCACCACGCCGGACAGGGTGCCGGCGTAGTACTCGTACATGCCCAGGCCCAGGTAGGCGTCGTAAAGCTCCGGGTCCAGTTCCAGGGCCTTGCGCGTATGGGACAGGGCTTTCCTGCCCTCGAAATAGGCCTTTATCCAGCGGTGCTGCAGCAGCGCCAGTCGCGCCCTGAGGCCGTGCATGCCGCCGATGCACATATGGGCGTTGGCGTCGCCGGGATGCCTCTTCAGCCAGGAGTCGCCCACGGATATCGCCTTGTCCGTCAGCGCCTCGTATTCCTCGTCCAGGGCCGGATCCGACTCGTCCTCCAGGTATTCGAAATGCGCCCATTTCACCATCGCGACGCCGAAATGACCGAAGGGATGGTCCGGGTATTTCTTTACGGCTTCGTCGAAATAGCCCTGGGCCTCGGGCAGCGTGACGGCGTAGACCGCGTCGAGCCCTTTCCTGGAAAGTTCGCGCAGCTCGGCCGGCAGCGGCTCGTAGGAGGTTTTCGCGGCGGAAGCCGGCACGGCCAGCAGCGCGCAGAGCACGAGAGACTTCATTTTTGGCAGCTCCTTAGCGTTCTTCGACGGCGCCCGGCGGGGTCCGGACGGGCGCCGTTCCGGGGGCCTCGAAAGGGATCTCGAATTCCCTGGGCAGCACGTCCGCCGCGTCGCCGGCGCGGGGTTCCAGCATCACCCTGATCCTGAGCGAAAGGGGCCTGAAGCCGGTCCCCCTGAGGCGCCCGAGATGCGAGTTCAGATTCACCTGGTAGATGCTGACTTCCTGGGCGGAACCGGGCGCGAGCCTGGAGACGCGGGTCTCGCTGATGTGGAAAGGCACCGCCCAGAAACCTTTCCCGCTCCCGGAAGAGATGGAGATGGAGAAGTCGTAACGCAGGACCAGTCCTTCGACCGGTCTGGAGGAATTGTTTGATATGGCGAGACGGACCCTGGGCCTGCCGGCGAGCACGCCCGACTGCGAGAGCTGCAGGGACGCGACGTCGCGGTAGGGGAGCCGTTTCTGGCCCGCGGCGGCCGAAAGCTGCCAGGCGGCGCCCGAGACGCGGGGCTGGGCGTAGGACGCGGGAACCGCGAAGACCAGCAGGAGGGCCAGATTAACGGCCAGCCTCATGAAGCCCCGCCGGTAGGGAAAAGCCTGTAAAACAGCGCTTTTTCCATGGCCAGCAGCACCGAGCACTCGGCCTCGCCGTCCTTGCAGGAGAGGGTGAGGCGCAGTCTGGCCGCCGCGTCCCCCCGGGTTACCCCCGGCGAGCCGCGGAAAGCCGTGTCGATGATGTCCAGTCCCCCCTGTATGCAGTGCGGTACCGAGGGGAGCATCACCTCCCCGACCCGCGCCGAGATGACCGAGAGGAACGAATTGAACAGGATATTCCCGACCTCCGAGACCAGCAGTTCCTCCGCCTTGTTCATGGAGCTCATCTTGACGAAGGAATAACCGAGGAAGCACCGGGAAACGGCTTCCACGTCGCGGGCCCGGAAAGTCAGGAGCGCGCGCAGGGAACCGGGGCCGGCGACGGTGAAGATCACGCCGGCGCCGGGCTCCTCGCCGGGAGCCCGCAGCGCTTCGGAATTCACCGCGGCCTCGATATCCTTTATCGTCCAGCTGCCGGAAGAGATCCTCGAGAGCTTGGCCACCGACCGCGTCACCGCCTCCGACGCGAGCTCGTGCCAGGCGTCCGTCGCCGTATTTTTTTCCTTTCTCATACTTTGACCACCGTCTCGATGAAAGTCTTCAGTTCGGACATCGTAAAAGGCTTGCGCAGCACTCCCGCGCCGCCCAGTTCGCGTATCCTGGCGTCCACGCCCGCCTGGTCCACCGCCGTGACCACGGCCGCCTTCGTGGCGGGGAACTCCCCCCGCAGCGCGGCCAGCAGTTCCAGCCCGTCCCGGCCCGGCATGACCAGGTCCACGAAGACCAGGTCGGGAGCCGACTTCCTGCAGGCGGCCAGGGCCGTCTCGTAATCCTGGGCCGGCTCGGGCACTTCGTGACCCAGGCTTTCGAGAGCGGTCCTGAGGATGACGGCCGCCAGCAGGTTATCGTCCACCACCAGTATCTTCATACCCCCCCCTCCGGACCGCGGCTCAGGCCTTCACGGCGGTCCTGCGGACCGCGCGGCCGCCCAGCGCCCGGCGCTTGAGCGCGGCCGCCTTGTCGGTCCTCTCCCAGGAGAACTTCGCGTCCATGCGCCCGAAATGCCCGTAGGCCGCGGTCCGCCTGAATATCGGCGCGCGCAGGCCCAGGGTCCTTATGATGCCCTTGGGAGTGAAGTCGAACACCTTCATCGCGATCTCCGAGAGTTTCGAATCGTCGACGAGGCCGGTGCCGTGGGTGTCCACGTAGAGGCCGACGGGCTCGGCCACGCCGATGGCGTAGGCCACCTGCACGGTGCACTCGCGGGCCAGGCCGGCGGCCACGATGTTCTTGGCCGCGTAGCGGGCCATGTAGGCCGCCGAGCGGTCGACCTTGGTCGGGTCCTTGCCGGAGAAGGCGCCGCCGCCGTGCGGGGCCACGCCGCCATAGGTATCCACGATGATCTTGCGGCCGGTGACGCCGGCGTCGCTCTGCGGGCCGCCGACCACGAACTTGCCGGTCGGGTTGATGAGGAACCGGGTGTTCTTGTCGATCAGTTTTTTGTCTATCACCGGCAGGATCACGTTCTCGACGATCTCGCGCCGGGACTTCTCGGTTATCTGATGGCCCGTCGAGTCCAGGATGTCCTCGGTGTGCTGGGAGGAGATCACGACGGTGTCCACGCGCACGGGACGGCCGTCGAAGTACTCGACCGTGACCTGCGACTTGCCGTCGGGGCCCAGGTAGGGCAGGACCTTCTTCTTGCGGACCTCGGCCAGGCGCATGGAAAGTTTCTGCGCCAGCGTCAGCGAGAGCGGCATCAGCTCGTGGGTCTCGTCGCAGGCGTAACCCACCATCATGCCCTGGTCGCCGGCGCCGCCGGTGTCCACGCCCTGGGCGATGTCGGGGCTCTGGCGGCCTATCACGTTGAGCACCGCGCAGGTCTCGTAGTTGAAGCCGTACTTGGCGTGGGTATAACCGATGTCCTTCACGACCGAGCGGACCAGCGAGTCCACGTCGACGTAGGTCCTGGTCGTGATCTCGCCGCCCACCACGACCATGCCGCGGGTGATGAAGGTCTCGCAGGCCACGCGGCCCGCGGGGTCCTTGCGCATTATCTCGTCGAGCACCGCGTCCGAGATCTGGTCGCAGACCTTGTCCGGGTGACCCTCGGTCACCGACTCCGAAGTAACGTACCTCTTTCCCTTGTAGTTCATCTCTTCTTTTCTCCTTTAAGTCCGCCCCGTTAGAGGCCCGTCCCCGCCTTCCGGCGGGCGGCTGAGGCCGCCCCTCGGCGGCCCGGCAACGGTCAGCGGTTATTTCCCCTCGACCAATCCCTTGGCGAAGGCCAAAAGCTTCTTGACGCCGTCGGCGGAAGGCGCCTCGGCGTAGGTGCGCAGCAGCGGCTCGGTGCCCGAGGGCCGCATCAGCAGCCAGCTGTCGTCCTCCAGGACTATCTTGAGGCCGTCGAGCGTGACCGCGTCCTGGATCTTCTTCCCGATGACGGTCTTGGGCAGCTTCTTCTTGAGCTTCACGGCGAAGGAGTGCTTGTTCGGGATGGCCTTCTCCAGCTTGAAATCCACGCGTTCGAAATGGGAGGTCCCGTACTTCTTCTCGATGTCCCTGTAGAGCTCGGTAATGGTCTTGCCCGTTTTCGCCGTCATCTCGGCGAAGGCCAGCGCGGTCAGCACGCCGTCGCGCTCGGGAAGACTGCCCTTCCAGGCGTAGCCGCCGGATTCCTCCACGCCGAAGGACACGTCCTCGGAGATCATCTTCTCGGCTATGTACTTGAAGCCGACCGGGACCTCCTCGAACTGCAGGTTATGGGCCCGCGCGATGCGCTTGGTCAGGTAGCCCATCGACACGGCCTGGATGACCTTGCCCTTGAGCTTGTCGCGCTGGATGAGGTACTCGAGCAGCATCGGCGCGATCTGGCAGGGGGTCATGTAGACGCCCTTGTCGCTGACCAGGGCGAAGCGGTCGGCGTCGCCGTCGAGGGCCACGCCCAGCCGGGCCTTCTTCTCCTTCACGGTCTTCACCAGGAGCTGGAGATTCGACTCCACCGGTTCCGGGGAATGTATGCCGGGGAAGAGCGGGTCGCGCTCCTCGTGCAGGCGGACGACGTTCTTCGCGGAGAAGACGTCGGCGGCCAGTTCAGCGCCGCAGCCGTACATGAAATCCACGACGACCGGCCCCTTCACTTTCTCGAAAATCTTCGCGTAGGGCAGCCGGGAGTTCAGGTAGGAAAGATAGTCCTTCATGAAGGGCCGTTTCGGCACGCCGGCGGACTTCACCTTGTGGGGAGAAGCCTTGAAGATATAGGTCTCGAGCTCCGCCGTGGCCGTGGGCGGGGCCGAGCGCCCGCCCTGCTTGAGTTTCACGCCGTTGTAGAAATACTTGTTATGGCTGGCGGTTATCATGATGCCGTAGTCGAACTTGCCGGAGGTGAGGAAGCTGACGGCCGGCGTCGGCAGCGGCGAGTCGGACAGCGTGCAGTCCACGCCCTGCGAGGCCAGCACGTCGCCGAACACCTCGGCGAACCGGTCGGACATGAAGCGGCGGTCGTAGCCTATGACCACCCTGGGCTTCTCGCTGGTCCGCATGTACTTATAGGCGAGGAAATCGCTGAAACCCTGCGCTATCCTGCGCAGGGCGTCGAACGTGAAGTCCCTGGAGATCACTCCCCTGAAGCCGTCCGTTCCGAAAGAGATGTTGTGGGAATTGGCGCTCATTGTTCGCTCCGGCCGGTCCCCGCCCTGGCGGAAGGACCGGTTTTGATAATCAAGGTGTATATATTAATAAATAAAGGCGGAGCTAGTCCACGGCGGCGCCTATCTCGCGCGCCGCCGCCGCCGCGGCTTTCCCGAGCAGGCCGCCGCAGCGCCGGGAGGTGTCGAGACCGGGAAAAAGACGGGACAGCGGATAAACCTTCCTGACCCCCAGTTCCCGCAGGTCGCGGAGCGGCAGCGGTTCGTACTGCCCGCAGAAGACGAAGACAGGCTTGCCCGCGGCCGCGGCCAGCCGCGCCGCGGCCGCGGGGGCCTTGCCGTAGAGGGTCTGCCGGTCGAAACGTCCCTCGCCGGTGACCAGCGCGCCGCAGGAGGCCAGGGCGCGGGCGAAACCGGAATTCTCCAGCACCCAGGCCGCGCCGTCGATGAGCTTGGCGCCGAAAAGCGCGGCCAGCCCGGCGCCGAGCCCGCCCGCCGCGGCGCCGCGGGGCAGGACGGCGGCGTCCACTCCCAGCAGCGGCCGGGCCGCGCGGGCCCAGCGCGCCAGGGCCTTCTCCATCTCCCTCACCTGCGCGGGGGAGGCCCCTTTCTGCGGCCCGTAGACCCGGGCCGAGCCCTCCGGCCCGCAGAGCGGATTGATCACGTCCGCCAGCCCCGTTATCCGCACGCCGCGGAAGAGCCCGGCGCCGGGGCCCGCCTCTATGCGCGCGAGCGCCGCCAGCCCGGCGGCACCGTCGGGGACGGGCCGGCCCCCGGCGTCCAGCAGCCTGAAGCCGCAGGCGGCCGCGCAGCCGGCGCCGGCGTCGTTCGAGGCGCTGCCGCCGAGCCCGACGAAGATCTCGCGCGCGCCCGCCAGCGCCGCGGCCCGCATCAGTTCCCCTACGCCGCGGGTCGTCGCGCGCATCGGGTCCTTCCGCCGGCCGCCCAGCCGCCGCAGGCCGGCGGCCTCCGACATCTCTATCACGGCGCGGCGGCCCGGCAGCATCAGGAAGCGGGCGGAGACCGGCGAACCCAGCGGCCCGGCCACGCGCCGGCGCAGGAAAGTCCCGCCGCGGCAGTCCCGGATCACCTCCGCCAGCCCGTCCCCCCCGTCGGCTATGCCGGGGAAGGCGCGCGCGCCGGCCGCGCCGCCCCGGCGGAGGCCCACGGCCAGCGCGCGCGAGGCCGCGGCGGCGGTAAGCGTGCCCTTGAAGGCGTTGCAGGCGCAGAGTATTTTCATAAAGACCTGATACCATATGATAAAATAATCCGATGGAGAAGACCAAGCCGGCGATAGTCTACCGCTACGGCCGGGGGGCTTACGTCAACCTGACCAACCGCTGCCCGACCGCCTGCTCTTTCTGCATAAAAAGGCGCTGGGAGATGGATTACAGGGGCAACAACCTGGATCTCGGCGGGGCGGAGCCTTCGCCGGCGGAGATCTCCGCCGCGCTGGCGCGCGAATACGCGGCGGCGCCTTTCTCGGAACTGGTCTTCTGCGGCTACGGCGAGCCCACGATGCGGTTCGGGGAACTGAAGGAGCTCTGCCGCCTCCTGCGCGCAGGCGCGGTCCAGGGCGTCCCCGCCGGACTGCGCGTGCGTCTCAACACCAACGGCCTCGCCGGCCTGATCACCGGCCGCGACGCGGCCGCCGAACTGTCCGGCCTGGTGGATTCCGTCCACGTCAGTCTCAACACGCCGGACCCCGCGGCGTGGCTGGAAATCATGCGGCCCGCGCCGCAGTACGCGGAAAAGGGCTTCGAGAGCGTCCTGGCCTTCGTCCGCTCCGCTTCGTCCGTCATGAAAGAGACCATGGTCACGGCGGTGGAGCTGCCGGGCCTGGACAAAGGGCGTTTCGCGGCCCTGGCCCGGGAACTGGGCGCCGAACCCAGGTTCAGGCCCGTGCTGGAGGAAGAAAATGGCGGTTGAAAAACGCATAGTGCTCATCTGGGTGTCGGCGATCGCCCTGCTGCTGATAAGCGTGCCGAGCGTCATCTTCCACAAGGCCGTCAGCAGGTATTTCGGTTTCCTCGGCGGCTGGGAGACCGGCCTCATCAAACCTTCCCGGCCCTCCGCGATGCCGCCCATGCGCAAAGGCGCCGCCGCCCTCAACCCCCAGCCGGAACTGCGCTTCGTGAAATTCTCGCTGAAGGCGCCCAAGGCCTCCGAGGTCAGGCTGGTCGGCGACTTCAACAAATGGGACCCGGCGGCGCTGAGCCTGGTGAAGAAGAACGGCGGCTGGGAGACCATCATACCGCTGCCGCCCGGCGAATACCGGTACGCCTACATCGTCGACGGGGACCGGGCGCCGGACCCGGACGCCTCCGGGACGGCCGACCGGCAGGGGGAGCGCGTATCCGTACGGAGGGTCAAATGAGGCGGACCGCCGCGCTCCTCTGCTTCCTGCTGGCGGCCGCCGCTCCGCGCGCCCTGGCCGGCACCGCGCTGCTCTGGCTGCCCCACGCCGAGGAGGACCTGGCCCCGGTCCTGGAAGTTCTCGAACGCGATACCGCGCTGAAGCTCACGCTGGCCCTCGAATCCCAGCCTTCCGGCGCCGTCCTGGAAAGACTGCGCGCGCTGCTCGCCGCGGGCAGGGTGGAACTGGCGCTCCGCGCTCCCGAGGCGCCGCCGCTGTTCCTCCTTTATTACCCGGACGACGCCGCCTCTTCCTGGAGCGGGAAAAGCGGCCGGCACCGGAACAACCCCTATTTCTTCGCCCTGCGGCTCATGGACGCCGGCAAAAGACTCCCGCTCTACGCCGAATACCCGCCGAAGGGCCTGGCCTCGCCGCCGGGCGGCATGGCCGAAGGCGCCCAGCCCGCCCTGCGCTCGCTCGGCCTCGCCTGGGCCGCCGGCGGCCCGCCGGCCTCCACGGATACGGCCCGTCTCCTTTCCGGGGGAGGCGTCGTCGCGGCCGCTTTCGAGCTGCTTTCCTCCACCGAGCCGGGCTCGCCCGGCTACCGACCCACCGCCGGCTGCTTCACGGCTCCCTGCTTCTTCGTCATAGACGGCTCGGCGCGGCCGCCGGCGCCCGCGGGCGCGGGCCTCGTCGATTACTGGCTGCCCGTGGCGGCGCCCGGCATGACCGTCTCGGAACTGCTGGCCTCCACCGCGGCGGCCGCGACGGACGCTCTCTCTCTGCCTCCCTGGACCGCCGGCTATGACCGCTGGGCGGGTTCGCCCCGCCAGGCCGGGGCTCTATCGGCCCTGTCCGGCCTGCGCGACACCATGACCCTTTACATGAACGAGCGCCCCGGCGAGAAAAAACTCGCGGCCGTAATGCAGGCCTATTTTTCCACCGGGGGAGGGGAGCAGCTGGCCGGACTGGCGGAACCCGACGAGGAGGTCCGCCGCGCGGCCGAGACCGGGTTCCAGGACCGGGCCGCCGACGTCTACCGCCTGATGGACAAGAGCCTGCCGCGCTGGATCTTCGACCCGCTGGAGAAACTCTCGCCGGAAGAGGACGGTACCGCCGCCTTCGCTTCGAGAAGGGAGGGCTCCTCTCTCGTGCTGGACAACGGCGCCGGGAAACCGAAGCTGCCGGGCGCCGCGCCGGCCCTTCCCGGCGGCCTGGACCCGGCGGAGGCCCTCAGGCTCAAGTCCCTCTCGGTGTCCTGGGACGGGGACCTCGTCTCTTTCACCTTCACGACCGGGGCCGGCCCGGAGAAAGGCGTGGTAGAAGGGGTTACGGCGGAGCTTTATATCGATATCAACAAGCGCCAGCGCGCCGGCAGGACCGAACTGCTGACGGCCGCGGCCCCGCGGCTCTATCCCGAGGACGCCTGGGAATACTCGCTCAGGGTCGACGGGGAAAAGGCCGAGTTCTTCACCGCCGCCCGGCGGCGGGCCGCGGAGGAGCTCGACGCCGAGACGAAGCCCGGCGGCAGGGTGACGGTCCGGGTCCCCCGCCGGCTGCTGGCCGGGAACCCCGAACGCTGGGGCTACGCCGCCCTTCTTTTCTACGGCGCCGCCGGTTCGCCGCCCGTTCTGACGGACGCGCTCTGCGCGGAGAACAGCGGCGGCTACGTCCACGCAGCCAGGCACGGGGCGAAGTAAGGGGGGAGCATGGCGCGTCTAAAAGACATAGTGGCTTTCTCGGAACGGGAACTGCGTTCCTCCTCCTTCAGGGACGCCTCGCTCAACGGCCTGCAGGTGGAAGGAAGGCCGGAGGTGCGCGGGCTGGCGCTCGGCGTTTCCGCCTCGCTGGAGTTCCTACGGCGGGCGGCGGAGGCCGGGGCCGACCTGGCGATAGTCCACCACGGTCTTTTCTGGAAAGGACACCCGGAACCGGTGACGGGCCCGCTCAAAAAGAAGCTGGCGCTGCTGCTGGAGAACGGCATGAGCCTGGCCGCCTGGCATCTCCCGCTCGACGCCCATCCCCGGCTGGGCAACAACGCGGCCCTGCTGCGCCTGCTCGGCGCGGGGGGCCTCCGCCCTTTCGGCTCGTATGACGGCCAGACCATCGGTCTCTCGGGAACGCTCCGGCGGCCGCTCTCCCCCGCGAAGGCCGCGGCGCTGCTGGCCGCCGGCCTGGGCGCGAAGCCGCTGCTCTTCCCCTACGGCCCCAAGAAAATACGCCGCGTCGGCGCCGTCTCCGGCGGGGCCGCGCGCATGTTCCAGCAGGCAGCGGAGGCCGGCCTGGACCTGTTCGTCACCGGCGAGGCCGGCGAGCCCAGCCAGGAAAGCGCGCGCGAACTGGGCGTCAATTTCATATCCGCGGGACATTACAACACGGAGAAGGAAGGGGTCAGGAACCTCGGCCGCCTGCTCGGGCGCCGCTTCCGCGTGAAGACCTTCTTCGTGGACGTCCCCAACCCCGTCTGAAGGACCGCTCTAGCCCGCCAGATAGACCCTGAAACTTTCCGGCGCCAGCGCCGCGTCCGGCCGCCGTCCCTCGGAATCGAGGACCGCCCGCCACCGGCCCGTCGCAGAGCTCCGGGCACCGGCTGCGGCGAAAGCCGCCCTGTTCCGGCCCGTCGCAGAGCTCCGGGCACCGGCTGCGGCGAAAGCCGCCCTGTTCCGGCCCGGCGGCAGCCCGGGACGGGCCGCGGACCGGCCGAAATTATAGACGACGACGCTGGCGGAGCGGCCGCGCCGGCGGAACACCGAGATGGTCCCGCCGGACGTCCTCACCGAAACGTCCTTCCGGGGTACGCAGCCGAGCGCGGGGCAGGCCTTGCGCAGGGCGATGAGCCGCCGGTAGAGGTCCAGCATCTCCGCGTGCGCGCCGCGGCGGAGGCTGTCCCAGTCCAGCCGGCTGGCGGCGAAGGTCTCCACGCCCTGCGGGTCCGGCGGTTCCTTCTTCCAGCCGAAGGCGGCGAACTCCCGCTTGCGGCCCTCGCGCACGGCCTTTACGAGCCCCGGGTCGCCGTGGCTGACGAAATACCGGAAGGGGTTCTTCTCGGCGTATTCCTCGCCCATGAAGAGCATCGGGACATACGGGGAGAGTATGACGGCTCCGGCCGCCAGCCGCAGCCGCCGCTCGCCGGCGAGGGCGGGGAGGCGCTCGCCCAGCAGCCGGTTGCCGACCTGGTCGTGGTTCTGCGAACAGACGACGAATTTGCCCGGGTTAACGGACCTGGAACTGGAACCGTGCCGGCGGCCGCGGTGCGGCGACCAGGCCCAGTCGTAGACGAAGCCGTCGGAGAAGGCCTTGGCCAGCTGGCCGAACCCGCCGAAATCCTCGTAATAGCCGCCCCTCTCGCCGGTGAGCAGCGAGTGCAGCGCGTGATGGAAGTCGTCCGACCATTGCGCGTCCATCCCCCAGCCGCGCGGGGCCGGCTCCAGCGCGCGCACGTCGTTGAGATCGCTCTCGGCTATCAGCGAGAGGCGCCGGCCGAGGAGGCGCGACAGGTCCCGCGTCCTCTCCGAAAGCTCGGCCAGGAAATGCTTCGCCCCGAGATCGAAGATGCCGTGCACGGCGTCCAGCCGCAGCGCGTCGATATGGTAGTCGCGGAACCAGGCCAGCGCGGCCCCGATGAAATACTCGCGGACCGCCGGGCTGCCGCGGCCGTCGTAATTGACCGCGTCGCCCCACGGCGTGCGGTAGCGGTCCGTGAAATAGGGACCGTAGGAGCCCAGGTAATTGCCCTCCGGGCCGAGATGATTGTAGACGACGTCCAGCACTACGGCGAGGCCGGCCCGGTGGCAGGCGTCGACGAGACGCTTGAGGCCCTCAGGCCCGCCGTAGGAATCCTGCGGGGCGTAGGGATAGACCCCGTCGTAGCCCCAGTTGCGGGAGCCGGGGAACTGCGAGACGGGCATCAGTTCCACGGCGTTGACGCCCAGGCTTTTCAGGTAGGGCAGCCGCGACTCCACGCCGGAGAAATCCCCCGCCGGGGTGAAGGTCCCGGGGTGCAGTTCGTAAATTATCATCCGCTCGGCCGGCAGGCCGCGCCAGGCCGCGTCGGACCAGGGGAAAGCGGAGTGGTCCACGGCCTCCGACGGTCCGTGAACGCCTTCGGGCTGGAAGGCCGACGCCGGGTCCGGCAGCTCGTCGCGCCCGCTCACGGCGTACTTATACCTGGCCCCCGGGCCTAAGCCGCGGGCGAAAGCTTTCCAGTAGCCGCCGCCGGCCTTCTTCATGCGCAGGGTCCGCCGGCGCGGAGAATATACGCGCACTTCCATCCTGGACGCGGAGGGGGCCCAGACCGTGAACGACAGGCCGTTCCCGGAAGGGAAAGCCCCCTGCGGGGCCGTTGCCAGGCCTCCGCTCACGGCTTCGCCTCCGCCGGCGCGCATTCCCGCTGTTCCGGGCTCAGCAGCAGGCGCAGCAGCCTGGCGGGCACACGCGCCCAGTCGGGCCTGGCGGCTATATCCCCCTCCAGCTCGGTCACGGCCCTCTTCATGAGGAAAAGCCGCAGCAGGAGCTGGAGGTCGTCCGGGTTCTGCGGCAGCACCTGCGCGGGCCCGGCCGCGGCCAGGTAGCCGCGCAGGAAGGCGGCCGAAATATGGGAGTACCACAGGTCCAGCCACGGCGCCATAGCGGGGAGGTCCTTGAGCGGCACGCCGCCGGTCTGAAGGAAGGGGGCGTGCGCCGCGTAGTACAGGGAGATCAGCGCGCCGGCCACGTCGCGCAGGGGCGAGCGCTTTATCCGGCGCTCGCCCGGCGTCTTCTCCGGGTGGCCCTCGAAGTCCTTCACCACGAAGTCCTTGCCGGTATAGAGCAGCTGCGACAGCAGGTAATTGCCGTGAATGCGGATCTTGCGGCAGGCGAACTTCTTCTCGTTGAGCCGCTGCATCTCCTTCAGTATCCTCTGCTGGTTCTCCAGCACGTAACCGGCCTCCTCCTTAACCTCCGGAGACATGTCCTTGAGCCGGCGGGACAGGTTGAGGAAGGCCTTCTTCGACTGCCCCGACATCGACTGGAAGACGGAACGCTGGTAAAGGCGGGAGAACGGCTCCGGCGCGAAATCCGGCTCCAGCGGGGCGGCCAGCGCGGCGTGCATCTCTCCCGTCCGGCGGCCGATAAGTTCCGCCATCTCCAGGCAGAAGCCGCCGGAAAGGTTGACGAAGTCGGCGGGCGCCTCGGCCGGGCCGGCGCAGAAAGCCCCCGCCATAGGCGGCGGGGCCCCCGCGTCCGACGGCCTTGACTGCACCGCCTCGTAATAACGGGACGCCTCCCCGGCCATGAGCGCGAAGGCGTCCCCCTGGTTGGGGACGAAAGAGCGCAGGAAGCCGAGCGTTCCGTAGAATTTCCCCCCGCGTTCCAGGCTCAGCGAGCCGTAATACGAAGGGCCGTTGGGGAACCCTCCGCCGGCGAAGAGTTTTCCCGTTTCCACGTCGGGGCTGACGCCCTCCTCCGCGCGGCGGCACAGCCGCAGGACGCAGGAGGGACCGTAGGCCACGGTCAGGCCGTTGGGCCCGGAGCGCAGGACGCGCGACTCCGGGACCCGGCCCTCCGGCAGCGGGACGGCGCGGAAGGCCGGCGAAGCCGAGGCTCGCAGCGCCGACCCGCCCGAGCGCGGCCGCCGGCCGGAGGAGAAGAGCGCGAACAGGTCGGCGTGAAAGGCCGGGTCCTGTCCCGCGTCGTAAAGATATCCCCCGCCGCCCGCGAGCTCCAGCGAAGCGACCAGCGCCTGCGGGTATTTCCTGGCCGCCTCTTCCGCCTTCTCGCCGGCCGCGAAGGCCAGCGGGACGACGTAGGTCTCCACCCAGCCCTGCGCGTGCACGGCCTCCACCAGGACCAGGCTGGCGCCGGAAGCCAGCGGGAAAGCCTCCATGACCCTGAGCCTGCGGGGCGCGGCGCCGCGGCCGAAGCAGCGGCATTTCTTCACGTAAGCCGACAGCGCCGGCTCCAGGCCGCGGGGGCCTATCGCGCCGAAGAAATCCTTCCATTCCAGGTCCGGCAATTCCAGCGATGGGATAGGCCTGTCGCCGGGGGTCTCGGCCTGCTGCTCGGGCCTGCGCAGCAGGAACCAGTAACAGTTATGCACGCCCGGGGTGAAGAGGTAAGGTTTGTCGGTTATGGGCGGAAAGTCGCTGCCGCTGAAGACCTCGGTAGGGATATAGCCGGCGTAGCGGGAAAGGTCGAGCGAGGCCGCCTGCGAGAAACGCGACAGGTTGGCGGCGAAGAGCACGATCTCGTCGCCGTGGCGGCGTATGAAGGCCAGCACCTTGGCGTTGTCCGACTGCACCGGCTCCAGCGTGCCGCGGCCCAGGGCCTTGTAGTTCTCGCGCATGGCGATGACGCGCCGCATCCACCAGAGCAGGGAGGAGAGGTTGCCTTCCTGGCTCTCCACGTTGACGGCCTCGTAATGGTATTCGGGATCGGTCACCACCGGCAGGAAAAGTTTCTGCGGGTTGACCCGCGAGAAGCCGGCGTTGCGGTCGGGGCTCCACTGCATCGGAGTGCGCACGCCGTTGCGGTCGCCCAGGTAGAAATTGTCGCCCATGCCTATCTCGTCGCCGTAGTAGAGCACCGGGGTGCCCGGCAGCGAGAGCAGCAGCATGTTCATCAGCTCTATCTTGCGGCGGTTGTTGCCCAGCAGCGGGGCGAGACGCCTGCGTATCCCGAGGTTTATCCTGGCCTTGGCGTCGCGGGCGTAGACCTTGTACATGTAGTCCCGTTCCTCGTCGGTGACCATCTCCAGCGTCAGCTCGTCGTGGTTGCGCAGGAACACCGCCCACTGGCAGTTCTCCGGTATGGCCGGCGTCTGCTCCAGTATGTCGGTTATCGGAAAACTGTCCTCCATCCACAGCGACATGAAAAGCCGGGGCATGACGGGGAAGTGGAAGGACATGTTGCATTCGTCGCCGGCGCCGAAATAGGCCGCGGCGTCCTCGGGCCACTGGTTGGCCTCGCAGAGCAGCATCCGGTCCTTGTGCTTCAAGTCCACGTGCGCGCGCAGCTTCTTGAGGAAGGCGTGGGTCTGGGGCAGGTTCTCGCAGTTGGTCCCCTCGGCCTCGTAAAGGTAGGGCACGGCGTCGAGCCGCAGTCCGTCCACCCCCATGCCGAGCCAGAAATCGACGACCTTGAGCAGCGAGCGCTGCACGGCGGGGTTCTCGAAGTTCAGGTCGGGCTGGTGGCGGTAGAAGCGGTGCCAGAAATAGGCCCCGGCCTCGTCGTCCCAGGTCCAGTTGGAGGTCTCGAAATCCTTGAAGATCACGCGGGCGTCCCGGTATTTCTCCTCGGTGTCGCTCCAGACATAGTAATTCCGGGCGGCCGAGCCGGGCCTGGCCTTGCGGGCCCGCTGGAACCAGGGATGCTGGTCGGAGGTGTGGTTGACGACGAGCTCGGTTATCACGCGCAGGCCCAGAGCGTGAGCCTCGCGCAGGAAGTCGCGGAAATCGCCCATGTCGCCGTAATCGGGGTTTATCCCGTAATAGTCGGAGATGTCGTAACCGTCGTCCCGCAGCGGCGAGGGGTAGAAAGGCAGCAGCCACAGGGCCGTGGCGCCCAGGCTCTTGAGATAGGGGAGCCTGCCGATCAGGCCCCTGAAATCGCCGATCCCGTCGTTATTGCTGTCGCAGAAGGACTTGACGTGCAGTTCGTAGATGACCGCGTCCTTGTACCACAGAGGGTCGCCGGGCCGCTTTTTTTTGGACGTCATTTATCTTCTCCGTATTCCAGGCGCGGTATGAGCAGGACCAGCGCCGAGAGCGCCAGCACCCCGCAGGCGTTGAGCAGCACGCTGAAGCCCACCGAGCGGCTCTCGGCCAGCAGGCCGTTGAGCATGAAAGTGAGGGGCAGGACCGCGTAGCTGACGGTGGTGAGCACGGAGAAGAACCGCCCCTTCATCTCCTCCGGCACCGTGCGCTGGAACAGCGTAAGCGCCACCGCGTTGCCGGTCCCCAGTGCGGCCCCGACGAGGAAAAGGAGAGCGCAGATGTGCAGCCGGTCGGCGGTGAAGTAGAGCCCCAGGAAAGGCAGACCGACGGCCACGACCGAGGCGAAGAACCAGCCGTAGATGTTCCGGTAGCCGGACTTGAAGCTCATAGCTATCGCCGCCAGCGCCGAACCGGCCGCGAAGAAGGTCTCGAACACCGCCAGCCACCGGACCGAGCCGTTCACCACGAACTTGACTATCATCGGTATCAGTATGAGTATGGGGCCGACGAAGAAGTTCAGCGCGGCGAAGGAGAGGAGCAGCGAGAGCAGCGGCCTGTTGCCGCCGATATAGCGCAGGCCGGCCTTGAGCTCGTCGAAATACGGGGCCTGCCCGCCCCTGCGCGCGCTCAGGTCCGAAGAGATGGACCGGACCGCCAGGAACGACAGGGCGTAGGTGAACGAGTTGAAGAAGAAAGCCCCGGCCGCGCCCAGGACCGCTATCAGGACGCTGCCCAGGGCCGAACCGAAGACGCTGGAGAGCTGCATCACCGAGGAATCGGCGGCGGTGGCGGCGCCCAGGTGCTCCTCCGAGGTGAGCCGCAGCAGGGAGCTGGAGACCGAAGCCTCGAACATCGGCCCGAACCCGGCTATCATGAAGCAGAGCCCGTAGAGCATCCAGAGCTCCAGGCGGCCGGACCAGGTCAGCAGGCCGAGCGTGAAGACCAGCAGCAGCCTGGCCGCGTCGGCCCAGAGCATGGCCAGCCGCTTGTCGCTGCGGTCCACCAGCGCGCCGAAGAAGGGCCCGAAGAGGACTACCGGCAGGAAGGTCATCGCCATGATCATGCCCAGGTGGAACTTGCCGTGCTCGCCGGCGCCGCTGAGCACCCACCAGGCTATGGCTATAGCGAAGAACTTGTCGCCCACGGCGGAGACTATCCGGCCGGCAAAAAGGCGGCGGAAATCGGGATATACCCCGAGGGGATGCTTCTTCAGGGCCTTTCTCATCAGTAACGATTTTATAATATAATGGAAGAGGGGATGGCTTCTTACTACAAAAAACTCAGAGCGGACCTGGAGGCGAGCGCCGGGGCCGGCATCATCACGCCGGAACAGGCCGCGGCCGTTTACGACCGCGTTTACGGCGCCAGGCCTTTCGCGGCCTTCCGGGCGGCCCACTGGATAGGGGCGGCCGCGGGACTCTTCGTCGCGCTGGGCGTGATACTCATAGTGGCCAGCAACTGGGACAAGATAGACGCTCCCACCAAGATGTTCGCCTTCCTGCTGCTTTTCGCCGGCGCGGGCGAGGCGGCCGTGCGCCTGGACGGAAAGCCGGCCGCGGCCGTGCCGCTGGAGATGGTCTGGTTCTTCATGCCTATACTCGGGATCGGGCTCTACGCGCAGATCTTCAATCTCAGCGGCGACCCGGTGAAGCCGTATCTGGTCTGGGCGGCCCTCGCGGCCCCGGCGGCCCTGCTCTCCAGGCGCCCCTTCTCCGCCTATCTCTGCTCGGCGCTCCTCTTCTTCACCCTGTACTCCGGCACGCTCTCATCCAACAGCATCCTAACCCTGACCGCCGCGCGGCTGGCCGACGAGCAGCCGCTGTGGCACTGGGCCCTGGCCCTGGCCGTGCTGGCCGGCGGCACGGCGGTCTTCCCCGGCAGGAAACTTTCGCTGCCGCTGGGAGCCTCGGTAGTCTGGCTTTTCGTGATGCTGCTGGCCGACACCGCCATAAAGATAAGGTCTTCCGCCCTGATACTGCTTTCCGGCATGTCGCTGGCCGCGCTCTGGCTGACCTGGGGCAGCGAGCCGGAGGACGACAAGGCGGGACTTGCGCTCAAGACCTGGCTGGGGGCGGTGTACCTGACGACCTTCTTCTGGCATTACAAGGGCGACGAATACGTGAACCGCTCCGGCGCCGACACGGCGGCCGGCGGAGCCCTGGCCTGGCTGCTCTTCGCCGGGGCGCTGCTCTCCGTCGTCTTCCGGCCCCAGCGCCTGCTGCCCGCCGGGGCCAGGGACGAGCTGGCGGGAAAGGTCCTGCTGACGGCCTCCATGCTCTGCTCCTTCCTGCTTTTCGACGCCAATGAGGCCACCGCCAAGGCGGTGGCGGTAACGGCCAACCTCCTGCTGGCCGCCTTCGGGACCGTCTCGATAATGAGCGGCACCAGGGATTCGGACGAGAAACAGATAAACCTGGGCGTGGCCGTGCTGACCATCCTGGCCGTGACGCGCTTCATCGACATTTTCGGCAGTATGCTCAGGAGCGGCATGGCCTTCATCGTGACCGGCCTGGCCTTCGGGGCCCTGGCCTATTTCGTCAACAAGGGCCGCAAGGCGCTCATAGAGTCGGTGAAGAAATGAACTGGAAAGGGAACCCCAATTACCTGCGCCTGGTGCTGGGAACACAGGTACTTTTCTTCGCCGCCTGGGGCGGCTGGCTGTTCGCTTCCAGGAACACGGACTCGCCGGAGTTCTACCTGGCCACCGAGCCGGTGGACCCGCGCGACCTCTTCAGCGGCACCTACGTGGCGCTGAACTACGAGATCTCCTCCCCCCGGGGAGGGGACTGCCCGCGCCGCACCCGCGACCTGGGCCGGCTCTTCGTGAAGCTGGAGGACAAGGGCAAAAAAGCCGTCACCGCGGCCGGCGAAGTCCCGGTCTACGAGGCCGTGGACTGCCACGCCAACCCGCCGCAGGAGCCGGGCTGGGCGAAAGCCGAGATGATCTACCGTTTCGGCGGCCCGGTCGCCATGTACGGTATAGAACGCTTCTATCTCAACGAGAACGATCCGCGCAAGGACGCCCGCAGCGGCTCCGTCCTGGCGAAGGTGAAGATAGACCGCAACCGCAGCCTGGTCCTGCTGGACCTCGTAGAGAAGATCTGACCCGCCAGCCGGCTCCCTGCCGGTAGCCCGCTGGCGCGAACCGCCCGCGGTTCGCCTTTCGAAAACAAGGAGAGTTCATGGACAGGACGCAGTTAATGACCAGCATCAGCGCCGACTGGGATTCTTTCGTGAAGATGGACACGGCGGAGAAGCTGCCTTACTTCACCCGCAACGAGCGCATCTACGACTGCCTCTTCGCCCAGCAGCTGGACCGCGGGCGGCTGGCGCATCTCTTCAGGACCGCCGACTCCCTGCGGAAGATGACCAAGCACAAGGAAGGCATGGACACGGCCAACTCGCTGCTCTCGCATAAGCGGGCGATGCTCTACTTCGTCCAGCCTTCCACCAGGACCTTCCTCTCCTTCCTCAACGCCTGCCATATCCTGGGCATCAAGACCTCCGAGATACGCGACACCACCACCTCCTCCGAGGTGAAGGGCGAGACCCCCGAGGACACGGTACGCACCTTCTCCAGTTATGTGGACATGATCATCATGCGCCACCCGGCGCCCGGCTTCGTGGAAAAGACCGCCTGGCTGATGAACCGCACCGACCGCCCCGTGCCGATCATAAACGGCGGCTCCGGCAAGGACCAGCACCCCACCCAGGCCCTGCTCGACGCCTACACGCTGTACAAGAGCTTCGACGGCGAGATAGACGGCAAGACCATAGTGATGGTCGGCGACCTCAAGCGCGGCCGCACAGTGCGTTCGCTCTCCTACCTGATGAAGAACTACAAGGGCGTGAAACTGGCCTTCGTCTCGCCCAGGCAGTTCCGCATGGAGGACGACATCCTCGAATTCCTCCGCAGGCAGAACATCCCTTTCACCGAGACCGAGGACTTCCGGTCGGTCATGGGCGAGGCCGACGCCATCTACATGACGCGCATCCAGGACGAGCACGACAAGGACGGGGAGTCGAAGAAGGGGGACTATTCCCCCTTCTACTTCAAGAAGGAACACCTCGGCGCGATAAAGAAGGACTGCGTCATCCTCCACCCGCTGCCGCGGCGTTTCGAGATAGACCCGGCCGTGGACGAAGACAGGCGGGCCATCTACTGGCGGCAGGAACGCAACGGCATGTGGGTGCGCGCCGCGCTGATGGCGCATATCTTCGGCGTGGACTCGGCGATAGCCCACGAATAAGGCCCCCGGACCTGGAATAAAAAACCCCGGGCGGGCCCGGGGTTTTTTCATGCCGAAGAGGCAGCTACCAGTCGGCCGGCTTATAATCCTTGAGGAATTTTCCCCAGACATGCCCGCCGGTGTTGAAACCGTCGATTATGGGGTCGACTATGCGCGCCGCGCCGTCCACGATGTCCAGCGGCGGATGGAAGCGGTGCTCGCGGGTCTTGCGCTCGGCGATATGCGCCGGGTCCTCGTCCGTCACCCAGCCGGTGTCCACCGCGTTCATGTGTATGCCGTCCGAGTAATAATCCGCGGCGGCGGTGCGCGTCATCATATTGAGCGCGGCCTTGGCCATATTGGTATGCGGGTGCCGCGTGGTCTTGAACTTGCGGTAGAACTGCCCCTCCACGGCCGAGACATTGACGATATGCTTGTCCCGCTCCGGGGTGCGCAGCATCAGCGGTTTGAGCCTCGCGTTCAGTATGAAAGGGGCCACGGCGTTGACGAGATGCACTTCCAGCAGCTCGACCGCGGGGACCTCGGCCATCAGCATCCGCCAGGAATTGCGCCCTCGCAGGTCCACCTGCTGCAGGTCCTGGTCCAGCCTGCCTTCCGGGAAAAGGTCCCCCTGCGCCGAAAGCTCTTCGGGCAGCAGCGCGACCTGGGAAAGCGCGGCGGCGTGGGTCAGCCCCGCGGCCTCCGGCGGCGCCGATGAAGCGGCGGCGGCCAGCGCGCGCGGACCGGCGGCGGGGCCTTCGGGCAGCATACTGTAGCCGCGCAGCCCCTCGTAGGCGCCCAGCAGCCGCCTGGCGGCTTCCGGCATGTCGCGCAGCGGGCCGTTCTCCCTCTCCATCATGTGCCTGTAGAAATCCGGCGGCCGGCGCACGGTCTGACAGGCGTTGTTGACTATGAAATCCAGCCGGGGGCGGGTCTCCACCAGGTGGCGGCAGAAGGCCTCCACGCTCGGGGTGTGCCGCAGGTCCAGACCGAAGATCTCGAGCCGGTCCTTCCACTCGCCGAAATCGGGCTCGGCCGCGTAGCGCATGGCCGCGTCGCGGGGGAAGCGCGTGGTGACTATCAGCGAAGCGCCGGCGCGCAGCAGCTTGATGCCCGCCTGGTAGCCTATCTTGACCCGGCCGCCGGTCAGCAGCGCGGCGCGGCCGCGCAGGTCCGCCGTCTCGCCGCGCTTGCGGTAGTTGAACTCCGCGCAGACCGGGCAGAGCTGGTCGTAGAAATGATGGATATCGGAATAATCGGTCTTGCAGATATAACAATTGCGCTCCGCGCGCGCCGGGGCGGGCGCCGGTCCTCCGGCCCCCTCGGGGACGAACCCGGCGGGGACCGTGTAATTAGGGGTGGTAAAAACGGTCTGGCGCCGCAGTTTCCGTATGCCGGTGCCGGACAGCGCCTCTTCCGCCTTCGCCAGCCGCTCCGCCCGGCGCCGGCGCTGCACGGCCTTTATCATCCGCCTGCGCGCCCGCGCGTCGGGACGCGAGACCTCGCCGGCGGCCTTCAGCAGGCGGTTGGTCTCTTCGCCCGAGACGCCGGCCAGCAGGCCGCGGTCGGCCGCGACCGCCTCCAGCAGCTCGGCGGCGGCGCGTATCTTGTCCGGCAGTCCTCGTTCGGGGCTTTCCATCTTCATACTATGATATAAAAAACCCCCGGAGGGCCGGGGGTTTTTTCGTCCTTTCCGCCGGCGTCAATCGCTCAGCGTGGAAGGGTCGGCGAAGCGGTCGCGCAGCGAATTGGCGCCGTGCTGCTGCTGGCCGAAAGCCTGCCCGACCTCCGGGTTATAGACCTGGTAGGTATCGGAGACATTGGCCTCGTTCTTGATGCGCTTGTCGGTCTGGAAGTACAGGCTGGCGTAGAGGTTCTTGGGGTTCACCAGCTGTATGGCTATCTGCATCATGTTCTCGTAACCCAGGCGGCTCCTGCCGCGGCCGCTCATGATCTTGGAGAGCTTTTCCGACTTGGCGCGCCAGTCGCTCTCGTCGCGCACCGAGAAGATGTCGGCGATGACGCGGGAGGCGTGGTAGCAGGTCTGGCGGACCACGTCTATCGGGTCGAAGGAATCGTCGCCGGCGCGCTCGTAGCTCCTCAGCAGCTTGCGGGCCTCCTTCCAGTCGTAGTCGACCTTGCCGTCGTCCTTGACGCGCAGCAGGTGGCGGACCTTGTCCATGATCTCGCGGTCCAGGCCCTCCATCACGTTGAGCGTCGCCTTGAGTATCAGTTCGCCGGAAGCGCCCAGGATGTCGCGCACGGCGGTCTTGGTGAAGACCAGCGAGAAGGACATGATCGCGGACTTGTAGCTCTTGGAATCGAGGACCGGGCGACCCCATTCGTCCGTCTCCGCGGCGTTATCCGGGTCCAGTCGGGGAAAGAGGGCGTCGGTGTCTATGAGGTAGTCGCTGTTGGTGCCTTCGCCGCGGGCGCCGGCGTACTTGAGGATCTCGTTCATGCGCTCGATCATGCCCTTGGCCTTGGACTCGTTGTGCTTGACGTAGCCCTCGTAGCGCTGGTAGACCACGGCCGCGTCGGAAACGCCGCCGCCGGCCGACTCGTAGTTCACCACGTACATGCTCTGGTTGGTGGTGTGCTTGTAGATCTTGCCCAGAAGCGGGACGTTGATATTGCTCTCCGAGACGTTGCGGAAGGCGTTGTTCACGTGCATGACCTCGTCCGCCCCCAGCGCCTGGTAGCGGTCGTAGCGGTGGCCGGTATTACCCTCGCGCTGGTAGAGTATCGGCAGCGTGATATTGTGGCCGTTGGAATTGGAATTGTAGTGATCGGAACCGGTGAAGGTGGAGTTCAGGCCCAGTTCCTGGCCGACCGTCTGTTCGAACTCCTCCAGGGACTGCGCGCCGGCCGCTATATCGTCCTGCTCCGAATAATCGTTGACCTGCGCGCCGAGCTTTATCAGTTTGCGGATGACGGTGAGGTCGCCCTTGAGGAACTCCTCCAGCTTCTCGAGCTGCTCGCGGTTATTGGCGTCCAGGATGAACTCCATCAGGATCTTCTTGCCCTTGGTGCGGGTGTGGGAGAGACCGAAGCGGAAAGCGACGTATTTATTGAACTCCTTCACCAGCGTCTTATTGAGTTCCTTGGCGAAGAAACCCTCGGCCTCGGGCAGGCCGATCATGCCCGCGTCGAACTTGGTATTGGCCGAGACGCCGCCGCGGGTTATCACGGCCTGGTCCAGGCGTATGCGGAAGCGCAGGCGGTTCTCGTCCATCTTGAACAGCGTCAGGGAGGGCTTCTTCTCGCGGGTGTGGCCGAGCGAGAAGGAGAGGGTTATCCACGGCTGGACGGGGGCGCCCACTCCGCCGTTGACGGAGACGCTGAAGACCGCGGGGAACTTCCAGATCTCGCCGGGCTGCATCGCGCCCATGCGCCGGGCCGAGACCGGGAGGATGGTCTTGACCGTGCGGACGTCCAGGATGGTCAGGATCTCCTTGCAGTACTTGACCTCTTTGAGCTTGCGCACCACTATCGACTTGCCTTCCAGCCGGCCGCCTATGCCGATATTGAAAGGGTGCCCGCCGACGTCGAGGATGTCGGCGAAGGTGTGGCCCGCGTCCAGCTTGACGCCGACCTCGTCCACCAGCGCTATGCGGTTGTCGGGGTACTGCTTAAGGAAGCGCTTGAACTTGCCCTCTATGCCGCCGACAGGATCAAAATCGACCCCCTCGCTGATATCGGGCTTTATCTCTTTGCAGACATCGTCAAAAACGTCTTCCTTGAGGTCTTCCCAGAAGTGAAGGAGTTCGTTATTGCCCTGCTGGGGCTGGACCGGCCTCGGCGCCGGGGCCTTGGCCTCGGGGACTTCCACGCCGGCCCGCATGGTAGCGACCAGGTCCCCCATATCGGCCGCGCCGTTGCGGAAAATGTCCAGTTCGCCGGAGGCGGCGAGCGCCTGCGAGGCGGGTATCTGGGCTATGAAGAGGGCTATCAGGGTTTTGAAAAGAGATTTCGGGGTTTTGATCATGCCTATAGTTTAGCGATAAACGGAGAGTTCCAATAGAAGCATAGGGCCCAGGGCCCTTGCATATTCTTTCCTATTAAGAAGTGGGTCCTGCGGACCCGGAAGGGGGCCTTGTGGTCCCGGCCTTATCTGGTCCCGGACTTTATCACGGTGGGTTCGATCGCGGTGGGTCCCGCGGATCCGGCGGGGCGATCGAAGCCGCCGCCTATGGAGGTCTTGAGCCTGGGCTTAGGCGCGGCGGCCCCGGCCGGGGCCGCCGCGTTGGCTTTAATGAGATCGGCTATCTTCCCGCCCTGCTCGCGGTTGAACCTGGCGGTCTCGTCCCAGGAAGGGTCTCCCCCCGCCGTAGCCGGAGCCGGGCCGTCGCCGGAACGGGCCGCTCTTCCCGGCGGGGCGGAAGGGTCCGCGCCCGGCGAAGCCACGAAGGCCTCCCCCGCTCCCTTGAGCAGCCCCGGCAGGGGCCGCAGCAATATGTATATCAGCAGGAAACAGAGCGAGGCTAGCGCGATCAGGAGCGCTATCTTGAATACGGACATGGAAACCTTGAGCCGGTGCAGGTGCCTGTCATAGGCCGCCTTGCCCAGCCGCAGCAGCGTCTCGTCCAGCCGGCCGGTCTTTTCCGCCATCTCCAGACCCGGGCGGTCGGCCGGCGGCAGCAGCGGCTCCAGGCTCTCCGCCAGCCCGCGCCCCGAGGAGACCATGGCGGCGGCCCGCGCGAAGCGGCGCCGCGTCGGCGGGTCGTCGGCCGAGAACTGGTCCAGCACCGTCATTATGGCGCCCGGCGGCAGGCCGGCCTTGAGCAGCAGGCCGATGGTCGTGTAGATCTGGTAGAGCCTGGCCTGCTCCGCGAGGTAGCGGAAGCCGGGCAGCCAGTGGCCGGCCAGCGAGAGGGCCCTGCGGCCCGGAGCGGAACGCAGCGCGGCGCGGGCGGCCAGGAAAAGGACGAAGGCCGCGGCCAGCGCCGCCGGCCAGCCGGCGCAGAAAAGCCCGGCCGGCGCGTCCAGCCAGGCTGGACGGGGGAGAGCGGCGAGACCCGCGCTTTCGAGCGGGGCCATGAGGAGCGGGACGGCCTTGAACGCGACGGCGAGCAGCAGCAGCAGGACCAGCCCGGCGGCGAAAAGGGGGTAGATGAGCGCCCGCCCGATACGGCGCCGGAACTCCACCCTCACCTCCAGCATGCCGGCGTAGAGGTCCAGGAACTCGCCGGTCTTGCCCCCCTCCTCGCCGGCGCGCAGCAGCGCCAGGAAAACCGGCGGGAAGCCGCCCTGCGCCGCCAGGGCCTCGTGCAGCGCAGCTCCGCCGGCCGTGAGCCCCGCCGCGCCGGCCATCAGCCGGGCGTGCCCGCGGGAACGGGCCAGCGTGGCGAAAGCGTCGCTGAGCGGCAGCCCGCTCTTCACCGCGGCCGAGAGGTCGCGGCAGAAATTCATCAGTCTTTCGTCGGACATCATGCGTTCAAATAATAACAAAAAAGGCGCGGCCCCGGGAGGACCGCGCCCTGAGGGCCTCCGGACCGCTCAGCGGTAGGAGGTCAGGTAACTTATCGTGTAAGCGGTGCCGTTGAGCCTGGCCTCGAGTATCACGTTGCCGCGGCTCTCGAGCCGGCGCAGTTCGCGCCGCATCTCCTCCCGGGCGTCGCTGGCGAACGAGAAATGACGGCTCTCGGTGCTCCGGATGGAAGAGCGCGCGGGCCCCTCGAAGGACAGGGAATAAGCGGAGCCGTTCAGCCGGCTCTCGAAGACGAGACAGCCGGTCTCGCGCAACTGGCGCACGGCCTCGAGCATGGACCCGCGGGCGTCGCTGGTGAACGTGAAAGCGCCGCTGAAGAAGTCGAAGCGGCGGACGTTCCAGTCGGCGTCGTAATGGATCCCTTCGAGGTAACCGACGACGAAGGCGCTCCCGTCCAGCCTGGATTCGAGCACGATCTTGCCGTCGCCTTTCAGTTCGCGTACGGCCTGAGCCAGCCCCTCGCGGGCGTCGCTGATAAAAGCGTAATTACCGCTGGAGTAGCGCTCTATCCGCGCTCCGGAAGGGGCCCTGAAGGCCAGCACGTAGCGGCCGCCCTCCAGCCTGTCCTCCGTGACGAGGACGCCGGCCCCGCGCAGGTCGCGGACCGCGTCCCGCATCGACTCGCGGGCGTCGCTGGCGAAAGTGAAATATCCGCTCTCGAAGCGCAGGGTCTTCTGGTAGGCGCCCGGGTGGGACGGGTGCTGCGGCGCCGGGTGATGATGCCAGGGCGCATGATGCCAGACATCGTGGTCGTCATAATGTCCCGGGGTCCAGGGCTGCACGGGCTGCCAGGGATGGGCCGGTTGCGGCGGATGGACCGGGTGCGGGTTGGGGACCGGGGGCACCGGCGGAGTCCACGGGTTATGAGGATTCACCGGGTTGGACGGGTGCGAAGGATGCGACGGATGGGAAGGCTGCGGAGGATGGGAAGGATGCCCGCCGCCCGGCACCGAAGGATGACTCGGCTGGGACGGGTTCGACGGGTGCGACGGCTGAGATGGATGCGACGGATGCGGGTTATGCGGCGGTTTGGGCGGTTTCGGCTTGGCAGCCTTCACCCCGTCGAGGAGAGCTTCTATGCTCTCCGGATCATCGAAGTCGACGGAGTGCGCGGAAACGGCGAACGGACGAAGGATCATCGCCGCGGCGACGATCATGATCAATTTTGCGGTCTTCCTCATAACTTTACCCCTCCTGGCCGGTCTTGCCCCAATATCATACCTCCGGGAACACCGCCCCGGTATGAGCCATGGGGCCCCGCGGGCCCCTGTTTTTCGGCCCATTGAAAATGCGCATGGTCCTATTGCCCTGTCAAGACCGGGGCGGAAAAAAAGCCGGCCCTAAAAGGCCGGCTTCTACGGGGAGGTTCGCTCCTGAAAAAGGATTCAGGCGGTATTTAAAGACGCTTTTCGAGCGCCGCCCTTATCGCCTTGAGCTCCGCCAGTATCCGCTCCTGCATATCGAAGACGGGCCCCTTCTCCGGCTCAGGCTGCTGCCGGAACGCCGTTCCGTCGCGGCCGGAGACCGGCGCCTTCACCCTGGCCATGACGGCCTCCTTCACCCCTTCCAGGTCCTTTATTCCCATGAAACTGAGCTCCGCGAAACCGCCTTGGGCGGCGGAAGCGCCGGCGGTCTGAACGTGCACGGTGCCCACTCCGTACAGCCGCTGCACGGGGCCCTGCGCGATGTCCACGTTCGTGATCTTGGAATAGGGCACCGTCACCCGCCGCTTCCAGAAGACGCCCGAATCGCAGCGCAGCGCGTCGTCGCCGATCTCGTATTTCAGGGAGCCGTAGAAAGCCGGTATCCAGAGCGCCAGCAGCAGCGCGACCAGGAGCAGCAGGCCGATGAACAACGGTATCATGAACGTGCCGGGAGGGTCCAGCGGCACGAAAACCAGCACTGCGGCGAGAACGGCGACCGGGATGAATACCGGCGTCATATAAATATAGAAAAGGCTCTTGAGTTCCTGTTCCGGCTTTATATCTATCGTCTCCATCGTATCCTCCGGCCCGCTATTCTATTCCCATATGATAACAAAAACCGGCCTTTCAGCCAGTCCCTGGTCCTCCCCGCCCCTCCCTGTTTTGACATGCCACCCCAATCATGCGAAAGTATCAACACAGGGCTAATACGATGAACACCGCCGCCGCACGGCGCCCACACCCCGGTAACGCAACTATGCATGCGCATAAACACAACCGAGAAGTCATTATATTGGGACTGCCGCCTGTCACGCCCGGGGTCAAGGGCATGTGGCACAACGGCTACCCCGTGCACAAAGGCGAGACCGAGACCAGCGTGAACTTCGCCACGCTCTACGCCCGGTAGCGCGGCATAGTCCCCGACCAGGACCGGCTGCGGCGGGAATGGCTGAACTTCGTGGACACGCTGCTCCTGTCGGGATTCCACCTACACATCTTCCCTTTCCCCGCGGAGCTCAACCGCCCCGACAGCCTTTACCACGACGCCGTCTTCATCCGCGACGATGGAATGATCTTCCGCAGCATCTGGATCAAGGGCCGCTTCAGCGTGAAGGACCACGTAACCGAGGGTGAGTTCCACACCTGGCTGATCTCCTCCAAACTCCACAAGACCGTGATCACCCGCCGAAGGACTCCTTCCTCGAAGGCGGTGACATCAACTTCCTCATGACCGAGGGCGGCAGTTATTATTTCGGCGGGCTCTCGCGCTCGACCAAAAAGGGACACGACTTCGTGCGCGACATCGTGCGCCCCGACCACCACATCCTGCTGGAGTCGGAAGGATACCACCTCGACACCGTGTTCACACCGGTGGTCTCGGCGGAAAACCGCCTGGCCGCGCTGATAGTGGCCTCGGACAGCCTCAAACCCAGGAGCCGGGCCAGGCTCCGGGAACTGAAGGTGCCAGTGATTGAAGTCTCCGCGCAGGACTCCACCGTCAGCGGCGACACGCTGGGCGATTACGCCGTCAACGCGCTGGTGGCCCCGGGAGTGATGGTGAACTCCAGCCGCTTTTCCACGCCCGGCGTGGAAGAACGACTGAAGAAAATGGGCATCGAGCGCTACGTCTCCCCCCTAACCAGCTTCAAATACGCCGGCGGCTCCGTCCACTGCCTCACCAACGAGATCTTCTGAGCCCCGGTCCGTTTATCCGCAAGACGATCCGTCTTTGCCCCAAATTAGTAGAATACACCGGGGACCGCCGCATCAGTTCAGGAGATCACGATCATGAGGTCGGTTTTCATATTTGCAGCATGTATTCTGTTCCTAAACACACCGTCTCCGGCCGGCTCTTCCTGCGCCACCCTTGACGAATGCCGCGCGGAATTAAAGGCCGGCTCCGCCCTGGACAGACGGGAAACTATAAAACGTCTGCCTCTGTTCAAGAAAGCGGCGGTCTCCGACCTGATTATAGCACTCAAAGACAAAGATCATTATGTCCGTCTTGAAGCGGCGCGTTCTTTGGGCGAAATAGGCCCCGAGGCAGAAGCCTCCTCCCCGAATCTGGCCGCGCTCCTGGGGGAAAGTTCGCAAGACTTACGGCAGTACGCCTCCGCCTCACTTGTAAGGATCGGAACGTCTTCCATCCCTTCATTAATAGCCTTTCTGAACACCCCGAACCTGCTAGCACAGGACAATGCGGCGACGACGCTGTCAAGAATGGGAACACCCGCGATTCCGGCCCTGACGGCGGCGCTGCACTCTCCCGGCCGCCATCTCCAACGGGGAGCCGCTACCGCTTTGGGCGTCATTGGTCCGCCCGCAAAAGAGGCTGTTCCGCGCCTTGCGAAACTACTGAACGCCGACGACTTTGAAGTCCAACGGGCGGCGGCTTTTGCAATAGGGAAGATCGGCCACGCCCCCGAAGAAGACATCCTGATGCTCGCGAAAAACCTGCAAAGCAGCGACAATACTGTCCTGGAACACACCATCATGGTTATAACAGGGCTAGGACCAGCAGGGAAAATCGCCGTCCCAATTATCACGCCCCTGCTTTTCAGCGAAGGCAAGCCGATTACCAGCAGGGTATTCGAGGCTCTTTTTGCGATCGGGCCCGGAGCTGCAGCGGCTGTTCCCACTTTGATCAGAATTCTTGACCACAGAGACGTTGAGACGCGAAAGCGCGCCGCGATATCATTGGGCGCCATAGGCCCCGGGGCAAAAAACGCCGTACCGTCACTGATAACCGCCCTCAAAGACCCGGCCGGGGAAGTCCAAAAGGAGGCGGCGGTTGCTTTAGGAAAGATAGGGCCGTCCGCTGCTGCCGCAGTCCCGGCCCTTATTGAGACGCTAACTCATCTTCCGGATGCCGCTATCGCCTTAAACGCGATAGACCCTGCCGCATTAAAAAATAGCGCCTTGCCCCTGATAAAACTTCTGGAAAAGGCGGATTCCATGGCGCAGGAGAACATCGCCCGGATACTTAGCGATATAGGGCCGGCGATAGTCCCGGCGCTGACCGCTGCTCTTACGGCCAGCAAGGACCCGGACATTCGGAATCATATCGCCGACGCACTGCGCGGCATCGGGCCCGCTGCGATAGAGGCGTCTCCAATCTTAATGGACATACTGAAGGAAACCCACGATATTCTTCAGCAACACCCGGACTACACCCCTCACGCTGACGGACACCTGGAACCGGTAAGGTGGCTCAATGGCACGGCGTGCCTGGCGCTATGGGATATAGATCCCACGACGGCCGAAAATCTAGACCCCTCGCTCGACTGTTATGCCCCTTGCGGACTTTGACCCTATCTGGGCGCGAACTGACGCAAGGAGGCAAATCCTTTTCGGATAAATAAAAACCGGCCTTTCAGCCGGTTTTTTAAATCTTGGAGCGGGCGAAGGGAATCGAACCCTCGTCTGAACCTTGGCAAGGGAGAAAATCGACTTTGTCGGTTTTTGACAATTTCGGTTCCTCATTGGAGAAACCAGCTCACACACACCAAGCTCGTTATACCGCTTTTGTCCATTTTAGACACTCAGTAGACACCAAAATGGACACCCACAGCTTGCCTTACCACTCACTGGGCTTGCGGAAATCCCCTACGGAGTCCTGCATAGCCTCTGGGAACTGGCTTGCACTTAACACCCCCTCGCGAATTGGGCGAACGAATGTTGCGACCGAAGCCAATTTTCGGCTGACAGGCTTTTGCTGCGGATTAAAAACCCCCACTGTTTTACCAAGACCGATTGACAATCGTATCGCCTCATACAAATCTGAATCATTTGAAACGACAACGGCGACATCAAAATCATTATTGCAGGCATCATACACCAAATGTGTCGCCAAATTCACATCAGATCCTTTCTCATCGGTTCTCAGAACGTACGCGCTTTGGATTTGATCCTTGGGGACCTGAGAGAACACAGCATGAACATCAAAATTATGCAAATCCGTTTGAGAATAGTAGAGGTGTTGTTTCACCAACTCCGGACGCCCACCCGCCTCATTATTACTTCTGAAAAATAGAATATGGTTGTTTTTTCTTTGGCTTCTATCATACTCGCAATTAACCAATGGCATGCGTGTTTTTCTAGTTTGGAATTGTCCACAAATTATTTTGAGATTTGGGATGGTTCGTAACGCTCTATAGTACATCTGCTGCCTGACCGGCTGTTGCGGATCATTCAGTCTTGCGCTCACCTGTGCCGTAAAGTATTTAATATTTCCAACAACATTTCTTTCCGACAAAAGCAATGAGCACATCTTTGACACATCAAGCCATTTATACTTTGACCTCTTCAAACTACCAAAGTACAAGTTAAATCCATCGATGTAAATATTCGTCCTAAACATTTGGCCCCCAAATAGCTGAGGCCACCTTTCGGTGGCCTCGCACCCTAAGACCGAAGCCCCAGGGGGTGTATGAGGATATTATTATACAAAAACATTGAGTTTTCAAGGCAAGCAGGCATTAATTTTTCTAATAGTCTTTATCCTGTTTATATTTTTTGTAGTCAACTGGCCAGCCTCCTTTAACTCCATACACCCCTTAAGTCAGGCGAGACGGTCTCCGAGAACAGGCGCGCGGCTAGATTTGGGAGGGTTGGGGTGGTGCCCCCAAGGCCCGCTCAGCCCTGCCAGCGCTCGTGGCCGAGAGGCAGGTCGTTGAGCTCCTGCCTGGCCTCGCGCCAGTTCGGGCAGTGCTTTGTCAGAAGGCCAAGGAACCGCTCATCGTGCTTCGGGGCTATCAGGTGAAGCATCTCGTGGAGCACGACATAGTCGAGTAGGTCCTTCGGCTTCTTGACCAACTCCGTGTTAATGCGGATATTACCGGCACGCCGGTTGCAGCCCCCCCACCTGGTCTTCATGCGCTGCAGAAAGTAACCCGAGACCTTCACCTTGAGGCGGGCCTCCCATTTTTTGATCAGCGGCGGCAAGGCCTCATGCAGGAGCTGCCTATGCCATTCATACATGACCTCGGCCCGCTTGGCCTGCGTGCTCCCGGTGCGAACGGACAGCGTCATCTTGCAGGGGGATAAGCGCACGGAAGGCTTAGCATCAACCTCCCGAACCTCAAGCAGATAGCGCCGCCCCCAGATATAATGCGTCTCCCTGCCGACAAACTTGCGAGCACCCTCCCGGGCCTGCCCGCGCAACTTGGCTTGCTGTTCCCGTATCCAGCCCAACTTTGAAACGGCATAGGCCCGGGCCACCTCTAGGCGGGTCCCCCTGGGGACCACCATGGAAACACGGCCCACCGGCGGATAGACGGATAGGTGGACGTGCTTTATCGCTTTCCTGGTCACGGAAACAACGATATCGCCAAGGCGAAAGGTTTCAGGCATCAGTAACCCGGCTGCTTTTTTATTATCTCGAACAGGGCCATCGTGGCCTCGCGGTTGCGGTCGAGGAGCGGGAACAGTGCGTTGAGAAGCTGCCTTTCACGCGGCTCGTCGCCCTTCCAGCCAGCGGGCGCGTGCTCCCGTATCGCACGGTCTATCTCCAGCGCCAGCTTCGCACGGCGCTCAACCTCTTCGGGCGTTGGCTCGGCGGCTGGGGAGGCTCCGCCCGAAGCCGCAGCAAGAACAGAGGGCAGGTTATTATAAATTACCGCCGCTTCGGGGTTGCTATGGAGCCCAACAGGCAAGCCAGCCGTTGGCAGCTTGGCCGCCAGCCGGCGCACCAGGTCTTCCGCATTTTTGAGGAAGGCCTCATAGGCCTTAGTGTCGCTCCTATTCTGCTTTATCAGGTCATCCAGCAACTTGGACATCTGGTCGTAGAACTGCGGGTCGGTCAGGCGATCGCGGATAATGGTCTTGCGAACGTTGTTGATGATGGCCTCGGCCACCGCGTTCCGGGTAAGCTTGCCCTTTTCGTTCAGTTTCTTCGCGATAGCGTCATGTATCCCCGTTTCAATTATCATCTCGGTCAGGGACAGGTTCCCGAAGTGCCCGAGCTCAACGGCAGGGTCGGCCTGAACATAGGTATTAAGCAGATACCGCATATCGGCCTCGAACGGCTTAATATCCAGCTCCTCTCCGGAATACTTCTTAATCGCGGCGCGGATATCGGCGTAGAACTCCACCTCTTTCTGCAGTTTAGCAGCCTCTTCTTCTGTATAGCCGGCCTCGGTCAGGTTCGGAGATATATCCGCAAAAGCGCGAGCCAGCACGACAGCCGCCTTATAATAGGCGACCCGAAGCGCCTCGGTTTCATTCAGCGCCTCCGGGTTATCCGTATTCCCACAGAAATAATGCAGGTACTGCTCCAGTTCTCGCGGACGGGCTACCGGCTCGCAGAGATAACGCATCGCCTCGCGGGCGGTTTCCAGCTTCTTCCGCCCCTCTTCCAGCCAGTCCTTCAGGTGGACATTATTGTCCCCACCGTTGCCTGCCTCGGTGTCCAGCTCGTCTGAGCTGTAGACCGCTATCGCCTGCTGCACGTCGGCAAAAAGTTCCTTATAGTCCACGATATAGCCGTAATCCTTATCGTCACCATCTAACCTATTGGTGCGGCAGATGGCCTGGAACAGGTTATGATCATGTAGCTCGTTGTCCAGGTAGATATAGGTACAGCTCGGGGCGTCATAGCCGGTAAGGAGCTTGCTTACCACTATCAGCAGCTTCAGGTTCGCCGGTTCTTCAATAAACTTGCGCTTAGCCTCGTCCTCGTACTGCTTGGTGGTCTGGCCGGGCCCGAGAACATGCTTCGTATAGGTGTCGAACTTGAAGCGTTCCTCGCTATTCAGTGGTTCGCGCGAGATGGCATTATGGTTGGGTTCGAAAGAAGTGATGATGCCGCAGTACATGCCGAAAGGGGTCTGTTTGAATAGGTTGTAGTAATGGCAGGCATCGTATATGGAGGCCACCACCAGCAAGGCCGTGCCGCGATCGTTGTTCAGGCGCGGTTTCAGACTAAAATCCTGAATAATGTCGGCTATGATGCGCTGCTTGCGCTCGCCGGCGCTCATCAGTTTTTCCATGGTGGCCCAACGCTGGCGCAGGACCGCTTTCTGGAAGTTGTTAAGCGTTTTGGTTTTCTGGTCGAACCACGCATCGATGGCTGCCTGTGAGGTAAGGCGCTGGGGCACGGAGCGGGCCTCGTATTTGAGGTCGAGTATTACTCCGTCCCCCACGCCTTCGTGGAACTTGTAGGTGTGGATATAGGTGCCGAACACATCCCGGGTCATCTGCTTGTCCTTGCGGAGCAGCGGTGTACCAGTGAAGCCGATGAAGATAGCGCTTTCCAGCCAGCGCTTCATCTGCTTGTTCATGTCGCCGCCCTGGGTGCGGTGGCATTCGTCCACAAATACGTAGAAGCGCCCGTGCACCGGTGGCGGCGGCCCGTCCAGGTCGGCCACATCGAACTTGTGGATAAGGGCACATAGCAGGCGCGGAGTGGTAGCCCCAAGAGCTTGAACAAACTGTGCACGAGAAGTTATGCGCGGCGAAGGCGCACCAGCTCCTATCACCCCGGCATTGCGCATTACTCCTTCTATCTGCTTATCCAGCTCGTCGCGGTCGGTCACAATCAGCACCCGGGCGTCCGGGTCCTGCTCAAGTATCCACTTGGCGAGCAGGACCATCAGGATGCTCTTGCCGCTGCCCTGGGTATGCCAGATAACACCGCCCTCGCGGCGGGCCACCCGCTCCTGGGCGGCTTTAATGCCGAAGAACTGGTGCGGGCGAGGCACCTTCTTCTGGCCGGCGTCGAATATTATGAAATTACGCATCAGGTCCAGCAGGCGGGATTTGCTGCAGAGCTGGGCCAGCGGGCGGTCCAACAGGGCCCCCGGGGCCGGCTGCCCTCCGGTGGCAGGAGCCTCATCTTTCCACTGTACATAGAACTGCTCGGGGGTACCGGTGGTGCCGTAGCGCAAGCCTTGAGAGTCGCTGCCGGCCAATAGTAGTTGCGCAGGGGCAAAGAAATGCTTATTGAAGATCTCTTCCTGGTTGGTAATAAGCTGGCGCACGCCGTCGGCCACCTCTACCGAACTGCGCTTGAGCTCGATTACCGCTACGGCTAGGCCATTAAGGTAAAGCACGATATCGGGGCGGCGCTCATGGCCGCCTTTGAGGGTCACTTCCTCGGCTAAGGCAAAATCGTTTTTATCAGGATGCTCCCAGTCTATAAGGTCAATGGTTTCGTGCGCACGACCAGGAGCGAGTTGGACTTTTATTCCATAGCGCAACAGCTGATAAGTGCGCATATTGGCCTGATAGAGGGTTATGCCGGTGGTATCGGCGGCAGTCTCTAGTTTCTGCAGGGCGGCGGAGATATGTGCGTCGGAATAGCCGCGCGCCCCAAGATTGGCGCGCAGCAGGTCTGTTTCGATGGTGCGATTGTTTTCACGCTTGTGCCAGTCGCCAAGATAGCGATAGCCAAGGCAATCCGGGCGGGATTTGTCGGTAAACAAGGCCACAACCCTGTTCTGAGTTTTACGCTCGGAGCGGGGCTGGTCAGGCACGGGCAGCTCCTGTGGGGACAAGCCTGGTCTTACCGGTGAGAAGTTCCTGCATCATAGCCTGCTTGAGAGCGCGAGTCTTATCACGGCGGGCTTCGAGAGCTGCGAGTTCCGCATCCATATCCGAGAGAAGAGTTGCGATTGCATTTTGCTCCGACACCTCTGGCAGGTTAATTTCTAAATCTCTCAAATCCTTGCCATGCAAATGATAAATTGTAATCCCCTTCGTCCTATGTGCGATAGCGTTTTTGTAAACATGCGTTAGGCTATAGGCAAGAAAAACAGAATCGCACGAGTTCGGAACTGGACGAATAATATTGATATCGCCGCCAAGCAACACATTAGGACACAGCAGTGCTGATGCTTTAGCTAAATCTATCCCGGTTGTAGTTGTTGAGCCGGGAATCAAAACATCACCAGTTTTTGACAGCCGTCCTTCGCGAATACTTGTACTGCTATAAACAGTATCTATTTTCTCCCTGTAGGTCGTAAATAATTCCCCATAAAGAATACAGGGGCACTCTCCAGATAGCGACAGCTTATCTTTTGACAAGCCCTGCCCTTTTGTAATTTCGGAAAAATTCGAGAGCATTTTCACACTCCAATCACCCCGAAAACCAGGGAGGCGAGTCTGACCGGTGAGGAGTTGCTGCATGGCGGCCTGTTTTAGATTACTTTTTTTGGCGATGAGCCGGTCGAGCCCACACAGCAGCGCATCCATATCACTCAACACCGCCGCGATGGCGCGTTGTTCGGGGAGGGTTGGAAGGGGAATCTGGAAAGGACGCAGTGCGCCAGCATTCAGGACGCCCATAGTCCCGCCCTGGGCATGCCTGCTGAGTCTTGATTGAACGAGGTCTGACTCGAATTGGTACTTGAAGAACCTCGGAAGGACTTTGCTTCGATCGAAAGAAAAGCGCAGAAGGCGGGGATTAATCACACCGGGTTGGGCTACATCGGGAACCTCAAGCAACTTGCCAGCTGTTCCGACAAGGCTTAGAAGGACATCCCCGGGCCGAACTGCGCAGCTTTCGAGTTCGCGGTACTTCTTCGCGCTGATGAAATAGTCGCCGAACAGGTAGTTACCACGAATTACCTGTTCCTGTCCGTACACTTTGTATCCCTCGGCGACGTACTGGGCTTTCGTGAGGGAAGATCCAAATGGCCCAGCTTTGATCGCCGGAATGCCACCGGAACCGAGCGAATCTAGATGTGGAGTATCCCAATCCTCTGGAATGACCCCCACATCCGTCTGCTTGTACCCAGGCCTCACTTCCATATCGCACCCATTTTTTTAAGGTGCTCCTCAACGCGGGACGTTAAGGCGGCAATTCCTTTTTCCAACTGCGGCAGCGGCTCGGCGTACCGCGCGGCCAGTTCACGTATGCGCCCGGCAAGAGCCTGAGAAACGCTGCTCATCTCCTCCTGCACGGCAGCGGAAAGATGGGCCATCCACTTATCGTCTACCACCAGGGTCTTTATCTCATCCTGCGTCAGCTTAGGGTATTTCTCGTAGGCAAGCTTATCCATCGCCGCGTCTAGTTCTTTTACCTGGCGCTTCAAGGCGGTTTCCTTGTCGGACAAGTCTAACCAGCGGACCAGCACTTTGGCCTCGTCTTTATCTTCTTTGCTGTCTTTTATCTCTTTCAGCCTGGCGTTAACCTCGGCCTTGGCTATCTTATCTAACGCGCCGAGATAGCCCTCCTCGCCGCCGTGCTCTTCTTCCAGCTCAGCTAGACCGGCAGAGGCGGCATCCAGCTCGGCCTGCTTCGCGTCCAGCACGGCCTGCTCTTTGGCAAAATATCGGGCGACAATAAAGTATTTTGGGACAAGGTCGCAGGCCCAGCCCTTGTCCTTGGTCTTACCCTTCTTATCGGTCTCAAGTATGCGGGTGGGCTTCGCCACCCAGCCATCCGCCGCCAGCAGGTAGGCGTCATCCTGCATGGTCACGACCCAATAGTCCATCAAATGCTGGTAAACATCATAGGCGTTGAGAAGCGGCGCTTTACGGAAAGCCGCAAGCAGGTCTTCAGCGATGCCTTCGACCAGCGCCTTTGGGGGATGCCCCTTGCCGAAGGCTGTCAGGCGCGGGGTAACGGCCTTACGCCAGCCCGAAAATATCTTGGTGCCCGTCTGATTGAAGGCCACGAACTCGGGGTGGTTGAAAATGGTTTGTTTGACCTCGGCCAGCGGGACCTTTAGCGCCGCATACCCGGGCCGACCGGCTGACTTGAACAAAGCCGCCCTCACAGAGGGCAATACCGCCCAATACTCCCCTAGAGCGTCCAAATCGCGCACGGGGATACCACCGCGCAGGTGGCCGTCTATATCCTGAAGGTCTTCCGGCTCGGAACTGTCTATATAACGCGGCAGGTTAAGGTTGTAGTCGTTCTTCGGGTCGGCTATCTCGTCAAGCGGTACCATGCGGGCATACCGCTGGGTATCGGTTTGTTTTTCAAAGGTGTCCACTATCCTGTGGATATCCTGCTCGCGCAGGCGGTTCTTGTTGCCGTCCTTTACGAAACCCTTGGATGCGTCTATCATGAACACGCCTTTGCGGACGGCGGCATTCTCTTTATCGAGCACTAAAATACAAGCTGAAATACCAACGCCGTAGAAGAGGTTGGCGGGTAATCCGATAATCCCCTTGAGATACCCCGACCGCACAAGCTGCTGACGTATTACGGCTTCCGCGTTGCCACGAAACAGCACTCCGTGCGGCAATATGCATGCGGCCTTACCCGCGCTCTTCATGGAGCGGATAATATGAAGAAGGAAGGCATAGTCGCCCTGCTTTGTAGGCGGGACTCCCCAGGCAAAACGCTGATATGGGTCCGCTTCCGGGTTAAGGCCCGTGGTCCAGGTCTTGCAGGAGAAAGGAGGATTCGCCACCACATAATCGTACGCACGCAGCTTTTTATCGCCATCCTTGAACTTGGGCGCGGCGAGGGTGTTTCCCTGCTGAATATTGGCTGTCGGGAAGTTGTGCAGGATCATGTTCATGCGGGCAAGACCCGCCGTGGTTACGTCCATCTCCTGCCCTTCTAGCGTAATTTGCCGCCCCGCCTGCGCGGCCAACCCTAGCAGCAGTGAGCCTGAGCCGCAGGTGGGGTCATAGGCGGTGGTAGAGGCCCTGGTGTTAGAGTGAGAGATGCCGATGACCTTGGCGATAACGCGGCTGACCTCCGCCGGGGTGTAGAACTGCCCCTTGCTCTTGCCGCTCTCCGTGGCAAAATGCCGCATCAAGTATTCGTAAGCGTCGCCAAGTATGTCGTCGTGCTCGGCGCGGTTCTGCGAAAAATCCAGCTCCGGCTTCTCGAAGATGGCTATGAGGCTGGTAAGCCGGTCCACCATAGCCTTGCCTTCGCCGAGCTTGTTGGGGTCGTTGAAGTCAGGGAAGTCGCTGCGGGCCAGGCGCTCGTTGGCCTCTATTAGGGGCTGGATTATCTGGGTGTTTATCAGGTCGCCTATCTTGGTGTTGCCCTTCAGCTTGGACATGTCCTTAAAGCTGGAGCCTTTCGGGATAACCACCGGGGGCGCGAAGTCCGTGCTGTCGCCATACTTGTCCGTGATGTACTTTAGGAACAGCATGAACAGGACGTAGTCCTTATACTGAGAGGCGTCCATACCGCCGCGAAGCTCATCACAGGCGGACCAGATGGAGGAGTAGAGGTCAGATTTTTTTAGTGGCATGTCAATAATATTCGCAATATGAGTAATCTTATAAAATCCCGAACCGAGAGGGCAGGGACAAGATTTCTACCCCGAAAAGCATACCGACACCTCAGCTTAAATCAGCTATTTGCCTACAGCATTCTTATACTGCCCATACAGGAGCAACATTTCCTTCCACCTAGAGTCATCCTCTGCGCTATAATACAGCTCCCGAATTCTCTCATAGGTCAAGCCAAGCCCGACATCCTCAAGGTATCTGAAGGCTTTTTCTTTTGATATCTGCCTGTCTTTAGCACAAACTTCAACCAACGCATGCACGTGCATGGCGTCATATAGTCCAGACCCCTTCTTTCTGCCACGGGTTCCAGGAGGGCGCTTATCAGAAAGCACCAAGTCATATAGTTTCCCTTGAACCCACGGGTGCTGAAAGAAAAAGGGATACTTACCGAGCAATCTCTTAAGAGCCCCAACATCACCGTCTTCGTATTTTTTCACATGCTCGTTGAACACATCAGACACGTTCGCAAAAGCCTGTGCCAAGCTGCCCTTACTTGAGAACTGCGGGGCCTCAATTACAGGCCCATTTTTGCCGCTTTTAATTGAGCCCCCAGTTAGGGTTAATGGGACAAAAAGCCTTGCTCGCTGAGACTCCGCACCGCTTTTAGTTTTTTTAGCACGCTTCATACGCCCCCAAAGTTGTGGGGAAAAACAGCAGATATTTCCCTACAGAGAGTCCCTCTGTCGTTCCGCTAGAATTAGTTTACCAAACTAAAACTGCATGCACACAGAGCCATAAAGATGAACGCAAATTTAAACAGGTTCCCCGACGACAACATCTCCCGTAAGCTAGCAAACGCGCTTGCCTACGCGGAAGAGGGCTGGGCAATACTACCTCTTCTTCCTGGAGAGAAGCGCCCACTGAACGGCAATGGCTTTAGAGGCGCGACAAAAGACCCGGCAGAAATCCGCGCTTGGTGGACCGAGCGCCCTGATGCCAATATCGGAATAGCGACCGGAGAGGTCTCCGGGATAGTCGTGATCGATGTGGACGTCAAAGGCGGGACAAACGGGAACGAGTCCCTCAAACAGCTAACGGGTTTACCTCCGACGTTAACCGCACGCACCCAGAGCGGAGGCCTTCACTTATATTACCTCTATCCTTCCGGCGGTCTACGTTGCCGGGTCGCAGTCCTTCCAGGCATAGATGTTCGTGCTGATGGCGGCTACGTAGTCGCTCCAGGCTCTATCATCGGTGGCGTCCTTTACGAGTGGATCGACCCCGAAGTCAATATAGCGGCTCTTCCCGAACATATTTTGGCCATCCTGCGGGGCTCGACATCTCCCACGCCCCGGCAAGTCTCCGCCTCCCCCGCTGGATTAATCACACCAGGCGAACGGAACAGCTCTCTCACGCGGCTTGCCGGGTCCCTCCGCCGCAGCGGGGGCGACCAGATAGCGATCGAAGAAGCCTTACTAACAGAGAACGCCACAAAATGCAGCCCCCCGCTGCCCGAGACGGAGGTTCGCACGATCGCACGAAGTGTGTCCCGGTACGCCCCTGCGACTCGCCAAGCCCTTGCAGAGCGATTCAAGCCCAACGTAATAGCCGAGCGCCTCCGTGAGACACGGGACTACATCACTGCGCCCATCGACGAAGCTGGCATGGGCGTACGTCTGATGACATACAGGAACGGGGTCTTCCACCCAGATGGAGAAAGCGAAGCTCGGCGCATTATTCATGAGATGCTAGGAGAAGACTCAAAGCCGGAGCGACTATCCTCCACCATCGAAATGCTGAAGGAGAGCACCAAGACCGACAGCCGCCTCCTAGACCCCCGCGCCGACGAGCTCATCAATGTCGAGAACGGGATGTTAGACTGGCGAACCGGGGAGCTGTTTCCACACTCCCCCGAGTACCGATCGACAATACAGATCCACGCCGCATACAGACGCGGAGCGGAGTCGAAAATCATTAATCAGTTCCTGCGCGAAGTATTCCCCCCCGATGCGCAACCGCTGACTGATGAATTCCTCGGCTACCTGTCGATACCGACCACCAAATATCAAAAGGCCTTCATGCTAGTTGGTGAGGGCGCCAATGGGAAAAGCACGTTCCTCTCTATGCTCACCGAACTTCTTTGCCCAAGAAACGTTTCAAACGTCGCCCTACAAGACTTGGTCGGGAACAGGTTCGCCGCCGCCGAACTGCAGTGGAAGCTCGCTAACATCTACGCCGACCTGCCGAGCTCCGGGCTGGAGGAATCCGACGTCTTCAAGGCCGTGGTGGCCGGAGACAGCATCAAGGTCGAAAGGAAGTTCGGCCACCCGTTCAAATTGCGCCCTACCGCCCGGCTCATATTTAGCGCGAATGATTTACCACGAAGCCGAGACCTGAGTCATGCCTATTTCCGACGCTGGGTGATTATCCCATTCCCGAACACCTTCGAAGGCTCCGCCGCGAAGAAGGGATTACTTTCAGAGTTATGTACCGATGAGGCCCGCGCGGCGCTGCTGCAACGTGCAATCACAGGCCTCCGCCGGCTTGAAGAACAGCAAGAGTTCTCGGCCTGTCCAAGCGTACAAGCTGCCTGCCAGGCGTACAGGACCCAGTGCGACAGCGCCTATGAGTTCCTCACGACCGCCATCGAGAAGGACCAGGATTTCAGCTTGGGCAAATTGAAAACCTACGAGCGGTACACCGAGTGGTGCTCAAGCGCGGGCATCCACACCCCCGTTAGCCAGCGGGCCTTCAACAAGCGCCTGCAGGAGGTCTTCCGGGTCGCGGAAAAGCGCGACACCCTTGGCAGGCGCGTCTGGCCGGGCCTGCGCCTGCGTGATGAATTCGCGAGCAGCACGGACGACTCACCGGCTTCACCGGGTTTTTACAACTCTAAGGACGAATTATGACGATGAATTTCATGAGAGTGCGTTCTTCCCGGATAAGCCGGTCTGGCCGTGGACCGCCCCTTGCCGACCGTGAAGCAGGCCGTGACCCACGCCGTGAAACCACCGTGGGCAGCCCGGTCCGCCACCGTGACATAACCGTGAGGCCTACCGTGGCCCTCACCATGACCTAAAACAGAACTTGGGAGATTACTATGCAAGAACAAGAAGAGTACATGCTCGTCGAAGACGGAGCCCGGCTTCTCGGAATTCCGGTCGGCCTGCTGCGGGACGCAGGTCGCAAAGGACGGATATCCTTCCACAAGAGCAACCGCATCGTCGAACGCGGGCAACTATACACATCGCCGATACTGTCAATAACACAGCTGGCAAAGGCATTACGGGTCCCCCGGAAAGCCCTCACCAAGGCCGCCAAGGCAGGGGAATTCGACACCTACCCGGCCCGCATGACGAGCGTGAAGAGCAAGCCGGACGGCCCCCGGTACGCCCCTTACCTGGCCGCCCTCCTATGGGCAATGACCCGGGCGCTGCCGGAAGCCGGAGGTGGCGACCATGCCCAGTAAAATCGTGTTGGTTCAATTACGGGTGCCGGAAAAGGCGTACAGGCGCATCGCGCGGCAGGCCGCCGCGTTGAACATGTCGCTCAACCAGTACCTCGTAAAGTCTACCCGGAAGTCGACCGGAAAGGAGGAAAAGCCATGAACTATAGCTATGAAGACCTGCTCGAAGCGCTCGAAGGCGTCGTGAAGGAACTGGGGCTGAGCCCGCGTAACCAGATCCAGACCCTGATCGACCGGCTCGAGGAAGAGCTGGAAGACGAGGACGAGTAACCCTCGCCCGAACGGGCCGAGGGGGAAGCGCCCCCCTCGGCCCCCATTTACAGGAGATACGATATGCACACTCATAAGAAAGTAGAGCGGGCCTGCGAGGTCTGCGGCGCAGCCTTCAAAGCCAGGGCGGCGGACCAGCGGGCCAATCGTGGCCGCACATGCTCCCCCCGCTGCGCAGGCAGGCTGGGAGGTCAGGCCAGGGCACGGCGCTACCCGCGCGCCCATCAGCGTTAACAGGAGAGAACCATTATGGAAAGGAAATTATTAAACGTGAGGCAGTTGTCGGAATATATTTCGATGCCGGTGGCGACGATATACACCTACGTTCACACCGGCAAGATACCAAACTACTGCATCCGCCGCATAGGGCGGGCGCTAAAGTTCGATGTGGCCGAGGTCGACAGGTGGATTACTGAGGCTTCTGGGTCTCGAGCCAGCGCTCAAGGGCATAAACGATCTGCTCATTAAGGGACCGGCGCTCCTTTTCCGCAATGGCCTTGAGCCTGTCCCTAACTTCAGAGGGGTAGCGCAGGTTAACGGATACAAGAGCGGCCTTTTTCCCTTTAGTCATAGTTAAATTATATCAAACGGCATCAAAATGGAGCCATTCCAGTATTAAACCATCACCATGTTGTGGTATAATATTGGTACTATTTTGGCACTATTATGGTATGGCTATATTTAAGCGGCAAAATGTCTGGTGGATAGACTATTACGTTTGCGGAAAGCGCAAGCGCGAGAAGATCGGTCCCAGTCATAAGCTCGCGGAAGAGGTCCTCCACAAAAGGAAGGTCGAGATAGCCGAAGGCAAGTTCTTCCCCAACAGGCACAAGTCGGCCTCGAAATTCAACGTCGTGGCGGACCTTTATTGGGAGAACCACGCCAAGCACAAGCCCAGCATCAAGGCCGCCTATTACACCCTCAAGCCATTAAAGGCTTTCTTTAACGACAAGCCGCTGGACCAAATCACGACTTTGGACGTCGTTAAATATCTCAACGGCGTCCGGGAGCGCGCCTCCGCCGCCACAGCAAACCGCCATCACAACGTCCTCCGCGCGATATTCAACAGGGCCATCGACTGGGAACTCTTCAGCGGCCAGAACCCCGCTTCTAAGGTAAAGCAGTTCAGGGTCGAGAACTCCCGCACCCGGTTCCTTGAGAATCAGGATATAACCCGCTTGCTCGCGGTCTGCGATCATGAAATACGCCCTATTGTGATAGTCGCGTTGCTCACAGGTATGCGGCACGGGGAGATACTCAACCTCCGGTGGGAGCACATAGACCTCGCCAACGGGGTCGTCCATGTTCTAAAGACAAAGTCGGGCGAGCCGCGAGAAATTCCTATTATGCCACGACTAAGGGCCCTCCTGGAGTCGATACGAAGAGGAGACGGCGGGAGAATATTCGCGATATCAAGCCGCGCCCTCAACCGTCATTTCAGCAAGGCGCTACACCTCGCCGGAATCCAGGATTTTAGATTCCACGACCTGCGCCACACCTTCGCTTCGCACTTTGTAATGCGGACCAACGACCTCCCCGCCACGCAGAAACTCCTCGGGCACAAGTCCCCCCGCATGACGCAGCGCTATGCACATTTATCAAAGGGGCACTTACAAGTGGAAATGCAGGTGTTCGAGTCAGGCTGGGCGAATATCTTAAAAGCACCTATTTTTGACCCTCAAATAGCGCCAGCCAGCCAACCGGGCGGCATAACCCGGGGAAACCCAGAAAGAGGAGAAGTTCATGCAAATAATACGGGAGACGGCATACAATCTGCCGAGGGTGCGGAGCCTCAAGGCCCGAAACATCTTCGGCTTTAAAAAACTCAACCTATCGTTCTCGCCCGGGGTTAATCTGATTCTGGGCGGCAAGGGAGAGGGCAAGTCCAACTTGATAGCCCTACTTTCCGGGCCTATGAGGCTCGGCTTTATGCTGGCCGGAGAACCGATAGTTTATCGCGGGGCCACACGAGCCTCCCTTTTCGTCGAATATGAGATTTTTAAGTTCAGATATCGCAAGGACGGAATTCCTGGGGGCCATGGGCCGCTCGCCATGAGCTGCTTCAATGACATGAAGAAGTTTTTGCGGCATCTACCCAAGGACGACTGCTTCGTGACGGAACTCGACTGGCTGGTGGCTTTTAATCGCCAACCCGTGCCCTATAAAGCAGTGTGGGAGGCCTTTCTAAACGCCCGGTGCCAGATAATCGCCACCGCTTTCGACACATGCGAGGTCCCCTTACCGGAATCCGGCACAACAATACACCGACTGCCCTTAAGGCGGATGTAAGATTTCGGGAGGCGAGAAGAGGACGGCAGGGGACAACTATCGTTTCAGTATTTTATAGACCGCGCCAAGGGTTTCAGGGTCCCTTAGGGCCTTTAATATCGAGCGGACTTTCTCTTTCTGCTCTTTCGTTTTGCCGGCCAGAGCGGCCCGCAGTTGGCCGTCTAATTTTAAATCAGTGTTAGTGGCTTTACTATGCTCGACTTCCGAGAACAACTCGCCCGCCGAAACATTCAGACTCCGGGATATCTTCAATATCGTCCCGAGGCTAGGGGACTTCTTCCCGTTCTCGATATAGTTCAAAAATCCGCCGTCTATGCCCGCCATTTCCGCGAGCTGACTGATAGTCAGCCCCGCCCGCTTGCGAAGGGCTCTGATTTTTGCGCCGACAGCCGAGATAGAGGCGTTTTCCATTTTGTCCTTAAGACATTATATGGATAATACGCCATAGCCCAAATATCCGTAAGGACATGCGATATTAGTTGTCTTATAGACATTTTTTTGTAAAATAAACCAAAATCCTCGAGTATCGACACTCCATAGTAAGACACCCGGACTTGATAAGCGGCCCTTGGAAGAGACCGTAGACGGGAGTTGTTTTTGCTTGCATAAAGGGCAGGAGGCATTCTATGAAACCGCAGATTAAGATATTTTTAGCCGCTGTATTTCTCGCCCTTACCCCCACAACCGGCGCGGCGGAAGGAACATTGAAGTGGATTACCGAGTTGGATGTCTTTCTTCCGGCTCAGGCAGCCGACGGGGAGGAGTCTGATCTAAAGGAATTATCGCGCGATTATATCGCCGATGGCGGGGATTCCACTACCTCCACCATTGAAACAAAGGCAGCAATAGGCGGCAGACTTGGGATCCTATATCCGCACCCGCGAATAGGCGACATCGGGCTGAGCGTAGGGTATATCAGCGGACCTAATTCCGATATACGATTTAGAGGATTCACCTCTGGTTTCTTCGCCGACACCCTTAACTACACCCGTAATTTGAGCTTTATCCGTGCGATGGTAGAATACCGGAAGGAGTCCCCAGCTTCGGACGGTTGGACTTTTTATCCCGCCTTTGGAGTAGGCAAAGCGTTCGGGGTCAGCAAGTGGGAGATTACCCAAGCGACCAACTATTATTCTGCGCTAAAGGGGCGAACTTTAAAAGAAAAGTGGGATGGCTTCACCTGGGAAGCCTCTCTGGGCTTTGCCCGAAAAATGGCGGGCTCCGATCTTACTTTCGCGATAAGATATGCGGCCTTCCCTGAACGAAAAGCTGCCTCGGGGAAAGATATCACCGAAATCAAATGGAACACCTTCGGCTGCTCCGTAGGTCTGAGCTTTGGAGGCAATGATCCGTACACTGAAACTTCTTCTTATCGTCCTCCGAGCAGGACCAGCGAGTATCGGCCCATGAAAGAGAGCTCTTTAGCCACCCCTGAACCGGCGCAAGCTGAAGAAATAATCGAAGAAGTAGAAGAAGAACTGCCGCCCGTGGATTATGACGCCGTCCTCCACTCCGCTGAAGGATATCGAAAACAGGGAGATTATCAGAAAGCGCTTGAGGAATACGGAAATGCTTTAAAAGCCCTCCCGGTTAATGACAAACGAGTAATTTATGTGCTTGAACGTCGTGGCCTTATGAACACGAAATTGGGAAACCTTTCAGGAGCCAAGGGTTCCTATGCGGGATCCATAACTGCGGCAAAAAAGCTCAACATCGCAGATACGACCGTTATTAACGCCTATCTCGGCTTGGCCTACGCGCAGGAAAAGACCGGAGGAACACAGGCGGCCATCCGGAACTATCGGAAGGCTCTTCAGCTGACCAACGACCCAGGAACTAAAGCCCAAATCCAAAAGGCCCTTCAGCGGCTGGAGCGCTAAAAAACACCCCAAGGATGGGCGCGCGGCTACATAACCCATGCCACCTACCCAGGAGGCGGCACATGGATGCCGGCTCCTCATTTATACCGCCTGTCCCTAGATGGACACCTGCATGGACACCAAAGGCCTAGAATAGCCCCCTAACCCATAAAACAAAAACGGTGGATTTCTTCAATCCACCGTCGGGAAACTGCGGTTAAATTTTTGGAGCGGGCGAAGGGAATCGAACCCTCGTCTGAACCTTGGCAAGGTCCCGTTCTACCATTGAACCACGCCCGCGTCAGGACTACAGGTCTATTCTAGCAAAGCCCCGGAACGCTTTTCAACTCGGACGCCGCCGCCACTTCTGGCCGGCGGAGGTATCCTCCACCAGCACGCCTTTGGCCGCCAGTTCGGCCCGGAGCTCGTCCGAGCGCTTGAAATCCTTCGCCTTGCGGGCGGCGGCGCGGGCTTCCACCAGCGCCAGCAGTTCCGGCTCCAGGTCGGCTTCCGCTTTCGGGGCGGCGAAGAGTTCCAGGCCCAGCACCTTGTCGGCCTCTTTCAGGAAGGCCAGGCGTTCCGCGGCCGGGACGGCTTCGTCGCGGGCGGCCTCCCAGGCGCAGGCCAGGGCCTGCGGGATATTGAGGTCGTCTTCCAGCGCGGCCTTGAGATCGGCCAGGTATTTTGCGGCTGGGGACGAGGGGACACCATGCGGCATGGTGTCCCCTTTTTCTGGGACCAGGCGGCGGGCCGCCTCGCGCAGGCGCTCGAGGCCCTTCGTGGCGGCGTCGAGGCCCTCCCAGGTGAATTCGAGCTGCTTGCGGTAATGGGTCTGCAGGCAGTAGTAGCGGTAGGCCAGCGGGTCGTAGCCTTTCTTCGGCAGCAACGAGGTGGTGAGGAACTCGCCGGAGGATTTGGACATCTTGCCCGCGTCGCCGGTGACCAGGAACCTGGCGTGCAGCCAGTAATTTGCGAAGGGCTTGCCGGTGGCGGCCTCGCTCTGGGCTATCTCGTTGGTGTGGTGGATGGCGACATGGTCCTCGCCGCCCCAGTGCATGTCCATGGTCTCGCCGAGGTGCTTCATCGCCATGGCCGAGCACTCCATGTGCCAGCCGGGGAAGCCTTTCCCCCACGGAGAATCCCATTCCATCTGGCGCTTCTCCTCCGGGGCCGAGAACTTCCAGACGGCGAAATCGGTGGGGTTGCGCTTGCCCTCGTTGGCCTCTATGCGGGCGCCCTCCTGTATCCCCTCGATGTGCTTCTTCCCGGCCAGCTTGCCGTAATCGGGGAATTTGGAGGTGTCGAAATATATTCCATCGCCGTCTATGCGGTAGGTGTATCCCTTCTTTTCCAGCGTCAAGCCGAGGTCGATCATTTCCTTGACGTAGTCGGTGGCCGCGCAGACCACGTCGGGCTGCACGCAGTTGAGGGCCTTGAAATCGGCGAAGAAAGCCTCGGTGTAGAATTTCGCCACGTCCCAGGCGCTCTTGCCCTCGCGGCGGGCGCCCTGCTCCATCTTGTCCTCGCCGGTGTCGGCGTCGGAAACCAGGTGCCCCACATCGGTGATGTTCATGACGCGCTTGACCTTCCAGCCCAGGAAGCGCATGGCGCGCACCTGCAGGTCCTCGGTGATGAAGGTCCGCATATTGCCGATATGGGCGTAATTATAGACGGTGGGGCCGCAGGTATAGATGCCGGCCTCGCCCTCTTTTATGGGCCGAAACTCTTCTTTCCGGCGGGTGAGCGTGTTGTAGATCCTCATTTGAGACCCTTCTTCCTCAGCCTGGCGTCGAGCACGGAGAAGAATTCGGAGCAGGCCCGCTTCCCCCGGCCGGAGGCGTGCCTGCCGCGCACGCGGCAGCCTATCTCCACCTTGGAGAAAGGATAGATGGCGCCGGCGGGCTTGAGCGTGTAATTGAACCCGGTATCCGTGCCGGCGCCCTGCGCGGCCTGGTCGCCGGCCGCGGCCAGCACGGCCATGAACGCGTCCTCGCGCTCCTGATCGGGTTCGGGCGTGACGGCGTATTCGCGGGTCTCGACGGTGACGGCCAGTTCGTCCGGCGGCGCGGCCCCGCCGGCCGGCCGCGGGCGGGCGCAGGCCGTCAGCAGCGCGGCTAGCGCGGCTGCCGCGACCATGGCGTATACGGAGGCGGTCCTCATAGCGGTCCTCAGGCCAGCACGCTGACCACGGCGTAGCAGGCCATGGCCTCGCCCTTGCCTATATCGCCAAGGCCCTCGCGGCTCTTGGCCTTGACGCTGACGTCCTCGACGGGCATCTTGAAGACGGCGGCGAGCGACTTGCGCAGCCCGTCGTAATGGGGCTTAAGCTTGGGCTCCTCCGCCACTATCGTGGCGTCGATCTGCCGTATCAGCGCGCCCCGCTTCCCGAGCACCTCCATCGTCTTCTCGGCTATGGCCACGCTGGAGATGCCCATGATGGTCAGGTCGGTCGGCGGGAAGAAGATGCCTATCTCGCCGGCGGCGATGGCGCCCAGCGCCGCGTCGCAGACCGAGTGCAGGACCACGTCGCCGTCGGAGTGGCCCAGCAGTCCCTTGGAATGGGGTATTTTCATGCCGCAGAGGATCAGCGGGCGCCCTTCGGCCAGGCGGTGTATGTCGTAGCCGAAACCGAAACGGACGGTCTTTTCCTTCTTCCCGGGGGTTTTGCTTTTCATGAGGGCCTCCGCTATGAGCAGGTCTTCCGGCGTGGTGACCTTTATATTGGAATGGTCGGACTTCACCAGCCTGACCGGCAGGCCGGCGCGCTCCAGCAGCTGCGACTCGTCCGTGTAGTCGCCGCCGTCGGCGGCCTCGAGCAGGGCGGCCAGGGCGGCGCGCCGGTAGCACTGCGGCGTCTGCACGGCGGTCAGCTCGGAGCGGGGCAGCGTGGCCGCGGCGAATTCGCCTTTCGCGTCGGCGCGCTTTATCGTATCCTTGACGGGGACTCCCGGCACCGCGGCGCCGGACTCGGCCGCCGCCGCCAGGCACCTCTTTATCAGCGCCGCGGAGACCAGCGGCCTGGCGCCGTCGTGGACGGCGATCAGCGCGGCGCCGGGCGAAACGGCGGAGAGGCCGTTCCTCAGCGACTCCATGCGCGTGGCCCCGGCCGGCGCCAGCTTCAGGCCCATGGCCGCGAAGCGCCCGCCTTCGCTCTTTATCCTTTCGGGGGAGAGGACCAGCACGGTCTCGTCGAAAAGACCGCTGGCCAGGAAAGTCTCCACGCTCCAGAGGACCAGGGGTTTGCCGGCCAGGTCCAGGAACTGCTTCTCGCCTCCCATGCGCTCGCCGCGTCCTCCGGCCAGTATGACCGCGGACCTGGGCGAAGGCAGCACGGCTTCGCGGGGCAAGTTACTCCTCCTGCTCCTGGCGGGCCCTGGCGGGCTTCATCCTGGTGAAGATTATCCGGCCCTGCGAGGTCTGGAGTATGGACTGCACCGCCACCTCGACCTTCTTGCCGATCTCGCCGCGGCCGTCCTCGACCACCACCATGGTGCCGTCGTCGAGGTAGCCCACTCCCTGCTCCTTCTCCTTGCCTTCCTTCATGACGAAGATCTGCATGTCCTCGCCGGGCAGCACCACCGGCTTGAGCGCCATCGAAAGGTCGTTGATGTTCAGCGCGGTGACGTGCTCCAGCGCGGCCAGTTTGTTGACGTTGAAATCGGTCGTTATGACGCTGGCGCCCAGCTCGGAAGCGACCTTCACCAGTTTCATGGTCGGGTCGGACACGTCGCGGACCTCGCGGTCCATCACGCGGAACGGCACGTCCTTGGACTCCTGCAGCCTGGCCAGGATGTCCAGGCCGCGGCGGCCCTTGGCGCGCTTTATCGGGTCCCTGGACTCGCCCAGCGCGTGCAGTTCCTGCACGACGAACCTCGGCGCCACCACCGGGCCGGTGATGAACCGCGTCTCGCAGATGTCCATTATGCGGCCGTCGACTATGGCGCTGATGTCGAGCAGCTTCATGCCGCGGCCCTGCTTGCGGCCGGCGGTGATGATGTTCTTGTCCAGCTCGTCGAGCTCGGGGATCTTCTTGATGCTGATGATCATGCCCAGCAGCGCCAGCGCGTAGCGCGCGACGGGGGCGGCCTTGACCCAGACGTGGGTCAGCTGGTCGTTGTCCATCTGGAAGACCGCGTAATCCAGCAGCTTGGCGATTATGAGGCCGCCGACCGCGCCTATCACGCCGACTATCAGCGTGAACAGGCTGGTGTTCTCCAGCACGTACTCCACGCCGATTATCACCAGGCCCGCGGCCACGCCGAACAGTATCCCCTTGAGGTCGCGGGATATCTGAAAGTAGGTCAGTACCGGGGTGCCCAGCAGGGCCACCGCGCGGAAGATCCAGATCATCATTTCTTTTCTCCTTTGGCTGCGGCCGGCGCCTTTTCAAGGGCCGCCCTGAGGGCGGAGGCGTCGGGAACTGAAATTATCTCGAGCTGCGGGACCTTGGGCTTCTCGCCCTTGAAAGGGGGAACGTAGGCGCGCTTGAAGCCCAGGCGCGCGGCCTCGGTCAGGCGGCGGCCCAGCAGCGGCGCGGGGTAGGTCTGGGCCAGTATGCCCACCTCGCCGAGGAAGGCCTCGTCGGGGCGCAGCGGTATGTCCAGGGCCGAGCTGATCAGCGCGGCGCAGAAGGCCAGGTCTATGACCGGGTCCTTGACCTTGATGCCGCCCTGCACGCTGGCGAAGACGTCCTGGTCGTCCAGCCGCAGGCCGGCGCGCTTCTCCAGCGCCGCGATGAGCATCTGCACGCGGTTGAGTTCCATGCCGGTGGCCGCGCGGCGGGGATAAGGGTAGTAGCTGCGGGCGGCCAGCGCCTGCACTTCCAGCAGGAGCGGGCGCGAGCCCTCGAAGACCATCGTGAAGGCGCGGCCGGCGCAGGGCGCCTCGCGTTCCTCGCCCGCCAGGGCGCGGCCGGCGTCCGGCACGCCGTCGAGCCCCTTCTCGGTCATCTCGAAGATGCCGATCTCGTCCACGGGGCCGAAGCGGTTCTTGTGCGCGCGCAGGATGCGGTAGACGTGGTCGCGCTCGGAGTCGAAATAGAGGACGGTGTCGACGATGTGTTCGAGCACCTTGGGGCCGGCCAGCGAGCCCTCCTTGGTCACGTGGCCCAGGATGAAGAGCGGCACCCCGGCCGTCTTGGCCGCGCGCAGCAGCTCGCCGGCGCATTCGCGGATCTGGCCCACGGAGCCGGCCGAGCCGGCGAAATCGGGATGGTAGACGGTCTGGATGGAGTCTATGACCAGCAGGGCGGGCTTCACCCTGGCGAAAGCCTCCAGCACGCGGGCCAGGTTGGTCTCGGAGAGCAGGTAGATGGAGTCGGACTTCACGCCCAGGCGCGCGGCGCGGCCGCTGACCTGGCCCAGCGATTCCTCGCCGGAGACGTAGAGCAGGGGCTTGGAGCCCAGCGAGGCGCGGGCGGCGGCGGCGGCCTGCAGCAGCAGGGTGCTCTTGCCTATGCCGGGAGGGCCGGCAAGCAGTATGACCTGGCCGGGCAGTATCCCCCCGCCCAGCACCCGGTCGAGCTCGCCGACGCCGGTGGGAACATGCTTGTCGGCCGCGGCGGCGGCCTGGGAGAGTTTGACGGGCTCGGAGGAGAATTCGGTGAGACCGCGGCTTTTGGCGGCGGCCTTGGAGACGGTCTCCTGTACCTCCTCCACCAGGGAGTTCCAGGCCTCGCAGGCGGGGCATTGGCCCAGCCACTTGGGGCTCCCGGCCCCGCATTGCTGGCAGACGTAGACGGTCTTGAGCCTGGACATTTTAACGGCCCTTGGCGCCGGTACCGCCCACGGAGACGAGGCCGAAGAGATAGGCGATGTCCTCGTCCTCGAAGAGGACGCGGGCGGTATAGTTCATCCTGCTGACCTCGGCCATGTCGGTCACGGCCGCGCCGATCGAGAAATTCTTGCTGAGCCGCAGGTCCGCGCCGGCGTCGAAACGCGGCGAGTCGAAGAAGCGGCCCGAGATGGTCCGGTTGCGCGAGAACTCTGAGGCCTCGGCGTAGGCCTCGACCGCCCCGCTCCTGCCCAGGCCGGCGACCTTATACCTGAGGCCGGCGCCGGCGGAGCCGCGCAGCACGCCGACGTAGAGGTCCGCGGGGCCGCGCTCCCAGCCGAGCAGCGCGTCCACGGTGTTGCGCTTCTCGTAATCGGCGCCGCGGTCCTGGTCCTTGGTATTGATGATATTGGCGCCGCCGACATAGTAGTACCGGCCGGGCCGCGGGTAGATGCGGAGGCCGATGTCGCTGTGCGAGCCCTCGAACACGGGGTCGTACTTCCACTTCCAGTGCCAGTACATGTTGAAGCCGGTGATGCGGCCCAGCACGTCCTTGACCGAGGCGGTGGCGTCGCGCAGGTTGGTGACCGCGTCGCTCACGTCCTTCTTCATCCCCTCGTCCTTCATCAGGGCGCCGACGGTGCCCTCGCCGCGGTTCACGCTGCCCAGCAGTTCCTCGCCCTGGGCGAGCAGCCTGTCCAGCCGCGCGCTGACGCTGTCGAGATTGCCCATGAACTTCTCGGCGTCGGGCCTGGTATTGGAGACCAGCGAATTGAGATTGGCGGTCAGGTCGCGCAGGTTGGCGACGGTCTGGTTGAGGTTCTTCGAAAGCGTGCCGTCGCCGCGCAGTTCCTTGATGAGGCCCTGCAGGTCCGAGACGGCCGCGGAGAGGGCGCGGTCGAGCGGCAGCGATTCGTCGCCGTAGACCGTGTCGCCGGACTTGATGACCCCGGCGGCGGGCGTGCCCTGGTCTATCTGCATGTACTTGCTGCCGATGACGCTGGTGGAGCCGACCTTGAACCTGGCGTCGCGGTAGATCCTCACCCCGTCGCTGACGGAGAGGCGGACGACGACCTTGTCGCCCTGGATGCGGATCTCCTTGACGCGTCCTATCTCGACGCCGGAGAGCTTGACCACCGACTTGTCCGGCAGGCCCGAGACGTCGGCGAACTCGGCGTAGACCGGGTAATAGGTCTTGAACGAATAATCGCCCAGCAGGAAAATGGCCGTGCCCAGCAGCGCCAGGCCGGCCATCACGAACATGCCTACTTTGCTCTCATCGTTCATAATTGAACTTTTATTTTAATATATTTGGGGCCCTCAGTGGCGGCCGCCGGGGCCGGTGTGCCCCGCGTGGCCCGGGCGCCCGTGGCCCCCGCAGCCGTTATGACCGGCGTTGGAGATCTCCAGGAACTCCTTTATGGCCGGGCTTTCCGACTTGATGAAGCGGTCGGGCGGCTCCACCGCCGCGAAAACGCCCTTGTCGAGCATGGCGACCTGCGAGGAGATGCGCAGCGCCAGGTTGACGTCGTGCGTCACCAGGATGGAGGTCACTTTGAGCCGGTCGCGTGCCGAGACTATGAGGTCGGTCACCATCTCGGTGGTGACGGGGTCCAGGCCGGTGGTCGGTTCGTCGTAAAGTATGCATTTGGGGCCGGCGGCCACCGCGCGGGCCAGCGCCACGCGCTTCTTCATGCCGACGGACAGTTCGGCCGGCTTGAGATGTTCGACCTTCTCCAGGCCGACCAGCGACAGTTTCTCGGCCACGATGCGGGGATACTCTTCGCGCGGGATGTCGGTCAGGTAGCGCAGGCCGAAGCTGACGTTCTCGAAGACGGTCAGCGAGTCGAACAGCGCCCCCTCCTGGAACAGGTAGCCGAAATTGCGCCTGATGCGGGCTATCTCGAACTCGTCGTCGAGGGAGGCGATGTCCTCGCCGTCCACCAGTATGCGCCCGGCGTCGGGCTTGAGCAGGCGCATGATGCACTTGATGAACGTGCTCTTGCCCGTGCCCGAAGGCCCGATGACGCTGAAAGTGTCGCCGTCCTCGATGCGGCAGGAGAGGTCGCGCAGCACGTCGCGGCCGGGGAAGTTCTTGGCGAGGTTCTTTATCTCGATCATATGCCGAGCGCCACCAGCACCGCGCTTATGAAATAGTCTATGACCATGACCAGCACCATGCTGGTCACGACGGCCTCCGTCGTGGACTTGCCCACGCCCTCGGCCCCGCCCTTCGTCGTCATGCCCTTGTGGCAGGAGACGGTGGCTATCATGAAGGCGAAGGCGAAGGTCTTGAGGAAGCCGTGCATGAAATCGGCTATGTCCATGAAGGTGAAGATATCGTCCCAGTACACCGTGCTGGGGACCTGCAGGCGGGTGGTGGCGATGATGAAGCCGCCGATGGTGCCGATGAAGTCCGCCAGCACGACCAGCAGCGGCAGCGTTATGAGGAAAGCGATGTAGCGCGGCACCAGCAGGTAGCGGGCGGGGTGGGTGCCCAGCGTGTAGAGCGCGTCTATCTGCTCGGTGACGCGCATCGTGCCGATCTCGGCGGTGACGACCGCGCCGGCGCGGCCCGCCACGACGATGGAGGTCAGCACGGGGCCGAGCTCCTTCACCATCGAGAAGGCGACCAGGGTGCCGATATATAGCGGTTCGTTGAAGAGGTTCTTGGAAGTGTGGCCCGTCTGCAGGGCCAGCACCATGCCGGTGAAGAAGCTGGTCAGCGCGGTCACGCCGAGGGAGTCCACGCCGATCTTGACCGACTGCTTCATGGTCTCGCGGACCTCGAGCCGCGACTTGAAGAACCAGAAGACCGCGGACTTGAGCATCAGCGCGGCCGCGCCCAGCTCGCCGGCGATCCCCAGCACCTGTCCCCCGACCCTGGAGCTGACCGGATGCTTCATATCAGGAGTGGATCCTCGGCACCCTGCGCGTGAGCAGGGTGGTGATCTCGTAGGGTATCGTGCCGGCGAGTTCCGCCAGCCCGGCGGCCGCGACCGTCTCCGCCCCCTGGCGGCCTATCGCGACGACCTCGTCGCCGACGGAGACGCGTTCCACGGCGGTGACGTCGAGCATGACCATGTCCATGGTGACGTTCCCCAGCACGCGGCAGCGGCGCCCGCCGACGAGCATCTCGGCCTTGCCCGAAAGCGCGCGCAGGTAGCCGTCGCCGTAGCCCAGCGGCACGGTGGCTATCTTCATCGGCGCCGCGGCGCGGAAGGACCTGTCGTAGCTCACGGAAGCGCCCTCGCGCACGTTCTTTATGAAGACCACGCGGCTCTTGAGGGAAAGGGCGGGCTCGAAACCGTCCATGCAGCCGTAGGCGGCCAGGCCGGTGCGGACCAGGTCCCACCTGCTCCCGGGAAGATGCACCGCGGCCCAGGAATTGGCGGCGTGGCGGACCAGGTCGCGCGCGCCGCCGCGGCCGAACTCGGAGAGCGTCTCGCGGAAATAGTCGAGCTGCTGGGCGGTGTACTCGGGGTCGGCGCCGGCGCTGGAAAGATGGGTGTAGACGCCCTCCACCGAGACGCCGGCCTGGCCGGAAAGCGCCTGGAAGATCTTCACGGCCGACGGGCGCCGGGCGCCTATGCGGTTCATCCCGGTCTCCACCTTGATGTGGCAGGAGGCCTTCTTCCCGGCCAGGCGCGCGGCCTCCAGCACCTGGCGCGCCGCGTCCAGGCTCGAGATGGTGACGGTCAGGTCGTTCTTGATCGCCTCGATGAAACTGTTGAAGGGGTACAGGCTGCCCAGCACCAGCAGCGGCAGCTTCACGCCGGCGGCGCGCAGCTCCAGCGCCTCTTCCAGGCAGGCCACCCCGAAAGAACGGCACAGCCTGTTCTCCTGGCAGTAGAGCGAGATAGGGACGGCGCCGTGGCCGTAGGCGTCGGCCTTGACCACGAAAAGAACGCGCGCCGGGGCCGCCACGGCCGCGACGCGCTCCAGGTTGCGCTTTATGGCCGCGAGGCTTATCTCGGCCCTAGTGGGCCTGTAGAGCCGCCTGTCGGGCATACGCGCGGGGGTCAGAGGGCCACTTCCTCGGCTATGGGCTCGGTGCCCGGGAGGGCCGGGTTGTCGAAGCGGGTGTATTCCGGGAAATAGTTGAGCTCGATCTCGCCGACGGGGCCGTTGCGCTGCTTGGCCAGGATCAGCAGCGCCTTGTTGCGCTCGTTCTCGTCCTTGCTGTAATAGTAGTCCCGGTGTATCAGGCCGACCACGTCGGCGTCCTGTTCCAGCGAGCCCGACTCGCGCAGGTCGGAGAGCTGCGGCTTGTTGTCGGTGCGGCCCGAGGCCTCGTTGCGGCGGTTGAGCTGGGAGAGCGCGAGCACCGGCACATTGAGGCTGCGGGCCAGGTCCTTGAGCAGGCGCGAGATCTCGGAGACCTCCTGCTGGCGGCTCTCCTGGCGGCCGCGGCCCCGTATGAGCTGCAGGTAGTCTATGACGACCAGGCCGAGCTCCTGGTTCCGCGCCAGCAGCTGCGACTGCAGCTTGCGCGTGCGCGTGCGCAGGTCCATGATGTCCATGCCCGGCGTGTCGTCTATCCAGACCGGCGAGGCGGAGATGGTGGAGAGGGCGCGCGTCAGGTCGGTCCAGACCTCGCGCTTGAAGAAACCCTTGCGCACGCCGCTGAGGTTGGCGCGGGCGCTGGAGCAGACCATGCGCTCCATGATGGAATGGCGGCCCATTTCGAGCGAGAAGACGGCCGTCGGCACCTTGTTGTCGACGGCGGCGTTGTAGACGATATTGAGCGCCATCGCGGTCTTGCCCTGGCTGGGGCGGGCGCCCAGGATGATCAGGTCGCCTTTCTGCAGGCCGCCGGTCATCTCGTCGAGCCTGGCCAGGCCCGTCGGCACGCCGGTGACGGCCTTGTGCTCGCTGTAGAAGCGCTCGATGCGCTCCTGCACCTCGGGCACCAGCGCGTCGGCCTTGATGAAGCCGTGGTCGGTGCTCTTCTGCGAGACGTCTATCACGCGCTCCTGCGCGAAATCGAGGATGTCGGAAACCTCCTCCTCGCTGGCGTAGGACTTCTCTATGACGGAAGTGGAGATGCGTATCAGGTCGCGCAGGATCGCCTTCTTCTTGATGATCTGCGCGTAGGCGGCGGTGTGGGCCGGGGTGGAGACCTTCTCCAGGAGGTCGGAGAGGTACTTCCGCCCGCCGACCTCTTCCAGGCGGCCCTGGCGTTTGAGCTCCTCGCCGATCGTGACCATGTCGGCCGGCTGGCCGCGGCCGTAAAGCTCCGTGACCGCCTGGTAGATCCGGCGGTGGGCGTCGGAGTAGAAATGCTTGTCCTGTATTATCTCGGTGACGGCCTCGATGGCGTCCTTCTCGATGAGCATGGCGCCCAAAACGGCCATCTCCGCCTCATTGGAATGAGGAGAAACCTTGTTAAAGGACATAGAAGCCCCCAGTGGGACCGCCCGCCCGGAGGCGGGGCGGGAGTTATTTGTTCTGAGCCGTGACGGTGATCTTGACCCTGGCGGTGATATCGGGCTTGAGAGCTATCTCGACCTCGGTCTCGCCGACGGCCTTGATGGAGGCCGGCAGCCGGACCTGGTCCTTGTGGATCTCGATATCGGCGCCCTTGAGGCTCTTGACGATGTCGCTCTTGGCGACCGAGCCGTACATGGTCCCGTCCTCGGAGACGGGCCGGGAAAAGGACAGCGTCACGGCGGAAATGCGGGCCGCGAGGGCCTTGAGCGCCTCGTTCTCCTGGGAGACGCGCTTGGCGCGCTTGGCCTCTCCGGCCTTCCAGGACTTGACGACCTTCTCGGTGGCCTCTTCGGCCATGCCGCGGGGGACCAGGAAGTTGCGGGCGTAGCCGTCGCGGACCTGCTTGACCTCGCCCATCCGGCCGAGGTGCTCTACGTCTTTCTTAAGTATGACTTTCATGGCTGTTTCTCCGTGCGGTCGGTCAGGACTTGTAGGGCATGATGGCCAGGTTGCGGTTGACCTTTATCGCCCTGGTTATCTGCCTCTGATGCTTGGCGCAGGCGCCGGTGATGCGGCGGGACAGGATCTTGCCGGTGTCCGTGCAGAAGGTCTTGAGCAGCTGGGACTGTTTGTAGTCTATGGTCCGGATCTTCTCCGCGCAGAGGCGGCAGACCTTGCGCCGGGGCGCGAAATGGCGCCGGCCGTAGGGTCTGCGGGGACCGGCGGCGGGACGCGCCGGGCCGGCCGAGGGGGCCGGGGACGCCTGCTGGGGGGTGCTGGGATTGGGATTCTCGTTAGTCATGATCGCCTCTCTATAAATCGCCGTTAAAACGGCACTTCATCCAAACCTTCCGCCTTGGAACCGCTCTCCTCGGGGGAGGCGGGGGCTTCGCCCTGCTCGCTTTCGCCGGGTTTGTCGGCCATCGCCAGGAACTGCACCCGGTTGGCGACGACCCTCATCACCTTGCGCTTCTGACCGGTCTTGTCGGTGTATTCCTCGCCGCGCAGACGGCCTTCGACGTGCACGGGGCTGCCCTTCTTGAGCTTTTCTTTGCAGCGCTCGCCCATCGGGCCCCATACCGTTATCGGCACGTAGGTGGTGTCGTCGCGCCACTCGCCGGAGTTATTGTCCTTGTAGCGGCGGTTGACGGCGATGTCGAAAGAGCAGACCGGCGTCCCTTTGGTCGTGGTCCTCAGCTCCGGGTCGCGGGTGAGGCGGCCGGCCAGCAGGACGTAATTCTGTTCGGGTATCCTTATGTTCATAAAGGAACGGCTAAGGGACCCGGTCAGGCCTTCTTGGCGACGGGCTTTTCCACCGAGGCCTTGAAGATAACGGACCTGAGAATGGCTTCCTGCAGCTTGAGGTTATGGCTTATAGACTTCACGGCGGCCGGGTCAGCCTTCACTTTCATGAAGACATAGAAGCCGTCGCGGTGTTTGCCCATGTTATGGGTGAACTTCTTGCGGCCGAGGCGGTCTTCGTTGAGGATCTCGGCCTTCTCGTCGGTCAGGATCTTCTTGGCCTTGTCTACAAATTCATTAACTTCGGCTTCGGAGGCCTGGGGGTTAATGACCAATATGAGTTCGTACGTGTTCATAGTAGGTCAAGGATAGCAAATTAAGCGCCGTTTTTCAATGAAGCGTCGTCCCGCTCTCCCGGGTCCCCGGGATCGAGCGGTTCGAAAAGGTCCAGCGGATCCTTCCAGCCGCGTATGGCGTGGGCGCCCAGGTCCCTGTAGGAGAAAGCGCCGGACGTGGCCTCCTTCACCCTCCTGGAGACTATGGCGGAGGTCCCCAGTCTCTTATTGACGCCCTCCAGCCGCGAGGCCAGGTTGACCGGCTCGCCCACCGCGGTGTACTCCATCTTCTCCTCGCTGCCGATGTTCCCGACCAGGGCTTCCCCGCTGGTGACGCAGAGCCCCATCCTTATGGCGACCAGCCCCTGGCTGGCCCGGTGGGCGTTGAAGGCAGACAGCGCCCAGCGCATCTCTAGCGCGGCGCGCACGGCCCGCTCCTCCGGGTTCGCCGCGGGCAGCGGCGCGCCGAATATGGCCAGCAGGCCGTCGCCGAGGAACTTGTCCACTATGCCGCCGCGGGCGCGGATGACCCGGGTCATCAGCGAGAAATAATCGTTGAGCAGTTTCACCATCTCTTCGGGCTGATGGCTCTGCCCGAGGACGCTGAAGTCCCGGATATCGGCGAAAATGACGGCGACGTGACGGCGCTCGCCGCCGAGCGGCAGCTTGCCGTCCAGCACCGCGTCGGCGATCTCGCCCGAGACGTAGCGGCCGAAGATGCTGCGGATGCGGTCGCGCTCGCGCAGCCCCCGGACCATGTCGTTGAAAGCCGAGGCCAGCAGGCCTATCTCGTCGGAACTGCGCCAGGTCACCTCGGTGTCGAGCCGGCCTTCTCCGACCTCGCGCGCCGCGCGGGCCAGCATGGGGATCGGCCGCATCAGCCAGCTGACTATGGCGATGGTGCCCAGCAGCGCGGCCGTCAGCGCGGCCAGCGTGACGTAGAGCACCTTGCGGCGCATGGGGGCCAGTGCCCCGGCCATGCTCCCGGGAGTGAGGACTATGGCCGCGGTGGCGGCGCGGCCGCCCCCGGCGACGACGGGAACGGCGATATACCAGCCGCCGTCCGGGCAGCGGGCGGCGGTCATGCCCGTCCCGGCCCTGGCCGCGGCCCCTTCGGCGGAATCGTCCTGCTCGCCGACCATCGACGCCAGCGAATGCGAAAGTATGCGCCCGCCGGGAGCGGTGACCAGCGCGCGGTCGATGGCCTTCTCCCGCGTCATGGCGTTCACGGCGAGGTGCAGGTTGAAAACGTCCAGTTCGGGGATGAAGGCCTCGCGGGCGGAACGGGAGAAAGCCTCGGCCCGCAGCTTCATCTCGCCCAGCAGGGCCTCGCGGGAGGCGTCCAGCAGTATATGCGCCATCGCGGCCATCACGGCCAGGATGAGGGCCGAGGAAAAGACGCAGATCTTGAGAGCCATCCTGCTGAAGTTCTTCATCGTGGTCCCTAGTAGAGCACCGCCAGCTTGAATTTCTGGGTCTGGCTGCCGCCGGCGGAATAATCCTTGGTGATCATGACGGCGTAACCGCCGGGCTCCACCATCGCGCCCGCGCCGTTGCGGCCGTGCCAGGTCCAGACCTTGTTGCCGCCGGAGGATTCGTAGGCGGAACGCGACCAGACCTCGCGGCCCTGCAGCGTGAACACGCGCAGCGTCACGGTCGCCGGGCCGGAGAGATTGAAGCCGATGCTGGTGGGACCGGAGGCCGGGTCGAAAGGATTGGGCCAGTTGTACGGCTTCGATATCGCGGCCTCGCTGGCGCTCACCCAGACCTGCACCCCGGAGCCGGGAGCCGAGAATTCGCCCAGCACGCCGGCCTCGCTCTTGGCCCGCGCGCGGGCGTAATAAGTCCTGCCGGAGACCAGCGTATTGGTCGAATAGCTCAGCGCGCCCGAAGCGAGGACCGAGTCCGTTCCCAGGTCGTTGCCGCCGGGGAAAGTGCCGAATTCCAGGATGTACTCGTATATCGGCACGGCGCCCGCCGGGGGCGACCAGGCGAACACCGCCGTCCCGTCGTACGAGTACGGCGACGACGGCTGCGGCGGCTCGGGCCGGCCCGGGGCCTCCAGGTTGCCCAGCGAACCCGGGGTGGTGGAGACCGGCACGGAGAAATCCGTGGGCACCGAAGCGCGGTTGAGGGCGCGCACGCGCGCGGTATAGACCGTGCCCGGGGCCAGGGAACCGAAATAGGCCGTGGTATCCGTCGTCAGCGGCGCGGAACTGACCGTCACGAAGTTATCCAGCGAGAGCTGCGCCTCGAAAACGGTGCCGTCCGGGTTGCCGGCGCCGTTCCAGACCAGCACCGCGCTGGAGACGTGCACCTTCGAAAAGGACGGCGCGAAAGGCGGAGCGGCCATGGTCGGCGTCGAGACCGTCTGCGCGAAATCCGTATAGGCGCCGTTGAGGCCCAGCGCCCTGACCCGGAGGTAGTAGGTGGTGTTGACCAGCAGGTTCGCCGGCGCCGAGGACACGCCGGTCAGGAAGCCGGTCGAGACCGGGGCGGCGAAAGCCTCGGAACTGGAGAAGCTGAGTTCGTAAGAGGTATAAGCCGGGTTGAAGCCGGTACCGGCGGCGCCCGACGACCAGGCTACCGAGAGCGAATAACTCGACAGGCCGACGAAGGACGAGGACTGCGCCATGACCGGCGGCGCCGCCCAGGTCCAGGTGGAGATGGTCGGGGAAGCCGCGCTGTCGCCCAGATCGGTATAGGCCGTGATGAAGCGGTATATCGTGGTGTCCGGCGTGAGGCCGGTCTCCTCCGCGGCGGTCGAGTCCTTGGAGGCCGAGACGCCGGTGAAAGAGGCGGTGAAGGGAAGGGTTTCAGTACCGGCGAAGAGGCGGAACTGCCTGACGGTAAGGTCGGGCAGCATGGACAGCGGGCCGCCGAAATCGGCGTCCTGCATATCGTCCCAGGAGTAGGCGACCGAGGTCTTGAAAACGCCGGTGAAGGCCAGGCCCGTGGGGGAGGAGGGAAGTACGCCCATGGAAACGGTGCCCGAGGAACCGCTGACAGCGACCCCCCCTAAAACGACATCCTCGCCTCCCCGACCGGCCGCCGTGGATAACACAAGAGAAGCCGAGGAGATCGAGGCTGCGAGGAGTTTTATCCTCCCGCCGCCCCCGCCGCCGCCGGGATTGGTCGGCACGCCGCCGTTGCAGATAGCCGAACCGCCCAAACCGCCAGCGGCATATATACTGGCGTCGGAGAGATCGAGAGGTCCGTTGGAGCGAAGAACGATACCGCCGCCGGAGCCACCGCCGCCTCCTCCCGCGTTACCGACGCAATCGGAAGCATTCAGACCCGTGCCCCCCTCCAGACCATTCGCTGAAACCGTGCCGGTAACCACGATATAGCCGGCGGAAATATATATCAGACCGCCGCCGACGCCGCCGGAACCGCTGGTGGCGTCGGAGTCCCCGCCGCCGCCGCCCCCGCCGCCGGAACCCAGAAAAATATCGTCGGCGGAAAAAGGAACGCTCATCTGCGAGGTCGGGCCGTAAGGAAGACCGCCTGTCCCGGCTCCGGCCCCGGCGCCGTCCCCACCGGAAACGCCGTCGGAGTCCGCGTCGCCGTAACCGCCGCCCCCGCCGCCGGAACCGGCATCGCTCCCGTTGCCGCCGCCGGGACCGAAGCCCTGGCCTCCGCCTAGGCCGGGCTCGCCGGCAGCGCCGCCGGCGTGGCCGCGGCCATTGGCGTTCAGATGGCCGTGTATCGTGACGGTGGAGGCATAGATGAAAAGCCCGGTGCCCTGGCCGACGAAGACGGTGACTCCGGCCGGGATGGTAAAATTCCCCACGCTGGTATAAGTGCCGCTCAGCGTCTCATAGTTGACCGGCTCCAGGTCGTCGCCCTCCAGGTCTTCGGCGGAGACGGGCGGGACCGCCAGCAGCAGGGCGGCCGACAGCAGGGCTGCACGGCTCATTTTCTCCCCCTCGCGGCCGCGTCTATTTTCTCCCTGAGCTTTAGGGCGCTGTCGTTGAGCGGGTCCGCGTCGAGTATCTCTTTGAGGCGGGAGCGCGCGGCGGTATAGTCGCCCTTGAGATAGGAATCTACGGCCATGTAATAGAGTTTCTCCACGGCTTTGCGCTGCTCCTCGGTTATGGACGGCGCCAGCGCGGCGCGGCAGATCCGGCCGCGCTCCAGGGCCTCCTTATTGCCGGGATCGTCGCCCAGCACCGACTCCAGCAATTCCAGCGCCTTGGCGTAGGCGCCGGCGTCGCAGAGTTCGGCCGCGCGGCCCAGCCTTTTTTCAAGCGACAGCGCCAGGCCGCGCCCGGCTATGGCCACGACGCTTTTCGCCCGCGCGTCGTCCGGCAGGAGGGCCAGGGCTTTCTTCGCCAGCGCGGCGGCCCGGGCGTACTTCTCCGTCTTGAGCAGGACCGAAGCCTCCTCTATGAAGGCGTAGGCCTTGCGTTTCGCCTCCTCCTCTTTCTCGCGCAGCAGCAGGTCCCGCTGGCTCCGGTCCAGCCGGCGGTCTATCTCCTCGATACGGGCGGAAGCCTCGGCGTTGCCCGGGACCAGCGACAGCACGCCGGCCCAGTACTCGCGGCTGGCCACCAGGTCCCCCCTGGCGTAATACTGCTCGGCCAGCGCCCGCGTCCGCTCTATGACCTGGCCGTTGATCCTTTCGTCCAGCTCCGCGCGGTATTTCTCCAGTCTCGAGGAGATGCTCCCGTTGGACGGGTCCCAGAGCAGGGCGGTCTCCAGCGTCTTGATCGCCTTGGGTATGTCCCCGGCTTTATGCAGCAGCTCGGCCTGCTGCAGGTAGGCCCCAGCCAGCCTGGCGGCGTCCTGTTTGTCGAAGCGGCTGATGCCGCGCTTGATGTAATCCTCGAGCTCGTCCATCGTTATACCGAAACGGACCCCGAGGTCGATGGTGTGCACCGGGTCGAAATCGTTGAGGAATACCGCGTAATCCAGCGAATAATTGCCGGACCTGAGGCCGGCGCCGCTGGCCAGGCCGTCAGGACCGGCGGAAAGCCGCAGGAAGGCGGTCCTCTTGTAGGCCAGCTCGGCGCCGGCCGAGAGATCGGCCCCGCCGCGTTCGTATTTTTCAAGCCCCAGGCCGGCCGAATAATCCAGGACGGACGAGAGGCGGCCGGAACGGACCGCCGCGTAGTTCACGCCGGAAGGGTAGGTTATCTCCCTGGAGAGCACGGCGAAAGAAGGACGGAGCAGGTTCTTGACCGTCACGGCGAAGGTCAGGCCGCGCCAGGGGCCCGCCAGAACGCCGGCGTCGGCGCCCCAGCCCTCTCCGGAACTGTCGTCGACGAACTGCCGCACCGCTTTAAGGGTGAGCCCCGCGGCCGCGTTCAGTCCGGCAAAACCGAAGCCGCGGCCGGCCGAGGCCAGGAAGGCCTCGCTGCCCACGGAGAACTCCCGCGGGGCGTCGAAAGGCCCGTTGCGGCCCTCATAGCCGCCGCCGGCCTGCCTTATATAGGCGCCGGCCAGGCCTATGCCGCGCCAGCCGGGATAGGCCAGGCTCATGAAAGAATGGCCGGTATCCTCCAGCAGCCAGGATTGCGCGAGGGCCAGTTCCGGCTTTTTAAGCGAGCCCAGCCCGGCCGGGTTCCAGAAAGAAGCGTCGGCGCCGGCGGCCAAGGCGGGGTATACACCGCCAAGGGCCGCACCCCGGCCTCCCGCCGGCTGGAGCAGGAATGACCCGGGCAGGCCCGCGTCCTGTGAGGCGCGGGCCTGCGTGGCAAAGGCGGCAAAAAGGGCCGCGGCCGTCATAAGAGGCCGTGAATGTCCCATTCATAGCAATATATTACATTAAGGCGGCCGTAATCCAGTGAAGGGCCCGCTTCTCTGGGCCCCTGTCAAATCAATTAAGAATGTTACCCAAGGGGTAGCCCGCAGGCCAGGCCTCCTTTGATTCAGTTTTGATGTTACCAAGTCTGTAGCGCTGTCTCACGGCGAACCATCTTTT
>JAGVVD010000032.1 GCA_019135865.1 Elusimicrobiota bacterium
GGCGGGGCTTTCGGAGGTCCTCTGGACTGGATGCATCCCGCGTCGGTACTTCTTGACGGAGAAGTGCGCGAAGGGGATACTCCGCCGCGCCGAGCGCCGGCACAGGGAGCTTCCCCCGCTTCTGCTGGCGGCCCTGAAGCGCCAGGCGAACGAGGAGTGACCACGCTCGTCCCATACGGGATGCGGCTCGGGGCGCACACGGACGGCGTCGCCTCCACGATAGCGAGGATAGACGCCAAGTTCCCGCAGTGCGTGTGCAGGGAGGAGGAACAGCCCAGGGGCGAGGCCAACGGCTTCAACTTCGAGCTGTTCACGGGCGAGTGCAGGGAACATTCGCCCTGCCTGGGGGCGACTCGCGCCGGGGACACGATGGTGTACGGCGAGGACGCGCCCGAAACCCTGCGGATGCGGGAGGGCTGCGCCGGAGGCGGCAAGGGGCCGCTGGTCTCGCACAACGTCTCGCTGACGCTCTCGACCTCCAACGACCAGACGCTCCTCGAAAAGAGGGACGCGCGCTGGTGGGACGGGAGCGACAAGGCCGACACGCTGACCTGCAGGGGCGACGTACAGCGGATGCCCGACAAGGGGCGTCTCCAGTGCGTCGTGGACATGCGGCAGCTGGATGCGGAGACGGACGGCGGCGTTTCGCCGACGCTCCTCTCCACCGACTACAAGGGAGGCAAGGCGGTGGTCGAGACATCCGAAGGCGAGAATCCGGAAAACGCCGTCTGCTTCACGCAGAACCAGCGTGACGAGGTGCGGCTCATGGGCGGCGACGGGGCTGTCGCGGGATCGGTCTGCGCCATGCAGGCCACGAAGCAGCAGAATCTCATCGCCTACGAAAACCACCCGCAGGACGGCCGCGTGAAGGAGTCCGGCGATGTTTCGCCCACCCTGACAGGCCAGATGGGAACAGGCGGAAACAACGTGCCCTGGCTGCAGAAAGTGGACGAAAAGGGAGTCTGGAGGGACGAGAAGTCGCTTCCGCCATGCTTCCACCTGAACACGAGGGACGAGGTGATACCGACCGAGGTTCCGGGGGCGCTGATGGCGACCAGGAACGAGCGGATGCAGTCATACATACCTATTAATAATGTCGACGGGGGTGGAGACAATGGGGAAGACTGAAGAATCGAAGCCCCTGGCGTTCATCAAGAACGACGCGGGCGGCGTCCAGCAGGGGTACTGGGAGGACGTGTTCCCCACGATACGGACGGAGATAACTCCGGCCATCGCGCAGAGGGAATGCTACAGCATAACGCCCTGCGACGCCAACGGAACGAGGAAGGACCGCCCCGACGGCGGCCTTTACGTCACTCCGACCGACGCGAGCAAGACCCTCACCCACGGCAATCCGAACACGGAGACCGTAGTGGTGGAGCCCGATGCCCCGCAGGTGGCATTCAGCAAGACAGCCAGGCCTACTGAGGCGGGCGGATGCCCGAAGTATGCGGAGACTGGGGTGGCGAACACGCTGAACCTCTGGGACCAGGGCGAGACAAGGGCCAACGAGCTGGTGGTTGTGGAGCCGCCCGTCATATCGCTGGACGGCGACAAGATGGGAAAGGCGGAGCGTGAAGGAGGAAGCGGCCTCGGCGTGAACACGGAGGACGTGATGTACACGCAGACGGCGAAGGACGTCCATGCCGTGGCATACGGCGAGCGCCTGTCGGGGGCCGACCTCTACAACGGGCGGGAGACGGGCGAGGTCGCCGCCACTCTGAGCGCAAACAGCTGTGCCACCTGCGCACGGGGCGGCCCTTCCGTGCTCAAGGTGGACACCGTGGTGGACATGATGGGCGGAAAGACGGGATGCCACATCTCCAAGGAGGATGTCTCGCCCACGCTGGCGACCAGCCATGGCGAGAGCCACGCGGTAGCCTACGGAGCGTCGTTCGACGTGAACTTCGGCTGCCCTGTCGAAAGGGAACTGGCGCACACCCAGACCAACGGCACATGCCCCGGACACCATTCGGGTGTCGTGGAGGAGGAATGCGTTCCCATCGACATGAGGAACGCCACGCGCGACGCGGAGAAGCTGGACGACATGAATCGCCAGGGGGCGGGGATCGGGGAGGACGGAGCGCCCGCGCCGACGGTGACGGCCAATCCCCCCGGCGTCGGCTGGAGGGCGACCGTGAGGCGTCTCCTGCCCGTCGAGACGGAGCGCCTGATGGGCTTCCCCGACGGCTGGACGCAGATCCCCTGGAAGGGGAAGCCGCCCGAGGAGTGCCCCGACGCGCCCAGGTACAAGGCCTGCGGCAACAGCATGTGCGTGAACGTGATGAACTGGATCGGACTCCGCATCGAGGCGGAGGAGAGGAAGATACAGGAGGAGCTTGCAAATGGGAGAGGAGAACACCAGCCGGAGCCTTGACGACGCCATCCGCAGGGCTGCGGGCGGACCCAAGTCCGCCGAGGCGGACGGCCAGCGGGTCGAGCAGCATTCGCTCTCCGACCTGGTGCAGGCCGACCGCTACCTCGCCTCCAAGGAGGCGGCGAAGTCCCGCGGCGGCGGGCTGCGCATCAGGAAGATGGTGCATTCGGGGGCGTGAGGATGTTCGACAGACTGAAATCTTTTTTCATCCCCGCGAGGGCGAAGACGGTCATCCGCACCGTGAATGCCCGCTTCGACGCGGCGCAGACCACCGCCGACAACGCGCGGCACTGGTCCGCCGCCGATGCCCTCTCGGCGGACGCGGACGCCAATCCCGAGGTGCGGCGGATTCTGCGGACGCGCTCGCGCTACGAGGTGGCGAACAACTCCTATGCGAGGGGGCTTGTGCTGATGCTGGCCAACGACACCGTAGGAACAGGCCCGCGCCTGCAGATGCTAGGCGAGGACGAACGGCTCAACGACCGGATCGAGGCGGCATTCGCCCAGTGGTCGGAGGCCGTCAGGCTTCCGCAGAAACTGCGGACAATGCGCATGGCGCGGTGCCAGGACGGAGAGGCCTTCGCCGTCATGCTGGACAATCCGCGCCTCAGAAGCAGGGTCAAGCTGGACATCGCCGTCGTCGAGGCCGACCGAGTCAGGGGCGAGAATCTCCTGGCGGACAGGGAGAACGAGTGCGACGGCATCCGCTACGACGCCTGGGGAAACCCCGTCTCGTACAGGATTCTGCGCAGGCATCCGGGCGACCCCTCGTCGCTGTCGATTGAGGACGAGGCTGTGGTCATCCCGGCGGAGCACGTGATCCACGTGTTCAGGCAGGACAGGCCGGAGCAGCGGAGAGGCGTTCCAGAACTTGCGGCGGCGCTGGATCTGTTCGCGCAGCTGAGGCGCTACAACAAGGCGGTGCTCTCGGCGGCGGAGGCCGCGGCGGACTTCGCCGCGGTGCTCTACACGGACTCGCCGCCCGACGGCGAGGCGGACAGCGGAGGCGGTCAAGTGCTACCTCACGGAGATAGCGCGGTGCGTCTGCTCCACATACGGATGCGTCTCGGGCGACTACAGCGGATACAACTACGCAAGCGGGCGGCTCGACAACCAGATATACCGCAAAAGCATCACGGTGGACCGCTCCAAGTGGGAGGCCGAGGCGCTGAACGCGCTGTTCCGCGAATGGCTTCGGGAATACTCGCTGCTAAACCCCGGACTGGGGCTGGACGGGGAGGAATGCTGGACGCATCTCTGGTTCTGGGACGGCTTCGGCCACGCGGATCCCGTGAAGGAGGCGACGGCCCAGCAGATGCGGCTGGCCAACAACACGACCACGCTTGCCGCCGAGTGCGCGCAGGACGGCAGGGACTACCTGGCCGTGCTGAGGCAAAGGGCGAAGGAACTGCGCATGATGCGCGAACTGGAGATACCGATAGCCGTGAACGGAAACCAGGTCCCCGAGAAGGACGAGGAGAAGAAGGATGACGAGTGAATTCACATTGATAGAGGCGGCCGGAGGAAGGCCGAAGGTCGCTGGCACAGCCTATTCGGGCGGGAAGATGAACCTGCCGGGCTGGCGCAACCCCGTGGTCGTGGACCTGGCGGGGATGGAGATTCCCGAGACCGTGCCTCTGCTGACCAACCACGAGAACCGCACGGCCTCCCGGATCGGGATGGTGCGGGCGAAGACCGAGGGGAGCGTCCTCCTCATCGAGGGCGAGATACTCTCGGACGGCGAGGCCGCAAATGGCATCGTCGCACAGGGCAAGGCGGGAGCCGACTGGCAGCTCTCCATCGGCGCGGACGTGCGCGAAAGCGAGCTGGTCAGGGACAAGGCGGTCGTGAACGGGATGGAGCAGGACGGCCCGTTCCACTGCATAAGGAAGTCCGTCCTGCGCGAGGTGTCGGTGGTGGCCGTCGGAGCGGACTCCGCCACGAGAATGCGCGTGAGCGCGCAGTTCAACCTGAAGGGAGAGACAATGACTGACGACGAGAAGCGCGCCATTGAGGCGCAGGCCGCGCAGGCGGCAATCGACGAGGCGAAGAGGAAGGAAGCCGAAGAGGAAAAGGCGAAGAAGCGCAGTGCCGAGGAGGAAGCCGCCCTGAAGGCCAGAGAGGAGGAAGAGGCGAAGCGCAAGGAGGAAGAGGCTGCCAGGGCGAAGCAGAACGCCGCCCCCGCCGCGAAGGAAGGCAAGGCCAGCGCAGAGGGGCAGCCGGACATCCGGGCAATGGCGGATCTCGCCGCAGTGAACGCGGTCAAGGCCGAGCGCGAGCGAATCGCCGCTGTCCGCCGCGTATGCAATGGCGAATTCCCGCAAATCGAGGCCGAGGCCATCGAGGGCGGCTGGGACGTGAAGGAGACTGCGCAGAAGGTGCTGGCGGCAGTCCGCTCCGCACGCCCCGCAGCAGGCGTCAACGTAATCGTCCGCGACGCTCCTGCTCCGGGCGAAATGCGCAAGGTCATCGAGGCGGCAATGTGCCTCCGCTGCGGCATCGACGCGGATTCCGTCGAGAAGTCCTACGGAGGAAAGACCGTGGAGGCGGGCATGCGCGAAATGGACATGCCGCTCCGCCAGATTCTGGTCGAGTGCCTCCGCATGGAGGGGCATGACCCGGGACGCACCATCGACAACGAGACCATCCGCGCGGCATTTTCGACCGTGAGCCTGCCTGGCATTTTGAGCAACGTCGCCTACAAGAAGCTGCTCCAGAGCTACCATGCCCAGCCCATCATCGCCACGCGCCTCTGCACGAGCGGCGACCTGAATGACTTCAAGGAGAACGACAGGTTCAGGCTCACGGACGTGGGCGACCTCATGCCTGTGGCCGCGGACGGCGAGATCAAGGAAGGCGGAGTGTTCGAGGAAGGCGCGAAGAACCAGATCGACACGTATGGAAAAAAATTCTGCTTGACCAGAAAAATGATCATCAACGATGACCTGAACGCGTTTATGCAGGTCCCCACCGCCATGGGCAACCGCGCCGCCAGGCTCATTGACCAGCTCTTCTTCACCCGTCTTATGAAGAACCCTGCGCAGGGCGACGGCAAGGCGCTGTTCAGCGCAGCCCACCGCAACCTGCTGTCCGGCGCGTCCAGCGCGCTTTCCACCGAGTCGCTCAAGAAGGCCATCCAGCTTTATCTCGACCAGGTTGACTCCGACGGCCAGCCCATCAGCGTGGAGCCGCGCTATCTGCTCGTTCCGACGGCGCTGAAGCACACCGCCATCGAGCTGACCAAGGGCGCGACCCTGGTGATGGCAGGAGGCGACGGGAACACCGTCCGCCCCGCCATCAACGTGCTGGCTGACGAGAACCTCCAGGTTGTCTCCAGCCCGTACCTCGCCAACGCGGCATACGAGGGTGCGAGCGCCAGCGCCTGGTACCTCTTCGGCCAGCCGGGCGTTGTGGACACCTTCGAGATCGGCTACCTGAAGGGACACCGGACCCCGACCATCGAGAGGGGTGACACTGACTACAACACGCTGGGCCTCTGGTTCCGCGTGTACTTCGATGTCGGGGTCCGCGAGCAGGACCACCGCGGCATGGTCAAGGCCAACGGCGCGGCATAGTCCGCACGGGGGCTGCGCACAATGCGGCCCCCGTTCATGAGATCAGGTTTGTACACATAAAGTGAACACGGAGCAAAGAATGAACGCAACATATGTGCAGAGGGGCGAATACGTTGACATCGTGCCCGAAAACGATGTGAAGGCGGGCGACATCGTGGTCCGCGGACGCCTGGTCGGCGTGTCGAAGCTGGACATCAAGGCGGGGACGCTGGGCGCTCTCGCCACCACGGGCGTCTATGACGTGGCCAAGGACGGAACTGCCTTCGCCGCAGGCGACAAGGTGTACTGGAACGCATCCGAGGGCAAGGCTGCCGCCGAGGGCGGCGTCCTGCTCGGGCTGTGCGTCCAGGATGCAGACGCCACCGTTTCCACCGTCCGCGTCATCCTGCGCGGCGGCTGCGGCGGCGCGGGGAGCGCGGGGCAGACTGGCGAGGCGCAGGCCGCGCCGTCCGCCGCCATCGACGACCTGGCCCTGTCCAGCGTCACCGAGAACGGCGCGTGGTCAGGCGGCGACGCCAACGCCAACCTGGTCGCCGACCTCACGGGCATCCGCGACAAGATGAACGCCATCCTGTCCGCCCTCCGCGCCCGCGGCGTCCTGGAGGACGAGTAGTGGCGATGTTTGAGGACGCGGCCTCCTGGCTTGCGGCCACGCTGAATGAAAGCCTGGCCGTCATGGTGTCATGGAGGCCGCGCGGCGGTTCCGCGCGGGAACTTCCCGCCGTCATGGGGCGGACGGTGTTCCGTTCCAGCGACGGCTACGGGATGACGACCCACGCGGAAAGCCGCGACTTCATCGTCAGGACGGAGGACATGCCGGAGGAGCCGGGGACGGGCGACCGCTTCGTGTGGAAGGGAATCATATACGAAGTCCTGGCCCCTTCGGGCGAACCCGTCTGGCGGTGGAGCGACGGCTACCTGAACGCCAGGAGAATCCACACGAAGGAGACGGGAAGGGAGGAAGAATATGGCCGAGCAGAACACTAGCACGGGCCAGCCGGACAGCAGGAGCATTTGGGATTCCGTGATGGCGTCCCGCCTGGAGCTCGCGGAACTTCGCGGAATGATATCGATGCACTTCCGCGACGGCGAGCACCACCACCCGCCCTGCGCCCCGGCGGCCCACCTCCAGCGGACGATGCTGACGGCGGCGGGGGCGTCCATACTGGCGCTCATTTCCGCGCTGGCCTCCATCGCGCTGGAACTGATGAAGAGATAGGAGGGACACATGAGCAAGGTGCTTGAAGTGGCGGAGGCTGTCGCCGCCGCGCTTTCGGACTACGGGGCCGAGGTGCAGTTCATCCCCGAGTTCGCCCTCCGCGGTACGGCGGAGACGCGCGTCGTGGTCGTGCCTGCGGGGACGGAGTTCCGCGCCCTGTCGCGCGGACTGAACGACGAGCGCCCCTGCGTCCACGTGGGCATCGTGAGGCGGGCCACCGAGGACGACGTGCCCGCGCTGGTCGATTTCGCGCAGGCCCTGGGGAAGTCCTTCCTCCACCGCCGCCTGGCGGGGGCTACCTGCGCGGGGGTCGCCTTCGACCCCATCTACTCGCCGACGCACCTGCGCGAGAAGGGGCTGTTCGTCAGCGTGGTCGAGCTGACCTTCGCGGGGGCGCAATGATTGACGGCGTGAATGTCAGGCTCGACTTCGGGGACGAGCCGCTCCTGGGCGCGGTGAAGTACGCCAACCGAAAGGCGATGCGCGCTGCGGCGGCATACGTGCGAAAGGCCGCGGTCAATTCCGTCCACCAGTCGAAGAGGTCGTCGTCCCCGGGCACGCCGCCGAACACGAGGAAGGGGCTTCTCAAGCGCTCGATCCTGTTCGGCGTGGAGCCGGACGGCAGGAGCGCCGTCATCGGCCCCGCCAAGTCCTTCGTGGGACTTTCCATGACCGCCCACGAGTTCGGAGGAATGTACAGGGGCAGGAAATACCCGAAGCGCGAGCTGATGGATCCCGCGCTCCTGAGATCCGCGCCGGAGCTTCCGAAGCTCTGGCGGGACGCAATCCGCTGAACATTCAGGCGGAAGCCCGACGCCATGACGGCGTGACGGGTCCGGATGCATCAACGATGCACGGGCCCGCCCTGGCTGCGGCCCCGTGCCGCAATCAGGAGGATTGACATAATGTCCGTAGTTCTTGGACTTGACGCGGTTCTGTACCGCGGAACCGCTGGCACTCGCGGAAACACCGAGGTCACCAACGTGAAGGACCTCACACTGAACCTGGAGAGCGGCGAGGCCGACGTGACCACCCGCGCGACCGAGGGGTGGAAGGCCTCCATCGCAACCCTCAAGGAGGGCTCCATCGAGTTCGGCATGGTGTATGACACCGCCGACGCAGACTTCCAGGCCTTCCAGTCGGCCTACTTCAGCAACACCCCGATGGCGCTGTTCGTCTCGGACGGCGCGGGGACGGGGCTGGACGCCGACTTCTCCATC
>JAGVVD010000013.1 GCA_019135865.1 Elusimicrobiota bacterium
CGCCGAAGAGCGTATCAAGCCGCCGTTGAGTTCGCGTTCGACGATGACCTCGTGCGTACCGGCAGCCAGGATGCCCGGCACCGTTCCCTTTATCTGAGTATCGCTCCACAAGGTCAGCGGTGCCGTGGTCCCGCCTATGAGCACGCGTGTCCAGCCTGCCGAATAATTGCTGAAGCCCGTGCCATAGATGGTGAAAGGAATACCTATGGGCCCGGCCACCGGCGTCATGCTCGCCGCGTCAACCGCCAGCACTTCGAAATACATCGTATTGCTGGACATAAGACCGCCGTCGGTGGTCCTGCGCTCGGCCAGCACCGGGTACAGGCCGGACGATAATCCGCCCGGCACCGTTCCCTTTATCTGAGTATCGCTCCACAAAGTAAGTGGAGCCGTAGCGCCGCCAATAAGCACCGTGGTGTAATTTGCCACATAATTACCGAAGCCGGAGCCGGCTATCGTAAAGGGCATACCTATCGGCCCCGACGAAGGCGCTATCCAGTCAGCCTCCATATTTCGCAGGTCGAAGGACACCGGCGCGGATTGGACCAGCCCGCCATTTAATTCACGCTCGACCAGCACTTCATGAACGCCAGGCGCTATTGTGCCGGGAATGGTCCCTTTGATCTGCGTATCGGTCCACAGAGTAAGCGGGCAGGAAAGGCAGGCCGATAGGGCCGGATGAGGGAGCGATATCAACTATGGCCGGCACGGTCAGCGTGAAGGGCAAAGGCTGCGAAACCGTCAGCCCTCCGTTGAGTTCCCGCTCGACGAGCACTTCATGGATGCCGGGAGCTATGGCGCCGGGTATCGTCCCTTTTATCTGCGTATCGGTCCACAGAGTAAGCGGACAGGTGGTGCCGCCTATCAGCACCCGGGTATAGTTGGCCACGTAATTGCCGAAGCCTGTCCCGTTCAGCGCGAAAGGCAGGCCTATCGCGCCCGACGAAGGCGTTATATCGGCCAGGGCTGGCACGATTACGGTGAACGAAGAGGTTTCGACCAGCACTTCGCTCCCGCGCATCACCAGGACGGGATATTCCCCCGCCGCCAGCGAACCTGGCACCGTGCCATTGATGGTGGAGGTGCTCCAGAGCGTCAGCGGCGCGGTGGCGCCGCCGATAAGGACATTGGTAAAGCCGGCGGCATAAGTCCCGAAGCCGGACCCCGCTATAACGAACGGGACCCCGATAGGTCCGGATGAAGGGGTCATTTCCTGCGCGATAGGCGGTTCCGGCGCGGGCGAAGTCAGCGCTTGTCCAAGGTAAACCAGCTCGGAAAAAGCGCCGCCGTCCGCGACGCGCGCGCGCCCGTAAAAATAATAAGTCGTCGCCGGCAGAAGCCCGGTGAATTCATACTCCCTGTCGAAAGGGTCCTGGAACGGCGATCCGGCCGCGAAAGGCGGCAGGCTGCCGGTCCCGGCCAGCACCATGTATTCCACGGGAGGGTAATTATTTCCGACGGCCCAGGTCACCAGGGCGCCGTACGAACTTACGACTACCGCCTCGAGTCCCGACGGGGGATTGGGCGCCGCGTAGACTTCCGCCTGGTTGGACGCGCCGGACATATTCCCACCGGTATCCTGTGTCCATAATCCGAAATAGTATGTGGCGTTCCCCGCAAGACCTCTAACGATATAACTCTGCGGCGCGCCGGGCGCGGTGCTGGTGGCGAAGTTCACCTGAGCCTGTTCCGGAGCGAACCCGGCCTCCGCGGCGGTGGCCGCCTGTATGAAGTACTTGCCGCCTATTATGCCGCCCGCAGCGCCATCCTCGCCAGGCGCGCTCCAGGCCAGGCCGGCGCTCCCGCCGAGCGGAACCGAGAACCCCGACAGGTCGCCGACGGCGGCCGGAGCCTCGTCCAGCGTCTCGCGTGAAAAATTCAGCGTATAGGACGCGAGCGGCGGAGCGCCGTAATCGAGCAGGTTCAGTCTGTACAGATACTCCCTGGTCGCTTTTACGAAATGCCTGGAGAGCCAGATATTTCGCGGATTTATCGCCTTGCCGTCCTGCCGTACGGCTGACAACGGTTTGGCACGGCCGTCCTGAGGGGCCGGCACCGACATGAACACCCATCGCCACGGGTCCGTTTCCTGCGTGAACCGCAGCGTGGCGACGGGTTCCGCGCCGCCCAGATCGCCCGTGAGCTCTCCGGACAGGCGCGTCACAGGCGCGGGCTCCACGCTTTCGGACTCCAGAATAAGGTCCGGCGTCAGTTCCCCTCCTCCGGAGAGCAACGCCTCTATCTCACCGCGCGGCGTGGTGGTGTTCACCAGAAAATCGAATTGCCCGTCGTGGCCCGGCAGGTCCACCAGCACGTCCTTAACCAGCGTATAGGTCGTGACGTCGCGGATCAGCGAAGTCAGTTCCCCGCCAAGTTCCGCGGAATGGGTGAAAGTCGCTTTGAACTGCGTGAACCGGCCCGAAAGGCTGGTGGACATCACCCAGGCCGCCTGGTCGGCGCCGCCCGCCGGAATATCGCCGAACTGGAGCAGCAGCGAGTCGGAGACTTTAGTCGCGCCGACGTACGTACCGAGCAACTTAAAATCGACCGCCAGCCCCAGTTTGTTCTCCAGTATCTCGGGTTGGCCCGAATTTATCCTGAAATTGCGCGCCGGGCCGTAGCCGACATTGACTATCCTGACGCCGAGCGGGAACGGCTCCACCGGCTCTATCACGTCCTCGGTCAGCGGCTCGTCGGCGAATACCTCAAAAGGAAGGAGATACTCCAACTGCAGCGCGGGCTGCGGTTTTACTATGATATTATCCTCGAACGTGGACAAAGTCTGCGGCACGCCGTTAAGCTCGTACCGGATATCGGCCTTCACGGCATAAGCTATGCCTTCAGGGGAAGAGCCGCCGGAACCGGTGCTGGGAATTATCAGCCAACGCACCGTGGCCGTGCTGACCGGCTGAACGACGCCGCTGCCGTCCACCGCGGTCACGCCTTCCTTGGAATTAAGCTTGACGAAGAAAAGACCGTCGGCTGGCGCGCCTTGCGGATCCTTGATGGAAATGTCGACCCGGAAGCCGGTCAGGCCGTACGCCGGGTACTGGTTGACCACCTCCAGCACGGCGTCGAACGCTTCGCGTTCGAGCGCCGCCTCCTGTTTTATCTCAAGTTTCACTTCCGTGCAAAGCGTCTGCGCCCGGAGCGCGCTGGCGCCCGGTAGAAGCCAGAAGGATGTGCAGATCGCGAGTGCGCGCGATAAGATTTTCATATCCCCCCCCGCTCTCCTTATTTCCCCCCGCCGCTTTCCATGGGATACTTCCTGGCCGCCCACACCTGCAAGCCGCCGGAAAGCACTTTCGCCTCGAACCCTTTTGCCAGCAGCAGCCTGGCGCCGGCCTTCGCTCTTTCGTTGTCCACGTCGTAAACCGTCCACGATTTCTCTTTGGCGAACGACGCGGCGGAGCCCTCAAGGCTTTCCAGCGGAACGTTCATCGCGCCGCGTATATGCGCTATACGGAATTCCCCGGCCGGGCGCAGGTCTATCACTCCCGTATCCTTATCGGAGAGCCGCTTGAGAAGTTGCCCGGCCTGGAGAAACGATATCTTGGGCGAGGGGGCTGGGCGCGCGCTCCCGCCGCCCAGAACCACCGGAAATCCCCCGGCTTCCCAGGCGGACAGTCCGCCTCCGAGCACTATAAGCTTTTTGTAACCCAGCGGCTCCAGCGTTCTGGCCGCCAGATGACTCAAAGGACATTGATCATTACCGCAATAAAACACCAGCTCCGTGTCCTTTGCCAGGCCGGCCCGCTCGATGGCGTTGTACGCTACGTTGAGCGCGCCGGGGATATGCCCCTTAGCGAAATCGGAAGCGCCCCGCACATCCACTACTGTAGGCGCGCTCCCGGAAGAGAGCATGGCGTTAAGACGCGTCGGATCTATCACCCCGATCTCGGCGCGCGCGGGAATAGCCAGTCCCGCGAAAAGCATCGCCGCAACGGCGATGCGCATATATGTCTTCGGCATTTTTCCCCCTTCGCTCTTCCGGCGCGCCGCAGGCCCCCGCCATGCGGCCGCCATACAAGCCATATTATACTGACTTTTTCACCTAAAAGTCAGCCTGAAAACCGCTCAATTTTTCCCGGTCACCGCAATTTCAACTGGTCTGAATTACAGGGGGAAGGTCAGCGAAAACAAACATCAAATCTCTACAAAACACCGCCTAAAAATTCATGGATATTAACCGCAACAATCAAACCAATAAAACCAAAGACTACGACGCACAAACACGCAGATAAACCCCATATACTATATTGCAGCCACCTTGGTTTCAGGAATAAAAACGTGTTTCGGTTCACATAGGGTAAGGTCACAAAAAATATTATTAAGGAAATTTTAAATATGCCGCCAAAAATCCGACCATCCATTGATTGCCCAAATAAAACGACTGCTATCATCAACAAAGCATAATAAAATACTATGAGGTATAAATTTTTATATAAAATTTCTTTCATAACCTAATGTCCCTTACTGCCATCACATGGATCACACGGTTTCCCAAATCTTCCTCCAGGGACACCAGGGTTAGTCAACCCGCAACTCTCCAAACAATCTCCTAAAGCTTCATGGCAATCATTAATGGGTGGGAGCCATAGATATTTATCCGCAGTATCTTTACAGCATTTCATTAGTTTATCTTCAAATCCGGTACTACCTGCAACAATTCTACAGGAATCTCCGCCAAACGGCCCTTTTTCTTCACATTTTTTTGTAGAATCCCTCCCACAACATGAGCTATTTCTATCATCCCAAAAATACGCATGATTTCCCACCCCCCACTTTGTTTTCCTATTACAGACCCAAATAGATAAACCTGTGGCATCTTGTTCATTAACAGGATTATTCATTGCGTAAACAAACAATGTTAAATCACCACCTTCAAACCCTATGGGGTCTTGCTGTAAGAACCTGCCGCTGTCATAATCATAGTATCTAGCCCGATAATAAAAAATCCCGAGAGTATCTTCATACTCACGAGATGTGTATAAATAAAAATTGCCTACGATTGACCTATCAAAGAGCACTCCAAACCGATCCTTGATTACCGGCTTACCATAGGACTGATACTCATATGTCTCAACAATAGTCCCATTGCTGTCGGTAAGGTCGACTATAGAACCAAGCCCATCAGCGTGGTAATAATAGTTGGCGCTGGCGCTGGATTTCATTGTCAACGGTTCGTCTATGCCGGGGCCGTGGGTTATGTTCTGGGTCAGTGTGTTGTTGGCGTCCAGGACCGCGATGATGTCTTCGTTGTCATAGACGTAGCGGAAGGTGCCGGCAGGGGTTACTTTTTCTATCCTTCTGCCGAGTGGGTCATACTTGAAGGTCACTATGCCGCCGCTTCCGGGTAATGTCACCTGCTTTAGCTGGTTCTCGGTGGTGTAGGCGTAGGCGGTGTGGGCGCTGGTGGCCTTTTCCGTCTGGCCCGTCTGGTTGCCGTTATTGTCGTAGGTGTAGGTATAGCTGCTGTTCTCAAGCAGGCGGTTGGCGGCGTTATGCTGGTAATTGGTCATTACAGCGTCGCTGGTGCGGTTGCCGACGGCGTCATAGGCGAAGGTTTCATTCGGCAAGCTCGGGTGGCTGGCGCTTATCAGCCTGTGAAGATCGTCATAGCCGTAGCTGTGCATGCCGGTAATGTCTTGGTTCGAAGTTCTATTGCCCGCCGCGTCATAGCCGTAGTTGCTGAAGGCCGAGCCCGCGTTATAGGCGTAAGTCGTTTCCGTGCCGTTGGGGTAGGTCAGCCTGGTACGGCGGCCAAGGGCGTCATAGGCGAAAGTTATCAGCTTGCCGTCGGGGTTGGTCAGGCTAATCAGCCGGTTCAGGGCGTCATAGGTATAGCTGGTAGTACCCCAGGGGCTCGTCATACTGGTACGGTTGCCGTTGACGTCATAGCCGTAGCTTATGGTGTAGGTCTGACCGCCTACGGTCTGCTGCACCTGCACCACCTGGTTCAGTATACCATAGGTCATGCTGACCTGGCCGTCGGGGCTGGTAACGCTTAACAGGTTTCCTACCGGGTCATAGGTGTAGGTAATATCCCCCTCGGGCAGGTGCTTTACCGTCAGCCGGTCGTTCACGTCGTATTCAAAAGTTATCTGCTGGCCTTTGGCGTCGGTGACGCTTGTAAGATTGCCCTTCTTATCATAGGCGAAGGTCTTGCTCTGGCTGAGCGGGTTGGTGGTGCCCGTCAGCCGCTTCTGCAGGTCATACTGGAAGCTGGTAGTCTGGTTCTTTGCGTCCTTCACCGAAGCCAGCAGATCCCCCCCGCCGCAGCCCGCGCAGCCGCCCGTATAGCCGTATTCCGTTATGCCGTTAAGCGCATCGGTCACTTTGGTCAGGTTGCCTTTAATGTCGTATTCGAACAGGGTGAGCTTATTGGACGGGTCCCTGGTCTGCGTCACCCGGCTCAGGTTGTCGCGGGTCATCTGCGTTACGCGCCCCAATGGGTCGGTGACCCTGGCCAGCGCGCCGTAATTATCGTATTCGAAGGCGCTCACATTACCCAGCGGGTCCCTGGTCTGCGTAACATGGCCGTGCTGGTCGTAAGACATCTTCGTGACGTTATTTAGCGCGTCCTTTACCTCTATCAGGTTCCCGTTGAGATCATAATCCATCTTCGTGGTATTGCCGCGCGGGTCGGTCACCGTCGTGAGGAAGGGGTGTTCTTTTTCCGGGGTGTAGGGCTGCGGCGGGAGCGTTATCCCTATACTGCCCGCCCCGGGCCCCCCTATGTCGCAGCCGGAGGCGGCCGCCTCGCCGCGGCTGGCTGCGTACACATGCGAAACGGCCGCCGGTATCCTGTTGGCCGCGGAGCCCAGCCCGTAGCGCAGCGTGGTCACGTTGCCGGCGGCGTCGGTGACCGACAGGAGATTGCCGTTGTAATAACTGTATTCCATCCGCGTGGCGTTATTGCGGGCGTCCTTTACCAGGGTGCGGTTGTAATTGCCGTCGTATTCGTATTCGGTCACGGCGCCGTCGGGGCCGGTGATGCCGGTTAGTTCGCGTCGGCCGTCCTGATGCCAGTATTCGTAGAGCGTCTGCCTGCCCAGCGCGTCAGTGACCAGCGTGGTGGAATCAATATCGTTATAGAAGTAAGTTAGTTTGTTATTGTCGTAGTCTTCCTTGTATTCCAGCAGGCGCCCCGTGGAATCGTAGACGGTGTATTCGTGCGCACCCACCTCCCCCAGGTTTCAGGGAGGGTTAAGCGCGTCCTGTGCAACGGCGGATTGCCCCCGCCAGGGATGGCACGCTTTGAATTTATCAAAGACTAAGCCCGGCAATTACGGGCCATTACTTAGACTATGAATCTACTTTTCCGGCTTCGGCTGTGTTTCCGGCAGAGTTTCGACATTCCATTTGCCGGTGTAACTGGCTTTGACGCGTTTTTGACGCTCTCTATCGGGATGCGCTGGCCCGCCTGCGTCTTTGTAGCGCTCACGCAACCTATCCAGGTAATCGGCGGATATTTGCATCAGCATTTTGATGTCATTGAATTGTTTTGCAGTATTTTTTCGCTGTTCATTAGAAAATTGGGGGTCAATCAACAAATCCCCCGGAATTTCAAGTGCACCGATTTCGGAATAGTGTTTAATGATGGCAGGCAGTGAAATTCTCATTTCAGGAGGATCCAATATATACCATTCGCCATTTCTTTTTTGCAGGGAATACACAGTACTTTCATGTTCTTTATACTCCTGCACAATTTCTCTGGATTCCCCTGTGCCGTCACAAAATGCTAGGCGTTCATAAGCGACCTCTCCTTTAGCGATATCTCCTTGCAATGAAATTGCAACAATGTGATATGTGGATACGATGATTATTGAATCCCAATTCGGTTGAATCACCTCACCACCATACTCGTTAGCCCGCACCTCTTTATCGCGTCTTGGGCTGTAGACAGCATATGAATCCCTTCTGACTGTTAATTCTCCAAGAAATTCTTCGGAAACAAATCTTGAAAGTGTTTCGTTCGGGGATATTGCCGATTGGGGTGCCGCAGAATTTGCGGAACACCCACAGGTAGCCAATATGGCCACTGACATACAGACGGTTTTAATCATGTGCTCTCCGTTTATTCCATGCTGGTTCCGGACAATCCTTCTTATATCTATAAAACTGTGGATTCGCTCCAAACCACTTCATTTTCTGCCTGTTATACGGCGCTCCACCAGCGTGGTGTGCCGTCCAAATCCAATCCTCTCCATTCTTGTCTTTGCCAATATATATAGCCATATGTCCCGGCCACCAGACTACATCCCCGGTCTGCGGGACATCAACCTTCCCGAACTTATCACTAGATGGAAAACTTACGGTATTCCTATATTCCCCATAGTCAAATTTGGCCTTTTTATATATTAGCCATGTAGAACCTGAGCAATCCCCTTTATCCCCCTTAATTGATTGTCCACCAATTTCTGCGTAGGGGGTATTATTCCAAGTCGCCGCCTCATCCACTATCTTCTGGCCCTCCTCCGGCGTAATATAGCACAGTCCCCACGGGTCTATCCATGTTATTGGATTGTTTAACACGTAGGCGTATAGATTCTC
>JAGVVD010000039.1 GCA_019135865.1 Elusimicrobiota bacterium
CGGCGCCGGGCGGGGGGCGGCCGCCGGGCCGCCGGGCCTGGGCGCCGCGCCGGGCCTGCCCAGGGTTATCAGGCCTTCTTTTATGAGCCTCTTCAGCGCGCGGGTCACCTTGAGCCGCTCTTCGCGCTGGGCTTCCGGCGGGAGATTGCGGGTGAGGTCTATCTCCTCTTTTATGCGCTCCAGGAATCCGCCGGAGAGCTTGGAGAGGAAAGGCTGAAGGACGTCGGACCCTTTCAGAGCCGCCGCCATGGTACGGGGCGGGACCCTGCGGGCCAGCGTGAGGGCCTGGGTCTGGTCCAGCAGTTTCAGCGAGGAGAACTTTATCAAGGTCCCGGATACCTTCCGGGAGAAGACGGGGTCCGTGACCATCATGGCCGAGACGGCCCTGTCCTGCATGGCGTCCGGCAGGGTCTCCAGGAGTTCGACGGTCTTCTGCTCGCCGCCCACCACGTAATCCAGCGCGGAGGCTATTTCGGATTCCACCTTGCGCACTTTCTCCTCCGGCATGAGGGTCACTTTGGGAAGCTGGGCGACGGCCTCAAGGCTGGCGGGATAGAGCATCTCCACCAGGCGGGCGGAGACTTCGCGGGGGGAATAACTGAGAACGATCGTCAGGTCCTGGGCGGGCCTGTCCCTGAGTATGAAAGCCAGGTTCGGTACGACGGAATCGTTGATGAACCAGAAAGGCGGCTTCTTCCCGTCCTCGCCGGAGGCGGCCTGCGGCGCGGCCTGGCGGGCCGCGGCGGCTTCTTCGTCCTGCTTCGCCCTGGCCTCGAGAGCGGCTTCGCGGGCGCCGCCGTTCTGTGAGAGTTCGGACATTTTCGCGCTGACCATGCTGACGACGTTGCGGGCGGTCCCGGAGAGGGGGGAGAAGAAAGTGGAGACCGTCAGCCAGGCGAAGAGGGTTATGATGATGGTCCAGAGCAGGTACCAGAGGTTCGGCGGGCGGAAAAGGTCGACGGGGTCGAAGGGCTGCGCCCTGCGGAAGTTCATGCGTTCTATGGAGATCAGGTCCTCCCTGTCGGCCGGAACTTCGAGCAGTCCGGCGGCGAGCTTGCGCGCCAGCTGCACGTCCTCTTCCGGGAGGGATTTGTCCAGGATGACCGTGGCGGAGATCTTCTTCACCATGCTCAGCGAGCGGGAGATGCTGGTCTCGCCGGGACGGGAGCGCTCGGGAATGCCGGGGAGTATATCGAGGGCGCCCTTCTTCTTCTCCTCGAGCATCTCCGCCGAGATCATGACTATGATATCCTCGGAGCCGAGGGCCTCGGAGAGGACCAGTTTGAGCTTCTTCTCCAGGGAATTCTCCAGGGCCAGTTTGGCCTCGAGAGAGGAACTGGCCTGCTGCGCCGCCGCGGGCTGGGTAAGGAATATGGCGGACAGTACGACCGCCGGCAGAATGTTGAAGCTCATTTTCGGCAAAAGCCCCCTCTGGTTCTTTAGCGTACCATTATAATATTTTAAAAGTATGAGAGCAAAACCCCGGTGAGCCGCCGGCGGAGCCTTTTCAGGGTCCCGCCGGCGCGGGACCCGACGGCGGGGAGGCCTTCACCGGGCCTCCCCTGTAACAATTCCGTCATTGAAAAGCACTTCGCGTAGTGTATACTATATTCGCGACGAAGCGGCCGGCCGCAGCCGGTCCGCCAGCGCTTTTATGGGAAGATCCCCGTATACGGTACGACCGCTGCTCCTCTCCTACGTTCTGGCCGTTTGGGCGGCCGGCCCCGTCATGGGCGCGGGGTCGCCGGGGCTTACCGGAGCCAATTTCCTGAAGATCCCGGTGGCGGCCCTGCCCACCGCTCTGGGCGAAAGCTACACGGCCCTTATCGGTCCCGATTCGGCCCTTTACAACCCCGGCGCGCTGGGCCTGCTGGGGTACTCCTCGTTCTCCGGAACCCACAATACTTATGTGGCGGGGATAACGCAGGAATACGCCGCGCTGGCCGTCCGCACCCGCTACGGGACGGCCGGGCTCACCTTTTCCTCTCTTTCGAGCGGCAAGATAACCGCCTACGATTCCGAAGACCAGACGATCGGGGATACGGACACCTCCCACCGCATGGTCGGCCTGACCATCGCCCGCTCCTGGCCCGATTTCCCGGAAGACATCGGCATGATAGACCCGATGATAATCCCGCCGAGCTGGACGCGCGTCCCGCCGGTCATCGACTACCGTCCCAAGGCCTACCGTTTCTCGGCGGGCGCGACCATCAAGCGCGTTATGGAGGAACTGGACGGTCTGTCTTCGGCGGTGTGGGCGGTCGACGCGGGAGCGATGCTCGTGCTGCCCGGCCGGGTGCAGTTCGGGGCCTCCGCGCTAAACGTGGGCGGGGAGCAGGATTTCTATTCCGAGGCGGCGCCTCTCCCCAGGTCCTACCGTTTCGGTATCGCCAAGGATTTCCGCACGGTAAAGGACCTCATCGTCTTCACGGTCTCGGCGGACGCCGCGAAGTATTCCGACACCGACCTTTACTATTCCTTCGGCGTGGAAACGGATTTTCTGCGATTCCTGCAGCTCAGGGCCGGGTACAGGGGGCTGGAGAGCGCCGGCTCCCGCGGCACGGTCGGGTTCGGCCTGAACTTCGACAAGTTCACCGAAGGGGGTTTTCTCAAAGGCATCCGGGTCGACTACGCCCATATCAGTTACGGGCCCCTGGGCGCCACCAACCGGATAGGTATGCAGGCCGTCTGGTGATCCCCGGGTACCGCCGCTTTTCCCCTGTTCCGGCATTATTGCTATAATTTTTCTTCGCATGGATATATCTCGCTATATCGCGGAGCGGGCCGGGCTCGCCGACAGAGCCCTGTCCGCGGCCGTCAAGTCGCTCCCTTTCGTCCATCCCCCGCTGCGGGAGGCCATGCTCTATCCGCTCGCCGCCGGCGGCAAGCGGATACGCCCGGTGCTGCTGGGCGCCGCCTACGAGATGTACGGCGGGAGTTTCCGCGAAGTGCTGCCGGCCGCCTGCGCGCTGGAAATGGTCCATACCTACTCGCTGGTGCACGACGACCTGCCGGCCATGGACGACGACGACCTGCGGCGCGGAAAACCGACCTGCCACAGGGTCTTCGGCGAGGCCGGGGCCATACTGGCCGGGGACGCCCTGCTGACCAGCGCTTTCACCGTGCTGGCCTCCTGCCGGTCGCGCGGAATACCCGCAGACCGCGTGCTCAAGGCCGTTTCCGTCCTGGCCGCCCGCGCTGGAGCTTCCGGTATGGTGGCCGGCCAGTCGGCGGACCTGGAAGCGGAAGGCTTCCTGTCGAAAAAAGGCGTTCCGCGCGCCAGGGCTTCCGCGCTGCTGAGATACATCCATCTGCACAAGACGGCCGACCTGATAGCGGCTCCGCTCGAGATGGGCGCCGCGCTGGCCGGCGCGCCGGACCGCGAATACCGGGCGCTTTCGGAATTCGGCGTAAGGCTGGGACTGGTCTTCCAGGCCGCGGACGATATACTCGACGTGGCCGGCGACAAGAGGAAACTGGGCAAAAGCGGCAGCGACGCCCGGAACAGGAAACTGACCTACGTCTCCCTCTACGGGTTGGAAGGGGCGCGCCGCAGGCTGCGCTCGCTGACCCTGCGCGCCAAAGACGCCCTGAAGCCGTTCGGCGGCAGGGCCGGGGTGTTCCGAGCGCTCACGGATTTCTTCGCGGAACGAGACAGATGAGCGGAGAGGGGAAGATGGAATTCCTGTCCAAGATACGCGGTCCCAAGGACCTGAAGAAACTGCCCGTGGAGCACCTGGCGAAGGTCGCCGGCGAAGTGCGCTCGCTGATGCTGCGGGGCGTCAGCCGCACGGGTGGCCACCTGGCTTCCAGCCTGGGAGCCGCCGATCTCATAACGGCGCTGCATTACGTTTACGAGAGCCCCGAGGACAAGATCGTCTTCGATACCGGGCATCAGGCCTATGCCCACAAGATACTTACGGGCCGCGCCGGCGCCTTCTCCACCATACGCCAGAAGGGGGGGCTTTCCGGCTTCCTCAAGCGCCACGAATCGGAACACGACGCTTTCGGCGCCGGCCACGCTTCGACCGCTCTTTCCGCCGCCGCCGGCCTGGCGGTGGCCCGCGACCATAACAGGGAGGATTTCAAGGTCGTCGCCGTGGTGGCCGACGGCTGCATGACCGGAGGCATGGCCTGGGAGGCCATGCAGAACGTCGGGCAGGCGGGCACGGACATGCTGGTCGTTCTCAACGACAACCAGATGTTCATCAGCCGCCGCGTCGGGCAGTTCGGCAAGATCCTGACCAAACTGCTGACGCTGGGCACGGTGCGCGACGCCGGCAAGAAGGCCGAACTCTTCCTCGACCGCTTCCAGTTCTGGGGCAAGAAGATGCTGCGCATAGCCAAGCGCGCGCGCGTGCTGTTCTTCCCCGGCATGATCTTCGAGGAGATGGGCTTCTCCTATTTCGGCCCCGTCGACGGCCACAATATACCCGAGCTGGTCGAGGTGCTGGGCTATCTCAAGGAGCTCAGGGGACCGGTCCTGCTGCACGTGGTCACCAAGAAGGGCAAGGGTTACGAGCCGGCAGAGGACCAGCCCATAGATTTCCACGGCACGGGCTGTTTCGACGTGGAGACGGGGCTGGCCAGCGGCCGGAAGGACTGCTCCGGCGTGCCGACCTATACTCGCGTCTTCTCCGACACGCTGCTGCGCCTCGCGAAGGAGGACCGCCGCATCACGGCCATAACGGCGGCCATGCCGGAGGGCACCGGGCTGGACGCCTTCCGCGACAAATACCCGCGCCGTTATTACGATGTCGGAATAGCCGAGGAGCACGCCGTTACCTTCGCGGCCGGCATGGCCTGCGAGGGGCTCAAGCCCGTCGTGGCCATCTATTCCTCCTTCATGCAGCGCTCCTTCGACCAGGTCATGCACGACATCGCCCTGCAGAAGCTGCCGGTCGTCATCGCCATGGACCGCGCGGGCATAGTCGGCGAGGACGGACCCACCCATCACGGGGTCTTCGACCTGGGACTTTTCCGCATGCTGCCCGGCGTGACCGTCATGGCCCCCGCCGACGAGAACGAACTGCAGCATATGCTCAAGACCGCCCTGCACCTCAACTCGCCGGTCGTGCTGCGCTATCCGCGCGGCAAGGCCGCCGGCGTGCCGCTGGACCCGGAGCCCGGGATACTGGAGACGGGCAAGGCGCGCATCCTGCGCCGCGGCGGGGATATTTCCATACTGGCCGTCGGCAACCGCGTTCATCCCGCCCTGCGCGCGGCCGAGCTGCTGGCGGAGAAGGGCGTGGACGCCGGCGTGGCCGATATGCGGTTCATAAAGCCGCTCGACGAGGCCTGCGTGCGGGAGATGCTGGAACTCTCGGGCGGCCGCCTGCTGACCGTGGAGGATAACGCCCTGGCCACGGGCTTCGGCTCGTCCGTGCTTGAATATCTCAACGCCGCCGGCCTGCGCGCCGACGTGCTGCGCCTGGGCATCCCCGACCGGTACGTGGAGCACGGGCGGCCGGAAGAGCTTTACGCCGAACTGAAGATCGATCCCGCCGGCATCGCCGCCTCGGCCGCCGGCTGGCTGCGGAAAGAACACGCGGCCGCCCTACAGCCTGACGACAAGGAGACAACACCGTGAAGCCTGAACTCATGAAACAGGTCCTGGCGCTGCGCCGGGCCAAGTCCTACCGCCGGGCCTATAACGACGCGGAATTCCTCAGCAGGCCGGAACAGAGACCGATACGGCTGCAGCTCGAACTGCTCAAGCCCGAGACCGTGCTGGCCGAGCACGGCGTGAAGACTACCGTGGTGGTCTTCGGCAGCGCACGCACCATGCCGCTCGAAGAGTCGAAGGCGAGGGTCGCGAAACTGGCCTCGGCGTTGCGCAAGGACCGCGGCAACAAGGACCTCCAGTCCCGCCTGGCGGGGGCCCGCCGCCTTCTCCGCTCGGCGAAGTATTACGAGGAGGCCCGCAGGTTCTCGGCCCTCGTCGCCCGCAACGGCAGTATCGGTTCGGCGCACTTCATCACGGTCACCGGCGGCGGCCCCGGCATCATGGAAGCGGCCAACCGCGGCGCCTGGGAAAGCGGCGCGAAGAGCATAGGGCTCAACATCACGCTGCCCTGCGAGCAGGGGCCGAACCCCTATGTGTCGCCCGAGTTCTGCTTCCGCTTCCATTATTTCGCGATACGCAAGATGCATTTCGTCATGCGCGCCCGCGCCCTGGTCGCGTTCCCCGGCGGCTTCGGCACGATGGACGAGCTCTTCGAGGTGCTGACGCTGGTGCAGACCGGCAAGAAGCGTCACCTTCCCATCATACTGATGGGCAGGCGGTACTGGAAGGACGTCATGAACTTCCGCAACATGGCCAAGTGGGGCTATATCTCCTACGAGGACCTGGACCTCTTCCATTTCGCCGACACGGCGGAGGAGGCGTGGGAGATCATCGAGAAGTTCTACAGGAAGAACCCGCGGGAACTGGAGTAGATCCCGATGAGACCCCTCCCGACGGCCGCCGCGCTGGCCATGCTCGCCCTGAGCCTGGCCTTCGCGGCGGCCGTCGCCAAGTATCCTCCGCCCGCCACGGTCTCCGCGCTGGTCCCGGCGGAGAACCGCTGGGTGCGCGAGGGCAGCTTTTACCGCCGCTCCTGCAACGGCGCGCAGTGCAATCTCTGCCCTTTCAACTGTTTCCTGCCGGAAGGCGCTCGCGGCGTCTGCAAGGTGCGCGTCAATCACGGCGGCAAGGTGCGCACCGTCGTCTACGGCAAGACCGTTTCGGCCCACCTGGACCCGATAGAGAAAAAGCCCGTTTTCCACCTGCTGCCGGGCAGCCTCATCTATTCGATAGCGGCCCCGGGCTGCAATCTCAAATGCGCCGGCTGTCAGAACTGGGAGATCTCGCAGATCTGGCCCGAACAGGCGCCGCCGACGGTCCCTGCGCCGACCGGCCTGGAGATCGTCCGGGACGCGGCCAGCGGCCTGGTCTACGGCCGGGTGAAGACCGCCGACTACGGGTTCCTTTCCCCGTCCGACATAGTCGCCAACGCCCTGGCCACCGGCTGCAAGTCCATCGCCTACACCTACTCCGAGCCGGTGGTGTTCTACGAGTACATGCGCGATACCGCGGAGCTGGCCAGGAAGAAAGGCCTGAAGAACGTCATGGTCAGCGCGGGCTACATCAACCGGGAGCCGCTGCTCGGACTGCTGCCCTATTTCGACGTAGTAAAGATAGACCTGAAGGGTTTTTCGGAGGATTTCTACCGCTCCTATTCCGGCGGGGGACTGGAGCCGGTGAAGCGCACGCTGCTGGCGCTCAAGGAGAACGGGAAACCGTTCGAGATAGTCAACCTCGTGGTCCCTTCGCTGAACGATTCCCCGGAAGACCTTTCCGCGCTGGCCGCCTGGGTCAGAAAAGACCTCGGGCCCGACTCCCCGCTTTTTTTTTCGAAATTCACGCCTGATTACCGCCTGCGCAACCTGGAGCCGACGCCCGAGCGGACCATAAGCGGGGCCCGGCGGACGGCGATGAAGGCGGGGCTGAGGTACGTGTACGCCGGGAACCTCCCCGGCCACGAGGGGGAGACGACCTATTGCCCCGAATGCGGGCGGCCGCTGGTGGTGCGGCGCGGCTACGCGGTCCTTCAGGACCTGCTGACGCCCAACGGCGGCCGCTGTCCTTACGACGGGACCCGCGTGCCGGGCGTCTGGAAGTAGTTTGTATGCCACCGCCCGCACAGCGCTCGCTCCCTGCCGGTTTTTGGGCCCACCGGCCTCCGGCTCGGCGGGCACGAACTCGGCCCGGGCGCATAGCGCCTCGGGCCTCAGACAATCATGCCCGTCCGGCAGTGCCGGTGCCCTCGCCTGCGGCCGGAAAACCTTACGTCCGCTCGCCGCTGTGCGGGCGGCGGCGACGACCCGTGAGGATGACTAATATGCTTAAAAAAATAACGTGCCTTGTTTTTCCGCTGCTTCTGGCCGGTACGGCGGGAGCGAGGGAGGCGCGGTTCGCCGGGTCCTTTTACCCCGCCGACCCGGCGGAGCTCGCCGCGGCCGTCGATAAAGCGCTCGCGGAGGCCGGACCGTACAAGGGTAAAGGCAAGGTCGCCGGCATACTTGTGCCGCACGCCGGCTATGTCTTTTCGGGCGGCGTGGCGGCTCACGCTTTCGCTTCGCTGAAGGAGCGGTACGACACCGTCGTCCTCCTGGGCTCGGCGCACGCCGAAGGGTTCGCGGGCGCCGCCGTCATGGCCTCGGGGCATTACGCCACGCCCCTCGGGAGGGCCGAAGTCGACGGGAAACTGGCCGCCGCGCTTATGGAGAAGAACCCTTTCTTCCGCGACTATCAGCGCGCGCATGAAAAGGACCATACGCTGGAGGTGGAGCTGCCTTTCCTGCAGCGCAGGCTGAAGGGACCTTTCAAAATTCTCCCGGTCCTTTTCGGCCGCGCCGACGAGAAGGAGCTGGAGGCGGCGGGGCGCGCCCTCGGCCGCCTGCTCAAAGGGCGCAAAGTCCTGCTCCTGATCTCCACCGATCTCTCCCATTACCCATCGAGCGCCGACGCGCGCCGCTCAGACCTGGCCCTGCTCAAGGCCCTGGAGAAGATGGACCCCGGCTATTTCCGCCTGGCCCATTCGGTGCTGGCCTCGAAGCGGCCTAAGGGGCTGGAGACCCCGGCCTGCGGAGAGTCCGCCGTGGAGGCGGGCCTGTACGCCCTGCGCGAGATGGGCGCGGCCCGCTTCGAACTGCTCGCGCACTCCGACTCTCACCGGGAGTATCCCGCCGGCGCGCCGGAGGACCGCGTGGTCGGCTACGGCTCCGGGGTCTTCCTTTCGGGGGCCGGCCCGGCTTCCTTCTCCTCCTCGCCCTCGCCGGCCCAGCGCGGGGAACTGCTGCGCCTGGCCCGCTGGACGGTGGAGCGCGCCTTCGACGAGACGCAGCCCGCCCTGCCCGTCCTCTCCGACGAGCCTTCCTTCAACCTGCCCGCGGCGCTTTTCGTGACGCTCAACAGGTCCGGCCGTCTCCGCGGCTGTATAGGCAATGTTTCGCCGTCCTTCACGCTGCGCGACGCGGTGGTCCGCAACTCCCTCTCGGCCGCCTTCGAAGACCGCCGTTTCGAGCCGCTTTCCGCCGGGGAGCTGCCGCTGGTAAGGTTCGAGATATCGCTGCTCTCTCCGCTGGAGCGCGCCGCCGGGCACGGCGAGGTGAAGCCGGGGGTTCACGGGGTGGCCATTGCGCGGGAGGGAAAGAGCGGGCTGTTCCTGCCGCAGGTCTGGGGGCAGCTGCCGTCCAAGGAACTTTTCCTCGGAGAGTTGTGCGAGCAGAAGGCCGGACTTCCGCGCGACTGCTGGAAGGACAAGGCGACGGAATTCTATCTTTTCACTTCGGAGTCTTTCGAAGAGCCGCGCTGAAACAGGGCCGCCGCCAGCGGCGGCGCGCAGGAGAACGCGCCGAGGGCCGCGCAGGCCCGGAGCGCGTTCTCTATTCCCAGCAGCGGCACGGCGGCCGCCGAGACGATAAGACCTCCGGCCGCGCCGCCGTAAAGGTCGGCCGAGTAGATCCCGCCCGCCCCGTCCGGGGCGCGTCCCGCCGCGGCGGGGAAGTAGGAGCCCGCGGCGAATCCTCCGGCGGCCAGCAGGAGCGAGCAGGCCGCCGCGAAAAGATCCCGCCCCTGCCCGGCGAAGGCCGCCGGGAGCCAGAGCGCCGTTCCGGCCGATACCGCCGCCATAAGCGCGGCGGAGAGAACGACCCCGCCCCGCCGCCGGAAAGCGGCCGCCCCGGCGGCCATGCCGCCGAGGAAGAGGGTGAAGATCAGCCCCAGCGAAGAGGCCAGCGTCCCCAGCCTGGCCTCCCAGGCCAGCATCAGGCAGATCTCGAAGGCCATTCCCCAGGCCCCGGCCAGGAAAGCGCCGGTCATAAGTCCCCCGCGGGACGATCCCTTCAGTCCGGCCGCCAGCCGCCGCGAGGCCCAGACCAGGGCGATGAGCAGGGCCGCGAGGCCCAGGAACTGGTCCGGCCCGGCGTACATCGAGACCCACACCTTCCAGCTGAGGAAATAGGCCAGCGGCCGCAGGGCCGAGTTGACCGGCGTGCCTCCGGCCGCGTCCAGGCGGGAGGAGTACCAGGCCTTCCTGTACGGATGCAGGATAAAGGGCAGGGTCTCCTCTTTTACCGTGCGCGTTCTTATTCCCCGGGACCTGAGCCGCCTGCCCAGCAGGCCGGGGTCCGTGCTCAACTCCTTTTCCGAAGCCAGCAATAGCGCCCTGCCGCCGGGTATCACTTCGACATGCGAGAATACGGACCCGGCCGTGGCGCGCAGGCAGGCCGCCGCGTAAGCCTCCGGCGGAGAGAGGTAGTTCTCGGCGGAGGAGAAGGCGAAGGCGGCTATGCCGCCGGGTTTGAGCGCGGTCTTCACGGCCGTCATGAATTCGGCGGTGTAGTAGCGGTTGAGCGAGGAGTTGGACGGATCGCCGGCCGGCACTATCACCGCGTCGTAAACCGCCGCGCGCGAGAGGCAGTCCGCGGCGCTGCAGAGGGACGCCCGCCCGCCGGAGCGTTCCAGCAGGCGCGCGGCGGCCGGGATGTCGTCGGAGCCGGCGAAAAGTTCCGCGGGAGAATGGCGGCCCGCCTCTGCCGCGTAGAGCGGCGCGGCCGGACCCAGCAGCAGGACGGACTCCGGCGCCGGGTGGGCCAGCAGCGGGATGTGCACCGGCGCCTCGCCGGCCTCGCCGGCCGGGACTTCTCCCAGGGCGAAGCCGTCGGCGTGAACGGTGAGGGCGCCCTCCCTTTCGACGAAGACCAGGCGGGTCTCGCGCGACTGGAAGACCTCCTTCACCTCGCCCCGGCCGTAAAGCGCGGGGTAGACCCGCCGGCCGGCCCAGACGGAGAGCAGAGCCAGGGGGATGAAAAGCGCGGCCAGCGCGGTCCCGCGCCGGGGATAGCCGGCCTCGCGCAGGCAGAGGAGAAGGGCGGCGGCGGCCGTGACCGAGCCGGCCGCGACATAGTCGGTCCCGGGAAGCGCGGCGAAGAGCAGGACCGCGCCCAGGCCGCCGGCCGCGGCGCCGCAGCTCTCGAGCAGGTAGAACCGCCGGGGCGCGAGCGCGTCAAGGCCGGCCGCGATAGCGGCGCCGTTGAGCAGTCCGAAAGGAAGGGTCAGTAGCGCCCCGAGCAGGACGGTGCCGAACAGACCGGGCGGCGTCCCGACGGCCAGCGGCAGCGCGGCCGCCCTGCAGAGCGCCAGGGCAGCCGGCGAGGCCGCCGCGAAAAGCGCCGTCCAGAAGAGCAGGGAGCGCGGGGTCCCGCGCCGGGCCAGCGCTATGCCCGCCGCGGTCCAGAGCAGCCAGGCGGCCAGCGCCCCGGAAACGGAAAGCTCGCCCGCGCTGAAGAGCAGGCCTATCTCCCGCAGGGCGAGGGTCTGAGCGAAAAGCGAGTGGAACCCGAGCGCGAAAGCGGCCGTACTCATAGCGCCATCTATACTATAATATCCTCCGTGAAAGGCAAAAGAGAGGACCTCTTCCCTTCGCTGGCTTACGCCGCCGCGGCCCTGGCCGTCGTTCTTCCTTTAGGCCTCAAACTCGCCTCGGGACAGCTTCACCCCGCCTATGTCTGGGCCTGGTCCCTCTTCTCCGCCTTCGTCGCTTTCGCGATCTCCTATACCCGCGACATCGCCCCCTGGCGGCGGCTTTTTTTCATCGTCTCGGCTTTCGCCTTCCTCGTCCATTTCAAGTTCGCCCTTTTCTCGGAAATGTTCAAGGCGCAGTGTTTCCAGGATACGCCGTATTGCCATATAGCGCTGGCCCCGTCCTTCCTGAACTACCTCTACCAGCAGTACCTGGCGCTGATGAGCGGCGACTGGAAGGTATGGGGGCCGCTCTCGCTGGGCTTCGTCTGGCTTTTCGCCACCATTATCGTCGGCAGGGCCTGGTGCTCGTGGACCTGCTTCTACGGCGGGCTCGACGAGTTCTTCTCGCGCCTCTCCCCGGTAAAGGGACCGCCGGCCGCCGTGCGGACCTGGGCGGCGCGGCTGCGCGATCTGCCGATGGCCCTGCTGATCTTCTTCATGCTTATCTCGCTGGCCTACATGACGCCGATGTTCTGCTACTGGCTCTGCCCTTTCAAGCTGGGCGGGGAATTCCTCGACGAGGGCGCGCGCCGTTCCTTCCAGCTGGGCCTGATGTGGCTGGCGCTGGGCTTCGTGGTCCTGCTGCCGCTGCTCACCGCCAGGAGGTCCTTCTGCTCTTTCCTCTGCCCTTTCGGCGCCTGGCAGTCGTTCTGGGGCAGGCTCAATCCCTTCCGCGTGAAGTTCGACGAGGCGGTCTGCACGGGCTGCGGGCTCTGCGAGGCCGCCTGCCCGATGTTCGCGATAAAAAAAGGCGCGGAAGGAAAGCCGGAGATACTGGACTACTGCAATATGTGCGCCTCCTGCTTCTCCGCCTGTCCCGGGGGCGGGATAGGGTATTATATCTTCGGCGTGAAAGCCGCCGATCCCCGCCGCGGCTGGGGGAGGCTCCTCTCCCCGGGAGCGCTTTTTATTTTCTCGGTCCTGACCTTCAGCGCCGTCTTCGCCTCGCTCTGGGCTCCGGCGGCGCTGTCCGATCTGGTCAGGATGATCGGCGGATGATCGCGACCGGAGGACATTCGATATGAAGGACGGTAAATGGCTGGAGCCGAGGCATACCAGCAAGGAGATCTTCGACAAGGACTACCCGCAGCTGGACTTCTCCGGCGGCGAGGTCAGGTGCCCCGGCTGCAGGTCCGGGGTGGCGCTTAACCGGAAGAACGCCGCCATGAGGCGCGCCGGCTGGTGCAAGGCCTGCAACCGGGCGGTGACGCTCTGACACCGGCGCTGGCCCTGGCCGAAGGCTGGACGCTCGGCCTCTCGACCGGAGCCTATTGCGCGGTTTCCTGCCTGCCGGTACTGGCCCCCTACATCATGGGGGCGGGGGAGAGGTCGCTGCCCCGCGGCCTGCTGATCTTCTCCATCTTTCTCGGCGGCCGCCTGGCCGCTTATCTCGGCTTCGCGGCCGCAGCCATGCTGCTGGGCCGGCTGGCCGCGCCGTCGCTGCCGGCCTGGGCGGGGGGAGCCGCCATGCTCGCCGCCGGACTCATCCTGCTGGCCGCGCCTTTCCTGAAGCTTTCACGCGGCTGTCCGGCGGCCCTGCCCGCCGCCGGCAAGGCGATGCCGTTCTCGCTGGGTTTTCTTACCGGCCTCAATTTCTGTCCGCCGGTGCTGGCCGGGCTGGTTCGTCTGACCTCGTTCCCCGACTTCGTCCCCGGCCTCGTCTATTTCGGCGGCTTCTTCTCCGCGACGGCGCTTTTCCTCCTGCCCGCGCTCATCCCGGTCCCCTTCCTGACGGACCGGGTGAAGGGCATCGGCCGCATGGCTCTCTTCCTCTCCGGCCTCTGGCTGGCCGGCAACGGCATCGCCTCTCTCGTTTGACTAAGATCATGGGCCTTTGGGCCCAGGCCGGACTGGGCCCATTGACCTTGTTGACAAAAGTCATGTAGGATACAATCTATAAGTATTGAGCATAGTCAACCGGGCCGTATCCAGGAGAAACGAATGATCAGGCTGCTGCTGTCGCTAACTTTCTTGGCCTCCCTCTCGGTGAACGCTTTCGCTTCCGAAGCTCCCGAAAGATCGTCCCTTTCTTTCGACCAGCTCCTGAAATCCATCTCCTCCGCCTATGAGGCTCCGCCGGCCCCGGTCGTGGAGGAGAGGTCCTCGACCGCGGCGCGGACCCTGGAGAACGACCCGCGTCTCTGGATCAGCGTGGCCGCTTCCACCAAAGAGGAGCGCACCCGCCTGCTGGAGATGGGCCTTTCGATCGAGGCGATCTCGGCCAACTCGGTGTCCGGTATCGTTCACCGCGACTCGCTGCCAGCCTTCCAGACCAAGAGCGTAAGCGTGCTGGCCAGCATCCCGCTGGCGCAGTTCGCCTCCTCCTCGCTTAAGGATTTCCCGACGCAGGACGCCGCTTATCACAACTACCAGGAGATGTACGGCCGGTTGAAAGCCCTGGAGTCGGCCAATCCCGACATCGCGTCGCTGTTCTCGATAGGCAGGACCACCGAGGGCCGCGAGATCTGGACCCTGCGCATAAACTCGTCGGCGAAGGGCACGAAGCCTTCCTCCAAGCCCGGCGCGGTCTTCCAGGGCGCGCATCACGCCCGCGAGCATCTCAGCGTCGAGGTGCCCCTGCTCTTCGCCGTCTGGCTGCTGGAGAACCGCGATAACGCCGAAGTGCGGAAGTATATCGACACCCTGGACATCTATATACAGCCGATGATCAACCCCGACGGCGCGGAGTTCGATATCAGCACCGGGAAGTACCAGTGGTGGCGCAAGACCCGCAGCCCCCAGGCGAGCGGCAACTTCGGGGCCGACCTCAACCGCAACTACGATTCCTGGTGGTGCCAGGCCGGCGCCTCGAATTCGCCGTGGGCGGACACCTACTGCGGTCCCTCCGCCTTCTCCGAGCCGGAGAGCCGCGCGGTGCGCGATTTCGTGAAAGCCCGCCCCAACCTCAAGACGATGATCAGCTATCACACCTACGCCGAGCTGATACTCTATCCCTGGGGCGGCAAGTACGAGGACATCCCGAACCAGGACGACCTCAGGGTCTTTAGGACCCTGGCCGAGGGGATGGCCCGCCTTACCGGCTATACGGCGCAGAAGTCCAGCGACCTTTACGCCGCCACCGGAGATTCCTGCGACTGGGCCTATGCCGAGGCCGGCATCTTCGCCTTCACTATCGAGCTCTCGCCGGCCGGCGGGGGCTGGGGCGGCGGTGGGACCTTCTACCCCGGCGCCGGCGTGATAGATAAGACCGTGCGCGACAATGTGCAGGCGGCGCTCTACCTGCTCCGTAATACCAGCGATCCCCGCCGCGCTATCTGATTTGCCGGACAGTATGAGAAAAGCCCGGGCCTTGCCCGGGCTTTTTTACGGTCAGATCAAGCCGCGGCGCCGCTGCCTCAAGTCTTTTTCCCCGGCCATGGCGGCTCCTTGCCGGCGATCTTGAGCCACGCGGGGAGAGAGAGAGATGTTCCGGGGGATGCCCGGTGACCAGCGTTATGTCCGTAAATCCCATCGCGCGCAGTTCCGCCGCGACGCTCGCGCCGGAAAGACCGGCGCCTAATTCAAAATCGACGTAGAGGGGAGTGCTCCTTGGCAGCTTCGCCGCGGCGGATACGGCCTCGGCGGGGGCGGCGCAGGCGAGCAACTCTACGCCGGCGCCGCGGGCCGCCGTTTTCCACGTAAGGCGCGCCAAGGGGTCGTCGTCTATCAGCACCGCCGTCGTTGCGGAGGAAGCGGGCGCGTCTACATGGATAGGGATCAGGCCGGCCAGGTTCTTGGGGAGCAGGGGTATCCCAAGGCGCCTGCAGGCGTCCCTGATCCCCGGCTCTTCATAGCGGCTGGTTGCCAGTATCGTCCTGGAGGCAACTCCCAGTTGCTTCGCCAGTTCCAGACCGGTATTTCCAGACCCCGGGAGTTCGTAGTCGAAAAGAAACAGGCCGGGGCCGGCGCCGCCTTCTTCCCCGAGCCAGCGCTTCAGGGCTTCCGGCGAGGAAAAACCGTAGAAACGAACCCCCCTTTCTCCCGCGCGGCAGGAATCGAAGCGGCCTTTCCACAACTGGTGGATGGTGGCGTCGTCGTCGAGTATCACGACCGCGGAGCCGGCGGCCAGGGACAGGGAAGACGCGAACCAGTCCGGCTGCGGAGCGAGGGGGACGGTCAGCGTTATTTCGGTCCCTTCGCCCGCCACGGACGATATCGAGAGCGACCCGCCCCATTTCTCCGCCGAACCCCGGGCGTGATAAAGCCCCAGGCCGGACCCGCCCTTCTTGCCGTAGGTCGCGCCCCGGTTCCCCAGGCTGGCGATCAGGGAAGGAGGGATGCCTTTGCCGTCGTCGCGAACCGTTATAACGCCCGAGCCGTCCCTGCGGGAAAGGGTTATCGAGACAGTGCCGCCGCCCGGCATGGCCTCCACCGAGTTGTTGACCAGGTTGGAAAGAACACGCGCGAGATCCACCGGGTCGACCAGCCCGAAAAGCCCGTAGGCGTCCCTGTCCATCGCCGATCCTATCGAAACATCGCTCCTGTCCCTGTATTGCAGCCGCTTTTCGGTGATCACCGGTTCGATGAGCCCGGAAAGAAGCAGCGGGCCCCGGTCTTCCGGACCCCTGACCCCGCTGCCGACGGACCTGTTGCGCTCAAGGAGGTTGTTGGCTATATCCCTGATGCGTCCCGTCGCGTTCCTTATCAACAGGCGCTTGTCCTCCGGCAGGCGGGACAGGTCCCTGAGCGCGGAATCCAGCGCCGCGAGCGGACTCCTTATATCGTGCGCCACCTGCGCCGAAACCGCGGCCAGAGCGGATAATTCCGTCTGGGCCCTTATCGTCGCGTAGGCGGCTTTCAGCCTTTCCGCGAACAGTTCCACCTCGTGTATGTCCAGCCGGAACACTTTCCCGGAATCGGGGTCCGAGCCGGTACGGAGGGAATCGAGCACCGAATGGATGTCTTCCGATATCCTGAAAGAGATCAGGTTGGCCACTATCCACAACCCCAGGACCGCCAGCAGAAGGGAAGAGAGGTGGAAGGCGTCGGGGGCGGCCGTCAGCGCGCGTGTGGCGTAAAGCATGGCAAGCAGGCCCATGTTGAAGACGAATATCAGCCAGACGAGTCGGACCCTGGCGCTGTGCCAGCGGGCGAAGTTTTCTTCTTCTTGCGGGTAGGTCCTGGCGGCGAGCAGGCAAAGCAGGCCCCAGAGCCAGCCGTATTCCTGGAACGGGAACGAGATCCTCTCCTCGTTGAGCACTCCGGTATTATAGCCCAGCGCCAGGGAAGAAACTGCCAGCAGGATGAGGCCGTTGAGGGTAAGCATCCAGTAACGGGAGAGGGCTTTCATGCCAAGGAGGACGGCGAGCGCAACTACCAGCGCCTCGGTGGCCCTGTATACGGTAGAGGTTGCGTAGAAATAGGGCGAGGCGAAATTGCCGGACGCGAAAAAAGGGAAAAGGACGTATTTAGCCGAGATCCAGGAAAAGCCGGCCAGCAGGAAGCCCAGCGTAATCTTTTCGGCCGTGGCAAGGGCGGCCTCCCGTCGGCAGGTCTGCAGGAGGTACCCGGCCATCGCCAGTATATAGATCGTGTAGGCGCCCTCTTCAACGGGGAACAATATGTCCGGTAATATCTTCAGGTTGCCGTTCACGAAGTAAAGCAGGTCGCCGCAGAAAAGCGCCGCGGCGGCCGCCAGCAGGGGACGGTCGGCGCGGGTTCTGCGCGCGGAGACGGCGGCCAGCAGGATAAAGGAGAGCGCCGCTTCCGCCGGCCGAAGGAGTTCCGCCCGGCTGCTCTCGCCGACCAGCAGCGCCGCCGCCCCGCCTGCCAGCAGGGCCAGCCGGATAAGCGCCGGAACCGTCATCCGGCCCGCCGGGAGGAGGGACGGGAGACTTCTATCCAGGAGGGGGAGGGGATGGGGCCGGAAGCGTTCCGGTAGGACCAGCGCCCGTTCCTGAGTTTGAACCCGGCTTCGCGGTAAAAAGGCTCCGCAACGCCGTTCCGCCCGGTCGGGATGAAGTCTCCGCAGAGGTATGCCGCCCCGGCCGAGGCGCAATCGGCCTGTATGACGGAGAGGAACGCTTTTTCCGCGGTCCTGCCCAGTACGCGGCAGCTCAGGAGAAAAGCTTCGAGCTCCCATTCGTCCGGGCCTTTCAGGATCACGGCGACGCCCACTATCCCGCTGTCGCCGAACCGGTCGGAGAGCCGGAGTGAATATACGGCGCGGGAGGAGGAGTTCATGGCGGCGGAGATCTCTCCTTGCGAATAGCGGCGCGTGGTAAGATTGAATTGGTTGGTCTTCTGGGTCAGCTGGGCGACGCGGGGCGCGGCGGCCGGGTCGGAGACGGATATTTCCGCCTTCATGCGGAGGTCCCGGTAATAGGCTTCCAGGGTGGTGCAACCGGTGCGGGCGGCGGCCCGGCCGCGCTCCGCGGCGTAATGGTCCTTGCGGCGCATATCCTCTTCGGAGAAGACCAGGAAATCGAAATACGGCATCGAGCGGAAAATCCTGAGGCGCGAGACCGGGGGGCCTCCCAGAAGGACAGTCGCGACCTGGGGGAGGGCGCGCCGGACCAGTTCTATCTCATGCGGGCTGTCGTCCGCGAAGACCAGGCTGTCGAGGCCTATGTTCAGCTCCCCCGCTATAGCGCGCAGGTTGGAGGCCTTGTCGGTCCAGTTAATGCGGTGCGCCGCGAAATGGTCCCACTTGAGGACCATGCCCGGATGCGAGGCGAAGACCTCCCGGACGGCCGCCTCGTCGTTCTTGCTGTTGACGGCCAGCAGTATGCCCTGGTCGGCGAGTTGCAGCGCTTCCCTCTGCAGATCTCTGAACACGGCTCCCTCGCCCTTGTCCCCCAGCTTTATGCCCCGGAGGCCGTTCTCGCCCAGCACGCCGCCCCACAGGGTATTGTCCAGGTCCAGTACCAGGCATTTCTTCCGCGGCCGGAGCATGGCCGCGAGCAGCCGGGCCAGGGCCGCTCCAAGGCGCCTTTCGAAAGCGGGAGAGAACCGGGCTCCGCGGTAATAGGACGCCGAATTCCTGTAAGCCCTCTCCGCACCGTAAAGGAACATCTCATGGTGCAGGCCGAAAAGATAAACTTCCCGCCTGGATTCCGCGAAAGTGAGGAGCCGGGCGTTGAGGCGCTCCGTCCAAGCGAGCTGGCCTTCGGAATTCTGGTGGTCGAATATGCCGGTGCCCAGCCTGACGGGATAAGGGAAAGTGGAGATGACGGTGCGGCCCCCGGACGCCGTATGCGGGTCCACCAGGGTCCCTATCCCTTCTATTACGGCGTTGCAGCGGGTCTCTATCTCGCTGCAGTGCATCGGGAGCAGTTTGTAATAGAAATCAGGGAAAAGACTTTCGAGGTCCGGTATAAGCAGCAGTATCGAGTCCGGCGGCGGGGCGGCTCCTTCCGCTATGAGGGAAACCGAGGGGTTAAGTCCGAGGGCGGACGCTTCCCGCTCCAGGGCCGCAATGAGGCCTTCGGTCCGGAAACGGCACGATACCGCTATTTTAGTCCTGTTCATCGGCATACGGCGCGCGCAGGGAGGTTTGACCCCCGGCGGCAGATAATATACGATTTACTTCCAAAGAATTATAACAATTCCCCGGGGTACAGACGCTCCCGATGCCCAACTTCCATAAATTGACCCCCGGCGACTACGGCCGCCTGAAAGCTTATTTCACGGGGCGGGGCTATCCGCTCTGCCCGTATTCGCTGGCCTCGATGATCATCTGGGCCGGCTGTATTTACGACGCCTTTTTCCTGGAAGAGGACGGCCGGGTCTGGTTCGCCGAGCACGAGCAGGAGAAAGGCGGGCGGCGCCGCCTGCTGCTCCCGGTCTGCCGTCCTTTCCGCATGCCGTCGCCGGCGGAACTGGCCGACGGGGCCGCCAGGCTGGGCTACCGCGAGTTCCGCTACGCGCCGCAGGACTGGCTGGACGTGGTCGGCCGGGGGGAGGCTGAAAAACTTTTCGTCGTCCGGGAAGAGGACGGTTTCCACGACTATATTTACGAGCGGGAGGCCCTGGTCTCGCTCGGCGGCCGGCGTTACGCCAAGAAACGCAACCTCATAGCCCAGTTCGAGAAGGCCTACGGCGCCACCGCCGCCGTCGGCGCGATGAAGGGCGCCTGCCTGAAGAGCTGCCTCGACCTCTTCGACCACTGGGAGAGATCCCGGGGCGCCGCGATGGACATAAGCAAATGCGAGCGCAAGGCCATAGCCAACGCCCTGGCCAATTTCAAGGAACTGGAGATGTCCGGCGTCGCGGTGGAGATCGGCGGCCGGCTGGCCGGCTTCGCCTTCGGCTCGCGGGTCAACGACGACATCTGGGCGCTGAACTTCGAGAAGGCCGATATCGCTTACAAGGGTCTCTACCAGTTCCTGGACCGCGAGGCGGCCCGCGCCGTGCCCGCCTCCTACCCGTTCCTCGACAAGGAGAACGACCTGGGCCTGGCCGGCCTTAAGAAGGCCAAGGAATCCTATTTCCCCTGCAGGACGGTGAAGTCGTACACGCTGGAACTCAAGGACTAGATGGGCGTAGAACTGCTTGAATTCGACAACCTTTCGGACGAAGCGGGACTGGTCCACGCGGTCTCCACGCGCGCCGGCGGCGTCAGCGCCGGCCCATACTCCTCGCTCAATCTCGGCGAGTCCGCCGGCGACGAGCCGGAAAAGGCGGCCGAGAACCTGCGCCGTTTCCTGACGGCCGCGGCGATGCCGCCCGGAAGACTGGCCGCCATGCGCCAGGACCATACCGCCAACGTGGCCGAGGTGAAGGCGGACTGGCCCTTCGGCCCGCCCGGCGAGCCCGTTCTCCAGCCGCATATCGACGGGATGGTGACCCGCCTGAAGAACACCCCGCTGATCGCTTTCTCCGCCGACTGCGCCACCGCGGTCTTCTACGACGGGCGCAACTCCGCCCTCGGCGTGATGCACGCCGGCTGGCGGGGCGCGGCACAGAACATCTTCCGCGCGGCCTTCGAGCGTATGGCGCTGCTCTACGGCAGCCGCCCGGGCGATATCATCGCCGGCGTGGGCCCCTGCATCTGCGCCGCGCACTACCCCGTGGGGACCGACTTCACCGAAAGCCTGAAGGGCCTTTTCGGCCCGGAGAAGGCCGCGCGCCTGCTGCGCCGGCGGGACGGCGTCGACCGCTTCGACCTGCGCGCGCTGCTGCGGGAACAGCTGCTGGAGCTGGGTATCGAGAACTTCGAATTCTCGCCTCTCTGCACCTGGGAGGACGAAAGGCTGTTCTCGTGGAGGCGCGACAAGGGCGTGACCGGACGCTTCGCCCTCGCCGCTATGCTGAAATAGGGAGAATTATTACGGGGGCTGAGGGCGGCTCACCACGAAAAAACGCCGCTCGCACACCGTGCTCGCGCTCCGACCTCGGCCCTCGCGCTCGTATGCGCCTCCGCTCCGCGAGGAGCAAAGCACCGTCAGCTGCGGCGCATAATTGAATCTATGCCTTACTTTGAGAACCTGACGCCGGAGACCTTCGCCCTGCTGGCCGCGCTGGTGGCGCTGGCCGGTTTCATCGACTCGATGGCGGGGGGAGGCGGCCTCATCACTCTGCCCGCCTATCTCTCGGCCGGCCTGCCGCTCGACCTGCTGCTGGGCACCAACAAGCTCTCTTCCAGCATGGGGACCCTCGTCGCCGCGGCCCGCTTCCTGCGTTCCTCGGTCTTCCCGCTCCGCTACCTGCTCTTCGTCTCCGTACTGGCCGCCGCTTTCTCGGCCGCCGGCGCCGCGCTCATCTCGGCGGTGCCGCCGGAGACCGTGCGCTACCTGCTGATAATCTTCCTGCCGCCGGCCGCGCTGTTCCTGGTAGCCCGCAAGGACCTGGGCCTGCGCGACACCAGCGCGCACAAGTCGCCCGAACGCATCTGGTTCGGCTCCGGCGTCATCTCGTCGGTGATAAGTTTCTACGACGGGCTCCTGGGCCCCGGCACCGGCACCTTCCTGGCCCTTTCTTTCGCCAAGGTCTGCGGCTACGACCTGCTGCGCGCCACGGCGCTCAGCAAACTGCTCAACCTGATGTCCAACGTTTTTTCCCTCGCCATGTTCCTGTGGCTGGGGAGAGTGGACATAAAGTTGGGCCTGGTCATGGGGCTTTTCGGCATGGCGGGGAACTGGCTGGGCGCGCATGTCGCCCTGAAGCGCGGCGCCTGGGCGATACGTACCATGCTCATCGTCGTCTCGTTCGCCCTGCTCGGCAAAGTGGCCTGGGACATGATTAAATAGGGCAAAATAGGTAAAATTTAGGGATATCCAGGGATAACGGGAGAGGCAACATGGACATCGAGAATTCCGTCAAAGAACTCAAATCCACCATCGAACTTTCCGGCGGCGCCAAGCGCGTCGACCTGCTGCTCAAGAACGCCAGGGTGGTCAACACCTTCTCCGGGGACATACATAAGACCCATGTAGCCGTGCACAACGGGCGCGTCATCGGCTTCGGCCTCTATCCAGCCAAGAAGACCATCGACCTCAGGGGCTCCTACCTCGCCCCCGGCTTCATCGACGGCCACGTCCATATCGAGAGCTCGATGGTCAAGATCCCCGAGTTCGCCCGCACCGTGCTGCCCTGCGGCACCACCTCCGTGGTGATCGACCCGCACGAGATAGCCAACGTGCTGGGCCTCGACGGTATCAAGTACATGCTTTCCTCCAGCCATAACTCCGTGCTGGGCGTCTACGTCATGCTGCCTTCCTGCGTGCCGGCCACCCACCTGGAGACCGCCGGCGCCGACCTGGACGCCCACGACCTGGCGCTGCTGCTGGGCGACGAGCGCGTGCTGGGCATAGGCGAGATGATGAACTATCCCGGCGTCATCTACCAGGACAAGGGCGTGCTGGAGAAGATAGCCATAGCCGGCAACAAGGTCATAGACGGCCACGCGCCGATGCTGAAGGACAAGCAGCTTTACGCCTATGTTTCGGCCGGCATCAAGAGCGACCACGAATGCACCGACGTGGCCGAGGCCCGCGAGAAACTGCGCGCCGGCATGTATATCATGATACGCGAGGGCACCGCCGCCAAGAACCTCAAGGGGCTGCTGCCGCTGGTCAATTCCGAGAATTCGCGCAAGTTCATCCTGGTCACCGACGACCGTCACCTCGAGGATATCGAGAAGCAGGGGCATATCGATTACCTGGTCCGTTCCGCCATAAAGATGGGCGTGGACCCGATACGCGCCATACAGATGGCGACGATAAACACCGCCGAGTACTTCGGCCTCAAGCAGCTGGGCGCCATCGCCCCCGGCTACCAGGCCGACCTGATAGTGGTGGACGACCTGAAGAGGCTGGCGATATCCCGCGTCTTCAAGAAGGGCCGCCAGGTCGCGGTCAACCGCCGCATCGAGCCCGGCGTCATCAAGGAGTACGAGGGCAAGGTGCGCGGCACCGTCAACGTGAAGTGGATAGAGCACGAGGATTTCGCCCTGCGGGCCGAGGGTAAGTTCGCCAAGGTCATCAACGTCGTCCCCGACCAGATCGTAACGAAGCAGACCATCGAACCGGTCAAGCAGGACGGCGGCTTCGTCTCCGCCGACACCGACCGCGACATACTCAAGATAGCCGTGATAGAGCGGCACATGGCCTCCGGCCGCATCGCCAAGGGCCTGGTCCGCGGCTTCGGCCTCAAGAAGGGCGCGATAGCCTCGTCGGTCTCGCACGACTCCCACAACATCGTGGTCATCGGCACGCACGACGGAGACATGTATACCGCGGCCGTGCAGGTGGTCAAGATGCAGGGCGGCATAGTGGCCGCGCTCAACGGCCAGGTCCTCGAGGCCCTGCCGCTGCCCGTCGCGGGCCTGATGTCCGACCGCAGTTCCGACTACGTCAAGGAGAAGCTCAAGCGGCTGGCCGAGGCGGCGCGCATGCTGGGCTCCAGACTCTCCGACCCGTTCATGGCGATGGCTTTCCTCACCCTGCCGCCGATACCCGAGATCCGCATCACCGACAGGGGCGTCATCGACGCCGTGAAGTTCAGCGTCACCGACCTCTTCTGCAAGGGCAGGAAATGAGGTTCGCGGCGCTGCTGCTCCTGGTGCTTTCCGCGCCGGCCGGGGCCGCCCAGCTGGTCCGCGGCCCCTACCTGGCGGCGGGGGCGCACGATTCCATGACGGTGCGTTTCAGGATCGACGCCCCGACGGTAGCCTGGCTGCGCTACGGCATAGACCCGGACTGCGAGCGCGTTACGACGATAAATTACGCCACCCGCGAGCACCGCTTCCCGCTGTTCGGGCTCCTTCCCGATACGACCTACTGCTACCGCGTCTTCCTGCCCGAACCCACCGGCCAGGCCGTCTACAAGGCCGCCGAGGGGCGGTTCCGGACCTTCCCGCCGGAAGAGAAGGACTCATTTACGTTCCTGGTCCTGGGCGAGTCCGGGGCCGGTTCACCGGAACAGGCGGAACTGGCCGCGCAGATGGAACGTCTTTCTCCCGGTTTCGTGGTCCATACCGGAGGCCTGGTAGACAGCGGGCTGGACGCGGACGCCGACGCGCAGTATTTCGGTCCTTACGCGGGGCTGCTCCGCCGGGCGCCTTTCTTCCCGGTGCCCGGCTCGTCGGAATACGGCCCCGAAGCCGGGACCGCGGAGGGGAAAGGCTTCCTGCGGGAGAACTATTCCCCTTTCCAGAGCGTGCCGCTCAACGGCCTGCCGCCGCATTACTACTATTTCGACACCGCCAACGCCCGCTTCATCGCGCTCGACTCCAACGCCTTCGGCGGCGCCTCCGCCGCGCCGTCTCTGGACAGGACTTCCAAACAGTACAAGTGGCTCGATCACGTCCTTGCCCGCACGAAGAAGGACTGGAAATTCGTCGTCATACATCACCCGCTGTATTCGAGCGGCGAGCACGGTATCATCGAGGAAATGAACGAGACGCTGCGTCCGCTTTTCGAGAAACACCGGGTGGACGCGGTGTTCCAGGGCCGCGAGCGGGTCTATGAGCGCAGTTATCCGCTGACGGAGGACGCGGTCGCCGAGGGGGGGATAGTCTACATCACTCTCGGCGGCGGCGGGCGCCCCGTGTCCGCGCCGCTCGAGGAGACCGGCGAATGGTCGGAGAAGTTCCTCGCCGAGCCTCATTTCGCCGAGGGCCGGGTCAACGGCCGCCTGTTCACGCTGATGGTCTACGGCAGGGACGGCACGGTGCTGGACATCTTCCGGCTGGAGAAGCCGGCCGCGCCCTGACGACGGGCGCCTCTCCGCTTCAGTCGGGGTCCGGATCGAGCAGTACCGGTTCGGCCGCCCCTCGGGCGGTCCCCGCGGCGGGGTCGGGATCTCCGGCAAGCCCTTTCAAACTCAGCACTATCATGCGGGCCGACTGGGTGAAAAGGCGGTTGGCCATCAGCAGGCGCGTCACCTCCCCCTTGCGTATGGCGCCGCCGGCCACCGCTTCGGCGCACGAGGCGATGAACCTCCGGTCGGCCTCCTCGGCCGTCCTGTACAAAGCGTCCAGTTCCCGCGGAGCGCCGGAGCCTTCGGGTATGCGCGCCAGCCTTTCCGAAAAATCCCTCAACTCGGCCAGTCTTTCCTTGAGGCCCCTGCCCGCGTCGGCCAGGAACTCGTTCTCGTCCGAGGCCAGGTCTTCCACCTGTCCGCGCAGGTCGTAGAAATTCCTGGTGGCGTTCATCACGCTGCGGCTGGCGCGTATTACGGGCTCCAGCTGCAGCGCTTCCAGTTCTTCCGTGCCCTGCGCCTGTGCCTGCGCGTAAAAGGCGAAGATCTCCGCGTGCAGGCGCTCGAGATCGTAGTAGTGGATCTCTTCCTCCTCCTCCCCGGCGGTTTCCGCGGCCGGCGGCTGAAGGCCGTACCTGCCGGCGGTATAGCGCAGGGAAAGATAAAGCTGGTTGAGGACCTCGTTGCGCAGGGCGTGCACCGCGGCCTCGGGGACCTGCGGGGAGGCGTTGGGTATGAAGCGGGCGAGCACCATCCGCCTCTCCGGGAAGAACTCCTTGAGGCGCCGCGCCAGCGGGGGTATGGCCGGGTAGAAGAACGCCACGGCCACGAGGTTGAAGAGGGTGTGGAAAGCCGCCACGGCCAGCGCGGGGCTGGCCGCCGGGTCGAAGAAGAACTCCACCGCCCGGGACAGGAGCGGCAGGGCCGGCATGACGATGAGGGCCGTTCCCGTCTTGAGGGCCAGGGAACCCAGGGCCGTCTGTTTCTTGGCCGGGATGCCGCCTATCGAGACCAGCAGCAGGGGTACCACGCTGCCGACATTGGCGCCTATGACCATGCCCGCGGCCTGCCTGAAGTCGATCAGCCCGCCGAAGACGGCCGTGAGCACCACCGCTATCGAAGCCGTGCTGGACTGCATCACGGCGGTGAGGACCAGGCCCGCCAGCGCGTAGATCCAGAGGCCGAGGTCGGGCAGCGCGGCGAGGTCCGTACCCGCCGCCAGGACTTCCGCGGCGTTCTTCATGTAGTCGAGTCCGAGGAAGAGGAGGCCGAAGGCGAAAAGGAGCTTCCCCGCGTTCGTCCAGCGCGGCGACCCGCCGAAGAGGACCAGCCCGAGGCCGCCCAGCCCCACCAGCGGCAGGGCGAAGTGGTCTATCTTGACGGAAAAGCCGAGGAAGGCCACTATCCAGGCCGTCCCCGTGGTGCCGACCATGGCGCCAAGGAGCGTGGCCAGGGCGTTGGAGAGCGCCAACATGCCGGCGCCCACGAAAGCCATGGCCATCAGCCCGACTGCGGAACTGCTCTGGAGGATTGAGGTGGTCGCGAAGCCGGTCAGCAGCGCCCTGCCGCGGGTGCCGGTGAAGCGGCGTATCAGGGTCTTGAGCGACCGGCCCGCCAGCGCCTTTATCGATTCTTCGAGCAGGAACATGCCGAAGAGGAACATGCCCAGCCCCGCTAAAAAGCTCCACGCGTCGAACACCTGTATCCCTCCCGCGGCTCCGTGATCGCAGCCGCAAGATTTTAGCAGTTTTGCGTCCCGGTCTCTTCCCGTCCGTCAGGAGTATTGCTTTGTCCGGGGCTCTTGTGCTACAATAATCCTGCGGGGTAGAGCAGCCTGGTAGCTCGCAAGGCCCATAACCTTGAGGTCGTTGGTTCAAATCCAACCCCCGCAACCAGTTTTACAGATAAGCCTCTACTTGAATCGCCGTTCGGAATACTCCGGGCGGCGTTTTCATTTGGTGCCGTCGGGATATGGTAGAAGTGGAAAATCAGTTTGCGCTCCGTGGGATCCACCTCGATCTTTTCAATATGGGCGCGTATAGCCAGTTTGCGCTGTTCATTGGTCCCATTGGCCATAACCTTCGGGAAGCTTGCCATAACCTCTTCCACGCGCGCCAGAATGGCCTCAGAATCGGTTTTAAGGCTGGGTTTGGCCCGTTCTGCCGCCAGAGCCTGTTCCAGGTCCTTCCGCTGATCTTCGAGCCTTCCAAGTTCGTCCAGGAGCGCGGGGGAACTTCTTCCCTGTTTAAGCGCCTCCACCAGATTATGTATCTGGCGTTTGGCGTTCTCTATACCGGCCTCAAGCGGAGCGATATTCCGGACATCGGTCTTGCCCTCAGCCTCAAGCTTTGCCTTTATTCTGGCCTTGATAGAATCCATTACCTCGCGCGAGCTGAGCCGGGCCTGTATCTCGCGCAGGGCGAACTCTTCCGCCGCCTGCGCAGGTATGGAGAAGCATGCGCAGACCTGACGGCCCTTTGCCACATACCCGCCGCAGGTGTAATAGCGCTTACGGTATTCTCCGTGGTGTTTTGAAAGGCCCTGATAGTTGTGCCCGCAGTTCAGGCACTTCATAAGCCCGGAAAAAAGGTATTCGTTGTAATACTGTTTGCCTGCGCCCGCCTTGCGGATTTTAAAATAAGACTGAGCCCTGTCGAACAGGTCTTTGGAAATAAGGGCGGGGTGCGCGTTCTCTTTGAAGACCCACTCCGACTTCGGGTTGAGCGTGTAGCCGCCTTTGTTGCGGTTCTTCCAGCTCCGCACGTTGTAGGTGCGCAGTCCGGTGTAGGCCGGGTTCTTGAGTATGGCCCTTACCGTGCCCTTGGCCCATTTGCCGTTGTAGGGAGAGGGGATTTTCTTCTCGTTCAGCTTGTCGGTAATGGTGGTCATCCCGATGCCGTTGGCGAAATCCTCGAAAATGGAGGTAAGGACGGCGACGGCGGCGGCGCTGCCCTTCGTCCAGATGACGCGCTGTAACTTGTCCGCCTTGTGCTCGCCGGACTTGAGAATCTTTACGGGGCTGCCGGCGTTGTCTATCAGCAGTCGGTCGTAGCCGTAGGGTGCGCTGCCGCCGGCGCTGTGGCCCTGCTCAGAGTGGCTCTTACAACCGCGCAGAGTGGTCTGCGAGAGCTTAACCGAATACTCGTGCGCCTCGGAGTGCTTTACTATCTTGGTGACGATGTCGCCGATGGAACCGTCGTTCTTGAAGGCGTCCTTTACGTAGACCACCTGGAGCTTGCCCTGTTTCTTGAAGCGCTGTTCCCAGTATATCTTCTCCTCGGCGTCCAGGCGGCCGAAGCGGCTGACGTCGTAGACGATTAGGAACTTCGCGCCGTGGCTGGTAGTCTCGGCGAGGCGTACCATCTCAAGGAACTGTGAATCCCTGTCGATGGTGAGGCCGGAGGCGTAGCCTTTCTCCGGCGTGAACTCTTTCGTTATGGCCCAGCCGTTCTGTTCCGCAAAAAGGCGACAGGCCTTTTTCTGGTCCTCGATTGAGAACTCCTGAAGGTCCGTCGACCTGCGGTAGAACGCCCAGGCGTAAATCATTTCTTTATCTTCCGTCCTGTGGCCTTTTCTATAACCTTCAAATCTTCGTCGGTGTAGTAGCGGTACTCGTTCATTGGGTCACGCGAGGCCATCGGTATCTTGTGCGCTGCCTCCCAACGGTAGAGCGTCTTTTTCGAGATGCCCAGCATATCAGCCAGGTCCTGAGTTGAAACTCTGTCGCGGTAAGGGGGGATGCTTCTCTTCTTTATGTCCATAGTTGTCTATAGTATACCATCTGGATTGCTTTTGTCAACGCCCGCCGCCCTATCCGCCTCAATTCTGTTCCGGCAATCCTCGATAACCCAGCCAGCAATAAGGTCAAGATGCGCCTCCCAGGCGGACTTTTCCACCGAGGGAGCCTCTTTGCCTTTCTGATATGCTGGTTCAGGGCTGTTCATGCTGATAGCAGTTAGCGGCGCTGGCTAGGCCGATACCTCCACTTTACCGGATGGGTGCGCGCCTTTCTCTAACGGGTGCGCGGCTTTTGGTCTGCCGCCAAGCCGACCGGAGCAATGGGGGGAGCAACAACGTCCTCTGTTGGGCCGTTTGTCGGCAGCTCTGGCTGAAAAGTCCTTTCCGCATACGGGGCAGGTTCTTGTGATTAACTTGTGTCTGTTCATTTGTGCTAGTAACCGAGCTTTCTCGACGGCGAAATTCCTATAATGAAATGGTACATTAGGCGGAATAAATATGGCAGTTCGGTAAGAATGATATTTTGACTGGTTTCCGAACCATTGGAGTCGCTGCATGAAAGGCGTTGGCAGACATCATGGGGAGAGAACGAAGCTCCCGGCAAGACAGGAACTAAAACAGATTGGTGGTGATTTGAGATTCTGGGACTATTTTAAGTCTCAGTTCCCGACTTATACTGGAGCCAATTTCCGGTATTCCAAAAAAGCCGCATTTGAAAAAGTCCGTCAGGATGCGCAGTCTTTACACGGCAACCTGAGCAAACTGGGGATATCTGAAAATGAGCCGGTAATGCAGATGCTTCGCAATTTGCAGTGGTTGTTTGCAGAAGGGAATAGATTTGCAGTGGATCTTAAACGCGTAAGACGGAATCATCTCCTGAATCCGGAGGTCCTTAGCCTGGACCAAAACGAGTTCTTCTGGGCGCACTTGTTTGGGGCGGCAAATCTGGGCTACGGAGAAGCTGCGGCTGTGGGGAGTGGGCGGTTCCCGAAAAATCTGCGGCTATACTATTTTGTGCCTGCACTGGTTGTGTACACGAAATATTTGTGCGGCAAGCCTCGTTGGAATCTGATTTTGCGGTTGTTGTCTGAGGAGCTGGGGTTTGCATACAAGGGTTCTGGTCTGAAACGCTGGTGGGCGGAAGGTATCGAACAATTGACACGGAAAGGCTATGCGAAGCTTGACCCAGCACGGAAAGAGCTGATTAGCGCCGTTTATATGTACCCCTGGTGGCAAAGGTCCTCAAGGTTAAACTTGCTGGATAAGAGTCGGAATCTCATTGGCGTGCGAGATGTTAAAGACAGCAATCGGTTGAGTTCTGACGAAAAGCGGTATTATGGTGTTCTTATGGATGTATGCCGCTTCTATGTTCCTGAGGGAATGCCTCGCAGATTCGCCTTGCCGAACAAGGTACTTCCCGGTAACTTTGTGGATTAAATAGCTGTTTTTTTACGGGAAAATATGTACTTTTCGGATTGACCCGGAACTGCTCTAAGTGTCCATTTTTTAAAAAGTTCTCCGACGATATAATCTAGTATGGCCGGGTAGGAATCCTCCACAGGGGGGGTGGGGGTCCTATATTATTACTATAGGACTCTATGGGGAGAAGAGAAGGGGGGCGGGAGTGTATCGCTCTCGACACTACAGCCCTCGCCTGCGTGAGGCAGGGCGGACGTGTGTTGCTGCTGTCCACTCCAACTCTATACGAGATTACTCCCCTAACAACAGTAGCCCTTAATAGCTATTACTGGACTACTTCCCTGTAGTAGTTTCTATAGCTATTGCTAGACTGCTCCCCTGTAGTAGTCTCTAGTTTATAGACGTGTTAAAGACAAGTAATATTCTTCCACCAGAAGTGATATACGGGTTGTGTATGGACAACTGTCTTTGCGCCTGAGGCACGTGAGCAAGGTAAAAAGGCACTTATCCGGCTGGTTTGCCCTCCTGTTGTGTCCGGTTCGATTTCCTTTGCGCGGTGTCGCCTCGCGTTATTTTTCCCTCCGCCTAATATAGCAGACCGACCTGTCGCCGTGGGCCAGATGTTTCGGCCGTCGGCCAGAGGAGCCGGCGCTTTCAGCGCCGTCTCGCTCGGCCGTCGCCTCAACTTCGGCCCTCGCGACTTTTGAGCTGGCAAGGGCTTCGCAAGTTTAGCCGCCAGGAGGAGGCGTGGGGTGCCTCGCCTCAACTCGGCGGCTAAACCCTTGCCATCTCAAAATCGGTCTGCCGTTGTTTGGCTATGGAAAAAATACCGCAAGTCGCCCCCGAGCAGGAAATCCTGAGCCCTTCTGTCATCCGGTCAAACCAGCCGGAGAAGAAGAACCCTGATGAATGGGACACAGAGGTCCTTCTCGGGACGTTGTCCGACCGCCATCGGCCGGTTGAGCGTTACGACCGTCATAACTACCGGCAGACCTGCCCCGAGTGCGGCTCTGTCGTGCCTGCCGGCGCAGAGCGCTGCGCTTGCGGCCTCGATCTGGAGGACATGTGATTCACATGTCCTCCAATAATGCAGAAACCAAGGAGAAACTTATGAAAGAGAATAATGCAAAACTGAAGGTGAACAAGCAGTCCGCCGCGGCGGCGCCCCAGCCCGTGATAATGGACCTGTTCTACCGCAAAGAAGGCGTCCCCGGCACACGGATATTCACCGGCGAGATAACAGCCAAGTACGTCACGTCTTCCGGGATCTCGATGATAGAACTTACCCAGATAGACCCGGAAACGGGTGACTGGCGCGTCTTCAAGATACGCGAAGAGAACGTCAAGCATATGCAACCCACGCGCATGGCCTAGCCTGCCGGGTTCATCCGAGGGCCGACCCCAAAAGGGTCGGCCCTCTTTATTTTCAGTAGAGGAGTTCCCTAATTGCGCAGGGGAGTTATCTCAATTTACAGGGAACCGCAAATAAGGAGCGGATATGACGGAATCGGACGAGAAAGACCTGAATGTTTGCATCAAGTGCAACCACATGTTTTGTGCGCAGTACGCTAACGGGGAACCGTGCCCTGGATTCGTGATGGCTCCACGGGGGGAACTTCAGTTGCGGACAGGGTGGGAGTCGGTTATCGAAGTTCTGGCGGAGCCGTTGTTTTAAGTCTGAAAAAGGAAGGTGCGTATTATGAGGCAAAAAAGCCTGGGGAGACATGAAAAGAGAAATCACTGCCCGGAGATAGAAAAGGAAAGGAAGCTGTACCGGTTGCTGCTGATACTGCGGAAGGCGGGAGAGGTGCTTTATGTGCGAGAGCTCTCGAATGAGTTCGGTGTTTCAGAGCGATCCATAGAGCGCGACCTGATGGTGCTGGAAGGCGCGGGCTTCGGATTGGAGAACGTGGCTAAGGGTGCCTATGCCTTCGTCGAGACGAACCTGCTGCCGCCCAGGAGGCGGCTGGTAAGAGCGTGATGCAAGATAACAAAGGAGAATGAATATGGAAATGCTGAATAACTGGATGGAACTGGTTTGCGCGGAGATAGGCCGCCAGCGCGAAGAAGGGGTTAAGAACGAGAACGGTGTCGTGGAGCACCCTACGGATAAAGAGCTGGCCGAGACAAAGATGGCGATGCTGGAGCCGGTAGACAAGATGAAGACGCAAGACCTGGTGCGGCTCATACTCGGCGTGAGAAAAGGCGAACACGGGAAATGGGCCGTGCTCGCCCGGGACCTTACGAGAAGGCTGGAAACGCCGGGCATGTTCGAGCCGCTGGCCGAAGACCCTCTGCCGCTTAAAGCGATATGGGAGCTGTCCAAACGCTTCACCGGCAAGAAGCTCAACGTCTATCTCAAGCCGAGGGACGTGTGGGAGGAACTGCGCGACGTGCGCGGCCTGAAGAAAGAACACTTCATGGCGTTCTTCCTCGACACGCGCAATCAGGAGATACGCCGCGAGACTATCTCGGTGGGAACCCTGAACTACAACCTGGTGCACCCGCGCGAGGTGTTCGAGCCCGCCGTGAAGAACCTCGCGGCCGGCATCATCGTTGCCCATAACCATCCCTCCGGCTGCCTGGAGCCGTCGGACGAGGACCTGTCGCTGACCAAGCGGTTAACGCAGGCGGGCAAGCTGCTGGGGATAGAACTGCTCGATCACGTGATAGTGACGCGGGACGGGTTCATGAGCTTCAAGCAGAAGGGGCTTATCTGAAAATGAAACCGGCCTCCCTCGGTTAGCGGGGGAGGCCGGGAGTAGTAAGGTTCAGAAGTCAGGGAACCGCTTCGAAGTAGCTTAGCGGTTTCTTGTAGAGTTCCGCGAGAAAGCGCAGTTCTACAAAATCCACCCGGCGTTCGCCGGATTCGCACTTGGAGACGAAGGACTGGGGCTTTTTGAGCTTCTTGGCGACTTCCTCCTGGGTTAACCCGGCAGCGAGGCGCGCGGCTTTAAGCTTTTTCAGGAACTCCTGATACTGTTTCGAGTGGACATTAGACATTGCCCTTGTAGTTTATTATCCTCTATTGGGTTATCCCAAAATCGGATGATGGCGTGTCGAAGGGGAAAAGATGAAACTGCTTATATCAATTCTGTTTATGTGCGTCGGCTTAGCGAATGCTGAAGTTATCACAGTGACGGGAGATTATGTCGTTGTCGGCAAAATCGTTGAATCGACGGAAAGTTATATTACGGTGCAAACCCCGAAGGAACAATTCCGGATTTATCGGAGCAATATTATTAGTATCAAGCAGGAATTGGATGTGTCGGCGTTGCCCGCTCCCAAGAGTGTGGGGAATTCCTCTGCACCGGTGCGTACTGCGGCTGCTATAGGCCCGCAGCAAAACAGCGAATGGCGCTATTCCGGCGAGAGCCTGCTGGAATTGAACGGCGGTTGGAGGGCCGCTAACAAGGAACTGAAAAGCGGGCTGTGGGGGGAAGTTGCCCGGATGTGGTACATGGATTGCGTTGGTTCGATGGGTCTTGCGGTCGGTTATTCCAAGTCGGACAACAAGATCAGGAGTCTGTCGAAAGGTGACGTGACAATATGGTCTTTCCTGGGCAAGGTAAGGTTGCATACAGACCCGGAGAAGCAGATTGGTTACTTCGGGGAGGTAAGCGGCGGCGTCTACGCCTTTGTGCATAGACTGGATTCGGATGTTACCGACGCTCTTGCCGCGAGTGGTTATTCCGCAAGCGAAGATGTGAGTCCGACGTTTGGTGGCTCTGTTGGCGCTGGAGTTCGCTATGGTCCGCCGAACTGCAATTTTGCACTGGGTATTTTCCGTCACTTAATGCGGCCTGAGAGCAAAGTGACGGTCACTAACCATAATACGCACACGACGCGCACGTCCAAGGAACACCTCGACCTGAACTCCACGGTTATTCAGGCCGCCTTTCGCTTCCAGTATTAAAATCAGCCTAAAAACGCCGAAATAGCCATTTGCCAACCCGACAGACCGTTGTCGGGTTGGTGTAGTATGCTATTTTTGAAAACCGGACGGATATCCGTGTCACTGGAGGTATGAATGCGAGTAAGTGGAAAATATTTTTTTTGAGCTTTTGTCGGCAGATCAGGAATTTTGCGCGCAACTTGGGCGAACAATGTTGGCTTCAGGGGTGCTCGAATCAGAACTGAAATTGTATCTTAAAGCAAAATCCTTTGAAGCCCCGAATCGTGCAACTTTCGGCCAATTGATTGCGCTTCTAAAAAAACATCATCTCCTAGTGAAGATGCTACCGGCACTAGAGTCGCTTAAAACACAAAGGAACTATCTGGCACATAATCTCCATGCACTTCTAAATGGGCTGATAGAGGAGTCGCTATTGCCGAGGGAAAACCTGATTGCCTTGGATGTCCATACATACAGGGACCGCGCAAGAGAATCAGAGGAAAACCTCCTTGGATTGGCCGATATAATATCCAAAGAACGCCGGGGCAGGGCGACGCATATTGCACTCTCGGATAGTAAATGAAATCTCTGTTTCGGCACGGCAATCACGGAATTTCAGGACTTGCCAATCGCCAAGTACGGCGAGGCAGTGCTATAATAATTATATTAGGGCATAACTCTGAATGGTGTAATCCGGTCTGTCTGGGCAGGCTGTTTTGGTCACTCCCTTGTTGACTTTCAGGGGGTTCGGTCGCTTCTTGGGGCACAATAATGACAAGAATAATCAATCCGATTCCGGCGGCACTTCTTGAGGCTCTGCGTAGCATCGGGTATACCCTGGATACTGCACTCGCCGATATAATTGATAATTCAATCACGGCGCAGGCCAGTAAAATTTCCGTCCGTTTCCTCTGGGATGCCGGGAAACCGTGGATTGCTGTTTGCGACGATGGCTTTGGGATGTCCCAGGACGAACTTGTGGAAGCCATGCGCTTCGGATCTAAGAGCCCGATTGAGAACCGTGACTCGGATGACCTCGGAAGATTCGGGCTTGGCATGAAGACCGCATCCATCTCTCAGTGTCGCAGAATGACGGTTCTATCAAGCGATAAGGGGAGAATCTCCGCCTGTGAGTGGAATCTGAATTGCTTGAGCAAGGACGATAAGGCAGAGTGCGGAACCCAGGTGCTGTCTGAAGATGACTGGCGCAAGGATGCTGTTCTTAGGGAGCTCTCCAAGGAATTCTTCGGAAAAAACAAATCGGGAACAATCATTCTATGGCGCGACCTAGACCCCGGACTGGGCGACCCTAAAGAGGCTAATGGAGAACAACGGTTTTCGGCTCAGATGGATATTGCACGGAAGCATCTGGAATTGGTCTTTCACAGGTTCCTTTCTCCGTCGGTCGGTCAGAAAAAGATTGGCGTAGACTTCAACGATACCCCGTTGGAAGCATTCAATCCATTCGGCCCGTCGGTCCCGGCACGGCAGGAATTACCTGTTGAAAAAATAATGGTTCAGGGGCATGCCATTGTTGTCCAGCCATATGTGTTGCCCCATCATTCGAAAGCCGGTTCGGTTGCCGAGTATCAGAAGTATGCCGGCGATGAGGGCTATCTGCATAATCAGGGGTTCTACATTTACAGGAACAGGCGTCTGATTATCAAAGCGACATGGTTCCGCCTTATCCCGAAGGATGAACTGAACAAACTGATCCGGATTCGCGTCGACATCCCCAACGCGCTGGATGATATGTGGCGCATTGATGTGAAGAAGTCGCAGGCGAATCCTCCTGAAATCGTGCGTAGAGAACTGAAGAGAGTCATAAATAAAATTTCCGGCGCGGGTCGTATTGTCTTTACAAATAGGGCTACCCGGTTGCAGAACCGGACAATAACTCCTGTCTGGGCCAGGGAGGTCGTCGATGGCCAGGTAAAGTACTTGGTTAATGAAGCACATCCGCTTCTGAAAGCTCTGCTTAAAGACATGCCTGATGAACAGAGCGACAGGTTGCGGGCGTGCCTTGAGCTTGTTAACTCAACATTCCCGTATGATATGTACTATGCGGACGCTGCGGACGATAAAACAGAATTCGCGGAGTCCGCGCCTGGCGATGAAACAGTCAGGCAGGTTGGCCTTCAGTTGGTTAAGGCTCTGCGGTCGTGCGGTTTTGATGGGGCAGAACTCCGCAAGCAGCTTGAAAATGCCGAGTTCTTCAAATGTTCCCCTGAAATGCTCGAGGAAATACTTTCACTTGAGGGGAGCGCTCAATGACCAATCTTGAGAAACTTGTCGATTCGGTGTCGGGTATCCTGGCGGACCGGCGGGAACCACCCACAGAGGAAGCATTGCTCGGCATCGTTAAGGCCCAGGCCGGAACATTGGCGATGGCCATGGAAAAGTCTGTCAGTGAGCTGTTTACGGAGAAGGATTATGCCGATGCTGTAAAGGCGGTTGAAACACGTTTTTCAATCCGCATGACTTTGGGGACCATGTTCCAAGCGGAGGATTATCGTCCATGGCTGGTTGCAAAGCAGGGACAGATCCAATGGTATTACTGGAACCGCTACAGGAAATACCTCCTGAAAAAAGGTTTTCCGCCCAATGTCGTCCGGTCGTTGGATGCACTTACAGATAAGATTCTTGATCACACAGAGGACCCTCAGAAAGAAGGCGCATGGACAAGGCGTGGGATGGTTGTGGGCCATGTGCAATCCGGAAAAACTGCGAACTATACCGGGCTGATGTGTAAAGCTGCCGATGCCGGCTATCGTGTTATTATTGTTCTTGCAGGGACGCTGAATTCACTTCGAAACCAGACACAGGAGAGAATCGACAGCGATTTCATCGGGTGGTGTACCAGAACGAAGGTGCATATAGGGGCCTCAACGTTCGGTACGGAACGGCAACCGATTTGCTTCACTACAAGTGAGGGGGATTTCAGCCGCCAGACAGCGAACGCTATCGCAATGAAACTCGATGCTGTGAAAGAGCCTGTAGTCCTAATCATCAAGAAGAATAAATCCACTCTTGAGAACCTGTACTCCTGGCTGACGGAGAATAACCGCCATAGTCTTCAGAATTTCCCGATGCTGCTGATTGATGACGAGGCTGACCATGCCTCCATTAACACCAATTCCAAAGATGAAGACCCGACAGCGATAAATAAGGCGATCCGTAATCTGCTTTCCCTGTTCTCCCGGGCTTCTTTCGTGGGTTATACCGCCACTCCGTTCGCGAATATCTTCATCGACCCGGATTCTGTTGACGAGATGGAAAACGGCGAGGAATACAAGGATCTGTTCCCGAGGGATTTTATACTCAGTCTCGACCCTCCGGATAATTACGTCGGTCCTCAACAGCTTCTTGCTGATAATGCCAGCCTGGACTGCGTCAGAGACATAGAGGACAATGAGGAGTATCTCCCTGTCAGGCATAAAATAGATTTCACTCCGGAGAAATTGCCTGAGTCTCTGAAAACTTCCATGGCATGTTTCTTTCTGGCAAAGACGATACGGCTGCTGAGGGGACAGCGGAATAAAAATCACTCAATGATGGTGAATGCCAGCAGGTTCACCAAGGTTCAGAATTCACTTGCGTTGATAATATCCGAACACCTCAAACAGTTTAAGCAAAGCGTTGTAAATTATGCCGGCCTTATCGAGGAGAAGGCATTACAGAACAGGGACCTCTCATTCCTCCATGATGTATTCATGGAAGAATTCCGGGAGGCCGGCTTCTCCTGGGCGGAGGTGCAGTCCGGACTCAGGGAGGCTGTTGATCCTATTGAGGTCGTTGTGGTGAATTCGGGTTCCAGGGACAGATTGGATTATAGCTCCAGAAATTATCCTGGTGGGCGCAGCCTTATCGCAGTCGGTGGCCTGGGTTTGTCCAGAGGTCTTACGTTGGAGGGGCTGATTACCAGCTACTTCCTGCGAAACTCCATTATGTATGACACTCTCATGCAGATGGGGCGCTGGTTCGGATACCGGGATGGATATGCTGATGTGTGCCGTATTTTCATGACCCCGACGGCGGCTTCATGGTATTCTCATATCGCTGATGCTACAGAGGAGCTCCGGAAAGATTTCAAAACCATGGAGCTGGCAAAGCTGACCCCGAAGGAGTTCGGACTCCGTATAAGGAGTCATCCGACTTCCCTTATTGTGACGGCTAGAAATAAGATGCGTACCGGGCGCAAGGTCCCGATGCAGATTGCCTTGGAGGGACGTCTGGCTGAAACAAGCGTTCTTCTCGCGGACGAGGAGAGCATCGCCCATAACAAGAGAATCCTTGAAGCTGTCTGCCATGAAGCAGAGAAGGAGACTGAAGGTAAGCTTGAGCAGAACCTGGGTTACCTCTGGAAATCTGTTTCTCCAGCTATTGTCGTTGCTGCAATCCAGGCATTCCGGTTTCATCCTGAAAACCTTCTGACCTATCCTGAACCATTGGTACAGTATATTGATTGGATGGTGTCGTCATCCGGAGCACGCTTTGACATACTTTTGAGATCCTCTTCGGATACAAGCGTGGGAAAATACCGGGTGGACGGAAAGGACATCTATCCTATCCGTCGGACTGTTCCTAACCAGGAAAGGAACCGGATAGAATTCACAAAGAGAAGGGTGGCTTCAAAAGGCGATGAGCGTGCGGGCCTTACCCCGGAACAAATTCTGAAAGTAAAACAGGAACATCCGGCGGATAATCTGCCTGATAGATATTACCGAAACGTTCCAGGCCGCAATCCATTGCTGATGATTTTCTTCGCCCGGGTTTCCAAAGAGGAGAAGGGGGAAGATTACAGGATTGTGCCGGCCTATGGCGTTAGTTTCCCGGGCGATTCCGGTTCCGGAAAACGTCCAGCGAAGCTTGTTGAATATGTCGTCAACACCACATGGTGGGAAAAGAATTATGATATGCCTGAAGATGACCCGGAGGAATAATGATGCGTAACCCTTGGGCCGCAATAGATAAGCCGGATAAAGACTTCAATGTGATGCTTGTCAGTGCCGAGCATCCGCTCAAGCTGTTCTGGGGTGTTGATACACAGTTGCGCTATCTGTTCGCTTATGATTCTCACTTCGCAGGGCTTCCTCCGAAAAAGAATCTTCCGAACCTGGCCGGGATAGAGATGTATGTCGTTCAGCAGGGGGACAGGGGGAAACTCCTGCTTGTTCTTCAGGACAAGGCTAACTGGGAACTTTTCCATGCGTTATGCTCCGACCTTGTGCGTGCCACGGAAAAAATTTCCGACGAACATGCCGCTTCGATAGTTATTGTGCGTCGTCTCCAGCGGTGGCAGGAACTGCTCGGTAAGGTGCGCCCGTCATTGCTTTCCTCGGAACAGATAAAAGGACTGCTTGGTGAGCTGTTGTTCCTTTCCACTCCGCTTGCCGCTGCCTTCGGTTATGATGAGGCCATAACCGCCTGGAGGGGGCCGGAAGGTGCTCCTCAGGATTATTCAATAAAGGACACGGCTGTTGAAATTAAATGCCAGTCCGGCGGAACAAAGCCGGTTGTGAGAATCAGTTCTGCGGATCAGCTCAGTCCGCAGCTCCCTAACGGATACCTTGTGGTGTATACCCTTGCAAATCAGTCCAAGGACGATCCAGGTGCCGTGGACCTGAACTCTGTAGTGCAGGATGTCCGCAATAAATTAACTGCTGCTGCGGATACAAGCCGGGAGCGGTTCGAGGACCTTCTCTATTTGGCTGGTTATGTAACACGAGAGGAATATTCTGATAAAAAATATACTGTCGTTTCTGTGCGGTGTTACCGTCTGAAGGACGGTTTCCCCAGGATTGTCAGTTCTGAACTTATTCCGGGCGTAGAGTCTGTCACTTATGATGTCCGTCTTGATCGCTGTGCAGAGTTCCAGGCGAAACCTGACTGGTGGACTGTGTCATGAATATAAACGAGTACTTTGAAGAATTTGCGCAGGAGTTGCGTGCTGAGGCCGGTGCCGAAGAGAATTTTCTCCGGAGCACATTTGTTGAGCATATGTGCTCCCTTATGGAGGCGGAAGGTTTTATTCCCGACTACACCTCCACCAACTTTAAGCATACATCAAAGGGACTCGCCGTGGACGCCTGGTCCTACGATGAGAATCTGATGAAGCTGACTTTGTTCGTGGCAGATTATCGGGATTCCGGTAAACTGGAACCTTTGATACAAGGGGAGGTGAACGATAGCTTTAAGCGTTTGGGTAGATTTGTTGAGGCATGCTTTAAGCCGGATTACGCGAGGTCATTGGACGAATCGATGCCTGTAACTGGACTCGCATGGCATATCTCGGAAACCAAGGACACCATCAAACAGTTGTCCCTTGTCATTATTTCCAATGCCGCGCTCAGTTCAAGGGTTGCAAAGCTTCCGAAAGAATCTGTTGCCGGGCTGAATACGCAGTATGACATATGGGATTTTGCGCGTATCTATCGTTCCGAAACTTCCGGACGTGAGCGGGAGGATATCGAAATCAACCTGAGTGAGTTCGATAAGGACGGGATTTCCTGTCTCCCGGCCTACCTCGGCGAGGATTCCATGAAATCCTATCTGATGGTTATGCCTGGAAGTATTCTGGCTACGCTGTATGAAAGGCATGGAGAGCGTCTTCTTGAGCAGAATGTGCGAACTTTCCTCCAGTTCCGGGGAAACATTAATAAGGGAATGCGCAATACTATTATCAACGAGCCGCACATGTTCTTCTCATATAATAACGGCCTTTCTGCCACAGCCGAGGATGTCGCAACTAATAAAGACGGGGACAGGCTCCTTTCTATCCGCAACCTCCAGATTGTTAACGGCGGACAGACTACGGCTTCGATTTTCACAGCTGGCAGAAAGGAGCACGGGGATCTCTCAAAGGTCTATGTGCAGGTTAAGCTCTCCGTGGTCGCCCCTGAACAGGTCGAGGAGGTCGTGCCTAGGATTTCGGAGTACGCCAACACACAGAACAAGGTCAGCGCGGCGGACTTCTTCTCGAACCATCCGTTCCACCGGAAGATTGAAGAGTTTTCGCGCAGACTATGGGCGCCTGCCCCTGCCGGTCTTGTTCAGCAGACGCACTGGTTTTACGAGCGTGCACGCGGGCAGTTCATAAACAAATATGCGAGTCTTAAGTACGCTGAGGTGAAGAAGTTCCTGCTTAAGAACCCGAAAGCGCAGATGTTCACGAAGACCGATCTCGCCAAGTATGTCCGCACCTTTGATGAGCTCCCGCATGAGGTCAGTAAGGGCGCACAGAAGAACTTCAGCAGTTTTGCCGGTGAGCTGGGCCGTGCCTGGGAAAAGAATGCCGGGAATGACTTCAACGAACTGTGGTTCAAGCAGCTCGTGGGCAAGGCGATTCTATTCCGTCAGCTGGATTCCCGCATCCTGCGGGCTGGCTGGTATACCGGCTATAAAGCGAACATCGTTGCCTATGCCCTGGCGAAATTCTCCAACATGGTGGCGGACAGTGATTCCCATATAGATTTTCTGAAAATATGGGAGCTTCAGACGATGCCGGAGAGTTTGGCTGAACAGCTGATGCGGATTGCCGAGAAAGTTAACGGGATCCTGCTGAACCCGCCTGGCTCTGCGACATCGAACGTGAGCGAGTGGGCGAAAAGCGAGCGCTGCTGGAATGCTGTTAAAGCGGATAAAATGGAATTGGACGATTCGGTCAGCGAGTTCCTGATCGACGCAGAGCGCGAGCAGGAGCTGGAGTCTGATGCGGCAAAGGATGATGAAATACAGGTCGGTGTCCATACACAGACTTATGTAATCGAGAAAGGGGCGGACTACTGGAGAGGTCTTCTTGCCTGGGACAATACGAACCGGAAGCTCACTGAAAAAGAACTTGGGGTACTGAATACCGCGTGTCAGATTCCCAAGAAGCTGCCGTCGGAAAAACAGGCTGATGTTCTGGTCGCGGCGGAAAAACGCGCTAAGCTTGAGGGATTCTTCCCTGATAAATAGAGGCGATAACTGCATCAAATGGCTATACCACTTATTGACTTATTTGCCGGCCCGGGCGGACTGAGTGAGGGGTTCACCAGTCTCCGGAGACCGAAGGATGATGAGCGCTACTTTGACATTGCGATGTCGGTGGAGAAAGACCCTTTTGCTGTCCGTACCTTGCGTATGCGGTCTTTGTTCCGACAGTTGCATGACTCGTCAGGGGAGTATTCCAAGGCGCTTGATGAAACCATACGTCTCCGGCTTAAGGGGAAACTCTCCTATGAACAGATTTTCGAGTTCAAGCCCGAGTCCCCTTTAAGCAGGAAATTCAGCAGTCAGGTAGCCACTGCCGCAGGGCATGTTAAACACATGGCTCTTGGTGTGGCGTCGACGACCAGTGAAATACGGAAGACCATCGATGCCCTTAAGTTGCGGCGCAACTGTATAGTTATCGGTGGTCCTCCATGCCAGGCATATTCGCTTGTAGGGCGTTCCAGAATGGTCGGCAAGCTTGGGCGTGCGGTTTTTGAAAAGGACCACAGGCATTTCCTCTACAAGGAGTATCTGAATGTTCTTCAGGAAGCCGAGCCAATGGCTTTCGTCATGGAGAATGTCCAGGGACTGCTTTCTGCAACTGTCGCAGAGAAGAGCATGTTCGATGCTATTCTGCATGACCTTTCCGGATTGAACTATCAGCTCTTCGGTCTTTCATGTGAGGATTCCGATTCTCATTCTTTTAAAAACGACCTCGGGGGCATTCTCCCGACAAAGGAATCACTGCTCCTGCGGGCTGAACTCTATGGCGTTCCACAGGCCCGACATAGGGTAATTATCGTCGGTATCCGGAAAGATCTCCTGGCGAATGGCGAGGCTAATGCTCCGCGAAAACTACGTCGCCGCCCGCTGACAAGTGTTTCGGACGTTTTAGATGGTATGCCGATTATCCGCTCCGGTATATCCGGCGATATAGACGATGGCGAACATTGGCTTCGGGCCGTAAAGAGGGGCATTGAAGCCGCAAAGAAGGTTCCGGAACTTAAGGTGTCTGCTGAGAGACTTGAACAGAGAATGGAGACCTTCTGGATGGACAGGAAGGATGCCCGAGGTGGGCAGTATCTGGACCAGAAATCTCCTCGTGCCGGCAGCGGGAATCTCGGGAAATGGCTACACGGCAATATCTCTGTCGGAGTTGTGCAGCACGAGTCCCGAACACACATGGCCAGCGATCTGGCGCGCTATTTCTTCCTTTCGCTTTACGCTTCCAAGTTCGGGCATACACCTACGCTTAAGGATGATAAGGAGTTCCCAAAGGCGCTGTGGCCTGACCATCAGAGTGTTGGGAAAGCTTTCCACGACAGGTTCAGGGTTCAGCTGGCTGACAAACCAGCAACCACAGTAACGTCTCATATTTCAAAGGATGGTCACTACTTTATTCATCCGAATCCCTTGCAGTGTCGTGCATTGACGGTACGTGAGGCGGCGAGAATCCAGACTTTCCCTGACGATTATATCTTTGAGGGAAATAGAACCCAGCAGTACCATCAGGTCGGGAATGCCGTCCCACCGTTTCTGGCCAGGCAGGTGGCTGAAAGGATTGTTGAGGCGCTGGGGCTTTGAACGTCTCCATGGCTTCGATATGTGTATGACGACGAGGAAAGCACTTTCTCCGCATGTCATAGATCCAAAGCGCTCATACAACATGAGTTGTATCCGCGCTAAAAACACCAAGCCGGAATTGATTCTTCGCAGGGAGCTTCGTCGGCAGGGGATTAGTGGTTATCGGCTGCATCCTAAAGCACTCCCTGGGAAACCCGATGTATATTTTCCCAAGCAGAAACTGGCTGTTTTCGTTAATGGTTGTTTCTGGCATCGGTGCCCATACTGCAAGCCGAGTATGCCAAAGACCCGAAAGGTGTTCTGGTTGAAAAAACTGTCTGGTAACGCCGCGCGAGACAAAGAAAAGCGCACGATGCTTAAGAAACAAGGAATTCACTCTGTTGTGTTCTGGGAATGTCACATACGAAAGGATGTCTGCCGACTGGTTGCTAGACTGAAATCTAAAATGTCTGTACCACTAAAATAGTTTTATTAGGAGGGGAAATGATTAATTGGCAATACTACCCGAAATCGGATCAGGCACCTCAGTTTGTGATTGATTTGGTTCGGGTATTTGAGAATAATGCTGCTTCAATTACATCCCCTGACACTGGAAAGGGCTTGGAAAGCAATCAGGTTTTGGCTGCACTACGCAATGATCTTAAGGTATTGGGATATAGAGTGGAGGAGGGAAAGAAGAAGTCTCAGAAGATTAAAATTCCCGTTCTCTTTGGAAGGAATGGTCGACTCGAGAAAAGTTTTGATGCTGATGCTGTGCATGATAGGAACATGATTGTTTTGGAGGTTGAGGCGGGAAGAGGATATTTAAATAATCAGTTTTTAAAAGATCTGTTCCAAGCGTGTATGATGCAGGATATAGAGTACTTTGCGATAGCAGTCAGAAATCTATATTTGGGGAAATCTCAGGATTTTGAGGAAGTAATTTCTTTCTTTGATAGTTTGTATGCAAGTGGCAGATTGAAGTTGCCGCTGAAGGGTGTACTGGTTATTGGTTATTAGCTAGTAGTAGTGAATGTTGGTGTAAAGGAACAAATGGGACGCGCAGAAGATATCTTTGAGAATATAAAGCAGAATGGACTCTCTGCAATTGATGAGTTTATTCTACAGCGACAATCTGAAGAGTTGTTCTTGGATTTTAAGATTTCGGGAGATGCTGGGAGAGGACCCAAATTGCATGAAAGTGACAGAAAAAATCTCGCAAAGATGATTTCTGCGTTCGGTAATTCCAGTGGGGGAGTAATAGTTTGGGGAGTAGATTGTTCTTACAATCCGCTGGATTACTCAGACTTGCCTAGAGGGAAAAAACCTATTTTGGATGGTCATAGATTCATCGCGCGTCTTGAGGGTGCTGTGTCTGGGTGTACACTGCCGGCACATCAAAAAGTCATACATTTTCCGGTATGTGTTCCGAATTCAACGGAGGGATATGTTGTTACACTTATCCCAGAGAGTTCAATGGCCCCACACCAAGACCTAAATGATGGGAATTACTATATTCGAGCTGGTTCAAATTGTGTGCGTGCGCCCCATTCGGTTCTTGCCGGGATGTTCGGGAAAAAACCGACCCCGAACATATTCCTGATGTTTATGAAGACGCCGGCCCAATTGTATGGCCCAATGGGTATGCCACGGACGGCTGCAAATACTTTGGTGAAGCTTCAATTCGGATTTATTCTCGCCCATCAGACTCCGATAATTGCTCGTGATCTCTATTTCTCATTGCAGTGTTTGCGGAGTCCAGGCCCCAAATGCAAAATTGAATGGGTTCCTGATAATACCGGGAATTGGTCTGGACATGTTGCATTTGGAGTCCGTTATAGCGTGACCTCGGTTGATAAATTCAAGTTGCCACCCGAAACACATGCGAAACCTGGAGGTATTCAGATAACTCTGATGCCGCCATTCGAAAAAGAGCTAGGGTTTGAGTGTTGGTGGGGATGTGCGAGTAGCCCTATCCAACATCTTAAGCACTTAACGCCTGCCGAGAAGCTTGTCGAGGCATGGGATAAATATATTCAGGATCCGGAAAGCAGAAAAAATGCGAATTGGGGACATAACTTTACCGATATGATATTGCCTTTGGGAGAGAAATAGCCCGTGGAGACTTGTGGGACATCATGACACAACCAGAACTGGCAGTTTTTTTGCAGCAAATTTCGCAGCATGGAATTGGTTTATCATTTTGGTCATATGTCTTAATGGGCGTAGTCGCACTTGTAGGAGGCTACTTGGGGGCATATCTTAAAAAACGTGGCGAAAATTATGCGATTCGTCAGGACATGGGGAACATTTTGCTCCAGCTCAAGAATACAACTACAGTTGCCGAGCAAATACGCGGGGAAATTTCTAAGGGAATCTGGGTTGAACAAAACAGATGGAATCTGAAACGGGAGTATTACACAGTCTTGCTTGATAGTTTAAACAGGGCTGTTGATGCGATTGATGAGATAATCGAAATTGAGAGTGGGGAAAATCCACAAAATGGTCAGGGTCATGAATATGAACTCTGGAAACAAATCAGCGAGTCAACACGTAAAATCCATGAGGCAATTGGCCCCGCACGTCTTTTTCTGGGAGATGAGGCTGTGGCTGCTATAAAGAAGTACTACCAAGCACAGTACGCTGCGATTCAAACGCCAGATTGGTGGACGCATTTGGATGGGACACAAGGCGCCGCTAATAATGCCTACAATGAGCTTCTTGCCGCGGCCAAGAAAGATTTATCAATAAACGGAGCAGAATTTGACAAATCTGCTTAGCCAGTGGACGCGCAACGGCTGCAAACCTATTGAGTGAATATGCTTGAATCTTCTCCATCTGCCATTAAACAGACTGTGGCCACAAAAGTAACACGTGGAATTGCTAAGTTCATCTTGATTTGGTCTCTTTTGGGATGGGCTGTTTTCGTTGCACTTAAAATATATCTTGCCCTAATGGGGGGGAGTGTAAATCAGACTGTGTAAGTGGGTTGTGCTAATATTACACAGGAGGTTTACGTTATGAAACTGTCATTTGATATCCAGGCCGAGATGGCCAAGTGCAAGACGCTGGA
>JAGVVD010000042.1 GCA_019135865.1 Elusimicrobiota bacterium
GATGATAGACAAGCACTGGGACGGGATAGCGGCCTACTGCCGGCCGGAAAACAAGGTGTCGCTAGGGTTTGTGGAAGGCCTGAATAACAAGATCCGGGTAATCCAGCGGCGCAGCTATGGGCTACGGGATGAAGAGTATCTGCGGCTTAAAGTGCTGACCTGTACGCTGGAAGCTATATGAAATTAGGCAGAAAAGACCCACTCAAAACGGAGAAGACCCCCAAATAGATGTAGTGGCATCTTGGAAAGCCGTAATGTCAGTGGTTCTAACTTTGCTGGCAATTATCACTATAATGGGGATGTTGATAACTTATGGTCGGCTTCTAAACTACCATCCTAGTGCTGCTATCGCATTTGTTGGATTTACTGTTTTCGCTATCTCCTATAAGATATTTCAGAAATTAAAAAAAAGAAAAAGCGTGTGAGGCTTCTTGTGGGTAAGGTTCTGTCTCGACTTTGCGTGAGGGATGTCCGTAGTGGAATATCAATGGGGTCAGGTCTTGAAACTTATTTTTTTTGGGAGCGAATGATATGATCTGGGTGAAAGCTATATTTTCGCTTGCATTCCTGACTATTTTGGCTGCTTGCGGCCCAAAAATCAACAAATCCGAGACAGAGAGTCAAAAGCAGTGTCGGATTTTCGTGCAGCAATTCTACGATTGGTACGTCCCCAAAGCTTTGAATGACGTCCCCCCGTTTACTGGAGCACTTGTAAGTTAGCTCCTGCGGTCACGTCTCTTTTTACCTTTTCCATCTCCTTCCATGCAAATTCCATCGGCGTCATATCGTTAAGCGAGCCATGCGGCCGTTTCTCGTTATAATCTTGCCGCCACCCCTCGATTGTATTCCGCGCCTCCTGTAGCGAGCAGAATTCGTGACTGTTCAGGCATTCGTCCCGGAGCCGCCCGTTGAAGCTTTCGATATAAGCGTTTTCAACCGGCTTGCCGGGCCGGATAAAATCCAGCCGCACCTTGTTGTTGTAGGCCCAGGTGTCGAGCGCTCTGCCGGCGAATTCCGGGCCGTTATCAACCGTTATCCCTTTGGGTTTCCCGCGAAGCATCAGCAGCCGATCTAAAACCCGAGCGACCCGCAATCCACTTATCGAAGTGTCCACCTCCACCGCAAGGCATTCCCTCGTATAGTCGTCCACTATGGCCAGTATCCTGACCCGGCGGCCATGAGAGGTCGCGTCCATCACGAAGTCCATGGACCATCTTTCGTCGGCAGTCGTCGGAGCGGATAAGGGAACCCGAACGCCAGAGGTCATCTTCTTCCTGCGCTTCTTTCTGACCTGAAGATGTTCTTCCCTGTAGATGCGCGATACGCGCTTATGATTTACCAGGCAGCCTTCCCGGCGCAGCATAACGTATATCCTGTGCTGCCCAAAGCGCTTTCGTTGTTCGGCAAGTTCAAGAATCCGCTCGCGCAGGGCCGATTCGTCCTTGCGACGATCCTGGTAATAATAACTCGACTGCCGCAGAGATAATACGCGGCAGGCGCGGCGTTTGGATAGCCCAAGGCTTTCTACTACATGACTGACGGCTTTTCGCTTAGCCTTGGGCTTTACCAGTTTTTTGAGTTTATTTCCTTGAGCGCCAGAATATCCAGGGCCTGATCGGCCACCAGCCGCTTCAACTTGCGGTTTTCTTCCTCAAGCGCCTTGAGCCGGCGCAGTTCGCTGAGCTCCAAGCCGCCGTATTTGGCGCGCCAGTTGTAGAAAGTGGCGTCACTGATACCGTGTTTGCGGCAGAGTTCAGGGGTGCCCACCCCGGCCTGCGCTTCTTTCAATACCGCGATTATCTGTTCTTCCGTGTAGCGTTTTCTTGCAGCCATTTTGAGGCCTCCTAAGTGTATTGTACAACCTAGGAACTAAGCTGAAAACGCTCCAGTTTTATGGGTGGACGTCACCGATTGATTAGAATTTTGGATGATAATTATGAAACTATCGCTGAATTCATGAGAACCCGGTTTTCCTCTAATGAGTTTTTGGATTTTATTAAGAAAGGGAATCCCCGGTGACCTTCTCTCTGTAATTCAGGCCATTTGAAATGGTTTGAGACCGCCAATTTGACCTTTCCCCGTGAGCCGGGCCGGCGCCCGCGCTCTTATTAATAAGTATAATCTCTAATAATGGTTCTCGTCGGCGGGATGCCGGCACTTTTTCAGATGAAAAATAAACTGTTTTTCAGTTTCTCAATTGCGCAGAGCGGAAGGCAATGAAACTTGCGATTGACCTGAAAACTTTGGTCCGGGCGGTCGAAGGGAAACTTATCAGCGGCGACACGCGCGCGCCATTCGATTCTTTCGTCATCGACAGCCGGGCCGTAAAGGCCGGCGGCTATTTCTGGGCGCTGGCCGGCGAGAAGCACGACGCGCACGATTTCCTGGCCGCCACGCTCAAGGCCTCGCCCGCAGGCTGGATCTGCCGGGAGGACCGGCTGCCGCCGGGGCCGAGGCCGCCGGCCATAGTGGCGGTCGAGGACACGCTCAAGGCCCTGCAGTCGCTGGCCGCTTTCCACCGCCGCAGGTTCGCGCTGCCCGTGGCGGCCGTGACCGGCTCCAACGGCAAGAGCACGGTCAAGGAGATGCTTTTCTCCGCGCTGTCGCAGGCCGGCCCGGCCTGCTCCAACAAGGGCAATCTCAATAACCAGTTCGGGCTGCCTCTTTCGCTGCTGGAACTTTCGGCGGAGCACCGCCACGCCGTCTTCGAGCTGGGCGCTTCGCGGCGGGGGGACATAGCCGAGATAGCGCCGCTGGCGGCCCCCGCCGTCGGCGTCATAACCAATATCGGGCCTTCGCACCTGGAGAAGTTCGGGGACATGGAAACCGTGTTCCTGACCAAGACGGAACTGGCGGACTCGCTGGCTCCGGGCGGGACGCTGGTCTATAACGCCGACGACGATATGCTGCGCCGGCTGAACGGCCGCCCCCGCTGCGTCACTTTCGGCCGCGCCGACGGCGCTCATTACAGGGTCGTCGAGCGTGGAGGGACTTTCTCGATAGCGGAGAAGGCCGGCGAGTTCGCCATAGCCCTGCCGCAGGACTGCCCGCATAACCGGCTCAACGCGGCCGCCGCCTGGGCGGCGGCGCGCGCGCTGGGGCTGGGACCGGAGCTCATAAAGAAAGGGCTCGAGAATTTCAAACCTCCGCCGATGCGCATGCAGCGGCTGGAAATACGCGGCTCGCGCGTCCTGCTCGACGCCTATAACGCCAATCCCCAGTCGATGGCCGCCGCTCTCGCGGCCGCGGCGCGCGCCGACGGGCCCAGGTACCTGGCGCTGGGAGACATGAAGGAACTGGGCCGCTATTCGGAGAAGTACCACCGCGAACTGGCGGCCGCCATAGCCGCCGCGCGGCCGGAGAAGGTCTTCCTGGCCGGGCCCGAGATGCGCGCCGCCGCCGACGGACTGGCCGCAGGTTTCCCGTCGGTAAAGGCGGTCTACGCCGCCGACCCGGCGCAATGGCGGGAAGAGTTCCGGGCTTTGGTCTCGGCCGGCGCGGGCTTCTTCCTGGTGAAAGCCTCTCGCTCGATGAAATTTGAGAATCTCATAGAAGGACTTTGAAAACATGCTCTACTACCTCCACGAATTCCGCGACTTCTTCAGCCCGCTCAACGTCTTCCAGTACATCACCTTCCGCGCCGGCGGGGCCGTGATCACCTCGTTCCTGCTCAGCCTGGCCTTCGGGCCCTGGCTCATCAGGAAGCTCAGGTCCTACAAGATAGCCCAGGTCCAGCGCACCGACGGACCGCAGACGCACCTGGCCAAGCAGGGCACCACCACGATGGGCGGCCTGCTGATCTTCCTGACCATGATGGCCGGGACCCTGCTCTGGGCCAGGCCCGACAACCGCTTCATCCTGCTGCTGACCTTCGTCAGCGTCGTGCTGGCCTTCACCGGCTGGATGGACGATTATAAGAAACTGGTCCGCAAGGACCCGAAGGGGGCCTCCTCCGCTTTCAAGTTCTCGCTGCAGCTGTTCACGGCCGTCGCGGCCGCCGTTTACCTGGCCGTCAGCCCGCCGAACCCGCAGTTCGCCAACCATCTTTTCGTCCCCTACACCAAGGGGCTGATGCTGGACCTGGGGCTCCTCTACGCCGCCCTGGTGATGCTCATCATAATCGGCTCCTCCAACGCCGTCAACCTCACCGACGGACAGGACGGCCTGGCGGCGGGCACGATAGTTTTCGCGGCCCTCACCTTCGCCATCATCGCCTACGCCTCCGGCAATATCAAGATAGCCTCCTACCTCAAGATAATCTACGTCGAGGGCGCCGGCGAGATAGCGGTCTTCCTGGCCGCGCTGATAGGGTCCTGCCTGGGCTTCCTCTGGTTCAACGCCTACCCGGCCGAGGTTTTCATGGGCGACACCAGCTCGCTTTTCCTCGGCGGCGCGATAGGCGTCTCCGCCATCGCCGTGAAGCAGGAACTGCTGCTGCCCGTCGCGGGCGGCATCTTCCTGGCCGAGACGCTCTCGGTCATACTGCAGATGGGCTCGTATAAACTGCGCAATAAGAAGCGCCTCTTCCGCATGGCCCCGCTGCACCATCATTTCGAACTGGGGGGGGTCGCCGAGTCAAAGGTCACGATACGCTTCTGGATAGCGGGCATCATGCTGATGCTCATAGCCCTCTCGTCTCTGAAGATAAGGTAGGACCATGGACGCGCTCACTCTAAGCAGGCTGCAGTTCGCCGTAACGGCGGGCTTCCACTTCCTCTTCGTACCGCTGACGATAGGCCTGGCGGTGCTCATAGCCTCGATGGAAACGCTGGGCTTCATAACGAAGGACGACCGCTGGCTGGACCAGGCGAAGTTCTGGGGCAAGCTCTTCCTGATAAACTTCGCGGTCGGCGTGGTGACCGGCATTACGCTGGAGTTCCAGTTCGGCATGAACTGGGCGGCCTACTCGGCCTATGTCGGCGACGTCTTCGGCGCGCCGCTGGCCATAGAGGCGACCACCTCTTTCTTCCTGGAGTCCACCTTCATCGGCGTATGGATGTTCGGCTGGAAGAGGGTGTCCCGCGGCCTGCACCTGCTCTCCATCTGGCTGGTGGCCGTAGGGACCAACCTCTCGGCCCTCTGGATCATACTGGCCAACGGCTGGATGCAGAATCCCGTCGGCTACGCGGTGCGCAACGGACGAGCCGAGATGACTGACTTCGCCGCCCTGCTGACCAATCCCTACGGCTGGACGATGTTCCTGCACACCGTGCTGGCGGCCTGGACCGTGGCGGGCTTCTTCGTCATGGGCGTCTCGGCCTGGCACCTGCTCAAGAAGAACTCCCCGCAATTCTTCGGGCGCTCGTTCAGGCTCGGCGCCTTAATGGCCCTGGTCGCCTCGCTGGGCGTGCTGGGCGCCGGCGACCTCAACGGCATGATGTCGGCCAGGCTCCAGCCCGCCAAGTTCGCGGCGATGGAGGCGGTCTGGGAGACGGAAAAGGGCGTCCCCTACAACCTCGTCGTCCTGCCCGACCCGGCCAATGAGCGCAACCGCATCGAAGCGCTGGGTATACCGAAGCTGCTGAGCTTCATGGCGTTCAAGAAGGCCGACGCCGAGATAAAGGGCCTCAAGGACTTCCATCCGGCGGACAGGCCGCCGTTCTGGCCGGTGTTCATAAGCTTCAAACTGATGGTTGCGCTGGGCATGTTCTTCATCGCCTTCTCGGCCGCCGCCGCGGCGCTTTCGCTGCTGGGCTGGACGGGGAAATACCCCCTGTTCCTGAAGGCGGCGGTGGCCGTCATACCGCTGCCGTACCTCGCCAACGAGCTCGGCTGGATAGTCACCGAGATGGGCCGCCAGCCGTGGATAGTGCACGAGCTGATGCGCACGGCCGAGGGCGCCTCGCCCAATGTCGGCGCGGGGATGGTGGCGTTCTCGCTGGTCTCGCTGACGCTGGTCTACGCGGCGCTGGGCGCGCTGGGAGTATTCCTGATGTTCAAATACGCGGCGAAGGCCCCCGCGGAGGCCGCATGAACGAACTCAACGCCTTCTGGTTCCTGGCCTGGGGCCTGCTCTGGGCGGTATACCTGGCGCTCGACGGCTTCGACTTCGGCGCCTGCATGGCGCATAACTTCATAGCGCGCACGCCCGACGAGCGGCGCGTGGTGATAAACACGATAGGCCCGGTCTGGGACGGCAACGAGGTCTGGCTGGTAACCGCCGGCGGCGTCACCTTCGCCGCCTTCCCGCCGGTCTACGCCGCGCTTTTCAGCGGCCTGTATATCGCCATGTTCCTGCTCCTGCTCTCGCTCATCTTCCGCGGCGTGGCCTTCGAGTTCCGCGGCAAGGTGGAGGGGGAACGTTGGCCCCGTTTCTGGGATATGGCGATAGCCGCGGGCGGCTTCCTGCCCGCGCTGCTGCTGGGCGTCTTCTTCGGCAACCTCTTCCGCGGCTTCCCGCTGGAGAACGGGACGATAATGTCCGGCTTCTTCGACCTGCTCAACCCCTACGCGCTGCTGACGGCGGTATTCTTCATGGTGGCCTTCCTGCATCACGGCCTGCTCTGGCTGGCTCTGCGCGCCGGCGGGCCGCTGGCCGACCGGGCCGCGGCGGCCGCGGGCCGGGCCTGGTACCTGGTCGCCGCCCTGTTGCTGGCCTTCGTCGCGGCCTCGCGCTACGGCACGCCGCTCTTCGAAAATTACGCCGCCAAACCGCTCCTCTATCTGCTGCCGCTGGCCGCCGCCGCGGGACTTATCCGCTCCAAGGCCGCCTTCTCGGGCTCGCCGCGCGGCGCTTTCACCGGCTCGCTGGTCTTCATACTGGCGCTGGTCTTCACCGGCCTGGCCGGCATGTTCCCCGACCTGGTGCCTGCGCTGGGACAGCGCGGCGCGGGCCTGACCGCCTACAACTCCGCCTCGGGCCCTTACACGCTTAAAGTCATGACAGTCGTGGTCGGCATATTCCTGCCCGCCGTCATCGCCTACCAGTTCTGGGTGTACAGGACTTTCAGTCCCAGGATCACCACGGAAAATCTAAAGGACCTGGGACACTATTACTGATATGTTCAGGCCGTCCGAATTCAAAGGCGAACGGGCCCTCGTCATAGGAGCGGGCCGCTCAGGACTGGCGGCCGCGCGGCTGCTGGCGGGTAAAGGTTTCCGGGTACTGCTCAGCGACTCGGCGCCGATAAAGGACCTGAAGCCGAAATTCAAGGGCCTGCCCGGGTCCGTAGAGATCGAGGCGGGAGGGCACAGCGACAGGATATTATCCTGCGGCTTCGCGGTGAAGAGCCCCGGCCTTCCGTCGCACGCGCCGGTCTTCAAAAAGCTGAAGTCCGCTGGTATTCCCGTTTTCAGCGAGATAGAGGTCGCGCTGGCTTTCTCTAAAGCCGGCAAGGTCCTGGCCGTGACCGGCACCAACGGCAAGACGACCACGACGGAACTGCTGGGCCTGCTGATGAAGTCGGCGGCCAAAAGACGCGGGTCCCGGGCTTTCGTCTGCGGCAATCTCGGCGTGCCGGCCGCGCTGACGGCGCCCGAGGCCGGCCCCAAGGACGCGCTGGTGATGGAACTGTCCAGCTACCAGCTCGAGGACAGCACGGCGCTCTCTCCCGACGCCGCCTGCGTGCTCAATATCACCCCCGACCACCTGGACCATCACGGCGGGCTGTCCGCCTATGTCGCGGCCAAGGCGAAGGTCTTCGCCGGCCAGCGCAAGTCCGCCGCCTGCGTTTTCAACTACGAGGACGCCGCCTGCCGGCGCCTCGCGCGCCGCTGCCCGTCGCGGACCCTGTTCTTCTCCTCCGTCGGGCGCGGGGGAAAACTGAACGCCTGGGCGGAGGACGGCCGGCTGGCTTTCAGGACCGGGAGCCTGTCCTTTACCGTCGAACCGCCGCGGCTGCCGGGACGCCACAACCTGGAGAACGCGATGTGCGCCGGGCTGATGGCCCTGTCCTGCGGCGCGGGCCCGGCGGACCTGCGGGAGGTCTTCGCCGCCTTCGAGGGCGTAGAGCACCGCATAGAGACCGCCCGCGTCCTGCGCGGCGTGACCTACATAAACGATTCCAAGGCGACCAATGTCGATTCCACGGCGACGGCGCTGCGTGCGCTGGCCGGAAAGAAGAACATCTGGCTCATACTCGGCGGCCTGGACAAGGGCGTGCCCTACGCTCCGCTCAAGCCGCTCATAAAAGCGTCGGTGAAAAAGGTCCTGACCATCGGCAGGGCGGCGCCCCTTATAGAGAGGCAGTTGCGCGGCGCGGCGCCGATGGAGAGGACGGTCACGCTGGAAGCGGCCCTTAAAAAAGCGTCGGCGGCGGTCCGGACCGGCGACATCGTTCTTCTCTCGCCCGCCTGCGCCTCGTTCGACCAGTTCCGCGACTTCGAGCACCGCGGCGCGGAATTCAAGCGCCTGGCCGGGAGGCTGAAATGAGGCGCCGCTGCTCCGTTTCCCGGCGCGGGGGGAGGGGCGGCCCCGGCCTCTTCGCCGGGCTTTTCACCTCGCGCAGCCTGCGCTACGCCGACTATCATTTCCTCATCGCGGTGGCCGCGCTGCTGCTTATCGGCCTGGTCTCGCTCTATTCCGCCAGCGCCATCTACGCCGAGAACAAAGGCCTGTCCTCCTTCTTCTACGTCAAGCGCCAGCTCGTCTGGACCTTCGCCGGGCTGGCGGGGATGTGGGCGGTCATGAACCTGGAACTGGAGAAGTTCAGGAAATTCATAAAGCCGCTCATGCTGGCCACGCTGGCCCTGCTGCTGGTCACGCTCTTCATGCCGCCGGTGGCCCATGTGCGCCGCTGGATACCTCTGGGCTTCATGAACCTGCAGGTCAGCGAGTTCGCCAAGCTGGCCGTAGTGCTCTACCTCGCCGACTATTTCGACAAGAACATCAGCCGCATACTCAAGGACTGGCGGCAGCTGGTCCGGCCCCTTATCGTGACGCTGCTGGCCCTGGCGCTGATCGCCATGCAGCCCGACCTGGGCACCCCCGCGCTCATCTTCGCCGTGGCGCTGACGATGCTGTTCTGCTCCGGCGTGCGCCTGCGCTACATACTGACGCCGCTGGGTTTCGGCCTGCTCGTCTTTATCGAGGAGCTAATACGCAAGCCTTACCGCATAGCGCGTTTCAAGAACTTCCTCTCGCCGTGGGACGACGCGTCGGGCACGGGCTATCAGCTTGTGCAGTCGCTGCTGGCGATAGGGTCCGGCGGCTGGTTCGGCGTCGGGCTGGGCGCCTCCAAGCTCAAGCTCATGTACCTGCCGGAACCGCATACCGACTTCATCTTTCCCGTCGTCGCCGAGGAGCTGGGCCTTTTCGGGTCGCTGTTCATAGCGGGGCTTTTCGGCTACCTGCTGCTGCGCGGCCTCAGGCTGGCGCGCAACGCGACCTCTTTCTTCTCGGCCATAGCGGCGTCGGGGATGGTGCTTGTCATCTGCCTGCAGGCCTTCTTCAACATGGCCATGACGCTGGGCCTGACCCCGACCAAGGGGATACCCCTGCCTTTCTTCTCCTACGGAGGCTCGTCCATGATGACGATGCTGCTCGCGGCGGGTTTCGTGCTCAATATCTCGGCGCACAGGAAGGCCGTGCTATGAACGTCGTCAGGAAAAGACGCGCCCTGATCGCGGCCGGCGGCACCGGCGGTCATTTCTACCCAGGTCTGGCCCTGGGGCGGGAACTGGCGCGGCGCGGCTGGCAGGTCCTTTTCATCGTGAAGGAAGGGGACATCTCCGCCCACGCGCTGGACGCGGAAGGCCTTCCTTACGCGGAAATACCGGCGGCGGCCCTGCCGCGCTCGCTGAACCCGCTGCGCCACCTGCGTTTCCTTTTAAAGTTCTTCGCCGGGCTGCGCGCCGCCTGGCGCATACTGGCCGACTATTCTCCCGACTCGGTGTTCGGCGCCGGCAGCTACGTTTCCTTCCCGGCGGTGATCCTGGCCTGGCTGCGCGGCGTGCCGCGCCTGATACACGAATCCAACGCCGTCTTCGGCCTCGGCAACCGGATAGCCGGCGCCGTCTGTCCCGCGGTGGCGCTGGGCCTGCCCGTAGAGACGGACCCTTTCGCCGGCAAGACGGTCATGACCGGCACCCCGGTGCGCGAATTCATCCCGCCGAAAGTCTCCCGCGAAGAAGCGCGGGAGCGGCTGGGCCTGAAGCTCTCCGCGCCGGTGATAGCGGCCTTCGGCGGCAGCCAGGGCGCCGCGGCGCTCAATTCCGCGCTGGCGGCCGCCGCCGGAGAACTGAAAGCCGAGGGGCTCTCTTTCCAGGTGCTCCACGTCGCCGGCAAAGGCAACGCGGAAAAGACACGGCTGGCCTATGCGGCGGCCGGACTCGCCGCCGACCCGGACTTAAAGCTGCTCGATTACTGCGCGGAGATGGACCTGCTGTACGCCGCGGCCGACATAATAGTCTCGCGCTCCGGGGCCAGCACCGTGGCCGAGCTGGCCGCCGTGCGCAAACCCGCCTTACTGGTGCCGCTGCCGACCTCGGCGGGGGGACATCAGGCGGCCAATGCCGCCGTCCTGGCCCGGGCCGGGGCGGCGCTCAGCCTGACCCAGGGGCCGGACCTGCCGGCCGCGCTGGCCCGCGAACTGCGCCGGCTGCTCTCCGACGGGGGCGCGGCGGCCGCGATGTCGGCGGCCTACGACAAAGCCGGGGTGCCCGACCCCGCCGGGGCCGCGTCCGCGCTGGCCGATATCATCGAAGGCCGAAAATCTGCGATCAACTCCACGGAGGTCTCATGGAAATAGAGAAAGGTGCCAAGTGGGTGAAGTTCGACCTGATGGAGCGCTTCATGCGCGACGTCTTCAAGGGGATAGGCGTGCCCGCGGCCGACGCGTCCGTCTGCGCCGAGGTCCTGATAACCGCCGACAAGCTGGGCATAGACTCTCACGGCGTATCGCGGCTCAAGCCGATCTACTACGACCGGATAAAGCAGGGGATACAGCTGGCGAAGACGAAGTTCGAGATCGTGAAGGAGACCCCTACGACGGCGGTCATCGACGGCCACAACGGCATGGGCCACGTCATAGCCAAGCGCGCCATGGAGATAGCGATAAAGAAAGCGAAGCGGTACGGTCTCGGCATGACGGCCGTGCGCAACTCGACCCATTACGGCATAGCGGGCTATCACACTCTGCTGGCGGCCAAGGCCGGCATGATAGGGATAACCGGCACCAACGCCCGCCCGTCGGTCGCGCCGACCTTCGGCGTCGAGAACATGATGGGGACCAACCCGCTGACCTTCGCGCTGCCGACGGACGAGAAGTTCCCGTTCATGCTCGACTGCGCCACTTCCATAACGCAGCGCGGTAAGATCGAGGTCTACGCCAAGCTGGGCAAGCGGATGCCCAAGGGCTGGGTCATAGACGAGAAGGGGGGCAGCAAGACCGACTCGCGCGCCGTACTGACCGACCTGATAAAGGGCACGGCGGCCCTCGCGCCGCTGGGCGGCGTCGGCGAGGACCTGGGGGGCTACAAGGGCTACGGCTACTGCGCCGTCGTCGAGATACTCTCGGCCGCGCTGCAGGACGGGGCCTACATGAAGCAGCTGCTGGGCTACGATAAAAAGGGCAACAAAGTCCCTTACCCGCTCGGCCATTTCTTCCTCGCCATCGACATCGGGCATTTCGTGCCGCTGGCCTCGTTCAAGCGCACGGCCGGCAACATACTGCGCGAACTCCGCGCCTCGAAGAAGATGCCCGGAGCGAAGCGCATCTATACCGCCGGCGAGAAGGAATACCTCGCCTGGCAGTACCGGAAGAACAAGGGCGTTCCCGTCAATAAGGAGACCCAGCGGGAAGTCCTGGCGATGCGCGAGGAACTGGGGCTTGAGCGCTACAAGTTCCCGTTCTGACCGTTTCCGCGGGATTTTGTACAATTTGATCCGGAACGTTCGTTCGGATCTTTCGCCGCCGTCCGCGCCGAAGCGGACTGATAAGACCTGTATCTGATCATGGGCTATTCAAAAGCCGCTCTTCAACTGCTGGTAAGGGCATTCAAGGACAAGGAATGCTCGGGGAAGGTGCTTACATTCGGCAGGAACGGCGTGGACGCCGATCATGACGGTCTTCTCAGGATATTCCGGCGGGAGGGCCGCCCGCCCAGGGTACTGCCCGGGTCCGAAGTGAAATACGATCCGCTCACCCAGTTCGGCAAGTCCATACATCAGGACGTTTTCTTCAAAATGCTGGGGTTCGACGAAATTCACAGCGTCGATTACTTCGATAACGAGAAGCCGACTTTCACTCTGGACCTGAACAAAAGGATACCGCGGGAACTGGAAGGGCAGTACGACCTGGTCTCGGACGCGGGAACGCTGGAGCATTGCTTCGACGTCAAGGAAGTGCTGTTCAATACCGTAAGGTTATTGAAGCCCGGAGGCCATGTAGCCTTTTTCTCACCGATGTCCGGAATGGTCGACCACGGTTTCTACAGTTTTTCTCCGACGCTTTTCCGGGATTTTTTCAAGATCAACGGCTTTGACGGTATGCATATAAGCATACTGCGGGCTCGCGGGGGTTGTTTCAGGACCGCTAGACGGCGGTACGATTACACCCCCGGTACCGCGGAGGTCATAAGCGATCTGTTCGGGAAGAGCGACATATTCTTCACGGCCAGGAAAGCTGCGGCCGGCCCGGAACTATTAGTGCCGATACAGGGCTACTATCTGACGCAGTTCGGCGATGAAAAGAGCAAAGCGGGGAAAACCCCCTGGAAAGAAGCGGTCAAACGCCTGCTGGGCCTGAAGCTGGCGTACTTCCTCTACAGGCTGTCGCTCCCGGTCAGACGCTTCGTCATACTCAATTTCCGCTTCGAGAGAATGCTCTAACAGCCGGAATTGTCACGTTTTTTCCGTGGCGCGGGGCCGCCGCGACCAGCAAGGGCCCCCCGCCATTTCGACCGGATTCACAGACGCGGCGCAAGTTTGTTATCATAGCACCTTCCCGGGGCGGGCGGCCGCCCGGGGAGGATTTTTTTTATGGCCCTCAACTTCGTTTTCACCATAGACGGCGACTGGGACCAGTACTTCTCCACCCGCCTGGGGCAGGAGGGACGCCGTCCCCTGCCGGAGCGCGAGCTCCCTCTCGTGGAAGCGGAGCTGGATATGGCGGCGGCCGTCGGCGGCAAATTCGTCCATTTCGTCCACACCTCGCCGCTTACCCGCGATTTCTTCCTGCGCCCCGAGTTCGTCGCCCTCTGGCGCCGCGCCGAGGCCGGGGGGGGAGAAGTGGGCGTGCATTGCCACGAGGAGGACCTCTACTCGGCCTGGCATTACGCCGACCCCGGGCGCATGGAGCCGGCCATAGGGGACCTGGTCCGGGGTCTGCGCGCGGCCGGTCTCTCGCCCATCTCCTACCGCGGCGGCTTCATGGCCTTCGGCCCGGCGGTCATCCCGCTTCTCGAAAAGAACGGCCTCGCCCTCGATTTCTCCTGCGACCCGGGCCGCCACCTGGTCACCAACGGCGCCCTGGTCTCCGACTGGCGCGGAGCGCCGTCCAACGCCTACCGCATGGACAGCGCCGACCACAGGCGCCCCGGCGGCAGCGGCGTCTTCGAGATCCCCCTGGGCATATACATAGAGCGCCAGTCGCTGTGGGCCATATGGAAGAAGTGCCGCGCGCTGGCGGCCTCCGGTGAAGATGTCTTCGTCACCGTCCTGGCGCACACCTACGACTTCGCCTCCTGGAAAATGAGGCTCAAGATCCGCGCGGCGCTGGAGATCTGCAAGGCTTACGGCGTCTTCCTCTCTCCCGCCGAGGCGCTGAACAAACTGAAAGGGGCTGGCCTGTGAAGATAGGCCTGGCCAGGGACGAAAGGAACCTGGAGAAGCGCGTCGCGCTGCGTCCGGAGGAACTGGCCCCGCTGGCCCGCCGCCACCAGGTGCTGGTGGAACGCGGCGCCGGGCTGGGAGTGGGCATAACAGACGAGGACTACGCCCGCTCCGGCGCGGCGGTGGTCAGCAAGGAGAAGGTCTACGCCTGCCCGCTGGTGGTCAAGCTCCGCGAGCCCAACGAGGCGGAACTGCGCCTTATGCGCCCGGGCTCCGCCGTGTTCTCCATGCTCCACCTTTTCAACCGGCTGCCGCTGGCCAAACGGCTCCGCCGCCACCGCGTGAACGGCATAGCGATGGAGAAGATAAAGGACCGGCTCGGCGAGCGGATGATAGAGGACCTGCACGAGCTGGGCTACGCCGGCATGATGAAGGCCTTCGAGCTCTGGGGCGGCCGGCCGGAGCGGGCAACGGTGAAGATAATGGGCAGCGGCAGGATAGCCCTGGGCGCCGTGCAGGCGGCCTCGCGCCGCGAGGCCCGCGTGCTGCTGCTCAACCGCCGGGATATAAACGAGATGGAACACCACCTGCCCGGCACCGACATACTCGTCGACGGGCTCACCTGGCCGCAGGAACTGCGCGGTAAGGTCTACCTGGTCACGCGCGGCATGCTCAAACTGATGAACCGGGGCGCGGCCATCATCGGCCTGGTCTCCAACCCCTCTTCCAAATACCCCGTAGAGACGATGCACCCCACCTCCCTCTCGCATATCTCCTACCGGACCGCGGGCGTACTGCACGCGGCCTGCTGGGGCTGGAGCGGCCTTGACCCGATAAACGTGACGCGCCGCTACAGCATACAGATCGCCCCCGTCTTCGCCGACATAGCCGCCGCTGGCGGGAACTATCACCGCCTGCCGGAGAATATCAGGGCCGCCTGGTTCGAGGGGGGAAAGTGAAGATCGGAGTGCCCGCCGAGAATCGCCCCCTGGAGAAACGGGTCATACTGCACCCGTCCGAACTCAAGGACATAGCCCGCCGCCACGAGGTACTGGTGGAGGAGGGCGCCGGCGTCGGGGTAGGGATACTCGACGCGGAGTACCGCGCCGCCGGCTGCCGGATCGCGCGCCGGGAGAAAGTGTACGCCGCCGATCTGGTGGTCCGGATAAAAGAACCCCGGGAAGACGAAATACGGCTCATGAGGCACGGCGCCATACTGATGAGCATGATGCACCTGCGCTGCGCTCCGCTGCTGGAGAGCGCGCTGGTCCGCCAGAAAGTGATCGCCGTTCCTCTGGAGAACATAAAGGACGCGCTCGACCGCCGCATGGTCGAGGCCGTGCAGGATACCGGCCGCATCGGCATGGAATACGCCTTCAAGCTCTGGGGGCGCGACCCGGCCACGGCGACGGTGAAGATAATGGGCTACGGCAACGTGGCGCAGGGCGCCATACGCGCCGCCGTGGACAAGCTGGCGACGGTGGAGATACTCAACCGCCGTCATTACCCCGAGATGGAGAAGCATATCCCGGGCACGGACATACTGGTGGACGCCGTCAACAGACCCTACCGCCGCGACGTGGCCAAGGAACCGCCCTTCGTCACTTTCGAGATGCTCAAGCTTTTCAAGCCGATGTCGGTCCTGGTGGACCTGGTCGCCAACCCGGAGCATCACGCCCCTATAGAGAGCATGAAACCGACCTATATGAACGAGCCCTATTACATGTTCGCGGGGCTCTACCATACCGCGCTCTGGGGCTGGCCGGCCATGGACCCTGTGAACGTCTCCAAACGCTACAGCCTGCAGGTGGCGCCTTTCGTGCGCGCAATAGCGGACAAAGGGCTGGACCACGCCCCCCGGCCGGTGAAAAGAGCGCTCATCCGCCTGGACGCGGGAGAGCGGGTCTCATAAAGAGAGTTACAGGAATGGGAAACGCGAAATCCATCGCGGCCCTATATTCGGGCTTCCTCCTTGCGCTGACCGGCCTGGGAGGGATTTTTACCGGAATAGAGCCCCTTCACGCCTTCTCCGCCCCGCTGCTCTGGTGGGCTTACGTCGCGCTTTCAGACAGCCTTATTTTCTCGCTGAAAGGCGAATCCCTTATCGCTACCCGTACCGACGATTTCATCTGGATGACGTTCTGCTCCTGCGCCGTCTGGCTCGTCTTCGAGGCGGCGAATATCAGGCTGGGGCTCTGGAAATACTCCGGGCTGCCTTATTCCCGGTCCTACAGGTGGGCCTGGTACTTCCTTTACGGCGCGGCCCTTCTGCCCGCCCTGCATCAGTCCGCGGCCTTTCTTCTGCCGGGAAAGGCGCGTCCCCAGCGCCCGGACAAGCTCTCCCGCCCCTCCGGCGGGGCTTCCAGGGCGGCGCTGGCGGCGGGAACGGCTGCGCTCCTGTTATCTTCGGCTTTCCCGTCCCTCCTCTTCCCGCTGGCCGCGCCCGGGCTGCTGATAACGGCCGAATGGCTGACCCTGAGAGCGGGACTCCCTTCTCTCTGGAGAAGCTGGCTCTCCGGCGAGCGGAAAGGCGCCGCGGCTATCGCCGCCGCCGGACTGTTCTGCGGCATCATGGGAGAGATCTGGAACCTGGCGGGCGGGCCTTCGCGGATATACTCGTTCCCTTTCGCCGACGGACCGGACCTGCTGGGAATGCCCCTTGCCGGTTACGCGTTCTTTCCTTTGCTGGCCCTTGCCGCCTTCCCGCTGCATTCGCTCTCCCTGGCGGCAAGGGGGGAGGGGCGAGACCTGCTCGGGAGCGAGAACGACCGCTCTTTAAATACGCCGTCCTGGCTCCCGCCCGCCGCATACCCGGCGCTTTTCCTCCTCTACTACGCCGCCTTCAGACTGCTGGACTCCTTTTCCGTGGAAATGTTCCTGGGCTGGCTTTAAGACCGCCGGCCGCTCCGCCTCCAACGCCTCTCACGCTCGCCGGAATACTCCGGGCACTTGTATTACATTTTCTAATATAGGCCTTTGGACCTATTAAAAACCGGGACCTTTGGCCTTTGATTATAATCAAGGGGAGGGGTACAAAGTATATGCAACACGATCACGGAGGCTTAATGAACAACATCGCGCTGACAACACTGTTCCTCGCCGTATCCGTTCTTCCCTCTCCGCTGAAAGCCGAAAACAAGGTCATCTACGGTAATGATGACCGCCTCGAATATTTCCAGGCGCCGGCCGACCAGAGAAGGCTGGCCGACTCGGTCGTCTCCCTGTGGCAGACCTGGGACCTGAAGAAGGAAGGCGACAATTACTCCCTGCGCACCGCCAGGTTCGCCGACGCCGTGGGCGTCTGCGCCTCCGAACCCTTCTCCCAGCAGCCCCTGGGCGCTTTCTGCTCGGGCACGCTGGTGGGGGAGGACCTGATAATGACCGCCGGCCACTGTGTGAGGACGCAGGAGGACTGCGATAACACCATGTTCGTTTTCGGCTTCAGGAACGACGGGTCCGGTACCGCCCCGTCCGTCGTGCCGGCCTCCCAGGTCTATTCCTGCAGGAGCATAGAGAAATGGGCGCTGCAGATGGGGGGACCGGCTCCCGAGGAACCCGGCGCGGCCGGGCTCGGGGCGGACTACGCGCTGCTGCGCATAGACCGCGCGGCGGAAGGCAGGCAACCCCTGGCCGTCAACCGGGGGGCCTCTCCCGCCAAGGGGACCCCGCTCTTCGTGATAGGCCACCCGGTGGGGCTGCCCCTGAAGGTGGCGGGAGGCGCCGCGGTGCGCGATCCCGGCCAGCCCGGCTACTTCGTGGCCAACCTCGACACTTACGGCGGCAATTCCGGCTCCCCGGTCTTCAACCTCGGGACGAACCTCATCGAAGGGATCCTGGTGCGCGGCGAGACCGATTTCGTCTACGAGGGCGATTGCCGCGTCTCTTACCGCGTGGAGGACGAAGGCGGCCGCGGCGAGGACGTGACCAAGATCTCGGAGCTCGCCGCGTTCATCCCCGTTTCCAAGGGAGAGACCGCCTACCTCGGCCTGACGGCCTCCCTGCCGGCCGCGCGCGAACCGGACCTGGCAGGGCTCGAGTCCGTAAGGACGGCTTTCTCCCGCGGCTTCCCGCAGTGAACAGGTGCCCCCGGACAGCCCTCCCTTAAAAAAAGGGGGGCTGTTCTTATTTTACACTTGAAAAAAACGCCGCAGCCGTATACAATTGACGGATGACGTCATCCGGGCCGGTCGGGGGTCCCCCGGCGCTTTACGCCAGAACGGCGGCGATAGCGGCCGCGCTGTTCCTGGCCGCCTGTTCGCTCCCCGACGGCCAGCAGTCGCTGCTCGAAGCGGTACGGCGCGGCGACCGTGAGGAAGTGCTGCGCATGCTCGACGCCGGCGTGCCCGTGAACCCCGAAAAACCCAGGGCCTTCACCCCCTTGATGATGGCCGTGATGCGCGATAACGCCGGGATAGCCGCTCTTCTGCTGGACAGGGGCGCGGACATAAGGGCCAGGGAAGCCAGGGCCCAGACGCCGCTCCATCTCGCGGCCCGCTGGAACAAACCCGCCGCGCTGAAGCTGCTGCTGGCCCGCGGCGCGCCGGTCGAGGACAGGGACAGGATAACCTGGACGCCCCTCATGTGGGCCGCGCTGCGCGGTCATACGGAGGTCTGCGAAGCGCTGGTGAAGGCCGGTGCCGACGTGAACGCGAGGGATTATGACAACAATACCCCTCTCATCCTGGCGGCCTGGCGGGGAAAAACGGGAACGGCCCTGAAACTGGTCTCGCTCGGCGCCGGGACGCAGGCCCGCAACAAGGACGGGCTCACCGCCGCGGGAGTGGCCCGCAGGAACGAGTTTCACGCCACGGCGGCCGCATTATCCGATGAACCCCGGTGAACGCATGGGAAAAAGGCTGCTTTCGCTTATAGCGGCCGGCGCGGCGGCCATAATTCTGGCGGCGGTCATGCAGGCCCGCCCCTGGTCGAATACCGACTGGCGCACGGCCGACAGGGGCAGCGCGGGCATCTCGCCGCTGCCGGCGGAGCACCCGGAAGCCGTCGTGCAGGGATTCGCGGCGAGGGCCGTGCGCTGGCGCGGGGTCTTCGCGGTGCACTGCTGGATCTCGGTCAAGGAGAAGGACGCGCCCGACTACCGGCTCTACCATCTCGTGGGCTGGCGCCTCCGCCGCTCCACCAGCGCCGTGGTCATAGAGACCGGCGTTCCGGACGGGAAATGGTACGGCAGGAGCCCGAAACTCCTTTTCGACGTACGGGGAGAGCGGGCGGAAAGCCTCATCCCGAAGATCGACGAAGCGGCGCGCACCTATCCTTACGCCTCCGTTTACAGGGCCTGGCCCGGCCCCAACAGCAACACCTTCGTCTCGCACATACTCCGCAATGTCCCCGAAATAGGAGTGGAACTGCCCGCGAACGCCGTGGGCAGGGACTGGCTGGGCGGGGCCCGGCTGGTCTCGGTCTCCGAAAGCGGCACCGGTGTGCAGCTGTCCATCTACGGCCTGGCCGGCGTCACGGCCGGGCTGTCGGACGGCATAGAGGCGAACGTGCTGGGTCTGAACTTCGGCATCGATCTCCTCCGCCCGGCCATAAAGCTGCCGCTGCTCGGGCGGGTCGGAATGCGCGACAAGGCTTTAAAACGGTAAACGCGGCGCTCATATGCTCATGGCGTTCCTTCGCGACTTCGTCCTCGAGTTCGTCCGCCTGACCTGGGACGTGCTCCCCTGGTTCCTGGGCGGGGCGGCCTTCGGCGCGGCGCTCGACGTCTGGCTGAAACCTGAATTCGCCCTCAGGCATCTGCGCGGCGGCTGGCTCTCTATGGTCAAGGCTTCCGTGCTCGGCATGATAATGCCCGGCTGCGCCTGCGCCACGATGCCGATGGCCGAAGGGCTGCGGCGCAAGGGCGCCGGCCTTGGCACGGTTACGAGCTTCCTTCTGGCCTCTCCACTGGCGAGTCCCCAGACGCTGATACTTACCTGGGCCATGCTCGGCTGGCGATTCACCGCGGCCAGGGTCCTGGCGTGCCTTATCGGCGGCGTGGCCATCGGGTCGCTCTTCCTGCGCCTGGAGAACGCGTCCTGGTTGACCGTCCCGGCCCGGCTCCCGGAAGAGGGACGGGGAGAATGCCGCTCCGGCTGCGCCTGCTCCTCCGGGGAGGAGGGGACGGGGAAAAAAAAGAAGTTCTGGCCCGTCTTCCTGGACATACTAAAGGAACTGGGTAAATATTTCGCCATAGGCATGGCCATAGCCAGCGCGCTCGTCGTCGCCATCCCGCAGGACTTCATAGCCGCCCGCCTGGGCTCTTCCGGGCCCCTGGCCTACCTGGCGGCCGCGCTGGCCGGCGTCCCGCTCTACGTCTGCGAGGGGGAGGAGATACCGCTCACGCTCTCCTTCCTGAAGCTGGGCCTCGGCCCGGGCCCGGCCTTCACCTTCCTGCTGGGCTCGGTAGGGACGTGCATACCTACGATGATAATGTCGCAGAAACTGATAGGGCGCCGGGGGCTCGCGGTCTACGCCGCTTTCTGGGTGGTCTTCGCGCTGGCGGCGGGACTGCTGTTCGGTCTTTCTTCCGGCCTGTAACGGGCTCCGTGCGGCACGAAAAAGCCCCGCCGCGGCGGGGCTTTTCTTTCCAGGGGAGCGGACGGGATCAATCGTCGGTGGTGCGGCCGTCGAAAAAGAGCTTGTCCAGTACGGTCTCCTGCGCCGCGGCCGGGCCCGGCGAGGGGAGGATCCCGGTCCAGCGGCCGGGCATCAGCATCGTGCCGGTGTTGAGATACTCCTGCTTCTGCGAATAGATGACATTGCAGTCGCGCTTGTACGGCATCTCCGGGCAGCCGAACTTGCTGAAGACGGCGTAGCGGTAATCGAAACCGCCGGCGCCCGCCTCGCGCCCGCCCTGCGAGGAGAAATACTTGAAACCGACCACCGAGTCGTCGTACTCCGGCCGCGCGCGGCCCTGTATGTCGATATAGTTGATGAAGACCACCGCGTGGCCGGTCCTGGTGGTGCGGTTGATATTGACGAAGTCTCCGGGCCGCAGCCGCTCGAAGAGCCTGCGCTCGCCCATGCCGAAGTTTATCAGCGCGTCCGCCGTGCCGTAGGCCTTGAAATCATGGTTGACCCAGATATGGCCTTTAAGGTCGGTTATGGCGAGCCCCTCGTAGCTGCGCTGGGGGAGATAGGTGAACACGGAATAGTCTCCGGTCTCGGCGGCGTAGATATCGTAGGCCGTCAGCAGCACCTCCATCATGGCGGCCACGCACATGGTCAGCGGGGGCCGGCGCGCTTTTATCACGCCGTAGGTGTGGTAGGGGATGTCGTGGGTCAGTATCGAATTGATGTCGTAGCCCAGCAGGCCGTACTCGGCGTAAAGGCGGTCGACGGCCTTGAGGATATAGCGGTTGAAATAGCCGTCGTCGGCGGCTTCCGGGACCCTGAGAGGCGAGAGGAAATGCGCCGGGGCGGGCAAGGCCGTCCCGACGGCCGCCACGTCGGCGGCCGAAAGGCGGTCGAGCGCGAATTCCGAGGCGGAGGAAGGGGACGGGGCAAAGAAAGCGAGCGCGAGGAAAAGCGATGTTCTTGCCATACGATTGATATTAGTCAATCATGAAGCCCGAGTCAACCCTTTTGAAAAAATAGTATCCTGTCGGGGTATGGACGCGCTCAAAATATCCGGGCTTGTGAAGAAATATGGGGATTTCGAGGCCGTGGCCGGCCTGGACTTCTCCGTCCGCGAGGGGGAGATCTTCGCCCTCGTCGGGCCCAACGGCGTCGGGAAATCCACCACGCTCAAGATGATCTCGACCATCCTGACCCCGACCGCCGGGGCCATATCGGTGTTCGGCCTCGACACCGTGCGGGACGCCCACGCCGTGCGCGGGATGATAAGCTACCTCCCCGAGGAGGCCGGGGCCTACAAGAACCTCTCCGGCCACGAGTACCTCGATTTCATGGCCATGGTCTTCCTGCGCGACTCGCGCAAGGCCGCCGAGGCGGCGGCTTACGGCGCGCGGCTCTCGGGCCTCGGCCCCCGGCTCGGAGATAAAATAAAGACCTACAGCAAAGGCATGGCGCGCAAGCTGCTGCTGGCCCGCGCGGTCATGATACGCCCGCGGCTGGCCATACTGGACGAACCCACCAGCGGCCTGGACATAGTCAACGGCTACGAGATCCGCAAGACGATAAAAGAACTGGCCGCCGGCGGAATGACGTTCCTCATTTCCAGCCACAATATGACCGAGATAGAGTTCCTCTCCGGCCGCATCGGGGTGATAAACAAGGGGAGACTGCTGGCCTGCGCCGCCCCGGCGGCGCTCAAAGCCCAGTTCTCGACGGAAGACCTCGAAGAGGTCTTCGTGAGGCTGACGCAATGAACATCTTCGCCGTCCTGCTCAGAAAGGAGATCAAGGAACTGCTGACCCGGCAGCTGGTCATCTCCATAGCGGCGATGATCTTCGTTTTCTACGTCATCGGCAAGTCCGTCGGCAGCCACAGCAGGGCCTCGGGCGCGTCCAACTCGATAGTGGTGATGGACCTGGACCGTTCGGAGCTCTCGGCCCGCCTGCTCAAGGCCATGGGCGGGGGCAAGACCCCGATAAAGCCCTCGGCCTTCACCGACATAGCGCCCGCCATGGCCGCGCCGGAGCATGCCGCCGAGAACTCCTTCCTGGTCATACCGGTCGGCCTGGCCCGGTCGGTGGAGGAAGGCCGTCCGTCGCGGCTCGAGTTCTATTCCCGCTTCCGCAAGGACGCCTCGGGCATGGGCCCGGCCATGGCCGCCTCGCGCATACGCAAGGTCTCGGCGCTAGCGGCCGCCGAGGCCAGCGCCTACGCCCTGGAGCGCAAGGCCCCCGGCCTGCCGCCCGCCTTCCTGCGCGATCCGGCCCCGGCCGAGGAATACGTGGTCATAGACGGCAGGACCGAGAAAGTGCCGCTGGGCCAGGTCGTCGGCTTCATACAGTCGCAGTCCTATTTCTTCCCGATAGCCGTGTTCTTCATCGTCATACTCTCCGCGCAGATGATCATGACGGCCGTCGCCACGGAGAAAGAGAACAAGACCCTGGAGACCCTGCTCAGTTCCCCGGTGGACCGAAGGCTCCTGGTCCTTTCCAAACTGACGGCCTCGTCGATAATAGCCGCCGCGCTCTCGGTGGCCTATATGCTGGGCATGCGTTCTTTCATGGGCGGGATAACCGGCGCGGCCGAAAGCGCCTCCGCGTCCGCGGCGGCGGCCGGACCGGCCCTGGCCAAGCTGGGCCTGGTCATAACCACGCAGGGTTACCTGGTGATAGGGCTGTCGGTGCTCTTCTGCATACTCTGCGCGCTGTCGATGGCCTTCATCCTCGGCATACTGTCGGAGGACGTGAAAAGCATACAGGCGATGCTGATGCCGCTGATGATGCCGCTGATGATCTCGTACCTGATGCCGATCTTCATCGACCTCAGCACCGCCGGGTGGGGGATAAAGGCGCTGCTCTACGCCATACCGTTCACGCACGCTTTCATGGCGCCGCAGAACGTGATGATGGGCAATTTCGCGCGGGCGGGGTGGGGGATAGCCTACCAGGCGGCGGTCTTCGCCGTGTTCGTGACGCTGGCGGCGCGGCTGTTCTCCGGCGACGCGCTGCTGACGCTGCGCCTGAGGCTGCCGGGAGCCCGGAAGAAGGCGGCGGCTCAGTAAGGCTTTTCGGTCTCGCCTTCGCGGTGGACCGTCTCGAAAGAGAAGGCCGGCAGGCAGATGGCGATGTATTCCGCGCCCTCCGGCTCCGGCGTCGAGTAACGGACCCGCTCTTCCGGCTGCATGATTATCGCCTGGCCGCCGCGCACGTCGAAAGTCCCGTCCTTCGTCTCCACGCGCAGCAGTCCTTTGAGCACCAGCGTATATTCGGTGAAGAGCGGGTGCTGCTCCGGCTCCTCCCAGCCGCCGGGGCTGACCATGCGGGCCACGCTTATCGTGCTGGTGCCCGAATTGGCGCGGCCGATGAATTCCTCTATGACCTTGGGCTTGTTGCCGGCGGCTTTGACCAGCTTGGGTTTTTCGATGAACTGGGGCATGGGCACCTCCGAAAAATCGTATACTTGGATTTTATAATATCGCGGCGGGAGGAAGTTTGACCAAAGGCATGGAACACGAGCTCGAAGGCGTCTGCGCCAAGTCGGTATCTTTCCGCGTCGTCGGGGGGAAGCTCAAAGGCGTGAAGTTCTACAAGGGCTGCCCCGGCAATCTCCAGGCCCTGGCCCTGCTGCTCGAAGGCATGCCGGTCAGGGAAGCGGTACGCAAGCTCAAGGGGATAAAGTGCGGCTCCAAGAAGACCTCCTGCTCGGACCAGCTGGCCCGCGTCCTGGAGAAACTCGCCCGGGCCGATAAGACGGCGGCCGTCAGGCCCTAGTGCATCCTCCCGTCGCGTATCTCCAGCACCCGGTCGGCGGCTTTGGCGAGTTCCAGGTTGTGGGTCACCATAAGCACCGCGACGCCCCTTGAGACCAGCCCTTTCAGTATCTCTTTTATCTCTTCGGAACGGCGGCTGTCCAGGTTGCCCGTCGGCTCGTCGGCCAGCAGCACCTTGGGGCCGTTGATGAGCGCGCGGGCTATGGCCACGCGCTGCATCTCGCCGCCGGAAAGCTCGCCCGGGAGATGGTCCTCCCGGCGGTCTATGCCGAGCAGTTTCATGACCTCGCGCGGGTTCCAGCCGCCCTCGCCGCGGTAGAAGGTCCCCGGCAGCATGATGTTCTCCAGCACCGTGAGCGTCGGCACCAGGTAGAACTTCTGGAAGACATAGCCGTAGAAGCGCCGGCGCACCAGCGTCAGTTCGCCCTCGGGCAGCTCGCGGTGGCCGCCGAAGACCAGCTCGCCGCCGACGCGCAGCGTGCCGGAGGTGGGGTTGTCCAGGCAGCCCAGCATGTTGAGCAGCGTCGTCTTGCCCGAGCCCGACGGACCGATGATGGCCGTCATCTCTCCCGCCTTGATGTCGAGGGAGACGCCGTCTACGGCGCGCACCTCCTCCGAGCCGCGGCGGTAGGTCTTGCGCAGGTCCTTCGCCGAGATCAGTATATCCTTGGTCATATCACTGCTCCCCTTCGATGCGTATGGCTTCCAGCGGCCGCACGCGGGCGGCGCGCCAGGCCGGGTAGAGACCGCTGAGCAGGCCGCCGGCCGTTATGAGAACGAAGGCGAAGCCCGTGATGGCCGGGTCCAGGGCGATGAGCGCGCCGTTGGGCGCGTAGGGCAGGAAGTAGCGCACGGCCGCCTCGCTCAGGCCGGCCGTGACGAAGGCCAGGCCTATGCCCGCCGCGCCGCCCAGGCCGCAGAGTATCGCGGTCTCCGTCCAGATCAGGCGGAAGACGTCGAAGGGCATGGCGCCCATGCTCTTTAGAATGCCGATCTCCGCGTAGCGCTCCATCACCGACATCAGCACGGTGTTGATCACGCCGGCCATCGCGATTATCAGCGCTATGCCCGCGATGCCCATCACGATGACGCGCGCGCTGTTGACCAGGTTCATGATGGTCGCCTTGACCTGCGCCATCGAGACCACCTGCACGTCTGGCAGGTCGTAAAGCTTGTTCTCGAAGGCCGGGATATCGGCCTCCTTTTTCACTTTTATCCCGAGACCGGTAAGCTTGCCCTTGCGGCCGAACATTTCGCGCACGGCGCCCAGCGGCATGAATATCGTGCCGTCGTCCTGGGTGCCCGAGCGCTTGAGCACGCCGACGACCTTGACCGGTTTGTCGACCCCGATCACCAGCATCAGGTCCCCGGCCTCGCGCGTCTCGAGCTCCGCCGCCTCGTAGCCCAGCACGGCCTCGTAGGCCTCGTCGTCCGTGAACCAGGCGCCCTGCTTGAACTCCAGGTACGGCTTCATCGCGGGAAAGGTCGCCGGGTCCACGCCCAGGTAGGCGGCTATCGCGCCGCTCTCGCCCTTATCCGGGTCGAAGACGCCGTGCATCAGCATCGGGGTTATTTTGTCCACCTCGGGATACTTGTAGACGTCCTTGAGGATGGATTCGTCCATGTAGCGCAGGCCGGTGCCGCCCTTGAGCATCAGCGTGGCGGCCTCGTAGGGGCAGCCCTTGGCCGTCAGCAGGACCTGGAAGCCCATATTGTCTATGTCGCGGTTGAGGCCCTGCTGGTAGCCCTTGTTGAAGCCCAGCAGCGTGGCCAGCACCCAGGCCGACAGCATGATGCCGCCGGCGGTGAGCGCGGTGCGCGTCTTCTTGCGCAGGAGGTTCTTATAGGCTATGGAATATACGGTCATTTTTTCTTCTCCGTGAACACGAGCTCGTCCATGAGTATGAGGTTCTTCTTGACGGCGCGCATGACGTTGGGGAAATCCGCGGCGGCTCTCTCCGGCGCTTTGAGGGAGGCGGCGGGAGTGCCGGGCTTCGCGGACGCCTTGACCGGGTCGTAGCCGGAGAAGTCGGGCAGCGCGAGACCCTCGAACTGGGCGCCGAATTCTTTCGAGCGCAGGTCCTTCGCCGCGCGCGAGGTGAGCTTCTGTATATAGAAAGACCTTATCGTCCCGGACTTATCCAGGGCGAGAAAGACCTGTATGCCGCCGAACTGTCCTTTCTGGTTCACGCCGTGGATGTGGCCGAGCGGCTCGGTGCCGCGGTAGATATCGTAGACCGTATACGGCACGTCGATCGTCTCGTAGAGACCCTTGAACTTGTCGCCCAACCGCTTCTCGATGCGGGCCAGCATCGCCTCGCCGCCGGCGCCCTTGACCGTCAGGTAGCGGACCTTGTAACCGGTGGAGGAGGGGAAAAGCCGCTCCACGTCCCGGTCGGGGTCGTTGAGGTCGCAGCCGACCGCCGCGAAGGCCGGCGCGGCCCAGGCGGAGAGAAGGAGGGAGAAAAATATTCCTTTCATGGAACCCCCTTATATCGGGATATAGTAATAGACCTGGGCGACGGCGCGGCGGCCGCCCATCATCTCGTCGTACTCGAACATGGCGCGCAGCGTGAGATACGGAGTGGCGGCGCAGGAGGCGCCGGCCGCCAGCGCCCAGCCCTCCAGCCCTTCCATGCCGTCGTAAACCGCCTGGCCCTCCAGCTTCAGCCGGCTCTCCTCCAGGAGGTTGAGCCCCAGCCGCGCCAGGCCGGCGGCGTAATCCATACCGGATCTTTTGCCGGCGCGCAGGTCCGCGCGCAGCTCCCAGCGGTCCCAGAGCAGAGCGTAGTCGGCGCCGAAAGCGGAATAAGACCCCTCGGCGCCGTTCATAAGTTCATAGCCCATAACGGCCGGCACTTCGCCGGCGGAGGCGTACAGGCCGAACGTCCTGTTATCGCGGTTCAGCACGCCGAGCCCGGCGCGGGCCGAAGCCAGCCAGCCGCCGGCGCCGCGCAGGCGCATGCCCGAGCCGGTCGTGAGCGACAGAGCGGCGTCGCCCCAGTCATAGTCGCGCGAGCCGCCCAGGCCCCAGTCGCGGTCGAAACCGTAGCCGTACATAGGCAGCGTCTGCAGCAGGGCGCCGTGCGTGTCGAAATAGGATTCCAGCCCCGCCGCGGTCCTGTTATGCCCCGCCCAGGCGTAGCCGCCCCGGGGCGCGCGCGCGCGGTAATAAGCGTTATAGACCTGCGGACGGGTGCGCTCGGGCGCGTCGGGGTCGTGGGCGAGCCGCGCCTGCAGGGCCAGCGTTGAACCGCCGCCCGGGCGGTGCACCAAGTCGAAGCCGGCGGAGGTCTTCTGCATCGCCTCGCGCGCGTCCATGGAATGCCAGATCTCCGACTTTTCGGCGGAGGAATAGCCTCCTACGCCCTGAAGCTCCAGGAAAAGGAGCGAGCTGCCGGCCGCGGCCGGCAGGGGGGAGAAGATCAGGCTAGATAGTAAGAAGCTTGCGGCCTTCATAGAGCGCCTTCCCGTCGCGCGATACGCGCACGACTATCTCCCACTCGCCGGCCATGCTGAACTCCACCGGGAACAGGTAATGACCCTTCCTGTTGAGGATGAAAGGCCTGGGCCCGGAATCGTGATAAGGCATCGAGGGCATGCCGTATTCTCCCTCCAGGGCATAGCCGGTATCAGGCTTGCCGTCCGGGCCGAAGGCCTGCAGGTTGACGATAATGACGCCCAGCTTGGGCTTCTCGCTGAACTTCCAGGAGAAGCGCCCTCCGTCGGAGAGGGGGATATCGGCCCCCTCTCTAAGCTCCGGGACTTCCGTCGTCCCCTCCGTGTTCACGGCTACCCCGGTGTCGGAAGTCTTGGAACAGGCCGAAAGCGCGGCGAAAAATACCGCCGCGGCCAGGATCCTCTTCATAAAGTGTCCTCCTTCAGACATCCCTTACAGGTACCATATATCTCCACCCGGCTTCCAGTAGGGAAAAAACCCGTTCCGGCCGACAGGCGGCGGAGTATTTTCTCCGGCCCCCGCAGGGGGACCTCCGTTACGGAACCGCATTTCCGGCAGAGCAGGTGGGCGTGCCCCGTCCGCGCCCCGGCCAGCTCATAGACCGAAGGCTTCTTCCCTCTCTTGAACTCTACGACCTTGCCGCAGCCGCAAAGACACTTGAGAGAACGGTATACCGTCGCTATGCCGATACCGGGCAGGGAGCCCTCGGCGAGGCGCCGTATTTCCTCCGCGGTACGGTGTCCGGAGACCGAGGCCACCGCCTTGAGCACCGCCTCTCTGCGGCGGCTGCGCCGGGGCTCCGGTTTCGGGCAGTCGCACATTCCTCCGCGGGGACATCCTTCAGGTTTCATATTTGATAATGATTATCATTATTCCACATATATGCCGGAGAGTCAACCGCCGCGGGCGATATGTTCTATTTTTAAAAAGTTATATAATAATGCCGCGGCTCTTGCCGCCGATAGAGCATTCTACAGTTGCCTTCAGGGAGAACTACGATGAAAAAAGACCTGCTTGCCGGTATCATATTTTTCGCGGTGACGATGGCCGCCTACGCCCATTGCGGCAAATGCCCGGACGACAAGAAAGCGGAAGGCGTCAAGGACGGCCCCAAGGTGGAGTGCCCCATGGCCGCCAAGGAAGCGGGCGCGAAGGGCCACGACTGTCCGCACGCCAAAGCGGCCGAAGGCAAGAAGCACGACTGCCCCGGGATGAAAGGCGAAAAGGGCCACGACTGCGGCAAGCACAAGGACGGCAAGTCCGCCGCCTGCCCCAAACAGATGGAAGGCGTCGAGAAGACCGTTAAGAACACCAAGGACGGGGTCGAGCTAACGCTGGCCGCCAAGGGCAAGGAGATGATAGCCAAACTTCAGGAACTGACCGCCGTCCACTACGCCGGCGGCAACTGCTCCTGTCTGCCCAAGGACGCCACCGCCAAGTACGAGAACACCGAGACCGGCGTCAAGATATACCTGGCCTCCGCTAACGCCGCGACCGTCAAGGCCATGCAGGCCCGGTACGCGGACGGCGGCCACAAGTGCGGCATGGAGCACGGCAAGGAAGAGAAGGCCAAAAAATGACCCTGCACAAGGCGCTCGAGAAAGTAACCTTCCTCAAAGGGCTGGGCAAGGCCGACCTTAACCATATCGTGAAGATCGCCTCCGTCCGCCGCTACAAGGCGGGGGACATGGTCTTCAACAAGGAAGAGGTGGGGAAGAACTTTTTCATCGTCAACGCCGGGAAGATCAAGATCTTCACCTCGCTCGGCGGCGGCAAGCGCAAGACCTTCGCCTTCCTGGGCAAAGGGGACTTCTTCGGCGAGATGTCCCTGCTCGGCGGCAAGATACGCTCCGCCTCGGCCCAGGCCGCGGAGGACACCGAGCTGCTGGTCATCTCCAAGCTGAACTTCGGCAGACTGGTGATGCGCCACGCCGACTTCAGCATGAAGATAATCCGCACCCTGGTGGAACGCCTGAACAAGGCCGACAAGGAGATCGAGTCCATGTTGTTCCACAATATACTGGGACGGCTGGCCTCGGCCATACTCGACCTCGAGGCCAAGTCGAAGACCGGTCCGCTCACCGTGGAGATAGGCCAGGGCGAACTGGCCGAGTACCTGGGCACCACGCGCGTCCCCGTCTGCCGGGCGGTCAACTCGCTCAAGCGCAGCGGGATAATCGACTATAAGCGCGGACGCATACTCGTCAAGAGCAAGGCCAGACTGCAGTCGATGGCCGCCAGGGCGCGCGGATGAGCCGCACGCTGCGCGGCTTCCGGGACATACTGCCGCCCGACTCCGAGCTCTTCGCCGCGATAGAGACGGCGGCGCGGGAAGTTTTCCGCCTGCACGGCTACCGGGAGATACGCATCCCCACGCTGGAGACCCGGGAGCTCTTCGTAAAGTCCACCGGCGACACCACCGACATCGTCGAGAAGGAGATGTACGCCTTCACCGACGGCGGCGGGCGCGAAGTGGCGATGCGCCCGGAAGGCACGCCCGGCGTGGCGCGGGCCTATATCGACCAGAACCTCTCCCAGGGCGGCCGCAACGCGAAGCTTTTCTACATAGGCCCCATGTTCCGCGCCGAGCGGCCGCAGGCCGGCCGCTTCCGCGAGTTCACGCAGATAGGCGTGGAATGCATCGGCAACCCTTCGCCTTCGGCCGACGCGGAATCCATCTCGCTGCTGGTGAAGGTGCTGGAGAAGGCCGGCGCCCCTGGCTGCGCCGTGGAACTCAACACTCTCGGCTGCGCGGAGTGCCGCAAAGCCTACCGCGCGCAGCTCCTCTCCTATCTCAAGCTCAATACCGAGGCGCTCTGCGAGGCCTGCCGGCGCCGCGTCGACCGCAACCCGCTGCGCGCGCTGGACTGCAAGGTTGACGGCCCCTGGCTGGCCGACAAGGCGCCGCACATAGAGCTCTGTCCCGGCTGCGTCGAGCACTTCGACCGGGTACAGGCCCTGCTCAAGGCCGCTGGCGTGGACTACAAGGTCGACCGTACCATGGTCCGCGGGCTGGACTATTACACCCGCACCGTTTTCGAGGTGAAGGCCGGGGCGCTGGGGGCACAGGACGCGGTGGCCGGCGGCGGCCGCTACGACGACCTGATCAAATCGATGGGCGGGCCCGCCGCCCCGTCGGTGGGCTGGGCCATGGGGCTCGACCGCGCGGCCCTGGTGATAAAAGCGGCGGGGGCCGCGCCGGAGGAAAAGGGTCCGGCGGCCTTCCTCGTCGCAGCCGGCAAAGAGGCCGCCATTGAAGCCTTCCGCCTGATGTCGGACCTGCGCGCGATCGGCATAGCCGCCGATTACGCTAATTTCGACCTCAGCCTCAAGTCCCAGATGCGCTCCGCCGACAGGAGCGGGGCCGATTACGCCGTCATCATAGGCGAGGACGAACTCAAGTCCGGGACCTGCTCCCTGAAACCTCTCAAAGGCCGGGCGGGACAGGAGAGCGTCCCCTTAGCGGACCTCCCTTCGCGGCTGACGGTCAGACCCGTCTGATACCGGCGCCGCGCCGCTCCCCAGGAAAAGTATGACCAGCGCAACTGACAACAACAAGACCGAATTCCGCACCCACGACTGCGGCGCCCTGCGCGGCGCCGACGCCGGCAGGACCGTCACCCTGTGCGGCTGGATGGACTCCAAGCGAAATCACGGCGGCGTACTTTTCATAAGCCTGCGCGACCTCTACGGCGTGACGCAGGTGGTCGCCAACCCCGGCACGGCGGCCTTTCAGGCCGCGGAGGAATCGAAGGCGGAATATGTCCTGCGCGTCACGGGGAAAGTGACCCCTCGCCCCCGGGGCATGGTCAACCCGAAGATGCCGACGGGCGAGATAGAGCTCGTCGCCGAAAAAATAGAGACGCTCAACGTTTCCCAGCCGCTGCCTTTCGACCTCGGCGAGCACGCCGGGGTGCTCGAGGACACGCGTCTGAAGTACCGATACCTCGACCTGCGGAGGCCGAAGGTGGCGAAGAACCTGGTGCTGCGCAGCAAAGTGGCCGGCCTGGTCCGCGCCAACCTCCTCGCGAAAGGTTTCAACGAGATAGAGACCCCGATGCTGACCCGTTCCACGCCCGAGGGCGCGCGCGACTTCGTGGTACCCTCGCGCATGAGCCCGGGCCAGTTCTACGCGCTGCCCCAATCGCCGCAGGTGTTCAAGCAGCTGCTGATGGTCGCCGGCATGGACCGTTACTTCCAGCTCGCCCGCGCGCTGCGCGACGAGGACCTGCGCGCCGACCGCCAGCCCGAGCACACGCAGATAGACGTGGAGATGTCGTTCGTCACCGAGCGGGACGTGGCCGCCGTAGTGGAGGACATGCTGCGCTCCGTCTTCGAAGGCCTGGGCGAGAAGATGGAGACCCCTTTCATGGAAATGGAGTTCGCCGACGCGATGCTGCGCTACGGCTCGGACAAGCCGGACCTGCGCTACGAGCTCGAGATACGGGACTGCTCGCATCTCTTCAAGGCCTCCGGCTTCAAGGTCTTCGCCGAGGCGCTGGCCTCGGGCGGCGTCGTGCGCGGCATAAAGGGCGGGGGCGGCGCGGCCGCCTATTCCCGCGGCGAGATAGACAAGCTCACCGAGACCGTGAAAAAGGCCGGCGCGAAAGGACTGCTCTGGTTCAAGTTCAAGGACGGCAAGCTGGAATCCCCTGCGCTCAAGTTCCTTTCCGAGGCCGAGACTTCGTCGGTGAAGGACTTCTTCGGCATGAAGGAGGGGGACATCGTCTTCATGGTGACCGGCCCCGCGGCCCAGGCCGCGCCGCAGCTGGGCCTGGTGCGCAGCGAGCTCATAAAGAAACTCAAGCCCGCGCAGACGAGGAAATGGGCCTTCCTCTGGGTGCGCCATTTCCCGCTGCTGGAGAAGGACCCCGAGAGCGGCCACTGGACCTTCACGCACAACCCTTTCACGGCGCCGCTGCCGGAAGAGCTGCCGATGCTCGACACCGACCCCGGCGGCATGCGCTCCTGCCAGTACGACCTGGTGCTCAACGGCGTGGAGCTGGGCTCCGGCTCCGTGCGCAACCACAGCCGGGCCGTGCAGGAGAAGATCTTCGGCCTGATGGGCTATTCCAAGGACGAGGTGCAGCGCCGCTTCGGCATGATAGTCAACGCGCTGGACTTCGGCGCGCCGCCGCACGGCGGCATCGGCATCGGCTTCGACCGGCTCATCGGCATACTCTGCGGCACGGATTCGATACGCGACGTCATCGCCTTCCCCAAGACGACCAGCGGCTCGTGCCTGATGAGCGACGCGCCCTCGACGATAGACGAGCGCCAGCTCAAAGAACTGCACCTCAAGATAGCGGAATAAGATGGGCGTCTATCCCGACTGGATCGTCGCGGAAGTCCGGAAGAACAAGGCCGGGCTCCGCGGCGCGCCGGCGCGCGACACCGCCGGCGACCTGGCCGGCGCGCGGCTCCACACCGTCTGCGACGAGGCGCTGTGCCCCAACAAAGGGAAGTGCTTCGCCGAAGGCGAGGCCACCTTCCTGATACTCGGGGATATCTGCACGCGCGCCTGCTCTTTCTGCGCGGTCTCCAAGAAAAAACCGCTGCCGCCGGACCCCGGCGAGCCGGCCCGGGTGGGGGAACTCTCCCGCCGCTGGAACCTTAAATACGTGGTCTTCACTTCTCCCACGCGCGACGACCTGCCCGACGGCGGGGCCGCTCATTTCGCGGATACACTCCGCGCCCTGCGGAAGTCCTGCCCCGGGATAAAGACCGAGCCGCTGATACCGGACTTCGGCGGCGACGGGGCGGCGCTGCGCGCCGTCATGGACGCGGAGCCCGACGTGCTGGGCCACAACCTGGAGACCGTGCCTTCGCTCTACGCCGTGCGCAAGGGCGCGGATTACCGCCGTTCGCTGAAAGTCCTGGAGAACGCGAAAAAATACCGGCCGGCCTCGCTGGTAAAGACCGGCTTCATGCTGGGGCTGGGGGAGACGGAGGCGGAACTGGAGACGGCGCTCAGGGACGCGGTCTCCGCCGGCTGCGACCTGGTGACGCTGGGCCAGTACCTGGCTCCGTCGAAGGGACATTTCGAGGTTAAGCGGTACTACACGCCCAAAGAGTTCGAGGCCTGGGAACGCCGGGCCCTGGAGCTCGGCTTCAAGGCCGCCCTGGCCGGCCCGCTGGTCCGCAGTTCCTTCCGCGCCGGCCGGCTCTACTCCCAGGTTTTCACGAAATAGGCTCCCCCGGCGGGCCTTCGCTCCGCCACGGGTTCGGCTTTCTAAAATACACCCGGCGCTGCGCTCGGCCGACCAAGAACTCGGCCCGGGCGCATAGCGCCTCGGGCCTCAGACATTCTTGGTCGTCCGGCAGTGCCGGTTCCCTCGCTCCGCTTGGGGAAAGCCTCCGATGTGGCTTCGGAAGGCCCGACGGGGGAGCCTCACCCGTCAAGCGCCTTAATAAGGAGACAACCGGGGGAGGCGTGCCCTCACCGGAGCAAAACCCTTCGGAGCCGCGAGCTTGCATAAGCGCGAGCGGCGAGAACGGGAAGGGCACGCACGGTGTGCGCGACCCTGGTTTTGCGAGGTGAGGGCACGACATGCCCCCGGATATAGTTATTCCTTACTTTTCAATCAGGGGGTAGTAGAGGTCGCGGATGCGGGCTTTGGCGGTCTCGGGCATCCCCTCGAAATAGGTCATGTAATAACCGCGCGGGCCCTCGCCCGGCTGGAACTTCCTGGTGTCCAGCGGGCGGGAATGTATGGCGGCGCTGAGCCGCTCGCCGTCGAAGATAAGTATCACCCTGGGCCCCGGCGCCGGCCGCCCCATCCAGTGGTCCTTCAGCATCCAGCTGCGCAGCGGCCCCCGGCCCGTCCAGGCCTCGTAAGGGAACTCCTCGAAATGGCGCCGGAAATCCCCCTGCGTGAGCCCTCGCCGCGCGCCTTCGGCCAGTCGCGACAGCGCGTACTCGACCCGGGAATCCCGGCGTATCTCGCTCTCCTTCAGGAAGCCCGTGAAACTCATCCTGGCCCGGCCGCTCTCCTCTTCTATCAGCCAGGCCCTGATATCGGATAACACCTCGCCTATCTTCGCCCCGGCTTCGTCATAGAGGGGGCTCTTCGCGCGTATGATCCCGGTGAAAGGATTATAATCCCCTTTGTCTATCAGCGAGATCAGTCCGGCGAGGTGCCAGCCGCCGGAAGCCGGGGCGCACTCTACGAAGGTCTTCTTCCCGATCCTGACGATGACCTTGCCGCCCGGCTCGGCGCGGAGCTTTACCCCGCCGGAAGTCATCTCGGCCGCCGCGGGCGCGGCGGCGGAAAGCAGCGTCGCGGAAAGGAGGACGATCGTCATTGTTCTCATGCCTCCATTCTAGTTATTCCTGCGCCCGCTGTCACGGCCGTTCCGTATTTATTAGAATTATCCTCCATGGAAAGGACCGTAACCCTCCCGGCGGAGCGCGGCCGCGGCAACAGCGGCCTGGCCTGGCTGACCGACGGCTGGGACTTCTACACGGGAATGCTGCCGCGGCTGCTGCCGGCCATACTGGCCGTGCCGCTGCTCTCCGTACCGGTCTATTTCCTCGCCGACAGGTACGCCAGCGTCTGGCCGGGCTACGTGTGGATGGCGGCGGTCATCATCCCCCTGGAGGCCGGCGTCACACTTTTCTACATAAGGACCGCCAGGGGCCGGGGATCGCTGCGCGATCTCTTCTACGGCTTCTCCATCTATTTCAGGGCAGTCGCCCTGACGCTCATATTCTCGATGATGCTGCTGGGCGGCTTCACGCTCCTGATAGTGCCCGGCATACTCATCATGCTCGCCTACTCTTTCGGCGAATACGCGCTGGTGGACGAGGACCTGCCGGTCAGGGACTGCTTCCTGCGCAGCGCCGCGATAACGCAGGGGCACCGGACGGACCTCTTCCCCGTGCTCGGGCTGATGGTGCTCATAGAGGTGTTCGCCCCGTCCATGATAGACATCGGCTCCGTCAAGGCGCCGTCGGTGACGCTCAAGACCGGTTTCTGGGACGTGGCGGGACACGCGCTCAAGAATTTCGTCTTCATCCCCTGGCTCAACTGCTCCGCGGCCATCGCCTATTGCAGGCTCAAGGACAGGGCGGACCGGCGCCGCCGGACGGCGCGCGACGGGACCGGGGATGAGCCCGCGGACCGGGAACCGCCGGCGGAAGGATGAAACCGGTCACGCTCGTCTTCCTTTCGACCAGGGAGAATATCTACAGCCTGGCGGCGCTGGCGGGAGCCCTCGAGGGGCTGCCGGAGGAGAACTTCGGCCTGCGCTTCGCCGAAGACGTGCCCTCGCTGCTCTTCGAGACCGCCGCCGCGCTGGCGGCCGGCGAGACCGCCGTCGCCGCCCTTTCCTTTTCCAGCATGTCCGCCCCCGCGGCGGCCTCGGCGGCCGCGGCGATGAGCGGGACCTTCGGCAGGAAAGCCCTGCTGATCGCCGGAGGCCCGCACCCTTCGGGCGACCCTTCCGGCACTCTCGGGATGGGCTTCGACTTCGCCTTCAGGGGGGAAGCGGAGGACACTCTGCCCGCTTTCATCCTCTCGCTGTCGCGGGGAGATATCCCCGACGGCAGGGTCATCTCGCCGGCCGCGCCGGCCGACCTGGACGCCTTTCCGCCCGGCTCGCTGCGCCGCAACCGTTTCGCCCCGGTGGAGATAACGCGGGGCTGCCCCTACGCCTGCGCGTACTGCCAGACCTCCTTCCTTTTCGGGGCCAGGCAGCGCCACCGCTCGGTCGGCAAGGTCCGCGACTGGCTGGAAAAGATGAGCGCTCTCGGGATGCGCGACCACCGCTTTATAAGCCCCGACGCCTTCTCGTACGGGTCTCCCGACGGCAGGAAGCCCGACCTGACGGCCCTGGAGGACCTGCTCCGGGCGGCGCGCGAAGCGGCGGGCCCGGGCGGCAGGTTATTCCTGGGCTCTTTCCCTTCCGAGGTGCGCCCCGACCATGTCACGCGGGAGACCCTCGGCCTGCTCAAGGCCTACGCCGACAACCGCGCGCTGATCATAGGCGCCCAGACGGGCAGCGACCGCCTGCTGGAGGAACTCGGCCGCGGCCATGACGCCGCCGCCGTACTGCGGGCCGCCCGCCTCTGCGCCTCCAGCGGCATAAAACCCGTGGTGGATTTCATTTTCGGCCTGCCTGGAGAGGTCCCGGCCGACGAAGAAGCGACCATGGCCCTCATCGAAGACCTGCTGCCGCTGGGAGCCAGGATCCACGCCCATTCGTTCATGCCGCTGCCCGGGACGCCGCTGGCCGGCGCCGAACCGCCGGCCATCACCCCGCGCGTCAGGAAGTTCATAAGTTCCCTCTCTTCGACCGGGCGGGCGTTCGGCCCCTGGGAGAACCAGGAGCGTACCGCCAGGGACTGAGGTCCCTTATGGGCCTTTAGTCCCGCCCGGAGCCTGGGCCCTAAAGCCCTTAACCGGCCGCCGCCTTTAATGTAGAATATACCCGTAAGCCAAAGTCACGGAGGGGAATAAATGTTCAAACTAGCAGCCGCTATAGCACTGTTTTCCGCGCCGCTTCAGGCCGCCAACTTCCAGCTCGACGCCGTCACCGCCAATGACTTGACCGCCGCCGAGGTTTCGCTGCCGCAAGCGCAGGAGCCGGAGGCCGCCCTGGACAAGGCCGGCGTCCTCACCAGCCTTCACCTCATGCCCCAGGCCGTCAGGAGCCGCCTGCTCTCCTTCGGGACCCCGGCCCAGTTCGCCGAGTTCACCGCCGTATGGAACCCGATACTGCAGGAAGCGGGGATGGTCATCGGCGAGGTCACCTACGAGGCCGACATACAGCTGGGCATCGTCAACTACTCCTCAGCCGACGGACTGGTACTGCGCCGCCTCATAGCCGACAGGCTCAACTACGACGCGCTCAACCCCACCGAGATGCACAACCTCAAAACGGAGATGGAAACCGCCCTCGCGAAGAACGGCCTGCCCGTGAAGGCCTCCTTCTACGTCAAGTCCGACGCGCTGCGCCCCACCTTCGTCATCTACTACGTCACGAAGGGCGACGAGAACGACGACCACGAGAAACAGATGCGCATACTCAAGAAGGGCGAGGACATAGACTACGACCTGCTCGAGAGCGCCGGCGTCAACATAATCCGCAGGGACAATTCCTTCACGATGCTCTACATCGGCAAAGAGCTCGGCTTCAAGTCCAAGGTCGCGACCGACGAGGCCTCCGCCGCGCAGAAGCTCGAGGACTACAAGAAGTTCCTCGCCGAGAACGACAAGGAGTTCCTCGGCTCCAGGACCCACAAGCTGACCGAGCCCTTCACCGTCGGGGAGACGACCTACAACTACCTCCTCAACATGTACTTCTACCAGTAAGACGGGCGTCCGTCCGAAAAAAAGGCCCGCCGGTCGCCCGGCGGGCCTTTTCATTTGCCGGGGTCCTCCGGCTATTCCAGGCGCCGTATCCTGCCGCCGGCCGGGGCCTTCAGGGGGCCGGCCGCCAGCGCGTCCTCTATGACGCCGCGCACGGGTCTCATCGTGTCCCGGACGTCGCGTCCGGCGGAAAACCCGGCGGAGTGATCCCCGCCGCCGGCGAGGTAGCTGTTGGTGGCGACAAGGAAGTCGTCGCCGTCGTTGATCTCTCGGCCGCCGCGCAGCAGGCGCAGCGCCGCGGGGCGCGGCCCGCCGCCCGGAAGGAACTCGGCTTCGAAACCGGAAACCTGCATGAAACTGCGGCCGTGTATGATATTGTCGGCCATGATGCGCTTGAGGTCCGAGCCGTAAAGGCGCATCGTGACTATAGTGTTCTCGAACGGCAGCGACTGATGCAGGTCGCGCAGGCGGACTTTCCCTTTGCGGAGGGGGGCCCTTATCCCCTTGGTATTATGCAGCGCGATATCGGCGCCCGCGGCCTCGCGCGTCAGGTCGCACAGGAGATTGCCGATCGGGGAATCCAGCCAGCCGGGGTCCTGCGGCAGGTCGTCCGCCGCGCGGCCCAGCACGCGGCTCATCCCGCGTTCCACCTCCGCCCGGAACCCGGCTATCAGCTTCAGGACGGCCGGGTCCTCGCCGGTCTCGTCCGTCCAGAGCGGCACCAGTTCCGCCGTCACGTCCTTCAATTCGCCGGTGGTCCCGTCGAAGTCGAGCTCGACCCTGGTCGTATAGGAAAGGCCGTAGCCGCTCTCGCCGAGCACCGCGCCGGAGACGGGGTCCCGGTATCCCCGCAGGAGGGCCGTGTGATTATGGCCGCCCAGGACCAGGTCGAAGCCGGGCGCCGCGCGCGCCACGCGCAGCGTGCCGGGAGGCGCTTCGGCGAAGGTCCAGGTGGAGACGTCGAGCCGCCCGCGGCTGAGCCGTTCGTCGAGCCCGAGATGGATCAGCAGGACGACGGCGGAGGGACTGCTGCGGCGGATCTCCGCCAGCCAGCGGGAGGCTTCGGCGGCCTCGTCGCGGAAATCGAGGGCCGCGACGTTCTGCGGCAGCGTCGAAGTGGCGGTATGACGGCCGGCTATCCCGAGCACCGCTATCCTTTTGCCGCCGCGCTCCGCCACCGTATAAGGTTTCAGGTAAGATGGGGCCGTCCCCGTTCCCTTGAGGTAGACATTGGCGCCGAGCACGGGGAAGGCCGCGCTGGAGGCGATGACCTCGAGGGCCCGCTCGCCGTAATCGTACTCGTGGTTCCCGGGAACGGTCGCGGCGTAGCCCAGCGCGTTCATCAGGGCCGCGCTGGCCAGGCCGCGGGTCAGTATGCCTTCGGGCGTGCCCTGGAACATATCCCCCGAATCCAGCAGGAGCACGGGGTCCTTTTCCTTACTGATCCGCGCCGACAGGGCGGCGAAACCGCCGATGAGGCGCGAAGGCTGGTCGTTGTCCCATTCGGCCGGCCGGGCGGAATACCAGCCGTGCGCGTCGCTGGTATGGTAGACGACGACCTTCTCCGCGGCCGCGTAGGACGGCGGCAGGAAGAGCAGCGGCAGGAAGAGGCGGCGGGCTTTCATGCGGCGCTCAAAGCCCCAGCTCGGCCGAGACGCCCTTCATGGCGTCCAGGGAGAGTTCCACGAACTGCTCGAGCGTAAGCCCCAGCTTCTCGCATTCGCGTATGGTGTCGCGGTTGACGGAGGCGGCGAAGCGCTTGTCCTTCATCCTCTTTATGACGGAGGACGGCTTCACCGAAGCCACCTTCTTATCGGGGTAGACCATCGCCGTGGCCATTATCAGGCCGGTCACCGTCTCGCCGGCGGCCAGCGCGGTATGGAAAGCGTCGGTGCGCGACCGGCCGGGATGGGCGGCTTCGTTGTGCAGCAGCACGGCCTCCACCAGGTCCTCGGGCAGGCCCTTCTCCCGGAGCAGGCGCGCGGCCTCGTGCGTGTGGCGCAGCATGTCGCCGCCGGTCAGCTCCGCGTCTATATCGTGCAGCAGGCCCGCCAGGGCCCATTTCTCCGGGTCCCGGCCGAGCCGCGCGGCCAGGGCGCGCAGCACGGCCTCCGAGGCCAGGCAGTGCTTTATCATGTTCTCGTTCTTCACGTGCTCGCGGAGGAGCGCGAGGGCTTCGTCCCTGTTCATGGTCTCTCCTTAGTACCGACGATAAATTATAAAATATATGCGATGAGCGGTCACAGCCCCGACGCGCGCCGAGGAGTACTCGCCATGACGATGATGGCGTCCTTCGCCACGCCCTTCACGCTGGGCGCCATCAACATAGCCCTGCCCGCCATGGCGGCCGACCTCGGCCTGAGCCCGGCGCAGATGGGCTGGGTCTCCCTGTCCTTCCTGCTGGCCGCCTGCGCCCTGCTGATCCCGGCGGGCCGCGCCGCGGATATCTACGGCCGCCGCCGCGTCTTCATCATCGGCTATTACGTCTTCACCGTCGCCTCCGTCCTGTGCGCCCTCTCGGCGACGGGGCCGCTGCTGCTGGCCGCGCGCGTGCTGCAGGGCCTGGGCAGCGCGCTCTTCTTCGGCACCAGCGTCGCCATACTGACGGCGGTGACGCCCAAAGAGAGCCGCGGGCGGGCCCTGGGCTGGGTGGCGGCCTCCGTCTACACCGGCCTGACGGCCGGGCCTTTCCTCGGCGGGCTGCTTTCGGCCGCGCTCGGCTGGCGCGCCGTGTTCTGGGCCAATGTCCCGCTGGGGCTCGTCGTGCTCTTCCTGGCGGCGCGGCTCCGCGCGGAGTGGAAAGGGCCCGAGGGGGAAAAACTCGATCTGCCGTCGTCCGCCCTTTACGCCGTCTCTATAGTCCTGCTGATGCTGGGTTTCTCGGGAGCCCTCAAGGCCCTGTCGGCGCCGCTGGCGGCGGCCGGCGCCGCCGGATCGTGGTATTTCATGAAGCGCGAGGCCCGGGCCGCCCACCCCGTCTTCCACTCGGAGCTCCTGTTCGACAACCCCGTCTACGCCTGGGCCTCGTTCACGGCCCTGCTCAATTACTCCGCCAGTTTCGCCGTCGGCTTCATACTGAGCCTCTACCTCCAGTACGCCCGGGGTCTGAGCCCGGTGCAGGCGGGACTGCTGCTGGCCGTGCAGCCGGTCTTCATGGCCGTCTTCTCGCCGCTGGCGGGCCGGCTCTCCGACCGGCGCGACCCGGGGGAACTGGCCTCGGCCGGCATGGGAGTTACCGCCGCCGGCATACTCATGTTCGTGATCGCCGGGCCGTCCACGCCGGTGCCTTACCTGGCGCTGGCCCTGGCCGTGCTGGGCTTCGGGCTGGCGCTCTTTTCCTCGCCCAACACCAACGCGGCGATGAGCGCGGTGGAACCGCGGCGCTACTCCGTGGCCTACGCCGCGCTGTCCACCATGCGCCTCACCGGCCAGATGTTCAGCATGGCGCTGGTACTGCTCATTTTCTCGATGGTGCTGGGCAAGACGCGCCTGGGACCCGGCGACGCGGCGGGACTGCTGACCTCCATGCGCCTGGCCGTAGTACTTTTCTCCGTAATGGCCGCGGCCGGGATCTTCACCTCCCTGCGCCGGAAGCGCGCGGCGCCGGCCCGGGTCTGAACCCGGACCTGAGGAAAAAACGCACGGGGAGGGCCGCCGCTAGAATTCGGCGTAGCCGGGAACGCGCGGGTAGGCGGTCACGTCGCGGATATTGGCTATGCCGGTGACCAGCATCATCATCCGCTCGAAACCCAGACCGAAGCCGGAGTGCGGCACGCTGCCGAACCTGCGCAGGTCCAGGTACCACCAGTAATCCTCTTTCTTTATCCCGGCGTCGTCCATCTTGCGTTCCAGGACGTCCAGCCGGTTCTCGCGCTCGCTGCCGCCGATGAGCTCGCCTATGCGCGGGACCAGGAGGTCCATGCCGCGCACGGTCCTCTCGTCGTCGTTGAGCTTCATGTAGAAGGCGGCCACGGTCCGGGGCTTATTGTAGAGGATGACGGGCTTCTTGAAATGTTTTTCGACCAGGAAGCGCTCGTGTTCGGAGGCCAGGTCGACGCCCCAGCCGACCTTGTTCTCGAAGCGCGCGTTCTCGGGCTCGAGTATCTTCACGGCGTCGGTGTAGGCCAGGCGCTCGTAGGAGTTCTCCGTCACGCTGCGCAGGTTGTCCATCAGCGCCGGCTCGACGAACCTGGCGAAAAGCTCCAGGTCGGAGGCGCAGTGCTCCAGCACGTGTCGCGTGATGCTCTTCACGAAGTCCTCGGCCAGGTCCATATCGTCGTGCAGGTCGTAGAAGGCCATCTCCGGCTCGACCATCCAGAATTCGGCGGCGTGACGGTAGGTGTTGGAGTTCTCGGCGCGGAAGGTCGGGCCGAAGGTGTAGATCTTGCCCAGCGCGGTCGCGAGCGTCTCGCCCTCCATCTGGCCGGAAACGGTAAGCGCGGTCTTGCGGCCGAAGAGGTCCCTGGAAAAATCTATCTCGCCCTGCGGCGTGCGGGGGAGCTCCGCGGCCTTCGTCAGGTCCAGGCTCGTCACCGAGAACATCTGGCCCGCGCCCTCGCAATCCGAAGCCGTGATGACCGGGGTGTGCACGTAGAAGAAGCCGTTGCGACGGAAATAGTCATGTATGGCGAAGGAGAGTTCGGCGCGGACGCGCAGCATGGCCGCGTACTTGTTGGTGCGCGGGCGCAGATGCGCGACGGTGCGCAGGAACTCGTCGGAGGTCTTCTTCTTCTGTATCGGGTACTTCTCGGCGTCGCAGTCGCCGTAGATCTCGAGCTTCGAGACCTTGAGCTCGTACTTCTGGCCGGCGCCGGGGGAAGCGACCAGGTCTCCCTCGGCCCGCACGGCGGCGCCCACGGTCAGGCGGGGCAGCAGCTCCGCCAGGCCCGGCGCCGACGGCTCGATGAGCAGCTGCAGGCTGGCGCGGCAGGAGCCGTCGTTGAGTTCGGCGAAGGAGAGCGCCTTGGAATCGCGCCGGGTCTTTATCCAGCCCTGGGCGGCCGCGCCCGGGCGGGGGGAACCGGAGGAGAGCAGTTCTTTTACGGTGGGGGTCTTCATCCCGGTCACTTCTTCTTCTTTTGCGGCGGCGGCGGGACCTTGCCCACCGAGACCAGCTCCAGCTCGCAGGTCTTGTCCTCGGCGGAGTACTCCTCCAGGATATACCCGGTGCCGGGGGCGTAGTAGCGCACGGCCTTGCCGGAATCGCCGCCCGAGAGCTGCGAGACCACCTTCATGCACTTGTTGAATTTGCCGGCCTTTATCGAGACCTTGTCGGAGAGAGAAACTATCTCGTTGGCGTCGGGATGCTCGTCCCATTTGGCGCCCTCTTTGGGCGGCAGGGGGAACTCGCGGCGGCCGCCGATTATGACGCCGTCGGCCGTGGTCAGCCACTTGGCGTCGCGGGTGATATTGTACTCGGTGACGTGGGTGTCGCGCAGTTCGAAGGTCATGCGGGCCTGGGCGACGGTCTTGCCGGCTTTTTTGGCCACCTTGAGTATGTCTATGAAGACTTTGGCCGCGCCTTCGAACTCGGTGCTCTTGTAACGGTACTCGTAGCGGACGTTCTCTTTGAGGGGGAAATAATCGGCCATAAGATCTCCTGTGCGCGGCTTTTTTTCTCCGCGTATAATTTTACAAATTATGAGGGGGGAAATTACCTGAAAACCGCGGCGCGGCCCGCTGGCCGCCAGCGCCTCGTTCGAGGCTTTTCAAATCTGGTGGACGTGAGGGGGATCGAACCCCTGACCTCCTCGTTGCGAACGAGGCGCTCTCCCAGCTGAGCTACACGCCCGTGATAGGGTACTACCAGTCTATGCCGGCCTCTTTGGCCGCGGCCTCCACGCGCTTCTTGGCCTTGAGATGCTCTTTGAAACTGACATTGAACACGTGCTTGCCCTGCCTGTCGGCCACGAAATAGAGCGCGTCTATATTGGCCGGCCTGAGCACGGCTTCCACCGAGGCCTTGCCCGGACTGCATATCGGTCCCGGAGGAAGGCCCTTGGCGTAATACGTATTGTACGGCGAAGGGGTACGGAGGTCCTTGTAGGAGAGCCTCTTCTTCCAGTAGCCCAGCGCGTACTGCGTGGTCGGGTCGGCCTCCAGCGGCATCCTCTTCTTTATGCGGTTCAGGTACACCGCGGCTATCAGGGGACGTTCGCTGGTCACCACCGCCTCGCGCTCCACGATGGAGGCGATGATCAGGACTTTCTTTTCGTCCAGACCCGGCGGGAACCCTTCAGAGAACAAAGGCCTTATCTGCCTGTCGAATTCAGATTTTAGCAAATTTAACACGTCCTGCGCAGGCTGCCCCTTCTTTAAGCTGTAGGTCGAAGGGAAAAGATAGCCCTCCAGTTCCCGGGCTTTGGCCAGCTTTACGAACTCTTCCCCGGAGGTGACGCCGTTGGCCTCCAGGCGCTCGGCGACCTGCTCCAGGCGCCAGCCTTCGGGGATCACTATCTTCACGTCGGAGATATAGGGCGTGTTGATCAGCCGCCAGAGCACCTCTTCCGACGAGGCGCCGCGGCGGAACGAGTATTCGCCCGGCATTATACGCTTGTCGGTGCCGGTAAGGCGGACCAGGACCTTGAACCAGGTCGAACTGCGGATGGCGCCCGCGGACCTCAGCTGTTCCGCTATCTGCGAGGCGCCGGAACCCTCTTTGATGACCACCTCGACCTGGTTCCCCGGCCAGAAAAAGTAAAGGGCCAGGAGCAGCAGGAACGCGGCCGCGGCGGGGAATATTCTCTTTGCCATGTCGTTCTTCAGAGATCCGCTCTTTTAAGTTCCGAATACCTGGGACCGGCGGACGAAAGTTCGCTCGAAAAAAGGACCGCCCCGGTCACCGGAAAACTCTTCCCGCGCCACAGGGCTTCGGCGGCCTCCGCGGCCCTCCGGGCGGCCGCGGGAGGGACCGGTCCCCTGAGGCGGGCCAGCGTGAGATGCGGGACGAAAGGCCGGTCCTCGAGAACGAACCCCTCGCGGCGCAGCGCGGCCGAAAATCCCGCGGAGAGCTCCGCCAGGCGCCCGCCGCCGGCGCCGAATCCCATCCAGAATATCCTCGGCCTGTCCGTGGAGGGGAAAAATCCCGCCTCGCCAGGGACCGCCGCAAAAGGCCCGGAGCCGGAAAGCGTTTCCAGGCATCGCCCGGCCGCCTCTGCCCGCCCGGGCGGCACCTCGCCCAGGAAAGCCAGGGTCAGGTGCAGCGCGTCCGGGTCCACGGGGCGGGCCGCCGTCCCGAGTTCCGCGCGCGCCGACCGCGCCAGCGCTTCCGGCAGGCCGCGGGGGAGGGCCATCGCCGCGGCCGCGAAGAGCCTCATCGGCTCAGGAGCCCTTCCGCGAGGACTTCCTCCGCACCCTGGACGGGCGCTTTTTTTTCTTAGGCGGCCCCTCCAGCTCCGTCCGCTTGATCTCCCCGCGCAGCGCGGCGCGCCGGACGGCGTCGCGCCGCTCCATGGAAAGAGGCTTCCAGCTCCTGCGCAGGGCGCGCACGCGCTCCCTGTTCTTCGCCATCTGGCCGCGGTGCTTCAGCATGCGCGCGAGGCGCACGGCCTTGTGGCGCTTTATCTGGGCCGAGGCGAATATCTCGGTGTCGGGTTCGAGGATATACTCGCCCAGTTCCTTGCCGTCCTTGTCCAGCGGCATGAAAGAGACGCTGCCCTCCTCGAAAACGGCCGCGGCGGTCTCGTTGTTGAAACGGGAGTGCTCCACCGCGAACTCGGTGCCCCTCACGGCGCAGACCGCCGACGGGGTGCGCACCGAGAACTTGCGCTTCTTCATCGCGACCTTCTCGAGCTTGGCGATGATGGCGCCCAGGAGCAGCTTCAGTTCGGAATCCTCTTTCTCCAGGGTCCCGACCTCGAGTTCGGTGTTGCGGGAGACCGCTATCACCCCCTGGTTCTCCAGGTAAACCTCGGCGGAACCGGAGGAACCGGTCTTTATCGAGTCGTCGGGGTCCAGCGGGACCTCGGCCGCGCCCACGGAGGTCCACTCGGCCGCCTCCGAGGACTTGAGGAAGACCTCTCCGGATATCTTTTTCAGGCGGGCGTCCCACTGCGGCGGCTGGCCGGCGGACGCGCCTCCCGACTTCATCATCTCGTCGAGCATCTTCCTGTACTCCTCCGCGTCCTGCGCCCCGCACGGGGCCGCGGCGGCGATGAAAGCGATAAGACAGACCTGGACGAGACGCATTATGCCCCCTCTCAGACGACGAGTTTCCTGAATTGGCGCCTGCCCACCTGCAGCACGCATTCCCTGGGGTCGAAAACGATGTCGTCCTTCACGGTCTCGCCGTCGAGGCGGACCGCGCCCTGGGCCAGCATGCGGCGGGCCTCGTTGGTGCCCTTGCAGAGCCCGGCGGCGACGAGCAGGTAGGAGAGGCGCCCGGCCTTTTCCACTTTGTGGGTCTCCATTTCCGACGGCATTTCCTTTTTGGAGAAGACCGTCTCGAAATGCTGGCGCGCCAGGCTGGCCTCGTCCTCGCTGTGGAACCTGGCCACGATGAGCCCGGCCAGGCGCTTCTTGGCCTCCATCGGGTGCTGCGCGCGCACCTCCGCCGCGTTCTCTTCGGTGAGGAGGCCGTAATAGGCGTACATCAGCTCGTCCGGCACCGACATCATCTTGCCGAACATGTCGTTGGGGTGGTCGTTGAAAGCGACGTAGTTGCCGTAGGACTTGGACATCTTCTTCTCGCCGTCGGTGCCGACCAGGAGCGGTACGGTCATTACGACCTGCGGCTCCTGGCCGTAGCCTTTCTGCAGGTCGCGGCCCATCAGGAGGTTGAAGATCTGGTCCTGGCCGCCGATCTCGATGTCGGCCTTAACGGCCACGGAATCGTAGCCCTGGAACACCGGGTAAAGGAGTTCGAGCAGGCTGACCGGGCTGCCGGCTTGCATCCGGGACTTGAAATCCTCGCGCTCGAGCAGGCGCGAGACCGTCACGTTCTTGGCCGTGGTTATCAGCTCGGCCACGCCGTCGGCGGGCGCCGCGGTGAAAGGCTTGAGCCATTCGCCGTTGAAGCGGACCTCGGTCCTGGCCCTGTCGAGGATCTTGAAGGCCTGCGTCGTGTAGGTCTCGGCGTTCTTTTTGACCGTATCGTGGTCTATGACGGGGCGGGTGGCGTCGCGGCCGGAGGGATCGCCGACCTGGGCGGTAAAATCGCCTATGATGAGGACGGCCGTGTGCCCCAGGTCCTGGAAACGGCGCAGGAGGCCCAGCACCACGCTGTGGCCCAGGTGCAGGTCGCGGCTGGTGGGGTCCACGCCGAGCTTTACCCTCAGCTTCTTTCCCGACGAGATCTTCCTGATAAGTTCCTCTTCGCTGACGAGGTCGACTATGCCGCGCTTGAGGGTCTGCATTATGGTGTTGGTGTTCATAGTTTTTCTTCGCGAAAGCGTAATTTTATTAATTTTACCGGCCCTGATTAAAGGGAAAAATCGGCCTTCAGCGGAAAGTGTAGGGGTCGGCCTCCACTTCCAGGTCCACCCCGGCCGGCAGGCGCATGGCCCTGATCCTGTCGCCGGCCGGGCCGGCCAGGCTGTCCGGCGGCATCTTCACTATGAAATAGGCCGAGAGCCTCTTGCGGCCCTGGGCGGGCGGACGCTCGACGGGACCGAGGGCCTGCGAGCCGGGGCCGCAGGCTTCCTCCAGGCGCGCGTCCATGTCGCGCAGCGCCTCGTCCAGCGCGCGGCGGTCGAACGAGGAGAAATTGACGCGCAGGAGGTAGACGAAAGGGGGATAGGCGAAGGTGCGGCGCGAGACCTCCTCGTCGGCGGCGAAGGCCGGCGGGTCCCACTGGCGGGCGCGCTCGAAGGCGTGGTGGCCGGGCTGGCGGGTCTGTATGACCAGGCGGCGCGGACCGGAGGGGTCCAGGCAGTCGGCGGCGGCTACGAACATCCGGAAGACCTCCTCCGACGAGCGGAAATCCTCGGGGGAGAGGTCGTAATCCGCGTCCGCGAAGCCGGCCAGGGCCAGCCCGGGGAAATCGTGGCCGCGCAGAGCGAGCCTGGTGCTTACCAGTATGGCCGGGCCCGGTTTCGCGAATTCGCCGAGCGCGTCCATCGTCCTGTTCAGGGAAGAGCGGACCAGGTCGCCGTCGAAGACGTGCACGGGCACCGACGGCAGCTCGCGGCGGGCGGCGCCCGCCAGCTTCTGCGTGCCGACGCCCTTGTCGCGGAAGAGGCGGCCGCCGCAGGAAGGGCAGACGCCGCTGAAAGGTTCCTTTACGCCGCAGCCCTTGCAGAGGAACTGCAGACCTTCGCCGCCGGGGCCGGGCACCGTGGCCATGGGTATCTCGCAGCGGCGGCAGCGCTTGGTCCAGCCGCACCTGGCGCAGATCTCCCGCAGCGAGACGCCGCGGCGGTTGACCACCAGCAGCGCCTTGCCGCCCGCGGCCACGGCCTCGCGCAGCCCGGAGAGCAGCGGCTCGGAGATGACGCCGGGCGTGGCGTTGAGGTCCACCAGTTGCACGCGGGGCGGCGGCGGGTCGGAAAGAAGCGCCGGGCGCTCCAGGAGGCGCAGGGCGCCGGCGGCGGCCCGGGCCCGGCTTTCGACGGAAGGCATGAGGCCGGCCAGGACGGCGCGCGCGCCGCGCAGTTCCGCCAGCTTGAGCAGGGCCTCGCGCGCGTGGAAACGCGGTTCCTGCTCCTCCTGCTTGTAGAGGTCGTCCTCCTCCGAGTCCATCAGCGCGAATGCGAGATTACCGAAGGGCAGGAAAAGAGCCGAACGCGTGCCGACGACGATCCGGGCCGAGCCGGACCAGGCCCCCGTCCAGGCCTCGCGCCGCTGCTTGGGAGTGAGACGGCTGTGCCAGAGGGTCACCGTTCCCTCGGGGAGCAGCTCGCGCAGTCGCTTTATCAGCGAAGCGGCCAGCGCCAGGTCGGGCAGAAGGAGCAGCGCCTGTCCGCCGGAAGAGGCCCTGGCGAGGACATGGGCGTAGAAAGCGTCGCGCTCCCCCGAGCGCAGGCCCGCGATCAGCGCGGGGCCGGGGGGCGCGGACGCGCCGAGCAGCGAATCGGCCAGCACGTCCAGGCCTTCCGGGGGCGCCGGAGGCAGAACGGCGGGCTCGGGAGGGGCGGGGGAGGGCAGCGGGAAATCCCTGCCCGGGACCGTGAACAGACCGAGGGCCGCTCCCAGCGGGGCGTCCCAGCGGGCGGCCATCCAGCGGCAGAAATTCATCAGGGCGGGGTCGAGCAGCGGGAAAGGGTCCAGCGCGGCCTCGACGGTCTTCAGTTTCGCGAATCCCGTCAGGTCGGCGTCCTTCTCCTCCAGTCGGCCGATCACCACCCCGACGCGGCGGCTGGCGCCGAAAGGGGCGAGCACCCGGGTGCCGGGCTGTATGGGCGGACCCGCGGGCTCCGCGTAGTAAAAAGTGCGGCGCAGTGGGACCGGGAAAGCTACGTCGAGTATCATAGGCGGGCCGCCGGAGAGGTCCCGCCGTTCAGGAGGCTTCGCCCTCGAGGAAAGCCTTGAGCATCTTCATGTCCTCCCAGGTGTCGAGCTTGAGCTTCGGGTTCCTGAGAAGGGCGGCGGGATGATAGGTCGGCAGCAGCTGAATGTCGGAGTCGCCGCCGAAAAGGGTCCTGGGATAGACGTACCATTTGCCGCGCGTCCTGGAGACGCCTTCCTCCGTGCCGAGCAGGACCTTGGTGGCGACCGAGCCGAGGGTCACTATGCAGCGCGGCTTGATCAGGGCGATCTGCCTCTCGAGATAAGGACGGCACACGGCGATCTCCTCGGGCGACGGCGGCCTGTCGTTGCCGCGCGACTCCGGGTTGTCCGGGTTGACCATCGGATGGCACTTGACGATGTTGGCGATGTAGACTTCGGAGCGCTTCAGTCCGAGGACGGTGTCGAGGATCTTGTCGAGCAGCTGGCCGGAGCGGCCGACGAAAGGCTCGCCCTGGTGGTCCTCCTGGAAGCCGGGTCCCTCGCCCACGAACATCACTTTCGCCGAGGGGGAGCCCACGCCGAAAACGGCGTTGAGACGGTGGCTGCCCAGCGGGCAGCGGCGGCAGCTCTTCACCAGGGCCTCCAGCTCGGCCAGTCCCGCGGCGGGACCGCCGTCCCGCGGGGCCGGGCCGGGGACCGGGGCGGACGAAGAACGGCCGGGCGCGGGGCGGCTCGGGGCGGCGGACGGAACGGCGGCGCGCGGCGCCCTGACGACGGGCGCCGGGCGGGCGGGGCCGCCGGGCAGTTCGTGCGGAGAGATATGCAGGTCCTCGTCGAGCCGCCTGATATGGGCGGCGAGGTCCCGGATCAGGGCGGCTTTGTCCGCGGTCGGCGCCGGGAGCTCCGAGACCGGCCGGATCAGTGCCCGCTTCATCGGATCTTACTCGGCCGCGGCGGACGCGCGGGGGCGCCTGGGGGCGGCTTCGCGCGCGGCGGCCTCGGCGGCCAGCTTGGCGGCGGCCTCTTCGACCTGCTCGCGGGCGACGCGGCCGTCGACGATGTCGAGCAGGGCCTTATCGATGAGCTGGGCCATAGGGAGGGAGCGGTTCTCCTCCTGGCGCTTTATCACGCGCGCCCATTTCATGGCGACCACCAGGTCCTTGTACTTGGAGGCTCCGTAATCGCAGATCTTCTTCTCCAGGAGCTCGGTCTCGGCGTTCTTTTCAGCGGTCATTTTTTCCTCCGTCGCGGGGAATTAAGTCTCTTCAGGTCTCTTTCGAATCTTCTCACGGCGTCGAGGTTGAGACGGGCCCGGCGGCATTCGGCGTCGGTTATCCCTATCACGTCCTCCACGGCCCGCTCCAGCGTGTCGTTGTAGACGATGTAGCCGAAACTGTCGGCTTCCCTGAGCTCCGCCGCTGCCGTGCGCATGCGCACGCTGATGCTCTCCGGGGCCTCGCCTCGGCCCGCCAGGCGGCGGCGCAGGGTATCCAGCGAAGGCGGCAGCAGGAAGACGGTCACGGCCTCCGGGAAAAGCCTGCGCACGGAACGCGCGCCCTTGACGTCTATGGTCATGACCGGTATGCGTCCGGCGTCCAGCACGTCGCGCACCGACTTGACCGGGGTGCCGTAGAGGTTGCCGTGCACGTTGGCCCACTCCAGCAGTTTCCCGTCCCGCCTGAGGTCGTCGAACTCGCGGGACGTGACGAAATAGTAGTCCCGGCCGTGCTTCTCTCCCGGGCGCGGGGCGCGGGTGGTGCAGGTGATGCTGAAGCCGAAGCGGGGATCGCGCTTGAGCAGCTCCGCCCTGACCGTGGACTTGCCGCCGCCCGAAGGGGAGGAGACCACGAGGGGGAAATAGCGCTGCGTCTTTTTTTTCACTAAGTGTCCGGTATTTAAGGGGCCGGCCGCCAGTTATGGCCGGCCGGCCCCGCACTTTACCGCCCGGAGCTTACTTGTTCTTCCGGGGAGCTTTCAGCTGCGCCTGCGCCGCCGACAGTATGGCTATCGGCACGCGGAACGGGGAGCAGCTGACGTAGTTGAGGCCGGCCTTGTGGCAGAACTCCACCGAGGCCGGTTCGCCGCCCTGCTCTCCGCAGATGCCGATCTTGAGGTCCTTGCGGGTCCTGCGGCCACGCTCGACGGTGATCTTGATCAGCTCGCCCACGCCGTCCTGGTCTATCGTCTGGAACGGGTCGACCGGGATGATCTTGTGCTCGACGTACTCCTTGAGGAAGTACCCCGAGTCGTCGCGGGAGTAGCCGAACGTCATCTGCGTCAGGTCGTTGGTGCCGAAGGAGAAGAACTCCATGGCCTCGGCCAGTTTGCCGGCCATCAGGCAGGCGCGCGGGATCTCTATCATCGTGCCGACCATGTAGTTCACCTTCACGCCGTGCTTCTTGTACACCTCGGCGTAGACGCGGTGGATGATGGCGGTCTGGTGCTTCACCTCGTTCTCGAGCGAGACGACGGGGATCATGATGTCCGGGTACACCTTGACGCCTTCCTTGACCAGTTCGGCGGCGGCCTCGAGTATGGCGCGGGCCTGCGTCTCGGTGATCTCGGGATAGGTGACGCCGAGGCGCACGCCGCGGTGGCCCATCATCGGGTTGGACTCGCGCAGCGCGGAGGCGCGGGCCTCCAGCTCCTCGTAGGAGATGCCCAGCGCCTGGCCGAGCTCCTGCAGCTTGTCCTTCTGGTGGGGGACGAACTCATGGAGCGGCGGGTCCATCAGGCGGATGGTGACGTGCAGGCCTTCCATGACCTTGAGCGTCGCCTTGATGTCGTTCTTCATGAACGGGAAGAGGCCGTCGAGGGCGGCCTTGCGCTCCGCCTCGGTCTTGGACATGATCATCTTGCGCAGCTGGAACAGCGCCTGGTCCGAGCCCTTGCCGTAGAACATGTGCTCGATGCGGAACAGGCCGATGCCCTCGGCGCCGAACTTGCGGGCGACCATGGAGTCGGCCGGGGTGTCGGCGTTGGTCCAGACCTTGAGCGCGCGGACCTGGTTGCAGAGCTTGAGGAACTCGCCCAGCATCGGGGACTCGCTGGCGTCGATCATCCCGAGCTTGTCCTTGTAGGCCAGGCCCTTGGAGCCGTTGAGGGAGATCCAGTCGCCCTCCTTGATCGTCTCGCCGGCGATGCGGAACTGCCTGGCCCCGTGCTCGATCTCGACGGCGGCGCAGCCGACGACGCAGCACTTGCCCCAGCCGCGGGCGACGAGCGCCGCGTGGGAGGTCATGCCGCCGCGGGCGGTCAGGATGGCCTCGGCGGCCCTCATGCCCTCGACGTCCTCGGGGTTGGTCTCCTCGCGGACGAGGATGACCTTTTTACCTTCCTTATGCCACTTCACGGCGTCCGCGGCGGTGAACACCACCTGGCCGACGGCGCCGCCGGGGCCGGCGGGCAGGCCCTTGCCGAGGACATGCGCTTTCGCTTCGGCCTTGGGGTCGATGATGGGGTGCAGCAGCTCGTCGAGCTGGGCCGGGGTGACGCGGTTGACCGCTTCGTCGCGGCTGATCAGCTTCTCCCTGTACATGTCGAGCGCCATGCGGACGGCGGCCGGGCCGTTGCGCTTGCCGACGCGGCACTGCAGCATCCACAGGCGGCCGTTCTCGACGGTGAACTCGATGTCGAGCATGTTGCGGTAATGCTTCTCGAGCTTGGCGCGTATCGCGGCCAGTTCCTTGTAGCAGGCGGGCGCGAGCTGCTCCATGGACTTGAGGTGCTTGGACTGCTCGGAGCGGCTGGGCTCGTTTATGGGGTGCGGGGTGCGGATGCCGGCCACGACGTCCTCGCCCTGCGCGTTCTCGAGGAACTCGCCGTAGAAGTAGTTCTCGCCGGTGCCGGGATTGCGGGTGAAGGCCACGCCGGTGGAGGAGGAGTCGCCCATATTGCCGAACACCATGCTCTGCACGTTGACGGCGGTGCCCCACTCGGCGGGGATCTTCTCGATCTCGCGGTACTTGACGGCCTTGTTGCCCATCCAGGAGGCGAACACGGCGCCGATGGAGCCCCAGAGCTGGTCCATGTGGTTGTCCGGGAATTCCTTGCCGAGCTGCTCCTTGATCTTCGCCTTGAAGAGGCGGGAGAGCTCCTTCAGGTCGTCGGCGGACAGGTCGGTGTCGGACTTGGCGCCGCGCTTCTGCTTCATGTCCTCCATGATATGCTCGAGCTGCTTGCGGATGCCCTTGTTGTCGGCGACCTCGATGCCGGCGGCCTTCTCCATGACGACGTCGGAGTACATCATGATCAGGCGGCGGTAGGAGTCGTAGACGAAGCGGGGGTTATTGGTCAGTTTGACCAGGCCGGGAATGGTGGCCTCGGTCAGGCCGCAGTTGAGGATGGTCTCCATCATGCCGGGCATGGAGCTGCGGGCGCCGGAGCGCACGGATACGAGCAGCGGGTTGGCCGGGTCGCCGAATTTCTTGCCGGTCAGTTCCTCGACGCGGCGGAGGTTCTTCTCGACATCGAGCCTGAGCTGCTTGGGATAGGTCCGCTTGTTGGCCCAGTAGTAGGTGCAGATCTCGGTGGTGATGGTGAAGCCCGGGGGGACGGGGAGCTTCAGGGCCGGGTGGCCGGCCATCTCGGCGAGGTTGGCGCCCTTGCCGCCGAGCAGGTTCTTCATGGACTCTTTGCCGTCGGCCTTGCCGCCGCCGAAAAAGTACACGAGTTTCTTGGAAAGTTTGGCTTTGCTGATCTTCTGCGCAGGTTTCTTCATAACGGCCGTCTTAGGCATGTTCGGTGTGCTCCTGGATACTCTGGATTGGCCGGTTTGGCCGGCCCGGTCCTTTGGGAGACCGTGCCCATATGATACTAAATCCTTATAGCGGTGGACAATCGCGGCGCCGGGGGGGTATAATCTGGTCGGGAGAGGGAAATGCGCGTTAAATTCCTGACCATAAACCTGCACAAAGGCTTCTCGCCGCTCAACCGCCGTTTCTCGCTGCCGGCGCTGGGGGAACGCATCCACGCCACGGGCGCGGACGTTATCTTCCTGCAGGAGGCGGTGGGGGAGAACGTGCGGAAGGCGGCGAAATACGCGCACTGGCCCTCCCGTCCCCAGCACGAGTACCTGGCCGGGACCTCCGGTTTCGACCATGTTTACGGCCGCAACGCCGTCTACGCGGCCGGACATCACGGCAACGCGATCGTCTCCAGGTTCCCGATACTGCTGACCGAAAGGACCGACATCTCCACCAACCAGGTGGAGAAACGCGGGGCCCTGTACGCGGCGCTGGGCTTGCCGGGCGGCCGGACGCTGCACGCGCTCTGCCTGCACCTGGGACTGCTCCGCGTTTCCCGCCGCAAACAGCTCTCGATGATAGCTGACTACCTTGAAAAACATGTCCCCGCCGGCGAGCCGCTGGTGGTCGCGGGCGACTTCAACGAATGGCGGCGGCGCGAACGGGACGAGCTGGAGGTCCGGCTGGGGATGCGGGACGCGGGCCACGAACTGCACGGGGGGAAACTGCGCACTTTTCCCTGCGCCTTCCCCTGTTTCCCGCTGGACAGGATATACCTGCGGGGTTTCCGTGTGCTGCGGGCGAAGGCGCTGCACGCCGGGGCCTGGCGCAATCTCTCAGACCACGCCGCCTTCTACGCCGAGGCGGAGACCGTGGACCCCCTCTAAAACATCCGGTAAAAGCGCAAGGGGGGCGCGACATCACGTTGTCGCGCCCCCCTTCTACGCTTTATATATGAACGCTCGGTTATTCGGCCGCGGCCATGCAGAGCAGGGGCGCGGCGGCCCTGAATTCCTGCGTACCGGAGAGGTCGGTGCGGAAGATCTCCGCGCCGGCCTCCAGCAGGCGGGAGACGGCCTCGGGATGCGGGTGCCCGTAGTTGTTGGCGCCGACCTCTATGTAGGCCCTCGCGGGACGGACGGCCGCCAGGAAAGGCGAGGTGGAGGAATACCTGCTGCCGTGATGGCCCACTTTGAGTATGTCGGAGCGGAGACCGGCGCCGTACTCCTTCACCAGCCGGGCCTCGACGTCCTCTCCCGCGTCGCCGGTGAAAAGCAGGGACGCGCCCGCGTGCTCGAGGCGCAGCGTGATGGAGCAGTTGTTGAGGGTCTCGCTGTTCTTGCTCGCGAAAGGCTCGTGGCAGGAACTGAGGACTTTCACTTCCACGCCGGCGGACCAGTCGAGCGAGTCGCCGGGAGCGGGATAAGCGGTCGTCACGCCCAGTTCCGCCGCCTTCGCCCTGACGGCGTCGTCGCCGGTGGCGGCGGAATTGTCCACGCGGGTGTCGTAGAAGGCGCCCACCGCGTAATTGGCGAAGACGTGCTGGAGCCCTTTGTAATGGTCGGAGTGGGGATGGGTCAGCACCACATGGTCTATGGAAGAGATCCCCCGTTCCTTCAGGAACAGCGCCAGCGGCCCGGAGGAGGACGAGGAGGGGCCCCCGTCTATGAGGGCGTTCCTGCCGTCCGGGAACTCCATGTAGATCGCGTCGCCCTGGCCGACGCTCACGAAATAGACGCTGAGGCCGGGGGCGGGGCGCAGCAGCGTCGCCTCCGGCGGCTCGGCGGCCGGCAGGGGCGCCAGGAAGGCGGCGGCGCTCTCCGCCAGGGAGGCCAGGGAATCGAAGGCCTCCCCGGCGCGCGCCGGGGCGTAAAGAGAGACGGAAAGGAGGAACGCCGCGAATACGGACTTCAGGACGGCTGCGACATTATTCGACGCTGAACGGGCCATAGTATCCACCTCAGCAAGACTTACAACGCCTGGTATTCCGCGCCGAGTGGTGAATCCGGATTAAGGTCCGGAGGTGGATACTCCCCGGCCTATCCCGGGGATTACACAGCGGCAGATATAACCTATGGACAAAAGACCCTCCGGGCAAGGACCAAAGGGCCTATGTGTCCATAGGACCTTAGGCCTATCGTCAAGTGCCGGGGCGTCCGGCCGGACGCCGCCCGGGGAGTACGCGCCCGCCGGCGGCGTTCCGTTTATGTAGAATATAGGCATGGCCGAAGAAACGACCCCGCCTTTAAGGATAGTCCTGGCCCGTCCGCGAAACCCCGTGAACATCGGGGCGGCGGCAAGAGCCATGGCCAACTTCGGCCTCTCGGACCTGGCGGCCGCCGCCCCTCACCCTCCGGTCTGGAAAGAAGCGCTGACCGAGAACCGGGCGGCCGTGGGGGCCGGGCACCTGCTGGACAGGGCGGCGGTATGCGGGTCCATCCCGGCCGCGGCGGAGGGCTGCTCCCTGGTCCTGGGCACTTCAGCGCTGAACAGGCGCAGCCCCGACAGGGAGGTCATACCCCTGCCGCTGGCCGCCGAATATATAAGGAAGAACTCCGGCGGCGGACGCGCCGCGATAGTCTTCGGACCGGAAAAGCACGGCCTTACGGAGGAGGATCTCTCCCATTGCCGGGCCATCATAGCGGTGCCGACCGCCGACGCGCAGCCCTCCATGAACCTGGGGCACGCCGTGGCCGTGGTCTGCTATGAACTGGCGGGCAGGGCCGGTCCCGCGGGAGGCGGAAGGACGGCGCGGCCGGCCAGAGCGGCGGCTTCCCCGGGGGAACTGGATTCCACCGCGGCGGAGATCATCGGTTTTATAGAAAGGACCGGGGGCGGAAAATCGCCGGCGCAGATACGGCGCGCCGTACAGGACCTGGCGGGGGAAAAAGAGGCCCTTTCGCTGCTGCGGCTGCTCGTCCGCAGGGCGTCGGATCCGTAGAACGGGGATCCCGGGCGCGGGGCTTCCGCCCCGGGCCGGTTCACTTCCCTGTCCCCTCCAGCTCCAGCATGAAAGCGTATTCCAGCGCGACCAGTTTTAGAGCCTCGAAGCGCCCCGACTTGCCGCCGTGGCCTACCTCCATGTCGGTCTTCAGCACCAGCGTATTGGAGTCGGTCTTCAGGGCGCGGAGCTTCGCCGCCCATTTGGCAGGTTCCCAGTACTGCACCTGGGAGTCGTGCAGACCGGCCGTTATGAACATCGCCGGGTAGGACCTGGCCGAGACATTGTCGTAGGGGGAATACGAGAGCATGTACTCGTAGTCCTCTTTCACGTTCGGATCTCCCCATTCGTCGTATTCCCCGGTGGTCAGCGGGATGCTGTCGTCGAGCATGGTCGTCACCACGTCCACGAAAGGGACCTCGGCCAGGATGGAGCGGTAAAGGCCTTCCGGCGCCAGGTTGGCGACGGCGCCCATCAGCAGGCCTCCGGCCGAGCCGCCCTCCGCGTGTACGCGGCCGCGGGCGGCGTAGCCTTCCTTCACCAGGTACTCGGTGGCGTCGATGAAGTCGTTGAAGGTGTTGATCTTCCTGCGCTGCCGGCCGTCCTCGTACCAGGCCCGGCCCAGTTCGGAACCGCCGCGGATATGCGCTATGGCGCAGACGAAGCCCCTGTCGAGCAGCGAAAGCCTGACGGAGCTGAAATACGGATCGGAATTGGAGCCGTAGGAACCGTAGGAATAAATATGCAGCGGGGCCCCGGAACCCCGGCGGAAGTCCTTCCGGTAGACCAGCGAGACCGGGATCTTCGCCCCGTCCCGGGCGGGCGCCCAGACGCGCTCCGAGACATAATCCTCCGGCCGGAAACCGCCCAGCACCTCCTGGCGCTTGAGAAGCGTCTTTTCACGCGAGGCCATATCGTAGTCGTAGACGGAATCCGGGGTGGTCAGCGATTCGTAGTTGAAGCGCAGCAGCCCGGAATCGTACTCCCTGTTGACGCCGGCGGAGGCCAGGTAGGCGGGATCGTCGAATTCCAGGTAATGCTCCCCGCCGCCGGACCGGCTCATGACGCGCAGCAGCGGCAGCCCGCCCCGCCTTTCCGAGACCACCAGCCAGCCGCGGAAAACGTCGATGTCCTCGACGAGCGTATCCTCGCGGTGGGGGAGGAACTCTTTCCACGGGCCGGGGCCGCCCGGCAGGTCTTCGGCTTCCGAGACCATGAAATTCCTGGCGTTCCTGTTGTGCAGTACATAGAACCTGTCGCCCGCGTGCTCCGGCGCGTATTCCAGGCCGCGTTCGCGCGGCAGGAACAGCCGCCACTCCCCGGACGGCGCGGAGGCGTCGAGGTAGCGGTACTCGGTGGTCAGCGTGGCCTGCGAACCGATGAACAGGTATTTGCGGCTGCGCGACTTGGCGACGAAAGCGGTGAAGGTCTCGTCGGGTTCGTTATAGACCTCGGTATCCTCGGCGGAGCCCAGCTCATGCCTGAAGATCCTGTCCCAGCGGAGGGTCTCCGGGTGCTGCTTCGCGTAGAAGAGCGTCCTGCCGTCCTCCGCCCAGACCAGGTTGGGGGTCACGTTCTCCAGGCGGTCCGGCAGGACCTTGCCGGTACGCAGGTCCTTGAAGCGGACGGTATAGAAACGGCGGCCTTTGGTGTCCGCGGCCCAGGCCATTAGACCGTGGTCCGGGCTCATCACCGGGAAGCGGGCGTCGAAGAAGGCGTGGCCCCTGGCCTCCTTGTTGACGTCGAGGAGTATCTCCTCTTTCCCCGACGGGGAGCCGGCCCGGCGGCAGTAGAGCGGGTATTCGCCGCCTTTTTTGTAGCGGGTGTAGTAATAGTAGGGCCCGTCCTTGTACGGCGGAGTGGAATCGTCCTTTTTTATCCTGGACTTCATCTCCGCGAAGAGCGAGGAGGAGAACTTCTTCACCGGGGCCAGGACGGCGTCGGCGTAGACGTTCTCGGCCTTCAGGTATTCCAGTACCTCCGGGTTATCCCGCTCGCGCAGCCAGAAATAATCGTCCGTCCTGACATGGCCGTGCTTCTCGAGACGGTGGGGGATCTTGGCGGCCCTGGGAGGGACCGGACGCTCTCCCCCGGCGTGAGCGACGCCCGCCGCGAAAACTCCCGCGAAGACCAGCACCCAGTCAAGGTTGTTCATTGAAATCCCCCGATATTATCCTTTTGAGCCTGGCCTGCGCCGGCGTATCCGGCTTCATGACGCCCCAGGCCAGTATCAGGGCGGTAGCGAGTATGAGCAGCACGAGCGTCGCCCCGGGAATGCCCGGCATGTGCAGGGCGGGCGGGATGCTGAGATAGAGCAGGATGGTTATCAGGCCGCGCGGGGCGATATAGGCCAGCGAATGCGCCGCCTCGCCCGCGGCGCGGCGGAGGGGCAGCCAGCGTCCCAAGTAAATAAAACCCAGCACCGGCAGCGCGACGCGGAAAGCGTCCGGGGCGAAAAGCTCGCGGAGGTCCGTGGAGTAGCCGAGCAGGAGGAAGAAGAAGGTCTTTATGACGAAAGTGGTCTCGCGCACTATGCCGCCGAACTGGTCCATCTCCTCGCGTAGCCGGTCCACGTCGAAGTAGAAGCGCAGGTTGCCGCGGACGAACTTGCCTATATTATTGGCGAAAAGCCCGAAGACCAGGACCAGCACGAGCGGGGAGAAGTGCATCATCTTGGCCAGCGCGTAGACCAGCAGCAGCACGGAAAAGACCGGCAGGTACTTTATCTTGTGGTCTATCCGCTCTATGAGGGCCGCCAGCGCCAGCGAAAAGACCAGCGACAGCAGTATGGTCGCGATTATCTCGAAACCGAAGGAGAAATACGCCCCGAAGCCGAAGGTCTCGTTGAGCACCAGGAAGTTGAAGACGAGTATGCCCAGGATGTCCGAGAAGGAACTCTCGTAGACGATGAACTCCTTCCTGTCCGCCGGGAGATGGCTCACTCCCGGGATGGCGATGGCGCTGCTCATGACGGCCAGGGGCAGGGCGTTGACCAGGCAGAGGCGCAGCCCGGCGGAAGGGAACAGCAGTTTATAGAAGGCCGCGATGAGCCCCAGCGTGGCCAGGAGGGAAAAAAACGCGCTGAAGAGGCCGTTGCGTATCACCCGCACCTTCTCCCGCCCGAGCTCCAGGTCCAGCCCGGCCTCCAGGACTATGAGTATCAGGCCGAGCGTACCGAGCGGAGGGAGTATGACGCCGAGATAAGGGATATGCCAGCCGGCGCGGTCCATCAGGACCCGGATGACTATGCCGGAGAGTATCAGGAAGACCAGCTGCGGCACGCGGGTCCTGGACGAGAAAAAATCGAAAAGGTAGGAGACCAGGATCACGGAACTTATGGTTATCAGTATTATATCCGCCGACATCAGGGGCTCCTCGCTCGTCCGCATTATTATACAAGTATTGCGGTTTTCCTTGCGCCGGCCCGGCTAAGTATTTATAATCTACCCGCGGGAGATCTATCCGCTGGAACGCCTGGAGGACGATATGTGGACTTCCTCTGATCTCGAGAGCCTCGTCAGGGAGAAACTCGGCGACTACCTTTTCGTGCTGGTATCCAACCGCCAGCCTTACGTTCACAAGTACCAGAAGGGCAGGGTCATCTGCCAGCGCGGGGCCGGCGGAGTGGTCACCGCCCTGGACCCGGTCATGCGCGCCTCGCGCGGCCTCTGGATAGCCTACGGCAACGGCGACGCCGACCGCAGGGTCACCGACGCGGCCGGGAAGATAGGCGTGCCCCCGGAAAAGCCCGCCTACACGCTCAAGCGGATATGGCTCGACAAGGCCGAGGAGGAAGGCTACTACAACGGGTATTCCAACGACACCCTCTGGCCGCTCTCCCACCTCACCTTCAAGCGCCCCACCTTCCGCAAGCAGGACTGGGAATACTACAAGTCCGTCAACATGAAGTTCGCGAAAGCGATAGCCGACGAGCTCGGCGGACGCAAGGCCTTCGTCTGGATACAGGACTACCACCTCTGCCTGCTTCCCGCCATGCTCAAGGAACTTTGCGGGCCGCAGGTGATAACCGCGCATTTCTGGCACATCCCGTGGCCCAGCCACGAGATATTCCGCATCTGCCCCGACAAGAAGGAACTGCTGGAAGGCCTGCTGGCCAACGACCTGCTGGGCTTCCACATCCGCCTGCACTGCAACAACTTCCTCGAGGCCGTGGACAGGGAACTGGAGAGCAAGATAGACCGCGAACGTTTCTCAGTGGTCAAGGGCGGCCACGAAACGCTGGTCAGACCTTACCCGATAAGCGTGGATTTCGCCGCGATAAGCGCCGACGCCGCGTCCCCGGCGGTAGAAGAGACCATGCGGTCGCTGAAAGAGGAGTTCCGCCTGGAAGGGCAGAAACTGATACTGGGGATAGACCGCATAGACTACACTAAAGGCATACCGGAACGCCTTCTGGCGCTGGACATGCTGCTCGACGGACATCCCGAACTGAAAGAGAAGATCACCTTCCTGCAGATAGGCGAGATAAGCCGCATACACGTACAGAAATACAAGGACATAAACGACGAGATAAACGCCATCGTGGAGCGCATCAACTGGAAGCACTCCACCGAGAACTGGACCCCGGTAGTGCTGACGCGCCGCCACGTCTCCTACGAGGAGATACTTGCCCTTTACCGTCTCTCTTCGGTCTGCATGGTGACCTCGCTGCACGACGGCATGAACCTGGTGGCCAAGGAGTTCGTTTCCGCCAAGATAGACGGCACCGGCGTGCTGATACTCAGCAATTTCACGGGCGCCGCCCGCGAACTGACCGACGCGCTGGCGGTCAATCCCTACGACCGCGACCAATGCGCCGGGGAGCTGCTCAAGGCCCTGGAAATGCCGGACGAGGAAGTCTCGCGCCGCATGCACAAAATGCGCGGAACGGTGGGGAGCAACAACATCTATCACTGGGCCGCCAAGATCATCTCGGACCTGCTCAAGTTCGACTTCAGGGAGTGAGGATGTACCTCGGAATGGCGGCCGGGAGGCCCCGATGAAGCGCATAGTGCGCGAACTTTTCTCCCGCGCGGACGAGGCCCGCGGCCCGGGACGTCTCTGCCTGATGCTGGATTTCGACGGCACGCTTTCGGAGATGGCGCCGACGCCGGAGGCGGCGCGCTTCTACCCTCCAGCCAGGCGCGCCCTGCTGCGCCTCTCCCGCCTGCCCGGGGTTACCGTGGCCCTGGTCAGCGGCAGGGACGTCTCCGACCTGCGCCGCAAGGCCGGCCTGACCCGGGCGGTCTACTGCGGCAATCACGGGCTCGAACTGCCCGGCTTCCGCCTGCCGGCACCGGTGGAGGCGTCCAAGCGCGCTTTCCGCCGCTCCTGCCGGCCGGCGCTGCGGCTGCTCCGCGGGATAAAGGACCGGTACCCCGGCGCCTGGATACAGGCGAAGCGCTTCTCCGTGACCCTGCATTACCGGGCGCTCCCGGACAAGGCGGCGGCCGCCATGGCCGCGGAACTGCGGAAAGCGGCCCGCGCGCTCTCCCGCATGCCCGGCCTGCGCGCGGTGGAAGGGAAAAAGGTCCTGGAGCTCCGGCCCCGGGCCGCTTTCCACAAGGGCGCCGCCTGCCTGCTCCTGCTCGCCCGCAGGGGGGGCGCGGGATTCTACATGGGCGACGATGTCACGGACGAGGACGCCTTCCGCGCGCTGCGCGGCAGGGCCGTGACCGTTTTCGTCGGGCCGCGCGGCAGGCCTACCGCGGCGGCGGCGAGGGTCCCGGACCACCGCGCCGCGGCGGCGCTGCTGGGGCGGATACTTAAGGCCGCGGGGGAGGAGGAATGAAGGAAGCGCGCGGGGCGACGGCGCCTTTCAGGTTCTATACCCGCCTGCAGATGACCGAACTGACGGGCCGCAGGGCCTCCAACCTGCAGGAGCTGACCGACACGCTCCGCGGCATCAGCGGTTCGTCCATATACCACCACACGCACCGGTTCCTGCAGCAGCACCAGTCCCTTTCGCCCGAACCGCCCAACGACTTCGCGTACTGGATAGCGGGGGAACTGGGCGAGGAGGCCCTGGCCGAACGCCTCTACAGCCTCGACATCATGCGTTTCGACTCGATACGGGCCCTGCGCGAGGCGATCGTGGCCACCATCGAGGGCTACGTGCGGACCAATCCGCTGGCCTCGCTGAAATTCGCCGCGGAAGGGGGAGAGTTCCATTTCCTCAAATCCGTAAGCTTCATCATGCCGACCAGGTACGAGGCCCGCGACCTGCGGGAGTTCGCGGACATCCTCTCCAGGATCACGGTCGACTCGATCTATTACCACGTCTTCGAGTCCCGCCTGCGCCTGGAGAAAGGCAAGAACGATTTCTCGAAATGGTTCGAAGAATGCCTCGGCGACCGCGAACTGGCAGCGCTGGTGGAAAGGCTGGACCCCTATACCCAGACCCTCGAGGACCTGCGCCGCAACCTGCTGCGCGGCATAGAAAGGAGTCTCTGATGCCCCTCATCGAAGACTACGCGCCGATCATAGGGCAGAGCGTCATAGACGACATCAGGCTGCTCTCGGAACGCCTCAGGGGCAGGACCGTGAAGAACGTCAATTCCACCGCCGTAGGGGGCGGGGTGGCCGAGATACTCAACCGGATGGTGCCGCTGCTAAGGCAGATGGGGATAGAGGCCTCCTGGGACGTCATCAAGGGAGGCGACGCCTTCTTCGCCGTGACCAAGAAGATACACAACGCCCTGCACGGCGGCGCGGAAACGCTGACCGCCCAGGACAAGGAGATCTTCATGGAGACCAGCCGGGCCAACATCGAGGCCGTGGACACCGGCGCGGAGATCATGTTCATACACGACCCGCAGCCGATGGGGCTGGTCGCGAAAAAGCGGGACAACAAATGGATCTGGCGCTGCCATGTCGACGTTTCCAGGCCCGAGCCCGGCACCTGGGACTTCCTGATGGGCTTCATCGGCGGCTACGACGCCTCGGTATTCTCGGCCCCGCAGTTCTCGCGCGAACTGCCGCTGCGCCAGTTCCAGATAACGCCCTCCATAGACCCGCTCAGCGACAAGAACCGCGACCTGGAGCCGGAGCGCATCGCCTCCGTCATGGAGAAATACTCCATACCACGCGACAAGCCGGTGGTAACGCAGATATCCCGTTTCGACCGTCTGAAGGACCCGCTCGGCGTGATAGAGGCCTGGCGCCTGGTGAAGAAGTACATCGACTGCCGCCTGGTCCTGGCCGGCGGCGGTGCCGCCGACGACCCGGAGGGCATGCAGGTCTACGCCGAGGTCATGGAAAGGGCCAAAGGGGACCCCGATCTCCACGTGCTGCTGATGAAGCAGAACGACCTGGAGGTGAACGCGCTCCAGCGGGGCTCCGATATAATAATCCAGAAATCCCTGAAGGAGGGTTTCGGTCTCACGGTCTCGGAGGCCCTCTGGAAAGGCAAGCCGGTGGTGGCTTCCGCCGTCGGGGGGATACCGCTGCAGGTCACCCACAAGCACTCCGGGCTCCTGTGCCGGTCGGTGGAAGGGGCGGCTTTCGCGCTGAAGCAGCTGCTCAACAGCCCCGACTACGCGCGGACGCTGGGCGCCAACGGCAGGGAACATGTCCGCCGCAATTTCCTGCTCACCCGCCATCTTAAGGACTACATGCTCCTCTTCCTCGCCCTCTACCACGGCGAGGACCTGGTGAACATATGAGGGCGGAAGCGGAGCTCCTCTGCACCGGGTCCGAGCTCGTCTCGGCCAGGGTCAACCTCTATTCCCCGCTGTTCGCGGCCCGGCTGCGCGGACTGGGCGTAAAACTGCGGGCCGAGCGCTCCCTGCGCGACGACCGGGGCCTCATCGCCCGCTCCATCCGCGAGGCGATGGCCTCCTGTCCGCTGGTGCTGACCTGCGGAGGGCTGGGCCCCACCTTCGACGACCTTACCAGGCAGGCCGCGGCCGCCGCGCTGGGACTGCGCCTGCGCGTTTCCGCCGACTGCGAGGCCGAACTGCGCCGCCGGTACTCGCTGGAGAAACTGCCGCCCAATATGGCGGACCAGGCGCTCATACTGGAAGGGGCCCGCACCCTGCCGAACCGCAACGGCACGGCCTTCGGACAGGTGATAAAGCGCGGAGGCCGCATGCTGGTACTGCTGCCGGGACCGCTGCGCGAATGGGAGCCGATGTTCGGCGACGGCCTGGCGGAGGAGATCTCGTCCTTTTTCGGCGTAAAGCCCGGCACCGTGCTCTCCGCCCGCTTTAAAGCCGCGGGGCTGCGCGAGGTGCAGGCCGAAAAGCTGCTGAAGCCGGTGCTGCGGCGCTTCCGCGGCGCCGACTTCACGATACTCGCCGGCGCCGACGAGATCGAGTTCGCGTTCACGGTGTCGGGCCTCACGCCGGCGCTGGCGGCCCGCAGGCTCGCCGCCGTGAAAAAAGCCGCGCGGCGGGCGCTGGGCGGCGCCGTCTACTCGGAAACCGGCGAGAGCAGGCAGCAGGCGCTGGGCCGGCTCCTGCGCGCCAGGGGAGCGACGCTCGCCCTCGCGGAGTCGTGCACGGGGGGACTGGCCTCCAAGCTGATGACCGACGAGGCGGGGAGTTCCGATATCTTCCTCGGCGGCATAACCGCCTATTCCAACGCCTCCAAGACGAGGCTGCTCGGGGTCGGCCCCGCGCTGCTCGGACGCAGCGGGGCCGTCTCCGCGGAATGCGCGGCCGCGATGGCCGGGGGCGCGCGGCGGGTCTTCGGCTCGGATTACGCGGGGGCCGTTACGGGCATAGCGGGCCCCGCGGGGGGGACGCCGGAGAAGCCCGCCGGGACGGTCTTCTTCGGGATATCCGGTCCGCGCGGGACCTCGTCCCACAGGGCTCTTTTCAGGGGGACCCGCGAACATATAAGGCTCTGTTCGGCCAACCGGCTTTTGGACCTGCTCTCAAAAATAATAGAATAACCTGATGAAAAATCATTCGACCAGGCTCGGGAACGACCCTCTTCTATCCGCTATCATCGCCGGCGCCGTGGCGGGCGCCGTGGCGGGCGCGCTGACCGCCTCGCTGATCTCCGGCGGGAACGCCGGTCCCCGTACAGGACCGGAGAACGGGATGCAAAAGACCGCCGAAACTTTCGTGGAAGCCAGTCCCGCGGCGGGAAAAAAAGCCTACGCCAAAGGCCACACCTATTTCGACCTCCCTGGTCATAAAGGAGGCAGACTGGACCTGGCCGACTATGCCGGCAAGCCCGTAATGCTCATGTTCTTCACCGAAACCTGCCCCTACTGCCGCAAGGCCGCGCCCTTCGTCCAGAAACTGCACGAAAAATACGGCAAGAAGGGCCTTACCGTGCTGGCCGCCGCCCAGGAGCGCGAGGCCGCCCCGGCCGCGCGCTTCGTAAAGGATTTCGGCATAACCTTCCCCGTCGCCTACGACGCGGCGCCCGTCGCGCGGGCCTATAAGACCCGCGGCGTGCCCTATCTTTTCCTGCTCGACAGGGACCACAAGGTCTACGACCTCTGGGCCGGCTACGACCCTTCCTTCGACGAAGACATCAGGAAGTCGGTGGAAGAGGTCCTCAAACCGGAATGACCGGCGCGGCGGGGAGATAAGGGATGTCCGTTGTCATCAGGAAGGGCAGCATCCTCGTGCACCGCGTCTACGACGTGGCGGGCGAGATAGACCTCGCGGCGGCCGAAAAGCTCCTCTCGGCCGGAACGGCCAGTTCCAGATTCAGCCTGCGTACGGACACCCGGCGCGCCATCATAATAAAGGAGGCGCCGCTGCAGGTGCCGCTGGGCCGCGAGCCCCTGCGCGTCAACGGAGGCCTGGAAGCCGAGATCAACGCCAAGCTCTGGAATTACGGCGTCATCTCCGTCACCCTGGAACTGCCCATGCCGGCCGGGATCCGCTGGGAGGAACTGGTCGCGCTGGCGGACGCGCTCGAGGAATCCGACGAACCGGACGCGCTGGCCCTGAAGCACAGGGACGCGCTCAAGTCCCGCGTAGGGACGGCGCTGAAGCAGGCCTCGGACTGGGGCATCGCCGAGGATTACATCACCTACATAATAAACGAGGCCGAAGGCGTCTCGGGCCCGCTGGACCTGCTGGAGAAGGCCGACGTCCCCTCGCTGCTGCTGGCCGAGAACAGGGAGCGGCTCTCGCGCAATTCCGCGGACTTCATAATGGAGAACGTCCTGCAGTACGGGGAAGGGGACCTGGCGGTCATAGACTGGAACTCGGCCCTGCTCGTGGAGCCCAAGGACCAGCGCGACGTGGCCGACGTCATAGAGTTCTCGCTCAGCCACCTGCTGGAGTTCCGTTACTACGACGACAAGCTCAGCGCCAAACTGGACCTGCTCTACGACACCATCGAAGGCAAGCGGGAGAGCCCCTGGAACTTCTTCCGCAACTTCTACGCCGACATCGCGGAGGAGGCCAGCCGCCAGTATATCGAGTTCTCGGAGTTCCTCGAACGGATAGAGAACTCGCTCAAGACCGTCGGCGATCCCTACCTCGCGACGGTGTTCAGGGCCTCCGCCCACCAGTTCCGCTTCGACGACTGGCGCAAGAACATCTCGCGCAAGATGGACAACCTGGCGCAGATAACCCAGATGCTGCAGATAGAGGTCAACTCCAGGCGGGGCCACCTGCTGGAGACCATCATAATACTGCTGATAGCGCTGGAGATAATCCCCGTCTTCTACGACGCCTTCAGGTAAAGAGCGTCAGTTCCCGAAAGCTTCCGGAAGCAGGACCCTGGCCGCGGCCAGGAAGGCGCTCTTGTCGCGCACCGGGGGACCGCCGCCGGAACGGTGCTTTATGGCCAGGAAATTGACATAAGAGCCGTTGGCCCTGACCCGGAAATCCAGGTGGGGCCCGCTTGAAAGCCCGGAGGAACCGACATAGGCTATGACATCGCCCTGCTTCACCCGTTTGCCCCGCTTCAGGCCGCGGGCGTAACGGCTCAGGTGTCCATAGGTCGTCACGTAGCCCAGGGCGTGGCGCACCTCCACGTAGCGCCCGTAGCCGCCCTTCCAGCCGACGAAGGTCACCGTGCCGTCGGCGACGGAAGAGACCGGCGTCCCCGCCGGGGCGGCGTAGTCGATGCCGAGGTGCGGCCTGACTATCTTAAGTATCGGATGGCGGCGGGCCTTGCTGAAATACGAAGAGATCCGGCGGTATTGCAGCGGCGCGCGCAGGAAAAGGCTGCGCAGCGACTCTCCCTTCTCGTCGTAGTAGCCGTCCCCGTGCCGGAAAGCGAACTTGCGCCCGGTCTCCTGCCCGTCGTAGACCCCCGCCAGGATCCTCCTGCCCGCGCTGCGCCCGTTCTCGGCCGTGCGCTGTTCGTAGACGAGCTCGTAGGAGTCTCCCTCCCGGACTTCGGTAAGGAAGTCCACGGACCAGGAGAAGATGTCGGCGAAATCCAGTATGGTCCCGTCCGGCACGCCCGAGGCGTTCATCGACTCCCAGAGCGAGGAGGAGATCGAGCCCTTCACGCGCAGCGTCTCCTCCGTCACGGAAAGGGACGAGACGGCGAGCTCGTACCCCTTTCCCGCGGGCCTGACCACGTAACGGGAAAGCCCTTTCAGAACATAGGCGTTGACCAGGGCGCCGGAGGTGGAAAGGACCACCCCGTACTCGTCGGAGGGGGAAAGCCTGCGCAGGTTCAGCTTTTTCCGCAGGGCGGCCGAGATCCCGGCGGTCTCCGCAGGCGGCAGGCCGGCCGCCGACAGGTGGGACGAAAGCATCCCGGTGACGGGGCCGCTGGAGATGACGAAGAGCGGAGGCGAAGGGCGGAAGATGGAGCCTCTCCCGGCGATGAAGAGCCCAGCCAGGACGACGGCGGCCGCGGCGACGGCGAAGGCCGCCGCGGTCCTCTCCCCGCGCGCCGCCCGCGCGGCGGTACGGCGCATGCGTTTCCCGAACCCTCTCATCAGCAGTAGAGGTACTCGTCCACGAGCTTGCGTATCTCCTCTTCCTTGCCGAAGAGGCGCTCGCTGAGGTTCCGGTCGTCGAAGGCCCGGAGGCGGGCGGCTATGCCGTCGATGGCCTGCGGGGTGAAGACCCCGCGTTCCTCGAAGGCCGCCCGCGACTTTTCCAGGCACTCGGCCGACTCGCCGCAGGAGGCGGGGAGCTTGGGCAGCTTTTCCAGCAGCGAGGCGTGGGCCTTGTCGTGGATGTTCTTATCGACGAAGAACTTCTCGGCGTACTCCAGCGCGTCCTTCCGCTCGAAGCCGCGGCGGGCCGCGACGCAGAGCCCGGCCATCAGGAAGTGCAGGCTGGCGGAGCCGTCGGCGGAACGGAACTCCACCGTCTGGGAGGGTTCCAGCCGGGGGGCTTCGCAGCCGGGGTTGGCGTCCCTGACCATCCCGGCCGCGTCGGTCCAGCCCAGCGGTATGCGGACCAGCGCCGAGCGGTTGCGGTAGGCCCAGCAGACGGTGGTGGGCGCCTCCTGGTGCGGCACCAGCCGGAGGTAGGAAGTGGGGACGGTGTTGCCGAAGGCGGTCATGGGGGCCGCCAGTTCCATTAAGCCGGCTATCAGCTTGCGGGCGGGGACCGAAAGCCCGCCCTTCTCCTGCATCGCGTTCTTCCCGTTCTTCAGCAGGCAGGTGTGCACGTGCATGCCCGAACCGGCGTGGCCGATGGAGATCTTCGGGGCGAAGGAGACGGTGACGCCGTACTTGTGGCCGATGGCGGAAAGCATCCACTTCGACATGGCCAGCTGCTCGGCGGCTTCGGAGGCCGGCGACGGCAGGAACTCTATCTCCTGCTGCGCCATCTCGGAATCCGCGCCGCGTATCAGGCCCACTTCGGAATGCCCGTACTTGATGCGCCCGCCCGCCTCGGCGATCGCGGCCATGGCCTCGGTCCGCAGGCCCTCCCACTTGGCGAAGGGATGGGCCTCGTGATAGCCCCTCTGGGCGGCGGCGGGGTAGAGCATGTCCTTAGGGGCGATGACGTAGTATTCGAGTTCGCCCAGCGCGTGGAACTCGTAGCCGGTGACCCTGGTGAATTCCGCCTCGGCCCGGCGCAGCACCTCGGCCGGAGAACCGGCGAAGGGGCGGCCGTCGCCGGTATAGAAGGAGCACATGATGTCCAGCGCCGGGATGGCGGAGAAGGGGTTGACGAAGGCGGTGCGGTAACGCGGCACGACGTAGAGGTCGCTGGAGCCCGGGTCTATCATGCCCTTGAAAAGGCTGGAGCCGTCCACGCGCTCCCCGGCGGAGAGTATGCGGTCCAGGTAGGCCTCGTCGTTTACGATGAAGTTGAGCGCCTTGAGCCGGCCGTCGCCGGCGACATAGCGGAAATTGACCAGTTTCACCCCGTTCGCCTTGACGTAACGGATTATGTCCTTCCTGGTGAAATCCCTGGGATCCTTGTCGAGGAAAGCCGCTATCCTGCTGGAGTATATTTTACGGGCGGGGGGCATTTTCCGTCCTCCTTAAAAAGTTGCCGGCTTTAAATCTTACAAACTTTTGGCGCGGGGTAGAACCCCGCCTTTATTTTATATCATTGACGGTGACATGGCCCGCACCGATACGCTGGACGCGCTGGTAAGGACGATCGACGGCCTGATGAAGGCCGGCAGGCCGGGGGACGCGGTACGGCTGGCTTCCGCGGCCGCGCTGAAAGTTCCCTCCAGTCACCGCGCGGCGCAGATCCTGGAAAAAACGCTGAGCCGGGCCGGGGACCGGAAGACCGCGGAAAGGACCTACGCCGGCCTCCTCTCCGCCGGCGGGGCGGGCTCCGCGCACTATTACAATCTCGCCATGTTCCGCAAGCGGGACGGGGACCGGGAGGGGATGCGCGCCGCTTTCGAGGACCTTTTAGCCGCCGCCGGCGGCGCTTCGACCGTGCACTCCTACATCGCCCTCTGCTCTCTCGACCGTTACGCCGAAGCCTTCGCCGCCGCGGAGCGGATAAGCGCGGCTCCGCCCCCGGGAGAGCCGCTGCTCTCCCGGCTCTGGAACCCGTGGGGGGACCGCTCCACCATCCTCCCGGCGGACTTCATACCAGAACGCCTGAGAGCCCTGCGCAGGGCGCCGCTCCCGCCGGAACTGGAAAGTTACAGGTCCTTCCTGGCGGGAGCCATCCGGCTCTACGCGGGCAAGCCGGAGCAAGCCCTGCGGGAGTTCGGTAAGACGCGGCCAGCCCCGGCCGGCCGCCGGGGCTGGATGCGCTTCCCGGAAGGCTGGGCCGCGCTGCGCCTCCGGCTTTTCGGCAGGGCCCGCGCGGCCTTCTCGGCGGCGGCCGCCTCGCCGCTCTCCAGGACACAGTCGCTGTGCAGGCTGGCCGAGGTCGAGATCTGCTCCGGGCGGCGGGCCGCGGGCTTCGCCCTTTTCGACAGGGCGCTGCGCGAGGCTCATTTCAGCCACCTGCCGGGGCTGCGCGCCTGGAAAGGCCAGATGCTCCTTTTCACCGGCCGTTACGCGGAAGCGGAAAAGCTGCTCGCCGAAGCCGGACGCGGGGGGGACGACGCGGCCTGGTGCTGGCGCGGCGCCGCGCTGGCGCGCCTGGGCAGGCTGAGGGAAGCCCTCTCGGAGCTCGACAAGGCCGTCCGCCTTTTCCCGACGGACCTGGAAGCCCTGGTCTGGCGGGGGGAAGTCCTGCGCCTGCTGGGGCGTTACCGCGACTGCGCCGCGGACCAGGCGGCCGTACTGCGCAGGAACCCGGGCTATCCCTGGGCCCTGGTGAACAGGGGCCTTTGCAGGCTCGCGCTGGGCGACGGCGCCGGGGCCGTGAAGGACTACCGCGCCCTCGACTCGGGAATGCGGGGCTTCCTGGCGCGGACCGTGAAGAGGAGAGCCGGCGAAAGCCGCGCGGAACGCGCCGGGAGGATGCTGCGGGAAGCCTGCCGCCTCGCCCTGGGCGACCGCCGCAACGACCTCTATTTCCGCGGGGTCTGGATGCGCCGGCGCCGCCCGGGTTGACCGCCGGGACCTCCAAATAATATAATGGAAAGACGATAAAAAACTTAAAAAAGAGAGTGTGAACTACGACAATGGCAATGACCAAAGCGAAAACCAAGGAGATAGTGGAGAAATTCGCCTCCAAGCCCACGGACACGGGTTCTCCCTCCGTGCAGGTGGCTCTTCTCACCGAGCGGATACAGTACCTTTCCAAGCACCAGACCGGCGCGCCCAAGGACCATTCCACCAAGCGCGGCCTGGCCATGCTCGTCGCCAAGCGCAAGCGCTTCCTCGCCTACATAGAGAAGCACGACAAGGAAGAGTATAAGAAACTCATCAAAGCGCTGGGGCTGAGGAAATAATCATGACCCAGACCATCAAACCCACCCGCCTTGAGGTCAAGGTGGGCAACACCCTGATGTCCTTCGAAACCGGGCTCCTGGCCAAGCAGGCCGGCGGCTCCGTCCTCGCCCGCATAGGCGACACGCAGGTGCTCGCCGCCGTCGTCCAGGCCAGGAAACCCCGCGAGAACCCGCCGGAGTTCGTGCCGCTCAGCGTCGACTACAAAGAGCGCACCTACGCCGCCGGCAAGATCCCGGGCGGCTTCTTCAAGCGCGAGGGCAAGGCCCGCGAGCGCGAGGTCCTGACCTCCCGCCTGGTGGACCGCTCCCTGCGCCCGCTGTTCCCCGAGTACTTCAACACCGAGACGCAGGTCGTCACGCTGGTGATGTCGAGCGACAGCCAGAACCCCGCCGACATAGCGGCCATCAACGCCGCCAGCGCGGCCATGATGATCTCCGATATCCCGTTCAACGGCCCGATCGCGGCCGTGCGGCTGGGCAAGCTCAACGGCCAGTTCGTGGTCAACCCGACCAACGAGCAGCGCGAAGAGTCGGATATGGAACTGGTCATCTCCGGCACCCGCGAAGGCATACTGATGGTCGAAGGCGGCGGCGACGAGATCCCGAACACGGACCTGGTCGCGGCCCTCGAGACCGCCCGCCCCGAGCTCGACAGGCTCTGCGATATGCAGCTCGAGCTGCGCGAGACCTGCGGCAAGCCCAAGACCAAGGTAGAGCCGCCGGTCTTCAATCCCGAGATCAAGAAGCACGTCGAGGAGAAGGCCAGGGCCGGGGTCGAGCAGCTGCTCAACTCCTTCCCGACCAAGGAAGTCATCGAGTCCACCATCTCAGGCATCAAGGACGGGCTCATCAAGGAAATGACCGAGAAGTTCCCGGCCGAGAAGACCGTGGGCTACCAGGTCAAGACGCTGATGGAGGAGATCGTCTACGACATCTCCCGCTCGATACTGCTCGACAAGCGCGTCCGCTGCGACGGCCGCAAGACCGACGAGATCCGCCAGATCACGATGCAGGCCGGCTACCTGGCCCGCACGCACGGCTCCGCGCTGTTCACGCGCGGCCAGACGCAGACCATAGCGGCCGCGACCCTGGGCACCCCGGACGACAAGCAGATGCTCGACGACCTGGAAGGCAAGACCTTCGACCGGTTCATGCTGCACTACAACTTCCCGAGCTTCTCCGTCGGCGAAGTGCGGCCCGACAGGGGCCCCGGCCGCCGCGAGATAGGCCACGGCCACCTGGCCAAGCGCGCCCTGCTGCCGCTGCTGCCGGACGAGGAGCAGTTCCCGTACACCATACGGATCGTCTCCGACATCCTGGAGTCCAACGGCTCGTCCTCGATGGCGACCGTATGCGGCGGCTCCCTCTCCATGTTCGACGCCGGCGTGCCGATGAAGGCCGCCTGCTCGGGCATAGCGATGGGCCTGGTCACCGACGGTTCCAGGTTCGCGGTGCTCTCCGACATCGCCGGCCTCGAGGACCATTACGGCGACATGGACTTCAAGCTGGCCGGCACCCGCAAGGGCATCACGGCCTTCCAGATGGACGTGAAGCTGGCCTCCGGCATCCCGCTCAATATCCTTAAGGAAGCGATAGAGCAGGCCACCAAGGGCCGCAACCACATCCTGGACCTGATGGAAAGCCACCTGCCCAAGCCGCGCCCCGAGGTCTCGCAGTACGCGCCCGGCATGGCCAGGCTGAGCATCCCCAAGGACAAGATCGGCCAGTTCATAGGCCCCGGCGGCAAGAACATCCGCGGCATCATCGAGAAGACCGGCGCCGACATCGAGGTGGACGACGACGGCAACATCTTCATCTCCAGCGTCGACCGCAAGTGCCTCGACGCCGCCAAGCAGATGGTGGAGTACTTCACGATGGAAGCCGAGGTGGGCAAGACCTACAAGGGCCGCGTCGTCTCGATAGTCGACTTCGGCGCGTTCCTGGAGATCCTGCCCGGCAAGGAAGGCCTGCTGCACATCTCCGAGATCGACGTCAACCGCGTCGAGCGCGTCGAGGACGTGCTGAACATGGGCGACGAAGTCGAGGTCAAGGTCGTCGACATGGACAACGCCGGCAAGATCCGCCTCTCCAGGCGGGTGCTGCTGCCCGGCGGCGACACCGGCCGCGACTACAGCGCCCCCAGGGGCGGCGGACGCGGCGGCCCGCGCGGCGGCGGACGCGGACGCAGGTAAACGGCACCAGGAGGACGAAGACCAAGGTATGACCAAGAAGAGAACAGCGGTGAAACAGGCTTCAGGCGGCGCTTTCGAACAGGTACAGAAGTTCTACCAGTTCATGAACGCCAACAAGCTCGAGGTCGTGGAGTTCGCGAAGGACGAGACCTACATAAGGCTCGTCCGCAAGCACTCCCAGACCTTCCACCCCATACCGGTCTTCGCTCCGGGAGCGGCCCAGCAGCCCGCGCCGCAGGCTCCCTCCAAGGGGAAGCCCGCGGCCGGGCCCGCCGCCGCTCCGGCGGCGGTCGAGGGGGAAACGATAAAGGCGCCGATGTCCGGCATCTTCTACCGCGCCCCCACCCCGTCCAGCCCGCCTTACGTGCGCGAGGGCGATTCTGTGAAGGACGGCCAGGTCATCTGCATCATCGAGGCCATGAAGGTCTTCAACGAGATCAAGGCCGAAGAGGACTGCGTCATCCTCAAGGTGCTGACCGAGAACGGCAAGCCGGTCGAGCCCAACCAGGACCTTTTCCTTATCAAGAAGAAATAGAGATGAGCGACAACAACAAGTTCACCGACGGCGTAAAAGGCACGGCGGAGCAGGTCATGGACGTGATCACGGCCTCCGGCGAGACTACATCATGGGACATAAAGCTCAAGCTGCACCTTTCAAGCTCCTCCCTGTACCTCGCCCTGGGCTGGCTCATGTCGCAGGGCAGGATACAGCTCTACCCCAAGGACCTCAACTACACCATAAGGCCGGCCGCCGGCCAGCAGTGAGGCGGTAAAGAAGATGCTCAAACGCAGGTTCGCCGCGCCCGGCAGGAAGGGGGCACCCTCTTCCTTTGCCGGAGCGCTTTACTGGATACTTTCCTTCGCCTTCGCCCTGTGGCTGATCTGGCTAACCTTCAGCCGCAGCCCCAAGGGCGTGGTGGGGGAGACCGTCTCCGGCGCCCTGCACGGCCTCCTCGGCCAGTCCGCCTATCTGTTCCCTTTCATTTTCCTCTACGGCCTGGCGGCCATACTGCTCAAGCTCGGCAAGCCGCATAAGGGCCTGATGACCCTGACGGCCGGCATATTGCTGATGCTGGGCGCGCTCTCCTCGGGCCTGCAGCTCATGGCGACGGCCTTCCCCGCCTCCGGTTTCGACGGCGGCCATATCGGCTATTACATGGAGTACGCTTTAGAGAAGATGTTCGGCGCGGCCGGCGCCGGGGTCTTCTCCTTCGCGCTCTTCCTCGTCGGCGCGCAGCTCCTGTTCAAGATCTCCTGGGGCAGGGCCCTCAAGACGTCCTGGACCGCCATGGCCGAGGATTACCGCAGCTGGGGACAGGCGCGCCGCGACCTCAAGGCCAAGCTCAAGCTTATCTCGGAAAAAGAGGGCCCGGAACCGAAATACGAGGCCAGGCCCATTCCCGAAGCGCCCCCGCCGAAGATCAACGCCGTCGCGGAGCAGGGCGGCGCCGCTCCGAAGCCCGGGGCCAAGCCCGGGCCCGCGCCCCTTCCCGTCAAAGAGCGGGAACGCGAGGACGCCTCCGTGAAGGTGCAGCCTCACAAGAAACCAAAGACCTACACGGCCCATTTCAAGGATTTCAAACTGCCGACGGCGGAACTCCTGGACCCGCCGGCCAGGGAGACGGTCATCGGCCCGTCGCGCGACGAGATGGAGGCCGCCCGCACCAAGCTCGAGGAGACCTTCAAGAGCTTCGACATCACGGTGCACGTCGCCGACATCTTCCCCGGCCCGGTGATCACCCGCTACGAGGTCACGCCCGCGCCCGGCGTCAAGATAAGCTCCATAGTCTCGCTGGCCAACGACGTGGCGCTCGCCATGAAGGCGGCCGGCATACGCGTGATAGCCCCGATCCCGGGCAAGTCCGCCATCGGCTTCGAGATCCCCAACCAGAAACGCGCCAAGGTCGGACTGCGCGAAGTGCTCGAAAGCCCCGCTTTCAACGAACGCAGGGAACCGCTGGCCTTCGGCATCGGCCGCCACGCCGAAGGGTCCATAGCGCTGGCCAACCTGGAGGATATGCCGCACCTGCTGGTCGCCGGTTCGACGGGCTCCGGCAAGAGCGTGTTCCTCCAGTCGCTCATACTCTCGCTGATGTTCCGCAACACGCCCGACGAAGTGAAGTTCGTGATGATAGACCCCAAGCGCCTCGAGCTTTCCTTCTACCAGGACGTGCCTTACCTCTACGACCCGAAAGTCCTGCCCGACTCGGTCTCGGTCATCACCGACGCGAAGGACGCCGCCAAGACGCTGATCTGCCTCACCAAGGTCATGATGCAGCGCTACAAGAAGTTCGAGAAGGCGCGCGTGAAGAACATAGCCGGCTATAACAGGTGGGCCGCGGCCAACAACGAGCAGCCCGAGTACTACATCATCGTCGTCATCGACGAACTGGCGGACCTGATGGTCCAGGCCAAGAACGTCGTGGAGGAGAACATCCAGCGCCTGGCCCAGATGGCCCGCGCTGTCGGCATACACCTGGTGCTGGCCACGCAGCAGCCTTCGGTGGACGTCATCACCGGCGTCATCAAGGCCAACCTGCCCTCGCGCATAGCGCTGCAGGTCACCTCGAAGGTCAATTCCCGCGTCATACTCGACACCTCAGGCGCCGAGGCCCTGATCGGCAAGGGCGACCTGCTCTACCTGACCAAGGATTCGCCCAAACCGCTGCGCATACAGGGCGCCTTCGTCGGCGAGGCCGAGATCAACAGGGTCGTGGACTATCTCAAGACCCAGGGCCGCCCCGACTACCCGATGTTCGTCGAGGAGGACGAGACGGCGGCCGGCGGCAAGGGCGGCTCCTCGGAGGAGCTCATCGCCGCGCTCAAGCTGATCAACGAACGGCGCCGCGTCTCGCAGGACCTGCTCAAGGCCCATTTCGGCTCTTCGGCCCGCGCGACCAACATCCTCAGCATCCTGGAAGTCAACAAGTTCATACACAAGCCGGAAGGTTCCAACCGCTGGGAGATCTTCTTCGATAAGATAGAGAACCACCTGGCCGATCACCAGTCCGCCCCGGCGCAGCCGGAAGGCGCGGCGGCGGAGCAGGAGGGGGTAAAATGAAAGCATTGGCGATGACGGCGCTGGCGGCCTGCCTGGCCTGCCCGGCCATGGCGGCCGACAAAGCGGCGGACAAAAAGGACGCCGCCCCGGTCGTCAAGGAGGCCGGCGCAGCCCCTAAGGCGCCGGAGGTGAAGAAGTCCACCGCCCCGCTTTCCTATTCCGAAGAGGTGCTGGCGAAACTGATGGAGTGGGACGAGGCCCTCGTCTCGCTCAAGTCCGGCTTCACGCAGACCGTCCTCTTCGCCGACGCGGGACTGGAGCAGACGATCGAAGGGACTCTCTCCTATCTCAAGCCCGACAAACTGCGCATAGAGCACTCCTCTCCGGCCCGCCAGGTCATCGTCACCGACAAGAAGGACATCTGGATCCACAAGCCGGAGGATGCGCAGGCGGTGAGGACGAAATGGGAGGACTGGAAGAACCTGCAAAGTTCCGGCTTCTCCGGCATAATGGACTTCGGCAATTACTCCGAGCTGGCGGAGAAGAACAAGGTCACGGCCGTACCCCCGAAAGAACCGGGCGGCATGATACGACTGATACTCACGCCCAGGGACCGCAGCGGGCTCTACACGCTGACGCTGTCGCTCTCGGCCACGGACTATTTCCCGGTCGCCGCCGACCTGGTGGTGGAATCCACCAAGGTCAGCACCGTGCTCAAGGGCACCGAACGCAACGCCGGCCTCGACGGGAAACTTTTCGACTTTACGCCCCCCAAGGGCACGGAGATAATAAACTTCAAGAAATGACCCTCGCCAACCGCATAACCCTGACAAGACTGTTCCTGAGCCTGGCCGTCTTCTTCCTGGTGATCCAGAAGACCTTCCTGACCGTGCTGATCGGCCTGATCGTGATGATCGTGGCCAGCGTTTCCGACGCCGTGGACGGCATCATCGCCAGGCGCACGCAGACCACCACTTCGTTCGGCGCCATCGCCGACCCTTTCGCCGACAAGATACTGGTCATGTCGGCGTTCATCGCCTTCGCCTCCGTGAAAATACTGGACATACCTCTCTGGGCCATCTTCCTGATACTCCTGCGGGAACTGACCATCTCCACGCTGCGCGTGCTGGCCGCGCTGCAGGGCTCGGTCATGAAGGCCGAGGCCGCGGGGAAGTTCAAGACCACCATACAGCTCATAGCCGGCTTCACCATCATGGCGCTGCTGCTCAACAAGGTCTGGATCGCCGAGCATCCCGGCACCTACCCTCCGCTGCTGGCCATCGACGCCTGGGCCGGGCCCCTCTCCTGGTGGCTGACCGTCGCCGCGGCCGTCGTCACCGTCGTCAGCGGCGTCATCTACCTGGTCAACCACAGCGACCTGATCAGGAGATCCTGGAGCGAAAAGAAGAATGTCTGACCGGAGCCCGGGCCCGCTGGCGCGGAAGGCCGCCGAGTTCCTGGCCACGGGCTGCTTCATAGGGTTGCTGCCCCAGGCGGTCACTCCGTTCAAAAAATGCACGGGCGCCGGCCTGCTGGGGTCCCTGCTGGCGCTGCTGGCGCTGCCGCTGCTGCCTTCCGGCTGGGCCTACGCGGCCCTGCTCGCCGCGTTCTTCCCTTTCTCCGCCTGGATAGCCGGCCGGGCCTCGGCCGACTACGGCCGCCACGACGATCCGCGCATCGTGATAGACGAAGTGCTCGGCTTCTGGACGGCCGCCGCCTTCCTGCCGCTGGAGCCGGCGCCGATCGTGACGGCCTTCGTCGTCTTCCGCGTCCTAGACAGCGTCAAACCCTGGCCCATCAGTTACGCGGAAAAGAACCTCCAGGGCGGTTTTGGTATAATTATGGACGATTTCATGGCCGGAATAGCCGCCAATCTTACAGCCCGTTTCGTGGCCGTTTTTTTGTTATGAGGAACGCGTACCCGCTGGTCCTTCTTCTCGCCCTCTCCGCGCCCGCCGCGGCGCAGGAGACCCCCGTCCCTCCGGCCGAAGAAGCCGTGATCTCGACCGCCGCGGCCGCGGACCGGACGCCGGCGCCTCCGCCGCGTAAATACGCCCCGGGGGAATACCCGCTGGCCGCCGTGCCCGTGAGCGGCATAGTCATGACCCCCACGGCCCTGCGGGGACGCGGCAGGAACGAGATAGGCCTGGGCCTGGACTTCAACGCGGCCTACTACATCGGCCGTCTCTACGGCAAGAACACTTTCGACTGGACGCTGGAGAAGAAGAACTACATAGACCGGCTCGGCGTCTGGTTCATAAGCGCGGACGGCAAGATGCTGATACAGACGGAAGGCGCCAGGCGGCCCGCGATGGCGGCCGGGGCGCAGGGGACTTTCGCCTTCAGGGATTCCAACCAGAACCCCCTGAACGCCAATGTGCCGACGGTCTCGGTGGACGACGAGAACACCAACACCTACGCTACCGCCTACCTCGTCCTGACCAAGCACCTGCACCCCAAGTTCATGCTGAACGGCGGTTACGCCGACGGGGACCTGTCCAAGAGCGTCTATATGCTCTCGGAGTTCCTCTCCGAGCGGGCCCTGTCGCTCAACGGCTACACCGGCCGCGAGGTGCCGACCGGCGCGCTCTTCGCCGGCTTCATCTGGCTGCCCAGGCCCGACAACCCGCTGGCCGCGGAGATCATAATACCGCAGGGCGCGCCGATGAGCCCGAAACTGGTCAACCTGCAGCTCGGCACCATGCTGCGGCTCAACTTCCAGCTCTCGTACCTGAAGTTCGACGGCGGCTGGGACCTGCTCGGCATGTTCCAGTTCCGCTACTCCCACTTCCCCAAGTAAGCCTTCTCCTCCGCCCGCCTTTTCCGGAAAGCAGGAATAACTATACCGGGGGCATGGCGTGCTCTCACCTCGCAAAAACAGGGTCGCGCACACCGTGCGCGCCCTTCCCGTTCTCGCCGCGAGCGCTCGTCCGCGTCTCCGCTTCCTCGAGATGCGATTCCACCGGCCAGCTGCGACGCGGACTCCGCAAGCTCGCGGCTCCGAAGGGTTTTGCTCCGGTGAGGGCACGCCTCCCCCGGCTGTATCCTTACGGGGCGCTGAACGGGGACGGCTCCCACGCCGTGCCTTCCGAAGCCACATGAGGAGCCGTCGCCCCGAGCGGAGCGCGGGTACCGGCACTGCCGGACGACCGAGAATGTCTGAGCCCGGAGCGCTATGCGCGATGGGCGAGGAACCGCCGACATGCCCCCGGAATAGTTATTCCTTACTTATTCGATGGGCGCAGCTGGCGGAGGTAATGGGCGGCCTGGGCGTGCGAGGGGTCCTTGCGCAGGGTCTCGGAGAGCTCGCGCACGACCCGGTCCCGGTCGCGGTTCCAGTAAAGTATGGCGAGATTGTAGTTGGCCTCGGCGAGTCCGGGGTTCCGGGCGGCGGCGCGCAGGTAGGCCTTCTCCGCGGCGTCCCTGTCCCCGGTCTTCCCCAGCGCGACGCCGTAATTTAGCCAGGCATAGGCGCTGGACCTGCGCAGGCCCAGCTTGAGGTCCGGCAGGGAGCGGTACTCCTCCGCGAGCGCCAGCAGCTTCTCGTAACCATCCACCGAAGCCTTGAACCTCGCCCCGGCCCCGGCCCAGTCCCCTTCGGCGGACAGCAGGAAACCGTAATAGAGGCCCGTCTCCGGGAGTTCCGGCTCGGCCGCGGCGGCGTAATCCAGCCACGCCGCCGCCGCTTTCCTCCCGCCGGCCGAAGCGTGGAACGAACCGGCGGCGAGAGCGCCGCGCGCATAGGAGGAAACGACGTCCTTCGCGAAGAAATCCGGGAAAGGGCGGCCGAGCTCCCAGCGGTGAGAGTAGGCGTCGGAGGGCGAGGCCGGAGGCTCGAGCCCTTTCGGCGGATATACCGCCATGACCAGTCCCAGCGGCCGCGTCGGAACCCCGTCCGGCACTTCGCAGTCCCCGGTCGCGTAAAAACCCTTCCAGGCCCGGCCGGCCGCGGCCCAGCTCCCGGCGCCGCCCGACCCCAGATCGAAGACCGGGAAACCCGGTTCCCGACGGGACCAGGCGTCCCGGTACCAGGGCGCCCCGCTCAGGCCCTGCGATATGAGCCGCACGTCGGGCCTCAACCCTTCGACCATCTGGTAATACCAGAGTGAAAAGAGCTGCACGTCCTTCTTGGCGACGAGCACGGCGCCGGGAGGCAGGGGACGGACGGCGTCGGCCGCGTAATCGGCCGTAAGGAACATTCCCCGCCTGTCGGCCTTGCGCGCCGAAGGTATCCCGAAAAAGACGAGCGAGACCAGCGCGGCCGCGAGTCCGGCCGCCGCCGCGGGGCGGCCGAGCGCCCAAAGACCGGCCAGGCCCTCGGCCAGCCACCAGGCCGCGGCGATGTCCGGCAGCAGGTAATAGGGCTCGACCACGGCGAGCGCGTGCGGGTTCGGCGGCATATTCGCGAGGAACAGGAAAAGCGGGCCCGACAAAGAAAAGAAGAGGGCCCAGAAGACCGCGACGGGACGGGAGCGGCGCCAGGCGAAGTACACCCCGGCCGCCGAGAGCAGCGCCGCGGGCCCCATGTTCGACCAGAGGTGAAGACAGTAGTGCCGGAGGTTCACCGCGAACAGCTCTCCGCTGGCGTAGTTCGTGGAGATGAGGTCCAGCGTGGAGCCGTAACTGCGCCGCGTTATTATGCCCCAGAAATTACCCCAATCCGACGGCCGGCCCCAGTCGAGGAAAGGGCCGGCGGCGGAGCGCACCGGCAGATACAGGTAAAGCGAGTAGCCCGCCAGGAAGAACAGCGCGCAGACCGGCAGTATCCGCGGGAAACGGGGCCCGAGCGCGCGCCGCGCCGGCCCCCAGAGCAGCGCCGCCGCGGCCGGATAGACCAGCACCAGGTCCATGCGGTTGGCCAGGAAGAGGCCGAAAAGAAAAAAGAGCAGGAAAATCTTCTTCGGCCTGGGATCGAAGGCCGCCCAGAAAGCCAGGCCGGCCGTGACCACGCCCAGCAGGGCGTGCAGCGAATACATCTCGGAGACTCCCGAGACCGTGATCAGCGTGAAGTTGAGGCCCAGCAGCAGCGCGGCCGCCAGCGCGGCGGCCGGGGGAAAGAAGCGTGAAAGGACGAACAGGAGGGAGGCGGGCGCGGCCGCGCCGGCGAAAGCGGAAAAGAGATTGAGCTTCCAGTCCTGGGCGCCGGGCAGCAGGGCGGAGAAGGCGCGGCCGGCCAGGACATAGAGCGGGTAACCGGGAGGATGGGGCACGCCGAGCGAATAGACGTCGCAGGCCAGTTCGCCGGCGTCGCGGTACGGGGCGAGCACCGGAGGCATCAGGAAAGAATAAAGCCCCAGCAGCAGTAAAAAAAGCCCGGCCGCGGCGGCGGCCCGGCGTCCGAGGCTCTGTCCGCCCGGTCCTTCGGTCATCGTGAGGTTAATTCTAATAGTTTATCGGCGGCGTGGACAATATTCCCTTCAATCGCGGCCGGCCAGCCGGCGCAGGGAGAGTTCCGCCGCCAGCAGGAGCAGGAAGAGCGCCAGCAGCCAGGGGGAGCGTCCCGGCGCGGCGCTCCAGGAGCGCGCTTCCTCCTCGGCCGCCGGCGGCAGCAGGGCCGCCAGGCCCTCCGCGGAGAGGTCCTCCATGCGCGCGACCCTCCAGCCGCGGGGGGCGGCCGCGGCCTGGAGCGACGCCAGGCCGGCCGGTTCGTGAGCGGAAGGGTTCCTTGGCGAAAAAGAGAGCCGCGCCCGCCCGGCCGGACGCCCCGATACCGACACCCGGGCGGAAGCCGTCAGCCTGCCGCCGTACGGCGGGGGGACCTCGGCCTCGTAAACGCCGCCCCCGCGGAAATAGAAATCCAGGCCGCGGGCGCCGCCGGCGCCCGAGACTTCGGCCTCCACGGTGGCGGTGTCGCGCTCCAGCGGCAGGTAATTCTCGTCGAGCACCCTCAGCCTGAGACGGGGGGGATAGGAGCCGCCGGCCTCCAGGGTCGCCCGCTCCAGCCCGAGCGTACCGTCGAGGAAAGAGAGCAGCCTGTCCCAGAAGGCGGAATAGCGCCCGCCGCCGGCGGCCTTCAGCGTCCAGGTGGAAGGCGAAGCCAGCGCCACGACCCGGCCCCTGCCGTGCGCCCGGGCGGCGGCCAGGGCGCCGGAGGCGCCGGAAGCCCCCCTGTAACCGTAGATCAGCGAAGCGCCCCCGACGGGACCGCCGAGGAGATTGAGCCCCGCGGGGACCGGCGCGCCCGGACCGCCGAAAACCTCCGGCGAGGCCGCGGGATGGGCGGCCGGAACGACCGAGAAGGTCTCCCGCGAATGGTCCGGCGAAGAGGAGACCTCCGCCGGCAGCAGCGCGGCGAAGGCGCCGAGGGAGGCGTAGCCGCCGGAGCCGAAGGCCCGCGGTCCCCCTATCACCAGCAGGCCGCCGCCGCCGGCGACGAAACGCTCGACGGCCTGGAGGTAAATACCGCCTATCGCGAAACGCCTCAGGTCGAAGGAGTGCAGGATGAGGACGTCGAAGTTCCGGAGGTCCTTGAGGAAGATATCGTGCGCCGGGAAAGGGATCAGCGAAAGTTCCGCGTCGGGCACGCCGGCGGTGTCCTCCGGGTCGCGCAGGATGACGAACGAGACGAGGTCCACGCCCGGGTCCGACTTCAGCTGCGCCCGCAGGGCCGCGTAATCGAAGGACGGCGGCCCCGAGAGATGCAGCACCCGCAGTTTCTCCCGCACGGCCTGCACCCTGAATTCCGACGAGGAAACGAAGCCGCCCGCCCTCGCGCGCACCCGGTAGCCGGCCAGCCCCGGCGCGTCGCGCCGCAGCGTGAAGGTCGCGGCGAAGACGCCGTAGGCGTCCGTCCTCAGGGCGGCGGAGGAGAGCCGGGTCCCGTCGGGCAGAAGGACTTCCAGCGAGGCCTTCTCGCCCGCCTCCGCCCGCTCCAGCCTCGCCTCCGCGAAAACGCGGAAAGGCATGTGCAGGTAGGCGAAAGGAGGCGCGGAGACCCGCGGCTCGCCGAGCCCGCGGCGGCCGGCCGCGCCGACGGCCAGCAGCGTCACGCCGGGACGCGAAGCCCCTATGGGGGGGAAGGAGAGGCCGGGGCCGGAGGTCAGCACGAACACCGCGTCCCAGGGCCCGCCCGGCGCGGAGGAGAGCCGCTCCAGGGCCGCGCCGAGATCGCGTTCAGCCGGGAACGAGGACGGCGCTTCTTTCTGAAGGGGCGCGTCCGCCCCGGGGAAATAGAACAGCGCGGGCGAGGCCCCGGCCGAAAGCCGCGGCGACAGTCCGCGGAACCAGTCCGCGGCGCAGTCGCGGCGCGACAGGCCGGGCTTTTCCCCGCAGGGCGCGGCCATGGCGGCGCCGGAATCCAGGAGAAAAGCCGCCCGCGGGGGAACGGGCCTTCTCTCGGAGCGGGAAAGCAGGGGATCGGCCAGCGCCGCCGCCAGGGCCAGGAAAGAGGCGAGTCTCAGGCGGACCACGGCGCGCGGCGCGCCGCGGCCGCGGAAGACCCGCCAGGCCGCGGCCGGCAGCAGGAGCGCGGCCGGCAGCAGCGCCCAGCCGGCGCCGAGTTCGGCGCTCATTGCGCCTCCCCCGAGGAGAGGCGGCGCATCTTCTCTATAAGGAAAGGCTGATGCACGGCGTCCTCCTTGTAGGAGCCGGTCAGCGCGTACATCACGATATTAAGGAAGAGCCGCCGGCCCTCCAGGCGCTGCGGCTCGCCGCCGGGCAGGCAGGGATAGACCGGCGCGCCGGCCGCCGAAACGGGCCAGATCCCGGCCAGATCGTTGGCGCTGTAGATCACGGCGGCCCGGTCCGACCGGAAAGCCGCCTCGGGGACGGCCTGCAGGTCGAAGCGGCCTCCGCGGCCGCGCGAGATGAAGAAGCTCTTGAAAAGGACGTGGCCGGGAGGAAGCGGCTCCAGCCCGGCGCCCGGCAGCAGCAGTCCGGCGAAGTCCCGCGCCCAGCGCTCGACGGAGCCGCCCCTGGCCCCGGAGGAGTTGTTCAGCAGCAGCGTTCCCCCGGCCGAAAGGTGGAGACGCAGCGCCGTTATGGCGGAATAGGAGAGCGCGGGCGGGGCTTTGGAACAGGAGACCGCCAGGAAGGGGTGGTAGACCAGCCGCGGGTCGCCGGGCGCGAGCCTCGGCACTTCCGGGTCCGGCTCCACGCTGGTGTTCAGCCGTATGAAAGCGAAAGCCTCTTTCCAGGCCCCTTCCGGCGCCCGGCAGCCGGGGCCGAGGTCCAGTTCGGCCAGGGCGAAATTTCCCGACGGGACCTCTCCCGCCGCCGGGGAACAGCAGAGCGCCGACGCGAGGAACAGCGCGGCGCGATTCACGGGCGCCTCCCGAGCAGCAGGACCTCGGCCGAGAGCAGCAGCGCGGCCAGCAGGAGGAAGACGGGGCGGACGCCGACCCCGGTGATGAAAAGGAGAGCGGCTTCGGCGGCGGAGGCGGCCGGCAGCCGGGTCCACGGCGTTTCGGAGGCGCGCAGCAGCCGGCTTTCGCCGGTGGAATGGTCGAGGTTCACCGCGTAAAAACCGCTCTCGCCGCCGGCGCGCCAGGAGTAGAGACCGGGCTCCTCCTGCGGCGGGACCTCGAACGCGCCCGCCCTGTAGCGCAGCCTCTCGACGGCGCCGGAGGGCCCGCGCAGTTCCGCGCCGCCGGCGGGGGGAGGATGGAGGTAACGGATCGCGCCGCCCGCGCCCACCGCGGCCCCCGCTCCGGAAGGCCCGTACCCGTCGTCGGCGGCCGCCTCCAGCAGCGCGGAGAAAAGACCGGGGAACAGCGGCTTGACGGCCAGGTCGCACCAGGCCAGGTCCAGCCCGGCGGTCCAGACATAAGCGAGGCCGGCGCCGACGCGGACCCTGACCAGCGCCGGGACCTTCTCCCCGCCGGGACCGGCGAACTCGAGCAGGGTCTCGTAAGGTCCCGGCGCCAGGCGGTAGAGGGAAGAGGCCGAGACCCGTCCGGATTCATAGGCGGACGGGAGGAAGCCCGGCAGGGCGTCCGCCGGCCAGTCCGCCGCCCGGAACGCGCCCCGCTCGGGACCGGAGGCGGAAAGACCGAAATACGACTTGAGCTCGCCGGCCTGCGGCAGCGAGGAGGAGACGAAAGCGATCACGGTGCCGCCTTCCGACAGGCGGCGGCCCAGCGCGGCCGCGCCCGCCGGCGAGAAAGGCGGAAGCCCCGCCAGCACCAGGGGCCCGCGGCCTTCCCCGGCCGCGGCCAGGGAGCCGTGGTCCCTGAAAACGGTCCCTCTGGAGGAGGGGCGGGAGGAAAAATACTTCCTGAGGAAATAGGCCGCCCCGCCCGGCGGGGGGGACTCCGGGCCGGGATGCAGCACCAGCGCGCCGGCGCCGGAAGCGGCGCCTCCGAAAGCGTAGTAGCTCCTGTCGTCGGCGGAAAGAGCGTCGGGGCCGGCCGCAGCGCAGCCCCGGGGCGGCTCCGCGGGGAGAACGGCGGACGCGGAAGCCTCTCCCAGGCGCCGGAGACGGGGACCGGGCAGTATGGTCCCGCCAGGCGCGCAAAGGGAAATACGCGAAGGCGGGGAGGAGCGGGCCGCGTCGTTCCAGGAGACCGTCGCCTCCGGGGCGCGGCCCGGACCCGCGCGCTTCACGCCGGCCGCCCAGTAATTGGCCGGCGCTTCCGGGAAGTCCAGGCCGGCCAGGGCGAAGGACGGGGAATACCCGGCCAGCGCGGACGGCCCGTCCCGCATGCGCGAAAAACCGTCGGCCGCCCCGTCGCTGAGCACCAGCGCCTTTTTCCGCGCCTCCGGCCGCGAACCGTCCGAGAGCAGGGCGAACGCGGCTTCCAGCGCCGGCCGGTAATCCGTGACGCCCCAGCCCGGGCGCGCCGAGAGAGCCAGCCGCGCCAGTTCCGCCGGCCCGGCGCCCCACTCCGCCCCTCCCCTTACTTCGTCGTCGAAAAGTATCAGCGCGGCCCTGTCCCCGGGACCAAGGGAGCGCAGCGCCGCCGCGGCGGTCTCCGCGGCCAGCGAGAACCTGTCGCCGCCGGCGAAAGCCGTGCGCATCGAATAGGACTTGTCGAGAAGGATCACGACGTCCGAAGGAGCCCGCCCGGCGGCGGGCAGGAACGGCAGGGAAGAGCCGTCCAGCACGGGTTCGGAGAAGGCGAAGGCGGCGGAGGCGGCGCCGAGGCATCGCAGGAGCAGGGCCAGGACCGGCCGGCCCCGCCGGGCGGCCCCGGCACGGGCCAGCGCCTCGCGCAGCAGCAGCATGGCGCCGAAGCGCACTTCCGGGCGCGGCGGCCGCAGCAGGAGGCGGGGAAGCAGCGGCAGCAGGAAGGCCGCGGGCACCAGCCAGAGCGCCCATTCCCTGCCGAAGGTCACCGCGGCCCCCTCACTTCAGCCACCCCGCGAGGAACCCGTCCAGGTTGCGGGCGAGGGACAGGTCCGTGCGCAAAGGGAAATAGGAGAGCCTGGGGGAGGAGAAGAGGCGGGAACAGAGAGCGAGCCTGCGGGCGGCGGCCGCCCGGTAGGCCCCTTCCAGCTCGTCGGCGCGGCCCGTCTCCCGGCCTTCGCCCTCGAGCCCGGAAAAAAGCGTCTCGCCGCGCCAGGGGAAACCGAACTCTCCCGGGTCCTGCAGATGCAGCACGAAACACCGGCCGGCCCTGGCGGCCAGTTCCCTGGCCGCCGCTTCCAGTTCGGCGCGGCCGCAAAGCAGGTCCGAAAAGAAGAACAGCGACGGGCGTTTCCCGCCGGCGGAGCGCGGGGCCAGCCCCGAGAGCCCGTCCCAGGCGCCCGACGGCGTGACCGCGGCGAAAGCGGCGTCGAGGCGCGCCAGGTGGCCGGCGCCGGCGCCCCGCGGCACGCCCCGGCCGGGGCCGGACGGCAGGAATTCCAGGCCGCAGGGATCGCGCCTGAAAAGACAGAGGCAGGCCAGGGCCATCGCGAAGCGGCAGGCGTACTCCCACTTGGAGAAGAGCGCGCCCGGACCGGCGAAGGACATGGAGGCCGAGGCGTCGGCGAGTATCTCGAAGCGTATGGCCTCCTCCCTGCTGAACCGGCGCAGGTAGTAGCGGTCGCTGCGCGCGTAAAGTTTCCAGTCGATGGAGCGGACCGGGTCGCCTTCGGAATAGGCCCTGTACTCGGAGAACTCCTGGCCGGGGCCGTGCGAGGACCTGGCGGCGTGGAACCCTTCCGCGCGGCCGGAACCGGCCAGCCGCAGCGGCCGCAGGGCCCTGGCCCTGACGCGGGAAGCGGTCTCCTGGTCGAGGTATCTCATCTTTCCGGACGCCGGCGCCCAGCGGGCTCAGTCGAGGCCGGCCATTATCCCGGCGATCAGGTCGTCTGGCCTGACGCCTTCGGCCTCGGCCTGGAAGGAGAGGACCAGCCGGTGGCGCAGCACCGGGGCGGCCACGGCCTTTATGTCCCCGGCCGAAACGGCGAAGCGTCCGTCGAGCACGGCCCGCGCCTTGGCGGCCAGCACCAGCGACTGCGAGGCGCGCGGGCCTGCGCCCCAGGTCACGAGGCGGGAGAGTTCGGAGCCGGCCTGCGGTCTTGTCGCCCTGGCCAGCCGCACCGCGTAATCCAGGACCGAAGCGGTGACTTCGGCCTCCCGCACGGCCTCCTGCAGGGCCGACAGGTCGCGCGCCGAGAGGACCTTGGGCGGCGGGGCGGGAGGCGCCGCCGTGGTCAGCGCCACGATGCGCTTCTCCTCCTCCATGGACGGGTAGGAGATGTTCACCTGTAGCAGGAAGCGGTCCAGCTGGGCCTCCGGCAGCGGGTACGTCCCTTCCTGCTCGATGGGGTTCTGGGTGGCCAGCACCATGAAAGGCGCGGGGAGGGGGCGGGTCTCGCCACCCGAGGTCACGCGCCCCTCCTGCATCGCCTCCAGCAGGGCCGACTGGGTCTTGGGAGGCGTGCGGTTTATCTCGTCGGCCAGCACCACGTTGGCGAAGACCGGGCCCCTGATGAACTGTATCTCCCGGGCGCCGGTGCGCGGGTCCTGGCGCAGCACTTCGCAGCCGAGTATGTCGGAAGGCATCAGGTCCGGAGTGAACTGTATGCGCGAGAAACTCAGGTCCAGTATCGAGGCCAGCGTCGAGACCATGAGCGTCTTGGCCAGCCCCGGCACGCCCACCAGCAGCGCGTGCCCCCGGGCGAAGAGCGAGATGAGGAGCTGTTCCACCGCCTCGTCCTGGCCCACCACCAGCGAACGCAGCGAGCCCAGCACCTTCTCCTTCACGGCCGGAAGCGTCGCGGCGTTCTCCAATTTATCCGTCTGGCGCATTTTTTTCCTCCAGGCGGGCGGCGCGGCCGCCACCCGGACAGATTATATTCATTAGGGGAGAGGGAGGTCTATCCCTGCCGCGGGACAAAAAAAAAGGCAGGGCTGCCTTTTGGGGGGTAGGGTGAGGGAGGCAGCCCTGACAAGGCAATTGTACCACCCGTTTTGACGTTTGTCAAGGACCGCCTATAACAAAGGTCACATCCCCGCGCCGTACCGGCGCGGAGCGTCCCGCCCCCCGGGAGCCCCGGGAATTCAGACCGTCTTCGGATCGCCCACCAGCTCCCTGACCAGCCTCTCGAGGTCCCTGAAGGAGAAAGGCTTGGTCAGGTAGGCGTCGGCGCCCGAGCCGAGCATCCGGCGCTTCACATTGTCCGCGTCGTAGCCCGTGACCGCGATGACCTTGGTGTCCCGGTTAAGGCTTTTTATTATCTCGCAGACCTTGAACCCGTCCAGGCCCGGCAGCATGATGTCGAGTATGACGAGTTCCGGCAGCTGGGACTCCATTATGCGGCCCGCTTCGAAACCGTTGGCGACCGTAAAGACCTCGAAGCCGCCCAGTTTGCGGAAGAAAGCGGCGGCGATCTTGAGGAACTTGGTGTCGTCCTCCACGATGAGGACCTTCAGCCCCGAACCGCCGGCCATGCCCGGCGGCAGCGGCATCTTGTTGGCCTTGAGGAACTCTGCCAGGTCCTCCTTCGCCACCCGGCGGTGGCCGCCGACCGTGACGAAAGCCTTCAGCTTTCCGCTGTCTATCCAGTTGGCGACCGTGGTGGGCGAGAGGTCCAGTATCCTGGCGATATCGAAAGTGGTATAGGTTTTGTTTTTGGTCATTGTTGCGGTTTTTGCGACTTTGAAGTTATTTAAAAGTATAGAAAAAAAACCGGGCGGCGTCAACGGACGGCGGGCGGCGGGGACGGGAGGGGGTTGCGCCGGCCGCCCCGATTTAATATATAATTATTCAATAAACCGGAGCCGCCGCCGCCTTGCGGACGGACACGGCCCGAAGAGACCGGGGGTACGGCCTTGCCTCAGCGCAAGAAAATTTTCGTGGTAGACGACGATCCCAACGTGGGACTTCTCGTCTCCGCCGTGCTTAAGAAATACGACTATTCGGTGACCCCGATGAGCTCGGGCGAACAGGTACTGGAGACGCTCAGGACCATGCGCCCCGACCTGATCCTGCTGGACCTCCGCATGCCGGGCATGGACGGCTACACGCTCTGCCGCAGGATACGGGACAACAGGGCCACGGCCGACATCCCGATCATCATACTGAGCGGCGTCTCGGAAGTGGACGCCCGGATAAACACTCTGGAACTGGGCGCCGACGATTTCATCACCAAGCCTTTCGACATGCGCGAACTGCGCGCGCGCGTCAACCGGATCATCAAACGCAAGGTCAGCGACACGGCCCTCTCCCCGCTGACCGGCCTCCCCGGCGGCCCGCTGATAGAGGAAGAGGCGCAGAAGAGGCTCGAGGCCGGCGAGGACTTCTCCTTCGCCTACATAGACATCGATAATTTCAAGGCCTACAACGACGTCTACGGCTACGCCAGGGGCGACGAGGTCATCAAGAAGCTCGCCGCCGTCACGCAGACCAAGATACGGGAGATCTCGGACCCGCAGCGCTGCTTCCTGGGGCACATCGGGGGCGACGACTTCGTGCTGTTCTCGCCCAGGGAGGAAGGCGAACCCCTGGCCGGCGCCATCGCCGCCGAATTCGACAGGCAGATACCCTATTTCTACACCCCTGAGCACAGGCTCCAGGGCTACATCTCCACCACCGACCGCAAGAACAGGCACCGGCGCTTCCCGATAATGTCCATATCGATAGCGCTGATAACGCCGAGTTCGACCCGGCATTACGCCAAGCTGGTGGAAAAAGCGGCCGAAATAAAGCGCTACCTGAAGGACCTGCCCGGACGGAAAGGCAGCGCTTTCCATAAGGACAGACGCGAATGAACATCGATGAAGAGCTCAAAGAAGGGACCGTATTCGCGGGCTGCCGCATAGCCGGCAAGATCGGCCAGGGCGGCATGGGGACCGTATACAAGGCCTATCACGAAGCCCTCGCCAAGGACATCTGCATCAAGTTCCTCTCCCCGGACCTGGCCCGCGACCAGCGGAACATCGAGTTCTTCATGCGCGAGGCCCGCTCCGCCGCCAGGCTGGACCATCCCAATATCGTCCACATCTATAATTTCGGCGAGGAGAACGGGGTCTATTTCATCATCATGTCCTACGTGGACGGCCCGAGCCTCTCCGACCTCATCCTGGAGAAGGGCCCGCTGCCGGTCGAAGCGGCGAGCGAGATCATTATAGAGGTACTGGAGGGCCTGGCCCACGCCCACTCCAAGACCATAATCCACCGCGATATCAAGCCCTCCAACATCCTCATGTCCTCCGACGGCAAGCCCCGTATAGTCGACTTCGGGCTGGCCAGGAGCATCAACGAGGAGAAACAGCTCACCATGGCGGGGGAAATGGTGGGGACCGCCTATTTCATGTCGCCGGAACAGGGCCTGGCGGCCGCCGTCGACCACCGCGCGGACCTTTACTCGACCGGAGCGACCTATTTCTACATACTCACCGGCAGGAACCCTTTCGAAGGCAAGACCTCGATAGAGGTGGTGCACAAGCACATCGGGGAACCTCCTCCGAACATAGTCCTCGTCAAGCCCGACGTCCCGCTGTGGGTCTCCACCATCATAGACCGCTCGATGCGGAAAAAACCGGCCGACAGGTACCAGACCGCGGAAGAGATGGCGTCCATCCTGCGCAAGTACCTGAAGGAAGGCATGCCCGCCTCCCGCTCGCGGGACATAGAGATCCCCGGGCTCACCCTGCGGGTCCCCGCGGACGCGGACCAGCAGGCGGCTCCTGCGGAAGGCCGCCCGTCGCCGCCCGCGGGAGCGGACGCCCCGGTCCTCCCTGAGACCGGCGGCGCGGCCCAGCCGGCCCAGCCGGCGCCCGCCGCCCCGGCGCCCGCGGCGGCGCTGCAGCACGTACACCTTCACAGGACCATAAAGTTCCTGCAGCATCTGGGCATATCGCTGCTGGCGCCGGCGTTCGCCCTGCTGGCCGGGTCCTCCGGCGCGGGCTACTCCGGGGACCTGCACCCTCTCCTGGCCCCGCTGGCTTACAAGCCGGCCATAGCCCTCCTATGCCTCGCCTTGTCGGCGGGCCTGTTCTTCTGGGCCCAGATGATCCGCCATTACCGTTTCGCCTTCTGGCACGCCATCCTCTCCCTGACGGCCCTCGGGGCCGCCTATTCCGCGGGAGCGCTGATCTACAACCAGGCGGGCTTCGACACCGTCTCAAGGGCTTTCCTGGCCGCCTCCATGTCCTTCATGGGAGCCTTCATGATAGGGGCCCTGCCCGTCTACGTTCTTTTCCTGCTGCTGGCCGGTTCCTTTCTCTTCACCTCCCAGCGTCCCCGCTTCAAGGCCGCCGCGGCGCTCTCCTACGCGCTCGCCATGGCGGCCCTTTACGCCTATCTGAAACCCTCCCCGCCGGACGCGATGGACCTCAAACACCTGCTGGTGGCGTCGGCCCTGGCCCTGGCGGCCATCGCCTACGGCGCCACGCACAGCAAGTTCAACCTTTTCCTGAACCCGCCCGTCCTCATGACGGCGGCGCTGGCCGTCGCTTTCTCGGGCCTGCTGCGGCCCGCGATGGAGAAAGAGGTGCGCCTGACGGCGTCCAAGGAGGCCGAGCGCGTGAAGGTCCTGCGCCGCCAGGAAACGCTGCGCAGGCAGATGCTCCTGGCGGAGGAAATAACCGAATACGACCTGGAAGGCAGGCCCATCCAGAGGGCCCCTCTGCCGGATATCGACCAGGTCATACCTCAAAGGACCGCGGCCGAAATACGGCTGCTGGCCGGAGGGAATTTCGCCAAGAAGACCAGGAGCCGCATCCAGGCCGACACCGCCTCGACCGGCGCTCTCCTGCTGCTGGCGGCCCTGCTCACGGTCCTGACGAACGCCCTCTACGTCTCCGAGTCCGGGAAATACTACCGCCGGGAGTCAGAATCATGAAAAAATTCCTATTCTCCGATCCGCTCTGGGGAGCGCTGCTGACCCTCTCGGCCCTTTTCTTTTACCTCACCGGCAGCGGCATCGAGACGCTCGAGCTCAAGTTCTACGACCTCCGCGCGAACATGCGCTCCGAGGCGGTCCCCGGACAGGACATAGCGATCATCGAGATCGACGACGAGAGCGTCTCGCGCATAGGACGCTGGCCCTGGCCCCGCTCCAAGATGGCGGAGATGCTGGTCTTCCTTTCGACCCCGACCGCCCGCCCTTCGGCCATAGGCCTCAACGTCCTTTTCTCGGAGCCCGAGAAGAACGCGGACCTGGACCTGGCCGGCCGCGTAGCCGGGAAGTACTCCGAACTGCGCGACGCGAAAAAGATCAGGGAGACCACGAAAGAGTCCGAGTTCCTGGAATTCCTGGCCCGGGCCCGCAGCGAGGCCGACAACGACGCCAAACTGGGCAAGGCGATCGGGGACGCCGGCAACGTCGTCCTGCCCTTGTTCTTCGGCGTGGGGGAAGTGCTCTCCAAACCGGAGCCGGAGCCGGGGTGGCTCTCCGCTCTCGCCGCCCCCGTCTCGCCGGCCCAGGGAGGCCTCGACATCCCCTACGAAGGGGCCTCCGTCACGGCTCCCGTGGAGATCCTGGGCTCGTCCGCGGCCGGCGCGGGCCACGTCAACGTCTTCAGCGACGTGGACGGAGCCGTCCGGAAGGAATCCCCGTTCATCCCCTACAACGACAGTTATTATCCTTCTTTCGCCGTGGAACTGGTGCGCGTCCACCTGGGTCTGCCCACTTCCGACACCCTGCTCAAGCCCGGCGAGTTCTTCTCCGTGGGCAAACGCACCGTCCAGATGGACGCCTCCTCCTCGCTGCTCATCTCCTTCAGCGAGAGCCGCTCCTACAAGTACTATTCCTTCTACGACGTCCTCAACGGCAAGGTCGTGCCGGACGCGTTCAAGGGCAAGATAGTCCTGATCGGGCCGACCGCGCAGGGCGTGGGCAGCCTCTACGTCACTCCGGTCGGCAAGAACCTGCCCGCCGTGGAGTTCACGGCCAACGTCGTGGACAGCGTGCTCCGCTCCAATTTCATCACCCGCCCGCCGTGGGGGGGCAACGCGGAGCTGGGCCTGCTGCTGCTGACCGGCCTTTTCATAACCTTCGCCCTGCCGCGCTTCAAGGCCCTGCTGGGCGCCGTCGTGACGGCCGTGCTCCTGGCCGGCTTCGTCGGCGCGGGCGTCTTCCTCTTCACCTCCAAGGCCCTGTGGCTCAAGACCATGTACCCGTCGCTGCTGCTGGTGACCGGCTACATCTTCGTCATCTCCAAGCGCTTCTTCACCACCGAGAAGCGCAAGGAGCTCATCGAGGTCTCGCAGATCGAGACCAACAAGATGCTCGGCCTCTCGTTCCAGGGCCAGGGCATGCTGGACCTCGCCTTCGAGAAGTTCCGCCTGTGCCCGCTCGACGACAACATGAAGGACACGCTCTACAACCTCGCGCTCGACTTCGAGCGCAAGCGCCAGTACAACAAGGCCGTCGCGGTCTACGAGCATATCTCCGGCAAGGACCCGGAGTTCAAGGACATAAAGACCAAGATAGACCTGCTCAAGAAAGCGGCCGACGGCGCCGTGTTCGGCGGAGTGGGGGGTAAGGGCGGCGGCGACGCCACGATGATGGTCGCCGGTTCCAGCACGACCCCGACGCTCGGCCGCTACGAGATCAAGAAGGAACTCGGCAAGGGCGCGATGGGCATAGTCTACCTCGGCGTGGACCCCAAGATAAACCGCTCCGTGGCCATAAAGACCATGCGTTTCGAGGAGGGCCTCGACGAGAAAGCGATGAAGGAGCTCAAAGACAGGTTCTTCCGCGAGGCCCAGGCCGCGGGCAACCTGACGCACCCCAACATCGTCAAGATCTACGACGCCGGCGAGGAACAGGACATCGCCTATATCGCGATGGAACTGCTCAAGGGCGACGACCTCAAGAAATGGGCGGTCAAGGACAACCTGCTGCCGGTCGGGAAAGTGCTCGAGTACGTCGCCCACGCCGCCGACGCGCTGGCCTACGCCCACAAGAGCGGCATAGTGCACCGCGACATCAAGCCGGCCAACATCATGCTCCTGGAGGACGGCACCATACGCGTCGCGGACTTCGGCATAGCCCGCATCACGGAATCGTCCAAGACCGCGACCGGCACGGTGCTCGGGACCCCTTATTACATGAGCCCGGAGCAGATCGCCGGCAAGAAGGTGGACGGCCGCGCCGACCTCTTTTCGCTGGGCGTCACGCTCTACGAGCTGCTGACCGGCGAGCGCCCCTGGAAAGGAGGGGAATCCATCGGCACGCTGCTGTTCCAGATAACGAGCGACCCCTACCCGGACCCCTTCGCGATAAGGCCGGACCTGCCCAGGGACATACTGGCCGTCATCGACAAGGCCCTTAAAAAGAAGCCCGAAGAGCGCTTCCAGACCGGCGCCGAGCTGGCCCAGGCGCTCAGGGATATCATGGCCGGCCGCAAACCGGCCATACCGGAGGGCCCCGCCCCGGCGGCCGCCCCGCCCGGCCCGTCCATACCGCAGGCGGCGCCCAAGCCCGTCCCGGCGCCGGCGGCCAGGCCGCAGACCCCGGCCCCCGCGCCCAAGCCGGCCGC
>JAGVVD010000058.1 GCA_019135865.1 Elusimicrobiota bacterium
ATCACCATGGAGTTCAAGAAAGGCCGCAGTTACATGCACTGCTCAAAGCGCAAAGGGCCTTGCTCGCAGCGTTTCTCGCGCGAAACGGACATAGAGCTGCAATTGCGGGAAGAGATAAAGAGCGTGGCGCTCTGTTCGGCCTGGGCCACTGAAATACTGGCCCACCTTGAAAAGGAAAAGACGGCCTCGGCCCAGGCCGGCGGCGCTGTGATAAAGGACTTACAGGCCGGCCTTGAGCCTATAGCCAAAAAGCTGGATTCGCTGCTGGACCTGGCCCTAAACGGCCAGCTTACGCATGAGGAATACGCCGCCAAGAAAACGGAGCTTATCAGGGAAAAGAAGGATATTCAGGAGAAACTGGAGGTTTGCCGCAAAAAAGACTATGACCGGTTCACACCAGTCATAGACTTTTTTGCGGAGGCTTCCCACGTCGGGAAGCTGGCTGAAACGGGAAATCCGGAAGAAATCCGGGATTTTGTCAAAAAAACCGGTTCACACTTCCGGCTACGCGATAAAAAAATCGCGGTTGAATACAAAAATCCATGGAGAATTCTGCATAATTTTCTTTGCCTGCCGGCTGGAAAAAAAGAAAAAAAAATGCAGAAACTCCAAATTGGTGGAGGCGCCGGGAATCGCACCCGGGTCCGCCAGCCGCACGCCGTAACCGCTACAGGCTTAGCCCTGTTATCGTCTCGTCAGGACCTTAGTACAGGACGACATGGTCCGGACCAGCTCCGTGTTTTCTTTCATTCCCGCCGGACGAAGCGCGCCAGTTGGAACGGCACCCTGCTTTTTGACGCCTGGTGGAAGCCGCAGGGGGCGCTTCCTCCGGGCGAGGCTCACTTAGGCGTGGGCCCAGGCCAGCTCGTTGGAGTTGGCTTTTGTTTTTTTGACCCTGTTTTACATGGCCTGGTCAACCATGGCCTGCTGAGACGGCGACACAAGCTAACGTCGAACCTGTTCGCCCCCGTCTTTCGCTGTGTATATTTTAGCAGTTCGGGGGGCGGTAGGCGAGGGCCGGAAGGCCCTATCTTTTCTTTTCGGGGAAAGCGGCCACGGCCCTGCCGACGTCGGCCAGCGGATCGGAGACGCCGGCTATGCGCACGCCGTCGCCGAAGCGCGAAGGGATGAAGCCCAGCCGGTCCCCGAAGGACTTGTGCCAGGAGCCGATTATGGCCGCGTCCACCGGCGACTTGGGGTGGAAGAATATCTCAATCGTGTCGCCTTTCTGGGCGACGGACCGCACGCCGTGAGCCGAAAGCGTCTTCTTGAACCTGATGATGCCGGCCAGGTTTTTCAGCGGCTGCGGCGCTGGGCCGGAGATGTCCTCGAACTCGGCGACGACCGCTTCGACGCGGCCGGCCGGCGCGTTGAGCAGTTTCTTGTAGAAATTGAGGCGTTCCATGTCGTCGCCGACATAATCCTCCGGGATATAGGCCGGCAGCGAGAGGTCGATGGCGGTCTCGGCCAGCTCCTCCTCGGCCTTGCCGCGCAGCCGGGCTATCTCGGAGTTGAGCAGCTTGATGTACATGTCGAGGCCGATGGTGTTGATGAAGCCGTGCTGCCTCACGCCCAGCAGTTCGCCCGCGCCGCGGATCTCCAGGTCGCGCATGGCCAGCCGGAAGCCGGAGCCCAGCTCCGTGAACTCCTCGAGCGCCGAGAGGCGCTTCATCGCCTCCTCGGTCATGGCGGCCGGCGGCCGCTCCTTTATCGCGGCCGCCTCGAAGCTTTCCTCCAGCCCCCAGCCCTCGGCGCGGCGGCGGCGCTTCTCCTCCGCCGGGTCCGGCTTTCCTTTCTTCTTTTTCCCCTCCGCCTCTTTCACCTGCTCGGCGGGGGTCCTGGGCTTCATCCAGCCCGGGAAGAAAAGCCAGCAGAAGGCCTTCTGCTTCTCGCGGCCTATGCGGCCGCGCAGCTGGTAGAGCTGCGCCAGGCCCAGTTCGTGCGCGTTCTCGACGATGAGCGTATTGACCGACGGGATGTCTATGCCTGATTCGATGATGGTGGAGGCCAGCAGCAGGTCGTATTTGCGGTTGAGGAAGTCCCACATCCGTTCCTCCACCTCTTCCGCTTTCATCTGTCCGTGTATCGAGGCCGCCCGGATATTGGGCATGAGCTTGCGCAGCTCGGCCAGCTTGGTGTCCATGGTCTGCACGCGGTTATAGACGTAATAGACCTGGCCGCCGCGCGCGAGCTCCTGGTTGACGGCCTCGGCGGCCAGCCGCGGCTCCCAGGGGCGCACGAAGGTCGAGATGGGCAGGCGGCCCATCGGCGGGCTCTCGATGACCGACATGGGTTTGAGCGTGGAGACCGACTGGTAGAGCGTGCGCGGGATGGGCGTGGCCGAGAGCATCAGCAGATGCACGCCCTTGGAGAGCACCTTGAGCCGGTCCTTGTCCTTGACGCCGAAGCGGTGCTCCTCGTCGATGACCACGAGCCCCAGGTCGGCGAAGCCGGCGTCCTTCTGCAGGAGCCGGTGCGTGCCGATCAGGATGTCGCAGGCGCCCGAGGCCGCTTCGGCCAGCGCCTTCTTCTGCTCGGCTTTCGGCAGGAAGCGCGAGACCGCGCGGATGCGCACGGGGAACTCGCGGAAGCGGTTGACGAAATTACGGTAATGCTGGTCGGCCAGAATGGTGGTGGGGACCAGCACGGCGACCTGGCGGCCGTTGAAGACCGCGCGGGCGGCGGCGCGCATGGCGACCTCGGTCTTGCCGAAGCCGACGTCGCCCACCACGAGCCGGTTCATGGGTTTGGGCTGTTGCAGGTCGCCCAGCACGTCGGCGATGGCCGATTCCTGGTCGGGCGTCTCCTCGTAAGGGAAAGAGGCGGCGAACTCCTCCTCCAGGTGCCCGGCGTCGGGCAGGGCGCCGGTCTTCAGCGCGCCGCGCTCGGCCTCCAGCTTGAGGATGTCGCGGGCTAGCTGCTCCACCTCTTTCTTGACCCGGCTCTTGAGCTCCTTCCAGGTCTTGGTGTCCATGTGCGATAACCGCGGGACCCTGCCTTCGGAGGAGATGTATTTCTGCACGCGCGAGAAATCGTGCAGCGGCACCATCAGCCGGTCGCCCTTGGCGTACTCTATCTGCAGGCATTCGGCCTCGTCGACCTGCTCCCCCCCCGCCTTGTAGGCGAGCTTCTTGAGGCCCAGGTAGCGGCCGACGCCGTAATCCTCGTGGACGACGAAGTCGCCGACCTTGAGGTCGGCCCATTTGAAGAACTTGGCCTTGGCGCGCGCGCCGGCGGCCTGCCGGTAGCGGCGCTGGAAGATCTCGGAGGTGGCCAGGAAGGCGAGCCGCGAGCGCTGAAGGACGAAACCCTCGGCCACGGGAGCGGTGACAAGCGCGCAGTACTTGTCGGCGTCGAGGTCCAGCAGGAGTTCCCCCAGGCGCTCGCGCTCGCCGCGGTTCATGCAGAAGAGATATACCGCGTGCCCGGCTTTCGAGAGGCGCTCCATGCCGGCGGCGGCCAGCTTGACGTCGGCGCCGTACGAATCGACGGTCCGCGCGCCGAAATCCTCCTCCGCTTCGTCGGTCCTGGCGTCGCCGTAGACCAGGCGTCGCAGGGCGGACGCTTCGGCGGGCAGTTCGGGCTCGGCGGCGCGGGAGACCAGCAGTTCGGCGCCGGTCATCGGCGGCGTGCCGGTCAGCGGTTCCTCCCCCCGCGCGAAGGCCGGCGGCAGGAAGAACTCGGTCAGGAAGCCGGCGGTGTGCTGGGTCTCGATGTCGAAGGGGCGTATGCTCTCCAGCGCGTCGGTGAAGAACAGCCGCAGCGGTTTCTCCGCGCCCGGAGGGAACAGGTCGATGACCGAGCCGCGCACGGCGTACTCGCCGCGGGTCTCGACGAAAGAGGTACGCTCGTAGCCGGCTTTCTCGATGCGGCGCAGCAGCTCGGCCCGGGGATAGGAGAGGCCGGGCTTGAGCGCGAAGCCCAGGCCGGAGAATTCGCCCGGCGGCATGACCTTGTCGGCCAGGTGCGCCGCGGGGATAAGGAGTATCCGGCCGTCGGGACCCGCGGGGCCGTAGAGGCGGCGCAGCGCCTCCGCGCGCTGGCCGGGCTCGGAACCCCAGGCCAGCAGTTCCGGCGCCTTGCGGCCCAGCGCCTGCCGCAGGCCCGCCGCCGCCGCGGAGAATTCCTGGAAGTCCTCCTCCTGCGCGGGGGCCCAGACCACGCATGACGCGCCGGAGTCCAGCCTTTCCAGCGCCAGCATGGCCGCGGCCGTCATATTGGGCACGCCGCAGATCTTTTTCACATCATGGCTTTCCACAGGTTAATGATATAATTTTCAGACAGGGGACGCTGATTACTAAATGATTATTTATTCACAGGCAGCCTCTATATAGGAACGAATTGTTAGTAAATAATCATTTAGTAATCAGCGTCCCCTTCCCCTCTTATGCTGAAATGGATAGAGATAGACCGGCGGGTCATAAAGGCCAACGCCGCGGCGATAAAGCGGGAACTCAGGCCCGGCGTGAAGTTCATGGCCGTGGTGAAGGCCGACGGCTACGGCCACGGGGCGGCGGAAGTTTCGCGCGCGGCCCTGGCCGGCGGCGCCGACCTGCTGGGCGTGCTTACCGCCGGGGAAGGCGCGCAACTGCGGAAGGCCGGCCTCAAGGCCCCGATAGTCTGCCTGGCGCCTTCCCTTCCGGACGAGGCGGGCGAGATCACGAAGCACCGCCTGATCCCCACCGTCGACGGCCTGCCCCTGGCCAGGGCCCTGGCCCGCCGGGGTTCCGCCGCGCGGCCGCTGCCCTGCCGGGTGGACATGGACCTGGGCCTGCGGCGCTGGGGAGTGGAACCGGGCGCGTTCCCGGCTTTCACGGAAAAACTGGCCGCCCTGCGCTCCCTCAGGCCGCTGGCCGTTTCCACGCACCTGGCCTACACGCCGCGGAAGAACCTGGTCGAGGCCGGGGAGAAGCTGCGCCGCTTCGCGGCGCTGGCCGGGGCCGCGCGCCGCTACTGGCCGGCGCTGCGGACCGACGCCGCCAACAGCGCCGTCTTCTGCGACCTGCCCGACTGGCAGCTGGACATGGTCAGGATAGGGAACCTGCTCTACGGCATCTACCCTTCTAAGTATTACCTCGAAAAGAAAGGCGGGCCGCCCGTGCCCGGCCTGGAACGGCCGTGGAAGTTCTTCGCCAGGATAATCTCGGTCAAGAAGGTGCGCCGCGGCGAGTCGCTGGGCTATTCCAGCGAGTATGTGGCCACGCACGACATGCGCGTGGCCGCCATCCCCGCCGGCTATTCCGACGGTCTGTCGATGGAGCCGGCCGGCGCCGGCGTCAGGATAGACCCGGGCGCCTCCTACTGGGGCGTCCTGCGCGGGCGCAGGGCGCCGTTCATCGGCAGGCCGGGCATAATACACACGCTGCTGGACGTGACCGGCGTGCCCGGCGCGGCCGCCGGAGACCCGGTCTCGCTGCATTCCCGGCGCACCGCCGCCGGCGCCAAGCTCCCCAGGGTTTACAGATAAAAAAGGGTCAGGTCCTTGCTTTTGACGTCAAAAGCAAGGACCTGACCCCTTATCAATGCTGTATGTCGCAGAATTCCTGCGGTTCGGTGCCTTTGAGGAAAGCTTCCAGTATCCGTTTCTTGCAGCCGGGAAGGGCCAGCCGGCCGTTCTCCTGGTCCACCGTGGCGAAGACTATGCCCTCGGGCACGGGGAAATCGCGCGCGGGCTGGTCCTTGAGCACCTCGGCCATTATCTCCGTCCACCAGGCCACGGCCTGGGAACTGCTCCAGTCCTTGACCGGCAGCGAGGTGAAATCGTCGTAGCCCATCCAGGCTCCGGCCGCCAGGTCCGGCGTCATGCCTATGAACCACATGTCCTTGGAGTCCTGGCTGGTGCCGGTCTTGGCGGCCACCGGGCGCCGCAGCGACGAGGCGCGTATGCCGGTGCCGCGCTGCACCACTCCTTTCATCATGTTGACCAGCAGATAAGAGGCCTGGGGAGAGAAACTCTCGGTCTCCGAGGGCACGTGCTCCTCCAGGACCTTCCCGCGGTTATCCACCACGCGCAGCACGCCGAAGGGTTTGACACGGATGCCGCCGTTGCCGAAAGTGGCGAAAGCGCTGGTCATCTCCAGCGGGTTCACCAGCGAGGTGCCGAGGCCGACCGACGGTACCGGGTCGAGGCGGTTGTCGATGCCGGCCTTGTGCGCGACGTCGACGACCAGCGAAGGCCCGATGCGGTTGACCAGCGAGACGGAGGAAAGGTTGCGCGACTGTTCCAGTGCCCTGCGCAGGGTGATATGACCCTGGAACTTGCCGTCGAAATTGTTGGGCACCCAGATCTTGAAGTCCTTGCTGCCGACGAAAGGCTGTATGGCCAGGTCGATGGAGTACTGGTCGGTGGCCCCCTCGAAGAGGCGCCAGTCCTTGCCGTCGTAATAGTACGCCAGCGGCAGGTCCTCCACGATCGAAGCCGGCGTGTAGCCGCTCATGAGCGCCGCCATCCAGACGAAAGGCTTGAAAGTGGAGCCGGCCTGGCGGGCCGCCTGCGTGGCGCGGTTGAACTGGCTCTCGCGGTAGTTCCGGCCGCCTATGAGCGCCTTGATGGCGCCGGTGCGCACGTCCAGTATGACGAAAGCGCCCTGCAGCGGCGCGCTCGAAGGCGAGACCTCGCCCTCCGCGGCGGGGTCCGGGGGCGGGCGGACCCTGGCCGCGTCCTCGTCGTATTTGGAGAGGACCTTCTCCATCACTTCCTCGGCCGGGGCCTGCATCGAGAGGTCGAGAGTGGTATAGATCTTCAGGCCGCCCTTCCAGAGCTGGGCGACGCCGTACCTGGGCTCCAGCTGCTGGCGCACGTACTCTATGAAGTACGGCGCCCGGCCGGAGAGCAGGGTGGACTTGGAATCGGGCAGCGGCACCGCGAGCGCCTCCTCCATCTCCTTGTCCGTTATGTAGCCCTCGCGACGCATGCTCTGCAGCACCAGCTGCCGGCGCACGCGGGCCCTGTCGGGGTAGCTGAAAGGCGAAAAATTCCCCGGAGAAGGGATCACGCCGGCCAGCAGGGCGCATTCGGCCAGGTTCAGTTCCTTCACGTCCTTGCCGAAGAAGAGCTTGGCGGCCGACTGCACGCCGTAGACGCCGGAGCCCAGGTAGATCTGGTTGAGGTACATCTGCAGGATCTCCTGCTTGGAGAAGTTCCTCTCTATCTGCAGCGCCAGCACCATCTCGCGCACCTTGCGGGCGACGGTCTTCTCGGGTTTGAGGAAGATGCCGCGCGAGAGCTGCTGGGTGATGGTCGAGCCGCCCTGCGCCTTGCGCGTGTGCAGCAGGTCGCGCAGCAGCGCGCGCAGGATGCCGCGCGGCGAGACGCCCCAGTGGCGGAAGAAGGACCTGTCCTCCATGGCTATGACGGCGTTCTGCAGGTCCACCGGGATCTCGGCCAGCGTCAGCAGCGCGCGCTTCTCGATGGAGAACTCGGCGATGACCTCCTCGTTGATATCGTAGACGTAGGTCGTCAGCGAGGGCGTGTATTCGTCTAGCTTGTCGATCGAGGGGATGTCGTAGAGGATCTTGCGGCCGATGAAGGCCGCGGCGAGCATGAGAACGGCGAAAATGACCGCGGCGGAATAGGAAAGCCTCAACGCCAGTTTGTGGGGAGGCATCTCCTCCATTTCCCTGAAGAATTTCATAAAGTACCGGCCCCAATTATACAAAATAGCGGGAAGCGGCCCCGCGCGGCGGCCGGCCGGCCGGCCACTGTTTCTCCGCGCCATTAAAATGCTAAATTTAACCTACCTATGAAAAAATACGCGCTACCCCTTCTTATCCCCCCGCTGGCCATGCTGCTCTCCTGCTCCGCGAAGAACGACGACAAGGTCCTGGCCCGCGTGGGCGGCGAAAAAATAACCGAAGCCCAGCTCCAGGAGAAACTGGGCGACATCTCCCCCTCCTACAGGGAGTTCCTGGACACGCCGGCCGGACGCCGGCAGTTCCTGGAGGTCCTGATAAACGAGCGCCTGATCCTGCTCGCCGCCAAAAAGAGCGGCGTCGCCTCTTCGGACGGCTACCGCGGGCAGGTCAGGGAGATGGAGAAGGACCTGAAGGACAAACTGGCCCAGTTCAAGGACTACCTGCTGACGAAACTCTGGGTGGAGGCCCTCAAAGAGAAGGAACTGATGACCACGGATGAGGAACTGACCGCCTATTTCGCGGAAAGTCCCAACGAGATAGTCATCGACCACCTGATGTACCCCACCTACGAGGAGGCGGAGGCCGTCCTCAAGCGCGTGAAGTCGGGGGCCGACTTCTCCAGGCTGGCCAGGGACCGGGCCGGCGAGAAAGGGCTTATGACGGGGTCCGGCAGGATGCCCCCGATGATGAAAGGCGAGTTCATCCCCGAACTCGAGGATATGGCCTTCAAGATGAAGGTGGGTGAAGTGCAGGGGATAGTCAAGACCAAGTTCGGCCACCATCTCATAAAGAAGATCTCGCAGACCAGGAAAGCCCGCGCTCCCGAGACCGAGGACAGGGTGCGCAGGATACTGGAGAAGAAGAAGTTCGACGCCCACATGGAGAAGCTCCAGGCGGAACTAGAAGTGGAGGTGCTCGATGAAGATTACAAATAGTCTGGCCGCCGCGCTGCTGGCGCTGGCCGCAGCGCCCGCCGGGGCCGCCGTCGACGGGGTCGCGGCCAAGGTGAACGGGGAACCCGTGCTCATTTCGGAGTACGAAAAGACCAGGCAGGCGATACTGGAGCAGTACCGCGCCATGATGCCTGACTTCCTCAAGCAGAAGGACGCGGAGAAGCAGCTGGCGACCATGGCGATGGACAAGCTCGTGGACGAGATGCTCCTGACCCAGCAGGCCGAAAAGCTCAAGATCAAGGTCTACGAACGCGAACTTGAAGCCGGCGTGGCCGAGATCAAGAAGCGCTTCTCGCGCGACGAAGCGGGCCGCCCGGTCAGCCCCGAGAAGGCCGAGGCCGCCTTCGCCGCGGAACTGGTCAGGGAAGGGGTTTCCAGCCAGCAGTTCCGCGAACGGATCCGCAAGCAGCTGATGGTCCGGAAACTCATCGAGGAGAAGATCAGGCCGCAGGTCTCCGCCCCCGACGAGAAGGAAGTCCGCGCCTATTACGACAAGATACAGCTCGCGGTCAAGGACGGCACCGAGGCGGTCAAGGGCCTGGAAAAGGAAGAGCTCGACGAGCTGGCCGCCGTCGCCCAGCGCTTCAAGGAGGTCACCGCGGAACGCCTGCGCCTGCGCCACATACTGGTGAAGGTGGACGAGGGCGCGCCGCTGACCGAGAAGAACAAGGCCCGCGAACGCGTGCTGGCGCTCAAGAAGCGCCTGGACGCCGGCGGGGACTTCGAGGAGCTGGCGGAGAAGGAATCCGACGACAAGGAGAGCGCGCGCAAGGGCGGGGACCTGGGCTACGTCTTCAAAGGCTGGCTGCCCGGCCCCGTCGAGGAGGCCGCCTTCTCGCTGCGCGTGGGGGACAACTCCGCCCCGGTCGAATCGCCTTTCGGCTGGCACATCCTGCGCCTGGAGGAGAAACGCGCCAGGCAGAAGCTCCGCTTCGAAGCGGCCCGGGACGACATCGAGCAGCTGCTGGCCAACAGCAAGTTCTCCACGAAACTGACAGAGTACCTGAACGGCCTGAAGGAGAAGGCCAGCATACAGTTCTTCGAGACGGGGAAGTGAAGCGAAAACCCCTCATAGTGGTGACGGCCGGCGACCCGGGGGGCATAGGCCCCGAGATAACGGCGTCGGCCGTCGCCTTTCCCCCCGTCCGCAGGGCCTGCGCCGTCGCGGTCATAGGCTGCCGCCGCGCGCTGCTGCGCGCCGGCCTGGACGAGCGGCTGGCCCCGGTCATGGACATCCCGGGGCCGGCATCCCCCCCGAGGCGCCCCGACGCGCGTTCAGGGCGGGCCTCGTACCTGGCGGTCAAGGCGGCTTTCGCCCTGGTCTCCTCCGGCCTGGCCGACGCCCTGGTGACCGCCCCCGTCTGCAAAGAGGCCTGGCGGGCGGCCCGCCTCCCGGAAACCTCCCATACCGACTTTTTCCGCGCCCGCACGGCCGTCGAACCGCTGATGGCCTTCTCGGCGGGGAAATTGAACGCGGCGCTGCTTACCGAGCACCTCCCGCTCGCGCGCGCCGGGGCCGCGATAACTGCGCGGGCCGCGGCGGACAAGCTCCTGCTTTTCTCGCGCGAACTGCGCCGCCTGACCGGCCGCGCGCCCAGGATAGGCTTATGCGCGCTCAATCCCCACGCCGGCGACGGCGGGCTCATCGGGGAGGAAGAGCTGCGGGTACTGGCGCCGGCGGCAGCGGCCGCGCGCAAGGCCGGGGCCGACGTTTCGGGACCGCTGCCGGGCGACGCGGCCTGGGCGCTGCACAAGGCCGGCGGGTTCGACGGCCTCATGTGCTGCTACCACGACCAGGCGACGACGCCGATAAAACTGCTGGCCGGGCCGGAGAGGACGGTGCATCTCACGCTGGGCCTGCCTTTCGTGCGCACTTCGCCCGCCCACGGCACCGCTTTCGACATAGCGGGGAAGGGGAAGGCCGACTGGAGGGGGATGGCGGGGGCGATACTGGCGGCGGCGCGGCTGGCCGGGCGCGAAGCCCCGGGCGCCGGCCGCGGCGGTCCCGCGCGGGGCGGGGACGGAAGCCGCCGCTGAGCCGGCGGTTCAGGGGACCTGGACCAGTTTCACGTCGAAGCCGGCCGGCACCAGCGTGGAGGAGAAGGATTCGTAGTTCTTGCCGGAGCCGTCGTCGGCCATGGCCAGAGGGTCGAGCCTGTAACGGACCTCGACGGCGGCCCTGGCCGGGACGACGCCGGCTATCTTAAAGATGCAGCTGGGCAGGTCCGAAAGCGAGACCAGGATCAGAGGGTAATTGGTCCGGAAATCGGACTCGGGGAAGTTCCCTTTGTGCGAACCGCGGAAAGCGTCCCAGGCGTCCCGGCTCCGGAAAAGTTTATAATCCACGGGCGCGGAGATCATGCCGGGGCCGCCTTCCTGCATCTCTCCGCCGGGCAAAGGCACGGACGAAGCCTTGACGGGGCCTTCGTAAGGCCCGCTCCCGGGCTTTATCTTCGTCCTGGCCAGCTGGGAATCGTCCAGCGAAACGGCCGCCGGTTTCTTGGCCAGGGCCATTTCCCTGAGCACCTGGTCCATGGTCTTGGGCTTTTCCGCGGCGTATTCGAAGTCCCTGTCGCGGACTATCATTATCCCGCCCTCCGAACGGACCTCGGCCCCCTCGGCCAGGGGCATATCCGGGCGGCGGGTCTCCCTGTTCCGGGCGGCATACGCGGCCTCGGCCGCGGCCCGCTCCCCGTAAGCGGACTGGCCGGAATGGTCGGGCCGGCCGGGGTAACCGGCCCTGTCCGCAACGGCGTACAGGGCGAGGAGAACGACGGCGGCCGCGGAGGCCGCCAGGTAATATTTCCCCGGCGAAGAAGGAAGTGGCATCCCGGAGCCATTGTACAATAATTTAACCGGCCGTTCTTATTTCTGTAACACCCCCCCGCTAGAATTATTAATGCCGGGGAGGAAAGACCTTCCCGCCGGCGCGGGGCTGTCCGCGCCGGGACGGAACTACGGATTTTTCGGCGTCTCCGACACCCGTTAAACAAGGACCGAAGATATGAAATACTGGGCTTACGTCAAGAACGAGATACTGGGCCCCTTCGAAAAAGAGAAACTGCTGGCCCTGCCGGAATTCTCCCCATCCCTGCTGATCTGCCCCCAGACCCCCGTCGGAGAAAAGACCGAGGACTGGAAAGAAGCGACCGCCTACCCCGAGATCGCAGCGCTCCTCGGCGGCGCCGCCCCCGGGCCCGGAACTTCTTCCCCGGAGCCGGCCGCCGCGGGCCCTTCCGAAACGCGGGAAGGGGACCTGGAACTGGAGCCGCGCGCCGCCGCCGCGCCGGCGGAGAGCGGAGAACTGAAACAGCTGCATGCCAGCGAACTTTCCCCTTTCGAGGACCGCGCCGCGCACGAGCCCGGCGTGGACATCCCGGTCGTAAAACTCAGCGGCGGGCTCGGACAGGGAGGCGACGCCGCCTCCCCCGGCGCCGCGCAGGCGGAAGGACCGGGGACGGTGTCCCCGTCCGGGGAGACCCCGGTACCCGGAGCCGAGCCCGCGCCAGCGGACGCGCCGCCGCCGGCCGGCGACGAAGCGGTACAGCCGCCGGAACAGGCCGCTTCGCCGGCCACGCCCTCCGCCAGGAATTTCTCCTCCTCTTTCGACCCGATCTCTCTCTCCCGTATAGACGGGAGCAACAGGCCGCCGGAAGCGGCGCCTGAACCGGCGGCCCCCCCGCAGGAGGCCGCGGAGGAAGCGGCGGCCCCCGCGCCGGCCGAAGAGGCGCCCCCGGCGCAGGCGGTCCCCGGGACCGACCGGGCGGCGGCGGCCTTCGATCCGGCCCTTATAGAGGAAATGATAAAGAGGAACCTGCGCCTGGCGGCCTCGCCGCCGCCGGATATCAGGCCCCACCTCGACCCCCTGGTCATAAAAATAGACCAGATCGGGGAAGTGCTCTCCTCGCTGCGCAACAGCCAGTTCCAGCAGGAGGTGCTCACGAAGATCCGGCTGATCGAGGACTCGGTCTCCGAGCTGCGCCGCCTGATAGGCGACAAACCTCCGGCCGTACCGGACGGGAAACCGGCGGAAAAAGAAGCGGCCAAGCCGGCCGCGTCCGCGGGATTCTTCGGTTTGGGTTCGTCCGCGAAAAAAGAGGAGCCGGCCAAGCAGCCGGAGCAGGAGCCGGCGGCCGCTTCCGCGCCCGCCGCCGGAGCAGGAACGCCGCCGGCGGACGAGGGCGGCAAAAAGCCCGGCTCCAGGGTCGCCGGCCTCATAAAAAAGCTTCTACGCGGACTGGTCACACTGCTGCTGCTGGCCGCAGTCCTGGGAGGCGCCGCTTTCATGCTGCGCAACCTCGGGATCTTCGACGTCACGCCTTACATACCGTTCCCCATACCCGGCCTTACGTCCGGGGCGGCGCAGACGGAGCCTCCCCCCCGGCAGGAAGCCGCGCCGGCGCCCGGCGAAGGGGCCGGGAAAGCGGAACAGGCGGAGGCCGTCCAGGACCCGGGACCGGAGGTCATCTTCATAGCCAGGACCTTCTCGCCTAAAGAGGGCGGGGAGATACTGGAGAGCCGCGTGATAGCGGACGCGCTGCGCAGGAACGGCGACGCCGACAAGATAGAGTGGAAGGTGGGAGCGCGGGAAGGAGAGAAGTTCCGGACGGAGGCGCTGGTCCCGCTCAAGGACGCTTCCGGGACCCTCAGCTACGCCTTCGTGGTCGACAGGGCGGGGAAAAGCGTGACCCCGGACAACCCCGACGGCCGCGGCGTCATGCAGGAACTTTTCGGACAGAAGCCCGAAACCGCACGGCCGGCCGTCGCGGAACCGGCCCCCAAAACACCGGCGAAGGCGGCCAAAAGACCGGCCAGGTCCGCCAGGAAACCGGCCAAAGCCGCGAAAAAGCCGGCCCCGAAAGCCGCGCCCAAGGCGGCGGCGCCGGCCCCAGCCCCCGCGGCCGAGCCGGCCGAGGAACCGGGCGCCGAGGGAGCCGAGGATTCCGAGTACGAATACGTCTACGTGGAGGAAGAAGAGGGCGGCGGCGGCGACGAAGCGGAGTACCTTATGGGAATGCCGGGGTTCGGCGGAAGATAAGGGTCACTTCCTCGCTATGCTGAGGCGCGCGCGGGACGACCGGCGCGCCTCGCCCATTTCGACCAGCCTGGCCACTACGCGTTCGGGGCTGACGCCGGTCTCGTTCCAGAGGCGCGGGTAGAGACTGTGGGAGGTGAAGCCCGGGGCGGTGTTGATCTCGCAGAACCAGAAGCGGCGCGGGTCCCGGGGGTCCAGGAGGAAATCCACGCGGGCCATGCCGGAGCAGCCGAGCGCCCTGAACGCGGACGCCGCCTTGTCGCGCAGAGCCGCGCACACGGCGGCCGGCAGGCGGGCGGGCAGGATGAGCTCCATCCCGTTGTCGTCCAGATACTTGGCCTCGTAATCGTAGAACTCGTGCCGGCCCTTGGGCCTGACCTCGCCGCAGACGCTGGCGGCGGCCGAGAGCCCCTCGCCCAGCACCCCTACCACGATCTCGCGCGCCCTGTCCACGCCTCTTTCGATCATGACGGCCGTGTCGAATTTAAGAGCTTCGCGCACCGCGGCGCGGAGGGCTCCGCGGGTCTTTACCTTGGTCACGCCGACCGAGGAACCCAGCGCCACGGGCTTGACGAAGAGCGGCAGCGGCAGCGCGGCCGCCTTCCCGAGGCCGCGCTCCAGCGAGCCTTTCTCCGCGGCTTCGATCAGGACATGCGGCAGCACCGGCACGCCGCGCCCGGCCGCCAGTTTCTTGGAAAGGACCTTGTCCATTCCCACGGCCGAGGCTTCCACGCCGCAGCCCGCGTAGGCGGCGCCGCCCATCTCGAGCAGTCCCTGCAGCACGCCGTCCTCGCCCGTGGTGCCGTGTATTATGGGGAAGTAGCAGGCGGGCCTGATCCGCGAGTTCCCTTCGAGCAGCGAGCCGTCGGCGGGGTCGAAGAGGAGGGCCGGACCTTTGCCGCCGCGGCGCGGATCGGCGGCGCTCCAGCGCCCGTCGCGGCCTATCAGCACCGGCAGGGCGCGGAAACCCGCCTTCTCGGCGAGGTCCAGCACCGTCCTGGCCGACTCGACCGACACCTCGTGCTCCGAGGACCTTCCGCCGTATATCACCGCGACGAGTTTCTTTTTCATAAGTGGTAAAGGAAAGTTACCAAAATTCCGGCCTCCCCGGCAAAAGCGCCGGCGCCGTCATATCTCGATTATGCCGCCGCCGAGCACGCGGTCGCCGCGGTAGAACACCGCCGACTGACCCGGCGCGGCGCCGAACAGGGGCGAGTCCGGCGACACCGCCAGCAGTTCCCCCTCGCGCTTCACCGAACACTTCACCGGCTTCTGCCTGTAGCGTATCTGCACCGCGGCGTCGTCCAGCCCGCCGCCGGCGAGATCGTTATAGCCGGACACGCGGAAGGACCGGACGGAGGCCTCCTCCGCCGTGCCGACCCGCACCTGGTTGCGCGCCGGGTCTATGCCGGTCACGTAAAGCCTTTCGCCGCCGGCGACATTGAGCCCCCGGCGCTGGCCGACCGTATAGAAGGCCACCCCCCGGTGGCGGCCGAGGACCCTGCCCTCGCGGTCCACGATATCGCCGGGGTTCCCGCCCCCGCCGCGGGCGGCCAGCCACTCGCCGTAATCCCCCTCCCCGGCGAAGCAGATGTCCCGGCTCTCCTTCTCGCGCGCCGCGCGCAGCCCCAGCCGGGCGGCCAGGGCGCGGACCTCGGGTTTCTTCATCCCGCCGAGCGGGAAGCGCAGCATGCCCAGGCTCTTCCCGGGTATGCAGTAGAGGAAATAACTCTGGTCCTTGTCCGGGTCAACGCCGCGCAGCAGGGCCCGGGCGGAGCCCTCCCCCTCCAGACGGGCGTAATGGCCGGTGAAAAGGGCCCCGGCCCCCATCTCCCGGGCCAGGTCCAGCAGGTAGGAGAACTTCATGTGGCGGTTGCAGGCGACGCAGGGATTGGGGGTGCGCCCTTCGGCGTAGGCGCGTTCGAAAGGCCCGATGACGGCCTTTTTGAAGAGCGGCGCGGCGTTCTTGTAGTAATGGCGGACGCCGAGTCTGCCGCAGACCTCCCGGGCCTTGTCCGCCGCCGAGGCGGCGCCGCAGCAGGAGGCCCCGCCGAACAGGCCCAGCGTGACGCCGACGGCGTCGTAGCCGGCCTCCAGGGCCAGCGCGCAGGCCACGGAAGAATCCACGCCGCCGCTCATCGCGACGACCGCTTTGGGTCTCATTCGCCGAAGCCGAAGGCCTTGAAAAGGTCTTCCTCGGGGCCCGCTGCCGGCGAGGCGGCGGCCGGCGAGGCGGCGGGTGAAGGCGCGGCCGGGGCGGCCTGGGCCGGCGCCGGGGCTCCGGGCAGCGCCTCCATGCGGCCTTTGCCCTCGCCGACCGGCGAGACTATGACGGGGCGCACCCCCTCGGCGAAGGCCAGGAAGCCGGTGTCGACATTGTAATAAAGCCGGAAAGGGGACTCCTTCAGCTGCGGCTCGTAAGCCTTCCCGAGGTTCATTTTCTGCTGGTCCCAGCCGGGATTGTAGATAAGCTTGCCCCGGACGTCCACCTGCTCTTCGACCACCGGCAGAGAGAAGCGTATCTTGAAGAGGCCCATCGTGTCGCTGATGCCGGGCGTGAAGGAAAGGGTGACGAAGGAGGTGGCGGTCTCCTCTATGCCGAAAATATCGTCGCCGGCGGCCGGATCCGGTTCCGGGCCCGCCCGCCGGCCGGTGTCCGCGACCGCGCGCACGCTGACGCCCTCGATAGGGTTGCCCCTGTAATCCGTGATGGTCCCCTGGATGTTCCCCTCCAGGAAAACCCTGGTCTTGACGGTGGAGAAGAAGACGAACTCCCGCTTGCCCACCACCCTCTTGGTCAGGGTGAGGTCCGTGACCCTGGCGTCGGTAAAATCGACGACCCGCAGGGTCTTCATCCCCCCGAAGCAGCCGGAAAGCGCCAGCGCGAGCAGCGGCGCGGCCAGGCGGTACTTAAGGCTCATGGCCCCTCCGCGGCGCCGGCGGGCGGAACGGCGGCCGGCGCTTCCGGGTAAGGGTTGTTCTTGACGAAGAACACCACCCGGCGGTTCTTCTGGCGGTTCTCCGGGCCGTCGTTGGGGGCCACGGGATGATATTCCCCGTAACCCACGGCCGAGAGCCGCTTGGGCGCGAAATCTATGGAGAGCAGGTGTTTGACCACGCTGGTGGCGCGGGCCGTCGAGAGCTCCCAGTTGGAGGCGAACTGCCTGGTGGCTATCGGGACATTGTCGGTGTGCCCCTCGACCACGATATCGTGCTTCCCGGAGAGATTCCGCAGTATCGGCGCCACCTTCTCCAGCTTGGCCGTCATGTCCCCGGTGATCTCCGAACGGCCGCTCTCGAAGAAGGCGACCGAGCCCTGCTCCTCGAGGGTGATGCGCAGGCCTTCCTTGTCGATCTGCACCTGCCCCTGCAGCTCGCCCTTCTGCATCATCTCCTCCAGCTGGGACTTGGCGTCCTGCATGTTCTTGTTGAGGGCGGCGGAAAGGGCGTAGAGGATGACGAAAAAGCAGACCATCTCCGTCATGAGGTCGGCGTAATTGACCATCCACGGGGGCGCGGGCTCGCCGACGGGCGCCACGCGCCTGTCGTCCTCCGGGATCATTCCTTTGACTCTGACGGGCATAATTCCGGCCTAAACGGCCTCTTTCTTTATGGCCGCGCGGGCGGCGGGGTTCAGGTAGGCCTTCAGGTTGGCCTCGACGACGCTGGGCGTGGCGCCGCTCTGGAGCAGCAGCACGCCGCGGATGATTATCTCCTTGACGAAAAGCTCCTCCTCGGAGCGGTTCTTGAGCTTTCCTCCCATCGGCATGAAAAGCCAGTAGCCCGAGGCCAGGCCGTAGAAGGCGGCGGCCAGCGCCAGCGCCATGCGGCGCGGCACGGCCGCGACGTCCTCGATGGAGGAGAGCATCAGGATCATGCCCAGCACCGTGCCGATGATGCCGAAGGCCGGCGCGTAGGTGCCGAGCGCGTTGAAGATCTCGCGGCCGTTCTTGTGGCGCTCGCGGATGAAGTCTATCTCGGTCTCGAGCATGTTGCGGATGAACTCGTGGTCGGCCCCGTCTATGACCAGCTGCACGCCGCGCTTGAGGAAGTCGTTGTCTATGGTCTGCACGTCGGACTGCAGCGCCAGGAAGCCCTCCTTCTTGGCCTTCTGCGCCAGGGAGACGAAGGTGGAGACCAGCCTGGAGGTATCCTCTCCCCTGGTGGTCAGGACCTTCCTGAGCACCTTGCCGGAACTTATGACCGACGAGAGAGGGAAGTTGACCAGCAGCGCGCAGAAAGTGCCGCCCATGACTATCAGAAAGGCTTCGATGTTGAGGAACGGCTTGAAACCCGCCATGCCCTCCTGCAGGTACACGGACCCCAGAACGAAGCCCATGAAGACGATTATGCCGCTCAGAGTCGCTATGTCCATATCGGGACCATCCGGGTATTGTCAGTCACTTCCGCTCGTAGAATTCCAGCGGGTTCACCGCCCTTTTCTCCGCGTAGACCTTTTTCCTGTATTCGACCACCTTCGCGACCACCTCGTCCACCGTGTCCTTCACCAGGTAGCGGTTGCCCGTGGCCAGGTTTATCACGGTATCGGGGGTCGACTCGACGCTCTCGATGAGCTCGGCGTTGACCACGACCTCGGTGCCGTTGAGTTTGCGCAGGTGTATCATTTCAAAGAATTATACCAAACGCGGGGTCGGTAATCCGGGGACAGTATACTTATTCCCGGTCCAGGTCCGGGCGAAGCGCGGCCTCCGCGGGCGGGAACAAGTTACTTGCCCTTGATGGCCCACTTGATGCGGGCGGCGAGGTCCTTCTCGAGCGCGCGGTATTTCTCCAGTTCGGCGCCGAGGACCGCGAGTTCCTGCTCCCTGGCGGCCAGCTGGGCGCCCCAGGAGGCGTCGGAGTCGGCGCGGGCGGCGCGTTCCGCGTCCAGCTGCGAGGCCAGGTCCTGCACCTGGAACTCCAGCTGCTGCGCCTTCTGCTTGAGGAAGACCACCTCGTTCTCGAAGCGGGAGCGGTTCTCTCTCTCCACGCGGAAAGAATCTTTCAGGGCCGCCAGCTCCTTCTCGCGCTCGGCGGCGTTGCCGGAGAGTTCGGCGGCCTGCCTGGCGAGATCGCCGGAACGGGTCTTGAGCTGCTCCAGTTCCGCCTCCATCCGGCGGCGGGCGGCCTCGGCGGCCGAGGCCTCGTCGGCGCGGGAGCGCAGGTCGGCGTCGCGCGAGCGCAGGTCGTCCGACAGGCGCTGAACCTCGGCCTTGAGCGAAAGCGTCTCCTCGCCGGCGGCGGCGAGGCGGGCCCTGAGGTCGGTTTCGGCCTTCTCCCACGCCTCCCTGGCGGCCGCGGTGCGGGACTGCACGTCGGCCTCGCGCGAACGCAGCTCCGCGGCCAGCCGCTGGGTCTCCGCGCGCAGCACGGCGGTCTCTTCGTCGGCGCGGGTCCGGGCCTCCTTGAGCTTGCGTATCTCCTCCGAGTATTCGGCCTCCATGCGGGCCTTCAGATTGGCCTTCATGTCGGCCATGGCGGCCTCGTAGGTGCCGCGCATCTCCATCGCGCGGCTCTCGGCCTGGAGCTGTTTCTCGGCGGCGACGCGCTCCAGCTCCTGCTGGTGGCGCTTCTGCAGGTTGAGCAGCTCGGCCTCGTATTTCTTCTGCAGGCGGGAGGCCTCGTCCTGGGCGGCCCTGCGGGCCAGGTCCAGGCGCTCCTCGTAATCGCGGGTGACCTCCCCGGGCAGGTCGCGCTTGAGGCGCTCCAGTTCCGCGGCGTGCGCCGCGGCGGCGTTCGCGGCCTCGGCCGAGAACTGTTCGCGCAGGGTCTTGAGCTCGGCGGCCCGGGCCGTCTTCTCCGCCTGCAGCTCGGCGGCGTGACGCGCCTCCAGGGCCTCCAGTTCGGCGGCGCGGCGGGCGGCGGCTCCCTCGAGCTCCCCCCTGAGGCGCTTGTTCTCCTCGATGCCGGAGGCCATGTTCTGGGCCAGCTGGACCTTCTCGACCCGCGTCTGGGAACGCTCCTTCTCCAGCGCGGCGTTGACCGCCTGCATGCGGGAGATGAAACCCTTCATCCTGGCCAGCTCGGAGACGGCGCGGCCCTTCTCGCCCGCGGCTTCGGCGAGCCTGGCCTCTATGGAGTGCAGTTCGGTCTCGTACTTTTCGCGGAGCCTGGAGACCTCCTGCTCTTTCTCGGAATTCTTCCTGTCCGTGACGGCGCCCAGTTCCTTCTGCAGGCGGTCGATCTCGGAGACCAGTTTGTCCTCGCGGGTCTTGGCCTCGGAGAAGGACTTCTCCTCCTTCATCTTCGCGATGGCCAGGTCGGCCCGGAGCTGGGCGAGTTCCCTCTCCTTCTCGGGCAGTATCTTTATGTAACCCTCGACGGAGGCGCGCTCGCGCTCCAGGCGGGAAAGCTCTTCGCGCAGCTTGGCGCTCTCGCGCTCGAGCAGCGTGCGTTCCATGGCCGACTCGCGCAGTTCCTGCTGCACCTCGGCCAGGCGCTCGGCGGAATTCTTCAGGGAACGGACCTCGTCCTCTTTCTGGCCGATGGCCCGCTGCCACTGGGCCTTCTCCTCCAGCCAGCGGCGCTCCATCTCCTGGAGCCGGAAAATGAAATGCCCCTCGACGTCCTTGGACTGGGTCTCGCGCTCGAGCATCTGGCCCTTGAGCGTCTGCATCCAGGTCTCGCGCTCCTGCACCAGCCTGCTCTCGAGCTCCTTGATCTTCGCCTTGAGGGTGAGCCGCTCCTCCTCGACCTCCTGGTCGCGGCGTTCGCGGCGGAGCTTGTCCTGTATGTCCTTGAGCGAGGATTCCACCCTGGAGGAGAGGACCTCGTCCTGCTGGCTCTTGAGCGTGGCCAGCAGCGCCTTCTCCTTCTCCTGGGCGACGACCTTCTCCATCTCGAGCATCCGCTTCTCGAGCTTCTCCTTCTCCTCGCGGGCGGCTTTCAGTTCCTCCGCGGAAGGATCGGGCCTGGCCGCGGGGGCCTGGAAAGAGGGCATCGCCGGGCGCGGCAGGACGGGACCGCCGCCGGGCATGGGAGGAAGACCGGGACCCGCGCCGGGGCGCGCCGGCGGGGCCGGCGGCTTCAGCCCCGGGGGGAACGGGGGAGGCAGCGGTTTCTTGGGTTCTTTTTCGTTCTTGTCGTCCATAGGAATGCGCCGAAAATCCCTTTTCTTCCTCTATATTCTACTTTCGGCCAGTTTCCTTTTAGTTAAATAATTGTTAATTCCCTATTATTAGGGCGGGGCACCTGCCGCCGCGGATAAGCGGCATAGCCGCTTTCCGCGGCCCGCGTCAGCGGCCCACCTGCTGCTTGAAGGAGGCCAGCCATTCCGACGCGGCCGGATCCCCGCTCAGCGAGGCGTATTTCTCGTAGGCGGCCACCGACTCGTCCACGCGGCCCAGGGCGTAATAGGCCGCTCCCAGGTACTGCTGCACCTCGGCCGAGCCGGGGGCCAGGGAGGCGGCGTATTCCAGGTACTGCAGGGATTCCTCGGCCCGGCCCTGGCTGTAGAGGTCGGCGCCGGCCGCCAGGTACTGCTGCGCCTCCGGCGGCACCGGCGCGGCGGGGCCCGGCGCCGCCCCTCCGGGGCCGCCGGACGAGAGGCTGTCGAGCTTGCGCCTGCGGTCGGAGGCCGAGGTCATGTCGACGCTGTCGATGATATAGACCTCCTGCGACTGCTGGTTGCGGGGCGTTATCCTGCCTTCGGCCTCCAGCGTCTTGACGGCGTCGAGGATCTTGCCCTGCGCCTCGTCGATCTGGGAAACGGAGATCTCGCCGGAGTAATCGATTATCTCCCTTATCGCGCTGACGGCGCCCTGCGACATGTTGGCGTAGAACTTCTCCACTATCTGCGGGTCCGCCTTGGCTATGGCGCGCGCCACGACCTCGTTGCTTACGCTGCGTATGACCAGCTGCATGTCCCTGTCCGGGAAGGCGACCAGGTCCTCGAACATGAGCACGACCTTCTTTATCTTCTCGTAGATGTCGGGCTTCTGCGTCTTGAGGTATTCCAGGATGTTCTTCTTGATGGCCGGGTCCGCCTCGTCGAGCATCTTTATGAGGCGCTCGATGCCCCCCATCACGAAATCCACGCTGCTCTTTATGTCCCGGTCTATGGCCTCTATCTGCTCGCGCGTGGCCTGGCGCACGGTCAGGGCCTCCAGCGCCACCTTGGACTGCACCTCTATCGGCAGCATCGACAGCGCCTGCCGGGAAAGCTCCGGCTTGATGTAGCTCAGCACCACGGCTATCACCCAGGGCTCCTCCTTGCGCATCAGGAAGAGGTAGATGAGGCGCTTGAGGTTCTCCTCGTTTATGTAGGTGAACGGCTCGAATTTCTTCATATCCTCGTCCTCCGCCTCCTCCCCCTTCTGCGCGAAGGTCATGTCTATGGCCTGGTGGCCCTCGGTCTCCTTCGCCCCCTCGCCGCCGTCGCCGCCCCCCTCCTCCATCTTCTGGTCTATGTTCACCTCGGCGCCGGGCTTGGACATCAGCGCGCCTATGTACCTGCGGAAGAAGCTCCGGAGCGGGCCGAAAAGGAAGAGCAGCAGCAGCAGGAACAGCAGGGCGTAGAGCAGCGGCAGGTACACCGACGGCCTCTTGATATCCTCGAGGTAATTATAACTTTTGAACCGGGTCGGCTTGAAAACGACGGTCGCGGCGTCCCGGCCCTTTATCCTGTAGGGGAGCAGGAAATCGTCCACGCGTTCGCGGGCCAGCGCCACCGGCTCGGGCGCCAGCGTCTCGTCGTGGATCACCGTGACCTGGAAGCGGTTTATCTCGGTCTCGGCGCCGTAGCGGGTCTCCTGTATGCCCTGCGACTGCTGGGCCTGCTGGCCGGTGGCCGCGGCCGGCGGACCCGATCTCCCGCCCATCACCGACTTCGGCTTGGGGATGCCCGGCAGCAGGAACTCGGATTCCTGCTTCTCCGCGTTCTGTCCGCCTTTCTCCTTGTACTTCTGCATCACGCCGAGGCCTTCCCGGCTCTGGTCGGACTTGCGGGCGATGATCTCCAGTTCCACGTCGGCGAAGACGAAGGATTTCCCTTCCCCCAGTATGGGGTCGAGTATCTCCCTTTTGATCTTGGTCTCGGTCTCGCGGCGCAGCGCGTCCTGCTTCTCGATGACCGAGAGGCCGGCGCCGGCGTCGGCCGCGCCGGGGTTCTCCTGCCCGCGCGCGGGCGGGAAGAGGCCGGACAGCAGGGCCGCCGTAAGGACGATTGCGCGGTAACTCTTCATATATATACGCATTTATCTTATCTTTCGCGTATTACGGCATTGTTTCGGAAATGTTCACAGAGTGTTCCATAGAAAGGGGGCCAGGTCCTTGCTTTTGACCCCGGAGCCCCCCCCCGAACACCCCAAGGTCAAAAGCAAGGACCTGACCCCATTCGTCACAGCTGGCTCATGAACTGGCGCACGATCCTGTTATTGGGGTTGATCTCCAGGACCTTCTCCCAGATGACCTTGGCCTTGTCCTTCTGGTCCATCAGGAAGAAGGCGCTGCCCATGATCTCGAGCGCGGTCTCGTTGTTGGGCTCGAGCTCCAGGATGTCCTGCGCGCGCTTCATCGCCAGGTCGTATTTGCCTTCGTAGATGGCCTGGCGCGCGTCGTAGGTGCGCTGGTCGATGTAGGTGAAGATCTCCGGGCCCTCGGGCTTGCGGGTCAGCTCGGTGACGCCGGCCTCCTTCTCCACCATGTTCAGCAGCGAGAGGAGGCGGTCGTTGCGGGGCTCTTTGTTGAAGGCGTGGCGCAGGATGTTGACCGAGTTGCGCAGGTCCTTGCCGTCCACGTAGGCGATGACGCCGCGGCGGGTCAGCGTGGGCACCTCGTCGCCGCCGGTGGAGGACGGCACGAAGGAGATGGCCGTCTGCAGGCGGTCCACCATGCGGCGCACCTCGGGGTTGCCGGGATCGGCGTCCAGCGCCGCGCGCAGCTTCTCCTGGGCGCGGGTGAAGTAGCCGGCTTTGAAGTACTGCAGGGCCTGGTTGACGATCTGGCGCACCTCGCGGGTGTGCTTGGCCTTGTTGCTCTGGCCCATCTTCATCGTGATCGAGAAGCGGGTGGTGGTGCCCAGCGCGTGCACGCCCTGCGCCACGTCGAAGCCCAGGCTCCTGTACCTGATGCCCAGGCCGAAATCCGCCTCCTGTATCTCTGGCGAGCCCATGACGCCGAAGCGCAGGCCGGCCCAGTACATCGTCCAGTACTCGCCGCCGAAGCGCCAGTTCATGTCGGCGTTCTGCGGCTTGGTGAGGTCCAGGCCGAAGATCAGGCTGCCCTTGAAAAGCCTGAGGGACTGGCCCGCCTTGATCGTCAGCGGCAGCTCGTCGTCGGTGTCGCCGGAGGACATCGAGAAAACGTTCTGGACGCCGATCGCGAAGCGGTAGAGCGGGGACACCTTGTTGAGCATGCTCACGTCCACCGCGTTGAAGCTGTCGGCGGAGTCGTCGAGCGTGCGGGAGATGTTCTTGGCCATGAGGCCGAAGGCCAGGCTCTCGGAGACGTCGCGCCCCCAGGAGAAGGCCAGCGCGCGCTCGACGCTGTCGAACTCGCCGAGCGTCTGCACGTTGATTATCTCCTGCGTGGCGGGATTGACCGTGATGCCGATCTTCTCGAAGCCTGTGGACTGCAGCTGGGTCATGCTGAGGGCCCAGGTGCCCCTGGAGGTGGTGGGATGCGCGTAGGTGAGGAAGTTGAGGGTGGTATCCTCGAAGAGGGTCGCCTGCATCGCGGAGAATTCCTTGCGTTCGAGCAGGGTCAGGGCCGCGGGGTTCCAGTAGGAGGCGCTGGCGTCGTCGGCCACCGCGAAGAAGGCGCCGCCCATGCCCAGGGCCCGGGCGCCGGCGCCGTAGCCCATGAAGGCGCCGGGCTGCCCGCCGCTCTGGGCGAAGGAGGCGGCCGCGGGAACGGCAATGAAAAACCCCGCAAGGACGCACGAGCGCGCGAAGCGGCTCATATACGCCCGTATATGCGGGGCGAAAGCATTAGTGATAATGCGTTCCATGTCGTTTTCGGCAGCCTGACCCCCGCCGACTTAGCGGGTCTTAGCTTTGCGCCCCCGTCTTTCGACGGGTTTGCTATTATCGTAACAAGGGCCTATTACAAAATCGTTGCCCTTTTTTGCTCTTAATATTATAGCAGAGAACGGAGGCTTGTCAAGGGGGCATGCCTTGACAAGTCAATACCCCCCGGAAAGAGCGGCGGCAGGCCAAAAGGGTCTTCAACAAAAAAGCGTTATAAAACAATCACTTTTGTTACAGATGCCGCGCGGGGCCCGCCGCGTCAATGTATGACGCCGACCTTGCGCAATATCGTCTTATTGCCCCTGGAACTGGAAGCCTTCACCCTGACTATATAACCGCCCTTGGAGACGAAGCCTCCCAGCGCGTTCTTGCCGTCCCAGAGCACGGAATTGAAACCCGGCTTCCCCCCCTCCCCGCCGGCGGAGAAGGAGAATTCCCTGACCACGTAGCCCAGCAGGTCGTAGATAGTGATCGTGACCTCGGCGTTGCTTTCAAGCATGTAGGTTATGGCCGTTTTCCCCTCGGGGCCGCTCTTGCGCGTGTCCACCGGGTTGGGATAATTGCGCACATTGGAAAGTATCTCGCCGGCCGCGCCGGTGGCGACGGGCGTGTTCAGCACCGACCACGACGAGAAGACGCCGGCGTTGCTCATCGCGCGGGCGCGGTAGAAGAAGAACTGGTCCCTGGGCCGCGGAGCCTCGCCCGCGAAGGCGGGGCTGCCCACGAAGTAGGAAGGCGCGATGCCCGGCACGAAGCCGAGAGGACGCCAGACCACGTTGGCCTGCAGGTCGTCGGCCGGGCCGCCCCTCTCCTGTATCTCGTAACCGGCCACGCCGGAGACACGCTGCTCCGACGGGTCCCATTTCACTTCGTAGGTGGTCTGGGCGGCGGCCCCGGAGGCCACCTGCGGCCTGGGCTCGCCCGGCACCGTCGGGGCGTTGGGATCGTAGCGGAAGACGAACATCGGGCGCACCGCCGAGGCGGTGAGGGTGGAGCCGGAGATGGAGACGAAGCGGGCGCTGAAGATGGCGGCCCCGTCGGAGACCGGCTCGCCGGAGAGCGCCGAGCCCATGTGGGCGATGGGCGCCGAGCCGCGCAGGCCGCGCCCGTTGTCCGACTCCGAAGGCGTGACCAGCAGGGTATTTGGCTCGCCCTGTTTGCGCGAGAGCCTCATGATCTCGCTGCCCACGTAGATCAGGCCCGGCAGTTGCAGCTGGGAGGAGTCGGCCACCTGTATCTGCGTGTCGGTCGGCGTCACCTCGGCGGCCAGGCGCGTGATATTGGGCACGGGCAGCGCCAGGCCGGTTATGACGGCCGCGGTGACGGGGTCCCCGGCGGCCAGCGGCGCGAAGGCGGCGGCGCGCATGCCCTTGAAGGCGGCGGCCTGTACGCCGGCGCTGCGCCAGGAGCCGCTGAGCGAAGCGGGCTCGTCGTAGAAGCGGCCGGCCGCGACCTCGTAATAGCCCTCGACCGCGTTGATGGTGGGCAGCATGGCCTTCAGCGTCTGGCCGCTGCCGGTCCAGGCGGAGGGCACGAAACCGCGGTCGGAAGCGGGGACCAGCTGGGCGGGGTCCAGCAGGTCGGTGCCCAGCATCATCTGCCGGTCGCCGCCGGCGGTGATGAAGACCTGGTCCGGGATGCCGTCCCGGTTGAGGTCTATCTCCATGACCTTGCTGCCCACCAGGTCCACGGTCGGCACCGAGTCCCCGGTCAGCGAGACCTTGTTGAGCCGCGGGTCGCTGCCGGCCGAGAAATTGTCCGGCACGCCGTCGCCGTTGACGTCGAGCAGAGGAGGATCCCCGGCGCAGGCGGCCGGCCACGGCGTCCCGTCGGGACAGATCCAACGGGTCTGGTCCGGCAGGTAATTGCCCTGAGAGTCCTTGCACATGTTGTTCCTGACGAAGGCCGGGTCCTTGCCGTTGTTGCAGGCGGCGTCCACCAGCGCGTAGGCTGGATAGCCCACGGCCGCCTCCGGTATGCCGGGCCCGGCCAGCGTGATGATCACGGGCGCCATGCCGGTGCTCACCGAGACGGGGGGCACCACCAGCGGGGTGATGAGCACCTCGGCCGAGTAGACCGGCGGCTGCAGCAGGGGGTCGGGCACGGCGCTCAGGCTCTCCAGGCCGCCGGGGGCCTTGAGATCTTCGTAGGCGGCCAGCGAGACGCCCACATAATCGCCTATGGTCGTGGTGGAAGCGCCCACGTTCCCGAGCACGAAGATGGTCCGGCCGGAGGTGCCGACGCGCAGGCGGGGCAGGCCGCCGGAGGTTATGGACACCGTCGCCACGCCGTTCTCGAAGCCCGAACCGGCGCCCGCCAGGAAGACATGGCTGGAGACGCCTATCTTTTCGTCGCCGGCGCTGTAGATCTGGTTGGCGTCGGAATCCAGGAAGAGGCTGATGGAGACCAGGTCGCAGGCCTCGGCGCTCTCGCAGCGCGCGTCGCCGGTCTGGGTCAGGCGCAGCGCGCCCAGGTCCACGCTGCCCTGGTCGGTGCGGAGGTCCAGGCGCAGGAAGGTGACGGCCCTCGCGCCGGGCTCCACCGTCTCCGGCGCCATGGTAAGGCCGGAGATCTTGAGTATCGTGCCTCCCACCAGGACCTTGCCGGTCTCGAACGGCAGCGCCTGAGAAGTGGTGCCGTTCGGCAATTGAGGGAACTGGCTCACCCCGACATTGACCATGCCGCTGACCGAGTCCGGGGGGGCGTCTATGACGATGGCGTTGGCGGCCGGGATCTTCGCGCCCACGCCGTTGCCGACCACGGCCGCGTCCCCTATGTCGTAGGTGAGGAAGTAGGTCTGCTGCGACGGGGAGAGCAGCTGCGGTATGGAAAGCTGGACCAGCCTGACCCGGTTATTGTCGTCGACCTGGTCGAAGAAGTCCACCTTCTCCACGGTGACGCCGCTCGACACGGCCAGCAGCGGCGAGGAGGAGACGCCCAGCACCATGCTGCGCTCCACTATGCGCAGCGAGGCCGCGGAGGTGGAGATGGAGGCGTAGCGCATCAGCTCCAGGCCGGCCACGATGATCTCGCCGCTGGCGGGGAAGTTCTGGGTGGAGGCCACCACCAGGTCGAAGGGCATCGCGGCGTCGGTGGAGATGGCGACGGTCGTGACGGTCTTCGGCGAGGAGATCGGGGTGTCCGCCAGGTCCAGCGTGTCGTTGGCGTTGACGTCGCGGTAGATACGGACGAACTTCACGTCGCGGTTGCGGCCGGAAGGTTTGAGCACGTCCACGGAATAGCCGGTCTTCTCCACCATCAGTTTGCGCCAGACGCTCTGCGAGGTGTCGGTCTTCATGTTGAAGCGCAGCACCGGCACGTTCGTCTGGCCCTGCACCACGCTGCCGGCCGAACCGGCGATATCGTTGACGCCCATGGTCACCACGCTGGCCGCCTCCGTTATGACGGTGAGCGCGGAAACGGCCGGGAACACTCCCCCGGCCTGCTTGCCGTCCGGTACGGCCACGGTGAAATAGTCCGTGGAGTCGATGGAGAGGCCGAGGGTCTTGCCCACCTGGCCGAATTCGGAGATGTCCGCCGTGACGTAGAGCACCGTGGGCACGGAACTTATCACCAGGCCTTCGTTGAGCCTGACCAGCGTGGTCCGCTGGTTGAAGAAGTCGTTGCCCGCGGTCAGCAGGTTCGGGTAGACGCCTTCCACCGAGCCGGTGTCGTTGGCGACGCCGTCGTTGCCCGGGTCCTTCCAGATCTTCACGCTGACGATGTCCGAATCCACGCCCGTGCCGCGCAGGTCCAGCCGCAGCGCTTCCAGGACGGCCGTATTGTCCGTCGACTTGGTCCTGAACTCCAGGCGCAGCATGGGCACGTTCTTGGAGTTCTGCAGCGCCGAGCCGAGGGCGGCGTTGGCGACGGCGATGGAGAGCGTGTCCGTGGTGGGCACGATGACGAAGCCGGGACTGGCCACCGGGGTGGTGACCTCGACGGTGTGCCCCACGCCGGAGGGACCCGTGACCACCGAGAAGGGGCTCTGGCCGTCGAGCTCGATGCCCGTGATCTGGTTGAGGTTCTCTACCGCCGGATGCGAGAAGAGGGCCGTGGGGTCCATATCCAGCGTGACGAAGAAGGTGACCGGCGACTCCAGGCTCTTCACCAGCGCGTAGTCCCGGCCCTCCTCGCTGAACCGGAGTTCGGAGAGGGAGCCGGCGAAGACGCCGGAGCTCACCTGCAGGTCGGCGGTGGGCTCGCCGGCGGAGTCCAGGTTCAGCACCCCGTCGCCGTTCATGTCGCGGAAGATGCGTATCCGGGCGACGTCGCCGTCCGAGCCGTTGAGCGGGTCCAGGGCCAGGCGCCTGAGCCTGATGCTGTCGACCTGGATCTCGAAGTCCGAGGCCGAGAGATGCATCAGGAAGGCGCCGCGATACTTGCGGCCCTGCCTGATCTCGGGGCCTATCACGGTCCCGGAGGAATGGACCACCGGCAGGCTGCCCAGCCGGCCGCGGACGATATTGAGCAGGGCGCCGGGCTCGCCGGGCAGCAGGGAATCGTAACTTACGATCTCGTTGTCCAGTATCGCGTAGCCCGAGGCAGGCAGGCCCAGCGTGGAGGAGACCGGCCACAGCGGGTCGTCATTGAGCGTGTTTATCTCCATCGTCAGCCGCGGCGCCGGGTACATGACGCCGTCGGCGTCGGTGAAGATCGGGAAAGCGGCCACCGTCAGCGTCTGCGGCTTGGGCACGATATTGTGCAGGTTGGAGACGAACAGGAAAGGCTCCGGCCGCTTGTTGGACAGCGCCGTCTCGGAGATGGAGTCGGCGACGGGGTCGTCGTTGCCGTCGGCCACCATCGGGAAGCTCTGGGTCTCCAGTATCAGGCCGAAAGTGCGCGGCTGGTTCGTGACCGGGTCGGTGGGCACGGCATTGTCGTTCATGTCCGCGGCCAGCAGGTAGCGCGACGGCTGGGCCAGCACGCGCTGCACGGTGGCGGTGGACTGGCCGAACTCTATCTTGGCCAGGTTGAAGGCGCCGCCGGTATTGAAGGCGGCCGAGGCGACGAAGAGGTCCGCGGCGTCGAGCTTGTAATTGGCGTTGACGTCGCGGTAGAGGCTGACGCCGTAGCAGTCGTCGGTGACCAGCCCGTCGCCTACGGCCGTGCCCGTGGCCCGCACTATCAGCCTGCGCCAGCGCGCGTCGGACTTCTCCGCGCGCATGGCGAAGGAGACCAGCGTGTTGCCGGTGGTCCCCTGCATCAGTTCCAGGCTGGCGTTCACGGACTCGGGCGAGATATAGACCTGGTCCGGGTACTCCAGTATGGTCTGGATATTGCCGTTGGTCAGGTTGGGCTCGATCCCGACGTTCAAGGGGTTGAAGAGGTCCGGCCATTCCACCTTGAAATAATCGGTGGAGCGCATCTCGAAACCGAGCCGCACCTGCGAACCGGCCGCGGCCAGGGCGTCCAGGTCGTAGGCGATTATGTATTTCTTCTCGGCGATGGTCAGCTCGGTGCCGGGCAGGCCCCTGGCCACTTCCGCGGCGCTGCCGCGCAGCCTTACGCGGGCCTGGCCGGAAACCACCGCTCCCGAGGACCAGTCCAGCTCGGCCGTGCCGTCGGCGCCGCGCGTGAGGCCGGTGAAGCGTCCGAGCCCTTCGTCGTAGCCCTCGTAGTAGACCACTTCCTTGAGGTTCTCGTTGGTCTGGTCGTCGCCCAGCACCAGCCGGCCGGGCGCGATCGGGGGCAGGTAGGGCTCCTCCGCCGGCTTCTCGGCCGCTATGCCCTTGAAGGGCTGGAAGTCGGCCACTTCCAGGTATTCCGTGGCTCCTATGGGCAGGCCGGAGGTCAGGCTGGACCAGGGGAAACGCTGGATCTCGCCGTCGGGCGTCACCAGCTGGTCCGTGCCGGGCTCCAGCAGGGCGTTGCCGTTGATGTCGTGGTAGACCTTGACATTGGCCACGTCGGAGACCTTGTTGTTCTTCACGCCGCCCTGCGAGGAATGGCTCCACCTGTCCAGTTTCAGGCCGGTGACCACGGCCGCGCCCTGATTGGTCTGGAAGGTCAGCTGGGTCACGGCCACGTCGGTGGAGCCCTGCACCTTGGCGTCGGTGGCCATATTGAACCTGGAGGTAATGCGGGCGGTGTCGAAGGTGGGCACCACCGTCACGAAAGAGGACTGCATCAGCGTGAAGGCCGGCGGCTTGCCCGTGCCGGGGACCGGGAAGATATTGCCGGAGTTGATGATCGCGGCGTGGGTCTTGTCGAGCACGGCGGAATTGGAGTAGTCGAAGACCACGTAATAGGTCCTGGTGGAGGGGTCCACGGCGCCGCAGCTGACCCGGTCCACGATATTGAGCCTGACGCTGCCGCCGGAGAAGACGGCGGGATTGTTCGGGTCGGTGACCTCGGTATCGTTGCCGGACTCGAAGGTCCCGTTGCCGCCGGCGTGGTTCTCGCAGCCCTTGGGGTTGGTGTCCATGAAGAGGCGCACCGCGGTGATGTCGCCGTCCGAGCCCTCGCTGCCGCCCTCGCTTATGCGGTTGACCGTGATATAGTCGAGCACCGCCTCGAACTCGTTGGTCCAGACGGGCACGCGCAGCATGCCGGCGTATTTCTGCCCCTGCATGACCGTCGGGGTCTGCACGCCGTCGACGTAGGCCGCGATGTTCACCCGCGTGGAGCCCGAGAGCGTGTACATCTGTGCCGGCGCGCGCCTGACCGCCGAGGTGGCCGTGAACATGGCGAAGTTGTTGACCGCCACGGCTATGGGCGTCGCCACGGGCGAGACTATCACGTGCTGATTGGGCGCCTGCAGGCCCAGGCCCAGGCTGCGCTCCACCTCCAGGTCGGCGGCCGTGGAGATCCTGACGGCGAAGTAGTAGTCGCGGCTGCCCTCGACGATCAGGGACTCGTCCGGGTGGTTCACGTCCAGGTCCCCGAGCACCCAGTAGGTGCCGGCCCAGTCGGCGAAGGTTGCCGAGGCGACGAGCACGTCGGGGCTGGTGCAGTTGCCGAGCACGGCCGCCTCCGGCGGGCAGAAGTTGCCGTTGCCGGTGGAATCGGCGTAGAGTTCCAGGCTCTTCACGTCCGAGGCCGGCAGGTCGCCGGTCTTGAGCACCTTGAACTCCTTCAGCCGGGCGTTGAACCCGGAGCCGATCGGCAGCGCGCGGGCCGAGAGCTTCCACATCAGGACCGGGTAAGGGGGGTCTATGACGCCGGAACCCTGGAAGAGCTCTTTCATGCCGGAGAAAATGGTGCCGGCGAGCAGGTTCTGCTTCTCGGTACTGGGGTCCGGGGCCATGTCCGTGGGCTGTATGACCACGCCGCCCACCACCACGTCGGCGTCCGAATCGGAACCCGGCGCGGGCGGGTAGGCTCCCCACTGCGCCGTGGGCCAGGGCCGGCCCGCGTCGCCAGTATAGCCGAAGATCTTGGCCGGGTCGTCGTCCGGCAGGCCCGCCGTGGCGTAGTCCGTGACGTTGATCTTCAGGCCCGCGGTCATCAGGTCCGCGCGCACGCCCAGCAGCGGGTAGACGCCGGGGTCTGGGTCGCTGTCCGGCGAGAAGACGTAGTAGGTCGTACCGGCCGTGTTATGCGCCGAATTCTCGCGGTTGACCAGCGAAGCCGAGGTGGAGTTCACCGAGAAGACTATCTTCCCGGTGTAGTACTGCCCGTTGGACGGATCGCCGCGTGCCACGTTGCCGAAGCGGTCCCGCGCGTTGACGCCCCAGGTCACGGCTGCGCCGTTCTCGCTGCGGGAGGCGGCGAGGCTCCTGGTGTCGTCGGTCACCTTCAGCGGGGTCGCGCTGGTGAAATTGTGGTGTATCGAGAAGTACGCGGCCCGGGCCGGGGTTATGACGACGTCCTGCGAATTGTCGGCCAGCGGGAAAAGGCCCGTATCGCCGACCAGGGCCGAGACATTGAGCGTGCCCGTGCCCGCTTTGGTATCCCAGGCGTAGATGATCATCTCCGTCTCGTTGGCGTTGATGTCGAACTGCTTGTTGCTGACCAGGTCCAGCTGGGTCCAGTCCGGTCCGATGACCAGGGGCCGCGCCGGGTCCCGTCCCACGCGGATACTGGAGGCGGAGTCGAAGAAGCAGTGCGTGTTCACGTCCGTGGAGGTGATGTTGCCGTACGCGTCGCGCAGGCTCAGCATGATCGGCGTGGGGACCTCCACGCGGACGTCGTCGGAGGGATCCAGCGGGGTCCCGCCGTTGCCGGTGACCGTGTACTCGACCGTGGTGCCGGCCACCAGCCGCCGGACCGGGGTGATGAAGTCCAGGCGCGCGGGCTGGTTGGGCCTGACCGTGTAGGTGGCGCTGACGGCGTCGAAGCCGGCCGCCGTCACCGTGACGGTGGAGGTCCTGGCCAGCGTGTCGTTGACGAAGACGTCCGCCTTGTACTGCCCGCCTGGGATCATCGCGTAGGCGACGGCGGGGTTGCCGCCCGGGACGGAGTCGGGCAGCGGCGAGGCGAATAGCACCGTGCCGGTGGAATCGGACTGCAGGTCGAAGAGGCGGTCCTGACCGGCCGGCTGCGGACTGAAGTTGCCGAACTTATCCTCCACCGAGAGGAGGAAGGCCTGCGAGGTGACGCCGGCGGTCAGCTGCTCCGCGGGCGCGTACAGTCCCAGCCTGCCGCCCAGCGAATTATCCCTGGCCACTATCTCCTCGGACTGCTCCGCGCGCGACCAGGCGGGCACCGCCGGGACCGAGGCGATGAGGACGGGCATGGTGGTCGAGCTCGCGCCGTAGTCGAAGGAGGCGCGGGTGTCCAGGTAGTAGAAGGTCGCGTAGTACTGGCCCAGCGGTATCGTCAGCGTGTCCGTGGAGGCGGAGAAGGCCGGCGGATCGTCCGAGGCGCGCGCCGGCGAGAGAGAGAAGTCGTGCGCGTCCAGGAAGTCGCTCGCCGTCCTGGAGGAGGCCAGCGCCACGGTCACGGTCATGGTGGCCGGGGTGGGGTTCTCGTAGGCGTCGCGCAGTTCCAGTCTCAGGATGTTGTTGAGGCCGTAGACCGGGTCGATCGGCTCCCCGGCCTTGAACGACATCTTGGCGTTGTCGAACCTGAGCCGGTCGGTCACGGCCGGGTTCACCTTCAGCGCGTGCACGGCGTTGGCGATGGAAGGCACGCCGGACGGATTGCCGGCCGTCACCGTCCAGGTGGAGGCCCGGCCGTCGGTGAGCGGGGTGGAGGCCATGAAGTCCCGGTAGAAGAAGGAGACCCTGTCCGAACTGGGGGTCGGACAGAGCACGGGATCGTCCAGCACGCAGCCGTCGGGGATGTCCGCCGTGGTGCGGAACTGGATATTACCCGGGTCCAGGAAGAAGCCGTAGGTGTAGGGCGGCATGACCGGGTTCCCGGTCGTGGCCTTGGCGAAGCCCGAAAGGGAGTGCACGTTCTCCTCGGCCGCCGGGATGGAGAGATTGATGGTATTGAGCCCCACGACCACCGGGTTGCCGAAATCGTCCACGCGCCGCACCGTGTAGGCGGCCTGTATGCCGGCCGTGGCGGAGTCCAGCGGCGGCACGGAGTCGAAGAGCACGCGTTTGATGTCGCCGCCTATGGTGGTGAACCTGGGCGTGATGTTCTGGGTCATCGTCTCGTACTCGGTCCCGGACGGCGGAGAGGTGCCTATCCAGACGCGCGCCCGCGTGCCCGTGGAGACCGTGTTGACGAAGTACCAGACCGAGGTGGAGACGCCCACCAGGCCGTCCGCGTCGGTGAGCACCGTCGTGGAAACCCCCACGTCCTGGTAGGAGGCGCCGAGGCGCAGGGCGCCGGTCAGGCCGGACGGCGAAACGTCCACGATCTCGAGGTAGGTGGTGGCGCCGGCGACGCGCACCGGGTTGTCGAAGGAGTCCACGACCAGGCCCTGCAGCTTGACGCGGCCCAGGTTGGCCGGGTTGTTGATCAGATTGCCGGCGCGCACTTCCACGTCGTCGGGGTCGGGCGTGTAGCGTCGGGCGCCGGTGATATTGGTGCCGCCGGGCAGCAGGCTGACCTTGACGCCCGAGGCGGGGCCGGCGGTGATCTCCACCGCGGGCCGCAGCGAATAGCCGGGCAGCTCCGTGCGTTCGGTGGAGACGTCGGTGGCCGGGTCTATGACGCCGGTGCGCTTGACCCTCACCCAGCGGCCGGAGCCGGCCTGCTTGAGCCGGAAGGCGCTGACCAGCAGCTGCGAGCCCTTGTCGGCGACGGTGAAGGACTGGCCGGTGAGCACCTCGGGCTCCTGGTTGGGATTGGCCGGGTCCGGCGGCTGCGCTTCCAGCGTGATGCTGAACTCGGTCAGGTTCACGCCGGTGGAGACCACGTTGTGATAGCGGTCCTGGGCGGTGACCCGGACGTCGAACCAGTCGCCGGCCTGCGCCGTGTGCGTCCACTGGGGCAGCGGGCCCGTAGTGCCGGTGGAGGCGCTTATCTCGTCGAAGGCCAGGTGGTGCAGGGCGCCGGGATGCACGTTCCACTCGGCGCTGGCGGCCGAGGAGACGATCAGCGGGGAGGAGTCCGTGCAGGTGGCGACCACCACATAATCGGGCATGGAGCGCTTGGGGAAGAGCCCGTCGCCGGAGACCGGCGAGAAGGAGACCCGGCCCGAGCTCATCTCCTTGGACGGCAGCTCCGGCGCGTTGCCGACCGGGTCCCTGGGCGTCTCCAGCCGCACGACCGGGTTCACGCCGGCGTTCCTGACCCGGTTATAATAGGCGTCCACCACGCTGACGGTCACGGCCGTCGACGAGTCTATGGTGAAGGTCAGCGGGCTGCCGCGTTTGCCGGGCGGCGAACCGGGGCTGGGCTGGCCGTTCTCGTCCATACCGGCCGGCTTGCCCTCCACTTCGGTCTCGCCCGGCAGCAGGACCATGAGCCGCACCGGGGCCGAGGATTCGGTGAAGAACTGCGTCGTCCTGTTCGCCGCGTTGGGCGCGCCGGCGGCGCCGAAGGTGCCGTCGGGGTTGGAGGCGAAGATGACGTGATCGGTGGCCCGGGTCCTGAGCGTCACGGTCATCTCGCGGGTGCCGTCCGGGTTGAACGTGCTGGTGGCCGGCGGGACGTCGAACTTGTCGCTGGTGGCCAGGTAGACGTTGCCGGCCGCTTCCGGGATGGTGTTGAAATGCTCGTCCACCACCCTGGTCCTGGCCGTGAAGGGCACGCCGGCGAAGATGGACGGGGCCGTCAGCGTGGAAGTGGAGCCCACCAGCTTGCCGCCGTCGGGATAGGCCCCGGTGCCGGGCCTGGCCGTCTCCCAGGGCATGAGCAGCTGTATGCCGACGGGGGCGTTCGGCACCACGGTGAAGGTGGAGGGCGGCACGCCGGCCGGGTTCACCGGCGGATCGGTCTTGCGCTCCGGGTCGAAGGACGGCCAGGTGCCCTCGTAGGAGGCGGCCAGGTACTGGCCGGTGGCGGCCAGTTTCAGGACGATATTGCTCACGTCCGCCCAGCCGGCGGCGTCTATCTGCGCCGTGAAGCCGGGGGTGGCGGCGAAGGTGTCGTTGGGGGCGGTGACGCGTATGGTGTCGTTCACGGCGGCGCCGGGGCTGATATTGAAGTAGGCGTCGGTCACGTAGACGCGCACGCCGAAGCCGGAACCGGCGGTGGCCGTGCTTATCCCGGCGCCGGTCCGCTCCCTGGCCAGGGCGTAGCTGGTGGCGCCCTGGTTGAGGATCTCGCCCCTGTTATGGTGGATGAGTATTATCCTGTCCGCCGAGCCGGGCGAGATCGAAATATCGCGCGTTTCCGTGTCCGGCAGGTAGAGCGGGTCCCCGCCGCCGGCGTCGTAGGAGTCCTTGAGGGCCCCGTGCGAGGTCCCGGACTCGCTGTTGTAGGCGAAGATCCTGGCGGGCTGGGCGCGGGTCAGCTTCACCACGAAATTGACCGAGGGCTCGCTCACGGTCTGGGAGGAGGGCAGCACGGCGTTGGGGTCGGTGGCCTTCACGCTCATGGCCACGGGCGCCGGTATGGTGGAGACCAGGTTCCAGAAAACGTCGGTCACGCGCACCTGCACGGCGAAATAGGCGGCGGCGTTCTGCGGGTCCGGGGAGCAGGCGCCCCTGCCGCCGGCGGTGCCGGGGGCCGTGCATTCGCCGGGCGCCAGGGCCTGCAGCCTGTCGGCCTGGTTGGGCACGACGGTGAAATCCGAGGAGATGCCGGCGGCCAGCGCGGCGCCGGAAACGCGGGTGACGGTCAGCCTGGCGTCCGTCACCAGCCCGTCGGGGTCCGGGTCGTTGGAAGGCTTGCGGGCGGTCACCGGGCAGATATTATTGATGGTGGCCGAGCCGCCGGTGAGAGTGAAAGGGCCGGCCGGATCGATGTCGTTGAGGTCGCTGGTCTGAGCCGCCAGCACGGTCTCCGGGGTCCAGGTCACCAGGTTGTAGAGATCGTCCACCGCGTACACTTTGGCGGTGTAGCAGCCGGAAAGAGTGGCCGTGGCGATGAACACCCCGCCGCTGCGCCCAGGGGCCCCGACGTTCTTGCCGTTCACCTGGACCTCGGTGGGCAGCGTGACCACCATACGGGTGGGATTGTTGGCGACCACCGTGAACGTGGAGGAATCGGAAGGGGCGTAGCCGTTCGCGGAGCCGCTCTCCGAGGCCCGGACCACGTTCCCCTCCACGGCGGCGCGCAGCGAGAAGTTCATATTGGCCAGGCCGGCGGAGACCGACACCGGCCCGGGGTCGAAATAGAAGCCGTAGGAGCCCGCGGGCGCGGCGGTGGTCAGCCGGACCTGCGTACCGGGATGCGTCCTGACGCGGTTGTAGTACTCGTCCACCAGGTAGACCCTGGCCTGCGCGCTGACGCCGGCGGTCGAGGGCCATACGCCGGGGTCCGAGAAGTCCGGCGTCCCGGCGGTGCCGGGTCTGCCGGTATAGGGCAGGCAGAGGCCCGCGGAGGCGCATTTGCCCTGCTCCAGGCTTTCGCCGGGCAGCACGATATGCAGCCGCGCCGGGGAGGCCGCCCCGTTGTAGACCGAGGATGAGTCGCCGACCAGATAACTGGTGGTGCTGTAGGCCGTCACGGTGACGGTGGATTCCGTGACGAGGGCGGGCCAGAAGACGGTGGCGCCGGCCGAGAGCGGGACCGTGGCGGGATGCAGGTCGTAGGGGTCCGAGGTCTCAAGGTAGACCTCCGTCTGTTCGCTCGCGACCAGGTTGAAATAGGGGTCCACCGCGCGCACGGTCACGGGGAAGGGCTGGCCCGCGGTCCGGGGACCCACGGGGCCCTGCTTGCCCAGCTGGCTGCCGGGCAGCGGCGTCTCGCCGGGCAGCAGGACCTGAAGTTTCACGGCGTCCGAGGAATTGACGGTGAAGTACTCGGAATAGGCCACCGGCACGGCGGGCGCCGTATTGTTGGTGGCACGGAGCCTGCCGCCGAAGCCGGCGCCGGCGGCGGTGGCCACCTTGAGCGTGAAGGTGAAGGTGGTCGTGCCGTTCTGCAGCGGTTGCACTATGGTCTGGGGCGCGCCGTAAACGTCATGGGTTATGTCCATCTGCACGATGTCGCTCACGCCCGTCACGACGTTGTAATAGTCGTCCACGGCGTTGACCGTGACCGTGTAGGGGATGCCGGCGGTCCAGGGCGACGGCGGCGCCGCGGTCTTGCCGGTCGCGCCGCCGGGGTCCGCGACCTCGCCGGGCAGCAGCACCTGCAGCCTGGTATGGCCCGCGGGATTGACCACGAGGGCCGGCGTGGTGGATTTGAGCACCGCCCCGGATTCGGCGCGGAGTTTCCAGCCGGGCGAGGTATTGGCCTGGATGAACGTCCAGTACGTCTCCGAGGAGCCGTCGACCATGAAACTCTTCGGGTCCGGGTTGACCGCGTCGTCCTTGGGGTCCTGCGAACGCAGGTCCACCACCGCGCTGTGCGAAGGCACGAGGTTCCAGAAAGCGTCGGTGAACCGCACGGTCACGGTGGACCGCTGGCCCGCGGTCCATTCCTCGGGAGCGCCGGTCCTGCCGCCGGCGGTCTCCCCGTAGTCGTAGGGCGGCTTGCCCGGCACGGCCGTCTCGCCGGGCGCCAGCAGCTGGAGCTTGACCATCGCGGCCGGCGAGACCGGGATGCTCTGCGTCTCGGCGGACAGGAGAACGTTGGTGGTGCTCAGCGCCACCACGCGGCTGGTCTTGGCGCCGCCGCCGAGCTCGGCGGTGCGCAGGATGATCTGGAAGGAGGTCGTGCCGCCGACCAGGTTCAGCACGCCCGTGGACGCGGCGGACGCGTAATTATCGTCGTAAACGGCGCCGGCGGGGTTGAACGAGAGCTGCACCAGGGCGGCGGTGGAAGTGTCCCAGTTGTAGGAACTGTCGGTGGCGTAGACGGTGACGGTGGAAACGGCGCCGGCCGTGACCGCGGCCGGGGTGAAGCCGGGCCTCTTGCCCTGGTTGGGGACATTGCCTTCCTCGAGCTGCTCGCCGTAGGCCAGGATGACCAGCCTGTCGGCCGCGCCGCCTTTGACGGGGATCGCGGTGGAGACCCCCGCCTCGTAGCCGCCGGTGCCGGTCGCGGTGATGTTCCAGCCGTTCTCGAAGCCGGCCGGCACGCCGTCGTCCTTGTAGTTGCGGGTGTGCAGCACCGTGGTGGTGAAACTGTATTTCCCGTTGGAGGTGTACGGCGTGGTCGTACCCAGGTCGTCGAAGGGATCGTTGGAGACGAGCTGCAGCGTGGAGGCCGCGTTCTGTTTCCTGTTGAAATAGACGTCGGTGATCTTCACGTCCACGGTGAAGTTGACGCCGGCCGTCTGCGTGGAGGCCGAGCCGGAATAGCCGGCGGCGCTGCCGGGATCGTAGCTCAGGCCCGGCGGCAGGACGAGCAGCTTGACCGCCGGGCCCGCGTCCACGTCGATCAGCGGCGAGACCGAGGGGAGCAGGAAGGCGGCCCCGGCGGTCGAGGCGGTCACCGTCCAGGGTCCGACGGCGATGTCCGGGTCCGTGGTGGCGGTCCTGAAGACCAGGTAGAACGTGGTCGCGCCGGCCTGCAGGTTATGCGGCGACGGCGGTACCGCGTAGGGGTCGGTGGTCACGATCCTCACCGCGGTGTCGGTGGACTTGAGATTGTAGAAACGGTCCACCGCCCGCACGGTCACCGTGGAGATCTGCCCGGCCACGGCGTTCCAGGGCGAGCCGTACTTGCCGCCGCCGGCCTCGTTGCCGGGGTCGTAGGTCTCGCCGGGCACCGTGAGCAGCAGCCGGTCCGTGGTCGTGGCCGAGACCACGATATAGGGCGAGGTGGAGGGGCTCACGGACAGATTACTGCCCGCGGTGGTGGAGGCGTAGATCCTCCAGCCGGGGGAGGCGTTCGCTATCCGGAAGTAGAAGTTCTGGAAAGTCGTCTCCCCGGTGTTCAGCGAGAGGTCGGACGGCAGGCTCGAATAACCGGCGTCGGAGAGGATCTTCACCTCCGGCGCGGGGGACGGATTGGGCACCCGGTTGAAGAAGGGGTCCACCAGCCTGACCGTCAGGGTCAGGGAGGAGCCCACCACCTGCGCCGAGGGCGGAGCGGCGGTCTTGCCCCCGCCGGGGACATTGCCGGGCTGGAAGACCTCGCCGGGGACTATCATCAGCAGGCTCACCGGCGTGCTGGACTTGACCGGGATATGCGAGGAAGTGCCGAAAGCGATCTGGTAGTCGTTCGACTGGCTGGCGATGACGCGGTTGGGGCTGGGCGCCGTCTCCGTGGAGGTCCTGAGCGTGACGCCGAAGGAGAAATAGCCGCCCGAGAGGATCTCAGGGTCGACCGGTTCGGCGAACTGGTCGTCGAAGGCCAGCTCCACCGTCGGGTTGGTGGAGATGCGGTTATAATACTGGTCCACCGCCCTGACCTGCACGGCGAACGTCTCGCCGGCGGTCTGCGTCAGCGGGGCGCCCTGCTTCCCCCCCGCGCCGCCGGGGTAATAGGTCTCGCCGGGCAGCAGGGCCTGCAGCCGGTAGTAGTTGGAGGTGCCGACGGTCAGCGCGGCGCTGGTGAACGGCACGATGTCGGAGCCCGGCGTCATGGTGCTGACATAGAGGCGCGTGGTATTGGTGGCCACTTTCAGCGTGAAATTGGCGCTGCCCCAGCCCCTGTTGAGGGAGATGGAGCCCGGGTCGGTCTCGGGCGCCAGGCCGGCGCCCTCCAGGACGCTGAAATAGACCGACGGGTTATTGTCGGGGCCGCCCCTCGTTTCTATCAGGTTATAGTTGGCGTCCACCGCCCTTATGTCCACCGGGAACGAGACGCCGGCGGTGCGCGGGCCGGGAACCGTGGAATTGCCGAGGCCGGGCGTATAGACCTGCGGGCTCATCGTCATGAGCAGGCGGCAGTTCCCGGTCAGGCAGTCCTCGTCGTCGTCCACCGTCAGCGACGAATAGGACAGCGCCAGGCTGTCGCCGGTCATCCTGGCGAACAGGCGGCTGGTCGTCGTGGTCGCCAGCACGTCCTCCGTGGACCTCTCGGTCCTCATCACGACCTGGAAGACGGTGGTGCCGCCGGACCCGGAATCGGTCAGCGGCGTCAGCCGGCCGGAGGCCGGGGCGTCCCCTATGGCGTCATAGAGATCGTCCGGCGTATAGACCCTGGCGACCGGCTCCGAGGAGACCATATTGCCCCAGTTGTCGGTGACGTCCACGGTCACGTCGAAGGGGATGCCGGCCGTCTGCGGGTCGGGCGGGCCCGACCTGCCGGCGGCGGTGCCGGGGGCCCGCTGCTGGCCCGGCGCGAGCAGCCGCAGGCTGGTCGGCACATTGGGCAGCAGCAGGAAGTCCGGCGTCCGGTAGGTGTTATTGGCCAGGCCGGTGGCGGAGACCGTGAAGCTGCGGCGCGTGCCGGTGGAGACCACGGCCGTGTAGAGCGGCAGGGTGAAGGCGGTGGTCCCGTTCTCCAGCGGCTGCAGCACCGGCGCGGCGTTCGGGTCGTCCGCCGACAGCGTGACGTCCCTGACGTCTGCGACCGGGTTGAACCAGGCGTCAGTGGCGTAGACCCTGACGGTCTCCGGGACGCCGGCCGTCCAGTCGGCGAGGTCGGAATACTGGCGGGAGGTCTTGCCGCCCCACAGGTTCGCGGGCGCGCCGCCGGGGACGTAGCCGGCGGTATAGTCCGAAGTGCCGGGGCTCAGGGTTTCGCCCGGCAGCAGGAGCACCAGGCGGTTGACCGCGCCGGCCGTCACCGCCGCCGCGCGGCTTACGCCGTCGGAGAGCGCCGCGCCGGAATTAGTGGAGACCGTCACCTGCCAGGAGCCGGTGGTCACCAGGACGGCGTTGAAATTGGTGGTACCGGTGAACAGCGGGCGGATGGAGAAGCCGGCCTCGTTGTCGTTGGGATCGGCGCTCCGGCCGCGCACGTCGGCCGCGACCGCCGTGAGCCTGTTCCAGTACTCGTCCACCGCGTAGACGCGCACCGCGAAAGGAGTGCCGGCCGTCGGCGAATAGGCGGCGGCGGTGCGGCCGCCCGAGGAGCCGCGGTCGTAGGGCGGTCTGCCGGGGTCCGCCGACTCGGGCGGCAGCAGCACCAGCAGCTTGGCCGGCGAGGAGGAGTTGACGACCGCCGCGTCCGAGAGGCTGGACAGCAGCGCGTTGGCCCCCGTCGTGGACGCCCGGACGGCGCTGGAGGTCCCCTCGCCGCGGTAGAACGTCACCTGGAAGACCGTGGCGCCGGCCGTCAGCGGCTGGGCGAGGCCCGTGCCGGAGGCGTAGGGGTCGGAACCGGGGGCGGTGGAAAGGTTCACGGTGGCGCTGGTGTCGGCGCAGATGTTCCAGTAGTCGTCCGTGGCCCGGACGGTCACCGGGAAAGAGATGCCGGCGGTGGAAACGGACACCGCGCCGGTCTTGCCCGGGGCGGAGCCGGGGTCGGCCGCTTGGCCGGGCATGAGCACCTGCAGCCGGGTGGGCGTGCTGTGCAGCACGCCTATGTCCCTGCTGGCCGGGCTGTAGAGCGCGGAGGTATAGCCCGTGGCGGTGGCCTCTATCACGGCGTAATTCCCGCCGGTCTGCGCCCGCCTGAGCTCCACTTCCTTGTCCGCCGTGCCGCCCATTATGGTCAGGTTGGGCCCGCCCGTGAAGACCGCGTGGGGGTCGCCGCGCACGCCCAGCGTGACCGGCACGTTATTGAGCGGCACCAGGTTCCAGTTCGCGTCCACCAGGCGCACGGTGAAGTTGAACCGGGCGCCGGCCGTGGAGACCGACGGGGAATAGGACATGTTCTTGCCGTCGGCGGAGCCGGGCGCGGCCAGTTCGCCGGGCGCCAGCACCTGAAGCTTGACGGGCGCGCCCGGGTCCACCGGCAGTTTGGAGGTCACGGAGGAGGCGCAGCCGGGGCAGGCCGAGCCGGACTCCTTGGTCGCGGTCAGGCGCCAGCCGCCGGAAGGCGCGGGCCCGGTGGCCGTGACCAGCGTCCAGTCGTTGCCGGGCGTCGAATCGAAGGTGGCGCCGCCGTTGGGGATGACCACCAGCGGACCCACGCGCGGGTCGGAGGCCGAGTCGTAGGGGTCGTCCGAGACTATGCGCAGGGCCAGGTCGTCGCCGCCGTTATTGGAGCGACGGTTATAGAAAGCGTCCGTCAGCTTGACCTTGTAGCGCACCGGCGTGCCCGCCGTGAAGGGCTGGACGCCGTCGCCCTTGCCGGTGGTGCAGCCGTCCACGTCCTCGTCGGCCAGGCCGTTGCCGTCGGGCGAGCCGTACTTGCCGGTCGCGGAGCCGGGGGCCAGGCATTCGCCGGGCATCAGCAGGACCAGTTTCTTGGGCGTGGCCTCGGGACCGACGGTCACGTTGCCGGAACGGTAGCCGGTGATCTGGTCGAGCTGATGCCTGGGCGTGATATAGCGGGGGCCGTCGGCCACGGTGAAGGAGAAATTGTAGACGGTGGCGCCGGCCTGCAGCGTCTGCACCGGCCAGGTCTCCACGGTCTCGTTGGTGATGTTCGGGGCGCCGCTGGGCAGCATCGTCACGGCGGCGTCGGTGGAGACCTTGTTGTAATAGAAGTCCGTGGCTATGACCTCGGCCTGGTACGGCAGGCCGGCGGTCTTGGCGTTGATGCCGAGGCCCGGGTCCTTGCCGCAGCGGTTGAGGTTGAAGGCGCAGCTGAAGCCGTTGGGGCCCAGCGGATCGGCCGGGTCGTCCGGCTGGCCGGGGCGGTGGAGCTGCTCCGAGAACCTGAGTATCAGCTTGGCGAAGGAGCCGGCGTTGACGGTGAAGGTGGAGCTCTCCTGGTCCGCGGAATAAGCCGGCGGAGAGGCCAGCGGCGCGCCGCTGAACGGATCGACGAGATAGGCTTTGATCTTCGCCTGGGCCCTGGCGTTGAAGATGATGGGGCCGTTTGCGTCCGTCCAGGAGGCGGCGCCCGCGATGATCTCGCGGGTGGAGGAGACCACACCGTAATCGGCGGCGTCCGCGGATTCCAGCCTGACCGCGGCGGTGGAGGCGGGGACCAGGTTGTAATAGACGTCGGTCAGGTAGACCTTCAGCGGTATCCGCGAACCGGCGGTGACCGCCCGCGGCGAGCCGGTGACGCCGGAGGCGCCGCCCTGCTCCAGCAGCTCGCCCAGGCCGGAGCCGTCGTCCATCACGATGTGCAGCTGCGAGCCGCCGGCCGGCTCCACCAGGATCCCCGCGGCCGCGCCGGTCGAGAGGCCGGGCTCGGCCCCGCTCGCGTCGAAGGCCTCGATCTTGAGCGTGGTGGTGGCCTGTATGGGCGTCACGGTTATGTCCAGCGTGGCGGCGTTGAGCGGCACGCTGTCCCAGGAGGAACCGTCGTTCTCGGTGTCGTAGGGGTCGCTGGTCACGATGCGGACGTTGCGGTTGTCCGTCTCGTCCGGATAGTCCAGCCTGTTGAAGAAGGCGTCCACGGCGTTGATGCGCGTCTGGAAGCCGGAACCGGCCTGCTTGGCGCCGCCGTTGTTGACGCCGCCCGTGAAGCCCTGCGCCGTGCCGGGCGCCTCGGTCTGGTCCGTGCCTGGCCTGACGATGACCTGCAGGGCGCTGGCGGCGGCGGGCTTGACCGCGGCGCGCCGCACGTCCTGCGCGCACTTGGCGCCGCCGCAGGCGGTGTTGCCGATGTCGGCCGCGGTGACGGTCCTGGAACTGCCCATGGAGCCGCCGCCCTGCCAGCCGGTGGCCAGGAAGCGCACCGCGAAGGAATTGGAGCCGCCCGTCAGCGTCTTGTTGGCGAAAAGGCCGGAGTCGTCGTTCTCCGCGGTGCCGGCGCCGGAGAACTCCAGGTCAACGGTGGGGTTGCAGCCGGCGACGCGGTTGAAGTACTGGTCCACGCAGTTGACGGCGGCGTACACCGTGACGCCGGCCGTCAGCACGTCGGGCAGGTATTCCTTGCCGCCGGTCGTGGGATTGGAGTCGTAGGGGCCCTTGCCGGGCCGCGCGGCCTCGCCGGGCATGAGCACCTGCAGCTTCCTGGCGGTGTCGGGCACGACCGTCACCGTGGTGGCGCCGGGCGTCAGCGGCGTGTAGTTGACGTAGCCGGACGAGAGCGTCCTGGCCGAGACGGTCTGCGTGGACGCCTGGTACATGTTCACGAAGAAGTCCGTGGTGCCGCCGGAAAGCTGCACGGTGGACGGATGCACGTCGTACGGATCGGAGGTCTCCAGCCAGACGGAGGGCTGCACCCCGATATTGTCCGTCGGGCTGAAGTAGTTCATGTACTCGTCCGCGGCGTAGACGACGACCGTGAAAGTGGAGCCGGCCGTCTGCTGCGAAGGGCAGTCCCCGGGGCACGGCCGTTTGCCGGAGGCGTAGTCGGGGTCCAGGACCTCGCCCGGGAGCAGGACCAGTAGCTTGCGGTCCGGCGGCGCCACCGTCTTGGCCCTGACCTCCATGCTGTGCGTGGTGTTCCAGGAGCCCGCCACGCCGGCCCCGGCGACCGAGACGGTCCTGGCGGCGCCCTTCGACCGGGGGTTTATGCCGTAAGCCTGGTTGCCGCCGCTCAGCGTCACGCCGGTGTAATTGGCCTCGGCGTCGTCCCGCGGATCGGTGCTGGTAAGGCTGATGAGCGGCTCGCTGGAGACGTCCACGTTGTAGAACTGGTCCACCGCCAGCACGCGCACGTTGTAGGCGGTGCCGGCGGTCTTGGGCGAGGGCGAACCCTGGCGGCCCATGCCGTCGGTGGCGGCGCAGTTGTCGTTCTGGTTGACGCAGCCGGGACGGTGGGTCTGTTCGGCGTTGAGGATCAGCAGGCGGTCGACGGCGGCGGTGGTGACGGTGACGTTGACCGCGCCGAAGACGGCGCAGTTGGGGACGCCGGCGTCGAGCTTGCAGACCTTCAGGTCGCGGCCGCCGGCCATGCGGAAATTGAGCCCGTTGACGACCGGGGCTATGCCGTTGACGAAGACCGCGGCGTCGTCGGCCGGCAGGCCGTCGCCCGGCATTTCCGGCGCGCCCGCCGTCTCGGTCATGAAACGAACCTGGCCGGTGAAGCCGGCGGCTATGCCGTCCAGGTCGTCGCGCGCCTCCACCCGGACGGGATGGGCCTCGCCGGCCACGTAATTATAAGGAGGCGTCCCCTCGGGGAGTATCACGAACTTGGAGACCGCGGCCTGGATGCGCACGTCCTGCGCGGCCGCGGGCGACTGCAGGTTGCCGGCGCGGTCGCCGGCGCGCACCTGCACCCAGTGCTTCTTGCCGCGCACCCAGCAGGTGAAAGCGCGCCTGGCGTCGTCGTCGGCGCACTTGAGGCCGCTGTAGGTCCATTCGCCGGAGACGAAGGTGGAGGAACCCAGCTCCACCAGGTCGAACCACTGCGGCGTCGGCCCTTTCGCCGTCCAGGTGGAGCCGTTCCACCAGTAGTCGTCGTCGTCCGGCACGGGGCCCTCGGTGCCCTCGTCCCGCCTGACGGAGATCTCGATGTAGCCCTTGTCCGGGACGCCGGAGGAGTTGAGGCCGGCGCCGGGGTCGGGCGAGGGTTCCGGGTCGGACGCGCCGCCGCCGAGCTCGTAGAGGTCCTCCTCCTGGCCGTTGACCGGCCTGTTGTTCCAGGCGGAGACGGGCGGAGTATTGTCCACCAGGAACTCCGTCAGAGCCTTGGAGGCCTGGTCCTCGGCGTTGCCTATCCTGTCCTTCGCTATGACCTTGGTACGGTAGTAATAGCCGTCCTTGAACTTCTGGGCGCGGTTGGTGACCAGGAAGTTCCAGGCGGTGTCGGCCGCGCAGAGCGGCGGGACCGGTTCCGTGACCGCCGTGAAGGAGGAGTCGGCCTGGTTGTACCATTTCGCGGAGCCGCCGTCGCAGGCGTCGGCGGAGGACGGCACCTCGCAGACATTGACCCGGACGCCCCAGGGGTCGCAGTCCCCGGCGTCATGGTCGTTGATGCCCGCGGTGGCGTCCGCCGCGGTGCCGGTGATGGTGAAGTTGCCCGAGCCGGTCATGGACCGGTAATCCCTGTCGCCGTCCCAGGCCGTTCCGGCCGGGCCGGGGATGGTCACGGCGCTCTCCGGCGTGCGGCTGTCGTAGATGAAGGTCCGGGTGCCGAAAGCCGTCTCGTAATTGGCGGGGCTGGCCGAGTCCCTGGCGCGGAGATTGACCTGGTAGACATGGCCGCTGGTCCAGGCCGGCGAAGCGCCGGAGAAGGACGGATGCGAGTAGTACCAGGTATAGCTGGAGGGGAAGACGGCCAGGTTGGCGGCCGGCACGTCCAGGAAGCCGCCGCCGGCGCAGCCGGCGGTCCAGCCGCCTTCGCCGTTGAAGCAGGAACCGTCGGAAGCGTCGCGCACGCGGATCTTGAAGACGTCGCCGGCGGAGAGCGCCAGCCCGTTCTTCTCGGTGCCGGTGCCCGCTATCACCGCGTAAACGGGGACGGTGGAGCCCTCGGCGACGTTGGTGGTCACCGAGACCGGCGCGGTGACGTCGAAGTAGAAGCCGGCGGTGCTGTAGACCGCCGAGTAATTGCCGGCGGCGTCCAGCGCCCTGGCGTTGACGGTCCAGAGGTTATTGCTCTCGGTCCAGGCCGGCACGTTGGTGGTGGCCCAGTCCAGGAGTCCGCCCGTGAGTATCGAGCCGCTGGAGATATGCCAGGTCTCGGCGCCGCCGGCGAAGTCGCTGCCACCGGTCCAGTACTGCTGCACGGGATGCTTGACGCGGAACTCCACGCGGACGACGTTATTGGCGTCCTGCGCCGTGCCGCCGATGAGCGGCATGGCGCTGTAGACTCCCGTGCCCGCGGCCGTGGGAGTACTGAGTGAAAGCGCGGGTCCGGTCACGTCCCAGGTGAAGAGCGAAGGGTCCGCCAGGACGGTCTGGGTGTTCTTCGCCACGTCGTAGGCGCGGGAGTAGAGGGCGTAGGCGCCCGCGCCGAGCTGGGCGGGGGACGGCAGGCCCGCGGTCTTGGTCCAGGGCAGGACGCAGGAGCCCGGCACGCAGGCGGTGGCCAGCCAGTCCGTCTCTTCCGGCTCCCCGGCGTGCTGGGCCGTCCAGTCCGAGCCGTCCCACCACTTGTCGTCGTAGCGGCGCAGCGCCGCCTGCACCCCGGAGACGCCGGAGGCGTTGGGCGGGTCGTCCACGGCGGTGCCGCCCAGCGAGACGAGCGTCCTGACGAAAGAGCCCTGCGCCGGCGAGGTCACCGAGGAGGTGGGCCGGCTGACGTCGTAGTAGAAGGTCACGAAGGCGGTCTGGTTCGTCTTGCCGGACTGGTCCATCGTCCTGGCCTTGGCCTGGTAGGAATAATGGTCCTGCAGCGTCAGCGAGCCGCCCCAGTTCCAGTCGTAAACCGGCGGACCGCCGGTCAGCGAGGCGGCCGTGTACCAGGCGTTCGCGGGACATTCGTCGGCCACGCTGGGGATGCTGAAGGTGGAGCCGGCCACGCTCCAGCAGAGTTTCGAGGCGGTTTCGCGCACCGCTATGGAGGCGGAGAGCACCTGGAACAGGTCGGAGGCCGTGCCGGTGATCCCGGGCAGCGGATTGTTGGAATTATTGTAACTCCGGTTGTTGACCGGCGAGACCAGCGCCACCGAAGGAACACCCGAGTTGTCGTAGACGAAGTCGCGGGTATAGACGTAATAGTTGCCGGCATTGTCCCGCACCCGCGCCCGGACGCGGTAGCTCTGGTTGCTGGTCCAGGTGGGCGTGGAGACGAAGTTCCAGGGCACCTTGTAGTTGACCTCGGTGCCGGTGGAGGCGGCCAGCCAGCAGCCCCCGGCCGCGCCCGCGGCGCAGTCGTTGTCTATGACGCTGAAGGCGGCGCCGTCCCACCAGTTGCCGATGCCGCCCGTGGCCGGATTGCGCACGGCCACGTCCACGTAGGCGACGCCGGAGCGGTTGCCGTCCTCGCTGTCCTTGGCCTCGCCGTAGATATTGCCGGCGAAGGAGGAGGCGTCCTCGTAGGCCAGGTCCGGCTCGAAGAGCTGCTCCACGGAAGGAAGGGTGGAATCGTAATAGAAGTACCTGGTCGTCGCCTGCGACAGGTTGCGCGACGGCGCGGCCTTGTCGTAGGCGCGCACGTTGATGTCGTAACGCTTGTGCGTGCACCAGTCGTTCACGCCCTCGGCCGGGCAGGTGGGCCTGGACACGGACCAGTCCGCGGAAGCGGAGTTCCAGCCGGCGCTGGAGAGCCAGGTGTCCGCCGAGGCCGTCCAGTCGCTGCCGTCCCAGTAGAGCGAGTCGTTGACGTTCTTTATGCGCACCTGCACCTCGTCCACCCGCGCGAAAGCGTGCGGGGGCGAATCCTGGGCCGTGCCGGAGACCAGGTCCAGCGGGTTCACCGGGGACCGGAAACCGCCGTTGGAGGCGGGCTCGCCGACGCCGGCCGAGGGCGCGGCCTGGTCGAAGAGCCAGTCGACGGCGGGGCAGCCGGTCTCCTGGGTATTGCCGGCCTGGTCCATGGCGCAGGCCTCGAAGCGGTAGACATTGCCGGACTCCCAGGCGGCGGAAAGACCGGTATAGCTCCAGCTGGAGCTAAGCGCTCCCGGCGTACCGGCCGGCCCCAGTACGGAGCGGACGGTCGGGCTGGACCAGGCCCCGTCCCAGTACCAGGTGTCGCCGCCGGTCTCGTAGGAGATGGTCAGGAGGACGCCGGCGACTCCGGAGAATTCGTCGTTCACGGTGCCCGAGGCCAGCGAGACCGCGCTGCGCTGCATGCCTTCCGCCGGGAAGGAGACGAGCGCGGTCCCGGAAGTGTTGTCCACGAAGAAGACGCTGGAGGAGATCCCGGCCGTGAAGACCGACTGGGTGTTGCCCGGCGGCGGCAGCGTGTTGTCCATCGCCCTGGAGAGCACCAGGTAGTTCACCCCGCTGGTGAGGTCGGCGGGCGAAGGGACCGAGGCGTAGGTCCAGGTGCCCGAGGAATGGCCGACGAAGTCCGCGTTGCGCCAGAGCGGGTGGCAGCCGGCGGCCTGCCAGGTCACGCCGGTCCAGCAGCGCAGGTCGTCCAGCCGCTGTATCGCCACCTGTACGTGAGTGGAGCGCACTATGCCGGCGTCGGCCGGGCCCAGACCTTCGCCGGCCGTGCCGGTGATGACGGGGAAGGACTGGCCGCCGGAAAGGTTGGCGGGCTGCAGCAGCCGGGCCGCCGGGGAGGAGCGGTCCACGGCGAAAAGCGGGCCCGGCGCCCCGGTCTCGTGATTGTCGCCGACGTCCACGGCCCGCGCCGTCAGCCGGTACCTGCGGCCGGACTGCCAGGTCACGGCGGAGGAGTCGTAGGTCCAGGTGCCGGAGGAATAGCCCGTGAAGGCGGCCGGCACCCATCGCGGGTCGGCGTCGAAGGCGAAGCCGTCCCAGTAGGTGTCCGCCGCGCCGCCCTCCTGCAGGTCGGTGCCGAGGTCCTTTATCTGCAGTTCCACGGAGGAGATGGCGCTGAACATGGAGGCGTCCGAGGCGGTGCCGCCGATGGAGGCCATGCCGCGGTAGAAGGCCCCGCTGGAGACCGAGGTCACGCGCGAGGACGGGGCCTCGGTGTCTATCTTGAAGCGCCTGACGGCGGCCGAGCCCTCTTCCGAATTGGCGCCGCCGTGGGAGGCCTGGACGGAATCCCTGCCGTAGATGCGGAAGACATAGCTCTTGCCGGAGGTCCAGGCCAGCGTGGAAGTGGACCAGTTCACCTCTCCGCCGGAAGGGGCGGACATATAGACCGAGGTGGTGGAGAGCTCCACGCAGTCCGTGGCGGGGCCCCAGGTCTTCGCCTGCCAGTCCCAGTAGCGGTCGGCTCCCGCGTCGCAGGAACCCGAGGCGTCCTCGTCCATGAACAGGCTGGCCCGCAGCTCGGCCACGCCCGAGGAGGCGTCGTAGGAGGTGCCCGAGATCGCCGTCAGCGGCTTGGTGGTGTCGTTGAAGCCCTCCCCGTCGAAGGAAGGCACGGTGACCCGGGTCTGCGGAGCGGCCGAGTCGTAGGTGAACGAATAGTCCTGCGTCCGCTCGTTGCCGGAACCGGAACCGCCGGGCACGGCCCGGTCGCGGGCGCGCAGGCGCAGCAGGTAGGTCTTGCCGGACTCCATGGCGGCGCCGGGACGGGTCCAGGACCAGGCGTCCGGCGTGCCGGCCGGATTGTCGGTGTAGGAGGAAGTGGTGCGGTAGACCGCCTCGCCGAAAGGCGCGGCGAAGCCCGCGCCGTCCCACCAGGAAGCGCCGGCGCCGGCGGCGCTGGAGGAGAGCGCCACCTGCAGGGTCCTGATATCGGCCGGCGTATCGTCGGCCGTGCCGGAGAGCAGCGCCAGGCCGGCGCTCATGTAGCCGCCGTCGGGCGGGCCTACCAGCGCCGCCGTCGGGGCGTGGATATCGTAGTGGAACGACGCCGAACTCACCGCCGCCTGCGCGTTGGAGGCCATGTCGGTGGCGCTGGAATACACGATATACTCGCTCCCGGAGGCCCACGGCTGCGCGCCGAGGTCGTAGGTCCAGGCCGAAGGCGTGCCCTGCGCCTTGAACCAGTTCTGCGTTCCCGACACGAAGCCGCTCCCGGGCACGTACCAGTTCCCGCCGGCCAGCCTGACGCTCAGGCTGACCGTGCTGAGCAGTATGTCGTCGGCCGCGGAGCCGGAAAGGGAGGGCAGCGAGGAATAGTGAGCCCCGGAAACGGGCACCCCGACGGACCCGGTCGGCGGGACATTGTCGTAGGTGAAGGTGGCGCCGCCGGCAAGGAAATCGGTCTCCAGCAGGCCCGAAGTGTCGGAAGCGCGGGCGATGGCGTAATAGGAGGCGCCCTGCGCGAGCACGGAGGCCAAAATGCCGCTATAGGACCAGCCGGCCGAGGCGGTGCAGCTGTCCGTCACCACGATATTGATGGAGGGATCGAAATAGGGTTCGGCCTGCGGGCCGATATTGAAGTCGTAGAGCGACTGCGACCACCAGCGGCCGTCCGAGAGCCGCCTTATGCCGATGTCCATCCGGTCGACGCAGGCCGGGACCCCGTGCTGGAGATAGTCCGCGTAGGCGGGATCGTAGGCGGTGCCGGAAAGCCCCTCGGCGTTGAAAGAGGCGGCGTTGACATAGGAGCCGGACGCCGGCAGCGTGGTCACGGAGACCGGCCTGTCGGCGTCCCAGACGAAGGAGGAATAGGAGACCGAGAAATTGCCGGCGGTGTCCGAGGACTTGGCGTGCACGCTGTACTGGCGGCCGTTGATGAAGCTGCGGGTAGCCTGGGTCGTGGACCAGAGCGTATAGCCCGCCTGGGTGTCGGGCGCGAACCAGGCCTGAGCGGCCGGGACCTCGTTCTCGGGCCGGAAGAGCTGCTGGACCGGGTCCCACCACAGCACCGACGGGTCGTTCTGCCGCACGCGCACCCAGAGGCCGTCCAGGACGCCGCCGGCGCCGGTGGCGCTGCCGGTGGCGTCGGCCGCGGTGCCGCGAATGAGCGGGAGCGTGGAGTGGGTCACCCGGTACGGGTCCGCGATGGAGACCACCGGGTCGGAAGTGTCCGCGTACCAGCGGAAGGTGAAGGACGGCGCCCCGCCGGAGGTCTTCTGGCTGTTGCCGGCCAGGTCGGTGGCGTAGGCGTAGAGGGTGTAGCTGGAACCGTCCACCAGCGCGGAGCGCAGCGCGGCCGAGGTAGCGCTGGACCAGGCGACGGAGGAGCCCGCTCCCTCGCCGCCGGCGACGCTGAAATAGACCGTCGAGGCGGAGAGGAAACCGGCCCCGTCGAAGTAACTGGTGGCGGGCGGCGGCATGCTGAGCTTTATGGCGAACTCCACCTTCTCCAGGCCGGCCAGGTCGCCGGAGGCGGTGCCGCCTATCAGGGAGAGGTCGCGTATCAGGGTAACGCCCGCGGCCGGCGTGCTGATGACGCAGACCGGCGGCGTCGTGTCTATCACCACGTCGGCTACGGAGAGCTCGGCGCCGTAATTGGGCGACGGCGAGGCGTCGTCGCGCGCCCTTACGGTGATGGTGTAGCTCCGGTCGGAGAGCCAGCCCTCGGGCAGACCCTTGGCGTAGGTCCAGGCGCCCGAGGAGGGCCCCAGCGGCGCGTAGCCGTTGACGACGCTGGGATTGCGCCAGACCGAGCCGGCCGGCGTGGAACTGAAGGAGATGTCGTCGTAGTAATAGGTGTCGCCCTGGTGGTCGAACGAGATCCTGACCTCCACGCTGGTATTGGTGGAGACCCCGGCGTTATCCGGGTAGTTGGGGTCCACGACCTCGCCGTGCAGCGAGGCCAGCGTGGTCAGCCTGTCGCCGGGGGAGACATTGATCTCCGTTATGGCCGGGCCCGAATGGTCGAAGACCACCGTCGCGGAGGAAAGCGCGGTGGTGCTGAAGAGGGTCTGGTAATTGCCGGCGCGGTCCTGAGCCTGGGCCCAGAAAACGTATTTCTTCGCGTCAGAGGCGGCGGTGCCGAACTGCGGCGGCAGCGCGGCGAAGGTCCAGGAGGAATAGTACACTGCGGTAGTCGTGGATTCCACCACGCCCTGCTCCCCCCATTCCGCGCCTTTCCAGTACTTGTTGGCCGCCTGGTCGTAGATATAGAGCCGCACATTGTCCACGGGCAGGTTATTGTCCGCCACGGCGCCAGAGGAGAAGGACAGCGAGGAGTAGACCCGGCCGTGCACCGGCACCGACAGCGTGGCCGTGGCCGCGCCGGTGTCGAAGGTGAAGATCTTCTCGACCGGACTGAGGTCCTCGTTGCCGATGAACGACGGATTGTCCGAGTCCAGGGCATTGTCCAGCGCCTTGACCTCCAGCTTGTAGGTGACGCCGTTCTGCCAGGCCGCCGTGGGATAATTCACCACGAAGGTCCAGGAGGAACCCCACCAGACGCCCTCGTTCGTGGCCCAGTTGCTGGAGTCGGTCCAGGCCGAGGCGGCATTGTCGTAGTACTTCCAGTCCGGCGTACCCTGGCGCTGCAGGCGCAGGCGCACCTTGCTTATGCCGCTGGGGTTCTGGCCCAGGTCGCCGGCGGTGCCGTGTATGGTCCCGATGTCGCTGTAGAAATCGCTGGCGCCGGGATAGACCAGGAAGGTGTCCGGGGCGGTCTTGTCTATGCGGAACTCCACGGCGGGCGGACCCTGTTCGGGGCGGTTGGCGCCGTTATACCCAACCGCGGAGACGGTGTAAGAGGAACCGTCCACCCAGGATACCGCCGGGGAGAAGATATAGTTCCAGTTCTCCGGCACCGGCAGGCCGGCTTCCACCAGCACGGAAGTGGAACCGGAGGCGAAATAGCCGTTCCGGTCCCCCTCAGGGTCGTGCCAATACTCGCCCGAGCGCTTGCGCAGCTCCATTAGGATCTTCTCGGTATAGGGATTGGCCGTGCCGCTTATGCGGCTCAGCGCCGAGTAATACTTTATGTCCGGGCCGGCCGGGGTGACTATCTTGGTCCCTGCCGCGGAGGCGACGTATTTGAAGTCCCGGCTGGAGACGTCCACCTGGAAATTCCAGGAGAGGTCGGCCGCAGAGGAGCGGACGACATAGTAGCAGTCCGGGTCCCAGGTCACCGGCAGATCGTACTCCCAGGTCTTGCCCGCGTCGCTGTAGGCGGTGACGGGGTGCCACCTGGGCGTCGGGCTGTCCCAGCCCGAACCGCTCCAGTACTTGCCGCGCGTGACCACCGAGTTGCAGTCGCCCTGATTGTTATTGTCCCGGTTCTGCAGGGAGATGTAGACCTGCCGGATGGCGGAGGTGGAATAGTCCACGGCCGTGCCGGAGAGCACGCCCACCATGTCCAGTTCGGCGCCGTCCGGCCCCGGCGGCTGGAGTATGGCCGAGGAGGGCGCGCTGGAGTCGAAGATCAGGTCGGCGTAGCGGTCGCCGGGCATGGTGCTGTTGCCGGCCCGGTCCCGGCCCCAGAAAGTGAAGCGGTAGCGGCGGCCGTCGGGCTGGTCCTCCCAGCGCGACCAGTAGGAGGTGGAGGGAAGCTGCAGCTGAGCCACGGTCCAGGAGGTCCGATGGACCGAGGCCTCCAGCGTGGAGACGTCCACCGTCCAGGTGCTGCCGCTCCAGTAATAGCCCGCCGGCGGGTCGTGGTCCGCGCCGGAGATGTCCTCTATCTTGAAGTAGATCTTCTCCACGCCGGCCGTCACGCCGCCGCCGGCGGTGTCCGGGTCGTGCAGCGTGCCGGAGGTCAGCGCGGTGGCGTAGACGTAGTTCGCCGAGAAGGTGGAGAAGGTCACGGACTCTATCACCGGGGTGGTGCGGTCCACGACGAAGCTGGCCGTGGTGTAGGCGGTCTCGTAATTCGTGTACTGGCCGGCGGTGTTGACGGCCAGGTCCACGGCCTGGGCCTGTACCTCGTAGCGGTAGCCCTCGGCGAAATGGGCGCGCTGCGTTTCGCTGAGCGTCTTGTACCACTGGTCCAGCGGCGCGCCCAGGTCCGGCGGGGTCTCGAAAGCGGAAGGATAGCCCGCGTCGAAGGGCGGGTCCAGCCAGTAATACCACTCGCGGTTCCCGTCCTTGTCCAGCCGGCTCACGCGCAGTTTCACCTCGGCCAGGCCGGCGCCGGTGCCGTCGCCGGCGGTGCCGGCGAAGGTCCATACCTGGCCGTTGAGATAGGCCGTCGTCCCCGAGAGGGCCGGCGCGGTGGTGACCGAGACGGGCAGCGTCTTGTCTATCCTTATCCGCACGCCGCCCGAATGTATGTCGGCGTGGGTTATGACCGGGGCATTGCCCAGTTTGTCGGTCACCCGCTGCTTCATCCGGTACCAGAGATTCGAGATGAAGCCGGGATTGGCCGTGTCGAGCTGGGTGAAGGTCCAGGAGCCGCCCGCCACGTGGAAGGCGGCGGTGGACCAGACCACGGCGCCGGGCGCGCCGCCGAAGCTGGCGGTCTGCGGGTTCCAGTACTTCTGGTCGTCCTCGCGCTCTATGGCGAACTCCACCTTCTGCGGGTCCACGCCGGAACCGGAGTCGGCGGCCGTGCCGCTGGAGAAGAGCAGGCTGGAGAAGGAGCGGCCCGCGGACGGGAAGGTGGTGGTCGAGACCGGGCTGGCGGTGTCGGCCGTGAAGACCAGCGAGGCCGGCGGGCTCTGCTCGCGGCCGTCCGAATCGACGGCCCAGACCCGTATCTTGTAGACCGCCGTGTCCCGCAGCGAGGGCGGCAGCGGCGAGGCGAACTCCCAGTTCCAGTCGCCGCCGGCGCCGCCCGTCCTGACGACCCCGAGCCGGTACGGACAGGCCTGCCAGCCGGAGCCGTTCCAGCAGTCCGTTTCATAGGGCGCGGCGACGCCGGTGGAGATGCTTATCTGCACGGTGGCGCCGTAAAGCAGGTTGGGGTCCGAGGCGGTGCCGGTGATGGGGGCCAGCTCGCGCAGATAAGCCGTGCCGGCGGCCGGCGAGATGATGCCCGAAAGCGGGGCTACGGTGTCGTAGATGAAGGTGAAATCCTGCACGCGCTCGTTGTACGGCAGGGCCTGGTCGCGGGTCCTTACCCTGAGCAGGTAGGTCTTGCCGTTCTCCAACGCGGCCGGCCTGGGCCAGGACCAGGAGGTCGGCGGGCCCGTAGTATAGGTGTAACTGGCCACGGACCCCGTGAAGAGGCCGCCGTCCAGCCAGCTGCCGGGCGCGCCCGCCGCGGAGGAGAGGGCTATCTCCACCGAGGCCACGCCGGCCGGCCAGTCCTGCGCGACGCCGGTAAGCTGCGCGTTGGAGCCCTGTTCGTTGAGCGTGCCGCCGTCCAAGGGCAGCGTGAGCGCGGCCGTGGGGAAACCGACGTCGTAGTGGAAAGCGCTGGAGCTCTGACCGGCCGTGAAAGCGGTTTCCTGGTTGCCGGCGCGGTCCCGCGAGCGGGCCAGTACCATATAGCGGACGCCGTGCGCCCAGGCCGGCACCGAGGTCCCGGCTATCTCCCAGGAGGAGGCGGTCGGCGTGGAGGCCGCGAGCCAGGCGCCGCTGTCGTCGGACCAGGCCGTGCCGGTCCAGTAGGAGGCCGGCGGGGTCAGCCGCTGCACCTGTATCTCCACCAGGCCGACGCCGGCGTTGACGGCCGAGGGGCCCGCGGCCGGCATATCCTCCATCGTGCCGGTCAGCGGCGAAAGCGACTTATAGGAGAAGCCGTTGAAGGGCGCGGTGATATAGCTGACCGGCGTGTGGGTGTCGTAGATCACGCTGGCGAAATAGACGTCCATCGCGCCGCGGTTGCCGCCGTCCTCGGCGTCGTCCTTCGCCGAAGCGGTGACGTAATAGGACGAGCCGCTCTGAAGGACGGGCAGGAAGGTGTTGACCGTCCAGCTCGAGATGAAGGTCTGCGCGGTCAGCGTGGAGATATAGGATTTCCAGGGGGCTTCGCCGTCCCAGTAATAACCGTCGCGGTGCCGCATGAGGCGCACCAGCACCGCCGTGGCGGAGCTGAGCGAGCCGGCCGGCAGGTCCTCCATCGTGCCGCTGATATGCGGGAAGGTGTTGGCGAAGGAACCGTGGGCCGGGGAACTGATATAGACCGCCGGCGGGTCGGTGTCGTAGTAGAAAGTGGCCGTGGAATAGTCCACCGTCCGGTTGCCGGCCAGGTCCCAGGTCCGGGATTCCAGCCGGTACTGCGTCCCGCTGACGAAAGGTATGCCGCTGGAGAGGTGCCAGTCGGCCCAGCCGCCGGTATAGGCCGCGGTGGCCCAGACCAGTTCGCTCTCGGAGGGGTCGCGGGTGAACTGACCGGTGCCGTCCACCGGGTCCCAGTACTTGAGACTGCCGGTCAGCTTGGCCACCCTTATCTGCGTGAGACCGGGAGCGCCCGGCGCCGCGTCCGAGGCGGTGCCGGAGACCAGCGCCAGGTCCCGCTCCCGCTTGCCGTCCCTGGGCTTTATGAGCCCGGCCTGCGGCGGGGCGGCGTCGAAGATGAAGGAGACCGAGCTGATCCCCTGGTCGAAGACGGTCTGCGTGCCGCCCGAAACGTCCACGGCGCGCGCCAGTATCAGGTAGCTCTTGCCGTCCTCGAAGGGCACGGAAACGGTCCAGGCCCCGACCGTGCCGCCGGCCGGGAAGAACCTGGGGCAGGCGGCGGTGAAACCGGAACCCGGCTCGTAACAGCCGCCGTTATTGGCGCTGGAGGAGACCGACACCGCCACGGTGGACACGCCCAGGTTGTCGCTGGAGACGCCGGAGATCGCGAACTGCGCGTTCCTGTAGGAGCCGTCGGCCGGGACCTGGATCGCGGCCAGCGGCGCCTCCTCGTCGTAGGTGAAGACGGAGGTCTGGAACCTGACATTGGCGGGCTGGGCCCGGTCGGCGGTCCTGACGCTCAGGGTGTAGAGATGGCCGTTCTTCATGGCGGCGTCCGGCGGCCGCTCCCAGGTCCAGGTATCGGGCGAGCCGCGGACATAGGACGCGGTGGACTGGTAAAGCGGGGCGGCGCCGCTGAAAGAAGCGCCGTCCCACCAGGAACCGGCGGCACCGGCGGAACTCGAGAGGGCCACCTCCAGCGTTCCTACGCCGGCGGGCGAATCCTGGGCCGTGCCGGAGACCTGGTCCTGTTCGCGGTTCAGCTGGCCGCCGTTGGGCGGGCTGACCAGCGCCGCCGTGGGTTTGAACAGGTCGAAGGTGACGCTCCGCGAATCCACCCCCACCGAGAAAACGCTCTGCAGATTCCCCGCCAGGTCGGACGAGCGCGCCACCACCCAGTAACTCTCGCCGTGCTGCCACGGCGGCAGCAGTCCCGCGCCCAGCGTCCAGGTGCCGTCGCAGACCCCGGCCGCGGCCGTGGACGCCGTCACCCACGCCGACTCGCTGTAGCCGTTCCACCCTCCCGCGTAGTAATACTGCCCGTCGCCCGCCCGCTGTATGGAGACCTGCACCTTCTCCACGCCGGCGCAGATCCTGGACGCGTCCCCGTAGCCCGGATTATCCAGCATCGAACCCGTGATCGAGCCCAGCCCCGACACCGTCGAGCCGTGCACCAGGCCGTCCAGCGTGGTCGACGGCCGCGACACGTCGTAGACGAACGTCGAGCTCCTCACGTGGAAATCCGTCTCCAGGTTGCCGCCGCCGTCGGCGTCGTCGAGACCCGCCGAAGTGATGTAGTAGGAGGTGCCGTCGCGCAGCTGCGAGGCCGGCGGCAGGCCCTCGCCCGTAAGGGTGAAGCTGTCCGCGTACACCCCGCTGGCCGGCGCGCTCGCCACGGGAGTGTTCCAGAGTTTGTTCACCCCGTCCCACCAGTAACCGTCGTTGAGACGCCTGAGCCGCAGGTACACCTGGCTCACCGAACCGCGCACCGCCGGCGGCGCCGGGTCCGGCTTGTCCTGCAGCGTGCCGGTCACGTGCGGCAGCGTGCTTATCCGCACGAAGCCCGCCGCTGGATAGGTAAGGCCGGTTTCCGGGGCCGTATTATCGAACACGCTGGTGGTCGTGGAATAAAGCACCTGCATGCTCCCCTGCTCCGTCCGCGCGCGCGCCTCGAAACGGTACTGCCGCCCGCTCACGAACGGGATGCCGCTGGACACGTACCACGAAGTCCAGTCGCCGGGCGCCGTCTGCGCGGCGTTGAACCACGCCGTCTCCGCGTTGACCAGCAGGATATTGAAGCCCGAAGGCTGCCAGTAGAACTGCGCGCCGTCGGTCAGGTCCAGCACCCGCACCTGCACCTTCTCTATCGTCGCCGGCGCCGTCACCTCCGCCGTGCCCGTCAGCGTCGTCAGGTCGCGCGAGCGCGCCGCCACAGGCCCGGTTATCGCCGCCGTCGCCAGGCTCACGTCGTAGGTGAAAGTGTTGGAGCTCGTGCCCGAGGTGAACGAATCCTGCACGTTCCCCGCCAGGTCCGCTGCGCGCGCCGTCACCGCGTAGCGGAAACCCGGCTCCCAGTTCACCGCGTAGCTCCACGCCGACGGCGTCCCCCCCGCCGCCAGCCAGTTCGGGCAGTTCCCGCCCGTGCCGAAATCCGTACCGTCGTAGCAGTTCGCCGTCCCCAGTTTCTGTATCGACACCGCTATCGTCGACACCCCCACCCCGCCCGCGTCCGTGGAACCGCCGCTCAGCGTTATCGCGGCGTTCGTCGACAGGTTCACCGAAGGCACCGTCAGCGTCGCCGTGGGCTTCACCGCGTCGTAGGTGAACGTGTAATCGCTCTCCTGCCAGTTCGCCGACGGCAGCGAATTATCGCGCGTCAGCACGCGCAGCAGGTAGGTCCTGCCCGTCTCCATGTAAGCGTTGCCAGGCCGCGTCCACGCCCAGGTGCTGCGCTCCGCCCCGTACACGTACGAGGTCGTAGTACCCGCCGTCTCATAGACCGCCGACGCGCTCGCACCCGTGAAGCCCGCGCCGGTCCACCAGGTATTCGCCGCGCCCGCCGCCGACGAGGACAGCGCCACCCGCACCGACGCCACGCCCGAACCGTAATCCCGCGCGCTGCCCGTGCTCGCCGCCTGGAGACCGTTCATGTACCCGCCGTCGGCCGGCGAGATCAGCGCCGCAGTCGGCGCGTGCACGTCGTAGCGGAACGAAGCGGAGCTCACCACCGTCTGCGGGTTCGACGCCATGTCCGTGGCGCTGGAATAGACGACGTACTCCCCGCCGGGCTCCCAGGGCTGCCCCCCGAGATCGTAACTCCAGGCCGACGGCGTACCCCCGGCCTTGAACCACTCCTGCGTGCCCGACACGAACCCGCTGCCCGGCACGTACCAGAGGCCCAGGTACTGCTGCACGCTGAGGCTGATGGTGCTGATGCCCACGTTGTCCGAGGACCAGCCGGACAGCGAGTAGAGGGAACTGTAATAGCGCCCGCTCTGCGGTTCGGTTATGTAGGCCCTGCCGGCGGTGCCGTCGAAAGTGAAGGTGGCGCCGTAGAGATTATAGGCCTGCTCGTTGGCCGGCTGCGCCGAGTCCAGCACCCGTATCGTGGCGTAGTACGAGGTGCCGGAGGTCAGTTTGGAATTGGTTATCTCCGCGTAGGAGGCGTCCGCCGGCGTCCCGCCCGAGGAACCGGGGAAGGTCATCTCCTCCAGCGGGTCGGGCGAGACCAGCGTGAAGCCGCCGCCGGCGCCCAGGCCGTTCCACCACCTGCCGTAGGAGGGCGGGCCCAGCTCGCGCACGGCGATGCGGACGCCGGTGGAGAGGATCACGCCGGGATTCAGGGCGCCGGTATCGGCCGCGGTGCCGGTGATGCCGAGCCCGCCGTTGGAGAGGTCGCTTATCACCGAACCGCCGGCCGGGAAGGTTATGCGTCCCTCCGGGACCTCGCGGTCCGAAGTGAAGGTCGCCGTGGACCAGGAGGAGGAATAGTTCCCGGCGTTATCCTCCGAGCGCGCCTCCAGGCGGTACTTGTGGTCCGACGTGACGAAGGTGAAGGTGGCCGTCCAGTTCTGGTAGCCGTCGGAGGTAGCCGGCCTGAACCAGGCCTCGGAGCCGGAGGCGGAATAGTCGGAATAATCCGTCCCGGGCCTCCAGTAGAAGCCCAGGGTTTCGTCCCAGACCCGCAGCAGCACCTCTTTGAGGCCCGCCGGGCCGTTGTCGGAGGCGGTGCCGGAGAAAGTGGCCACGGTGGCGCCGGTGGAGAGCCGCGGCGAGGAATAATCGGCGGGCGACGCGTCGTAAGGATAGGAGATCTCCTGCGAGGGACCCTGGCCGTCGAAGACGAACGTGAACGAGGAATTGGCCAGTATCGCGCTGACATTGTGCGCCTGGTCCACGGCGCGCGCGCGTATCCGGTAATACCGCCCCGTCTGCCAGGTGGGCGTGGAGCCGGTGAAGTTCCAGGAGGCGGTCTCCGGGTCCACCGGGTTGCCGTCGTTATGGGTCAGCGTGAACGAGGTGGTGGAGAGCCAGATCTCCGGCTCCACCGACCAGGTCTGTCCCGGCAGTTTCCAGTAACTGTTGGTGTCCGTATCGGCGAAACCCCTGTCCTCGATGGAGAGCTGCACGCTCTTCAGTTCCTGCGAGGCCTTGAGATCGTCGCCGCGCGCCGTGCCGGAAATGGCGGCCAGTGATTTGATGAACGGGCTGCCGCCGGGGTCGGGGACCAGCAGCGCCGCGGAGGAAACGGCCGCGTCGTATGTGAAGACCTGGTCCGCGGTATAGGCCGCGTTGCCGGCATTGTCGTACATCCTGGCCGCGACGGTATAATCCTTGCCGTGCTCCCAGGGCGGCAGCACCTTGCCGGTGGAACCGGGCCAGGTCCAGGCGCCGGTACCCGAGGCGATAAGCCAGGCGTCGGCCTGGGCCTCGACCGTGAAGCCGTCGAGGCCGTTCCAGTAATTGGCGCCCTCTTTTATCGTTATCTCCACCCTGTTGACGCTGGAGGAGGAGGAGCCGACCAGCGCGTCGGCGGCCGTGCCGGAAACGGCGTTCATCAGGCGCGCCGCCACGCCCGCCCCGCCGGCGCCCCCGTAGAAATCGCCGTTCAGGGGCAGCGTGGAGACCACGACGCCGGGCGACTTGTCCACGGTCACGGAGATGGTGGAAACGGTGACCAGGCCGGTGACGTCCTGCGCCTCCACGGCGATGTAGTAGGGATTGTTCGCCGGGTCCAGGTCGGCGGGGACGGGCAGGTCCGAGGAGACGCTCCAGCTCACGGTGCCGGCCGTGGCGCCGTAATCTGCCGTCCTGTTCCTGTCCGGCGAGTCCAGGACGAAAGCCGAGTCCCAGTCCCAGAAATACCTGTCGGCGCCGTCCTCGTAATAGATACGCACCTTGAGGCCGGCGGAGGCCGCGCCCTTCAGCCCGGCGAGATCGGCGTTGGCCGTGCCGGCCACCTGCGAGAGGGAGCTCATGAAGCCGCCCGCCGCCGGCGTGCCCACGAACACCGAAGGCGGGGTGTCGTCCACGATGAAGCGGCGGTAACTGACGCCGCCGTAGGGGAAGCTGTCCTGCGTATTGCCGGCCAGTGTCCCGTCGCCGAGGCGGGCGCGGTCGCGCGCGCGGGCCTGGATGAAGTATTCCCTGTCGCTGACCCAGACCCCGGCGCCCAGGGTCTTCTTCCAGGGGGAGGTGCCATCGGTCACGTCCAGCCAGGCCTCTGGATTGGCCTCGTGGAATTCCGCGCCGTTGAAATACACGCTGGCGCCGGCCTGCAGGTACCAGAGCTTGTACTGCCCGGTCTGCAGCGACTCTCCCCCGTAATAGTTCTCCTGCGGGTCCAGGGCCGTGCCATTGAGCGCGTCCAGGCCGGCCAGCTGCGTGGAAAGATAACGCTGGTCGTGCGCCGGCTTGACGATGTAGGCCGTGGGCGAACTCTTGTCCACGTAGAAGACGAAACTGGACCTGCCGACCTCGAAGACGCTCTGCTGGTTGCCGGCCTGGTCCAGCGCGCGCGACTTCATCAGGTAGCGGCCGGTGGAAAGTCTGGAATTAAGGACGGAACCGGGATAATTCCAGGAAGCCGAAACGGGCAGCGCCACCCAGGAGGAGGCGAAATAGTCGAAGGTCGAACCGCCCCATTGCTTATTGTCCTGGTCGTAGGCGACCAGCTGGAACTCGTTGAGGCTCAGCCCCGCGACATTGTTGCGGGGGGCGGCCCCCGGCGCGGGATCGGCGGCCGTGCCGGAAAGCACCGCGAGGTCCTTGTAGACGTAGCCGGCGACCGGCCGGGTGGTCACCGCCAGCGGCGGAGTGGTGTCGAACACTATGGCGAGCGCCGGGATATCCGGGTAGACCGAGAGATTGCCGGCCAGGTCAGCCGGACGCAGCAGGAACTCGTACTGGTAGCCGGTCTGCAGGCCCCAGCCCGCGGCGGCCGCGGTGGACCAGTCCACAGTGCCGCAGGAAGAGCCGTCGCAGCTGCCGTCCGCGTTGCCGCCCGACGGCACGGCGAGGGAGATATCCGAAGCTGCGCCGCAGCTCCCCCAGGTCCCGGAGTTGTAACATTCGGCGGTGCCGGCATTGCGTATCCTCAGCCGCAGCGCGTTCACCGAAAGACCGCCCAGCGTATTCATGTCCCGCGCGGTGCCCCGGACCTCGGCCAGGGAGTTGTAATTCCCGGCCGCCGGCAGGCTTACGAGACCGTAAGGGGGCTGGGTATCGCTGTAGACGTTGAAAGCCGCGTTGCCTCGCGTCAGCGGCGAAATGCAGTACTCGTCGCCCTCGCACTGGCCGCCTGGCGACTCGCCGTACGAGCGGATGGAATAGGAGGAATTGGCCACGGCCCAGGCCGTGGTGGAGACGGAGAACATCCAGTTGCCCGCGCCGCCGGAGGTGGAGACCGGCACGTTCCAGTACGGGGCGGCCACGTACTCGCCGGACGAGACGTACTGCTTCCAGTCCTGGCCGTCGGAATTGCGCGTGATGCGCACCGCCACGGACTGGGAGTACTGGCTGGTGCCCTCGATATTGGCGAGCGTCTCCGGTTTGAAACGCTGGTTGACGCCCGGCGCGGTTATATAAGTGACGGGCACGTTCTCGGCGAAGCGGAACCTGCGGTCGTAGTCCACCCTGGCGGGCAGGTCCGTGCCGGCTATGTTGCCGGCCTTGTCCCTGGCCCGGGCCGAGAGCCTGTAAACGCTCTTGGGCGAGAGGAAGCCCGGCGGAAGGGCGTAGGTCCAGTCGCCGCCGGCCAGCGTCCCGGAGTCTATCCAGATATCGCAGGAACCGGCGGGGCCCACCCAGGCGCTGCCGTCCCAGCATCTGTCGTCGGCGGTGCCGCCGGAGCAGTCGTCGTTGGGCACGTCGGTCTTCTCGCGGATGATGCGCAGTCTCACCACGCTGAGTTCGCCCAGGCCATAGTCCTCGGCCGTGCCTGCCAGGCTGGTCATGCTGGTGAACTTGTAGGAATCGGCGCAGCCCTGGACTTCGGCCGGCGCGGTTACGGCCGACGCCGGGGTCGTCACGTCCACCGTGAAATAGTTGGTGGCGTGCGCGGTCTGCAGGTTGCCGGCCAGGTCCTTCACGCGCGCCACGACGTAATAGGTGGTATCGTTGGTCAGTTTCGCGGGGTCTATGTAGTATTCCCAGGTGCCGGAGGAGACGCCCATCAGGGAGGTGCCGTCATTATAGGTGCCCGCGAAAGGCATCGCGCCGTAGCCGAACTCCGGTTCGTCCTGGGTCAGCGTGAAGTCGGCGCCGTCCCACCACTTGCCGTCGGAAAGCCGCCGGAAAGCCACCTGCACGCTCTGGGAGGCGGTCGTGGTGCCCAGGCCGGCCTCGTAGTTGCGCGGGGCGGCGAAAGGCGAATAGTCGCCCGCCGCGCCGGTAAACATAGAGAGCGTCTGGTAGAAACCGCCGTGCTCCGGCACGCCGGCGTAGCGCCCGCCCGCTCCAACGACGGCGGGAGGGGTCTTGTCCACGCCGAAGGCCGAGGTCGTGAAAACGGTCTGGTAATTGCCGGCCAGGTCCCTGGCGCGCGGGATCATTTCATAACGGTAGCCCTCTGTGAAGAGCGTGCCATAGACGGAGTCTCCCTGCGAAGTCCAGGCCGCGTCCTCGGTTATCCCGGAGCCCGATACGTCGATGGGCAGGTTGAAGCCCATCGTGCCGCCCCAGCCGCCCACACCGTTGTAGTAATCGTAACCGTCGCCGGCCGAGCCTGTGCGCCTGAGCATAAGCCTTACACCCGCCGGGTCTATGCCCGAGGCCTTGCTCTCCGGCGAACCCAGCGAGGTGTCCAGCGCCGTGCCGGCCAGCGGCGTACTTACGGCGAAAGCGAAGGAATCATGGACCGGGAAAGTGGAGACCGAGACCGGCAGGTCGTGGTCCACGGTGAAATACCTGGGCGAAACGCCGGTGGGATTGGACAGGGACCTGTTGGAATTGCCCGCGTAGTCCACGGCCCGCACGTAGAGCTTGAACTCCTGCGGATTGGCCAGGGCCGCGAAATAGGCGGTGAGCGCCGCGTCCGTGAACGTCCAGCTGTCCTGGTGCACCTCGCATTCCAGCCAGGAGCCGCCCGCCGAATAACTGTCGAAGGCCGCGCCGCCCCAGAAATTGTTCAGCGCGTTGGACACGGCGACGTAGACCTTCTCCACCCCCGACGCCTCGATCTTATCGGAAGCCGGGTCCGGGTCCGGGTCCGACTTGGGACCGTAGAACTCCGCCACGTTCTGATAATTGCCCGAAGCGGCAGGATAGTCCACGGACGCGGTCGGCGAGGAGAGGTCATAGCGGAACGTGGCCGCGCTTCCCGAACCGCTGTTCTGGTTCCCCGCCTTGTCCCCGGCCAGCAGCCGGACCTCGTACTCCCAGCCGTCCTTGAAAATGGTGCCGGCCGCGAACTGACCGTCGCTGTACTGGAAGAAACTGCCGGCCAGCGTGGCCGGCAGGACGGCGGCGCTGGAATAGAAGACCGAGCCGTTCCAATTGTCGCCGGCGCCGGTGGTGGAGGCCAGCCGTATCTGGAAGTTCTGGGAGACGCGCGCTCCGGGAGCGGTGTCCCAGGCGGTACCGCGGAGCTCCGGCAGCTCGCCCGCGCGGTGCGCGGTCTTGGCGGGCAGCGTGACGGCGGTCACGGGCGCGAGCCCGTCCATCACGAATTCCCTGCCGGGGCCGGGATATTCCTCGCCGTTCACGGTATGCGTGGCCTTCGACACCACCCTGAAGTTCCCGCTCACGCCGGCGCCCCAGCTATCGGACGGGATGCTCCACTGCCAATTCTCGCCGTCGAAGGTCACCACCCCCACATAACCGGAAAAAGCCGAAGTGGAGACCCAGGCGGAGCCGTTCCAGACCAGGTCGTCGTTCCCGGTCCCCTCCGTAAGGTCCGCACCGTAGTCCGTGATCCTGAGCTGCACGGTGGTGGCGTTGAGCGCCGTACCGGAGAGTACCGGCGGCGGGCTGGGATTCAGGTGCGGCAGCGAAGCGTCGGGCCAGTCTATGGTGGAAACGGGGCCCGGAACCAGCAGCTTGAACCTGATGTAGGGCCCCGGCGCGGGGGAACCCGGCTTGACCACCTCGTTGCCGGCCTTGTCCACGGCCTTGGCGAAAATGCGGTAATAGATGCCCTCCTGCACCGCGATCCAGGTAGGGGAGGAGGCGCCGGTGGCGGTCCAGGCGTCGCCCGGCCCGAGCGAGGCCTCGTAGAAGAGCTCCTCCGCCGAATCCCAGGCGCCGGTAGCCCTGTTCCACCAGCCGGCCGGCGCCGCTTCCTTGTAATAGGAGACCAGGACTTTATCCAGAACGCCCGGCGAGGTGTCGGAAGCCGTGCCGGAGATCACCGGCACGTCCACCGCCAGCTCGGAGAGATGGGCCGGATAGGATACGGTGGAGGCGGGGAGAGTGAAATCCGCCGTTACGCCGGTGGCGCTGCTGTAGGAAAGGCCCCAGTTCCCGGCCCTGTCCACGACCCTCGCGTCCATGTCGTAGAGGATATCGGTGTCCCAGGGGGAACCGTTGAGCTGCCACCAGGTGCCGCCGGGGCTCAGCGTGCCGTAGAGGGTTACGTCGTTCCAGACCTGCGGCGCATCCTCCAGGGTCCAGGAGGAATCGCTGACCCGCCAGTAATGGTCGTCGCTGCGGCGCTTGATGCGCACCTCCACCTTTTCCACCTCTCCGGGCGGGATGTCGGCGGCGGTGCCCGTGACCCGGCCCTGCTGGGTGATATAGAAACCGGAAACCGGATAGGTCACGGCCGCGGTCGGGGCCCCCACCTCATAGACGAAGGCGGTGGTGGAGAACAGAACCTCGTTGTTCCCGGCCTTGTCGAAGGAACGGGGGGCCACGAGGAAAGAGCGGCCGGCCTTCCAGAAATTGAGGCCGGCGAGGCCCGACTGCGGCGGGTCCCAGTGCCAGTCCTCGTAATTGGAGTCGAAAACAGCGTCGTCGGCCGCGGCCAAAGGCCAGTTGGACAGCGGCGGCTCGGAGGAGGACCAGTCGGTCAGCACATTGTCCCAATAGTAGGTGGTACTTTCGCCCAGAGCGCCGCTGGGCAGGCGCAGAACCTTTAGCCTGACCCCCGTCAGGACGCCGCGCGTATTATCCACCGAGGTGCCCGTGATGGAAGCGAACTTGTAGTTGAAATGCTGGCCGTCCGGCGGGAAGGTCACGCCCGAATCGGGACTCTCGGGGTCCGCCCTGTATTCGTCGTAGACGAAGTAGGCGGTGGAAAGCGGGACCTGATAATTGCCGGCTCCGTCGACCGCCCTGGAGACCACGCGGTAGCGTATGGAATGCTGCCAGGCGGGGCTGGTGAAGGTCCAGGTGCCGGAGCTCCGTCCCACATAGACGGCGTCGAACCAGTGGGCGCCGTCCGTGAGGTCTCCGATGTCCCAGTCGGCGGGATCGGGGTCCCCGTTATAGGTCTTGCCGCTCGAATCGTCGTAAATATGAACCTTCACCGCCGCCACTTTGCGGGCGGCGTAGGCGCTGACATCGTCGTTGGCGGTGCCGGTTATCGCGGCGAGGGAGCTCTTGTGGTCGCCGTCGGCTAGGCCGGTGAAATTGGATGCCGGGACCGAATTGTCATAATAGAACGTGTGCACGCTCTCCGCGCCCAGGTTGCCGGTGCCGGCGGTCTCGGTTATATCAACGGCGTTGTCGCGGGCGCGGGTATGCACCCGGTATTCGGCGTTGTCGGTCAATTGTCCGGCCGGTACCATGGGGGTGTCCCACACCATCGGATCGCCGCCGAGCATGGAGGCCACGGGCCAGGTGGAAGGCTGCACCGTCTTCCACTCGACCCCGGTCCACCAGCCGGCCGGGATGTCGCGCTCCACGATGGTCTCCACCTCGTAAAGCCCGGCGGCCAGGCCGCCGGCTCCCGGATAGTCCTTGGCGGTACCGGTTATTTCCGCCAGGGAGGAGGCCGAGAGGTAAGAATCGTCCCCGGGGAACGTCAGGAGGGAGACCGGCCCCGTGTTATCGAAAGTGACGGTCTTGTCGGCCGTCTGATAGGTGTTTCCGGCATTGTCGTAGACGCGCGCCCGCATGGTGTACGTGGTCCCGCTGGTAAGCGAACCGGAGAAGCCCGTGTAGCTCCAGGGATCGACGTCCGCTGCGGCCACCCAGGTCGAAGGATTGTTGACGAAGGCCGAACCGTCCCAGTAATGATCGTCGGAGCGGCGCCTGAGCTGTATATCCACCCTGGCGGGCCCGGAGATGCCGTCGGAGGAGGAACCGGCCAGCTCGAGCAGCTCCTTGAGCGTAACGCCGCCGCTCTGCGGCGTGGTCATGGAGCCGGCCGGCGGGTTATTGTCATAGGTGAAGACGGCGCCGGCGCCGGGGGTCTCCCGGCCGCCGTTAAAGCCGTAGGCGCGGCTCCTGATCTTGTACTGGCGTCCGGAGAGCAGCTTGGCCACGGGGGTGGTATAGGTCCAGGTCTGGAAGACCACGTTGTAATCACTGTCCAGCCACTGCTCGGTCTGCGCCGCGAAGTTGGCCCCGTCGTACCAGGTGGAACCCTGCGTCAGGTCCTGGATGCTCGTCCAGATATCCGCGGCGTCGGCGGATGCTCCGCCCGCTAACTGCGCTATGCCGGCCGCGTTGTAATAGGGCAGCGCCGGCCGCGTAATGGACGAAACAGGATAGGCCCCTATCGTCAGCGTGCTGGCCAGCGTGGAATAGCCGCCGCCGGTATTGGTCACTTTTATGTCCCAGGGGCCCGCGGCCGCCCCCGCGGCCACGCTGACGGTGGCTTCGGCGTGCTGCGCATCGATGACGTTCACCCCGCCCACGGTCACCAGACCGTAGAGCACGTCCACGTCCAGGCCGGCCTGGAAATAGTTGCCGGTTATATAGAGGGTCTCGTTCTCGGCGCCCCTGCCCAGTTCGCCGGGATGGATACCGGTTATCAGCGGTTTCGGACCCACGGAAAAGCCGTTGAGCTCCCGGTGTTTGCCGCCGTCAGGGTTGGTTATGAAAACGTCCCCGGCGCCGGTGGCGGCGCTTATGTCCACGTTCAACTGCACGTCCACGCGGCCGGAATTCTGGTAAACGGTCTGCAGCACCGTGATGCCCGGATTGGCGAAGGTCACCGCGGGACTCCCGCCGATATTGCTGAAGCCCGAGCCCAGCACCTGCACCCAGATCCCGCTCACGCCCTGGTCGCCGACGGCCGGGACCAGCGAGGTGATGTCCGGCTTTGGATTGACCGTGAAGGAGGCGTAATTGCGGCCGGCGTCGGGATTTATCACCGAGATAACGCGGGCCCCCAGCGTGGCGGTCTCCGAAATGGTGCCCACATGCACCGTGAAGGACGAGGGATGGTAGGTATAACTGGAGATCTCCACGTCCGCGCCCAGGTCCGCCGTGCAGCCGCTCTGGTAGCCGGACACGAGATCTATCTTTATATCCTGGTAGTTCGCGCCCTGGCCCCTGTTGCCCGGGGAGACCGCCGAGATGACGGGCGCGGGGTTCACCGTGAAGGTGCTATAGACTATATCGTAGCCCTCGTCGGTGTTCTGCAGCCTGATGAACTTGTCGCCGGCGGCCGCGTCGGTGGAGATGGAGATGGTGACCTGCGCGGTGGCGGAGTTCTGCAACGAGGCCGCGGCGGGATAGGGCTGCACCTTGCCGGTGGCGCCGCCCTCGAAATAGGCGCCCATGCCGGCGACGAAGCCGCTGCCGTAAAGGGTTATGACCTGGTTGAGCGCGCCGGCGCCCCTGACGGCCGGAGCGGCGTAACGGAACCGGGGGCGCTGTTTCACGGTGAAGGCCCCGGGCAGCGTGTCGGAGCCGCCGTCCGGGTTGAACACCGTGACGTCGCGCGGTGTATCCACGGGAGAGGCCTCGGGATCTATCGAAATATTGACCACCAGGGTGTCCGGCGGCGACGGCGTAACGTTGTTTATCGTAATGCCGGTGCCCGGCGAAAAGACGACGTCGTTGAGGCCTATGCCGGCCTGCAGGTAACCGCCGCTGATGGAGAGGTTGTAATTGGAGGCCCATTGCCCCAGGCTGCCCGGGGTAAGCGACACTATCGACGGCGCCGCGTTTATGTAGAGCAGCGGCGAATCGCTTATGCTCCTGCCGTAGTCGGGGTTGGTCAGTTTTATATAGCGCCCGCCGGTCTTCGCCCCGGGCGCCACCGTCAACTCCATGGAGATGAGGCCCGCGGAATCCCGGTTGAAGGAATTTATGGTGATGTCCGGGTCCGGCGTGTCGCAGGAGGTGTAGGTGGAGATCACTATGCCGGCCTGCGTCAGGCCCGCCTGGAAATAGTTCCCCTGCAGGCGGACGTTCTGCGCGGCCGCGCCGGCGCCCAGTTTATTGTCGGTCCAGCCGGAGACCTCGGTGGTCAGCTGGCCGAACGCCGGCCTGGTACTGACGGTGAAAGGGCTCCAGTTGCTGGTGAAAGAACCGCCGTCGGGATTGGTTATGCGAAGGTCCTTGGTACCGGTCTGGGCCGCGCCGTCCACGTTGACCGTGACGGTGAAGGAGGCCGGCACATGCGTATAGTCGTAGCCGGTGACGTTCACGATGGTGTCCAGGAACTCCACCAGCGCGCCGTTCTGCAGGTTGGCGCCGTTTATCACCACCTCCCGTCCCTGCGCGGCCTGGCCCAGTTGCACGGGTTGCAGCGTGGTGAAGGAAGGCCCGTAGGTCACGGCGACCTGGTCCGCCAGCGTATCCGAGCCCCAGTCCAGGTTGGTGACCCTTACATCGTAGATGGTGTCGGGGTCGGCGGTGGGAGCGATGTCCACCTGGCATTGCAGGGTATTGGCGCTGAGCACGCTGGTCCAGTCCACCGAAATGCCGCCCTCCGGAAAGGAGACCTGCGCTCCCGAGACGAAGTTGGAGCCGCTGATCGTGAGCACCCTGTCGGTGGCGCCCTGACCGAAACTGAGCACGGCGGGGTCGGTGACGGCGGTGACCGAGGGCGACGGCGTTATCTGGAAGAAAGAATCGCCGGGGACCTTGGAGTCGTAGCCGCCGTCCGGGTTGATGACGGTAAAATTCTGCCAGCCCAGCGGGCACGAGGTGCCGATGGAGACGTTGACGGACATGGAGGAGGCGTAATACCCGTAACCGAACTTGGTTATGCCGTTGGGACCGCTGGGCAGGCCGAAATCCACGACGGCGCCGCTCTGGATGTAGGAGCCCTTTACCCATATCAGCCTGTTGGCCGCCCCGCGGGCCAGCCTGTTGCGGGGCGTGGCGTCGGTGCCCTCCGCCTTGGCCTCGTCCATTACCGGTTTCGGATTTATCGTGAAGTCGCCGCTCTTGGTGGTCCTGCCGCCGTCCGGGTTGGTGACGGTGATATCGCCGGCTCCGTAGTCGGGAGCGCCGGAGACCCCTATCTCCACCCTTATCTGATTGCCGCCGTCGAAAGTGACCTGCTTGACCGTCACCCCGGCCGCCGAGAAGGCCACCGAGCAGCCGTTCATGAAGCGGCTGGTGGCGTCGGTTATGGTTATGGTGCTGCTGGCTATATCGGCGCCCCGGACCTTGGGACTCAGTGTCAGATTATCGCCGCCGAGAGCTTCGCCCGGGCGGTAATTGACGGTGAACCAGCCCGGGCGCGTGGAGGCCGCCCCGTCGGGATTGGTCACGGTGACGTCGCGCGCGCCCTGGGCGGCGGAGGCGGACACGCTTATCTGCACGTCCAGTTGCGTGGAAGAGACCCAGCTGGTGGAGGAGACCGTGATGCCGGCGCCGAAACTGGCGACGGCGTTGTACACGAAACTCTTGCCGGTTATGGTTATCCACTGGCCGCCGGCGTTCTGGCCGCGGCTGGACGGGGTCCTGGTGGAAAGAGTGGGCTGCACCCGGAAGGCTATGCTGTTGGTCTGACTTGCGCCGCCGTTGTATTTTATATAGGCGCTGCCGCTCGTCAGGTCGTCGGGCGGGTCCGAGATGCTGATCTGATCGTCGGTCCAGACTACGGTCGGGTCGTTATAGGGTATCCACTTGTTCCCCAGCTGTATACCGTCGCCGGCCGCGGGCGTGCCGAAAAGAGCTCCGTCCAGGGTCACCGGCAGGTCCACCGCGATATCCGAAGGGCTGAGGTTATAGAGGTACGGGATAAAACTGATGGTGCAGTTATCGCAGGTCAGGCGTGATGGCCGGGTGGCGTGGTCGGTCAGCAATTGCAGGCTCCGGCCGCTGGTGGACCATCTTACGATATGCCACTCGGCCTCCACCACCAGCCGGTCGCCGTCCTGGACCGTGACGGAATTGCTGCTGGCCTCATTATTACGGATCCGGGCCGAGAAAGGCCCTCCCGTGCTGGCCGTAGTGCCGGTGGTCGCGCCGGGGCCGTAGGAAGTGGGGCTGAGCAGCATAACGCCGCCGCGTATGCCGCTATTGTCGTTCTTCCAGACATAGGCGCAGCCGCGCAGATACCAGGCCACACCCGGCGCGCCGCCCACGCCGTAAATAAGCATGGTCCAACGGGTGCTGGTATCGAAAGTCCCGGCCGCCAGCGGCGGAGAAACGAACCTGGCCGCCTCGCCGTAGCCGCTCGGGTCATCGCCTGCGTTCCCATTGTTAGACCCGGTGAACAACTGCTCGATATCCGTGCTCTCAGTGCCCGCGGTCGTATCCATCCTGTAATTGTCCGCTTCGGTGGGCATATTGGGACCGAAGGTGTCCGGGGTCTGGGCGCTGTCGGGAGCGGCGCCGGTGGCCCCCTCCGAGTGCAGGTATATCGTGGTCTGCGGGTAAACGGCCGCGGAGAGGAAAAGCAGCGTGAGCAGGGCCGCGCCTGCGGCGGATAAGGCCCTGCCGGCCGGGCGCGGAGCGCCCGGCACCGACCGCGGCGAATCCCCGCAAGGCGAGGACAAGTGCCGCCCTGTTCCGGCCGGGCGCGGGAGGGCCGCGGGGCGCATGGCGTCCCGGGTCTCCCCATTGGTCCTTTTATCTTCGCCGCTCATAAAATCAAGGCGCTCTCAATCCGGCGTCAGAGGGCAAGAGGCAATAGTTCGATCCGCCGCGCCCTGTTGAAACAGCGCTCGGCTTCCTCGAACTCGCCCCGTTCCTTATGCAGCACGCCCAGGTTATACCAGGCGTCGGCATAGTTCTCCTCAAGCGTCGTGGCGATCCTGTAGCTTGAGGCCGCTTTCTCTTTCGCCCCTATATTGTAATATAAATTACCAAGATTGTAATGATAAGCCGGATTGGAAGGGTCCTTCTCTATGGCGGACCTGAAATACTTCTCCGCCTCGGCGTATCTTTTCTCGGCGTGATAGACGGAGGCCAGGTTGCTCAGCACAAAAGCGCTCCAGGGGCGGGCTTCTGAAACTTTCCTGAAAGAGGTCTCCGCCGCCCGCATCAGCCCGAGCCGGAAGGCCTGGAGCCCCACAGGCAGGTAGTCGTCCACCGCCCCCTCGTCCACCTCGACGAGACTGACCGCTTTAAGTATGGTCTCCACGGCTTCCTTACCGCGCCGCTGGCGCGCGTAGATATCCGACAGGTCGGTATGGACCCCCAGGTCCGAGGGATATCTTTCGGCGGCCCCGGTCAGCATTTTTTCCGCCTCCGCCAGGCGCCCTTTTTCCGCCAGCAGGCCGGCCAGCCCCCGTATCGCTGCGGTGTATCCGGCGTCCAGCTCTACCGCCTTACCGAAGTATTCCTCCGCCCTGGCCGTATTCCCGAGGCTCTTTTCCGCCAGGGCCAGGTTGGTATAAGCCCTGGGGGAATAGGGAGCGGCATGCGCCGTGGAAGTCCAGAAAGCATGCCCGTCGCGCCAGTCCGCGTTGCGCCTGAAGGAAGTCATGAAGAGAACGGGCAGCAGCAGGTAGAGCAGGCCCTTCCTCTTTCCCAGCGCCATGACCAGCAGGACGGAAAAGCCCGCCCCCACGATATAGAGCCGGTGCTCGGCCAGCGGGCGGCCCGCCACCACTCCGGGATTGGCCGTGGGGAAGAGATTGAAGACCAGCCAGAGCAGCAGGAAGGACAGCGCCTTGTTGCGGAACCTGTCCTTGTACAGCCAGACGGCGGCCAGGACTGTCAGCACGAAGGAGATTATGACCTCGGCGTCGAAGATGGTCTCCGGGAAGCCCACCTCGCGCTCGGCGTTCAGCCGGAAGGGGAACAGCAGTATCAGCAGGAACCGCAGCATTATCTTGAGACTGAAGAAGAAAGCGGCGCCGGGAGCGTAAGCGCCGGCCTGTCCGCCGTAGAAGTAGAACAGGAACCCGGTCCAGGCGAGGCCTATGGCCCAGAACGGCGCCAGGTCGGATTTATCGCGGTCTTTGTCGAAAAGATACGCGTAAGCGGTGACGACGGCCGGGAAAGCCACCACTATCTCTTTGCTCAGCAGGCCCAGCATGAAAGCCAGCAGGGCCGGGAAAGCTCTCCTCCTGGCGTAGAAATAAAGCCCGGACAGCATAAAGGTCCCCGCCATCAGCATCGAGCGGTTCTTTACCCATACCACGGCCTCGTTCCAGGCGGGATGAACGGCGAAGACAAGCGCGGACCAGAAGGCCAGGTCATCGTCCCTGAAGATCAGGCGCAGCAGGGCGAACAGCAGCAGGACGTTCAGCAGATGGATAAGGACATTGTCCACGTGATACATTGCCGGGTTGAGGCCGTACAGCGCCCGTTCCACGGCGAAGGTCACCAGACGCAGCGGCCGGTAGGGTTCCCCCTTAACGGGGACGAACAGCGCGGGAACGTTCTTAAGGCTGGTTATGCGCTCGTTGGCGGTTATATAGGCGTCGTCGTCCCACATGAACGAATTGCGGGCCGTGTTCGCGTAGCAGAGCGAAACGGCCAGCGCAAGCAGGATTAGCCTCAGTTTCAGCGTCATACCTTCAGCTCCTGGTAGAGCTTGATGAATGCCGGGTCGCCCGGGAACAGTTTGAGCGCCTTTTCAGTCTCGGCCAGAGCCTCCTTCCCGCGGCCCGACCGTTTGTATACGAGTATGAGATTATAGACGCCCCTGGAATAGCCGGGCTCCGCCGCTATGGCCTTCTTGAGGGCTTCGACGGCGGCCTCCGGACGCCCGCCTTCCATGTAGGCGACCGCGAGGTTATTATAGACCTGGAGGTTCTCCGGCAGCAGGACGCTGGCCTTCTCAAGGTAAGCCGCGGCCTCCGCGTACTTGCCGGCCCGGATACAGACCACCCCGAGATTATAAAGGGCCGCGGGGTCCCCGGGCCTGGCTTCGAGAACTCCTTTCAGTATCCTCTCCGCCTCTGGCAGGTCGTTCTCGCGCAGCGCGACCAGGGCCAGGTTCTGTGAAAGCAGGCGGAAACCTTCGGGATCGGTGCTCCTGCCGATGCCCCGCAGATAGTACTTCCGCGCCTTCGCGTAATCCCCGCGTTCGTAGTGGATCCCCCCGAGATTATGCTTTATCCTGGGCGAGTCCGGGTTGATCTTTTCGGCCTGTTCCCAGAGCAGTACCGGGTCCCGCCACTCCGCGGCCCGCAGGAAGGTCCTGGCTCCGCCGGCGGCCACCACCCCGGAGAGCAGGGAGTAGCGCAGGGCCTTCGCCTTCACCGCGCCGAAGACCAGCAGCGTCAGCAGGGTCGTGAAAGCCAGGCTGGGCAGGAACATACGCTGCTCGCCCAGCGGGCGGCCGGCGATGAAGACGATATTGGAATAGGGCAGTATGGAGATAAAGAGCAGGAACAGCAGGAACCGCGCCGGCCTGCCCAGGCGGGTCAGGAACATAGACCCGGCCGGCGCCAGGAAAGCGAGCAGCGCGGCCGGCGAGAAGGCTGCGGAGGCCGGCCAGTCCACCAGCAGGCGCGCGGGATAGAACAGCTTCTCCAGGTAAAAGCCGTAGGTGTTGAGGAAGAGGGAGGCGTGCGCGGTGAGGCCGCCGACGCTGCCCGGACCCACTATCGCCTCTGAGTGCATAAGGCTGTAGACGCCCCTGACGGCCGCTATCAGGTAAAAAGGTACGGTGGAGCGGTAATCCTTGTTCTTTTCAAAGAAGTAGATGTAGAACGTCAGCACCACAGGGAAGATAACGCTGGTCTCTTTGGAAAGAGCGCAAAGCGAGAACAGGACCACGGAGAGGAGAAGGCTCTTTTTACGCGCCAGAAAAGCCAGGATGAAGAAGGCGAAGAACAGCAGTTCCGTTCTGTTCTTTATCCAGACCACGGCCTCCGTGTGCACCGGGTGCAGCGTGAACAGCAGGGAGGCGAAGAAGGCCTGCGCCCGGTCCTTGAGCAGTTCCTCGAGGAACAGGAAGGCCAGCGCGCCGCACAGGGCGGCGAGCAGGATATTGGTGAAGTGATAGCCGGCGGCGTTGCCCTTCCACAGGAAGGAATCGAGATAGAAGGAAAGGGCGCGCAGCGGCCTGGACTCGGTATGCTCGATGCCCCGGTACTGCTGTATCTCCGGGATGGAGACATAGTCGTCCCAGAAGAAAGGGGCCTTCAGCGCGGGGGTATATGCCAGGAAACCCGCGAGAAAGACGGCCGCAAGCAGCCAGCCCCTGTCTATCTTCAGCGCTCCTTCCATCCTATTTCCCTCTCTTCATCCTTTTCAGCGCCGCGGCGGCGGCTTTCCTGTTCTTCTCGCGCGGGTCCCGCGCGGCGCCCTCCAGGGCGCGCTCCGCGGCGGCCCGCCTGGGGCCCAGGTCGCGTATCTCGGCCATGCCGGCCAGCGCCTCCGCCGCGACCCTGCGCACCTCCGGGTCGGAGTCGGAGGACGTCTTCTCTATCAGTTTGTCGGCCGACTCTTCCGGCCCGTACTTGCCTAGCGAGCGGCTGGCGGCGCTCCTTACCGCGGGGGACCTGTCGTCGGCCAGCTTCGCCAGCGCGCCGAGCGCCTTCTCTCCGGGGAAATTCCCCAGCGACTGAGCGATCATCGCCCTCACGGCGGTATGAGTGCTTTTCTCCGCCGCCAGTATCAGCGGCTCGACGGCCCGCTCGTCGCGTATCTGCCCCAGCGAGACGGCGGCGGCCACGGCCACGCCCTGCGACCGGTCCTTCAGCAGGGGGACCAGGCCGGCCACCGTCGCCGTGGACCTGAGTTCCCCGGCCTCCCGCGCCGCGGCCATGCGCGCCGCGGGGTCGGCGCTTCTCAGCCGCGACAGCAGGCCGGCCTCCTGGGCCGCGGCCGGCGCCGCCAGCGCCAGGCATAGGGTCAATATCGAAAGCGTTCCGCGTTCTTTAAGCATAGTTCTCTCCGTTACCGGGTATCTTCGCCGCCACCAGCAGATTGTAGAAGACCGGGCCGAAACTGCGCGCCTCCAGCACCCTGAGACCGTGCGCCTCCAGGCGCCCGCTCAGTTCGGCCACCGTGTAAGTGCGCAGGTGATCGTCGGGCTTTATGCCGAGCAGGGAGGCGGCCTTGTCGAGAAAACCGTTCACCGCCGTTATGACCAGGCGGCCGTCGTCCTTGAGCACCCGGCCGGCCTCGGCGAGCGTCTTCTCGGCGTCGTCCACGTGCTCTATCACGGAACATATCAGGACCGCGTCGAACTCGCCCGCTCCGAAAGGCAGTTCCTCCCCCTTGCCCTGCAGTATCTCTATGCTGTCGGATTTCCTGCGCTCGATGAGTTCCTTGAAGAGCTCCACTCCCACGGCTCTCCTCACGCTCAGGCCGGAGCGCACCGCGTCCAGCATCACGCCGTCGGCCGCGCCTATGTCCAGGACGCTCAGCTCTCTTCCGGGGCAATGCCGGCCCAGCGCGTCCACCACTTCCCTGATGCGCCGCTTCAGACGGTAGCCGGTCAGCGGGTTATTGTTCCTGCGGTCGAAATAGCGCTCCGGGTCGAAGGCCTCCGGTTCGCGGGCGGGCAGGGACATCCTGGAGACGAATTTCTTCAGGAGCAGGGTGGAAAGCAGCAGGGGAAGGACGCTTTCCATGAAGGAGATGGCCAGCGCGCAGGACAGCAGTACGGGATAGGCGGCCGCGCCCGCGAAGGCCGCCGCCACCGAGGCCTCCCGCACCCCTATGCCCATCACGCTCAGGGGCAGGCCCGTGAGGATAAGTATCGGCGGCACGTAGAGGAAGAATTCCCCCGCCGGGATGTCGATACCGAAAGCCATGAAAGCGAAGATGAAATTCGCCATAAGGAACAGCTCGCTTAGCAGGGAATAGAGGACCAGCGGCCGGTATTTTTTCCCGAGGAGCAGGGCAACGGCCAGGGCCAGGCCGCAGAGCCCCGCCAGAGCGGCCGCACCGAGACCGAAATGCAGGGCGGCCGCGCCCGCCAGCGAGAGGGCCAGCAGCACCGGCAGCCGGGTGGCGTAGCCGAAGACTATCAGGAACACCCCTTTACCGTAAGGCACGTCGTGCACGCGGTTGAGATAGACGGCGCGGGCGAACTCCCCCGCCTTGGCGGGCACCACTGCTTTGAGCGACATGCTGCCGACGCGGATGAGCCTGGCCTCGGCTTCGGAGACGGTCACCCCCATGAAGCCGAGCAGGTGCCGGTATTTCCTCACGGTCACCACGAAGGAATAGAGGAGGGCCGCGGCCAGGGAGAGCAGGAGGAGCAGGGGATCCGCCGCCACAAGCGCCCGCGGCAGTTCGCTCAGATCGAGACGGGCGAGCAGCGCCGCCAGGACGGCGGCGGAGACCGCCCAGGGGAACGCTTTCCTGGCCAAGCGGATCATTTCAGCAGCCATAAGACCTCTTTGAGAGTCCCGAACCTGAAATTGTAAAGGAAGTTCAGTTCCAGCGAGCCGCAGAAGCCGCAACCCCCGCACTTCACCGGGGGGGCGGACTCCAGCGCGGCCCCGACGCCCGTCTCGAAACAGTTCGGCGGCTCCGTCGCGTAATCTATCCGGTCGCAGGGATAGAAGGTCCCGTCGGTGTCGATGACGCAGAACAGCCTGCCCGCGGAGCAGGGCAGCGCCGGATAACCCGGCCAGTCCATTATATGCCGCAGCCCTATCAGCGAGTTGCGCATATATCCCGCCCAGCCGTCGGCCTTGAGCTCCGCCAGCCTGGCTATCTGCCGCCGGTATTCTTCTCGCGGCGGGTAGAGGTCCCGCATCTCTTCCGCGCCCACTCCGCGGTATAGCGGCTTGAGCGGCTGGAAGGCCGCCCTGATGCCGTACTTTTTGGCCAGCCCCAGTATGAAATCCAGGTGCCCGATATTATGCCTGGTTATCGTGGTAGCCAGGCTCACCCTTATCCCCGCGGCCTGCGCCGTTTCTATGGCCTTTACACAGTCCCTGAAAGCGCCCTTGCGGGCGGACAGGGCGTCGTGAACCTCTTCGGGGCCGTCCACGCTTACTTTCAGCAGGTCGAGCCCCTTCAGGCCGGCTATGCGCCGCTCGATGAGAGTCCCGCGCGAATTCATCTCGGGAGAAATACCGAGCTCTTTACAGCGGCCTATTATCTCCCCTATATCGTCCCTCAGCAGCGGCTCGCCGCCGCTGAAGGATACCTTGCGGGTGCCCAGCTCCCCGAGCTGCTCCATGACGGAGAATATTTTCTCCCTGGAGGGGTCAGGGGCCTCGTCGCTCCAGACGCTGCAATAGGCGCAGCGGTTGGGACACCTGTTGGTTATCTGCATGCGCACCGCGACGGGGATGCGCCGGCCGAGGAACTTCACGGCGGCGAGGTCGCGCAGAGCGCCCAGCTTTGCCAGCGGCTTCATACGCCCCCCCAGCGCAGGACCCAGACGCGCCTGAGGCTCCTGGAGACGGTCGCGAAGCTGAACTTGGAGGCGCCGCGGCGCCTCTCCAGGTAGGTTATCGGAACTTCCTTTATCCTCAGCCCGCCTTTGAAGCCGCGGTAAAGCATCTCTATGAGCGCCTCGGTCCCCTCTATCGATCGCAGGTATTCAACGCCTATCTTCTCCAGCGCGTCACGCCTGAAACAGCGGTAGCCGGAGGTGCAGTCATGCACGGCCTTGAGGCCGAGGCTGTACCTGACATAAAGATTGGCCAGGTTGCCTATCAGGTTCCTGAAAAGGGAACGCCCGACCAAAGCCCCGGAGTTTATGTACCGGGAGCCTATCACAAGGTCGAATTCGTCCGAATTGCGTATGAGCTCGCCTATGGCGGCCGGATCGTGGGAAAGGTCGGCGTCCATCTCCACCACCACTTCCGCGCCGCGCTCCAGGGCCAGCCGGAATCCCTCTTTGACGGCGCTTCCGCGCTCATTGGCGGGACCGGTCTTGCCGATATAATGCGCCTCGACGTTGGGAAGTTCCCCCGCCAGGCGCGCCAGTTCCTCGCGAGTACCGTCCCGGGAGCTGTCCATCACCAGTATGTTCACGCCGGGATACATCCCCGATATCTCCCGCACCAGGCTTACAACGTTCTCTTTCTCATTGTAGGCCGGGATGATAACGCAGGCTTTCCTGACGCGGTCCGCGGGAGGCGGCGGGACCGCCGCTTCGGGCACGTCGGTATGGAGATAGTTGAAGAGCATCTTTATGGCCGTGGCGGCGTAGCGGCCGAGCTCTTCGAAAGACCTCGTCTTACGCAGCGTGCTCCAGATAAAACCGGGCCTGAAGTAAAAGTTGAGGTACGCTTTCTTCAGCAGTTTTTCCACCTTCTCCTGCGGCATGTCCGTCCAGGAGACGGGTATGCGCTCCTCTCCCTTCTTCAACGCGACGAATTCGCTCCAGTAGTCCCGGCCGGTCTTCGCCGCCACGTCGCGGTGGAATTCGGTGCCGGGCTTGGGTATCGCGCGGCAGATCTGCACATAGTCCAGGCCCAGCGTCTTGGCGAAATCGACGGTGGCCTCTATCGACTCCTCCGTGTCCCCCGGATTACCGACCATCAGAAAACCGAGGTTCCTTATGCCGCGGCCTCTGGCCATCTCTATGGCCCGGGACACCTGCGCCGGGGTGATATCCTTGTTGACCTCGTCCAGCACGTTCTGCGAGGAAGACTCTATACCCCAGAAGATCATCCTGCAGCCGGCTTTCGCGGCCGCCGCGAGCACCTCCCCGTCGGCGAGGTCCACGCGCGAGCGCGCGGTCCAGACAAGGTCCAGGCCCAGCCGGGCGAGCCCGGAGCAGAACTCCAGCGACCATTTTTTATCCACGAAGAAGGTCGCGTCGAAGAAATCTATCTCCCTCACGCCGTGCTCGTGGTAACAGCGTTCTATCTCGGCTATGACGCCGGCCGCGCCGCGCTGGCGCCAGTGTTTGAGACCGGCGATGGCGCAGAAACGACAGCGGTAGGGGCAGCCGGTGGAGGTCAGCATGACGGTGAAGTTCCTGCGCTGGGAGACGAAGGAATGATAGACGCCGTTTGGCAGCAGGTGCCGCGCGGGCTCCGGGTAATCGTCGAAAGGCACGAGCCTTTCCGGGGGCGGGTTGCGGCGCAGTTCGCCGTCTTCGCGCCAGAGCAGGCCGGGCACTTCGCGGTAGCGCTCCGGCCGGCCGAAGCGCTCCAGGAACATGGGCAGCGTCTCCACGGCCTCGCCTTCCAGGGCGAAATCGATGGCGGCGTGCGACATGGTCTCGCCTGGATAAAGCGAAAGGTTGATGCCGCCGGCCAGCACCGGCAGCCCGGTGGCCGCCTTCAGGCTCTTTATCCATCCCAGCGTTTCCTGGAAGCCGTAGGTGTCCAGGCGGAAACCCAGCAGGTCCGGGGCGAAAGAGCGTACCCGATCCAGCGTCGCCTCCTTGGACAGGCGCAGGGCGTGGGCGTCCACCAAAATAACGCGGTGGCCCGCCCTCTCCATGATGGCGGCGACATAGGCCAGTACGATAGGCGGGGCCAGCGTGAATTCCTCGTCCACCACCTTGAGGTTCTCGGAGAACTTCCGGTGATGGAAAGGGGCGTGTATCAGGGCGATCTTCATGCCGCCCCCCCGGCTTCGGCCGCCGAGGCTTCCCGGCGCGGGAAGCGAGCGGCGCCGCAGGCTTCGAGCAGCAGCCCCGCCGCCCGGAGAGGGTCGAAAAAAGAGTTCATCTGCAGATTGCACTCGTGCGTGCAGGAACAGCCGCGGGCGATATTTTCCCTTACGGCCGCGGCCCGGGGAGAGGACCAGAGGCGGCCGAAATCCAGGCCCGTACCGCGCAGGTTCCCCATGCTTTCGCCGTAGAGCTCGCAGGGATATACGTCCAGAGAACTGTCCACCACCGCGGTCAGTTCCCCGGCGCGGCAGACCAACGGGTAAGGCCCGCCGCCGGCTATCCCGCTTATCATCGAAGCGATGTTCCTCTTATAGGCCCGGTAAAAAGCCTTGTGGAAGGCGCCCCCGCGGCCGCCGCGTCCCTCCAGCCAGGCCAGTATGCCGGAGTAGACCCCGCGATAGACACGGACATCGGCGCGGGCGGCGGCCGGGTCCCTGGTTTCGCCCCTGGCGAAATTCAACCCTATCATGTCGGGTTCCAGTTCCTTCATCACATAGGCGGCGGTTCCGCCCAGAGAATCCCCGTTAAGCCCGGAGGCGGTCAGCAGTACGCCGGCTTTCAGCCCTTTCCGCGAGCGGGACAGCCCCTTGAGCAGGCGGAAAGTCCGGACCGCCCTGTCGAAACTGCCGCTCACGCCCCTTATCGCGTCATGCCCGGCGCCGACGCCGTCCAGCGAGACCTTGACCAGCAGGGAGGCGCGGCCGCGGCAGGCGTCCAGGATGGCGGCCGCCAGCTCCGCCGTCCTCTCCGGGAAAAAACCGCTGGTGGGGACGGAAATGCGGGTCACGCCGTTGAGCTCCGTGAGAAGCCGCGCGATCTCCGGCAGGTCGTCCCGCAGGAAGGGTTCTCCGCCGGTAAGACTGGCGAAGCTGAACCTGCCCATGGTCGGCAGGACCTTCTCAAGTTCGGCGAGGGTGAAATCGCTGCGGCCGGCGTCCGCGTTCTTCCAGTTAAAGCAATGGGAGCACTTCAGCGGACATCGGGCGGTGACGAAGAAAGTCGTCTGCTCGGGCATGCCGGGAACGCCGCGGAAGAACATCTTGCGCAGCCAGCGCGCTTTTTCCGCGGCCGAGGCCGCGAACCGCGCACCTTTGCGCGCCGCCCGGAGAACCGGCCCGCAGACAGCCCCGGCCAGCGCGGCGGCCATCTCGCAGAAGTAAACGCCGAGGCAGGCCGCGGCTGTCAGGGCGCCGGCCCGCCTTTCCATGAAGCGGTAAAAGCGGGAATTGACCAGGCACATCGCCGCCAGGGCGGCGGGCGTCAGCCAGGCGAAAGCGGGCGTGCCGGCGAGGACGGCGGCGGCCGGCGCGGCGAGGACCAGTCCTGCGAGGGGCAGGGTGAGAATTTCCGCTTTCATCGCCCCGGGGCCGTTGAGGGAGAAGGTCATGCCTGGCGCGCCGCGGCGGCCTTCGAGCATAAGGCCCGCCTTGGCCAGCACTTTGAGAAAGTCGCATTTCAGCAGCCCGGCGAAAGTATAACGCTTGAGGTGGACGACGCGGACGCTTTTGTTGAGCCTTATCGTACGGCCGGCTGCGCGGAGGCGGCGCCCGAGGTCGACGTCCTCCGCCCGCTCGGCCGAAGGATCGAAACCGCCGACCGAGGCGAACGCCTCTTTCCTCACGGCGAAACAGAAACCGTTGACGCCCGAGATGAGGGCGCCGTCGGCGAGCTTGGAGGCGTTATAGCACTTGTAGAAGTTCCTCGCCAGGGAGGGGACGTCCGCGGACGGGCAGTTCTCCGAATACACGCCCTGCACGGCGTCCGTACCGGGGAAACGGCGGAACGGGTCCAGCAGTCCCGCGAGCCAGCCCTCCTCCGGCAGCACGTCCGCGTCGAGGAAAACCAGTATGTCCCCGGCGGCGGCCCGGGCTCCGTGGTTCCTGGCGGCGGCGGCGCCGGACCGGCGGGACAGACGGACGGTCCGCACCCCCCTCGCCTCCGCTTCGGCCGCCGTAGCGTCCAAGGACATGTCGTCCACGACCACGATATCCGCGGCCGCGGCTCCCGCGGCAAGGCAGGCGTCGAGGCACTTCCCTATATCGCGGCCGGAATTATACGCCGGTATTATGACGCTGACGGTTTCTTTCATCGGTCCCGCCGCGACGGGGCATGAAGCCGCGCGCGGACAAAAAGCATCCCCTCCCTGCCGTATGGCCGGTATGGCACGGCAAGGGGGCTTACTAATGATAGTATTATAATATTTCGCAATTGTTTCAACACGCCGCGCGGGCGTTTTCCCCGTGCCCGCGCGCGCGAGGATATCGTTTCTTTTGAATCCGTCCGTTTTCATAAGTCACCGGCCAATAAAAAAACCGTCCGACTGTCATGGGACCCGGAGACAGACGAACGGCCTCTAGAATCACGCCAGAAAGCGGCATAGCCGCCCTCGCGCTGTTCTGTCTTCGGCAGCCAGGCAGTCCGCTGTCGGACCCTCGGCTTTGCGCCCCCGCCTTAAGGCGGGTTTGCTATTATCGCGACACCGCAAAAAACGTGGCCCCCTGGGGACCAAGCATTATATTATACAGGATTTTTCGCTTTTGTCAAGAGCGGCGGGCCTTGACAGGTCAACCGGCTGGAAACCGCGGTCAGCGTTTCACGGCGGCAAGCCAGGCCGCGTCGCGGTAGAGCAGGGTCTCCGCCGGCCTGAGCCAGTCCCCGTGGAAATCCGGGCCGGCCGGCGGGACGGCGATATCCGGCTCCAGCCCGGCGCCCTCCAGCGCGGCCCCGGAAGGCGCCAGGAACCGGGCCACGGCCAGCCGCAGGCCGCCGCGGCCGTCCAGCCTGAAAGTCTTGACCACGGTGGCCGAACCCTTGGTCTTCGCGCCGTAAAGCCGCGCGCCCGCCCCTTCCCGAAGGGCCGCGGCCAGCGCCTCGGCGGCCATGGCCGTCTCGCCGTTGACGAGCACCGCCAGCGGGACGCCGGCGTAGGGACCGCCCCTGCCGGGCGGGAAATCCATGTTATAACCTTCGTGCCGGGACTTTATCGAGAAACAGGGGCGCCCGCGGGAGGCGAACAGGGCGAAAACGGCGGCGGCTTCCCGCGGCAGGCCGCCGCGGTTATAGCGCAGGTCGAGGACGATCTTCCTGAGGCCGTACGCTTTCATCGAGGCCAGCCCGCTCTCGACCAGACCGGCCGCGCCGGTCGGGAAGGAGGGCAGGCGGATATAGGCGGCCGAGGCCGAAGGGGCGTAAAGGCCGAAGATGGCCGGCGGCCTGAACCCGGCGGGCTTCAGTGTGAACGAAAGCTCTCCCGGCCGGCGCATACGCTCGGCTTTGACGACCAGTTCGCGGGGCTCCCGCGCGAAAACCGGGAGTATGGCGTCCGGGGAGGGCCCGGCGCCGTCCGCCGCGAGGAGGCGGTCGAAATCCTTCATCCCGGCCTTGTCGGCCGGAGAACCGCGCAGCACCCGCAGCGCGCACACCCTGGTCCCGCAGGGGCCCAGGATAAGACCGGTCGAAGGGGAGGGGCTCAGCGCGGCGGCGGCCGCGACGCGCGGCCTGGCGCCGACCAGCGCCGCGTAAGGGTCGAAAAGTTTGAGGCCGGCCGGGCCGCGGGCGGCGAGTTCCGCGCGCAGCCGGGCCTCGTCGTGCGCCTCCAGGGAATGTCTCTGGAACACCTCGACTATCTTCCCGTCCCTCTTGCCGTCGGAGCAGGCGCAGGCGAGGGCGGCCAGCGCGCAAAGAAGCGTCTTTCTCATTCCCGGTCCTTATTTCCTCAGACCCAGATGCCGGCGCTCTGGTCCACCGGAGCGTAGAAGTCGGCGCCGCAGGGGTCGTCCGGCAGGAACGGCCCGTATACCGGGCAGTTGTCGGTGGCGGGAGGCAGGCAGCAGCAGGGAGCGGCGCAGCTGCAGCCGCATTCCTCGCCGCAGCCCTGGTTGCCCATGTCGGTCCACTCCTGGTTCTGCAGGTCCTCCAGCCACTGTTCGTCCTCCGGGGAACTCATCAGTTGCACGTCGCCCCCGCCGTCGTCGTAGGAAGCCGGGGCCAGCGGCGCGTCGTCCTCCCCCCCCGCCGGCGCGCCGGGCCCGTTCTTATTGGTCACACCGCTGAACATGGAATTGAGCATGCCATCGCTCATGCTGGCCAGCGCCTTCTTGGCCTGGTACTCCTTGTCCGCCGCCAGCGCCTTCTCGGTGCCTTCCCTGTCCGCGCTCGCCGTCTTTACGTCCGGCACGTCGAAGGCCGAAGCCCTGTCGGCGCTGATGTCCTGGTCGCGCAGGAACTTGGGTATGGAATTGGGGTCCACCACGTCCAGTTCCTTCTTCATCTTCTCGTCGTATTCCAGCGAAAGGCGCTCGCTGGAGGAGGAGCCGTCGAAGGAACGGGCCAGCAGGGTCCGCGCCGCGTCGTTGGAGGCCTCGCGCGCGCCCATGACCGAGCCGCGCCAGGCGCTGCGCAGGGCCTCGATGACGCCGCCCGAGCCTTTTTTGGAAGCGCCGGCCTTCACGCCGGTCTCGCCCGAGGCGGAGACAGCCAGTTTCGTGGCGCCGGACTGGAAAGCCGAAGACCCGGCCGCGCCGAGAGAGGACTTGGGGGGACCGCCGGCACCGCCGCGCTTGGTTGAGGAAAGGCCGGACGCCAGCCTGGGAGCGGGGCCGCCGGAACCGCCGGCGGAAGGGCCGGACCGGGACGGGCCGTCGGCGGCCGCCGCGGCCGCGGCAGCGCCGCCGCCGTCGCCGGCGAAAGCGCTTACCTTGCCGGAAGAGGGGCCTTTCTCGTACAGGCGGTCCTCGACCTCCAGTTTGTAGCGCTCGTAGGAGGCCAGCGCGTCATCGTCCACGGCCTCGTCGGAAGAGAAGAACTCGTGCGCGCCGCCCGCGGCGCCGCCGCCGGCCGCGGCGAGCCCGGAAGAGGACAGGTCGCCCGCCTGCGGGCGGCCGGCCAGGTCCGAAGCCGCGTCCTTCATCACCGCGACGGCTATGATGCTGCCCACCAGGAGGAAGCCGCCCACTGGCAGCAGCCAGAGGAAATTACCGGCACCCCGCTCTTTTTTCTTGTCCTGCATAGATCCTCCGCGAACCCCGCTCACGCTTTCCGCGGCCCGCCGCGGACCGATAAAAAACGCCTGCGGCCGGGGGAATGGTGGGACCATCTCCGGGCCGCGCTCACGCTCGCCAATGTTATAGCAGACGAACCGCAAAATTTCAAGGGGACGCTGATGATTAAATGACTAATTATTAACAATCCTCGGTTATAACGCGAGGTCCCTGTGGATAATTAGTCATTTAATCATCAGCGTCCCCTACCCCTACCCTACTGCAGGCCGGGAAGGACGAACTGGATGGGACGGTCGCGGTTCGGCACGTACTTGACCACTTCGAGTTTCTTGCCGCCGCCGCAGATATAATCGTAGCCGTTGATACAGTCGTTGCCGTAGGGGTAGGCGCAGACGGTCTGCTTGGGATATTTGCAGAAGAGCCGCAGACCGGGCGGACGGGTCTCCACGGAGATGGTCACCACGTTCCAGACCTGGGTCCTCTCTATATCCAGTTTTACCTGCCGCGCGTCCGTGCCGGAGCTGATATATCCCTGCACCACCTTCTCTATGTCCTGTTTGAGCTTCTGGTCGTCCGGCGCGTAACCCACGTTGATGTGGGACTCCAGCTGCCAGCGGCGGCCCGCGTAGTACGAGGCTATCTCCATCTTCTGCACCAGCACCAGCAGCTGGAAGATCTTGATGGTGAGGAAAGCGATGATCATGAAGATGGGGAACAGCAGCACCACCTCCGTCATCGCTTGCCCCCGCCTGAGCCGGGGCGCGCGGGGGCGAAGGCCGGAGAGTTCCAGCCTGGCCAGGAGATAGTGGAAGACGGACGGCATGGCGCTACGGGTAGAGCCTCGTCTGGTATTTTGGCGTGGGGTTGGGCCAGACGCAGTTGTTCTTGCCCGACCAGCCGCCCCCCCACATGGCGGGGCACTGCGTGGCGATGCGCGCGTGGACGCAGGGCCTGCCGGTCTCGCTGCAGGCGGCCAGCGTGTCCAGCGGCACCTGGAAGTAATTGCCGCCCGCGTTCCAGCCCTGGAAGATCTCGATCCCTTCGCCCAGCGTTTTAAGGGAGGATTTCTCCACCGACGCCACCTGGAAAAGGCCGGGGGAGGGCATGTCTATGTCGGGAGTTTCCACCAGCTGGTACGGCGGTATGCCCGAGAGCGGCTTCTTGCAGAAGAACTTGAGCTTCTGTACGAAATGCATCGCGAAATTGCCGTTGCTCTTGCTGACGCGGTTGGAGATGAAGTTCTTGGGACCGGACCTGAGGCCGTCCTCGCCGCAGGCGGACGGGTTCTCCAGGCATTCCGGCGGGGAGGCATTGAGATAATAGGACTTGCGGAAAAAGTTGAAGTTCTCGGTCAGCCGCTTGAACACCGTGTACTGCGACTCCTGCACGGAACCCAGCAGCGTATAGACCTGGGCGTAGAACTTGTAGACGAAGCCGGAGGCCTCGTTCCAGAAGATCATGATGTACTGCCCCTGGTCCTGGGTGATCAGCACCAGGCGCTCGTTCAGTTCGTCGCCCGGCTGCAGGTCGTTGATGCCGGGCCGCAGGCTGTCGTCGTAGCGTATGTCCCATTTGGTATGGGAGTCCAGCGGTTTGGGCTGCACCTGGCGTTTCTCGTCCATGGGGTCCACGGACTTGGGGATGACGCCGTTCTCGTAGAGCATGTCGTAGAGGCAGACGTCCCCGGTGCCCTGGCTGCGCTGGTAGACGTGGTCCGTGCCCGGGGAGAGGGAGGGGCACTCGAAGGCCTCCTTGAAGATGCGGTAGGGGAAGGCGCCGTTGACGTAGGCCGTGCGGTTGAAGAAATTGGTGTAGTCGCCCATCTGGATGAAGGCGGCCGAGTCCACCGCGAACTGCTGGCGGATCTTCTCGCGCGAGATCTTGGCGGTCTCGAAGATAAGGTAGACGAAGAGCAGCAGCGTGGGGATGACGAAGATCGAGGGAACGAGGACCTGGCCGGCCCTCTTCAGGCCGGCGAGTCCGGAGAGCTTCCCCGACCCGGTCCCGTCCATATCCTTCCCCTCTCAGGAGGGCGTCCCTCCGCCTATGACCATGCCTATCAGGGTGAAAAAGCCGCCCAGGAACTTCCTGTGGAAGGCTATCCCCAGCATCAGCGCCACGCCTACCACGACGGCGAGCATCAGCATGTACTCGACCAGGGTCTGCCCCCGCCTCGGGCGCAGGCCCGGCCGCGGCAGGCAGTTCAAAAGGTCGAGTTCCATCATCCCGGTTTTCCTTCCGCCGTCCTTCCCGTCACGATGTTATACCACCGGAACGGGCTTTTTTCAATACCCTGGTATTATAGCGCGCGCGTGTTAAAGAAGTGTTGCGGGGCGCCAATGGAAAGGCGCCCGCCCGGGGCGGACGCCTCTTCGCGGCGGCCGGGGACCTGCGGACGCCGTGCGGGATGGCGTCCCCGGATGGCGTCCCCCGCCCGGCTTTTACCGGGCGCCGTCTTCCGGCGAGATCAGGCCCTTCTCTATGGCCTTGACCACCGCCTCGGTGCGGTTGTTGACGCCCAGCTTCTGGAAGATGCTGTTGAGGTGGTTCTTGACCGTCTTCACGGAGCAGCCGAGCTCGGCGGCTATCTCCTTGTTGCTCTTGCCCTTGCCGAGCAGCGCCATCACCTTTATTTCGGTGGCGGTCAGCGAGTCCGGGGCGCTGTCGTAGCCGCCGGGGCCCATCTGGCGCAGGCCCTGTATCAGCTTGCCCATGATGGGCTGCGGGATCATGACGCCCTCGCTGTTGAACGTCTTGAGCGCGTGGACCAGTTCGCTGGCGGGGAGCATCTTGGACAGGTAGCCGTTGGCGCCGGCCTGTATGGCCTCGGTGATATGCGCCTCGTCCTCGTAGGAGGAGAGGATCAGCACGTTCGTCGACGGGCAGTCCTTGCGGATGATGCGGGTGGCCGAGACGCCGTCCATCTGGGGCAGCTTTATGTCCATCAGGATCACGTCCGGCTTTATCTTCTTGGCCATGGAGACGGCCTCGGGGCCGTTGGAGGCCTCGCCTACCACCTCTATGCCTTTCTCGTCCTCCAGGAGGTCCTTTATACCCTCCCGGAAAAGGGTCTGGTCGTCCGCTATCAGCACCGTCACCGTCTTTTTGGGGCTTGCCATATTTCTAGCTCCTTACTTTGTTTTCTCCGCCGGGCCCCGCGGGAACGCCATGCCGCATGGTGTCCCCTCCGTCCCCGGCGTTCACTGCTGCTGGGCGGGCGGCAGCTGCCTGGGCAGCTGCTGCGACCGGGGCGCGCCCTCTTTCTGGGACCCTTCCTTGGCGAAAGGGATGGTGAACCTGAAGGAAGAACCTTTCCCCTCTCCCTCCGACTCCACCCAAATCCGGCCGTCGTGGCTCTGGATGATCTCCCTGGAGATGCTCAGGCCGAGGCCGAGCCGGCCGTGCGGCGACTTGCCGCCCTCCGGCTGGTAAAAGCTCTGGAAAAGTTTGGTCAGCACGTCGGGCGGTATGCCTTCGCCGTTGTCGGTCACCGAGACGCAGACCGAATCCTCCATCTTCTCCACGAAAACGGTTATCTTTCCCCCGCGCGGCGTGTGGCGGATGCCGTTCTCGAGAAGGTTGAGCAGCACCTGGCCGATGCGGCGCCTGTCGGCGCAGACCATCTTGAGGCCCTCGCCTATATTGTAGTCGATCGAGATGCTCTTCTGCTGCGCGCGGGCCCTGGGCCCGGCGACGAGCTCGGCGACCAGCTTGTCCATCTCGAAATAGTTCTTCTCCAGCCGGAACTTGCCCTGCTCGATGGAGGCCCAGTCCACCAGGTCGCCTATCAGCCGCGAGATCTGCGTGATGCTCGCGGTGATGAAGTCCATCTTCTTCTTCTGGTCGTCGCTGGGCTTTATCGTGCCGGCGAGCATCTCGAAGCTGATCTGCAGCGTCATCAGCGAATTGGAGAGGTCGTGCGAGGCCATCGACAGGAACTTCGACTTCATGTTGTTGAGGCGGTCGAGCTGCTCGTTGTTGCGCCGCAGCATGTCGATGAGGCGCTTGTTCTCCTGCTCGAGGTAGAGCTTCTCCTCGGCCTTCTTGATGGCGCGGCGCAGGTAGTTGAAATCGACGGGCTTTATCAGGAAGTCGTAGACCGACTCCTGGATGGCCTTGACGGCGGTGTCGAGCGAGGCGTGCGCCGTCATCATCAGGATCTGGCTGTCGGTATTGAGCTTGCGGATGTCCTTGATGACCTCGATGCCGGTCTTGTCGGTCAGGTTGAAGTCCATCAGGATGACGTGGAAGAAGTCCGAGACCACCATCTTCATGGCCTCGGCGCCGGAAGCCGCCTCGAACACCTGGTAGCCCTCCATTTCCAGGAGGTCGCGGAGCGTCTCGCGCAGGTGCGAGTCGTCGTCGGTGATGAGTATCTTGCTTCCCATGGGAAAAAAGCCCCGTAAAACCCGGCGGGGCATCTCCCCGCCCGTCCCCCGCGGGCTCCATCTGAATTATTGCTTATTTTGAGTAATGTTTACAATAGGCAGGTAGATCTTGAAGCAGGTGCCCTTGCCGACGGTGCTGACCACCTCGACCTTGCCCTTGTGGCCGTCCACCGCCTTCTTGACCACGGCCAGGCCCAGGCCGGTGCCGCGGGCCTTGGTGGTGAAGAACGGGGCGAAGATCTTCTCCAGGACGTCCTTCGGAATGCCGGGGCCTTCGTCCTCGATATCGACGCGCACCCAGTCCGGCGAGACGACCTCGCTGCGGACATAGACGCGTCCGCGCTCGGGCATGACCTCGATGCCGTTCTTTATCAGGTTGCGCAGGGCCTGCGTGAGCTGGTCGGCGTCTATATTGACGCCGGGATTGGAGGGGTCGAACTGTTTGACCAGTTCCACGTGCGGCGGGAACGGGAACGACATCGTCAGGTCCTCCAGGTAGGCGTTCAGGTGGGCGGGCTTGAGGTTGAACTCGCGCGTCCTGGCGAAACCCAGGATCTCGTCTATGATGCCGTTGGCCTGGCGTATCTCGGATTCGATTATCGAGATGTGCTTGAGCATCTTGGGGTCCGTCGGCTGCTGCATGCCCCCCAGCTTGGTCTTGATGAAATAGACGGAGTTGTTGATGACGGCCAGCGGGTTGCGGATCTCGTGGCCTACGACGGAGGACATCTGCCCGATGGCGGCCAGGCGCTCCTTCTTGATCAGCTCGTCCTGGGCGCTCCTGAGCTCGCGGGTGCGGGCCTCGACGCGGTTCTCGAGGCTGCGGTTGAGGCGCTCGAGCTCGTCCTTGGCGGACATGATCTCGGCCGTCTTGACCTTGAGCGACTCGCTCATCTGCATGAAAGTGTGCGCCAGTTCGCCGATCTCGTCGTTGGGCATGCTGAGGTCGGGCAGGTAGTCGAAGTCGCCCTCGCCCAGCTTTATCGCCGCCTCGCGCAGCGCCTGTATGGGCTGGGCTATGACCAGCGAGACGGCGTAGCCGAGGATCAGCACGAACAGGAAGACGTAGCCGCCCATCTTGTAGGTGCGCTTGAGCATGTCCGCCGAGGCCTGGTAGGCGACCGAGACCGAGCGCTGGATGTAAACGACCCAGCCCAGTTCCTCGGCCTCGGCGAAGGCGCCCAGCACGCGCTCGCCGTTGTCGAGCAGGATCTCCCCCCCTCCGGTCCTGGCGTCGTTCTGCAGCAGGATCTTGAGCACGTCCTCGGGAAGCCTGGCGTCGGACTTGTAGACCTCGTCGAGGTTGGAATGGGCCACCAGGAAGCCGCTCGAATCGATGACGGCGGCCTGGGTGTGCGTGTTCTCCGGGAAACTGGTCTTCAGGATGCCCGAGAGGCCGTTGAGGCTGAGCTTGGCCAGCACGGCGCCGACGGCCCTGTTGTCGGAGGGGCTGACGATCTGTATCCCCACGGTCAGCGTCGGGTAGGACCCCATGTAGCGTTCGAGCCCGCCGATGAACTCGCCCCGCGTCACCGCCTTCTGGAAAATGCCGTCGTTGGAAAAATCGCGCAGCTTGGTGTCCTTGAGGAAACGGCCGATGCGGATCGTCTCCTGGCCGTCCGCGGCCACGACGGAGATCTCGAGGAACGCCGCGTGCAGCTGCATAATGTTGTTCACCATGTTCTTCTGCTTCTCGACGTCCATGCCGACGAAGTCGCTCAGGTGGGCCGCGTCGTAGAGCACGTTGCGGAAGGAGGTGATATAGGTCGAGACCGTGTCGACGAAGCCGACGGCGAGGGATTCCTGGTCGCGCGTGATGGCCTTGTTCAGCGTGACCTGCATCAGGTTGACGAGGTAGTAGCCTACGACGCCCAGCGGCACCAGCGAGACCAGCAGGAACACGAACAGGAACTTGTAGAACAGCCGGCCTCTTTTCCTTCTCTGCGTCATAATGAAAGGATTCTCCGTGGATCGGGCGTCCCGCGCGCCGCCACGGATATTATCACAAAACCGTGTTTCCGAAATATTTCTTTATTGAGGAAACGGCGTTATTGGGAACAGCCCTGGCCCGGCGGCGGAGCGCTGCCCGTCACCTTCTCGAAGCCCTTGACCTGCGCCAGGCCGCCCAGGCCGGTGACCAGCAGGCGCCCCTCCACCAGGAAGGTCGGGGAGGTGCCTATCCCCAGCTCGTTCGAGCGTTTGACGTTCTCGGCCAGCAGACGCTTGCCCTCTTCGAAACCGGCGGAGACCTTCGCCGGGTCCACGCCGGCGGCCTCGGCCGCGCTCTCCCACCTGCTGGACATCACGTCCTTGTTGCGCTCGGCCAGGTAGGCGTAGAACTTGTCCGGGAAAGTCTTCATGATGAAGAGCTGGCGGGCGTTCTCCTCCCACTCGGGGGTGCCGTGCAGGCTCTTGAAGGAGAGGCCGCCCTTCCCGTCGTCGGCGGCGTCGGCGATGTAGCGGATGACGATGTCGGTGCCTTTCGGCAGCAGGCCTTTGCTCCGCGCGTCGATCAGCGCGTTGGCGGCCTGCACCCCGAAGGGGCACTGGCTCATCGTGAAAAGCTCCAGCGTGCCCGGGGTCCGCTTCGCGCCCGGCAGCAGCGACTTGCGCCCCTTGTCGTAATAGACGAAGTTCTTCCCCGCCTCCTCGAAGGCGCCGGCCTGTATGGCCTGGCCGAAGGCCTTGCGCACTTCCGGCGTATCCTCCAGGAGATAGGCGGGCAGCGATCTCGGGGACTTGAGCAGCTTGCGCGCCGCGGCGGAGGCGTAATCCAGTTCTTCGGGCCTGAGGTCCGCGAAATAGCGCTTGAAGGCGCCGGTCACGGCGGGGTCGCCGGCTATGCCGTCCTTTTCCGAGCCCAGCACCCGCAGCTTGGGGGTGCGGGCCGCGGCCGCCGGTCCGCCCTGGGGGGCCGCGGCGGCGGGTCTATAGAGGCGCTCGGCCTCGGGCAGGGCGGCGTTGACCGCGGCATAGAGGTCCAGCAGGCGCTGCCCTCCCCCGTAAGGCTTGCCGTCTATGTAGAGGGCGGTGGACTCCGCCTTGCGCGCCGAGGCGCGTTCGTAAAGGCCGCCCAGCAGCTTCTCGCGGGCTTCGGAGGACTTCTTTCCCAGCTCGTCGGGGTCCAGGCCGGCGAACAGGGCCGCGTCGCGCCAGCCGTCGGCCCAGGGGCTCAGGGAGCGGGCGTTGAGATAGTTGAACAGCGCCTCCGGTTTCCCGGCCGAGATCCAGGCTATCCTGGCCGACTCCTCCAGTTCCGGCTCGCCGCGCTTGGAGACCCAGCCCGCCTCCCCTTTGGAGACCAGCGGCAGCACCTCCAGCTTCGCGGCCGGCAGGCGCCGGCGGGCGGCGTCGGCCATGAAGAACCACTGCCAGCTCTGGCCGTCCATCGCCTCGAAATAGAGTTCCAGGGACGGGCCCGCGGCGCGGGCGGGAGCGGCCTGGAAAGAGCAGGCGAGGAACAGAGCGGGCAGCAGGCGCTTCATTTGCCCTTCCTGGACAGCAGCTGCCTGATGCGGATGGAGAGTTCCTGGATGTCGAAGGGCTTGGTGATGTACTCGTCCGCGCCCAGCTCGAAACCCTGGGTCTTCTCCTCGGCGGAGAGGAAGCGCCCGGTCATCATGATGAGCACGAAGTCCCTGGAGTGCTTGCGCAGTTCCTGGCAGATCTGGAACCCGCTGAAGTCGGGCAGCTGTATGTCCATGATGACCACGTCGGGATCGTGCTTCTTGGCCAGGTCGATGCCGGCCCTGGCGTTGGCCGCCTCGGAGCAGGAGAACCCCTCGGCGTCCAGGACCTCCGCGAGGCCTTCCCTGAGATGGGCGTCGTCGTCTATTATCAGGACTTTGTGGGACATTCTGGGACCTCCGTTATTTCGGACCGGGCACGAGTTTGTACCCTACGCAGGGCACGGTATGGACGTAGCGGGCGGCCTTGCCCATCTTGGCGCGCAGGCGCCTGACGTGCACGTCCACGGTCCTGGGGGAACCGAAATAGTTGTAACCCCAGACGCGCTCGATCAGGTAGGGGCGGGAGAGCACGCGGTTCGGGGAGCTCAGGAAGACGTAGAGCAGGTCGAACTCCTTGGCGGTGACCGTGATCTCCCTGTTGGCGATCTTGACGGTGTAGCTCGACATGTTGAGCTCTATCTCGCCCATCTTGATGAGCTCCTCGGGCTGCACGGCCGCCGTGCGGCGCACCACGGCGCGGATGCGCGCCATGCTCTCGTGCAGGTCCTGGTTGCAGCTGAGGCACTCGTCGGCGCCGAGCTGGAAGAAGGCCAGTTTGTAGGTGATCCTGGGCGCGCCGGAGGAGCCCTGGAGGTGGAAGGCCTCGGCCGTCAGCCCGGAGGGCATATGGTCGAGGTAGGTGTCCGGCGATTCCAGCAGCGCTATGACGGGCAGCGTCTTGTTCTTGGCCCGGAGGTTCTTGAGGAAGCTCAGGCCCTCCTCGTCGGCCAGGTTCTGGCCCATGATCAGCAGGTCGAAGCTCTTCTCGGACAGCAGGCCCATGACCTCGCGGGCCTTGTGCGCGGTGAGAACGGAGTAACCCTGGCGGGAGAGCATCTCCAGGATCAGCGAGGCCCTGGAGAAGTCCCTGGAAGCGAATATTACGTTGATCTTCACGGGTGGTCCTGGTCCCCCTCGGTCACCTCTTCGATCTCGAAGCGGACCCCGCTCATCCCGAGCACGGAGGTCAGCACGTTGTAGACGAAGGAAGCCGTTACGACCAGCGCGACCATCAGCAGCATATAGAAGACGGAGAAGACGGACGACGCCAGCACCTTCTGGCCGAAAGCCATGTAGGAGACCTGCGGATTGTCGATCAGGAAGAACGTGATGACGCCTCCCAGCAGGCCCAGACAGGCCAGGACCGCCGGCACGGACGACATGACCAGCGACCTCAGCTGCACTCCGCGTATTTCCAGTTTCATCTTCTCTTGACCTCCGCTCGGCGACATGATAACAACGGGAGCCGGCCCGTTCCGCGCGGCGCCCCGTCCTATCTTAGCAATTTTTAAAGGTCTTGCAAGACGCTCAGGCGGCCGTGGAGTCCGCCGAGGAGAAGAGGATAAGGGTGCGCCCCAGGTCGGCCCCTTCCCCCACGTGCAGGACCTTGACGCGGACGGGGCGGCCCCGGAAGGCCGCGCGGCCCTCCACCGCCCGGCCGGGGCTTTCGAAGGCCTCGCCGATCAGGCGCAGCAGGTCCTGCTGGTTGCTGTCCACTACGTCGAGCAGGTGGACCTTCTCCCCGCCGCGGCCCTCCCCCGGGCCGGAATTGGAGTAGATGACGTTGTTGTTCTCGTCGACGACTATCACTCGGGCCCCGGCCGGCGCCGCCGCGCCCAGCAGCGCGCGCCACCAGGCCTGCTCGGTCCCGACCACCGAGGCGAGGCGTTTCTCGACCGCGGCCAGTTCGTCCCGGGCCCGGGCGGCCAGCCTGGCGGCCGCCGCCGAGACCTCCCCGGCCGCCGGCGGAGGGGGGGCGGCGCGGGCCTGGTCGCCGCCCCGCAGGGACGCCCCGTCCATCCAGAAGGCGAGCGAGGAGAGCGGGTTCTCGACGTAGCGGCGCAGGAGGAAGTAGAGGACGGCGCAGAGCAGCAGGACGGCGGACAAGGCGAGGAAAACGTAACGGACGAGACCGGCGGCCGCGGCCCGCCTGTGCTCCGCGGCGGAGAGCGTGAAGGCCAGCAGGGTCACGGGGCGGCGCTTCACCGAGAAAGGGACCGCGACCTCGAGGTCGCCCGACGGCGCCCTGCCCGCCGCGAAGGAGAGCGAGCCGAAGGCCCTGGCGATCACGCCGGTGGCGAAGGAAGTCTCGTGGACGATCTCCCGCGAGGGGCGGCCTATGGCCCCCGGCTGGCGGTGCCAGCGGACGGTCTCGTCGGCCGCGAGGTAGACCAGTTCGCCCAGACCCGGCTCCCTGGAGAAATTCTCCAGGAAATCGTATTCCTCCAGCGTGACGGCGGCGGGGCTTTTCAGCGCCGCGTTGATCAGCATCGGCGCGCGCTCGCGCAGCGAGGCCAGTATCTCGTCCCGGCGCCGGTCGGCCCCCGAGTTCTTCAGGAACTGGTAGAGGGAGATGCCTCCCATCAGGGCCGCGTAGAGCGCCGCGGAGGCGAAGATGGCTATTATTCTCGTTCTCATCGGCGGGCCGGACGCCTCAGACGCTGATGGAGACCTGTTTCTTGGGGGAGAAAAGGATGAGCGTGCGGCTCAGGTCGGCCCCCTCGCCCACGTGCAGGACCTTGACCCTGGAGGACTGGCCCTTGAAGACCGTCTCGCCCTCTATCATCCGGTTCGGGCTCTCGAATCCCTGGCCGACCAGGCGCAGCAGGTTCTGCTGCTGGCTGTCCACGACGTCGAGCAGATGCAGGTTCTTCGCGTCCGGGCCCCCGCCCAGCTCGAAGTTGGCGTAGAGGACGCTGTTGTTCTCGTCGACGACTATCACGTACTCGTCCGACGGTATTATGACGCCCAGCAGCGCGCGCCACCATTTCTGCTCCGCGTCCTTGTACTTCTTATCCTTGCTGACCTGGGCCTCCATCTCGCCCTTTATCTTCTGCAGGAACGCGGAGATGGCCTGCCCGAGCTCGCCGACCTCGTCGGGGCGGTTGACGAAACGCAGTTCCATGCTCTTCAGCGAGATGGTGTCCACGCTGTCGCGCAGCACTTCGAGCGGGGCGATGACGTAATGGTGGAAGAAGAAATAGAGGGGCAGGCCCAGCAGGAACAGCACGCCGACGGCGAGAAAGACGTACTTGCGCATCGCCGAACCTATCAGCACCTCGGCGCCGGCGCGCGAGACCAGCACGTCGACGATGCCGACGATCTCCCCGCGCACCGAGAAGGGGAAGGCTATCTCGTAGAACGGCTCCTTGGGGACCTGGCGCGTCTTGGGCATCTTGGAGAGGTAGGCCTGCGTTATCGCGTCGGTCGGGGGCGGCACCTGCTTCTGGAACTCGTCCCAGGGCATGCCCAGGAAGCGGGGCTCTTTGTACCAGCGGATGGCCCCCTGGCGGCTGATGTAGACCAGCGAGCTGATGCGCTCGTCCTTGGCCAGGGACTGCATGATGTCGTATTCCTCGAAGGTTATCGCGCGCGGGTTCCGGAGCAGGCCGTTGCGCAGCGTGGGGGCGTAGACCTTGACGGTCTCGACGATGTCCTGCTTGAGCTTCTCGTCGAAGGTCCACTTGAAGAGGTTGTAATAGAAGACCCCGCCCAGCACCATCACGTAGGCGCCGATCATCACGAACCACAGCAGCCATTTGCCGGTGAGTCTCATAGTTATAATATACTACGCCGGGATTGCGGAAATATTACGCCCCGCGCGGCGCGCGGGGCCCGCCCGGGGCGTCTCCGGAGCGCCCGCGCGGCGTTCCTAGCGCCCCCCGGAAAGCAGCTGTTCTATGCGCTTGAGGCCGGCTTCCGCGTCGGCGTTGCCGGGATCGAGCTGCCGCGCTATCGTCCATTCGTCGCGGGCCTTCTCGTAGTTCGCGCTCTGGAAGTGCTTGATGCCCTCCATGTAATGGCGCTGCGCCGACACCCGGTTCTCCTCGGTCACGACCTGGGGCTTCTTCTCCACCGGGCCGGAGGCCAGGCCCTTGCGCCTCGCTTCCTCCTCGGCCTTACGCCGCTCCTCCTCCTCCTTCGCGCGGCGCTCCTCCTCCTCCCGCGCCCGGCGGGCGGCCTCCTCGGCGCGGCGCTTGCGGGCGTCCTCCTCCAGTTTCATCTGCTGCTTCGCCCGGGAGACGAGCTGGGCGAGGTACTTGGGATTCTCCGAGTAAGGCTTCGCCTTGTCCCATTCGCCGATGGCTTCGGTGTACTTGCGCCTGCCGTAAAGCTGTTTTCCCCTCTCGAGGAACCCCTGCTCTATCTCGCCGCGCACGTCGCTGAAGAGCTTCCCGGCCTTGGCGTCGCCCGGCTGTATCTCCAGGACCCGGCGGAGCCCGTCGTGGGCGCCTTTCAGGTCGCCGCGGGCGTAGGCCTCGAGGGCGGTCTTAAGGCCGTCCGTGGCGCGCTCGCGCCGCAGCTCCTCCTCGGAGCGGGCTATGCGCTCGATTATCGCGTTGTCGCGGGGCCTTATCAGCAGGGCGTTGTAGTAATTGTCCAGCGCCCCCTTCAGGTCGCGCCGGGCGTAGGCCTCCTCGCCCTTGGCCACGTAGTAATCCTTGAGATTGTCCTTCATGCGGCCCAGCCAGTACCGGGCCTTTATGTTGTTGGGGGCGAGCTTGGAGACCTCCTCCATCGCCCGGTGGGCCTCCACGATGCGGCCCTCCTGGTAAAGGGAAAGAGCGGCCTTGAAGCGGTCCTCTATCATCACGCGCTCCGAGAGCGCGGGGCGGGCGCTGCCGCGCAGCTGGTCGGAGGCCTCGAGGATCATCGCCGCGTCCTGGAAGTTGGGGTCGATGGCGAGGATGCGGGCCGCCATGTCCCTGGCGCTCTCGTAGTCGCCGGAGCGGTAGAGTTCGTAGGCGTTGTCGTAGACGCCCTGCAGCATCTTGTACTGGATCTTCTGCTTCTCCAGCTTCACTGTGTCCAGGAACTTCTTCTTCTCCTCGGCGTCGTCCAGGGCGCCCAGGCCTATCTTCTGCATGTTCAGGAAGAGGGACTCCTCGGTATGGACCGTCCTGGCCGGCGCCTGGCCGAAGACCGGGGCGGCGGCGGCCAGGAGCAGCAGGGACAGGAAGTTGTTTTTCATAAAAGCGGCCTCGCTTCGCCGGACCGGCCCCGGCGCGTCAGAACGGCAGCGCCCCGCCCATCAGCAGGTCGGTGATCATGGGCGCGAGCATCAGGATGAACACCGTGGGGAAGATGAAGATGAACAGCGGTATGAGCATCTTGGTCGAGGCCTGCGCCGCCAGTTTCTCGGCCTTGTTCAGGCGGCGGAAGCGCATGTCCGCGGAGAAGTTCCGCAGCAGCTCGACCAGGCTGGTGCCCAGTTCGTCCGACTGGATGATCAGGCCGACGAAGGAACGGATCTCCTGCAGGCCGGTGCGCAGCGCCAGGTTGCGCAGCGCGTCCCGGCGGGAATAGCCGAGCTGGATCTCGTTTATCATGCGCTCCACTTCCAGTTCCAGCCCCGTCTTCTGGGTCGAGATCTTGACGATCCTGTCGAAGGCCGTCATGTAGTCCAGGCCCGATTCTATCATCAGGGCCGACAGGTCCACGAAGGTCGGGAAGTTGCGGATTATGTCGTCCTGCCTGGCGCGGATGCGGCGCGAGTAGATGAGCCCGTCCGGCAGGAAGAAGCCGAGCGGCAGGAAAATGATGGAAACGAAGGAGTCGCTGAGCAGGAACATCCCGGCCGCCAGCCCTATCGCCGTGAGTTCCTTGGCGTGGAGCATCCTGAGCGGGTCGCTGTTCGCCGGCTTGCCGAGGAGCATGTAGGTCTCCTCCAGCTTGCGCTCCAGCCCCAGGCCGCGGGCCAGGAACAGGTCCACCCGCTCCAGCCAGCTGCGGTTGGGGTCGAGCCTGGAGAAGACCGAGACCTCCCTGCCCTCCATGTCGCTGATATCGCCCACGGGGGAAGGGCCCATGTCGGGCGGACGCAGGAAGCGCTGCACCGCCGTGAAGGCGGCCATGGAGCCCGCGAACAGCAGGGCGAGCATCAGCAGGTTCACGAATTGTTCCATAAAGCGCCGGCTAGACCCTTATCTTCCCGAGGCTGGAGACGACCTTCATGCCTATGCCTATCCAGATCGCGCAGAAAACGAAGGTCATCATGCCCAGCGGGGAACCGTAGAACTTTATCATCGTTTCCGGCTGGAACATGAACATGACGGAGACCATGATCCAGGGCATGATGCCCACGACGATGGACTGGATCTTCTGCTGCGCCGTCATGGCCTTGGTCTTCTCCTCCAGCTTGGATTCCTCGCGGATATCGACCACGATGCGCTCGAAGACCTTGGTCAGGTTGCCGCCCATCTGCCGCTGCAGCACGATGGCGCGGATCATGTAGGAGAGCATCTTGGACTCCACGCGCTCCTCCATGACGCCCAGCGCCTTCTCGAAAGGCATGCCGAGCTGGTAATTCTTGATGACGAGGGAGAACTCGTCGGCGATCGGGGGCAGCAGGTCCTTGGACACCATCTCGAAGCCCTGCACGACGTCGAGGCCCGAGCGCAGACAGTTGGACATCAGGATCAGCGCGTCCATCAGCTGCGTGTCTATCTTCCGGCCGCGGCCGCGCTTCATGCTGTTGAGCACCATCGTGGGCGTGCGCAGGCCGACGTACATGCCCAGCCCGGACATGAGCAGGAATATCGGCAGGTTGAAGCTGAGCAGGCCCAGCAGCGCGAAAACGGCGGCCGGCGCGAATACCAGGTAATGGACCTTGACCGTCATGAACTGCCGGGAGAAGTCGTCGGTCCACCTGTTCACGCGGCCGGCGTAATCCTGGACGAGGCGGTCCGTCTCCTTCTCGTTGAGCATGAAGAAGAGGCGCACCGCGGTGAAGACCAGTATTATGCCGATGACCGTGGCCCCCACGAAAACGAGTTCCTCGGCGCGCGAGAAGACCTTGGGCGCCTCGTACTTGCGCGGGGGCTCGAAGACCTGGAAGAAGGCGTCCTGGGAGAGCACGGCCGAGGCCGTGACCGCCTCGGCGTAGGCCTTGGAGTCCGCGCTGGAGATCGCGTCCGCGATGCTCTCCATCTGCTTGAGTATGAGGGAGAAGGTGGCCAGCAGGCTCCGGCCGCGGCCGTCCAGGGAATCGTTGAGACGGGCCCGGTAGAGCCGGTCCAGCGACATCTGGAAGCGGATGCGCATGTCCGAATACTCTTTGACGAGCAGGGCCGGAGCTATGGCCGCCCCGCCCTGGTCCGGCGGGAAGGTCTTGCGGCTTATCTCCATGAACTCGTAAAGGATCGAGACGGTGTGCTGCCAGAGCATGGCCTCGGAGAGCTCGCCCTCCTCGGGATCGCGCCAGGCGGGCTTCCCGGACATGGCGGCCACCTCGTCGATCATCCACTGCGGCATGACCAGCCGGCTGTCGCGGCCGCGGCACTTGAACGTATGGTCCAGGATCTTCTGCTCCCGGCCGGGGTCCAGGTAGTAGTAGAAGAGCTGCAGCTTGAGGGCGGCGCAGGAGACCTCGTCCATTTCGGCCCCGGTGAAAACGGAGGCCCCGGCCCGGGGGGCCGCCAGGCAGGACGCCGCGATCGCTATCAGGAGTATCCTTTTCATGGCTGCGCTATTGCCTCTGCCCCCCGGCCCTGGCCCGCTTCTGCTCCTCGGTCCAGAAGAGGTCCACCGGCAGGGGGATGCCGTGGGTCTCGAAATCCTTGAAGAACTTGGGAGGCTCGCCGGTGGCCGTGAAATAGCCGGAGACCTTGCCGGTCGCGTGGTCTATGGCCGTCTGGTGGTACTTGAAGAGGTCGTGCGTCAGGATCGTGTTCTCGTCGCGGCCGGTGATCTCGGTGACGGCCGTGATCTTGCGCGTGCCGTCGGAGAAGCGGGTCAGCTGCACTATCATGTGGACGGCCGACGAGATCATCTCGCGCAGCGCCCAGATCGGCAGGTCGGCGCCGGCCATGAGGCACATGGCCTCCATGCGGGTCAGCGCGTCGCGGGGGGTGTTGGCGTGGATCGTGGCCAGCGAGCCCTCGTGGCCGGTGTTCATGGCCTGGAGCATGTCCAGGGCCTCGGCGGAGCGGACTTCGCCCACCACGATGCGGTCGGGGCGCATGCGGAGGCAGTTCTTGACCAGGTCGCGGATCGTGACCTCGTTCTTGCCTTCGATGTTCGGGGGGCGGGACTCCAGGCGCACCCAGTGGTCCTGCTGCAGCCGGAGTTCGGCGGTGTCCTCGACGGTCACGATGCGCTCGTCCTCGGGGATGTAGCTCGACAGCATGTTCAGGAAGGTCGTCTTACCGGTGCCGGTGCCGCCGGAGATGATGATGTCCTTGCGCAGCTTGACGCAGGCCTTGAGGAAATCGACGCAGTCCTGCGAGATGGAGCCTTTCTTGATCAGGTCGGCGTCCGTGAACGGCTTGGCCGAGAACCGCCTTATGGTGAGCGTCGGGCCCGAGACGGCCAGCGGCGCGATGATGGCGTTGACGCGCGAGCCGTCCTTGAGGCGGGCGTCCACCAGCGGCACGGATTCGTCGATGCGCCGGCCGAGCGGGGCCACGATGCGCTTCATGACCTGGACGATCTGCTCGTCGTTGCGGAACTTGTACTTGGTCAGGATCAGCTTGCCGGCGCGCTCTATGTAGACGCGGTCGGGCGCGTTGACCATGATCTCGGTCACGGCCGGGTCGCGCATCAGCTCTTCCAGCGGGCCGAGGCCCAGGATCTCGTCGAGCAGCTCGTTGATGAACTTCACGCGCTGCTCGCGGGTAAGGGGGTAGGCCGTCTCCTTCTGCAGCAGGCCGTTGATGATGCCGTCCACCTTCTTGCGCGTCTCCTGGTTGCCCGCGGCGTCGTCGGTCAGCTTTATGCGCTCTATCTCCAGCGCCGCCACCACCAGGCCGTGCATCTTCATCTTGAGCTCGTCCCAGAAGGGCGGGACGTCGGTGCGGACCCCGGTCGCGGAGATCGGCGGCTTGCCGCCGCCCTGGCCGCTGTCGGCCGCGGGAAGCTGTTCGCGCTCCACGGCGCGCCAGAGCATGTCGGAGCCGTGGGAGAACTCCGCCGCCGAGACGCTGGAGACCCACTGCTTCTCGGAGGGCGGCACCTCGGCCATGCGGCCCAGCAGCACCCGCAGGATGCGGACCCACTGGCTGTTGGGCTGCTCCACTATGAGGAGCTTGTTCTGGTTGGCGGCCGCCGGCAGCGCGTCCTCCCAGGGCATGAAGGCCAGGATCTCGCGGCCGAGCTGCTTGAAGAACTTCTCCACCTCCTTGGGGCCCAGCGCGCCGGGCATATCGTAGAGGTTGGAGACGATCTCGAACTTGTTGAGGTTGAAATGGAGCTCGTTGACCTCGCGGAAGATCCCGGCCGTGGCGTTGAGGCTGGCGGCGTTGGAGTTGGTGACCCAGAAGACCATGTCCGAGATGTCGAAGGCGAAGACCTGCATCGGGAAATACGGGTCCACGTCGAGGAAGATATCGAAGGAATTGGAGAGCTTGGAGAGCACCGGCATGATGAGGTCCGGCGAGAGCTTGGACGCCTCGGTGCGGCGCTTGGAAAGGGGCAGCACGCCCACCCCCCACTGCGAGACCGGGACCTTGCCCTTTATGAGCGAACCCAGCGCGCCTATCGATTCGCGCCCGAGCATGCGGACCAGTTCGGCCAGGGACGGCGGGTTGAGGCCCAGCAGCTGGGCGTGCTCCTGCCGGCACATGTGGTCCATCGGCACGATGAGCACGTTGCGCTTCTGGTAATTGGCCCACGCCAGCGCCATGTTGAGCGCCAGCGACGTGGCCCCGACCCCTTCCCTGGGGCCGGTGAACGTTATCACCCTGGGCAGGGCGACTTCTTCCGCCATCTTTAACCGCCTTGCCGGACCGCCGTTGCGGGCGCCGGCCTACCTTATGATCTCGAACGTCACGAAAAGGAACAGCGAGCTCTGGTCCTCCACTATGTCGGTGGAGCTGAACAGCTTGCCGATGAGCGGGATATGGCCCAGGATCGGCACGCGGTTCCGGGAGACGTTGCGGCTGCTCTTCTTGAGGCCGCCTATGACGAGCGTCTCCCCGCTCTTGAGCTCGACCTCGGTCTGCACCTGCCGGGTGATCATCGAGGGGATGGTGGTCCCGCCCACGACCACCGGCTTGGAATAGTCGGGGTTGGAGACCTCCAGCGCGATCTGCACGTCCACCGTGTCCTTCTTCTCGGCCAGGATGACCGGCAGCACCTGCAGGATGACGCCGTGCTTCTTGAACTCGGCGCCGACGCCCTGGTTGTTGGAATAGGGGACCGGGACCTCGCCGCCGACCGTGAAATTGGCCTGCGAGCCGCTCTTGGCGATGACCTTGGGATTGGAGAGGAGCTGGGCCTTGCCCTCGGTCTCCAGGAGCTTGAGCGAGGTGCTCAGCTGGGTCTTGCGCTCGAACTCGCCGAGGCGGATGATGCCGGGCACCGACTTCTCGCCGAACTCGAAGAGCTGGCTCCAGGAGAAGCCGCGCGTCTTCTGTATCGAGCCGCTTATCTCCACGATGTCCGCGCTGACGGCCACCATCTCCGCCTTCTGGGCCAGCGCCGGCGCCGCCAGGAAGGCGGCCGCGGCGAAGGTCAGTATCGTTCGTTTCATCCAGATCCTCCCGGGTGACGGGGCTACTTTATCAGCTTCCTGAAGCTCGCGATCTCCATCGGGTGCAGTTCGATGTCGCCCAGGCCGCGGACGACCACGGAGACGTCGCCGGTCTTGGCCGAAAGCGAGAGGTACTGGGCTTCGTTGGGGTTGAGCGCCAGGCTCAGCACGCCCTTGTCGGAGAAGGCCTGGTCGGCGGCCTCCTTGCCGGCCTTGGCCTTGGCCATGTCGCCCGACATGCCCTGGCCGAGGTTGGTGCCGACGCCGAGCACCAGCACGTTCTGCAGTATCGTGGCCGTGACCTTCTCCTTGCGGCTGTCGCCCATGACGGCGTCGAAGGTGACCAGCACGTCGACGCGGTCGCCGGGCTTGACCAGGCGCAGCAGCTCGTTCTCCATGGGCAGGATGCAGCCGCGGTAGCCGGGCGGCACCTTGACGCTGAGGCCCGCCTCCGGGCTCAGCGAGACCAGCGCGCCCTGGGTGACCTGGTTGCCCTTGGGGATGCGCACCGCGGTGACGAGATTGGCGACGTGCTTTATATCGGAAGGGCTGCGCACCTCGTAGGAGTCCTGCTGCATGTACTTGCGCGGCACCTGTATGACCTCCACGAGGTCCTCCTTGATGACCGTGCGGGCAGGGAGGTCGAACCTGGCCACCAGCACCTGGCCGGTCTCGTAGGCGCGCGCCAGGTTCTTCTCCTTCTGGGAGAGTATCCACCAGTAGATCATCGCGGCGCCTAGGGCCAGCAGCAGCGGGAGGAGGAATCCTTTCTTTTCCATAATCGGGGGCACCTCTGGTTATAGTTTACGGGGCTCGGGTTACAACCTTGTTAAATCGCTGTTAAATCCGTGCTACTGGATGAACGGCTTCTCCACCGGCATGCGCATCATGACCTTGAGGGTCTTGGCCCGCTTCTGCCGCGGCGGGTCGGAGAGGATGAAACTCGACCCCGGGAAAACGAGCCGCGCCGGGTAGAACATCGTGACCTCCAGGTCGTGATTGCTGTGGCTGCGGCCCGTGTCCTGCACCTGCCTGTCGCTCCCGGTCCAGATGCACTCCGCGGTCACCGACATGTTGTTGCAGTTGGCGAACATCTGGCAGAGGACCTCCCGCATCTTTATCTCGGCGTTGCCCTTGTCGCAGTAGTTCTTGTCCTCGCCGCCCTTGGGGCCGGCCACCAGCGCCCCTATGCGGGCCAGTTCGTAGGCGCTGTGATGGGCCAGTATGGTCTGGAAGGCCAGGTTGCCGAGCTCCATGATGAGGAAGAGCATCAGCATGAAGACCGGGAGCACCAGAAGGAGCTCCACGGTCACCTGTCCTTTTTTCCGGGGCGGCTGTCCCATAAGGCGGCCTTTCCCGTTCCCGGCCGTCCCTCTTGAACGGTCCGCGCCGGCCGGCCCTTCCGGGGAAGGGACGGCCGGCGGCGGGGGCGGGGCGGAACTCCTTACCTGTTGCCGCCGCTGGCCCCGAGGGAACTGGCGGCGCCGCTGATCATGCCCTGTATGCTCTGGAAGAGACCGGGCATATAGTTCTTGAGAGCCATGCCGGCTATCAGCACCACGCCCACCACGACCGCGAGCATCAGCAGGTATTCCACCGTGTTCTGACCTTTCCTGTTCTTGAGCAGTTTCATTTTTTGGGACCCTCCGCTATAGTGTTCAGAGAATTATATATTATTTCAGGCCACGCGACGGCTCAGGGCAGCGCCTCGTATTTCCTCATGATTATCAGGCCGCCGGCCCTGAACTGGCCGGTCAGGTACCATTGCATGACCCTGTAGATCATCACGAAGGCCATCAGCAGGGCCAGCGTGACCAGGATGTACTCCACCGCGGTCTGGCCGCGCCGGCGCGGGGAACGCTCTTTTCCGGCTGAAGCGGGCATATCCCGGAGATTATATACTATTTTCAGAACTGCATCTTGACCGAGATCTGGTTGGCCTTGCCCAGCGCGCCGTAAGGCACCAGGGCGTAGTCCAGCGCGATGCCGTAACCCAGCGACTGAGCGCTGTAGATGCCTATGCCGAAGCTCCAGCCGCTGGCCTCCTCCAGTCCCAGCTTGTCCAGCGTCGAGTCGTAGCTGCGCCCGAAGTCGCTGGTGTCGGTGTAGCCGGCGCGGAAGGAAACCTTGCCGACCTGCAGGACCTCCTCGGGGATGTTCAGCTCCACCCCTCCGCCGTAGACGGCCTCGTCCTGGTCGCTGGCCTTCTTGTTCTCCACCGTGAGGGTCAGGAAGGGATTGGGACTGAACGAGGCGCCGAGGCGGCTGAGCTTGACGACCTCTTTCTCGCCGCCGGAGAAGTTCTGCCCGCTCCAGCCGAAGGACAGCTTGCGGCCGAGGCGCAGCCGCGCGCCGAGGTCGAAGACGTAGTTCTGGTAGGACTCGGAATAATTGTCCTCGAGCACGCTCTTGACCGAGGCGCCGAGCGCGAAACGCTCCAGGAAGAAGGACTTGGCCAGCGTCAGGGAGGCGTAGGCGTTGCGGACCTCTATGTCCTGCGAGTACTGGGGAATGCCCTGTTCGTCGCGGACGTCGAAGCCGTCCACGCTGTAATAGGCCAGGTTGAAGCCGATCACCGACTGGCCTATGGGATGCACGTAGGCCAGGTACTGGCCGCCGTAGCCGCCGAACCAGCCGAGGTAGGCGAAATTGAGCTCCCTGAGCTGCGCCGAGGCGACGCCGGCCGGGTTTATGCTCATGGCCTCCGACCCCTCCATCAGCGAGGCGCCCGTATTGCCCAGCGCCTGCGCGCGCGGCGAGCCGGTGGGCAGCTTCATGAACACCGCGCCGTAGGTGCCGGCGCTCTCGTCGGCGGCCTTCAGGGGCAGCGCGGGGGCGCAGAGCGCCGCCGCCAGCAGCGCCGCCCAGACCCTTTCGGAACCTTTCTTTATCTTCATAAATTCCACCTTTTAAGCCCCGGCCTCAGGGTATCAGGATCTTCTTGACGGTCTGGCACACCTCGCGGGTGCCCTGGGTGGCCTCGAACCGCAGCACGGCCAGGTAAACGCCCGGCGCCACCGTTTTGCCCTGCTGATTGGTCCTGGGCCAGAGATGTTCGGCCTGGTTGTCGCCCGGCTGGTCGCCGAAATCGTACTTATAGACCAGGTCGCCGGCCAGGTTGTAGAGCCTCATCGTGATCTTGCCGCCGAACGGGGCCTTCACCCGGAACCTGCCCGAGGTCCCCGTGTAGGGATTGGGGAAGAAGAAGGACCCGGCCTCGAACTCGCCGCAGAGATCGACGACCCCGCCCTTGGTCAGCGGGATATTGGCCGTCACCACGTCGTCGGCGCGCACGTAGTTGTGGGTCAGGCTGCCGGTCAGCGTGTTCAGGTTGTCGGTGTCGGTGGTGCCGTAGATCTGGAAGACGTAGCTGCCGTCCGGCACGCGCGTGAGCGTCAGGTCGGTGCCGTCCCAGTACTCGGTGATCTGGGTCCTGGCCGGCCGGACGCCTATGATGCGCTTGACGATGGTGCCGGGGACCTCGACGCCGGGGTCGCTCTGCAGGCTGCGGTTGGTGCCCGGCTTGTAGATCTTGGTGGCCACTTTCATGGCCTCCGAGACCTGGTAGGAGATGATGGCCGGGTTCTCCTGGGTCAGCGGCACGATGGAGACGTCGTAGATGCGCAGCGGGCAGGCGTCTATCGTCATCTGCACGGTCGTGCGCTGCGTCAGCAGGGCGGAGATGTCCTCCGCTATGATCCGGACATTGTAGGTGTCGCAGGGCACGAAATTGCCGTGGTTGTCCTTGCCGTCCCAGAAGTCCTGGTAGAGGATGTCGCCGTCCCTGAAGCCGCTGGCGATATGCGCCACTTCCCGCGGCGGGATCTCCAGCGTCATGACCTGGACCGTGACCGTGCTCTGGCGGTTGAGCGAATAGGTTATCTCGTAGGGCGGCAGCTTGACCGAATCGCTGGAGTTGTACATCGTCGGGATGGACGGGATCACGTCGAAACCGGCGAAGATGATCTGCCCGCGCGTGATGTCGATGTAGCCGCTGACCTTGTCGGTGGCGTACATCATCTGGCCGCCGGCGGTGCCGCTGGTCTTGGCCACCAGCGTGAAGGGATAACGCCCGTCGGGCATCAGCCTGCCGTCCGAGTCGCGCCCGTCCCAGTACTCGGTGATGCGGAAGCGGCCGGGCCTCACCCCCGAGATGCTGTAGACCGGGGTCAGCGTCACCGAATCCTCCCAGGGCCACATGCCGGCCGCGGTCTGGGTGGAGCCGGCCGCGTAGATCTTTATGTCCATCCACATGGTCTGCGACAGCTCGAAGCCTATCGTGGCCATCGAGGAGGTGCCGCCGAGCAGGGAGGTGGTGCGCACGTCCACGATGCGGAACATGTCCACCGGGATCAGCGCCGTCACGGTGGAGGTCTTGACGGTGGCGCAGAGCAGCGGGTCGGTCACGGCCAGCTCGGCCAGGTAGGTGCCGCTGGCGACGTAGTTGCCGAACTCGTCCCGGCCGTCCCAGAGGTCGCGGTTGGAGAAGTTGGCGGCGCGCGGCTCGTTGCGCACGAGCCGCCGGACGACCGTGGAGCCGTCCATGCTCTTTATGGTCAGGTTGACCAGCGCGTCGCGCTGCGGCGTATAACGGAAATAGAAGGGGTCCAGCATGGCCGCCGTCGGGCTGGAGCCGATGACCGTGGAGGAAGGGTTCAGCAGTGCGACCGGCAGGCCCCTGGCGACGGGCACGGCGCCGACCATCACCTTGTTGGTGCGCACGGTCCAGCCCCCGGAGGGCAGCTCGGCCCAGATGGCGTAGACGTAGTCGCCGTCGCAGACCGGATTCCCGGAGGAATCGCGGCCGTCCCAGATCGTCGTCACCGTCGTACGCCGGTCCTTCTGCTCGCTTATCAGCCTCAGCGGCGTTATGGAGGCGCTGACCGAGGAGGCGTTGACCTCGATCGCCGTCCCCGGCGGGTAGATGCCGACATGGACCGTGGCCGCCTCGGTCAGCATGTAGCTGATGGTCGCCAGGTCCGTGGACGAGGCGCCGAGCGGCTTTATGGCCACGTCGGTCACCTGCAGCGGGTCCAGGCCTATCTGCACCGTGACGGGCCTGGCGAGGTCCCTGTATTCCCCCGCCCCGAAGGCCCACATGTCGGCCGACTCGGCCTCGATCCTGGCCAGGTAAAGGCCCGCCGGCCGCAGGAGGCCGTTATTGTCGCGGCCGTCCCAGAAATCGCCGTTGGTCAGCGTGCCGTCGGGCGTGCCTTCGCCGACCCTGGGCAGCTTGTCGACCAGCGTCCGCACCAGCGGCAGCGTGCCCGTGCCCGTCGCCGCGAAGATGTTGATGGTGGTGGTGGCGTCCTTGGAGAGGCGGTAGAGGATATTGTAGGGCTGGGCGGCCACGCCGGTGATCTTGCCCACTACCGTCGGGGTGGATTTGACGGAATGGATATTGGTGACGTTGACCTGTATCGGGACCTGGTTCTCGCCGGGATAGGCCGAGGTCTGCTGTATGGAGATATTGCCCGCCTGCTGGCTGACCTGGTTGGTCTTGACCGTGGCGCGGAAGCCGTACTGGCCGTTGGTCTTGCCGAACATGCCGTTGATGTTGTACATCCCGTCCCAGGCCGTGCAGTAGGTGCCGACCGTCTGCGCCTGGGGGGCCCCGGACTGCTGGTTGCACTGGCCGATATTGTAGAGATTGATCGTCCTTATCGGCGGGGTGGAGGCGGGGTCCAGCGGATTGCCGCCGGGACCGAACTTAAAGATCTCGAAGGAGAGCTCGTCTATGCCGAAAAGAGTGGGCGTGCTGGGGACGACGCACTCTATGGTGGCGCACAGCGCCAGGCAGCCGCCGGGGTAGGCGGCCCTGGGGCGCTCGAACTCGATGAGCGCGGAATCGTTCCAGGGATCGCCGGTCAGGGAGGTGTCGAAGGACCTGTCGGTGCCCAGGCCCCCGTCGCAGTAGGTCCCCCCGCCGTCCCCTACCACTATTTCGGAGATGTAAAGCTGCTGGGCCGAGGCCGGCGCCGGGAGGAGGAAGGCCGCCGCCGCGAAGATCGCCGCCAGTATCCTGTTTTTCATATTCGAAAGCTCCGTTCTTTTATTTCCGCACATCACGGCTCAAAGCGACCGCACCGCGCTTTTGCGCAGTTCCAGCCGGGAGGAATCCCGCGCCTTCTCCAGCGTCCAGAACTCCTTCCCGTCCAGCCAGAAACCCTCCGCGCCCGGACCCAGGTCCGCGCCGGAAACTCTCTTGAAACCGCCGTGGGTGAAATCGTATATGCCGAGCGCGCCGGAGCCGTCCAGGACCCAGAACTTCCCCCCGGCCCACTGCATGGCCTTGACGGTCTTGATCCCCTTTATCTCGTAGCTGGCCAGCGCGCCGTGGGCCGGGTCGGGGCCGTGGCGGTAGAAGAGGCCGGACGCCGCGTCGAAGGACCAGAGGCTGTGGCCGTCGTGCGCCAGGCCCTGCGGCGCGGGACCGGGGGTGCGGACACCGCCGAGCTCCCGCCCGGAGACGGTCTCCTTGCGCACCAGCCGCAGCTGGGCCAGGTCCAGCGCCCAGACCGAGCCGGACACGGGGGCCGCGGCGGCCGCGCGCAGCGGCACGCCCGCGCTGCCGTCTATGCGGCGCAGCGTGGCCAGGTCCTTGCGGTCCTTGAGCACCAGGCCCTGCTCCCAGTCGGCCAGCCAGAGGCCCTCCTCGGAGCCGGCTATATAAGATACTCCTTTAAGGTCCAGCGGCCAGGACTGCAGCAGCTCGAAACGGGGCCTGGAGCGGTAATCGTGGATGTAGAAGGCGGTCCCCGCCAGCAGGACCAGCGCGGCGCCGGCCAGCAGGAAGGCGCGGCGCAGGCCGCGGGTGCGCTCTACGGGGCCGGAAGGCGTCGAAACGAAGACCTTGGGGAGTTCCACGCCCTTGAGCGCGTAGAGCTGCAGCACCTGGGTGACCTTCTGCGACCACTCCGAGGAATCCTTGAGCACCTTCGAGAGCCCCTCGGCGTAGCCCAGGCCTCTCTCCTCCTCGCCGCGCAGCTTCTCGAGCCAGCTCTGGCGCTCGGAGCGCAGGCGCTCCTCCCAGACGGCGAATTCCTGGCGGTGGGTCTCCCAGACCGAGCGCTCGCGCTCCCAGAGCTCCTTCCACTGGGTCCGCTCGGCGTCCCAGGCCGCCCTGGCGGCGGAGAGCTCTTCTGCCAGCTCGGAATTCTTCCGCTCGAGTTCCTTGAGCCGGCGGCCGGCCTCGGCGCGCTCCTTGCGCTCGGCCAGCAGTTCGGAGAGGGTGGATTCGACGGCGGCCTTGGCGTCGGCCAGCCTCTTTTCGAGGGCCGCGGCGGCGTCGCGCAGGTCGGCGGACCCGGCATTGGCCTCGCCGTACTTGCGGCGGTACTCGTCGCGCTCGCGGGTCAGCGCCTCCACGCGGGCGCCCAGTTCGCGCAGCTCGTTCCTGCCGCGCTCGAGCACCTCCTGCAGCAGGCGGACCTCCTTCTGATGGGAGTCCTTCTGCCCGCGGAGGGCCTTGCGGGTCTCCTCCAGGTTCAGGGCGGTGTTGAGCTGCTCGGTGACCAGCTTCTCGCGGGCCTCGGTGTAATGCTGCTTGAGCTCGGCCAGGTGCGCGCGGGTCTCCTCGAGCTGGAAGGAGAGGTCGCGGACATTGAGTTCCTTGGCCGAGAGCAGGCGCTCCCATTCGGCCTGGGCCTTGCCGTAATTGTCCTTGAGGAACCGGACGGTCTCGACCGAGGATTCGCGCATTTCCGGCATGGGCGGCGGCGCGGGAGGCAGGTCCTCCCCCGAAACGCGCTTCCACACCTCGGCTATCCTCTTGTCCAGCTCGGAATTTTCCATAAAGGACCGCGGGCCACGGGCCCGGCGGTCACTTTATTTTACCAGGGAGGGCGTTAAGGGACGGTGAAATAATTGTTAACAAAAGATTACGGGCTCACCTGCCGACCAGGGACTGCAGTTCGGAGGCGGCGCGGCTGATGTCTATGCCCGAATCCTGGTACTGGCCGATGATGCGGCCGAGCGCGGCCCGGAGGCTTTCCGGCGGCGCCCCGCCCGCCTTCATCTTCAGGTAGGCCTGGAAATCCACGCTGAACTGGTAGGCCAGCTGGTTGAGCCTGTCCGCGCGCCGCTTCTCGGCCAGGGCTTTCAGCTCGGCCTCGGCGCGGCGCTGGCGCGCGATCGCCTCCTCCAGGCGGCGTTTCTCCCTCCCCGCCGCCGCGGCGCGGTCGGATTCGGAGGCGAACATCTCGTTGAGCGAGACGTACTCGCGGCGCAGGAAATCCAGCTCGTCCTTGAGGGCCCGCTCGCGCAGCGAGGCCTCGTCGAGCGCCGTCAGCAGGTCCTTGCGGTACTTCATCTCCCTGCGCAGCAGGTTCTCCCATTCGCCGGCGGCGTCCCTGTCGCCGAAGCGCAGGTTCAGCGTCAGCGCGTGCCCGACGCCCTGCCCGTCGCTGAGCGGCAGCATGAAGGCGTAGGCGAAGTCGGATTCGGCCAGCCGCCAGCCGGCGCCCAGGGAGAACAGCGAGGAGGCGTCGCCGAGATGAAGGCCGGCCCTGCCCAGCAGCGTGCCGCGCCTGAGGGGGCTCCAGGAGCGCTCGACCCCGGAACTGAGGGTGTAGCCGGGCTCCTGCAGCAGGGAACCGGAGCGGCGCGTGAAATCCATGGCCAGCCTGTACTGCCTGGTCTCCTGCGCGACGCCGAGCTTGTAGGCGCGGGGAGCCTTGTCCTCGAGCGGGCCGGCCTCGAACGAGGAGGAGACCAGGTTCAGCAGCGAGAGTCCCCAGGCGAAGCCGCCGTCCGACCTGTAGAGCGCGCCCAGGTCCAGGCCGGGAGCGCCCGCCGCGGACCCGGTAGGGATATGCGTCAGCCGCTGATGCCTGAAATTGAAACCGAAGTCCAGCGAACCGCCCGCGAGCCGCAGCAGCTGCCAGCTGGACCAGCCCAGGACCAGGTCGCGCTGGCGGGCCAGCGAACCGTCGGTGCGGTAGCGCACGGCGCCGCTGACGGTCCCCGGCCGGTCCTCGAGCATCAGGGGCGCGCGGAAGTCGAAGGCCTGGTCCCTGAAGTCGTAAGGGCCGCCCGGCAGCCTGAACGAGGAGAGGTAATGCGCGCCCGCCGCGATCTTGCGGGAAGCGCCGGCCGCGGCGGGGTTGAGCAGGCCGTGGCCGTCGAGCGCGGAACCCGCCCAGGCCATCGCGGCCCGGTCCGCGCCCGGGCCCGCGTCCTCGAAAGCGGCGCGGGCCGGGGAGACCGCCAGCAGGAGCGCCGGCAGGAGCGGGACGAAGACCTTACTTCGCATCGGGGGAGCCCTCCTTCTCCGCCGGCGGGCAGGCGCAGTCCCGCGCCGGCGGCTGGGCCTCGGCGGCCTTCTCGTCGTAGAGCATGATGAAGCCGCGGCCGGCCGACTTGACCCGGTAGAGGGTCTCGTCGGCCTTGCGCAGCAGCTCGTCGGTGGACGAGGCGTCCTGCGGGAACACCGAGATGCCCACGCTGAGCGAGACCTGCAGTTCGCGGTTGCGCGAGAACGGCACCGGGATCTTGAGGTCCCGTATCTCGGCCGCGAGGCGCTCGCAGAGCTTCTTGGCGTCGAGGGCCGTGGTCTCGGGCAGCAGTATCAGTATCTCGTCGCCGCCGTAGCGGCACGGGAAGTCTATCTTGCGCAGGTTGGAGAGGATCACGCGGCCGACCTCCTTGAGGACCTTGTCCCCGATCTGGTGGCCGTAGGTGTCGTTGATCTCCTTGAAATAGTCCAGGTCTATCCAGACCAGCGCCATCGGCTTGCGCGAGCGCTCGGCGCGGTAGAACTCCTCCTGGAAGCGCTGCATGAAGTAGCGGCGCAGCGGCAGCTTGGTCAGCTCGTCGTGCAGCGAGAGTTCCTCGACCTTGTCGAAGAGCTTGACGTTGTCCACGGCCAGCGCGATCTGGCCGGCGAAGGACTTGAGCATGGCCAGGTCGTCCGGGTCTATCTTGTGCTGCGAGAGGATATTGTCGACTATCAGCAGGCCTATCGTGGCGCCCTGCACGACCAGCGGCAGGTAGAGCACGCAGTCGCGGTAGCGGTCCATGAAGGCGCCGGTGCTCTTACCCAGCACGATGTCGGCGAAGCGGTGCGCGCCGGGCTCCAGCGGGATCTCGTCGTAGGAGATGCTCTTGACCTGGCCGCGGATGTCGGCGCTGTACTCGCCCTTGAGCTTGTTGGCGCCCTTGTCGATGAGGTAGAGGCGCACGCGGTCGAAACCGAAATATTTCTGCACGCCGGTCAGGATATGCTTGAAGCTCTCGCGCACGCGGATCGAGGTGGCGAAGATCTCGGTCAGCTCGGCGACGGCGGCCATGCCGCGCGCGTGGCGGCGGACGAGGTCGGCGTACTCGGCGCGGTAATAATGCCTGACGAGGCCGCGCACCATGGCGGCCGCGCCCTGGCGCTCGCGGTCGCGGAAGCCGCGCTTGCCGTGCAGCCGCTCGGCGCGGATCACGCCCGAGCGCTGCGGGCCGGGGGCGCCGGGCTGGCTCTCCAGCGAGAAAGGGATGTAGAGGTGGTGCATGCCCGGCAGGCGCGCCGCGTGCGAGCGGCCGCGCAGTATGGCCTGGCCCAGCGGCGAGTCCTGGTCCAGCCGGATGTTCTCCTCGTGCTCGAAGACGAGGCCGTGCTTGTAGCGCAGCTTCAGGCTGAGCAGCGAACGCTTGAGGTCCGGCTCGAAGAAGGTGACGCCGTCGAGGGAATAGGCCGCGGCCAGCTCCCGGAGCAGGTGGCCGAAGAAGGCGTTGGGGCCGGTCAGCACCGCCTTCTCCAGTCCCTCGTAGATGTCGTGTTCCTTCTTCTTCATGGGTCAATAAATGGAGAGCAGATAGTCTATCTCGCCCTGTATCTTTATCAGTTCCCGCCGCAGGTCCTGGCCGTCGTAGTCCCGCTCGGCCGCGCGCAGCGCGGCGCCGGCCAGCGCGGCGTCGAGCAGCAGCTCGCAGGTGGGATAGGCCGTGACGCCGGGCCGCAGCCGGGCGTTCTCCAGCAGCTCCCGGTACATGGCCCCGTGGCGCGTGGAGTCCAGCGCGTCCTCGAGCGGCTGCCTGTGGCAGGGGAAGGCGCCGAAGGCGCCGGTGAAATAGCGGGCCTGGCGCGGCTCCAGCAGCCACTTGAGGAGTTCGGCCGGGCCCTCCTCGCCCGCGGCGCAGCTGCAGAGCGCCAGGGAATTGACGAAGCAGGGCGAGACGGGCCGGCCGGAGGACGGGTACGGGACCGGCCGCAGATGGACGGCGCGGGAGCCCGATCTCACCTGTATCGGCTGCCGCCCGGAAAAGACGAGGTCGCTCAGGCCGGAGACCAGGAAACCGCTCTCGTGGAAGTTCTCCTCGAAAAGGGGCATGTACCCCCTGGCCGCCAGCGACAGGTAATCCTCCATGCCGCGCACGGTCTCGTCGCGGGTCACGGCGCAGCGGCTGAAGCCCTCGCTGAAAAGGTCCCCCCCGCGGGCCCAGACGCAGGGCAGCACGTCCACGGCGCTGACGGCGCCGGAGGGGTTGGAGTTCTCCACCGGGTAATAGTCCTTCTTCCTGCAGGCGGCCTTGAGGGCGGCGCAGCTCTTCAGCAGGCCGTCCCAGGAGGCCAGGTCGGCCTGCGGGTCCTTCGAGACCTTTTTAAGGGAATCGGCCCTGTAATGCAGGCAGACGATCTCCGCCCACCAGGGCATGGCGTAGACGGAGCCGCCCTCGGCGGGCAGACAGGTCCGCCGGACGAAATCGGGATAGCGCGCGCCCGGCCCCTCTATCAGGCCGGACAGGTCCGAGAGCAGGCCCAGCTTGGAGAAGAGCGGGGTCCAGGACTGGGGCAGTTCGATCAGCCCGGCGGCGGGAGAGCCCTTGGGGTCGCGCAGGTGGGCGAAGAGCGCGTCCCAGAGGGAGCGCCGGGTCAGGACCTCGAATTCGGCCTTATGGCCGGGGAACTCGGCGTGGAAACGGGCCAGCAGGTTCTTCACCGCCAGGTTCTTGCGGGAATCGTAATCGGACAGTATCCAGATCTTCATGTTCGCGCTATAGTCTATAACAGAGCGTTGTTAAGTTAATGTTACGGGACGCTGATTCCTAAATGCCTAATTATCGGTGGCGGGGCTCACATCTTGACCGGCAAGACTCTAATTAGGCATTTAGGAATCAGCGTCCCCGACTTTCCAACTTTCGATCTCCAGGTCCGGGTCCACCTCGGCGCTGTGCCGCAGCCCGCGGCCGCTCTCCAGCCTGCGCTGGGCGGCCAGCGCTATCATCGCGGCGTTGTCGGTGCAGTACTTCTTCTCCGAGAAAACGGCCCGCGCGCCGGCTTCCGCGCAGGCCCGCTCCATCCTCGCGCGCAGCAGGGAATTGGCCGAGACCCCCCCTCCGGCCGCGGCCGTCCTCAGGCCGTATTTCCGGCAGGCCAGCGCGGCCTTGGCGGCCAGCGTGTCCGCCACGGCCTCCTGGAAGGCGGCGCAGACGGCCGCCCTGGCGGCGGCGCCGGGCCGCGGGTTGTCGCGCAGGTAATAGGCCACGGCCGTCTTGAGCCCGCTGAAGGAGAAATCCAGCCCGCCGTCCATGAAGGGCCTGGGGAAAGCCGGCCTCTTCGCGCCCGCTTTCAGGGCCAGCCTCTCCACTTCCGGTCCGCCCGGGTAACCCAGCCCGAGCAGGCGGGCGACCTTGTCGAAAGCCTCGCCGGCGGCGTCGTCGCGGGTCCGGCCGAGGAGTTCGTACGCCCCGTAGCCGGCGGCGCGCCAGAGTTCCGTATGACCGCCGGAGACTATCAGCGCCGCCAGCGGGAACTTCAGCCGGGCATCGGCCCGCCCCTTGCGGAACTCGCAGGCCAGCAGATGCCCCTCCAGGTGGTTCACCCCTATCAGCGGCGCCCCGAAGACCTTCGCCGCGGTCTGGGCGGCGACGCGGCCGACCAGTATCGCGCCCGGCAGGCCGGGGCCGCGCGAGAAGGCGACGGCGTCGAAGACCTTTTTAAATTTTTTGCCGCCGGCCGGCAGTCCTATGCCGGCGCCCTCCAGGGCGGCGCGCAGCACGTGGTTTATCTTCTCCAGGTGGGCGCGGCTGGCCAGTTCGGGCACGACGCCGCTGTAGCGGCGGTGCAGCGCTATCTGCGAATAGACGGCCTCGGAGACTATCCTGCCGTCGCGCAGCACGCAGGCCGCGGTCTCGTCGCAGGTGGTCTCGATGGCGAGCGTCAGCACTTTATTACTTGGCCGCCCTCAGGTTCCCCAGCACCTCGCGGGCCTTGAGCAGTTCCATGCCGCGCTCGAGCATCTCGTCGCGCACCCTGGACTTGTCCTTCCCGTTCTTCTCCCCTTCCTTGCCGGGGTAGAAAAGCTCCTCGCCCTGCTTTATCAGTTTGGTCTCGGTCTCGCGGTCCACCTTGATCTCTATGTCCGGGGTGATGCCGCCGTTCTCGCCCTTCGCGTCGCGGTGTATCGACTTGCCGCTGGGGGTGTAATACTTGGCTATCGTGAGCCGCAGGGCCGACTTGTCGGAGAGCGGGATCATCGACTGGACGCTGGCCTTGCCGAAGGTCCGCTCCCCTATGATCACGGCGCGCTTGTTGTCCTGCAGCGCGCCGGCCAGGATCTCGCTGGCCGAGGCGGAATAACGGTTGACCAGCACCACCACCGGCAGGTCGGGGTACTGGGCCCTGGACCCGGCGCGGAATTCCTGGTAATTCTCCGGCCTGCGGCCCTTGGTGTAGACTATCATCCTGCTGCCGTCGAGGAAGAACTTGGCGATGTCCACCGAGGCCGAGAGCAGGCCGCCCGGATCGTAGCGCAGGTCTATGACCAGGGCCTCCATGCCCTCCGCCTTCAGCGCGCCCAGGGCCTTGGCGACGTCGTCAACGACGTGGCCGGTGAAGTCTATGAGCTTCACGTAGCCGATCTTGCCGTCGAGCATCTTGTAGCGCACGGCCTCGGTCTTGATCAGTTCGCGCACCAGCGCCACGTCGCGCTGTACCCAGTCGGCGTCCGCGTCCTTGCCCTCGGGTTCGCGGGCGGTGGTTATGTTCACCTTGGTGCCGGGCGTGCCGCGCAAGCGCTTGATCGCCTCGTCCACGATCATGTCCCTGGTGCTCTCGCCCTCGATCTTTATTATCTTGTCGCCGGGGTAAAGCCCGGCCCGGTAGGCGGGAGTATTGGGCAGGGGCGTGACTATGGTCAGCCAGCCCTCGCGCACGTCCACCCGGATGCCGATGCCGCCGAACTCGCCCTCGGTATCGCTCTTCACCCTCTTGTAGAGGTCCGGCTCCATGAACTGCGAGAAATCGTCGAGCTGCTGCACCATGCCGGCCGCGGCGCCGTAGATGAGTTTCTGCGAGTCTATCTCCTCGACGTAATTCTCTTTTATCAGTTCCAGCACGTCCACTATGGTCTTGAGCTGCTGGTAGGTCTGGTCCACCGCCGAGTTGGCGTAAGGGAAGACCAGCCCCATAAGGGCCGCCGTCCCCGCTATGAAAAGGACTTTCCGTGGGATCTTCATGCTTTTCTCCTTGAAAAACAAAGAAAAATCGGTCGAAACAGCCGGCGCCCGCCGGGGCCGGGACTCCAGATTATACCTTTTCCGCGGCCTCAGCGCGGACCGGACAGCCAGGGCAGGGGATCTATGGAGTCCGCGCCCGAGCGTATCTCGAAATAAACGGTGCCGCCCTCTTCCTTCCCGGCCCCGGAGATAGCCTGGGTGTCCACGCCCGCGAAACCCAGCCTGGAGCCGGCGGAGACGCGGTCGCCCCTGGAGACCGCCACCGAGTCCAGGAGGCCGTAAACGGTGAAAAAGCCCTTCTCATGGTCCACTATCACGACATTGCCGTAGGTGCGGAAAGGGCCGGAGTAGATGACCTTGCCCGGCAGCACCGGCGCGACCGGCGCCCGGTCGGCCGTGCGGATGCGTATCCCTTCCCTGACTATCCAGGTCTTGAGCTCCGGCACCTGCTCCCGGCCGTACCTGCTTATCACGCGGCCGGCGGCGGGCCAGGGCAGGGAACCCTTGTCTATAGGCAGGTCGCCGGGCTGGCGGGGCCTGTACGGCGCCTGCTTCTCCAGTTTCTTGACCAGCGTATCGAGGCCGGCCGCCGCGTTCCTGAGGTCCTCCAGCTCGCGGCGCAGGGCCTTCTCCCTTTCCCTGGCCCTGGAAAGTTCCTGCTGTTTGCTGCGCACGCTGCGCTGGCTGATGGTGCTCTCGCGGGCGAGGGTCGCCTTGCGTTCGGCCAGCGACAGCTGGCGTCTGGCCATGGTCTGCATGTCGGCCGAGAGGCGCTTCTTCTCCCCCTTCAGCGTGGCCGCCAGCGCGTACTTGTTCATGATGGCCTGGCGCAGGAAAACGTCGCGCATGAGGTCCCGCCGGCCGTAGTACGGCGAATAGAAGAGCCGGTCCATCGAATAGGCGGCGACCTCGGAGGAAGCGGCGCCGGCCAGGTCCTTCTGCGCCTTTTCCAGCGAGGAGAGCCGGTCCTTCGCCTCCGCGCCCTTCCGGCGCGACGCGTCAAGCTGGCTCTCCAGCTCCCGCTGCCTGCTCTTGGTCAGCCTGTCCCGCTTCCTGAGCCCCTCGATCTCCGACGAGATCCTTTTTTGCTCGGCCTGGTAACGCTCCAGCTCCGACTGCTTCTCGGAAAGCTGCCTGTTTATCTCCTCCAGTTTCTCCTTGCGGTCCCGCAGCCCGGCGGCCGCCTGCGGGAAAGCGGGAGGCGCCGTCAGGAGCAGGAGGAGCGCGGCTATCGCGAATTTTTCCATTGGACCAGCGTCCAGGCCAGGAAACCCGAGACGAGTATGCCGGCCAGGTGCCAGAGCGGGTTGGGCCAGGCCCAGACCGGGCTGAGGTAGCGCACCGGATAGACTATCAGGTAGCAGGCCAGCACGGCGGTCCCGGCGCCGCCGGCGCCGGAGAGGAACCAGCGGCTGTCCCGCCTTATGCCCTCCATGAGCCCGGCGGGCGAGAAGCGGTAGAGCAGCACGGTGAGGGCCAGCAGCGCGGCCCCGAGCAGCGACAGGCCGAAGACCAGCGTGACGAAACTTTCGTAAAAGAAGAAATGCAGGAGGGCGTAGGCCTCGAGCTGCTTGTAGCGCACTTCCGCCACGCCGTCCATCGCCCAGAGCAGTTCCGTCCAGGTGTTGAGCGAGCTCATGACGGACTGGTCCACGGCTATCTCGTAGGAATCGGGCAGCGGGTTGGGACCGAGCGAGAGGGCTCCCTTTATAAGGTCCGGGTCCTCGTCGCGCATGCGCGCCAGCCGCTCGTCCCTGGGGATGAAGACGGCGCTCCTGACCCCCTGCAGCGACCTTATCGACTCCCAGAGCGCGTCGCGCTCCCGGCGCCCGCCGTCCTTGAGCAGGACCACGACGCGGAAATCGTCCTCGAGCAGGGAGAGGATCTCCCTGACCTGGGTGTGCAGGAAAAGCAGCGCCTCGAAAAGGACCGCCGCGGAGAAAGCGAGGAGAAAGACCACCCTGTAGCCTTTGCGCCGGGAGGTCTCGGGGGACGGAACGGGTACGCCGGGATGTTCCTGCATATCATTATTATATAACACAAGGCCCCGCCTTCAAAGGGCGGGGCCTTCTCGCGGGACGGGACCTCAGCTCTTTACCGAGACGCCGGTCACGAAAGGGGAGCCGATAAGGTCGTTGACCCTGTCGGCCTGCACTTCGCCGGAAAGGTCGTACGGCGTGAAACTGGTGCGGCCCGGCCTGGCCCAGGCCGAGGGGGAGGAGGAAACGAGCGAGAACCCCGCGCTTTCGGCCATGGCCGAAGAGAACGAAGCGATGAACTCGTCCGGTTTCACGCCGGCCGGCACTTTCAGCGTGAAAGCGACGGGCGTCCGCACCGGCAGGGAGGGGCGGCCGCGCTCCAGCCCCGTCCTGGCCACGGCGGGATGCGCGTAGACCGAGCGGAGCGAGGAGGCCGGGAGCAGCCCGTAGACCTTGACCCGCGCGGTGGCGGCCGGGGAATACCCGAGCTCGCGCTCGCCGGTGTAAAGGAAGCCGGCGGAAGAGGCGAGCTCCTTTATCAGCGGCGCGAAATCCTCCGCTACCGGGACGAAACTTATGTAGACGAGGTCCCTGTGGGCGGACCAGCGGCCGGAACCGGGAGAGGGGACGAACGAAGCCACGGGACCGCGGCGCAGAGCCGAACGGACCCTGTAGAGCATATGCGGCCAGCCGGCGGGCACGTCGGGAGGCGGCGTCTGCCCGGCGGCTTCCGCGCCGGCGGGACCTCCCCCGGGGGACGACGGCGCGGGCGGCGTCATGGCGGACAGGCCGGCGGCCGGGGAAGGACCGACCGCGTCGCGCAGGTCGGACGGAGGGGCCGGGGCGCGGCGCGGCTGTTTATAACCGTAGGCCAGCTCGTTGAAGTTCTGGAAGGAGGGGTCCGTGAAAACGTCGGGCCCGCCGGCGAAGGCCGGCGCGGCGGAGAGGAGCATCGCGATAAGGACTTTCTTCATCTTTCATTCACCCGGGGAACAAAAAATAAGAAAACAGGAATAACCGTTCATCCTGTTTTCCCCTGGTGAACCGCCATTCGCAGGTGGCGGCGTGGATACTCCCCCGCCTTTCGGGGGATTACAAAGGAAACGACCTGATAAATGTTAACTTAAACCGGGCGTCCGCCCAAGGGCCCGTGAGCCCAGCCGGTCCCGGAAAAAGGGCCTACGCCTTTCTGGGTCTTTGGACCCCCGCGTTTGACGGCACGCCGCCGGCGCTGATATAATCGTTCCTGTCTCCCCATGAAAAAGGACCGCAATAGCAGGCCCACCAAGGGCGAAGCCACTCGCGAGAAGATACTGCGCGCGGCCATACGAATGATCTCGGACCAGGGCCCGGACGCGGTGTCCATGGAGAGCATCGCCGCGGAGCTGGGCCTGACCAAGCCGCTCCTGTACTACTATTTCAGGAACAAGGAAGCGCTGATAGAGCGGGTCTTCGAGGAGACCTCGCGCGAGTCCGGCGGCGACTGGGCCGCCGCGCTGGACCCCTCCGTCACGCTGGAGGCCCTGGTGCGGGGCATGCTGGAGAGCCGCATGAACTTCTTCCTCTCCAATCCCGAGGCGGCCAAGTGCCTGCTCAAGCTCTACGCGGCTCCGGAGAACTCCCCCCTGCGCCGCATGGCCGACGGGCGCATAGCCCGGCACGCCGGCGCGCTTAAAAAGGTCATGGCCGCGATGGAGAAGGACGGCCGCCTCCCGCCCGGCTCCGCCGAGGACGCCCGCCTGCTGGTGCGCGGCGTCATGACGCTGACCATCTTCGAGTTCCAGCACAGCCGCTTCGCCAACTTCCCCCCGGACTTCGCCGACCGCATGGCCCGGCGCGTCGCCGCCGCCGTCGCCGCCCGCTGAAAGCCCCGCTCCCCCCGCGGACCTTGACGGCGCGGCGGCGCTTCTGCTAAACTTACCTACCGGTAAGTATATACAGCGACGGAGCACAGCATGACCCCTCCCCGACAGAAGCGCGCCGTAGAGACCCGGCGCAGGATACTCGAGACGGCCTCGGAGATGATGGCCGAGCGCGGCCCGGACGCGGTGTCCATGCGCGAGATCTCGGCCAGGCTGAGGATCACCAAGCCCGTCCTCTACTACTATTTCAGGGACAAGGAGGCGCTGATAAAGGCGGCCTTCGAGGAAGGGACCAAGCATTTCAAGGACGTGCAGGTGGAGATGGACCAGCCCGGCCTGGACCTGGAGGGCAAGCTGGAGAAGATCTTCGCCAACCACCTCAAGTTCATAAACCGCTACCCGGAAATGCCCAAATGCGCGCTGAAGATCATGGCCTCGCCCTCGGAAGGGACGCTCGCCCAGATGGCCAGGGACCTCAAGGAGCGGAACAGGGGCGCGCTGCGCGCCATGCTGAAAAAGGAGAACTTCTCCCCGCGGGCGGCGGCGGACATAGTCCACATGATAAGTTCGGTGATAACCTATTTCATGGTGGAGGCGCGCGAGAAAGGCGCGGCCGCCATCGACCGGAGCCTGCCGCGGCGCCTGGCGCGCATGATCTGCGCCGGCGCGCGCTCGCTCAAGTCCGCGGCCGCCGTCCTGCTGCTGCTCCCCTCCCTGGCCGGGGCGGAGCCGGTCCGGCTGGGGGTGGACCAGGCGGTGGAACTGGCCCTGGAGAGGAATACGGACGTCGTCAACGCGGAACACGGCCGCCTCATCTATAAGGAGAAGATCCGCGAATACTGGGGCACGCTCTACCCGCAGCTCAGCGCGGCCGCCTCCTATACCCGCAACATAGAGAAGCCGTCCATGTTCTTCGGCGGGAACAAGATATCCATAGGCTCCGACAACGCCTACGCCGCCTCGCTCGACCTCAACCAGATACTCTGGGCCGGCGGCAAGGTGCGCACGGGCATAGAGATGGCCGGCATCTACTCCGACTCCAGTTCCGAAGGTCTGCGCGCCGCGCAGAACGGCGTGCGCAAAGCCGTCACGCAGATGTACTATTCCGTCCTTCTCTCGAAGGCCATGGCCGACATACAGCGCGAGACGCTGGACCTCTCCCGCCAGCATCTCTCGGTCATAGAGACCCGGTATAAGCAGGGGCTGGCCAGCGACCTGGCCCTGCTGCGCCAGGAAGTGGAGGTGTCCAACAACGAGCCGGCCGTCACGCAGAACCTGAACTACTACGAGTCCGGCCTGCTGGCGCTCAAGGACCTGCTCGGCATGGACCCCGACGCGGAGATCGAACTTGCCGGCGGCATGACCTGCGCGCCCGGAGAGCCCGGGGCGCTCGAGGACCTTTACCGGGCGGCTATGGCGGCCCGGCCGGAGTACAGGATGGCGAAACTCGACAAGCGGCTGGCCGAGGAAAGCGTCACGCTGGAAAAAGCCGGCCATTACCCCTATCTCAACGCCTTCGCCTCGCGCAGTTTCCAGGGCCAGACCGACAGCGGCTTCCCCGGCGGCGACGAGCGCAGCTGGGCGCTGACGGCCGGGGTGAAGCTGAGCCTGCCCCTCTTCGCCGGCGGCTCGGTCTCCTCGCGCGTGAAGCAGGCCGACCTCTCGCGCCAGGTGGCGGAAGAGAACCTGGGTGCCGCGGAGCGGCAGCTAAAGATTACGGTCAAAAAGGCCTGGCTGGAGCTCAGGGAAGCCTCGCAGCGCCTGGCCTCCCAGGCCGCGGCCGTCGAGACCGCCCGCAAGGCGCTCAAGGCCACCGAAGTGCGGTTCAAGAACGGCCTGGCGGGCCAGCTCGACCTCAACGACGCCACCCTCGCCCTCAACAGGGCGCAGACCCTCTACACCCAGGCCCAGCACGACGTCTGTTCCGCCTCCGCGGAGCTGGACTGGGCCGCGGGAAAGTGAACTTACAAAGGAAGAACAAATGAACAACAACAAGACGATCGCCTTGCTCCTGGCCTGCGCCGCGCTGGCGGCGGCCGGCTGCGGCAGCCGCGCCCGGGAAACTCTCGAGGCGCTGGAGAAGGACCGCTTCCTGGTAAAGACCGAGAGGGCGGAAATGCGCCCGCTCGAGGAATACATCCTCCTGACCGGCTCAGTGCGGGCCCTGGACGAGGCTACGCTCTACCCGCGGGCGGCCGGCAAACTGCTGCGCAACCTGCTCAAGGAGGGCGATCCCGTGAGGAAGGACGAGGCGGTCGCCCTGGTCGAGCGCGACGAGGTCGGCGTGGTCTACGAGCCGGCCCCCGTGCCCTCCACGCTGAGCGGCGTCGTCGGCCGCGTCTACCAGGACACCGGCGCCAACGTCACCCCGCAGACCCCGATAGCGCTGGTCGTGGACCAGTCCAAGGTCCGCGTGGAGGTGGACGTCCCCGAGAAATACATCGGCAAGGTCTTCCGCGACCAGGCCGCCCGGATCAAGGTGGACGCCTTCCCGGACCGCTATTTCACCGGCCGGGTCTACCGCGTCAGCCCCGTGGTGGACGCGCGCTCGCGCAGCACCGTCGTCGAGGTGCTGCTGGACAACGCCGAAAGGCGTCTCAAGTCCGGCATGTTCGCCGAGGTCAGGCTCATCGTCGCCTCGCGCGGCTCCGCCGTCTCGGTGCCCTCCGGCGCGGTCCTGCGCGATAACGGCTCGGCCTGGGTCTTCGTCCCGGCCGGCGACGCGGCGCGCCGGGTCCCGGTGAAGACCGGCATCGCGACCGCCGAATACACGCAGGTGGAAGGCGTGAAGGCCGGCGACGAGATCATCACCTTCGGCCTCTACGGCCTCAAGGACGGCAGCAAGATAAAGGTCCAGTAAAAGCCATGAAGATCACCGATCTTTCCATAAAGCGCCCCGTGCTGACGACGATGATGATCCTCACCGTCCTGGTGCTGGGCGCGTTCTCCTATCTCCGCCTGGGCATCGACCTGATGCCGGACGTGGAGTTCCCCTTCGTGATGATACAGACCACGCTGCGCGGCGCCGGCCCCGAGGAGATGGAGTCCTCCGTCACCAAGACCATAGAGGAGGCCGTCAACACCATCTCGGGCATCGAGGACCTCAACTCCACCAGCTACGAGGGCCTCTCGCTGGTCATGATAAAGTTCGCGCTGGAGAAGAACGGCGACGTGGCCGCGCAGGAGGTGCGCGACAAGGTCAACTCCGTGCTGGCGCAGCTGCCGCAGGGCACCGACCCGCCGGTCATAGGCAAGTTCGACATAGGCGCGCAGGCGGTCCTCAACGTCGTGGTCTACGGCGACCGCGACCTCATCGAGCTCACCCGCATCGCCAGGGAGAACATCAAGGAGAACATCGAGACGGTCAGCGGCGTGGGCGCCGCCGACATAGTCGGCGGCCGCGAGCGCGAGATCCACATCGTGGTGAACCCGCTCAAGCTCTCGGCCCTCAACCTGCCCATCAGCCGGGTCAAGGACGCCATCGTCCAGCAGAACATCGAGATCCCCGGCGGCAAGGTCGAGCAGAGGGACAAGGAATACGTCCTGCGCACGCTCGGCCGCATAGGCGACGCCCGGGAGTTCGGCGGCATCGTCGTCGCCAACATCGGCGGCTCCCAGGTGCGCGTCTCCGATATCGGCCGCGTCGAGGACACCGGCGAGCGCATGGGCACGGCCTCGTTCTACAACGGACGCCCGTCCGTCACCGTCGTCATAAAGAAACAGTCCGGCACCAACACCGTCGCCGTGGTGGAGAAGATAAAGGAACGCCTCGCCGAGATAGAGGGCACGCTGCCTCCGGGGGTGAAGACCACCGTGGTCGGCGACCAGAGCGTCTTCATCAAGGAATCGGTGCACAGCGTGACCGAGCACCTGGTGCTGGGCGCGATCTTCGCCGCGCTGATGGTGCTGGTCTTCCTGGGCGATTACCGTTCCACGCTGATCTCCTCGCTGGCGATACCCACCTCGCTGATAGGCACGTTCTTCTTCATGCAGATGGCGGGGTTCACGATAAACGTCATGACCCTGCTCGGCCTGACCATAGCGGTGGGCATAGTGGTCGACGACGCCATCGTCATGCTCGAGAACATCTACCGGCACATGGAGGAGCACAAGATGAGCCCGCTCAAGGCGGCGCTCGACGGCTCCAGGGAGATCGCCTTCGCGGTCGTCGCCATGTCGGCCGCGCTGCTGGTCATCTTCGTGCCGCTGGCCTACATGGGCGGCATCATAGGCCGCTTCCTCAAGAGCTACGGTCTCACGATAGCCTTCGCCGTCGCCCTGAGCGTCTTCGTCGCGCTTACGCTGACCCCCATGCTCTGCTCGCTGTTCCTGAAGGTCAGGCCCGGCGCCAAGAACCGCCTGGAGCAGTTCACCGACCGCGTCAACGAGGCTCTGGCCTCGCGCTACATCGCCATGCTCGAATGGGCGCTGGCGCACAAGCGCCGCATGGTCGTCTTCGCGGGGGCGGTGATAGTCTCGATGATACCGCTGTTCCTGTTCCTGGGCAAGGACTTCATGCCGGCCGACGACACGGGCATGTACCAGATCAGCGTGATCGCGCCCGAGGGCACGAGCCTGGGCAGGATGAAGGAGCTCTTCGCCCAGATCGAGACCGAAACGCGCCAGCTGCCGCACGTGAAGAGCATCCTCTCCTCGATAGGCACCGGCACCGGCGGCCATTTCGGCGGCTCGTCCGCCAACGAGGGCTATATCCTGGTCGAGCTCGACGACCTGGAGGACCGGGACCTGCCGATGACGGAGCTCATGCTGGCCTCGCGCGAGATGATGTCCAAGTACAAGGGGCTGCGCGTGTCGGTCATGCCGGCCGGCGGCTTCGGCGGCGGCGACGCCGAGCTGATGTTCAACATCTCCGGGCCGGACCTCGGGAAGCTGGAGGAATACTCCAACGCGGTGGCCGACAGGCTGCGCGGGATCAAGGGCGCCGTGGACGTGGACACCAGCTTCTCCTACGCCAAGCCCGAGTACCGCGTGGAGATAGACCGCGGCCGCGCGCACGACCTGGGCGTGAAGGTGCAGGACATCGCCACCTCGCTGCGCACGCTGGTCGGCGGCGAGGAGGACATCACCAAGTTCAAGGAGGGCGACGACCTCTACCAGGTGCGCCTGCGCGCGGAGGACGTCTTCCGCGACAGGCGGGAGGCCATCGAGGCGCTGATGGTGCCGGCCGGAGACGGCCGCGTCACGCGCCTCGACAACGTGGCGCGCGTGACCGAGGGCGTCGGCCCCACGCAGATAGCGCGCTACAACCGCCAGCGCAACGTGCAGGTCACGGCCAACGTGGACGGCATCCCGGTCAACCGGCTGCTGGCCGAGGCGCAGAAGGCGTTCGACGCCCTGGGCGCCCCGCCGGAGTACAAGGCGGGCGTCTACGGCCGGGCCAAGGAACTCGGCAACATGTTAAAGGAGTTCGGCGTCGCCTTCGCGCTGGCCTTCGTCTTCATCTACATCGTGCTGGCCAGCCAGTTCGAGAGCTTCGTCTACCCGGTCTCCATCATGGTGGTCCTGCCGCTGACCATCCCGTTCGCGATCATCTCGCTGTTCCTGACCGGGCAGAACCTGACGCTGTTCAGCATCATGGGCATGTTCATGCTCTTCGGCATCGTGACCAAGAACTCCATCCTGCAGGTGGACTACACCAACACGCTCCGCGCCAAGGGCATGCCCCGCCACCAGGCCATGATAGAGGCCAACCGCACCCGGCTGCGCCCGATACTCATGACCACGCTGACGCTGATCGCGGGCATGGTCCCGACGGCGCTGGGCACGGGCGCCGGCTCGGGCACCCGCCGCACCATGGCGATGGTCATCATAGGCGGCCAGACGCTGTCGCTGCTCATCACGCTGCTGATGACGCCCGTCACCTACGCTTACATGGACGATTTCCAGGAATGGGCCCGCGGGAAACTGGGGCTCAAGGCCAGGGAAACGGCCTGAACTTATTCCTCTTCCTGCGGGGGCTGCGCCGAGAACGAGGCCATCTCCTCGGCGGTGGGGACCAGCGCGGCGCCGAAGACCTCGTCGAAATGGCCTGAGAACGCGGAAACGTATTCCGGGGCCGCGGTATAGTACATGTTCTCGAAATTATTGGCCTGGGCGTTGACGGACCAGTTGAAGGACCCGGTCATCAGCAGCGCCCCGTCGAAGACCGCGTACTTGTGATGCATGACGCCGCGGCCGTCCTGGCCGCGCGACCAGCGGAACTTCACGCCGTTCTCCGCCAGGTAGGAGGTCATATCGGACTGGCTGGCCTGCACGCGGTCGGTGACGACCTCCACTTCCACTCCCCGCTTCCTCGCCTCCACGAGGGCCTCGCCTATGGAGGACGAATAAAAACTGAACACGGCGGCCTTTATGCTGCGCCTGGCGAAACGCGCGGCCGTTATGATGTCCGCCTCGGTGCGGCCGGCCGGCGAGAAGGAATAGCCGGGCAGCATGGCGCCGTTGAAGTAAACGGGTCTGGAACGGTCCTCCGGCGGCGGGCCGAAATGGTCCTGTGAATAGTTCGGGCCGGGGCCTTCCGACGGAGCGCGGGTGAACCGCCACATCCAGTCGAAGTACCTGGCGTAGCCGTCCACGGCGCTCTCGTCCCTTATGAAAACGATGTTCTCGTGATTGGCGCCGTCGGCCGTAAGCGCCCAGTTGAAGGAACCGGCCGAGACCAGCTTCCCGTCGTATACGCCCAGCTTGTTGTGCATGATGCCGTAGGAGCCTGCGCCGCGCAGCGTGCGCACCTCCACCCCTCCGTCCATCAGCGCCCTGAGCTCCTCGCTGACCTTGGTGCCCAGCGCGTGGGTCTCGTTGGAAATGACGCGCACTTTCACCCCGCGCTTATGGGCTTCGAGCAGCGCCGCCGCCACGCGCGGCAGCGTGAACCCGTACACGGCGACGTCCGCGGTCTCGCGGCAGGAATAGACCGCGGAAGCGATGAGGGCCTCCACGTCGGCGGAGACGGAGAAAGCGAAGGGCGGTATGGCGGCCGCGGGTACGGTCGAGGCCTGCGCCGGCGCGGAAGGCGGCTGGGCCGGCTGGAGGGGTTGCGGCGCGGCCGGCGGGACCTGGGGCGGCTGCGCGGGCTGCAGCGGTATGGCCGGGGCCGGGACGGGGCCTCCCGTTATCTGCGGGGGCGCGGGGACGGCGGGCGGCGGCGGCAACTGGCCCATGTCCCCTGTCGTCGGCATGGGCGGCAGCTCGGGCAGCGCCCGCTGCGCGAAAGCCGCCAAAGGGAGCGCCGCCAGCAGCAGCGCGCAAACGAGGCCCTTAAGGTATTTTATACCCATCGATATATTATCGGCCATGACGTCTTTCGCCGCCAGAAGCGAAAGACCCAGGCGGGGCCTGGGCCCTGAATCAGTTGAAAATAGAGGGAACAGCCGGGGGATGGGGGCGGACTCACCTGAGAAAAACCGTCCGAAGGCCTGAGCTTACGGAGTATGCGCCGCAGCTTACGGTGCTTTGCTCCTCGCGGAGCGGAGGCGCATACGAGCGCGAAGGCCGAGGTCGGAGCGCGAGCACGGTGTGCGAGCGGCGTTTTTTCGTGGTGAGCCGCCCTCAGCCCCCGGAATAATTATTCCTCGTTACAACTGCTTTTTCTGCCAGGCGATGCTGAAGAGCTTGAGGTAGTCGGCCGCGGAGCGGTTCCAGGAATAGTCGCCCTTCATCGCGTTCTTGACCATGGCGGCCCAGAGGTCGCGCCACTTGAACATGGAGACGATGTGCCCCAGTATGGACCGCAGCTGCCCCGCGTCCGGCGCGTCTATCGCGAAACCGTTGGAATCCTTGGGCTCGCCGTTGTAGTTCACGGTGTCCTTGAGCCCTCCCGTGCGCGTGACCACCGGCAGCGAGCCGTAGCGCATCGAGATCATCTGGCTGAGCCCGCAGGGCTCGAAGCGCGACGGCATCAGGAAGATGTCGGTGCCCGCGTAGATCTTGTGGGCGAAACCCTCGTCGAAACCCGGCTTGAAATAGACGCGGCCGGGATTGGCCTCGGCCAGCCGCTTGAAACCTTCGGTAAGCCCCGGGTCGCCGACGCCCAGCACCACCAGCTGCATATGCTCCAGGAACTCCGGGACGGTCTCCAGGATGAGGTCCAGCCCTTTCTGGCTGTCCAGGCGCGAGACCACGCCCGCGACCACCAGGTTCTTGTCCTGCTCCAGGCCGCACTCCGCCTGCAGGGCCTTCTTGCAGGCCGCCTTGCCGCGCGCGCAGCTCCTGAAGTCGTAGCCGCGCTCGATGAAAGTATCGGTGGCCGGGTCCCAGATCTCCTCGTCTATGCCGTTGATGATGCCGAAGAGGTCGGACGAGCGGTGGCGCAGCACGCCTTCGAGGCCCTTGCCGAAATCGGGCAGGTGCTGTATCTCGGCCGCGTAGGTCGGGCTGACCGTGGTGACGGTGTCGGCCAGCGCTATGCCCGCCTTGAGGAAGTTGATCCCGCCGTAGAACTCCAGCCGCTCCGGCGTGAAATCGGTCCAGCTGAAGCCGGCCTTGAGGAAGGTCTCGCGGCCGAACATCCCCTGGTAGGCGATATTGTGTATCGTGAACATCGTCGCCGTCTTGGCGTAGAAGGAATCGATCAGGTACGAGGTCCTGAGGTAGGCCGGGACCAGGCCGGTCTGCCAGTCGTGGCAATGCACGACGTCGGGCTTGAAGCCGATGAACTTGGCCCCCTCCAGCACCGCGCGCGAGAAGAAGATGAACCGCTCGTCGTTGTCCTCGAAGTCGCCGTGCGCCGTGCGGTAGAGGCCCGGCCTGTCGAAATACTTCTGGTTCTCCACGAAGTAAACGCTCACCTTGCCCCACTGGACGTGGCTGAGCGTGGCCGTCTCCATGCGCCCGCCGACGGGGATCAGGAAGTTCCCCCCGACGGCCTTGAAAGAGAAGGCGCCGCCGCCGATATTGCGGTAGCGCGGCAGGAACAGCGCCACCTCGTTGCCCTCGGCGCGGGCGAAGACCTGGGCCAGCGCCCCGGCCACGTCGCCGAGACCGCCGGTCTTGCAGAAAGGGAAAGCTTCGCTGGAGGCGACCAGTATCTTCATATGTTCATCCTTTGTATTTTTTGCCGCTGCGGAGCGTCTCCGCGGCTTCCTCCGGGGAGACGGTGTTGATATAGAAGCCGGTGCCCCATTCGAAGCCGGCCACGTGGGCCAGTTTGGGCATGATCTCTATGTGCCAGTGGTAATGCGCCGCGGAAGGCGCGTGCACCGGCGTCGTGTGGATGATGAGGTTGTAGGCCAGGTCGTCCACCGAGTCGGAGAGCATCGAAAGGACCTTCTTCAGGACCGAGGCCAGCGCCGGCACGTCCCCGGGCGGGAGCTCCTCGAAATGGCTGGCGTGCGCCACGGGCATGATCCAGGTCTCGAAAGAGAAGCGGCTGGCGTAAGGGGCGATGGCGACAAAAGGGCCCTCGCGCAGAATCAGCCGCCGGCCGCTCCCCAGTTCCGCCGCGGCCATGTCGCAGAACACGCAGGAGCCCCGTTCCGACATGTACTTGGCCGCGCCCTCGATCTCCTGCGAAAGGCGCGTCGGGACCATCGGCATGCCGACCAGCTGCGAATGCGGGTGCGAAAGGCTGGCCCCGGCGTTGCGGCCGTGGTTCTTGAAGATCATCACGTACTTGATGCGCGGGTCCGACTTGAGGGCCCGCACCCTGTCGATGTAAACGGAAAGAACGTCGGCGATATCGGCCTCGGGCATCCTGTCCATGTGCAGGCCGTGCCCGGGGGTCTCGATTATGACCTCGTGTATGCCCAGGCCTTCCTCGCTCTGGTAGGGGCCGGTCTCGCCGCGGCGCGGAGCGGGGTCCGGAGTAAGCGCGGGATACTTGTTGGAGACGACGCGGATCTTCCACTTGCCGTCGGGACCGAGGCGCTCGCAGACCGTGGGAGGGGTCTGGCCTTCGCGGCCGGGGCAGAAGGGGCAGTTGGCGGAAGTGGGCGTGTTCGGCGGCAGCGTGAACTCGTTGGGGCGGCGACCCCTCTCGGAGGCGATTATCACCCACTGGCCGAAAACGGGATCCTTTCTTATTTCAGGCATAGGTCAAAAAAGCGCGGGCGGACCGCGGCCGGGACCGGTTCAAGCGCCGGTCTTCGGCCCGCCGTCCTCCGTCTCCGCGGCGGGGACTTCGGTCTCGGCGGCGGTCGTGACCGGCTCCGCGGCTCCGGTCTCCGGCGCGGCCGGCAGAGCGTCCCCGGCGGGGGCGGCGGGGGCGGGAGAGTCGAACTCGGCCCCTTCGTCGGTCTCGACGGGCCTCTCGAGCACCGGCAGCGGGAAATCGCCTTCGAGCGGCAGCGGCGGCTGTTCGTCGGCTCCGGCCGGCACTTCCTTGGGCTCCGGCACTATGCTCTCGAGCCTGGGCAGGGCGTCCAGCGAGGCCAGGCCGAACTGGCGCAGGAACTCGTCGGTGGTGCCGTAGAGCAGCGGGCGGCCCACGGTCTCCTTGCGGCCCACCACGGTGACCAGCTTGCGCTCGATGAGCGTCTCCAGCGGGCCGATGACCTCGACGCCGCGCACGGCCTCTATCTCGGCGCGGGTTATCGGCTGCTTGTAGGCGATGATCGTGAGCGTCTCGAGCGCGGCCGTGGAAAGGCGCACCGTCATCCGGCTGTGGTAAAGTTTGCGCACCCAGAAGCCCAGGTCGGGATCGGTGCCGAGTTGGAAGCCGCCGGCCACTTCCATCACGCGCAGCGCGCGGCCCTCGCGGACATAATCCCCGCGCAGGGCCTCTATGGCGGCGGCGACGCGGGTCTCGTCCTTGACCTCGCAGACCTGCGCCAGGCGCTCCGGCGGCAGCGGGTGGTCGGTTATGAAAAGGAGGGTCTCGATGATTCTTTTGAGCTGGGTATCTTCCATAAATTCCTCTACTCCTGGACGGGCTCGCGCGGCGCGGCGTCCTCCGCCGGCGCCGGGGCCGCCGGGACCGGCTCGGGCCTGAGGTAGATGCGCACCTCGCCGCAGGCTTCGTCCTGCCTGGCCATGATGCGGCGCTGTTTGACCAGTTCCAGCAGGGCGATGAAGCAGGTGATCACACCCTGGCGCGCGGTCTCGGTGGCGAAAACGTCGTCGAGCAGCACCCACTCCTTCTTGCCCAGCAGGTCCAGTATCTTGTCGATGCGGGGCTCGAGCGGGTAGGTCTCGCCCTCCACGGCCACGGCGTCGGGCAGCCGCGCGAACGCGCGTTTGACCGCCTCGACGAAGACGAAAAGCTCGAGGTCCAGGAACTTCTCCTCGTTGGTGAAGACCGGCGAGCCGCGGTAGAACACGTCCTTGTAGCTGGCGAAGCGCTCCTCGAGCGACTTCGACGCGCCCTTGTAGCGCTGGTATTCCTCTATCATGTTGACCAGCCTGCCGCGCGGGTCGGGGCCCGTCTCGCCGGTCTCGCTGTCCACCTGCGAGGGCAGCAGCAGCTTGGCCTTTATCTGCATCAGCGTGGAGGCCATGACGAGGAACTCGCCGGCTATCTCCAGGTTGAGGCTCTTCATGATGTCGAGGTACTCGAGGTACTCGCTGGTGATCTGCGCTATCGGGATATCGTAGATGTCGAGGTTGTTCTTCCTGATCAGGTGTATCAGGAGGTCTATCGGGCCCTCGAAGACATCGAGATGTATATCTATATCGTTCATCAAATCAGCCCCGCCGCTTTCGAGGCGGACTTCACCTTGGCGTCGGCCGCGGCGCGCGCTTTGACCGCGCCTTCGGCCAGGATCTTCTCCGGGTCCATGGTCGCGGCGAGCTCCGCCCTGCGGGCGCGCAGCGGGCCCGTCTCCTTCTCCATCAGCTCCAGCAGCTGTTTCTTGCAGGCGCCGCAGCCCACCTTGCCCTCGCGGCATTCCTGCTCGCGGGTCTTCCAATCCTGGTTGTAAAGCCAGTGGAAGGCGCAGACCACGCAGCCCTCGGGGTGGCCGGGCGAGTCCGCCTTCACCTTCTGCGGGTCGGTGTACATCTTCTTTATCTTGGCCTCGAGCGACTTGGCGTCCTCGAAGATGGAGATGGTGTTGCCGTAGGACTTGCTCATCTTGCGCCCGTCCAGGCCGGGCACCACCGGCGAGCTGGTGAACAGCGGCTCGGGCTCCTTCAGCACGTCCCCGCCGAACATATGGTTGAAGCGGCGCACCATGTCGCGGGTCAGCTCCAGGTGCGGCAGCTGGTCGCGGCCTATCGGCACGTGCGTGGCGTCGTAAAGCAGTATGTCGGCCGCCATCAGCACCGGGTAGCCGAGGAAGCCGTACACGGCCATGTCGCTGTGCAGAGCCAGCTCGTCGGCGTCGTGGCCGTGGGCCTCGGCGAGCTGCCGCGTCACGCCCTCGGCCTTTTTCATCTTGTCTTCCTGGCCCTTGTACTTCTGCTTGTAGAGCTCCTGCAGCTGGTCCTTGAAAGTGGGATTGCGCAGCAGCCAGCTTATAGGCGTCACCATGCCGAGCAGCAGCGCCAGCTCGGCGTGCGCCTTCACGTCGCTCTGGCGGAAGAAGACGGCTTTCGCCGGGTCCAGGCCGACGGCCAGCCAGTCCAGCACCATTTCACGGGTGTTGGCGGCGAGGCTCTCGCTCTTGTCGGCGCCGGTGGTCAGCGCGTGCCAGTCCGCGACGAAGAAATAGCAGCTGTACTTGTTCTGCAGGTCCGTCCAGTTCTTCAGCGTGCCCCAGTAATTGCCCAGGTGCAGGCGGCCCGTCGGGCGCATGCCGGAAACGACGATCTTCACCGCTTTCTTCTCTTCCATAGGTCCTTCAGACCACGGGCAGGCCGAGAAAGGCCAGCAGGGTCAGCGCGTAATAGACGGGCACGATGATGACGTGCTTGAGAACGCCCGTCAGTATCAGAGCGAAGATTATATAAATTCCGTAAGGCACGTGTTTTTCGTAGACCCTGAGGGCGCCGTCGGGCAGCCGCCCCAGCAGCACCTGTCCGCCGTCGAGCGGGTAGATCGGGATCAGGTTGAAGAAGGCCAGGGCGAGGTTGATGATGACGGCGAAGCGCAGGCCCGTCAGCAGGGCAGCGGCCAGGCCGGTGCCGGTCAGCGGCACGGCCAGGACCGCGGCCTTGTAGAGCAGCGCGGAGAGCACGGCCAGGAAAAGATTGGAGAGCGGCCCGCTGAAGGCGACCCAGGACATGTCGGCCCGCGGGCGGTCCAGCCGCAGCGGGTTCACCGGCACCGGCCGGGCCCAGCCAAACATCGGCAGGCCGGAAAGGGCGCAGAGGGCCGGCATCACTATCGTGCCGAAGGGGTCTATGTGCGGTATGGGATTGAAGGTCAGCCGGCCCATGAGGTAGGCCGTGTCGTCCCCGTGCCTGTAGGCCGCGTAGCCGTGGGCGTACTCGTGGAAGATTATGGAGAAAAGAAGTATCGGGACCTGTAGAAGCCACTCCATCGCCATCAATTATATGATTATATGAGCCGCCGGGAAAGCGGGGGCTTTGCCCGGCGGCTTTTTGTATAATCTAGACAACAAGGGGGTCCGAGCCGTGAACGAAGAGACCAAGATACTCTGGATAAATTTCCTGAAGGGCCTGACCCGCTCGCTGGTGCAGGCCAACCTCTACAAGAGCGATCACCCGCAGGTGGTGGAAGCTCTCGACCAGACCCTGTCCGCCCTGACGCCGCTGGCCTCGTCCGGCGAGATAAACCTGACCCTCGAAGGCGGCAAACTGCTGGCCGACGGGAAGGAGTTCCTCTCCGCCGACAAGGTCCCCAACTCGATAAAGAACCTCTTCGCGAAATTCCAGGCCCAGACCTTCACTTTCAAGGCCGGAGCGACCAGGGACGAGTTCCTGGCCCTCTGCGGCGCCCAGGCCGTGAAAACGGACCCTTATGAATACATCAAGGGGCGGGGCGTCTCGGGCATAATCCCGGCCAAGTCGGTGTACGCCAAGGTGGAAGCGGGCGACGGGAGGTCCGCGATAAAGCCCGGGGCCCAGGCCGGCGGCGAGGGCGGCGGCGGGGACGGGACCGGGGACCGGTCCGGCGCGCCGGGAGCCCCGCCGGACGAGGAACTGGAACCGGCCGATTTCCCCAGGTCCCTTTCGCTGATAGCCTCCCGCCTCACCCCGGACGCGGCCGAGCAGAAGCGGATAGTGGACGCGCTCATGAAAAAGTTCCTCCAGGAGGTGAACGAGCGGGTCAGCAAGGCGCTGGAGGAAGTCAAGAATGAAAAGCGGAAGATAGAGAACGACATGAACCGCACCGAAGCCGTCGTCTCCTCCATCGCCGAGGGCGTGGTCGTGGTGGACGGCGAGGGCAAGATCCTGATGATGAACCCGCAGGCCGAGGCGCTCTCGGGCAAACGCCTGGGCGAACTTTCCGGGAAGAAACTGCTCGACATGGCGGCGCTGGAGAACCAGGTGCTCTCGCTGGCCAGCGAGATAAAGTCCGAGAGCCAGAAAAACCTCCCCGGGGACGTGGCCGTGGCCGGCGACAAGGGTCTGGCCGAAACGATCAAGAAGGCCACGGCGATAGTGCAGAACCAGGACGGCCGCATCGTCGGTACGTTCTCCATCCCCACTGACGCCGCGAAACTCAGGGAAGTGGAGAAACTGCAGTCCGATTTCGTCGCCAACATGACGCACGAGCTGCGCTCCCCGCTCACCTCCATAAAGGCCGCGCTGGACCTGCTGCGCAAAGAGAGCGGCGGCGAGAACCAGATGCTGAACGCCGCCATACGCAACGCGGAAAGGCTCAATTCCATCATCACCGACATCCTCGATTTCTCGAAGCTGCAGTCCGGCAAGCTCGTCTTCCGGCAGGAAAGGACCGATCCGGCCGGTATAGCCCGCGAAGCGGCCGACTCGATGAAAGCGTGGGCCCAGTCCAAGGGAGTCGCGCTGGAACTGCGCCTGGAGCCGGGACTGCCCCCGGTATATGCCGATCCCAACCGGACTTCGCAGGTGCTGATAAACCTGCTCTCCAACGCCATCAAGTTCACCCCGGCCCGGGGCCGGATCGAGGTGAGCGTGGACGCCGGCAAGGAGGCCCTTTCCAATTACGTGTTCTTCTCGGTGAAGGACACGGGACCGGGCATAAGGAAAGAGGACCAGGAGAAGATCTTCGAGAAGTTCGTGCAGGTGGCTTCCGGCGAGAAGGTCGGCGGCACCGGGCTCGGGCTGGCCATCACCAAGGCGATGACCGTGATGCAGGGGGGCCGGCTGACGCTGGAGAGCGAGCCGGGCAAGGGCACTATTTTCCGGGCGGCCATGCCGGTGTACCGGGGACAGGGCGAAGCGCAGGCGGCCGCGGAAACGACGGCGGCGCCGCAACCGGCGAAGCCGTGGTGGCGGAAACTGCTGGGTATCTAGCGGGGGTCCCCGGTTATCTTCGAGACCTGCCATCACGCCTCCGGCCGCCCGGCAGGCGCTTCTTCGCGGAAGTCCGCGTGCCGTTCTGAGCCTTTGTTTTAAGTCCCGGAAACTGGTAAAATATTCCCTCGTTCTTTCAGCTGCGCCCGTATCTCAACGGATAGAGTCCCGCCCTGCGAAGGCGGTTATACTGGTTCGATTCCAGTCGGGCGCACCAAGATTTCTACGATCGTGGAAAACTATCACGGGGCAGGACGCCGGTACGGCGTCTCCCCCGGACGTTCCCTCGGCCAGAGGTTTTCGCTATGACCGAAAAAAAAGAAGGAACCGCTAAAGAGGCCGCCACCGGCCGCTATGTCTACGACAAGAAGCTGGGCAAGGTCGTAAAGGTGTCCGACGACGTACCGGGCCTCAAGAAAGGCGGCTCGCCGGGCGGCGGGACCTGCCCGATGAACCCGGGCGGCCACACCTGCAACGGCTGCTGCGGCCACTAAAAACAACGAACCCCGCGCCGGAAAGCGCGGGGTCTTCATTTGGAGGAGCTTATGCGGAAAAAATTCGACGAACTCCGCGGCCTTTACGAGGAAGCGGCGGCCCTGGGAGAGGCCCGGGCCGTGCTGGCCTGGGACCAGCGCGTCACCATGCCGCCCGGCGGCGCGCCCGGCAGGGCCCGGTCCATGTCGGCCCTTTCAAGAGTGGTGCACTCCAAGGCGACCGCGCCGGAGATCGGCCGGCTGATAGACGAGACCTGGGACTGGGCCCAGGCCGAAGGTCCGGACTCGTTCGAGGCCGCCTACCTCCGGGTCCTCAAACGGGATTACGACCGCGCCACGAAGCTCCCCTCCGCTTTCGTCGGGGAATCGGCCGCGGCCGCCTCCGCCGCCATGTCGGCCTGGGAAGCGGCCAAAAAGAATTCCGATTTCTCCGCCTTCGCTCCGCACCTGGAGAAGATGGTGGACATAGCCCGCCGCCAGGCCGAGTACCTGGCGCCCGGCAAACCTCATTACGACACACTGCTCGATCTTTACGAGCCGGGCATGCGCCGGGCCGGCCTGGACCCGCTGCTCGGCGCCCTGGCCGACGGCCTCAAGCCGGTCGCGGCGGCCATAGCGGAAAGGAGCGCGGCCGTCTCCGACGAACTGATGCGGGGCGATTTCGACGAGCGGGCGCAGCTGGCCCTGGCCGACGAGATAGTCCGGGAACTGGGCTTCGACTTCTCCAAGGGCCGCCAGGACCGCTCCATGCACCCCTTCACCACGGGGTTCTCCCTCTCCGACGTACGCATAACCACCTGGACGATGCGCGGCTGGCTGCCCGCTTCGATCTACGCCTCGATACACGAATGCGGCCACGCCCTCTATGCCATGGGCGCGCCGGCGGAATTCGAGCTCACCCCGCTGGCGGACGGCGCCGGGCTCGGCGTGCACGAATCGCAATCGCGCTTCTGGGAGAACATAGTCGGCCGCAGCCGCCCGTTCTGCGAATGGCTGCTGCCGAGACTGCGGAAATATTTCCCGGGCAAGTTCGACCGGACCTCCGCGGAACAGCTCTATTCCGCGGTCAATAAGTCGGGGCCTTCGTTCATACGCGTGGAGGCCGACGAGGTCACCTACGACATGCACATAGCCCTGCGCTACCGCCTTGAGACCGCGCTCATCGACGGCGTCCTCAAGGCGAAGGACGTGCCTGAAGCCTGGAACGCCGGGATGAAGGAATACTTCGGCATAGTCCCGGGGAACGACGCGGAGGGCGCGCTGCAGGACGTGCACTGGTCGCAGGGGACCATAGGCTATTTTCCCACCTACTCGCTGGGGAACCTCATGGCGGGACAGCTGGCGGAAAAGATGCGCGCGGACCTGCCGGACATGGACGGCCTGATAGCGCGCGGGGAGTTCCAGCCCGTACTGGCCTGGCTGCGGGAGCGGATACACCGCCACGGCGCCATGTACTTCCCGGCGGACCTCATGAAGAAGGCCGTCGGGAAAGGGCCGGAGGCCGGACCCTATATCGCCTATATAAAGAAGAAGTACTCCGCCCTCTACGGCTTCTGAAGCCGGCCCCAGGCGTCTTCTCCGCCCGTATCAGGACCGTGCCCGGACCGCCGGCGAACGGCGCCTTCCGCTCCCCAGCGCCGCCGCCGGCAGAGTGAAACTGAGCCGGCAGCCCGCAGGGCGGCGGTTGGCCGCCCATATACGCCCGCCATGCGCCTCCACCGCCAGCCGGCAGAAAGCGAGGCCGAGCCCCTTCCCCTTGCGGGCCCCCGGCTGCGCCGGGTCGGACTGGAAATATTTGTCGAAGACCCTGCCGAGATGTTCCTTCTTTATGCCGGGGCCCAGGTCGGAGACCGAGAAGCGCACTTCGCGGCCGCCGGAGCCGGCCGCGGCCGAGACCGTCACGGCCGTGCCCCCGGGCGCGTAGCGGAGGGCGTTGGCGATCAGGTTCTCTATGACGCGGCGCACCAGCCGCGCGTCCGCCAGGACCCGCGGCAGCGCCGCCGGCGCCTTCACGGTGATGCTCCTGCCTTCGAGCCTGGCGGCCGGCGACATCGCGGCCGCGGCCGCCCCGGCCAGGCCGGAGGGGGTTTCCGCCCGCGCCCGCGTCCTGAGAGCGCCGGACTCCATCCTGTCCATGTCCAGTATGTCGGAGATCATCCTGCGCATCTCGACGGCGGCCTCCCGCACGATGGCCAGGTGCTCCCTGCTCGCGCAGTCCGACCGCCCGGCGGGGCAGTCGGCCGCCAGCTCGGCCCCGGCCATTATCGAGGTCAGCGGATTATTGAGATCGTGCACCAGCGCGTGCGTCAGGAAACCGCGCAGTTCCTCCAGGCGGCGCTGCGCCGTTATGTCGCGGAAAGTTATGACCGCCCCTATGCGCCACCCCTCCCTGATTATCGGCCGCGCGGAGTAGGAGGCGGGGAACGAGGAGCCGTCGCGCCGCCAGAGGACCTCGGTATCCACCCTCGAGACCGAACCGCGCGTCAGCGCGGCGCTCATCGGGCAATCGCCGACGGCGTACGGCGAACCGTCCGGCCTGCTGTGATGTATGGCCGGGTGCAGAGGGCGTCCTTTCAGTTCGCCCAGCTTCCAGCCGAGCAGTTTCTCCGCCGCGTCGTTCATGAAGGTCGCCCGCCCGGCGCCGTCTACGCCGATGATGCCGTCCCCGGAAGAACGCAGGATGAGCGCGGCCTGCGCCGTCATCTCCCGGTCATGGGCGGCCAGGGCCGCGCGCATGCGCTTTTCGCGCGTTATGTCCCTGGCTATCCCCTCCACGGCCACGACCCGGCCGCGCGCCTTGACCGGGATCTCCAGCACCTCCAGCGTCCTTACCGTGCCGTTCTTGTGCCAGGTCTCCACCTCGTAGGGCGGCTGTCTCACGCCCTTGAGGCTCAGGGCCGTGCGCCGCTTCACTTCGCGGTTGGACGGATTGGGCGTCAGGTAGCGGGCGTAATTCTTCAGGAACTCGGGCCTGGAATAACCGAGGATGTTCCGCACGGACGGGCTGACGTAGTGGAACACGCCGTCGGGGGCGTGGCAGTAGAAGAAATAATCGCGGTGCAGGCCCTCCACCATCCGCCTGAAGCGGCTTTCGGCCGAAAGCGCCGAACAGCCGTCCTCGTCCCGGTCCCGTCCCGCGTTCACGCCCATAGTTCAGCCTCCGAAGAAGATCCTGGCGATGAAGATGCCGGCTATTATGGCCGCCAGCTCCGAGAAGAGTCCGGCCACCACGGTATAGCGCGTATTGCGCACGTTGACCGCGCCGTAATAGACGGCGATGGTGTAGAAAGTGGTCTCGGTCGAGCCCTGGAAGGTCGCGGCCAGCCGCCCCGCGAACGAATCCACGCCGTAGTGGTTGAAGGCCTCGATCATCATGCCGCGGGCGCCGCTGCCGCTGAGGGGCTTCATGAAAGCGGTCGGCAGGGCGCCGACGAAATCGCTGCCGAAGCCGAACCAGCCCAGTACCGAACCCACGCCGGAGACCAGCATGTCCAGGGCGCCGGAGGCCCTGAAAACGCCCACGGCCACCAGCATGGCCACCAGGTACGGGATTATCCTGACCGCCACGTGGAAGCCTTCCTTGGAGCCTTCGATGAACTGCTCGTAGACGTTGACCTTCTTCCGCCAGGCGAGGAAGAGGAAGGCGGCTATGAAGAGGAAGAGGATGAAGTTGCCGCCGAACGTGGAGAGCGCGGTTATGCGCCCGGCCGCCATATTGCTCATGGCCCACAGGAGCGCGCCGATGGCCAGCGACAGGCCGCCGACATAGGCGACTATCACCGGCTGGAACAGGTTGATGCGCTGCGCGGCGGAGACGAAGACCAGCGCGGCCATGGTGGAGAAGAAGGTGGTCAGCAGTATCGGCAGGAAGATGTCGGCCGGGTTGGCCGCTCCCATGGCCGCCCTGACGGCCATGATGGAGACCGGGATGAGGGTCAGGCCCGAGGTGTTGAGGGCGATGAACATGATCTGCGGGTTGGAGGCGGCGTCCTTGTCGGGATTGACCGACTGCAGCTCCTCCATCGCCTTTATGCCCAGCGGCGTCGCCGCGTTGTCGAGGCCCAGCATGTTCGCGCTGATGTTCATCATCATCGAGCCGAAGGCGGGGTGACCGTCGGGCAGGTCCGGGAAGATCCTGCGGAAGAAAGGCCGCACCAGCCGCGTCATGACCGCGACGGCGCCGCCCTTCTCGCCGACGCGCATGATGCCCAGCCACAGCGCCATCACGCCGATGAGCGTTATGGCTATCGTAACGCTGGTCTTGGCCATCTCGAAGGTGCTCTCCACCATCGCGACGAAGACGTCCCGGTCGGCGGCGGTGAAGACCAGGCCGGGCAGCATGTCGAGATGCGCGTGCATGACGTAACCGGCGAACCTCGCGAGCCCCACGACGAGCGAGACGAAAAAGAAACCTATCCAGATGTAGTTGAGCGTCATTTGTTCCCGTCCTCCGCGTCGCCGCCGCTTTCCTCCACACCGCCATGAACGCCATTAATTATACTAATAGTTTTCTTTTTGCTAACATTTCCTCATACGCTTCGGGCGATCTTTCCGAACAAAGGAGATTAAGATGAACACACTCGTCCAGGTCCCCAAACCCCTCAATGAACCCATCATGGGCTACGCGCCAGGCTCGCCGGAGCGCAAAGAGCTCAAGGCCAAAATAGCCGAACTCCGCGGCCAGGTCATAGAGATCCCCCTCATCATAGGCGGCAAGGAAGTCCGCACCGGCCGCACCGTGGACATCACCATACCGCACGAGAACAGGAAGGTCATCGGCCGCTTCCACAAGGCCGGCCCGAAAGAAGTTCAGCTGGCAGTGCGCGCCGCCGCGCAGGCCCGCAAGACCTGGGCGAAGATGCCCTGGCACGCCCGCGCCGCCATCTTCCTCAAGGCCGGCGAGCTGCTGGCCTCCACCTGGCGCCAGACCCTTAACGCCGCCACCATGCTGGGCCAGAGCAAGAACCCCTACCAGGCCGAGATAGACGCCGCCTGCGAGCTGGTGGACTTCTACCGCTTCAACACCTGGTTCGCTGAGAAGATCTACTCCGACCAGCCCTTCTCGCCGCGCGGCAACTGGAACTACATGGACTACAGGCCGCTCGAGGGCTTCGTCTTCGCGGTCACGCCGTTCAACTTCACCTCGATAGCCGGCAACCTGCCCTCCGCCCCGGCCATCATGGGCAATACCGTGCTCTGGAAGCCGGCCTCCACGGCCGTCTATTCCGCCCACTTCCTGATGAAGCTCTGGCAGGCCGCGGGCCTGCCCGACGGCGTCATCAACATGCTGCCCGGCTCCGGCGGCGAGGTCGGCGACCCGGTCATCAACAGCGGCGACTTCATGGGACTGCACTTCACCGGCTCCACCGCCGTCTTCCAGGGCATGTGGAAGTCCATCGTCGGCAACTTCGGCAAGTACAAGGGCTACCCGCGCATAGTCGGCGAGACCGGCGGCAAGGACTTCATCTTCGCCCACCCGTCCTGCGACCAGGAGGCGCTCAAGTGCGCCATCGTGCGCGGCTCCTACGAGTTCCAGGGCCAGAAATGCTCGGCCGCCAGCCGCGCCTATGTCCCCAAGTCCGTCTGGAACAGGATAAAGGACGACCTCGCCGGCCAGATAGAGGGCCTCAAGATGGGCCCGGCCGAGGACTTCACCAACTTCGTCAACGCCGTCATCGACAAGAACGCCTTCTCCAGCATCACGGGCTATATCGACTACGCCGCTAAGGACCGCGGCGCGCAGGTACTGGCCGGCGGCAAGTACGACAGCTCCAAGGGCTGGTTCATCCGCCCGACGCTGATAAAGGCGTCGAAGCCGGACTTCAAGACCATGCAGGAGGAGATCTTCGGCCCCGTCATGACGGTCTACGTCTACGACGACAAGAAGTTCGACGAGACCCTGCGGCTCTGCGACAGCACCTCGCCTTACGCGCTGACCGGCGCGATATTCGCGCAGGACAGGGCCGCGATACTCAAGGCCTTCGACCGCCTGGAGAACGCCGCCGGCAACTTCTACATCAACGACAAGCCGACCGGCGCCGTGGTGGGGCAGCAGCCCTTCGGCGGGGCCAGGGCCAGCGGCACCAACGACAAGGCCGGCTCGCTGCTCAACATGATGAGGTGGACCTCTCCGCGCGCGGTCAAGGAGAACTTCGTGCCGCCCTACGACCACCGCTACCCCTTCATGGCGGAGAAGTAGAGCTTAAAGGTCCGCTGTCACGGGCCCGGCGGGAGATGATCCCGCCGGGCCTTCTCTTTCCGGGGCGGGTTTTGGATCGTACGGGGAGCGCCGCTTATCTTACCAGCGCGGCGAGCGCCATCTGTAGATACGGTACTCGATGTCGCGCTCCTCGCCGAATTTCACGCTGAGCGCCAGCCGGTGAGTGCCCCCCAGTTCGCCGAAAGGGGAAAAAGCGTAGTCGAAAGTGAAGTCCGATACCGAGAGCCCCAGCCCTCCCGAGAAGCCGGAACCGGTATTTTCGTCCCTCCCGGTGGCGTAGCCGGCGCGCAGAAAGGTCCTGTAGTCCCCGCCCACACCGAACCCGGCTTCCAGGCCCGCGGCCGCGCCTATATCCGACCTGCCCTGCTTGCGCAGTTCCGCCGTCAGCCAGAATATGTCCAGCGCTTTGTACGCCGCCCCGGCGCGCAGGGTGCGCGGCAGGGAGAAGGACTCCTTGTGCAGGGTGATCTTGTCGCCTATGTTCTGCACGGCGGCGCCGAAACGGAATCCGCCGCGCTCCAATATCGCGCCCAGGTCCGCCGCGTAGGCCGAGTCCGCGAGCTCCCGCGCCTCCTGCGAGACCCTTTTCACCATCAGCCCGGCCCTCGCGCCGGTATCCTCCGTATACGCGAAACCGGCGCCGATCATCATGTCCGACGCGTTGAAGGCTCCGGTCTCGTTCCCGCCGGCGTCGTAGGAGACCATCATCGGGCTGGAGAGCGTCGCGACGCCGCCGAAGAACGCGATCTTGTCGGACGCCGTATGGACATAGGCGAGATGCTCGGTCTTGAGCCCCTCTATCCAGTCGGTATGGGACAGGTAGGCCTGCGCCCTCGTCATCAGGGCCGGCCCGGCGGGATTGTAGAATATCGAAGAGGCGTCGTCGGCGAGGGCGACGAAAGCGCCGCCCAGCGCGGCGGCCCTGGCCCCGGCGTCTATCTTGAGGAACGCGGCGGCCTCCGGGCCGGCGTCCGCCCGGAGGGCGGCCGGCAGCGACAGGAGCGTCAGCAGCAGCGCGGTCCTCATATCAGCGGAAAACGTAGAACTGGCCTTTGGCGCCGCCGTAATTCTTAGTCTTCAGCAGGTAGATGTACAGCCCGCTGGCGGCGGTCTGTCCTTTCTCGTTCTTCCCGTCCCAGTAGGGCATATGGACGATGCCTTTGCCCTTTTCGATCTTCCTCACCAGTTCGCCCGCGACATTGTAGATGTATATCCTCACGTCCGAGGCGTCCGGCGGCACCCCGGCGAAGGTCAGCATGGTCCCGGTGTCGAAATAGACCGGGTTGGGATAGGCTTTCAGGTCCCTGAGCTTCGGCGAAGCCGCCGGGGCCGGCGTCAGCAGCAGGGCCGCGTGCGCGTCTATTATGCCGGCGCCGCAGAGCTGCGTGGTGCAGTCGGAACCGGTGCCGGTGGGGAAAGGCCTGGCGGAAGCTTTGAGTATGGACGACACCTGCGCCGGGGTCAGGACCGGGTTCTGCGAGAAGAGCAGCGAGGCTATACCGGCGACGTGCGGAGCCGCCATGCTGGTGCCCATGTAGGAAAGATACGCGTCGGCGGCCGGCGCCGTCGCTCCGTCGTTGGCCGTGGAGAGGACGCTGTCCGCGAGATCCCCTCCGGGGGCGGCTATGTCCACCACCGCTCCGAAATTGCTGTAAAAAGCCCTGCCGCCGGACCTTTCCGTCGCGGCCACCGTTATGACGCCGTTGCAGTTGGCCGGCCTGAACATCCCGGCGTCGATATCGTCGTTCCCGGCGGCCACCACCACCGCGACGCCGGCGGCTATCGCCTCGCCTATGGCGTTCTTGTACGATTCGGGACAGACGCCGTACCCGCCCAGGCTCATGTTTATCACTCTCGCCGGGTTGGGATTGAGCGGCGCGCCGGGCACCTTCAGCCCGGCCGCCCAGCGTATCCCGTCGGCGATATCGGAGAGGTATCCTCCGCAGCGGCCCAGCACCCTGACCGGCAGTATCTTCGCTTTCCAGTCCGCGCCGGCCACGCCGATGACATTGTCCGTCCAGGCGCCTATCGTGCCGGTCACGTGCGTGCCGTGCCAGGAACTGTCCTGTGCGGGCCAGCCGGGATAGCAGTAATCCGCGGGGACCCAGTCGCCCGGGTCGGCCGGGTCCGCGTCGCGCCCGTCGCCGTCGTTGGCGATCAGCGGTTCGGAGATCATGTCGTAACCCGGCAGTATCCTGGCGGGGTCCAGGTCCTCGTGGGAGAGGATGCCGGTATCCAGCACCGCGACTACCGTGGAAGCCGCGCCGGTGGCGACGTCCCAGGCGTCGCGCAGGTTGGCCCCGCCGGCCTCGCCCTGGGCCGGCCCGGCGTAATGCCATTGCGCGCCGGCCTGCGCGTCGTTTGGCAGCAGCGTATGGCGCATCAGGGCGTCCGCTTCCGCGTATTCCACGCCCGGGTCGGCGCGCAGTTTCGCCGCCAGCTTCTCCGCTTCGGAGAGCTCCATCCTGGAGGGCAGGCGCAGCACCTCGGCCCGGCCGGACATCGTACGGCGATGGGAGAGCGCCTTGCCGGCGAAAGCGCTGAGCGCCGCCAGCCGGCCGGCGGTCATGGCGGAAGTTCCCCCGGGCCCCGGGGCGCGGAGCTTGACTATGAGCTGGTCCGTATATCCGGCGGCATACGCCGGCGGCGCGGAGAGGAGCAGCAGAGAGACGGCTATGCGGTGTACCATTGGGCCTCGCTCCATTATAACTTAGTTGACATCCGTTCCGGTCCCGTCCCGGGGGAACGGGACAGGGACCGCCGGGACGCGAGGTTTGACAGTCACCGGCGAAAAAGACAGAATTTCACCTGTGAAAGAGAGGAAGCCCGCGCCGCGGATCGCCTTCATCACGCCGTCGCCGGCGACGCTCAAACACGACTGGTACAAGGACCTGCTCTGGCAGAAGGTGGGCGTCCCGAACCTCGCCGGTTATCTGAAGCGGGCCGGTTTCCCGGACATAGTCCAGTACGACTTCACCAACCAGGTGCGCGCCGCCTACGCGGCCTCGCCCGGCTCGGTCAGGCTGATGCTTTACGCCGACGCGGAGGCGGTCGCGGATTTCCTGCGCGGCGGGACCTCGCCGCGGGCCCGGCGCATCCGCGCTCAGACGGCTTTCCTCCTCGACGCGCTGGGCGTGGAGGAGAAGGACCTGTTCGGCCTTTCCCTGGCGCACTTCCTGGGCGACGACCGCGAGATAGCGCTGGGCGCGCGCCTGGCGCGGTGCCTGGCGAAGCTGCTCAAGGAGCGCTACCCGCGCTGCGCGGTCATGCTGGGCGGCATGCAGAACATGTCGACGGATTTCCAGCGCCGCGACTACGAGGCCCTGCTGCGCGGGACCCCCTGGCTGGACTACGCCGTCTGCGGCGAGGCCCACGAGGCCGCGCTGGCCGTCTGCCGCGCGGTGCGCGACGCGCGCCCGCTGAGGACGCCCCGGCATATCAGAGCCCGGCGCGTCGGCGCCGGCCTGCTGCTGGAGGCGTCCCGGGGGAAGGACCTGGCCCGCTATTTCGTGCCGGAACCGCCCGGCGGACCCGCGGACCCTTCCGTGCCCTACGGCTTTCCCGCCTATGACAAGGCCAACTCGGCGGCCTTCGCCTATACCGGCCGGCGGATCCGGCAGTTCTACCATCTGCCGGCCTCGCTCGCCCCCCTCGAGAGGAAGTTCGGGCCGGACAACTACCTCACGCTGCAGGTCAGCTTCAGCGAGGGCTGCGACTTCGGCTGCCTTTTCTGCAGCAATGCCGGCTCCGGCGTGTTCAGCCTCGGCCTCGACGAGTCGATACGCATCCTGAAACTTTTCCGCGACGAGTACGGCTGCCGTCACTTCCTTTTCTACGACCCCAACTTCAACCCTTCCCGCCGGTACGCCCGGGAATTCCTCGCGAGGATCATCAAGGCCCGGCTCGACATCCGCTGGGCGGACTGTTTCAACCTCCGCGTGATGGACGAGGAGCTCGTCGCGATGATGCGCGAGGCCGGAGTGGTCAAGGTCGTGGCGGGCGCCGAGTACCCCACGCCGCGCATGCTGAAATACATAAACAAGGGCGTCACGGTGGACAGGATCAACCGGAACCTGGAACTGCTGCACAAGGCCGGCATCTGGAACCACGTGCTGCTGATCACCGGCATGCCTACGGAGAACGACGAGGATCTCCGCCAGCTGGAAAGCTGGCTCCGCGACACGAAGGACCTGATAAACGCCTACACGGTAGGCTCCTTCCACATGGCCGACAATTCCCCCTTCCAGCGGGACCCGGCGAAGTTCGGCTTCAGGATCAAGGACGCCCTGAAGCTCTACTGCCAGACCGGCTTCGACGAGAAAGGAGGTCCGGACTGGCGCGAGAAAGAGGAGCGGAACGCGCGCAGCAACCGCCGCGTCAGGGAGTTCATCGACGACCTCAAGCGAAGCCGCAAGCCCACCGGCACCCGGATGGACGACTCGCATCTGCTGATGTACCTCTACCGCACGCTCGGCCACGGCAGGAAAGCGCTCATCGAGCGCCTCTACGAGTCCGCCTGCACGGTGAACCCTCATATCCTCCCCGCTTACCGGGCCCTGGCCGCACAGGCCCGGACCCCGTCTTCCCCGCTAGCCCGCGCGCTGCGCGGCGCCGGCGCCGCGCTGGAACTTTCCCGGCCCGGCCCGGAGGAACTGTCGTTCACGCTCGTCTCGCGCGGCGCGCGCCTGCGCTGCGGGCTGCGGGCGCGCAGCGAGGACGTGCACATCGGCCCGGCCGCCGGCCGCCGCCACGGCGATCTCTTCGTGCTGCGGACCGGGGAGGAACTCCGGGGCGGCGGTCAGGCGGGGCTCCGGAGGGTCCTCCCCGTTCTTCTCAAGGCGGCCGAATCCTGGTCCGGGACGGGCCTGCCGGGAAAATGAAGCCCCCGGACGCGGGCGGGGCGGAGCGGGACCGCGGACGTTCACGAAAGAACGCCCGGTTTTTGATATTATAGCCGGACCTCCTCCACGCGCGCCCGGCGAGCGTCCGGAAGGGACGCCGCGCGCGGGCGAACGGAGCGCATCATCGTAATATGAGCACAACACCCATCCGGGACAGGCACGGGCATCCAGTGGAAATGACCCTGAGCGACGGCGACCGCGCTTTGGAACTGACGCCGGCGGGGCTCGAGGCCGCGCTGAAACTCCGGCGCCGCCTGCTCCACCAGCAGCGGCTGTATTCGACGGGAATACGGAAATTGTTCGGTTTCCTGCCCACCCGGGCCAGGATCACCCTCTGGAACGGGGCCGCTTTCATGCTGGGGGCCCCGCGGGACATGGGCACCTTTATCTGCGACCTGGACGGCATCATACTGCGCGACCAGTACGATATCGCCGGCAGGCCCGCCGGCATGACGGTGATAGACGCCGGCGCCAACATAGGCGTATTCTCGCTTTACGCCGCCGCCCTCGGGGCGAAAAGGGTCTACGCCTTCGAACCGGTGGCCGAAACTTTAAAGATGCTCAGGCGCAACCTGGCGCTGAGCCGGGCCGGGGCCGCGGTAAGGGCGTTCAACCTGGCCCTGGGGGAGACCGAGGGCAGGGCCGAGATAAAATACGGTATCGACGGAGCGGGTTCGGCGATGATAGCGGGGGAGGATACCGTGAACGCCGGCGTCTATTACCCCTTCAGGCGGCAAGTGCGCGTGGCCCCGCTGGATTCGCTGGTCAAAGGCAGGGTGGACTTCGTGAAAATGGACGTGGAGGGCTACGAGGCGAAGGCGCTGGCCGGGGCCGGGGGCCTGATAAACCGGTGGAAACCGGTGCTCTCGCTGGCGGCCTATCACCGCCCCGCCGACAGGCGGACGCTGCGCCGGGCGCTGAGCCGTCTGCAGCCCGGCTACCGGGCGCGGTTCAACGCCTTCGCGGAGGAGGACCTTTGCTGCGAATTCGGCGGGGGCGGCCAGGCATGAAAGAACTGGAACGGAAATTCCCCAAGACCTATGTCCTGCCTTACCAACTGGGCGTCTACCTGGCGGTCAACGCCGTAAGCGACGCCTGCCTGGTGGTGGACGGGCCCAACTGCGTGCTGCCCAAGGCCGATCTGCTGGCCGGCAACCACGACCTTAATTCCACCCTGCTGTCGCCGCTGGGGCGCCACCGGGTGGTCTGCACCATGACCGGCCCCCTGCCGCAGCAGTCCGGCCGGGAGAAGAAACTCGCGCGCCTGCTGGAAAGCGCGGCCCGCGAGGAAGAGTACGGGGTCGTGCTGGTGACCGGCCTGCCTTTCATGGACCTGGCCGGGGCGGACTACGACGGCATAGCCGCCGGGATCGGGGGCCCGGCGCCGGTGGCGGCCGTGCCGGCCCTCTCCATGGAGGGCGACTGGCTGGACGGCTACGACAGGACGCTGGAAGCCCTGGTCGGCGCGCTGCCGGCGCGGCGGCCGGCCAGAAAAAAGAATTCCGCGGCCGTGATCGGCTACCTTCACGATCGCGGCGAGGGCGATCACAGGGCCAACCTCGCCGAATTGCGCCGCCTCCTGAAGCTGGCCGGCCTGGAACCGGCCTGCGTGCTGCCCGACGGCGGAACTTTCAGGGACTGGGACCGGGCCCTGTCGGCGGAGATCGTGGTCTCGCTCCCTTACGGCAGGCGGGCCGCCGCCCGCCTGGCAGCCCGCACCGGGGCCAGGCTGGTGGAGACCGCTCTGCCGGCCGGGCTCGCCGGCACCACCGCCTGGCTGGCGGCGCTCCGCCGCGCGGCCGGCCTGGGCGCCCCGCCCCCGGAGGTCCACGCGGCGGAAAAAGCGGCCGCGCTGGCCCTGTCGAACGCGCTGGACATGCTGACCCATTCCGGCCTGATCTACGCCGGGGACCCGCACCTTCTGGGCGCCGTCGGCGGTTTCGCCCGCGAGCTGGGCCTGCGCGTGCAGGCGGCCTTCCTGAACTGCCGCAGCCGCCGGTTGTCCCCGGGCGCGGCGGCCCCGGTAACGCTTTTCTCGCCCGGCGTCGAGGCCGCGCGGGCGGCCGCGCGGGCCCTGGAGGGCTACGACAGGCCGGCCCTCGCCGTCTGCGATTCCCTCGCCCTGGAGGAAGGCTTCGCCGCCGGCGCGGCCCGGATCGAGTTCGGCTTCCCCTCCTACACCAGGCATTGCCTGCACGACGAGCCTTTCCTGGGCTACGCCGGGGCCGCGGCTTTCGGCGGCCGCCTGCTGAACGCGGCTCTGCGGCACGGGGACGGATCGGCGGAGGTACGCGCGTGAAACCGCTGGAGAGCGTGGTCTTCTTCGGCAAGGGCGGCATAGGCAAGAGCACGCTGGCCTCCAACCTCTCCGTGCTGCTGGCGGCCGGCGGCGGCAAGGTGCTGCATGTGGGCTGCGACCCCAAGATGGATTCCACGCTGGCCCTGGCCCGCGGCCGCGTCCCGCCCTTCAACGGCTCCCCCGGGCCGGACGCCGGGGAACGCCTGCGCGGCTTCATCAGGCCCGCCGCCGTCGAGGGCGTGCACTGCGTGGAGGCCGGCGGGCCGGAGGCCGGCCTGGGCTGCGCCGGGGCGGGCATAGGCGCTCTCCTGGAAGCCATCAAGGACTCGGCCATACTGGAGAAGGACGGCTATACCGCCGCCGTCTTCGACGTGCTGGGCGACGTGGTCTGCGGCGGTTTCGCCGCCCCGCTGCGACGGGGCTTCGCCCGCAAGGTCGTCATAGTCACCTCCGAGGAACCCCTTTCCCTTTATTCCGCCAACCGTCTCATCGCCATGGTCGGCAATTATTCCCGCAACGGCGTTTACCTGGCCGGCCTGGCCGTCAACCTCAGGGACCCGGCCGGAGCCGCCGCGGCGGAAGCTTTCGCCGCCGCGGTGAACACCAGGGTGCTCGGGATCATACCGAGGGACCCGGCCGTGCAGGCCGCCGAACGGCTGGGGGTGCCGGCGGTGCTGCACGCCCCCGGCAGCGGTTTCGCCGGGGCGCTGACGCGCCTGGCCGGGGCCATCTCCGCGGCGGGCCCGCGAACGAAGCCGCCGCGGCCGCTGAGCGACGCCGGGTTCGGTCTTTTCGCGGCCGGACGCGCCGTCCCCCGTGCGCCCGCCCCCGGGGCGGGAAAGGTCCGCGCCGGCGCCGCCGGCGTGGAGGAGGCGTTCAAGGCGGCCGGCCTCACCCCCTCGGGAATGGAAGGGGAACAGATCGTCTGCGACTGGGACTCTCCGGCCGGCAGGGTGAAGGTGGTGCTGGCGGCGGCCGGACCCGCGACCGCCGGCCAGCTGCTTTTCTCCGACTGTGCCGCCTGCCTGCACCCGTCCTCGGACCCCGGTATTGCGCGCAAGGTGGACATCATGGACGCCGTCCGCGGGCTGACCGGTTTCCGTTTCGACCAGCTGCTGGGTTATTTCGGCCTGGGGAGCGCTTTCCACGGCGCCGTCGGCGCCCTCGGCGCGTCGTCCGGCTTTTCCGACCGCGCTGACAGGGCCGGCGGGGAGCCGCGCACCCCTCACCTGGGCTCCGGCCACTGGTACCGGTTCCTGTTCTCTTCCGGTTCCGCGGAACTGGCGCTGCCGCCGGACCTGGTGGTGGTGGAGCACGGCGACGCCGAATGCCGCTTCTGCGACTCCTTCGGAGGGCCGCTGGGCCTGTTCGGCGGCAGGCCCGGCTCCGTGCCGGACCTGCCCAAGGCCAGGCCAAATGTTTTTTCCACCGGCCTGGGCCGGCGCGAGGCCCTGCTCGGCGACGAGGGCCTGGTGAAGGAAGCGCTGGAGGCCGCCGCCGCGTCGGCGGGACCGGGCGGGCTGGTGGAGTTCTATTCCACCTGCGCTCCTCTACTGCTCGCCGGGGATACGGACCCGGCGGTCAGGGCCGCGGCCGGCCGCACCGGGGCCGCGATCAGCCGGCAGAATTACAACAGCTACGAGGAATATTCGGAGTCCCGGGCCGCCGCCCGCTCGGCGCTGATCCTGCGCGGGCTCAAGCGCGGCCGGAAAACCGGCGCGCAGCCGCGCTTCGACGTCGCCCTGCACGGTTACGACGAACGCCTGGCCGGGCCGCTGCGCGGGCTGCTGGCGAAGGCCGGGGCCTCCGCGGCGGCGGTAACGGAGGAACTCTACGGCCCGCTGCTGGAGGCGCGGCTGCAGGTGCTGCGCCGCCGCGACGAGGCCCTCTGCCCGGCACTCGACAGGGCAGGCATCCCGTGGGTCGTCCCGCCGGCCCCTTACGGTTTCGAAGGCAGCAAAGCCTGGCTCAAGGCAATCCTGAAGGCGCTGGGACGGAGGCTGCCGGCGGCGGCCCTTCCTTCCCGGGAACAGGCCGCCAGGCTGCGCTCCCTGCGTGCGCTGGCCCGGAAGTACCGCATAGGGCTATCGGCGCCCGCGGATGAAATAGGGAACATAATCGGGGACCGGCTGGCCGAGGGCCTGGGGATCGCGGCGGAAGCCGGGTTCGGTTTCGAACTGCTGGTCTACCTGGAGGACGGAGCCGGGCGGACCGCCGCCCTCGGCGACGCGGCACGCCTGGGCAGGGCGCTGAAAACCCGCGGCCTGCGGACCAGGTTCTTCTCCACGCCCGCGGAACTTCAAAGGCTGCTGTCCCGCCGGGGAGGCCCGGACCTGGTCTATTCGGACCTGCGCCGCGACCCGCGGGTCCTGGCCGCCGGCAGAAACCCTTTCTCCTCGCTGCTCTTCGAACCGGGATACGAAGGGGCGCTGGAATCGGCGCGCCGCCTGCTGGAACTTTGCCAGTGGAAGTTCAGCGCCAGGTACCTGGCGCGGCCGTCCTCGCTTTGAGTTATCCGGGCAGGTCCCGCTTCCGGAGGCGCCGATCACGGCCAGGGACGTAGCGGCCTTTTAGACGTGAGACGGTGACGCCGAGGCGCGCCTGCCAGGCAAGAGGCCGGGACCCGAAAAAGGCCCGTTTTTTTGTCATCATAGGACCGGGCGGGAAGGTCATGTAGTCCCTGCTTGCCGTCTTTCAAAGAGGTGATATGAGTACACTTGCACTGCTGCTCTCCCTGTTGTGCGCTCCGGCCGCCTCCGCCGGAGAGGGCGCCCGCGCCGATATCAGGGACATCGCGGAGACCAGCCGCCTGGCGGAGCAGATAGCCCACCTGACCTGGCCTTTCGAACAGGCCTCTTCCTCCTCGGCCACCCGCGGCCTGCTGGACCTGGCCGGGCTGACGCGCGCCGAACTGGCGGCGGTCAGGTCGGAAAGAATACCCCACCTCAAGCCGCTGCCGGAATTCGCCAAGCTCGATCATTACACTTACCGCGACGCCACGCTGGCCGCTTCGCAGAACCTGCTGGTCTTCCTCGCGGCCAGCCCCGCCCTGCCCGGGGAGGCCCTCGGGCGCGCCGGCGCCGCGGCGCGAGCCCTGCTGCCTCTGCTGAATTCGGAAGCACTGCGCATCTCCGTGGCGGATCCCGGTTCACTCTATGCCAAGCGCATAGCCGATATGGACAGGGACCTGGAGGAGAGCGCCGGGAACATACAGGAGACCGACTCCACGCTGGCCCTGGCGGAACTTATGCTGGCGCTGGGGGAATACCGGCGGCGCAACGGCGCGCCGCCCGCCCGGCTGGAAGCCCTGGTCCCCGAGTTCATCGAGCGGATCCCGCTCTGGGCCACGCGACACCACCAGGCCAGCGCCAAGGTAGTCAATTACGGGGGCTCGGACAAGAAACCCGCCAAGGCCGTCACCGACGACGGCGGCTGGCTGTATTTCTCTTCCCCGCTTTCCAGGTATTACGGCCAGGTGTTCCCCAACTGCAGGCACAAGATGCGGGACGGCAGGCCCGCCTACCTGCTGGGCGGTCCTGAGCATGACCGGCCGCAGACCGGCAAGGCCGCCGCGCAATAAAGGAAGTCCGCCCCGGGGACGCGGCGGAGCGGCCGCTCCGCCGCTTTACGGACATTGACCGGAAAAAGGAATAAAACCTAGACTAACGGCATGCGAACATATATCCTGCCGTCCCTGCTGCTGCCCCTCCTCCTGCTCTCGGCGCCCCTCCCGGCCCAGGCCGCGAAAAAAACGAGACCCGCGGCCAAGTCTTCCGATTACAGGGAGATCCCCGCGTTCAACTGGGACCTCGCCGCCTCCGGATTCATGATCCTGTTCAAAGACCGCAACAGGGAGATAGAAGCCTCCGAACCCGGCCGCTTTTTTCCGCGCACCGTGGCCTTCGCCCTGGGACGCATAGACGGCAAAGGGCATTTCCTGAAGCTCAACTGCGGCTCGACCCCGTCCTGCGGGGCCAGGACGTCCGAACTGGAAGAACGCATGGTATATTCCACCCTGCTGGAGACCATACGCACGCCGAAAGCCGCCAAAGAGCAGCTGTACGACCCCCGGACCTGGGCATTAACGTCCCTGGGCCTGGATTACATCGAAAAATTGCGCAAGCGTTATCCGGACCTCGACAAACGCCTCGGCGGGCTTGTACGCGCCGCGTTCGGTGAATAATAAGGAAGGACGGGACACGGGTTTCCCCGCCGGCGGCGCGGGGAAAAGCGGGCGCGCCGTTCAAGCCAGCTCTATTATCGTTTTTATCTCTTCCGCCTGGTCCGGGAAGACGGAAAGGGCTTTCTCAAAAGGAACGCGAGAAGTAAAAAGTTTCTGCAGCAGACCAGGATAGGCCAGGTCTATCCTCTTAAGATAGGAAAGCCCGGTCTCGAAATCCCCCCTGTTCGCGTTGACCGTCCCGAAGATAGTCCTGTTCCCGAGCACGAGCTCCCTGTTCACCCGGTCCGGATCGATGGTTCTCCGGCCGCTCCCCCCCGTCACGCTGGTAAAACACACGATGCCGTTGACGGCCGAAGCCGTGAGGCAGTCGAAGGCGGCCCCGGCATCGCCCGTGGCCTCGAGAATAAGATCGAAAAGCCCGGCCTTCTCCGCCAATGAAGGGACCGGGACCTCACCGGTGCTGACATACCCGCCCCCGCAGGCTTCGACGATCTTCGCTTTAGCTGAAGAGGCCGGCCTTCTGGCGACGGTGACGGTCTCCAGGCCCAGGAGCCGGAAGACCATGGTGGCCAGCAGTCCTATGGGGCCGGCGCCCAGGACCAGCGCCCTCTCAGGGGACCGGGGAACGCGCCTGCTCATCATTTCAGCCTGCCGTACCGCTTTGGCGACTATGCTCATCGGCTCGGCGAGCACTCCGTACGCCCTGGCGTCCCCGGGCAACGGGACCAGGTAGCGGGGGGACTCGGCTATGTATTCGCAGAACATGCCGTGAAGCCCTTTTATCCCTCTCTCGACGAAATTCCCCGTAAAGCACATGTCGGGCTCGCCGGAAAGACAGCTCTCGCAGGCGCCGCAGGAACGGCGGACCATGGGGACGACGAGATCGCCGTTCTCGAGCCGTCCGAGCGCCTCGTGCCCCATCACCAGGAAGCCGGAGCCGGCGGGAGCTTCCCCGTAAAGTCCCTCGTATATCTCGATGTCCGTTCTGCAGACGCCGGCCTCCACGATCTTTACCAGGACCTCTCCCGGCGCGGGCGAAGGTCTTGGAATATCCTCATAACGCAGGCTTCCCGGTCTCGAGGGCGTTATCACGATCGATCTCATGTTCATTTCGACTCCGCTATGGTACGTTCCGTACCCGTTCAGCCCCGGCGGCGGCGCCATACGGGGAAAAGGTAGGCCTCGTCGCGCCGCAGGCCGCGCGCGGAGGTGAACAGCTCTTCCACCCTCGCGCGCAGCGCCGCCGGCTCACGGGAGAGCGCGAGCAGTTCCCGGCACAGGGCGGCGGCCGGGCCGTTATCTCGGACTTCCCGCGCCGCCAGGGCCAGCGCCCGGGCGGCCGCCCGGGCGTCGCCGGCTTCCAGTTCCAGCAGCGCCAGGTTGAGCCCGGCCCAGAGGGCGTGCCGGTAAGGCGCGCACCAGCCCAGCGCCTTCAGCAGGTCCGCCCTGGCGCCGGCGCGGTCCTTTTTCAGACGCCGGACCTCCCCCCTGACGAGCAGGGCCTCGCCGTCGGTGGGATTGGCGCGCATCGCGCGCCCGGCGGCGGCCAGGGCCGCGTCCAGCCGCCCCGTCTTCATGAGGGCGATCGCCAGCCAGGTATGGGCGTAAAAAGCCTTTTTGCGCGCGGCCGCCCGCAGGTCGGCCAGGGCGCCGCCGTAGTCGCCGAGAAAAAGCCGCAGTTCCCCGCGCCAGGCCAGCAATTCCCCTTCCTGGCCGGGGCAGGCCGCGAGGCCCTTCCTCAGCCAGCCGAGTGCCTCCCCGGACCTGCCCAGGCAAAGCTCGGCCTCGGCCAGCCTGCCGAAGGCGTCGGCCTCCGGCGGAGGAGAAGCCAGCGCGCGGAGCAGCGCCCCGCGCGCCCCGCGGTAGTCGGGAGGCTGAGAGAACAGGCGCTTGCGCCCGGCCTCCTTCAGCATCCAGCCGTAGCGGCGCAGGTCGCGCGGCCGCAGGGCGCGCCAGCTCCCCACCGCCCGCTCGTAAAGTCCTTTCCAGGCGCCGCAGGGCTTCAGCACCGGGGCGCTGGCCAGGTAGGTCAGGTAATAGGAACGCCAGATCTCCAGCTCCGGCGGGATGTCCGCCCGGAAAAGGGCCCGCAGGCGCGCCGCGGATTCCCGCGCGGGGCATAGCACGCCGGGGGCGGTCACCGGGGCCGCCAGGACCGAGACCACCTCGTTGCCGCAGGGCGCGCGCAGATCGAGCAGGTGCTCCGCCAGGCGGAAAGCGCCCGGGTAATCCCGGGCGGCGAACCTGGCCCTGAAAAGTTCCAGGAGCCCGGGAATGTCCGCCGACAGGCGGTAGCGCTTCAGGTCGCCGGCCAGGATGGCGGCGGAATTGGACGGCCATTGCCGGCGCAAGTTACGGGCCGCGGCCCGGGCCGCGGCCGGTCGGCCGGACGCCAGCAGCAGTTGGGCCCTTACCAGTTCCGCGGACGGGTCCGCCGGCCGCAGCCCCGCGGCCAGGCCGGCCGTACGCAGCGCTTCGTCAAAACGGCCGCAGCCCCAGAGCGCCTCGGCGTAAGCCCGCAGGAGGGGCGAGGACCGGACGCCGGCCGCCAGCAGGTCCCGGGCGAGGGCGGCCGCGCCGGGAAAATCGCCGGCGCGCATCAGGGCTTCGACGCGGTCCGCGTCCCCGCCGCCGTCTCCGGTAAAGGTCATACCTGAAATTTAGCAGTTTTGGCGGTAAAAAAATACCCGCCGGGTTCCCCCGGCGGTTCCGCGTTGAAGGCGTTTGAAAAGATCACTTGAACATGTCGCGCACGGGCGCGAGCATTTCCGCCCAGTCGGCGGTCGCCATCGGGGAGGCTCGCCCCTGTCTGCGCCTGTAACCGGAAAAATCCGTGGAAATGGTGTCCGCGACGGCCTGCCGGTATTCCTCCCGGCTCATTTTCCCCCCTGTCCGGACCCGCTGGACCAGTTCCATCGAGACCATACGCCCCAGGAGATAGGTGAGATCGCGAAAAGGCCACCTGGGGTCGTAGAGGGTTTTGCTGCGCATCCAGAACCAGGTCCCCTCCGGGGAAACCCCGAACCACTTGCCCAGTATTTCCCGGTAAGCCCCTTCCACGGCCTCCAGCGGCAGGGGGCCTTTCCCGGCGGAAGCGACCATGCGGCCCTCGAACTCCAGCATCGCCGGGAACAGCAGCAGGTCGAGCGTTTCCTCGGTGAGCTTGTCCAGGAGCAGGTCCCCGCGCAGCGCCCGGAATTCCGCGCCGCCGAAAAGTTCGAGCCAGACTATGCCCTCCAGGAACTGGCTGAACGTCTCCAGGAACACCGCGCCGACAGGTTCCCCCGGGGCCAGCTCGTCGAGCAGGTCGCAATGCATGACATGGCCCAGCTCATGCGCCAGGGAAGGCAGATCGCAGGGTCTGACCTCCCCGAACCTCAGCGGCATATATGCGTGCACCGGCCCGCCGGGCACGGGCGTGCCGCAATGCGGGCAGTCGACGGCCTGCTCTTCCAGGTGCAGCCGGCCGGCGGAAACTTCCTCCACGAAAGCCTTGCCGCCCTCCAGGTGTCTCTCCAGGATGTCGCCCAGCCTGGCCAGCGCGGCGGGAAGCGGCACCGCGCCGGAAGCGCCCGCGTTCCGGACCCTGGCCCAGATATCGCAGAAACGGAATTTCCCGGCCCCTATGCGCTCCGCTTTGCGTTCGAGCGCGCGGAGCAGCAGTTCCCTCGTGTCCCCGACCGCCGCCAGCAGGGGGGCGGGGTCCACCCCGAAGCGCTCCTGCACGTCGGAGTTCTTTTCCGCGCTGGCCCGCGCCAGGAGCGCGGAGAAATCATGGCGGCGCCGGTTCCAGGCGCCGCACAGCGAATCCCAGGCACGGCTCCTTTCCGAAGGGTCGGCCGACCTGAGCCCGTCAAAAAGGCCGGCCGCGGATACGGCGTCGCCCGCCGCGTCCGCGTACTTTATATCCCGGCAAAGGCGCAGGTACGCCTCGTACACTTCCGGGACTTTCTCCTCTTTCTTCATAATGGCTCCCGCGCAGATCCGCGGCGTGGGCGGCGGAACGGCGCCACCCCCGTAATTCTACAAACAAAACCGCCGGGCGCCGCCCAAAATGATTTAATATGGGCATGTCCGCGCCGGCGAACAGGGAAGTGCTGCTGATACGCACCGCCAACCCGGCCATGAGAGATTTCCGGGGGATCGGGGCCTCGCAGCACCCGCTCAACCTGCTCTACCTGGCCACTTATCTCAACGCCAACGGCGTCAAGGCTTCCGTTTACGACCTGGAAGTGGAACCGCTCGAAGGCCTGCGCCGCCGCCTGGCGGAGACCCCCCCGCTGCTGGGCGGCGTGACGGCCATGACCACCGGCATTGGCCTCGCGGCCGAGGTCTGCTCCCTGCTCAAAGCCGCCGGCGCCCGCACCGTGGTGGGCGGCGCCCACGCCACGGCGCTGCCCGCGGAAACGCTGCGCGACACCGGCGCGGATTTCGTGATAACCGGGGAAGGCGAACGCCCGCTGCTGGAGCTGGCGGCCGCGCTCGCCGCCTCCTCCCCGTTCGAAAATATCGCAGGTCTCGCTTTCACGCGGGACGGCGCGCCCGTGGTGAACCCGCGTCCCGGGCCGCTGGACCTGGATTCCCTGCCCGTACCGGACCGCTCGCTGCTGCGGCTGGAGCTCTACCGCGGGCATACCACCCCCGGAGTCCCTTCCGGCGGGGCCATGCTGTTCACGGCGCGCGGCTGCCCTTTCGCCTGCGCCTATTGCGCCTCGCGCGTGGTCGGCGGCGGCAGGGTGCGCCTGCGCTCAATCCCGAAAGTGCTGGAAGAGGTGGACTACCTGGCCGGCCTCGGTTTCACCCACATCACCGTGGACGACGACACTCTGACCCTGGACCGGCGCCGGGTGCTGGCCTTCTGCGCGGGGATGAAGGCGCGCCGCGGCCTGACCTGGAACTGCACTTCCCGGGCCGACGCCATGGACCGCGAACTGACGGAAGCCATGCGGGACGCGGGCTGCATAAAGATAGCTTTCGGCGTGGAGAGCGGCTCCCAGCGGGTGCTGGACGCCATCGGCAAGAAGATCACCGTAGCCCAGGCCCGCGAGTGCTTCCGCCTCGCCCGCGAGGCCGGGCTGCCGGCGCAGGCCTTCTTCATGGTGGGCCACCCGGAGGAGACCCCGGAGGATATAGCCGCCACCGAGACGCTGATCCATGAGCTGAAACCGGACCTGCTTTTCCTGTCGCTGGCTTCGCCGCTGCCCGGGACCAGGTACCACGAAATTTTCAAGCGGGAAGGCTGGCTGCCGGACGTTCCCTGGCGCGACTATAGTTTCTTCCCGGAAAGCCCGGCCTGGCGCACCCGCCATTTCACGGGCCCGGAACTGACCGCCCTGCGCAAGTCCATTTCGCGCCGCTACTATTTCAGCCCCGCCTTCATCCTGCGCCGGCTGGCCGGGCTGCGCCGACCGGGCGAGCTCCTCTACCTGCTCAAAGGCGCCTTCGCGGCCCTGCGGGCCTTCGTCCTGCCGCGCCGACAAAAGAAGCCGGCGATCTCCCGGCCGGGACCCGGCAAGTATTGACCAGGCAAGTGTCCGGGGACCCCGGGGTCAATAGGTCCGTGGAACCTTATTCCCGCTCCCCCCCGTTTGGTATCATAGTACCGTAAAGTTTTTTGGAGGTCGAATGAATAAAGTACTCGTTTCCATCATGTTCCTGCTCCTGGCGGCGGCTTTCGGCGCCATGACCATCAGCGCGATACTCCCGACGAGCGCCTATGCCGGCGACACCATGCCCGACAGCGGCGACTCGGACCCGGACGGCGGAGGCTCGGGCGGGTCCGGCGGCGGCCCCGACGACACCGATGACGGCGGCGGCTGCGGCGGCGGAGGCTCGGGCGGAGGTTCCGACCCGGATGGCTCGGGCGGCGGCGTCCTTTTTTAAGACGCGCGCCGCGGCGAAGGCCCGGGGGGATACCCCGGGCCTTTTTATTTGCCGCCCATGACTATTGTCAATACGGTAACAGCCCGTTTTTTTGAGAGAATATAGCAGCGGTTCCCACAAATACACCGGAGGAGCGTGACCATGCCCCAGAACATCGTTGAAAAGATCCTCACCACCCACCTCAAAGAAGGCGAATTCGTAAAAGGCAAAGAGATAGGCATACGCATAGACCAGACCCTGACGCAGGACGCGACGGGGACCATGGCGTATCTGCAGTTCGAGGCGATGGGCCTCAAGGAGATAAAGACCGATCTTTCAGTTTCCTATGTCGACCACAATACCGTACAGGTCGGCTTCGAGAATTCCGACGACCACAAGTACCTGCAGACCGTCGCCGCCCGCTACGGCGTGGTCTACTCCCGCCCGGGCAACGGCATCTGCCACCAGGTGCACCTGGAGCGCTTCGGCAAGCCCGGCACCACGCTGCTCGGCTCCGACTCCCACACCCCCACCGGCGGCGGCATCGGCCAGGTGGCCATAGGCGCCGGCGGCCTCGACGTGGCCGTGGCGATGGGCGGCGGCAATTTCTACACCACCTGTCCCAAGGTCTACCTGGTGCGCCTGAGCGGCGAGCTCAAGCCCTGGGCCTCGGCCAAGGACGTGGTGCTGAAGATGCTGGAACTCCTCACCGTGAAGGGCAACGTGGGCGTGATGCTGGAATACGGCGGCAAGGGCGTAAGATCGCTCTCCGTCCCCCAGCGCGCGACCATCGCGAACATGGGCGCCGAGATGGGCGTCACCTGCTCCGTCTTCCCCTCCGATAATGTCACGAAGAAGTTCATGAAGGCGCAGGGCCGCGAAGCCGACTGGACCGAGCTGAAAGCCGACCGCGGCGCGAAATATGACCGGATCATCGACATAGACCTCTCGACGATAGAGCCGCTGGCGGCCGCGCCGCACAGCCCGGGCAACATAAAGAAGATCTCCGAGCTGGAAGGCGGCGCCGTGGACCAGGTCTGCATCGGCTCCTGCACCAATTCCTCGCTGCGCGACATGCTGACCGTGGCGGCCATACTCAAGGGCCGCAAGGTCGCCCCGACGGTGAGCCTGGGCATAGCGCCCGGCTCGCGGCAGGTCCTTCAGATGATGGCCCGCAAGGGCGCGCTGGCCGACCTTCTCGATTCCGGCGCGCGCGTACTGGAGAGCGCCTGCGGTTTCTGCATCGGCAATCATTTCTCCCCCAAGAGCGGCGGCGTAAGCCTGCGCACCTCCAACCGCAACTTCGAGGGCCGCAGCGGCACCAAGGACGCGCAGGTCTACCTGGTCAGCCCGGAAGTCGCCGCGGTGGCCGCCGTCACCGGCAAGTTCACCGATCCGGCCAAGGCCGGCATAGAGTACCCGGCCGTCAAGGAGCCCGCCTCTTTCCTGGTGGACGATTCGATGTTCATCAAGCCGTCCGAGGAGCTGAAGAAGACCGAGGTCTTCCGCGGCCCGAACATCGGCGAACCGCCCAAGAACGACAGGATGCCCGAGAAGCTCAACGGCGCGGTGATGATACATGTCGGCGACAAGATAACCACCGACCACATCATGCCGGCCGGCGCGCGGCTCAAGTACCGCTCCAATGTCCCGGCTTACGCCAAGTACGTGTTCGAGAACCTCGACCCGGAATTCCACAAGCGCTGCCAGGAGAGCAAGGCCGCCGGCAACCATAACGTCATCGTGGCAGGCGAGTCCTACGGCCAGGGCTCCAGCCGCGAGCACGCCGCCATGTGCCCGATGTACCTGGGCGTCAAGGCGGTGGTGGCCAAGTCTTTCGAGCGCATACACGCGGCCAACCTGATAAACTTCGGCATAGCCCCGCTGACTTTCAAGAACCAGGCGGACTATGACCAGATAAAGGCCGGCGACCGGCTGACCTGCGGCGACTGGCGCGCGGCCTTCGAGGAAGGGCGGCCGGTCGTACTCAAGAACGAGCGCAGCGGCGCCTCGATCGAGTGCGTCTGCGCCCTCTCGGAGCGGCAGAAGGCCATACTGACGGCCGGCGGGCTCCTCAACCAGACTACCGGGAAATAAGGGAGACATCATGGCTCAAAAAGGCATAAGGGAATACGACGGAAAACGGATACTCTTCGACGGGCTGACCAAACACATCCCGTCTTTCAAAGGCCGGTCGGCCAAACTGGCGCTGGTGCGCCCGGACACCGACCCCAAGCGGCTGGTCAAGGACCACCCCTGGCTGCTAAAAGAGAAGCTGGTAGCCAAGCCCGACCAGCTCTTCGGCAAGCGCGGCAAGCACGGCCTCCTCTCGCTCAACAAGGACTGGAAGGAGACCTGGGCCTGGATAGCCGAGCGGATGAACAAGACGGTCACGGTCGGCAAGACCACCGGCGAGCTCAACACCTTCCTCATCGAGCCCTTCACGCCGCATCACGAGGACTCCGAGGAGTTCTACGTCGCGATAAAAGCCACTCGCGACAACGACACCATATACCTGTCCAACAAGGGCGGAATCTATGTCGAGGAGAACTGGGAGAAGGTCAAAGAGACCGCCGTCCCGATACTCTCCTCGGTGGACGAGGTCAAGCTGAACATGCCTGATTTCGGTAAACGCAAGGAGCAGGTCGAGGAATTCGTCCGCGCGCTCTACAAGGTCTACGCCGAGGGGCATTTCACCTACCTGGAGATCAACCCGTTCACGTTCCACGGCGACGAGATAGTGCCGCTGGACCTGGTGGCCCGGGTGGACGACACCGCCGCCTTCGAATGCGTCAAGGTCTGGGGCGACCTGGAGTTCCCCTCCTCCTTCGGCCAGAAGCTCACCAAGGAAGAGCAGTTCATCCGCTCGGTGGACGAGAAGACCGGCGCCAGCCTCAAGCTCACCATGCTCAACCCCGACGGCCGCGTCTGGAACATGGTGGCCGGCGGCGGCGCCTCGGTCATCTACGCCGACACGGTCTGCGACCTGGGCTTCTCGAAGGAACTGGCCAATTACGGCGAATATTCCGGCGACCCGTCCGAAGAGGACACCTACCAGTACGCCAAAACGGTCCTGGACCTCATGACCCGCAAGAAGGACCCCCGGGGCAAGGTGCTCATAATAGGCGGCGGCATCGCCAACTTCACCGACGTGGCCAAGACGTTCAAGGGCATCATACGCGCGCTCAAGGAGTACCAGAAGAAGCTCATCGAGGGCAAAGTGAAGATCTTCGTGCGCCGCGGCGGCCCCAACTACAAGGAAGGCCTGGCCAATATGCGCCGGCTGGGCGACACGCTGGGCGTGCCGATAGAGGTGTACGGTCCCGAGACCCACATGACCGCCGTGGTCTCCATGGCGCTCAAGCCGGCGCCCGCTAAAAAAGCCGCCGTCACCGGAGGTAGGAAATAATGAAACCCGAACTTTTCACCAAGGACACCACCTCGATAGTCTACGGCTACCATGTCAACGCCATACAGCGCATGCTGGACTTCGACTACGCCTGCGGCCGCAAGTCCCCGTCGGTCGCCGCGATAGTGAACCCCGGCGCCGACGGCGTGCACAAGGTCTTCTTCGGCAAGGGCGAGGTGCTGCTGCCGATGTACGGGAACTTCGCCGCCGCGGCGGCGAAGCATCCCAAGGCCGACGTCGTGGTCAACTTCGCCTCGTTCCGCTCCGCCTTCGAGAGCTCGATGGAGGCCCTCAACCATCCGAACATCCGCACCGTCTGCGTGATAGCCGAGGGCGTGCCCGAGCGGCGAGCGCGCCAGTTGGCCGCGACGGCGAAGAAGCTGGACAAAATGGTCATCGGCCCCGCCACCGTAGGCGGCATCAAGGCCGGCTGCTTCAAGATAGCCAATACCGCCGGCACCTACGACAATATCGTGGAATCCAAACTCCACCGGCCCGGCTCGGTCGGCTTCGTCTCCAAGTCGGGCGGCCTGTCCAACGAGTGCTATAACATCATCGCCCGCAATACCGACGGCCTCTACGAGGGCATCGCGATAGGCGGCGACTCCTACCCCGGCTCCACCCTGCTCGACCATATACTGCGCTACGAGGCCATACCGGCCGTGAAGATGATCGTCGCGCTGGGCGAGATAGGCGGCACCGAGGAGCTGCGCATAGTCGAGGCGCTCAAGGCGAAGAAGATAGCCAAGCCGCTGGTCATCTGGGTGACCGGCACCTGCTCCAAGATGTTCCCCGCCGGCGTGCAGTTCGGCCACGCGGGCGCCAAGGCCGGCTCGGACCTGGAAACCGCCGACGCCAAGAACGCGGCGCTGAAAGCCGCCGGCGCCATAGTGCCGGATTCCTTCGACGACTACGGCGTGAAGGTCAACGAGACCTACCAGAAACTGGTGAAGAAAGGCGTCATCAAGCCGGCGGAGGATATCGCGGCCCCGGCGCTTCCGCTGGACTTCGCCCAGGCGATGAAAGAGGGAAAGATACGCAAGGCCACCACCTTCATCAACACCATCTCCAACGAGAAGAAGGAAGAGCTGGAGTATCTTAATATCCCGATATCGAAGGTGCTCTCGAGCGAGCTGGGCATAGGCGGCGTCATCGGCCTGCTCTGGTTCAAGCGCGAACTGCCCGACTACGGCAGGAAGTTCCTCGAGACCGCGCTGATACTGACCGCGGACCACGGCCCGGCGGTGAGCGGCGCGCATAACGCGATAGTCACCGCCCGCGCCGGCAAGGACATCATCTCCTCGCTGGTCTCCGGCCTGCTGACCATCGGCCCCCGGTTCGGCGGCGCCATAGACGGCGCGGCGCAGGAGTTCAAGCGCGCCTTCGACGCCGGGCTGACCCCCGAGCAGTTCATAAAGGACATGAAGAAGAAGGGCACGCCGATCCCCGGCATCGGCCACAGGGTCAAGAGCGTGACCAACCCGGACATGCGCGTGACCCAGATGAAGGCCTTCTGCAGGAAGAACTTCAAAGCCACGCCGCTGCTGGACTACGCGCTGGAGGTGGAGCGTCTGACCACCGCCAAGAAGGGCAACCTCATCCTCAACGTGGACGGCTGCATCGGCATCTCCTTCGTGGACATGCTGTCGAGCACCGGCAAGTTCACCGCGCAGGAGACCGACGACATCGTGAAGATGGGCTGCCTCAACGCCCTGTTCGTGGTGGCGCGCAGCATAGGCATCTTCGGGCATATCTTCGACCAGAAGCGCCTGAAGCAGCCGATGTACCGCACGCCTTACGACGAGATAGCCTACATGACCGACCTCTGAGAGAGGGCGCGGCAAAATAAAGAACCCCGGGGAGGCCCGGGGTTTTTTATCGGCCGGGCGGCCGCGGCTACTTCCGTTTGTATTTGGCCAGGACTTCCATGAAGCCGTGGGCGGCCATGAGCTCGTCCGAGGTGTGGCGCAGGCGTTTGAGAATGACGAATATGATCTCTATCAGCATGCCGGAACCCTCTTCCGGGCATTTCTTTATGAATTCCAGCAGGCTCGAGCGCTCGAGTTCGAAAAGCTCGGCGTCGGTGACGGCGCGGGCCTGCGCGTAGCGGGGCCTGTCCTCGAGGACGGCCATCTCGCCGAAAAAATCGCCCCTGTTCATGGAGGCGAGCCTCTTGTAGCGCTTGCCCGCCTTGTCCAGTTTCTTCTCGATGGCCACTTCGCCGGAGACTATCACGAAGAAAGTGGATCCCTCGGCCCCTTCGCGGAAGATCACATCGCCCGCGTTGAAGGAGACGCTCTGGAAGGTCTTGTGAAATTCCCTCAGGCCGCACTCCGAGAAGCCGGAGAACAGGTTGAGTTCTTTCATGTCCGAGGGATCGTTCTTCATAACGGGTATCCCGCCCGGCCGCCTAGTGCTTGCCGGTGCTGCCGAAACCGCCGGCGCCGCGGGTGGTCTCCGCCAGTTCCTTCGCCTCGGTGAAATAAGCGTATTCCACTTTATTGAAGACCATCTGGGCCACCTTCTCGCCTTTCTTGACCTCATAGGGGGTCTTAGGGTCCAGGTTTATGAGTATCACGCCGACCTCGCCGCGGTAGGGCGCGTCCACGGTGCCGGGGGTATTGAGCACGGTGAGGCCGTGCTTGAGCGCCAGGCCGGACTTGGGCCGCACCTGTCCCTCGTAGCCGTGCGGTATGGCCAGCTTGAGACCGGTGGGGATAAGCGCCCGCTCGCCGGGGTGCAGGACCTTGTCCACCGCGGAGTAGAGGTCCACGCCTGCGTCGCCGTCATGGGCGTAGGCCGGGATCCTGGCCTCGGGGGAGAGCTTTTGTATAGTAACTTCGAGCTTGTTCATTTCATCCTCTCACTTCGGTCTTGGGCAGTATTTTGACCACTTCGGCGTGTATGTCCTGCAGCAGCTGCGGAGAAGTCTCCGGGAAGGCTTCCAGCCGGGGGTCGAGCAGGCCGTCCTTGCGCGGGACGAACTTCTGGACGAAATAGCGGTGATACTTCGAGCCGGTGTTCTCCGCTATGAGTTCCGCCGCCTCTTTCATCTCCGGGACGGTCAGGAAGGAGATCTCCTCCCCCCGGATGACCGGCGAGACCGTGGTGCGGAACTCGTATTCGGGGAAAGAGGGCACGAGTTTCATGCTCTCCTTTATCCGTTCCGCGTAACCCGGCACCCCGGCCGTGGCCGTCCAGAGCCGCTCGGGGCCTTTGACGTCCATCGCGACATAGTCCACCAGTTTGTCCGCCAGCAGGCGCGACAGCACATCCGGCGAACTGCCGTTGGTATCCAGCTTTACGCCCAGTTCCCTGGCTCTTATACCCTCTATGAACGGGACCAGGTCGGGCTGAAGGGTGGGCTCGCCGCCGCAGATGGTGACGCCGTTGACCCAGTCCTTGACGGTGCCGAGATAGTCGAAGAAATCCTTCTCGTTCACCGGCGGGGTCCCGCCGTCCACCAGCGGTTTGGCGTGGCAGTGGGGGCAGCGGTAGTTGCAGCCGGGGGTGAAGGCGACGGCGGCTATCCTGCCGGGATAGTCGATAAGGTTGAATTCCAGCGCCGCGCCTATCTTCATTTTAAGGATTTCCGGCTCCCCGGACGGTATTGAGCTCGTCACGGTCCGCTTTTTCCGGGACACACCTTCGCTTCGTTCGGCCGGGCACGAACTCGGCCCGGGCGCATAGCGCCTCGAGCCTCAGACATTCATGCCCGTCCGGCAGTGCCGGTGCCCTCGCTCAGCTCGGGGAAAAAGCTTGTATAACCAGGTTTTATTATACTCACTGTTACAGAGGTCTGACAGGCCATCACCGGATAGGCCGACAAAAACGAGGTACGCCAAGACCGTTGAGGAG
>JAGVVD010000023.1 GCA_019135865.1 Elusimicrobiota bacterium
GGTTGTTCCAGTACTTGCACTGGCTGGACGCCTGCGTGGCGATGACCGCGTAGGGTTCTTTTATCAGCCTTTCGCGCCTCGTGTTCACCCTCGGCGGCTGGTCGTGGAGGTTGTTCAGCCCCAGGATGTGCCCCGCCGTGCGGTGAAGCCCCGCCTGCCGGAAGTCGAAGGGCTGGCTGTCGGTGTCGCCCCCGAAGAACAGGCCGAGATTGTATGTGGCGTACGGCTTCAGCTCCGCCGCCTCGCCAAAAGTCACGAAGTCGATTCCCGGATACTCTTCGCGGAAGATGTCCGCGATTTCATCCGCCATCGCCACATGGAGGCGGCACTTGCGGATTATGGCGAACCGCTCCGCATAGGAGAACCAGGCAATGGCGTCGCCCAGCGCCCCCTGCGGAATCTGCACGAGAACGTCCCTTTCCTCCAGGTCGAGTTCATGCGTGAATACGGGATGGTCGAGGTCGTCTCTTCGGTACAGTTCGATGCCGAAGTTGACGAAGTACCGCTTCACGCTCACCACCGTGCTTCCCGGCTCCGCAGTTGAAGTCGAAGCGTATGCCGCCGACCGCCTCCTGCGTCGGAATCTCCGGCGGCGGGACGAAGCATGGTCTGATTCTGCCGTTCTGTTTTTCGTCTTTAGTTTCCTGTGACATATTCCACATATCCTCCATTCACGCTGATGACCGCGCCCTCTGCGCTTACCACCTCCAGGGCGGCGGCTCTGCTGCCGATGTATGCCGTGCCTCCCGACGCGACGCTGACGCCGGTGGCGGTGGTGTACTGGGAGAGGTACAGGGCCGCGCCTTCGCCGACGGAGACGTCCGTCAGCGTGACGTAGGCGGACGCCGATGCATAAGCACCCGCCGAGAGTTCCAGGCCGCAGACCTTGCCCGTGTTGAGGAACCAGGCGCTTCCGCCCGATTCCACGCGGATTCCGGCTGCGGAGCCGCAGTCGTTGAGCCAGAATCTTCCGCCGGACTGCACCTCGGCGGAAGTCACGCCGCATCCGCGAGACGCGGAGCAGAAGCCGCCGGTTCCGACCGTCAGCGCCCCCGCCGACGCGGCGGAGTAGAGGACCATGCTCCCGTCCACCATGGCCGACACGAACCGCCCGCCGGAGTAGCCGTAGGCGTATCCCCCGGATGCGACGCTGACGCGGGAGCATTCGCCCCAGTTGCTGGCGTAGACGATGCCGCCCGATTCCACGCTGACGTCCAGGCACGTGCCGTGGAAGTCCGCCCAGGCGGAGCCGCCTGAACCGACCGTGATGTCCGCCGCCGTGCCGCCCGAATAGACGAGCACTCGTCCGTAGGAGCCGACCGTGTTGTGCTCCGCGACCGCCCCGTAGCTCACGAAGAGGGAGCCGCCCGAGGACAGCGTGGTGCTGACGGCGCTGGCGTAGTAGTAGAGCGGGAGGGTGGCGGCCTCCATCGTGAATCCCCGCGCCGTTCCGTTCGAGACGGAGAAACTGCCGTGCGGCCCGCTTCCCGTGAGGACGGTGTCCTCGTCGCGCCCCAGCACATACGGCTGGATGCGGCCTCCGCTTTCCAGCCGGACGTCCAGGCATTTCGCGCCCGAATTGGCGTAGAGGATTCCGCCGGAGAGGACGGAGACGCGCGAGGCCTCCGCGCCCGTCTGGCAGGAGAAGTTCGCCCCGGAGCAGACGGTGAGATTCGAGACCGATGCGCTGTTCCCCGCGTAGAACCTCCCGCTGGATTCCACGGCGATGTCCGTGAAGGCGTTTCCGTTTCCCGCGCTCAGCGTCCCGTAGCCGGAAACCCTCATGCCCGCCGCCGACGCGCTGTCGGCGAGATAGATGAAGCCGCTGGAATGGACCGTGCCGCCCGACACCGTGCCGCCTGACGAAACGTAGACAGAGCCGTAGAAGTTCACGGTGACTTCCGCCGCGGTTCCGCCGGAACAGACGGACACGCGCCCGCCGGAGTTGACCGTGAGGCCGTCCGCCAGCCCTCCCGCGGAGACGGCCTGCGAACCTCCCGAATTGACGGTGGTGCGGTTCGCCGTGCCGTCCCGGAGGACCGCCATGGAGCGCACCTTCGCGGAATTGAGGAAGGCGTCGTCAATGGCCATGGCCATCTGGTGCAGGCTGCCGTTGCGAAGCCAGGTGAAGACGCCCCGCTCGCCGCGGACGGCGCCGCCGGGGATGTCCGCGTGCGCGCCGGTGCGGTTGTATGGATAGGGAATAATCATAGGCTATGCCTCGTAGCTGTAGCAGTAGTTGACCTGCAGGTTGAGGTTGTTCACGGCGCCGGACCTGTATATTCCCCGTATGGAGAACACATGCCAGGTCGTGTTTCCGCCGATGAGCGGAAGCGTCGCTGGGATGGAGATTGGCGTCATGGAGCTGTTCAGGCTTCCGACCGCCACGGATGTGATATCGTGGGTCGCCTTCACGTGGTACTCCCATGTGAGCATGTCGCCGGAGACTCCCGTGTAGGCTTCGCCGTCCTGCGAGGTCTTCACCGAGGGGAAGTCGATGGGCAGCGTGGACGAGCTGACGGCCACGCTGTTGACGAGCACAGGCCTGTCCAGGCAGAGCGCGGACGGATTCGCCATGGTGGCGGTCCGCTGCCTCACGGGGTCGGAAATGTCCGCCATTCCGTGCGTGTGCGCGGCGGGAACGAACGCCTCCGGCCTGCCGGACACGTTCCCCCATGCGACCGAATCGGCCTCGTCCGCCTTTGCCGCCTCGTCCACCTTGCCGTCCCCGTCGGCGTCGTAGGTCTCGGCCTTCATGTCGCCGACTCCCGTGCCGTCGTCGCCGATGTACTTCACCCATCGTCCCGTGAAATCCGATGCGGAGAGTTCGTCCAGCTCTTCTTCGGACTGGATTTCGGCGCGGTATTTCAGCGTATTCGAGGGCGTTTCGGAAAATCCGCTGCCGTTTGCATCCGATGCGTAGGCAACGTATGTGTATGTGCCGTGCCCGGCCTCTCCCCGCGGACCTGGCAGGAGGCGGACTGGTGTGCTCCAGACGCCGCCCGAATTCCTGACGCGCAGGCGCATCCATCCGTTGCCTTCCTGCTGCTCCGTCCGCCAGTCCTCGCCGTCGTCGCTGAACTGGCACTCCAGCCCCGCCGCGACGAGCGCGGCGACCTGGGCCGCCGTCAGGTAGTCCGGATCCGCGGGAGTGGGTTCTCCGAGGCTGGTGATTCGGTTGCGGACGGTGAAGTTCTCCACCTGCAGGATGAACACGCTGTCCCCGTCCGCGTCGAAGCCGACCAGTTCGCCGTGGAGTCCGTTCTTGCTCTTCTCCGTGCCGAGCCATTCGGCCAGTTCCTCCGTGTTCATCTCCGGGATGGGGATGGTGATTTCCGTGCAGGTGATTTCGTCCCCGTCGATTTCGTCTTCGACCTCCGCCACGGAAATATTGGAATTGTCGGCCTCCAGCTTGTAGCTCGTGGCCTCGCTGAAGTCCGAGTCCATCGCCCACTGCCAGCTGACGATGCCCGAAAGCGCCTCCATCGGGTACGGCTGGGGGCCGTCCCTGCGGGCGAAGAGCCTCATGCGCAGACAGGCCGCCACCCCGCGCACCAGCGTGGGCGCGGCCAGCGTCTTCGCGTTGGCGTAGTCCCTGACCGTGCCGACCGTCTCGCCGGCCGCCACATAGAAAATCGTCTCCTGCATTGCCTTATCCCTCCAGAATCATGTCGCTCCACCTGCCTGCCTTCACGCCGTTCACTGTCACGAAACCGTTATCGTCCACCGTGATTTCCGCGACGTCGATGTAGTCGTTGTTTGCCTTGGGGTAGTCCCTCGCACCGAGGTACACGCCGTAGCACCAGACCTCCATGGAGCGGATTTCGGGATACGGCGAATGCCCCGACTGCCAGCGCAGGTAGGCGTGGAACGTCCCGGCGCCCCTGCTGACCGTGTAGGTGGCGCTGTACTTCTCCGGGTCGGCGTTGCCGCGCTCGAAGGTCCTGCCCCCCGACAACTTGAAGTCGATGCAGCCCGGATGCTGGAAGTTGTCGGTCCTGATGGCGATGTGCCAGGGAAGTTCGCATGGGATTCTACCCAGGGCGACCGCCCCCTTCATCCCCGACAGGGCGCACTTGAGCAGGAGAATCCTGCCCACCCGGTCGCGCCTCACATGAAGTCCGCTACTGCTGTCCGTCATCGTCGTCCGCCTCCGCCGATATCGGGCATTCCGCCGCCACGATGATGACCGCCACGGGGACGCGGAACTGGCAGACGGACACGCTCCGCGAGTCGCCGTCCGCCGTCACCATGCATCCTGCGATGGGATAGCACTCGCGCGACGGCGTCCCGAACTTGATTTCAGGCGCGCTCCATTCCCCGTTTCCGAGGATGCTCTCCACGCAGACGAGGCCGTCCCGCGGCTCCAGCTCCGTTCCCGCCACCTCCACGAACTCCCCGTTCCTGGAAAGGTAGCCCGGCGACACGAGAAGCAGCCCCGACGCGGAATCATACGTCACGGCGAAGGGGCCGGCGTAGTTCTCCTGCGTCCCCGCGCCGAGGTTTATCACCGCGTCGATGCCGCTGGCATGGAGGACGGGCGCGCCGTCGCTCCCCCGGACGAACATGTCTGGGCTTGCGAGGTATGGCTTCGCGTAGTCGCCCGTGCCGTATGCCCGGACGTTCACGGGGCCGCTGATGAAGCAGTCGCCGATTTCACCGGGCTTCAGCGCCTGCGCGACCACACCCCAGGGCTTCGACAGGTCGCGGACGGGGATGGCGGGGATGGCGTCCCCCGACCTCGGCAGGGTGCTGTCGAAGCCCACCGCCGTCCCCTGCGGCAGCATGAATTCCGATGCGTTGTACGCCTGGACGCGGACGCGCCCGGAGCCGTTCCCGGAGAGCTGGTTTCCGCCGAAGCCGTTGAGGCCGTTGATGAGATGCCTCACGTCGTTGGAGAGCACCGCGCTGGGCGTAAACGCCTCCCCCGGAATGACGTCGCTGTAGAATGCCATGGCGGCCTCCTTTTTATTGTTATGATTTCAGATTAAAGCCCCAGAGCCGAAAAGGAATCGTAGAGGCATACCTGGTCCACATAGATGGCCTCCACCGTTGCCGTTGGCGCTCCCGTCGGGCCTACGCCCGCCGTGGAAAGCCCCCAGGCGTACTCGAAGCCCTTCTTCTCGACCTTCCTGCCGCAGACGGTGGCGTCCTCGTTGACCTGCACGGCGAAATTGAAGGTGACGGTCACCTTCGTGGACTTCTTCGCGGGGCAGGAATAGCTCATGCCGAGGAACATCACCTCGCCTCTGTTCCAGCCCTTGAACGAGCCGGAGTTGACCTTTCCCACCAGCTTCGCCACCTTCCTCTTGAAGGATGTGGTTATCTTCGAGAGCCGCATCCGCCTTGTATATGTTTCGCGCAGCTGTGCGGTCGGCACGTCCACGCCCGTGATGGCCATCTCCGCGCCGGTCTTGCCGTTCCAGCCGATGGCTCCGCCCGCGTCCCTCGTGCCGTAGGCGATGCGCTGGCCGTAGCTGTGCGTGAGGTGCATCGTGCCGCCTCCGCAGTCGAAGGAGACCGTGCGCTCGTCGCTGTTATCCTCCTCGTCGTCCTCGTCGTCGTCATCGTCGCTCTGGCGCGAGGAGGACGATTCCTCCTTCTTCCATGTGACGGTGACGAGGAACACACGCTGCGCCTCGCGGCTGGATATCTCCAGTTCGTCCAGCGGCAGGCCGTTCCATTCGGACGGCACGGCGTTCCTGACGGCCTCCAGCGCGGCCTCATCGGAGGCCGTTCCGTCGGCGATGTAGGTCGCCTCTATCTGCGTGAAGTTCCCCTTGCCGTCCATCACAGTCCCGTGCGCCTTGTAATGTTCGCTTACGCTTACTGACATCCTAACCTCCGTATGAAAGCCCGGAAGTCTCCTGCCGGGAGTAGATTTTCTTGAGATAGCGGTTGGTCTCCTGCTGAAGCCTCACCGAGTTTTCGCTGGCGGACGCAGTACGGCGGTCGCAGTCGTTCGTGCCGAGCATCCCCTGCAGTTCCCGGAGACTCCAGCTGCCCATGCTCCTGTCGGCGCCGCCGACTCCGGCGCGGGAAGCCGCGGCCTGCGTGTTCTCCGCAGCCTGACGGGTCTTCTCCCTCGCCGCGGCGGCCTTCTGCTCCTTCTCCTCCGCGTTCCTCTTCACCGCGTCCATGGCGTCCTGCCATTCGGCGGCAGCCGTGCGGATTCCCGCCTGCGCCTCGCCGAGGAGACCGTCGTATTTCCGGCGGTTCTCGTCGAGTTCCCGGTACATGGCCTGGTCAATGTCGCTGCCGGACTGCGACCATTCGCGGGAATGCGCCTCGCGCCTTTCCGCCCGTCCCTGGACGGACGCGGCGAATTGCCTGTCCCTCTCGTTCTTCGACGCGGCGTATTTTTCTTCCACAGCCTTGAGCGCGGCATCGGTGACATCTCCGCCGTCGAATATGGTGGCGATGCGCATCCACTGCTTTTCCAGCCACTCGCAGGTGGCCATGAAGGCATCGCATATCCCGTTCCAGATTCCGGCCCATGTATCGGCAATGGCGTCCCCCGCCGCATACAGCCCAGTGAGAAGGCCGTGCCAGAGGCTGTTCCCCAGCTTCAGTATGCCGAAGACCGTCACCGTCCATGAGTCGTCGAGGAGATTCCTGAAGTCGAGCCACGCCTTCTCAAGGGGAAACACGCCCTTGAGCCACGCCAGCTTCAGCGCCGAGAGGCCGATTCTGGCGGCTCCCGCCAGGTCGCCGGAGCCGAGGGCGGTCTTCATGGCGTCCCATGTCCTGCCGAATATCTCCCCGATGGACCTGAACGCCGCGGAGACCTCCGCGCCGAAGGAGCGGCAGGCGTCAAGGCAGATGTCCCACGCCCCCGTCAGCTTCCACACAATCGCCACGACTGCGGCGACTGCCGCCCCGATGAGGACGGCGGGCGAACTGATGGCCGCCCAGCAGGCGATAGCCGCCGTCTTCGCCAGGACGATGCCCGCCGTCAGCAGGTGGTATGCGCCCGTCAGCAGATGAACCGCCGCGACCGGGGCCATGACCACCGCCTTCATCACGATGAACGACGTGTTCAGGACGCCCACCGTGAAGGCGACCGCCTTGAACGCCATGCCGAGGGCGACGATGGCCGCGCCGGCGGCGATGGCAGCTCCGATGACCTTGGCCACCGTGACGATGACCTCCCTGTGGGCTGCCGCCCATTCGGCCAGGCTGTTGAGCATCAGCGATATTCTGTCCAGATACGGTGCGATGGCGTCGCCGATGATTCTGCCTATGGCAATCTGGACGCCCTCCAGTGCCGACTGGAAGCGCCTGAACGCACCGCCGATGCCCTTGTCCATCTCGGCTGCGGTCTCGGCCGCCGTGCCGTCGCAGTTGTGAAGCATATTGATGAAATCATTCAGCTGTGCGATGTTTCCGCCAAGCTGAAGCCCAGCCAGCGCGCCGCGCAAATCGAAAATCTCCTCCGCGAACGCCAGCTTCTTTGCCGTGGGCATCGTGTTCATCGCCTTCGCTATGTCGGCCATGATGTCCGGCATGGCGCGGAGATTGCCCCGGCTGTCGGTGGTGGAGATGCCGGACTGGGCCAGATTCGCCTGCACCTTGACATTGGCGAACTGTGAATACGCTTTTCTCAATGCCGTGCCGGCCAGCGAGCCTTTTATGCCCATGTTCGCCAGGACGCCGAGGGACGCCGCGACATTGCGGATGTTGTCCCCCGCCGCCGCGGCCTGCGGCCCCGCCATCTTCAGCCCCTCCGACAAATCGGTCAGGGTCTGCGCGCTTCCGTTCGCCGTGGCGGTCAGGATGTCCGCGACGCCGCCCATTTCGGACGAGGCGATGCCGAACACCCTCATGTTGTTGGCGGCGATTTCGGCGGCGTTCCCAAGTTCCGTCCCAGTTGCGCGCGCCAGATTGAGGACGGCCGGGATGGCGGCGTTGATTTCGTCCGCCCTGAAGCCCATGCGTCCCATGGCGGTCATGCCCTGTGCGACCTGCTGCGCCGTGAAACTTGTCTCGCGCCCCAGCTTCTCCGCCGTGGCCGTGAGCATTTTGAACTCCGCGTCCACCGACCCCGTGACGGCCTTGACCAGCCGCATCTCGTCGTCGAATCCGGCGAAAGTCCTCGTCGCCATGGCGAACGGCGCTGCCGCCGCGCCCGCAGCCGCCAGCAGCTTCGTGCCGAAGGAGGTCAGCGAATTCCCGAAATCCCTTATCTTCTTCTGCGCGGCCCTGAGTCCCTTCTCGAACTTCGACTGGTCAAGCACGATTTCAACGTATGCCCGCCCCGCGCGTATGCTTCCCGCGTTTCCCGCCATTCAGCTCACCTCCTTTGTGGTTTGTTCTCCTGCGTCCCCCGGCAGAACACGTCCCGCAGGATGGAGAGCGGCGCCTTCGGCCTTCTGACGGGTTCGCCCGCCATCGGCTTCCCGGCGTACGGGTTGAACTGCTCCGGGCGGGCCGCCGTGTGCCTCTTCGGGTCGCGGTGGGCGTTCGCCACCAGCGCCAGGAGGACGGAGAGCCTCCCCCACTCGGCGCGCTCCCTCGCCTCGGCCATCGCAAGAAGCTCCCGCAGCTTGAACGTGTCGGGGACTACTCCGCAGATTCCGGCGCACTGGCTGACAAGCCTGTCAACCGTTCCAGCTCGGAGACCAGACGGTCCTCGAACCCGCTGTCCGACACCATGGCGGCCAGCCTCTTCTTCGCCTCGTCCCCGAAACGGCGGCTGGCCGACAGGATTTTCCTGAACGCGAGCCGTTTCGCCTCCGGGAAAAAATCCACGGTCTCCTCCAGGAGGGCGCCGGTGGCGCTTTCGACGGCGTCGCCGCCCATCGCCGCGCCGAAGTCCTCGTCCGTGACGCCCCTCTGGTCGCACTCCGGCTTGCAGACGGCGTAGAGAACGTCCACCAGAAGCACCGGGTCTGTCGAGAGGCGCTCCAGGAGATGCGCGGACGGCTTGCCGTCCTCCACCTCCACGATGGCGTTCAGGTCGACGCCGCAGAGGGCGCGGACGCGCTTGACGGTTGCCACGTTGACCACGAGCGTCCATGTGCGGCCAAGGTTGTCTGTGAATGCTTTCATTGCCTCTCCGTGTTCCTATATATATTGTTTAAAGGAAAATGGTGGCGGGTGCCGGAGTCGCGCCGGCTTGTGCGGCTTATGGGGCCGCCGTGATGACTGCACCACCCACCCGCTCATGTTGAAAAAAGCCCCGCCTGGTGCGCTTGCGTCAGAGGCGTGCGGGGGAGGCTTCGGGGTACTATGCGCGCGCGTCCCCTCCGCCGTCTGGATTATGTTCCGCTTCCGCCGGAGTTTCCTCCGCCGGAGCTGCTTCCCGTGACCCACTGTGGCGCGCGCGTGGATGCGGTGGGCTTCGCCTTGACCGTGACGGTCATGGCCTCCTCGAGGTTCTGGTTGATGGTGAAGCCCGTGATGGAGAAGTCGGCGTCCAGCCCCTTTCCCGCGCCGTCCGTGATGAACAGCGCGATGGCCGTGTTGCCGAAATACGCGCTCTGGAACGCGTTGAAGTCGGAATCCGACGTGTCGTAGAGCATTCCGAACTCAAGGGACGCCTCCTTCAGCGTCGCCATCGAGGCCTTCCAGCCCTCCGTCGCGCGGGTCGTGACGTCCGCCTCGCCGGACTCCAGGTTAAGCGTCAAATCCTTGACGTTGGTGACCTCCGTGGAGGCCTGCGTGCCCGCCGTTCCCCTGTAGAGGACGGCGTCAAGGCCAAGTACAGATGCCATGTTGAATTTTCCTCCCTGTTTTCCTTTCTGTCATTTGAATGCGTCCTCCCATATCTTCGGGAGCCGGGGAGCCGTGCGCTCCAGCGCCGGCCCCGCGAACGGGCGCTTCGGGTAATGCCTCGCCTTCGGCCTGTCGGCGTCCGGCCAGGCAATCAGGTCGATGTCCCGCGCCCGTCTGGCCTGGGCCTCCGTCTTCAGTTTCGCGAAGACGATTCCCTGCCTGATGTAGGACTTGTCCCCTCCGCGCAGGTCTATCGGGCCGCTCTTTCCCGGCGCATAGACGCGCCGCTTCCCCTTCTTCAGCTGTACGCCGCCATGCTCGTGGAACGATGCCACGTTGGAGAAGAGGTGTGCGGCGGGTCCCACGACGGCGATGCCTTTCCCGGTGTCCACGTCGTAGAGGATGGCGTTCCTCAATGCGCCCCTGCGCGTGTGCGGCGGCTGCCCCTTCGCCGACCAGGCCTTCGATTTCCGAATCGACCGGCGCATGGCCTTCCGCGTCTCGAACGCCGCCTTCCGCAGCCCCCGGGCGCCAGCCTCCTTTCCAATGCCTATGAGCCGATGAGATTCATCGGCGAATCTGAACGTGAAGCTCATTCCGCCGCCTTGAACGTGAGGGTGACGAGGCTGACGAAGAGCCCCTTGTCGCGGAGATGCGCCGCCGAATAGACCGGCTCGAACGCCACGCCCGTGCAGGTCGCACCGTCCGCCTTCATGCGGAGAAGCCCCTTGCCGATTCCGCGGACAAGAGCCGTGAGTTCCGGCACATCGTCCGCCGTCGCCTTCTTCACGAAGCCGACCTGGACGGTGTCCGTCATCTCCACCGAGCCTCGCGACAGTGTTTTCAGTTCCGTGCCGAAGGGGATGACGGAAACCCGCAGGGTCTTCGCGTCCCTTGCGGCGAACTCCGGCAGCGCGTCAACTTCCGCCCCGTACTGGGCGAGACGCGCCGCCACCTGCGATGCAAGCGTCTCAAGGTCCGCCATGGTTCACCTCCCTCCCGTCAGCTGCCATACGATGGTCCCCAGCGCCGAAAGGAGCGCCAGTATGGACGCCCCCGCCGCAGTCAGCATCATCCGCTGCATGTTCGCCGCGGGCGCGCATGGCGGATGGTGGTGTTCGCCGTCCCGGAAATGCATGGTGAGCATCCCCTTGAGTTCGGCTATGTCCATTCTGGACTGCATCACGGCGTCCCAGATGGTGTGGTTGTCGGGTATGTTTTCGTTCATTCGCCTTCCTCCTCCTGTTCCGGCCCCGCCTCCTTCGTGTGGATGCGCATCATCCTGTGGAACGGGTCGCTCCACCTCCAGCAGGGCGACCCGTCCGGCGCAAGCACCTCGTATACGGTGTCCTTCCAGACGATGGAGTCGCCCCTGGACGGCTCCGCTTCCAGCTCTTCGGCGGAGACGATGAAGTCCCGCGACTCCGCCTTCACGAACACCCCGCCTTCGTCCTCCACGCGGTATTCCGTGGAGCCTACGACCGCACGGAGCGGCATGGACGCGCCCCCCGCCGTCCGGTAGGTCACCGGGACGGAGAGGCTGTCCATCTCCATGGAGCGGAGCCACTCCGCCGCCGCTTCCATCATCATGCGTTGAGCAGGACGCGGACCGTGCCGTCCGAAGCCTCCGCCGCCTGCACGGCCACGCCGATGGCGGCGTACTCAACCTTGTCGTCGCCAGTCTCGCCGTTGTCGGCGGAGGCGGTGGCCTCCGTGCCGGTCCAGTTGACCTTCGCGCCCCTGGCGACGGCATTGGCGTCTTTCACGACGTCGAACACGCCGGTGGTGGCGACCGCGCCCAGCTTGCCCGCCTCGATGTCAAGTTTGCTGACGGCAGCGAGCGCCCCGAAGAGGACGACGTCGCCTGCATTCACCTTGTTTTCGGGGACGTAGTCGAGATATTCCCCGCGCTGCACATAAGTAGCTTTCATGGTATTCTCCCTGGTTTATGGGATCGTCCCGGAGGACGGTCCCGTTGATGTTCAGGCCGCGCCGTTGGCCTTGACCATTCCGCGGTGGTCCTGTTCGCGGACGCCGACATCGAAGTAGACGCGGAACCAGAGACCCAGCGTGTTGAAGTCGGTCTCGCCGCGTTCAACGGTCGGCGTGCGCCTGCCCGCGAGGTAGCCGATTTCAAAGGTGTCCACCTGTCCCGGAGCGCCGAACAAGTACCAGCCGGTGGCGCTTGCGCCCTCGTAGCTGGAGTTGGCGAGGTACGGGCTGGAGACGACCTCCAGGTTCTCGTCGGCCAGCACGTTGAGCGCGGGGCGGATGGTCTGGCTGGTTCCGCCGGCCATGATGAGGGTCGCCCCGCGGGTCAGCTCGATGGCCAGCTGCTTGAGGGCGGTCGGCACGAGCAGCGTGCGCGGCTCCACGCTGATGGGCTGGTTGTCCGCGTCCACCTGGTCGAGGAAGAGCTGGACGGCCTTCTTGAGGGAGTCTGCCGACAGTGCGCTGGACGCGCCGGTCAGCAGGTTCTTGTGGCCTGCGGAGAAGAGCGCCTTGCCGTCGCCCTGTGTCGGGTTCTTGAGAAGTCTGGCGAAGAACAGCTGGTCGATGAGACGCGCGGCGCGATTCCCCATGGCCGCCGGAACCTTCATGAAGCCGCCGAGGTCGTCGTTGATAATCATTTTTCTGGTCAAACAGAATTTTTTTCCGTAGGTGTCCAGCTGGTTCTTCGCGGACTCCTCGACCAGGCCGCCTTCCTTGATTTCGCCGTCGGGCGCGACGGGCAGCAGGTCGCCGACGTCGGTCAGGCGGAAGCGGTCGTTCTCCTTGAAGTCTGAAAGGTCGCCGGTGCTGCACAGGCGCGTGGCGATTATGGGCTGCGCCTGGTAGCTCTGGAGCAGCTTCTTGTTGGCCACGTTCGACAGAATCCCCGGCAGGCTGACGGTGCTGAAGGCGGCGCGGATGGAGTCGTTGTCCACATTGCGCCCGTGGGCGATGCCCTCCAGGTCAAGGCAGGCGTTGATGACCTCCTTGAGGGGCATGTCCATGCTGCGCATCGCCGCGTCGATGGTGCGGTCGCTGTAAGATTTCTGCAGCGCCTCGGGGGTGATGCCGCTGCGCAGGCTCAATGCGGCCTCGATGGTCTTCTTCAGTTCAGCGCCATCGGGTGCGGATTTGACGCTGATGCCCACATTGGCGGACGGACGGGCCGCGCGGATGGCGTTCAGCACCTTTGCCGTGGTCTCCTCGGGCGTCCAGCCTGCGTTAAGCGCCTCGCGCTCGATTTCGGGGAACTCCCCTTTGCAGATGTCCGCAATGGCAGTCACGCGTTCGCGCTCTGCCTTCACGGCACCGGCGGCGGCATTCTTCGCAATGGCGTTCAGGTCGGGCAGGACCTGCGCCTGGGCGTTTTCCGCTCCTTTCACGGATGCGGCGTTCTCGCCGCCCGCAATGGCGGCGGCTGTGTTCTTCTTTTCCATATTGTCTCCTGCATTGTCTTCAGGTGGTGTGAGTTTGAACTCGGCGTTCACGTGCATCCTGGTCGCGGAATCGGCGCCGACGGCGACGACCGAGACCTCGCGTAGGACGGATTTCGCCACAAGGTGGAATGGCGCCTCGATGTCCTGTCCGTTGACCTTCCGGTCGGCCTTGACCAGTTCGCTTTCCTTCACGTCCGCGCCGATGGACAGCTGCCAGTCGGCCCCGGCCTTGCTCTGGGCGACGATGCCCTTCGCGGCCTCGCCGTCGGAGACGATGTCGCCCTCGATTTCCAGCGCGCCGTCCTTCACGGACGCCCTGACCATGCCCACGCGGGCGTCGGTGCGGTTCTCGTGGTTGGTCAGCAGGGGCACGGTGTCGGGAATCTCCATCCCCGCAAGCTCCACGACCACGGGATGCCGCCACCCCGGGAGGTTCATCTTCCCGCCGGAGTATGCGGTCCCGGCGACGCGCGGACGGGAGTCCGCCGCCGCCTCGATAAGTTTGAATTCAGTCTTCATCTTCCTCCTTGCGCTCCGGCTTCCTCCCGCCGGGCAGTGTTTCCGTTTCCCGCGCCTGCGGCTCCCCCTGGACGGGGATGCCGAGTTCGCGCATCATCTTCAGTTCCTTCGCCCTCTGGCCCAGCACGGCGAGGTAGTCCTGGCCCTCCCTCGCGCATTCGGCGGCGAGCGTCGTCGTGCCGTTCAGAAGCCGCTGCGCCTGCGCGGAAGCCTCCTTCGTCGGGTCGACGTGGGGGAATCCGTCCCAGAACCAGGTGTGCCTTTCCTCCGCCTCCCGCTCCGTCCCGCGCGTCTCCAGGAGATATTCCCGGAACCACACCGCGAAGATGCGGTTGAGGACCTCCGTCTCCCAGCAGGAGCGGTCCACGAGGATGGACTTGTGGTACACCTGGTTGTCCAGCCGCCCCGACGCGTAGTTGAAGCCGGAGAAGTCCCCGGCGACGGTCCCGTAGGTGCAGCATACGCACCTCGCCATCTCGGAAAGGATGGCCTTCTCGAACTCCGTGTGGGTCGCGGTCGGCTGCTTCGCGTCCAGCTGGCCGAGCTTCCATCCGGCGGGGACGGTCGTCATCATGTTCCTTTCCAGCGGGATGGCGTCCAGCGCCTCCAGGTCCTCCGCGTCCCCGTCCGGGGGCGTGTCGGTGTAGAGGACGGCGGCGAAGTCGGCGGCGGATTCGGCGGCCGACAGCACCGCCAGGTTGTACCGCCTGAGCTGTGCGAACAGGTCCAGCGCCGCCGCCAGCTCCGGGATTCCGCGGTGCTGCCCGGGGCGGTCGCGCCGGAATATGTGGACCATGTATTCGGCGGGGACGGTGACCGCCTCGTCGCCCGGCATGTGCAGCGCGTCCCCGGGATGGTTCTTCAGCACCCGGTAGGATTCCGGGTTGCCCCACTGGTCGAACGCGATGCCGTCCACGCTCCCGTCCTCCTCAAGCCAGCGGGGTTCGCCGCACACGCGGTCCGCCTCGACGAGGGACAGCCCCAGCTTCACATTGTGCCTGATTTTCGGGTTGGTGTCCATCACGGCGAAGGCCTCGCCGTCCTGGCAGCGCGCCATGCGCATCGTCCGCAGCTTCTGCGGAAGCATCACGGCCTCCGACCATTTCGCGAACGAGGCCTCGACCTCGTTGTTGAACTCCTCGTCGTCCGTCAGCATCTGGAGCCTCGGCCCCGTGCCGACGGTGTCGTTCGCCAGCATCTGCACCAGGCCTTTCGCATATGAATTGTTTGCTATCTCGTATCTCGAGCGCATCCGCAGAATCCTGCGGACCTCCGGGCTTGCCTCCCCGTCGGCGGAGAGGCCGTCGGCCGCCGCCCAGTGGCGGGCGTTCTCGCGGGTGGTCTGCGCGGAGTCGAACCGCGCCTTCACCTGGCGGAACACCGTCTTCAGCCTGGGCAGGCCGAACAGCGACTTGAGGCTTCTGAACATCTCACACCCCCGAATGGCTCATTCTCGTGAACTTCAGGCCGCTGAAGCGGGATTTTGCAGCCTTTTTCGATGCGAGGTATTCGTCCGCCCTGATTACGTCGCCCAGGGGATGCTGCTCGACCTTCTGGCCATCCACCTGCGCGGACTTCGGCCCGCTGGCGTTCCTCCTGATGGCATCCTCAAGCGTCCGGTTCTCCGTGTTCTCTTCGCTCATCCTGTATCCTCCGTTCCTCGGCGTCGATGCGAAGACCAATCCAGTTCATCACATTCACGCACATGCTGTTGCCGCAGGCCTTGTACCTGGGCGCGTCCGGGCATTCGTCGGCGGGCTTCCCTTTCCACGGAATCTTCGTGAAATCGTCTGGGAAGCCCATCAGGCGCTCGGTCTCCACCGGGAGCAGCCGTCTGACCGTCGCCCGCCAGGAGACCCCGGAGGGCTCGGCGGCTGTGACGGTGTAGGACGGCTCCCCGTCCTGCCCGATGCCGGTTCCCTGGCGCGCCTTCTCCTCGCCGCGGGTGGCGTTGCGAATGTCGATGGGGACGCATTCCTCCTTGACCACGCCGCTCTGGTGGGCGACCGAAAGAACCTGCGACACCTCCTCCGAGAACGGGTGCATCAGCGACGCCTGGCAGTTGACCCCGTACGCCACCGCATGGCTTTCGCCGTGGGTGGTGGCGAGAGTCGGGCTGACATCGTCCTGCGAGACATGGCATCCGCTCTTGCCCCCCATCATGTCCACCACCGTGTCAACCTTGACGACGGCAGGGCCGTTCCGGGTGGGCGTGGCGCAGGAGTTCGCGGACATGGTCGCCGCCACGCCGCCCGTCTCCTTCCCGTTGTAGAGGTCGCACCCGACGTCCACGGTCATCACGCCGTTGTATGTGCCGGGGGCTGTTCCGCATTTCTGCGTATGCGCCAGCTCCTTCTCCACCGGGCATCCGTAGTTCGGCTCGAACGATGCGCCGTAGGCCACCGCGTGGACGTCCTTGACCGTCTGCGTGTACATCACATCCTCCGTGTTCACACCGAGGCCGCTCCCTCCCTTCCGGTCGGCCTTTCCCATCTTGTCCCCGTCAAGCGATATTACCGGCGGTTCGATGACCACGGTCTCCGTGCTGGGATTGCCGCGGGTCAGCGTCTTGCTGGTGTCGGCGGGGGTCACATAGAGTCCGCCGTCGGGGCGGTCGGCGCGTGTCCCGTTGGCGTCGCAGGGCGTGATGCTGAAGCATTCCCTCTGCGCCACGGCAGGAAGTATCTGGCTCCGCAGCGTGGGGAACACATCCTCCCAGTACCCCTCCTGCTCGCCGCCCGCGTCGTTCTTGATGAATCCCAGCTGCTCCGGCACTTCATGCTGATGCACCAGCGTGGCCATGTCGGTGACGCTGGCGTCGTGTCCGCCTGTCAGCGTCCGGGCGACATCGTCCCTCTTGAAGGAATCGGCGGCATAGCAGTCGACCTTCTGAACATACGGCGTGTTGTTCCCGCCAGTACCCATCCGCAATGTCAGCGTAGGGGACACGTCGCCTGCCTCCGTCACCCGGCTGTCGTTGCCGTGGTTCTCGTAGGCGATGAGGTTCTGCTGCTTGCCTGCCTGTTCCGAGCAGACAGTCCCCGCCACCTGGCCGTCGCCGCCAAGAAGGCGCACCTCGTCCCGCTGGTTCTGCGTGAAGCAGACGGGTTCCTCCCCATGCCTTTCTATCAGGAACTTGTCGCAGTCCTGGAATGTGTTCTTGTTGAACAGGTTCGCCTCCAGCGTCGGGCATACCGCCCCGTCGGCGGATTCACCCGCTGGGGTCTCCACCACCGCCTTTCCTCCCTTGTAGTCGGTGGCGACCAGCGTCGGCGAGACCGCCGTCTCCCCGTCGGATTCGGCCTCCAGCTGTCGGGTGTCCACCACGCACTGGAGCCGTCTTTTGTCGGGCATCAGCTGCCCGTCCGACGTGCAGGTTATGGTGTCCGCCTTCTCCGAGCCGTCCCACCAGACCGCCTTCTTCTCGAAGAGCGTCTGGTCGTTGGCGGTTGCCAGCGCCAGGGACACGTTCTTTGAAATCAGCGGTCCCTTTCCGCCGCCGGCGCATCCTTCGCGCATCCGAATGGTCTCGGGTTCGCCGTCGTAGACCATCGTGTCGCCGGCGCGGGCGGCTCCCAGGCAAGGCGAGTGTTCTTTGCATTCGCCGGTAAACAGCTCGAAGTTGAAGCCGTTCTTCTCTGCGGGCTGCTGTTCCTCCTCCCTGCATACGCACTGGGGGAACTTGGCGTCGATTCTCGCTATCGTGGACGCCACCCCGTCCTCGTGCGCCCCGAGCCTCATGCCGTAGGGGATGAGGCTGACTACGCCTCGTTGGCCTGGCGCTTCAGGGCCGCCAGCAGGAGCGGCGGAAGCTCCCTGTGCCGTCTCTCGGCGCGGCGGAGTATCCCTTTCGCGCATTTCTCCGTCAAAAAGTACCGCTGCGGGATGCTGCCAGTCCAGAGGACTTCCGACAGCCCCGCCACGGTATCCGACAACGAAGATGCGCCGTCTCCGCTGGGGGATGGCGCGGGGGAACATGGGAACTCGGGTATACTGTGCGTCCAGTATTCGCCAAGCCAGCCCGTAGCATCCGGGGGCGTTGGTGACGATTCCGCACTTTCCCCATCCGTCTTTTGGCACGGGGACTTCCCATCCGCAGAGCAGCGATAGGAAGCTGGCAAAATCGCGTCCGCCCCCGCTTGACAGGACACCCGGGACATTTTCCCAGACTGTCCATCTCGCGCCCGAGCGGTAAGCCAGGCGGACAAATTCGAGGGCGAGGTTTCCGCGCGGGTCCGCGAGTCCCTTGCGCAGTCCCGCGATTGAATAGGACTGGCACGGGGTCCCCCCGACAAGCAGGTCGATGTCGTTTCCGTCATGGTTGTAGTCCTCCTTCTGGATTTTCGTGAAGTCCCCCAGGTTGGGCAGCGTGCCGCCTTCCGGCAGCAGGGGGAGCTGCTTCATCCAGGACTCCCTCGTCTTCCTGTCCTTCCCGTCCGCCGCCTCCGCCGGGTCCAGCGGACGCAGCGGACGCGTCGCGCCGTACCGGTGGCACAGCACCGCCGACGGGAACGGCTCGACCTCGGCGAAGAACGATGCCTTCCATCCGAGCGGCCCCCAGGCGGTCGTCGCGGCCTCGATGCCGCTGCATACGCTTCCGTATTTCATTGATTGTTTCTCCTGTGGTGTGCATCTTTTTCTCTGTCACCTATGTATCCAACGATTTTTGCGAAATCAGGCGCGTTTTCATGAAAAAAGTGAAAAAAAGTCAGCCTTTTTCGCGCCGAATGTCGGACAGCCTGATTTTTCTCCTTCCAGGCACTGTCGGTGCGCTCTCCCGCGCCGTGCGGATGTCGGACAGTTTCACGGGGGCGTGGCACTTCTTCAGCGGCGTGGCCGTGCCGAACTCGGGCATGGTCGCCCCCATCATGGAGCCGCAGACGGCGCATCCCGCCAGGCAGTCGAGCCAGTGGTTGTCGGAGCGGTCGGGGCGGAGCTTCCATTCGTCCACCACACGGCCGCGGCCTGCGGTCTTCACGCGGTATTCCGCCGTCAGGTGTTCGGCGATGAGCTGGTGGATGTCCGGGCGGCGCCCGTAGAATGACAAGCAGCCCCTGTCCCCCTGCATCACAGCCAATCTGGCATGGATGAACGACTTCCAGAAGTTGGAGTCGAATATCACATGCCGGATGGCCCGCTTGCCCGCCACGTTCGGCATCATCCAGTTGAAACCAAGCCTGTCGCCGTTCTGCCTGCGGTATTCGGTCATCGGCTTCGAGGACGCGCCCACATAGCGTCCGTGGGCTGGGCATATCACGCCCGACCACCGCGAACGTCGGCAGAACTCGTACACGATGTCGGTGGACGCGCCCCAGTTGGCGTCAATCATCCCCCGTTCGATTCGGAGCAGCGCACCGTCCTCCCGCTCCCATTCCCGCTCCATGAGGTCGTCGGTCAGGGCCTCCAGGGATGCGTAGATGCCGCCTTCGAGACCGGCGGAGGGGAACTTGTCCTGGATGGTCGGGTTCGCCGAGGCGAGGGAGAACATCCGGCTCCGCTGGTCAGGCCACGCCCCGTAGTCCAGCACCGCTCCGCCGAAGTTCTCGTCCCACGCCACCACGGCGTAGAAGAGAAGCGCCTTCTGGATGTCGATGAAGCAGGTGACCTTGTCGCATGAGAGCGGGACGCGCCCCTTCGGCAGGCCGTTCACCTTCGAGGCTATTTCATCCGCGGAAAGGAGCGTGTCGCCCCCGAAGTCCTCGGGCAGCGGGTCGTTCTGGTATTCGCTCTGGAACGCCCCCTCGTCCTGCAGCTTCAGGTTCATGGCGTACTGGACGGCGCTGATTTCATCGGCGTTGTGCCGTTCCGGCCAGGCGACGACCGCTCCTTCGTCCATCTCCTCCCTGTGCGAGCGGTAGAACTCCGTCGCCCTGGCAAAGTTTCCATCCTCGCGGAGGGCGTCGGCGCGGATGTCCGCGTACTGCTCCCAGAGCGCGGTGTTCTTCGGGAACCGGTAAACCAGCTTCGTGCGCTCCCCGTTCCATTCGGGGTGGACGCCCCTGTCCAGAATCTGCTCGGCCATGTCGCCGGGGCGGATGACGGTGCATGGCATGATTCCCGAAATCTTCTGCCCCGGCCCCGCAAGGCCGAGGATGTCGCCCGCCAGGACGCGGACGCGCTTCTTCGTCTGCTCCAGGCTTCCCGCCGATTCGGTGGTCTGCGGGTCGTCCACGATGACCAGGCTCGGGCGGACGCTCCGCCCGTCGCTCCGCTTGTACTTCATCCCGCGGACGCGCCCCGTGATGCCCGCCACGCGGACGATGACGCCGGACGCGGGGCTTCCCTTGATGGTCGGAAGCACCAGTTCGTTGCTGGTCCAGGTGATGCGCGTGCGCTCCCCCTTGTAGAGCTGCCCCGCGCACCGGTTGGCGATGCCGTCCAGGCACTTGATGGGGTAGACCACCTCCGGGAAGTCATCCTCCAGATGCTCGTTCACCTCGAACTCCGTCTTGATGGAGTCCAGCATCTCCAATGCGGCGGTCTCCGTCGCGCCGATGAGGGTGACGAACTCGCGGTGGCCGTAGAGCATCGACCAGATGGCGGCGGTCTCGGAAAGCTGCGTCTTCCCCGAACCGCGCGGCATCGCCAGGGCGAAGAGTCCGCCGTGGAGCACCGCCGACTCGATTTTCGAGATGGCCTTCAGGTGGTCGCCGCTCCAGGCGAGGCTGAAGGATTCGGGAAAATAGGTCTCGCAGAAGAGCCGGAAGTCCGTCCTGCAGGCGGCCTTGGCGTCGGGGCGCTTCACGTCGGGAAGCTCCCCGATGTCGCGCCCCGCCAGGGCCAGGGCGATGTTCCGGTTGCGGACCGCCTCCTTCTTCTCCTCGTATGTCTGGTTCGGCGCGGAATCCTTCTCCAGCCACCGGCAGAGCAGCCATGCGGCGTACTTGAAGAGGTTCACCGTCTGGCCGTCCTCGGAGATGTGAAGCCCCGCCGCATCGCGGTGCCGGCGCAGAAGGCGGTCGTTGCAGACGGGGCCGACGGGGGTCGAGTTGATGAGGCGGACCGCGTCGGACGGTTTAATTCGCAGCGGGTTGATAGCCATGTCCCTGCACCTCCTTCAGCAGCCATGCGATGATTTCTATGATGTTGATTGTGCCGTCCCCGTTGAGGGGAAGGCCGGATTCCATGAGCTTCTGCAGGATGTCGTCGGACATCTCCGGGCATCCCGACCTGCCCAGAATCCGTATGACGTCCCCGGCGGGAAGCGCCAGGGGGTTCATCTGTTCGGGCATTTTCCCTCCTGTGTTGAAAAATTATGGAAATAATTGGAAATAAGTCGGCTGGACGACTGGATAACGCCTTTATCCGCGCCAATGTATGAGCAGTTCCCGAACGGGAGCGGCAACATTAACCTCAACAGATAAAAGGAGTTACAGAAATGGTCATGATGCATTCCCTCAAGGTTTCGGACAAGGTCGTCGTCAGGATTGGAAAGAACGTCATCACCGCCGAGGTCATCGAAGTCCGTCCCGACAAGGTTCTGGTCAGGAACGCCGCCACGGGCAGGGAGTTCTTCACAACGAGAATCCAGGAGGTGGTCAGCCGGGCGGGCAGCGTGGCCGGGGAGGCCATGGAGTACGTTGCGGAGCGCATCGCCGAGGCGGTCGCGCCGCAGGTCGATGCGCAGGTCGCCGCGATGCCCGAACTCGCCGGGGTGGTCGCGCAGATTGCCGCGTCGGCCGAAGCGCCTGCCGAGACACCGCAGGCTGAAGCACCCGCCGAAGACGAAGCGCCCGCCGAAACCGAAGCGCCTGCCGAGACACCGCAGGCTGAAGCACCCGCCGAAGACGAAGCGCCCGCCGAAACCGAAGCGCCTGCCGAGACACCGCAGGCCGAAGCGCCTGCCGAGCCAAAGCCGCAGAAAAGACTCTCGCTGGTCAATGCCGCCCTCGAGGTTCTCAAGGCCGAGGGAAAGCCAATGAACACACGCGAACTTGTGAAGGCCGCCGTCGAGCGCGGACTTTGGATTCCGACTTCCAGCAGGACGCCGGAGCAGAGCCTTTACGGCGCGTTCTTCCTTGAAATGAAGAATGCCGGGCATCCGCGCATGAAGAAGAGCGCGGAGCGCGGCAAGTTCGAGCTTGCATAAGCGCAAGCTGAATGCAAAGGCGGCATCCCCGAAAGGAGGTGCCGCCTTTTTTCCCTCTATGGCTTCCGCTTCCATTCCATCGCGCCCCAGACCGCCAGAATGAGCTGGACGAGGTCGAGGACGGCTCTGGAGTAGAGGCGGTTGTGGAGGTCCATGGCCAGCCAGGCGATGTTGCCTGCCGCCCAGAGGTGGAAGCACCACCGCACCTTCCTGACGTTGAGAATCGTCCCCGTCAGGCAGGCGGCGGTGGTGAGCCACCCCGCGATTGCCTCAGCGGATGGCATGGAACAGACCCTCCCTGCACATCTTCGCGAACACGGGCCTGTCGAGGCCGTACCTGCGGATAAGCTCGGACGGCTTTGCCACGATGGTCTCGTTCTGCAGCTCGTGGCCGTGCCCGTCCTGGTAGCTGACCTGCACCGCGGGTGACCCGATGGAGCAGGACAGCGACGTGTATACGCCCTTGGCCTTCGTGCGGAGCATGAAGTCCAGCGCCAGTTTCCTGGCGTGGATGTTCAGCGTCAGGTCGGCCTTGGTGGCGTCCTTTGTCCACGGGCTTCCGCCGCCGATTCGGCAGTTTCCTCCGTAGAAGTCCACGGCGAGCTTGCGTCCGGTGACGCCGCAGTCGGCGATGGACGAATGCTTCACATAGCGTCCCGTGCCGTTGACGGTGATGTCATGGCATCGCGTGACGTCCTCGGCCAGTTTGCGGATGGCGGCCTCGTTCCAGTTGTCCTCCCGCAGCGGGATGGCGATGGTGACGTGGCTGGCGTTGCCGTCGTCGGTGGTCACCAGGGTCTTGATGTCAAGGCCGCCCAGCCCGGACCTGAACAGCTCCTGTCCCAGCTTCTTCGCCAGGAAGTAGTCCCGCGGCATGTTTCCGCTGGCGGGGCGGTCGAGGGCCATTCCGTGGAAGATGCCCTGGTCGCCCCAGGCGTCCTTCGCCACGCCGCGGCCGATGTCGTCGCTCTGCCTGCCGATGAGGGGGTACACTTCCAGTTCGTCGCCGCAGATGGTGTTCTCCTTTCCCCACTTGTTCTGGTATTCCCTGGTGTAGCCGATTTCGTTCACGGCGGCCCGGACGAACGCGGTCAGCTCGTCGTCGCTGAAATCCGCCTGGCTTGTCACCTCGCCTCCGAGGGTCACGATGTTGTCCTTGACCATCACCTCCACCGCAAAGCGCGTGGCGGGGTCTTTCTCCAGATGCCGGTCGAGAAGGTAGCAGGATATGTAGTCGGCGATTTTGTCGGGATGCCCCAGGGACACCCATTCCGATGTTCTCAGCATGTTATTTGTCCTCCTTGTTTTCGAGATAGCGGCGAAGCGAGCGCATGCGGCGCTCGATGCACCAGTCGGCCAGCGTGGCCATTCCTATGCCGAACAGGAACACCAGCGCGGTCGCGCCGAAGCCCATGCCCAGGATGATTGCGATTTCTGTCAGCGATGTCATGCTTCCTCCTCTTCGTCGTGTGTGTCCTCGCCCGGTTCCGCAGGGGTCAGGCTCTCCCAGTCGCATCCCTCGCCGTGGACGAACTCCGCCCATCTGCGCCGGATGACGTCGCAGTATTTCGGCGACAGTTCCATCGTCCTGCAGTGCCGCCCCGTCTGTTCGCAGGCGATGAGGGTGCTGCCCGAACCGCCGAAGTTGTCCAGGACGATGTCGCCCCTGGCGGAACTGTTGCGGACGAGGTACACCAGCATTTCCACGGGCTTCATGTTCGGATGGACGTCGTTCTTCTTCGGCTTGTCGAACTTGAGGGCGTTGGTCTGGCAGCGGTCGCTGAACCAGCGGTGCGCCTCTCCCTCCGTCCAGCCGTAGAGGCACGGCTCCGTGATGTAGTGGTAGTCCAGGCGTCCCAGCACCAGGGAGTTCTTCACCCAGTAGAGGGTCTCGTGGACCACCAGCCCCGCCTTTTCCGCGGCCACGCGGAAGTTGACCGCCTCGCCGTCCGCGTGGAAGATGTAGAAGCCGCTTCCCGGCGAAAGCCGCGACGCCGCGCAGGTGAAGGCCGCAGTCAGGAACTCGCGGAACTTTCCGCTCTCCATGTCGTCGTTCAGGATGGTCAGCCCGGTCGAACCCTCGTAGGCCACGTTGTACGGCGGGTCGGTGAGGTAGAGCCGCGCCTTCTCGCCCGCCATCAGCCTCTCCATGTCCGCGGCCTTCGTGGAGTCGCCGCACATCAGGCGGTGGCTTCCGAGGATGTACACCTCGCCCGGGCGGGACACGGCCACGTCAGGCACGTCCGGCACATCGTCGGCGTCGGTCTCGCCTTTCTCCACCTCGTCCTTCGCGTCGGAGAGAAGCTGCTCCAGCTCCGTGGTGTCGAAGCCGAGCAGGTTCATGTCGAAGCCGCCGGCCTGGAGTTCCTTCAGTTCGATGGGCAGCAGGTCGTAGTTCCATTCGGCGATTTCGG
>JAGVVD010000059.1 GCA_019135865.1 Elusimicrobiota bacterium
CAATGCTACTACGCCGAGAGGCTGAATGGCTTCGAGGAGCGGCGCATCGTCCGGGCTGAAAGCCTTGAGCTGACGCCGCTGGACGCGAAGGCGCACATCGTCGAGACAATCGAATACGGAACGGGCGCAAACGCGCCAAAGGAGTTTGAATGAGCTGCGGCTGCCACGGAAAGAGCGGGATTTCGGTCGGGCGGACATCGCCATACGACCAATGCACGGCCTGCGCGAAGAAGCATGTCGTCAAGGCCTGGAGCCTCTTCAACGAGTTCTCCTACGCCGATGACAACCGCGACGCCATGACGGGGCAGCTCCGCCTCGCCGCCGACCATCTGATGTACGACCACGTGGAGACGGCGCGGATGGCGAGGGATTTGGCGATGATGCTGGAGGAGAACAAGGACGCCGAAATTGGCGACCGCTGGAATGCGCTTCTGGCGGCAGTCAGGAATGATTTCAACAATGAGCACCCAGAGGCAAGGGAAAGGCTTGAAAATCTTAAGGAGGAATGATGCAGGACGCGATTTTCTATGTCGCGGCAGGCGAGACGCTTGGCGTGGTGCGTGACTACGCGAACGCCAAGAACGTGTCGCCGCCGACTTTCGTGAGGGGCGTGGAGGTTCGTCTGCGGATGCGCCTCTTCGCGGGGCGCGAGGAGCCCGTGCCTTACCCCGTTGAGAAACTGGAGGGAATCGCCCGCTGGCAATGGGCGATGGACAGCGACTTCGACGAGGGAACGAATGCGAAGCTCGTGGGAGACAGCCCGAACATCGAGGTCTCGTCCATAACGGAGGACATCGACGGCACGGAGTATGAATTCACCGAAATCACCATCCCGATGCCGGAAATGAACACGGTGGAGCTGGTGAACTGGATGGGCGTGGAGAAGAGCAAGAGCGGCCTCCACGGGGAGCTTGTCGGCTTCGATGAGACCGGGAGGCAGTCGTTCATCCTGCAAATCGAGAACTTCACCGTCCGCAACCGCATCACCAGCGCAGGCAACCCGACTGGCATCGACCCCGAGTACATGACCATCCCGCAGATAGAGGCTCTCTTCTGCGCCAGGATGGAGGTCCAGCTCTCGGTGGACGGCGAGGAATGGGTGGACGCCTCCCCGCAGGCGGGCGTGGATTCGCCACAGCAGTACCGTTGGCACCGCTTCCGCAACGCCGCCGTCGGCGACAAGTGGAGCGACCCCGTTCCGTTGCTCATCGGCCCGCGCGGCTACGCCGGGACGCTTCGCGTCGGCACGGTCACCCAGGAGGATGTCGCCCGCGTGGAGAACGTAGGCGACGAGCATGATGCCGTGCTGGACTTCGGGCTTCCCAAGGGGGACAAGGGAGATGCCGCGACCATCCGCATCGGCACGGTGACAACCGCGCCGACGGGTTCGCCGGGGAGCGTGACCAATTCCGGGGATGAGCACGACGCCGTCCTCGACTTCATTGTGCCGAAAGGCGACAAGGGCGACAAGGGGAACACAGGTAACGCCGCCACATTCACCCTCGGAGAAGTGAAGACGGGCGCGGCTGGGACAGAGGTCGCCATGACCAACACCGGCACGAAATACAACGCCATCCTCAACTTCACTATCCCGCGCGGAGACAAGGGCGAAAAGGGAGACAAGGCCACTGTCAACGTCGGTACGACCATTACTGGCGCTCCGGGAACCCAGGCTTCCGTGGCGAACACGGGCACGGAGCAGAACGCGGTGCTCTCGTTCACCATCCCGAAGGGCGACAGGGGCGAATGCTCCTACCTCCACACCGCATGGGCGTGGGACGCGGCGGGGACGGGATTCTCCTTGACACCATCGGCTGACCGCAAATGGCGCGCGGAACTGCTTCTGCCGGAGCGGCGCGATGACCTGACCATCGCCGACTTCGCGGGGTGCGTCTGGCACAAGTGCCTCGGCGACGACGGGGCAATCTTCGGCTCGGTGGAGGCCACGGACGGTGAGACCTCCGTCCAGGCGGTGTCGCGCATCGTCTTCGAGAACGCCGCCGTCCGCCTCGGAAACGCAGGCGAAGCCATCGTCTCTTTTCCGGACGCCGGCATCTCCGATGAGGACGCCTTCAACGGCCTCCTCATGATTCGGGAGGCCCTTGGCGCATCCCGCTCCGGGGGCGGCTCCCCTGGCGGCGACGCCGGCGAAATAGAAGAGAGGAATGGCGTCTACATCGAGCCGCAGCCGACAGACAACAACCAATCCACATGGCCATAAGGAGGCAACAATGCTTTTCTGCAACATCGACTTCGCGGTCGTCTACATCGACCCGTCAATCGCATCGGGAGGGGACGGTTCAACCCCTTCCCAGGCGCTCAAGAATCTGCCAGGAGCCTCCGAACTCGCCGACCGAACCTGCTACATCATCCGCAGGACGGCTGAAGGCGCGTCCTGCACGCTTCCATCGGGGACGAACTCCTCCCTGGAGCACCTGCTCCTGATGGGGATGCCGCTTCCGACCGACACCGCATACGAACTCGTGCCGGACGAGGCCAAGGCGTCCTGGGCAGCCGATACCGCGCCATACGCGCGAATCTCGACCTCGAACACATCGGCGACGCTCAACATGGCGAACCTTCGGACGTTCCTTCTGAACCGCATCCACTTCTTCCGAACCTGCACATCGACAAGCCAGTACCTCGTCCAGTCCTACCAGACGGGGGAATACAAGGGCACGTTTGCGGTCGAGCACTGCAAATTCGGCGTCCAGGGGGTCGAGCCGGGGAGCGACGCATGGGCGGGCCCCGCCTACGAGAACTATGCGATGTACCGCTACCTCTACTTCGGCTATCTGCGTTTTCTGCGCATCAAGGACTGCGACATCGACTTTCGTCCATATAGCAGCGACTACTCGGCCATATACTGCCAGTACCCTGAAATCCTGGACGTGGAGGACACGCGGGTGAACCTGCTTCCGTACAATTCAAGCCGTGGTTCCTTCGCGCTGAGCCTTCGTAACAATTACGAGCAGCTGGGCATCGAGGCGACGGTCACCAACCTTTCGTTCCGATACGTGGCCAACGGAAGCGAGAACCGCTACTTCGCAGGAGGAATAAAACTGGGCTACCATCTGTCAACGCGAATCAGCGGAGTTACGGCTACGTGCGTCATACCGCAAGGAATGGCCACGCCGACCGACGAATACACGCCGTACCAGAGCCTCGTCTGCTGCGAAAGCCTGCAGGACTTCCGCATCAGGGGCATCACGGCAAACCTTCCGCACTTCTGGAGGTTGTCGTCCCGTCTGCTCCAGTTCACGGGAAGCGCCTACTCCTACTCGCCGGGCATTGAACGCGAATTGTCGGACGTTTCCGTCACGCTGGGGGATTCCCCTGATACCGCCATCGGCAGGCACTGGACATACGACGAATACAGGAACACGGACGACTACAGCTACTACGCGCTCAATGTCAGCTTTGGAAGTTCCAGCAGTTCGTACTACATAAAGGCGTGCAGAGCGGACAACATCGTGGTAAACGCCCCAAGGTGCAAGGCTGCGTATTTCGAACACTGCCGCCTCACGAACTCCTCGTTCAGCGGCATGGTGAACCTGCAGAGGACGATGGCCGACATCACGTCCGTCTCGACCTGGTTCCCCGGCTGCGCATTGAGAATGGGCAGCGGCAGCCATGCGAGAATCGGGACTCTGGCGGTAAACAGGGAGAACGCCTCCTATCCCTACAACTACGATTCAGCAGTCGAGCGGGACAGGGGCAACTGCTCCTGCTTCATCGAGGAGGCCAACGCCATCCCCGAGCAGACGAGCCTTTCGGGCTCGGGCGTGGGGCAGCAGTACGCAATCTCCTGTGCGTCCGAATGCGAGAACGGACACTACACGCTGCGGACGCAGAACATCGCGGTGGACACATGGAACGTCCGCAGGGTCGGAGGCGCGTCCGCCGCGCTCAAGCTCTGGAACGACAAGTGGAATAACACGGGGATGGTCATCCTGGGCCGCAAACCCTTCAAGGGGAAGCTCCTCACGGCGGCCACGCCTGGAAGGTACATCCTCAAATGCCACGTGGCGTGGAAGAATTACGCGAACATCGGCGAGATGAACCGCCGCCTGTTGGTGACCGCTACAACGGACGAAGGCGGAAGCCCCCGCGTCTGGTGCAGCTCCGTCAATGGACGGTGGGCGGACGATTCCGTCTCGGTCTGGGAAAACGATTCGGACCTTGTGCAGAAGGTGCTTGAGATGCCAATCGACGTCGAGGAGGCGGGAATCGTGGACGTGAGGCTCTACTTCTCGTGGTATTCGGCGGACGGATTCCTCTATGTTGACCCTGCCTTCACGCTGGAGTTGCAGGATCGGGACGAAGAGGAGGACGAGGAGGAAGAACAAGAGTGACAGGCAAAGGAGGCAAGATGACGAAGGCGATTCTTGCGGCGGCATTGTCCGCTGCGGTTCTGACGGGCTGCATGTCCGACAGAGAATACCAGCTCCGCAAGCGGCAGCTGGAGGCGCAGGCGGCGCATCCGCCCGCCTACGAGCTGTTCACGGTGAACGGGCCGTTCAAGATGGAGCTCGCCGACGGCGGGACCGCGAAGGTCTCCGTGCCGACCCAGCCGTTCCAGGCCATCCCCATCCCGGACGGGGCGAGGACGCAGCTTGAGGCGGCCAAGTTCCTCGGCGGCGTGGCCGCCGGGACGGCGCTCGGCTGGAAGGCCCTCGGCAACGCGAAGGG
>JAGVVD010000002.1 GCA_019135865.1 Elusimicrobiota bacterium
AGCGGGGCGAGGTTGGGAAGGCGGAAGTGAGAAAATGCTAGAGTAAAAACGATTCGGAAAAGTGGCCTCGGTTATGTGGGAATGGAGTGGCCTTGGTTAGGTGGGACGTGACACATGTTTTCCAGACTTTTCGTATTCTTCGCGAGTAACTGAGGTGGTTTTCAACTCTTTGGCGACCCGCCGCAAATCCTCAAGCAAAACATTCTCGGGGACAATTCGACTATGTATATGCTTCTTTAGCCCCGCCATTTTAATGGCATTCTCCCACGTTCTAAATCTCCGAGTTATCGTGGAAGAGTTGTATTTGCCATGAGCACGATAGTCCTTTAGTGTTATGGATTCTTGGTTTAAGACCTTAGCGACACGGGACAAATCGGCAAGTAGGGTGTTGTCTGGGATGTCTCGATGGTTTATGTTAAGTTCAAACTTCATCTTGGATGCGCTCCTTGGACTATTAAGCCTAGGCGTAAATTTTATAAGCCTTTAAGAAGCGTGGAAATTGGCCGATGTAAGGCTTTGGAGAGTTTCTCGATGTTGCTGAGCGTGATGTTCCTTTCTGCCCGTTCGATCATCCCGATATAAGTCCTATGGAATCCTGCCTTTGCGGCGAACTCTTCCTGGGATAACTTGAGTTTCTTTCGCTCTTCCCTAACCCGTTTGGCGAACTTTAATAATATAGGCTTTTTCATTAGGGGAAGTCTATGATTTTGCTAATTATACATCTACATACAAGACGTAGCAATTATGTATAATGAAAACGGGAGGTAGGCTGCAGCTTATAACGGCAAAGAGTTGATGCGCGCGGGGAATAATTTTCTGCGTTGTCCGGCCGCCTTGTCAGCCGGTAGCGGCCCTGTAAGGCCCAGTGGGGTACCGGCCGGCCGCGCACAGGAGGTGTTGATAAGTGCGGGACTCCGCTTGGTGGAGCCGTGCGAAGCCGCGCAGTGGCGAGCCGGCGAACCCGCTTCTCGCGGCAAGCAGGGGCGGCCGTTTTCCCCGTCGCCGCGCCCTGCGCGGCGTTGAATTTTTGCAGTTTTCCCCACGGAAAACTCAGTTTATAAGAAAGCCGCTTCCCGCCGATGATTAATTGCGAACCGAATTATTTTCCTTATAGCCGCCGGTGCGGCCGGCCCAGCGCTGCTGCGCCTGGCCGGCCTTACCCGCGGCGGGGAGCGGCAGAACGGCACTTAATTCCGTCTTAGCCCTGCTGGGCAAAGCCGGAATTAAGAGCAGGGAGGCAAGGTATGCAGAAACTTACAATGCGGTACTTCCTTTATGCGCGCAAGTCCACCGATGAGGCGGACCGGCAGGTGCTCTCCATTGAAGCGCAGCTCGCCGAGCTTCGAGACTATGCGCGCAAAGAGGGGCTGGTAATAGCCAGAGAGTTCATAGAGAGCAAAACAGCCAAAGAGCCGGGCCGCGAGGTCTTTAACGAGATGGTAGCGGCCTTAGAGCAGGGCGCGGCCCACGGCATAGTGGCCTGGCACCCGGACCGGCTGGCACGCAATTCCATAGACGGCGGGCGCATCATCTATTTGGTGGATACGGCCAAGATACTTGAACTTAAGTTTCCCACCTTCTGGTTTGACCCCACGCCGCAAGGCAAGTTCATGCTGTCCATAGCCTTCGGGCAGAGCAAGTATTACATAGACAATCTCTCGGAAAACGTTAAGCGCGGCCTACGGCAGAAGCTCCGCAACGGGATTCTCCCCGCCCTGGCACCTATCGGCTATAAGAATGACAAACAGAACCATACTATCGTCGTAGATAAAGAGTTGTCTCCCCTCGTAAAGCGGACCTTCGAGATGTATGCCACCGGCATGTATCCGCTCAAAGAGGTGCGCAATACTATGAACGGCCTCGGGCTAAAGCGTTGGGAGCGAGACCTGTCTGTTTCAAACTACCAGAAGATCCTCCGCAATCCTTTCTACTACGGCGTAATCCGTTATCTCGGTGAGTATTATGAGGGCAAGCATGAGCCGCTTATCACCAAGGCGCTCTACGACAAATGCCAGGCGGTCATGGAGCGCAAGAGCAAGTCGCACACCAAAGGTTTAAAGCCTTATGTCTATCGCGGCGCATTCCGCTGCGCGGAATGCGGCTGCTTCATCACCACCGAGACGCAGAAAGGCCACAATTACCTGCACTGTACCAAGCGCAAAGGGCCTTGCAGCCAGCCCTTCATGCGCGAGGAGGTTATCGATAAGGAGGTCAGAGCCATATTGAAAGGAGTTTCCTTACCCCCGGCCCTGGCCGCCGAAGCTCTCGATAACGTCAAAAAGGAAGCATTAAAGGCAGCCCAGGCCGGGGAAAGAGCCGCCCAAAATCTGCGAGGTGAGATAGATATCCTTAATCAACGAATGAACGCACTCCTGGATATGGTCCTGGCGGGCCAGATAACGCAGGAAGAGTACGCTCATAAGAAGCGTTCATTCGTTGAGAAGAAGAAGGAAATGGAAATGAAACTCGCAGCTTTTGCGCGGCAGGGAGAAAAGCGGTTCGAACCGGCCATCGGCTTCTATAACTCCGTGCGGCACGTCGGAGACGCGCTGGCCGCTGAAAATCCGGCTGAAAACCTGCAAATATTGAAAAATATCGGTTCGAACTTAATTATTGGCGGGAAGCGGCTTTCTTATAAACTGAGTTTTCCGTGGGGAAAACTGCAAAAATTCAACGCCGCGCAGGGCGCGGCGACGGGGAAAACGGACAATTTGAAATTTTGGGGTGGCTGAGGGGATTTGAACCCCCGACCTCTCGGGCCACAGCCGAGCGCTCTAACCGCTGAGCTACAACCACCGTCGAACGGATCACGACCGAAGACCGCCGGCGTTCGTGGCAAAAACGCCGTAATATGTCTATTTTAAGATTTTCTGACCCCCTAGGCAATAGGATATAATGGCGGTCTATGGGGATACGCGAGCCGGCGGTGGCGGGGCGCTTTTACGATTCTTCCGCCGATGGTCTGGCGGACACGGTGGATTCCTTTCTCAAGGATAAGGCCGCCGCTCCGCCCGCCGGCGAGATAAAGGGCCTGCTGGCCCCCCACGCCGGCTACGCCTATTCCGGTCCTACCGCCGCCGCCGCCTACGCTTTGCTGGCCGGAGCCGCTTTCGATACCGTCTATATACTGGGCACCGGCCACAATGTGCCGCTCGACGGCGGCGCCACGCTGCCTTCGGGAACTTTCCGTACGCCGCTCGGCGACCTGGAGATAGACGCCGCGGCCGCGGCCGAGCTGCTCGCCGAGAAAAAGCTTTTCCTGACCTCGGCACGCGCGCATGAGCGAGAGCATTCCATCGAAGTGCAGCTGCCTTTCCTTCAGCGGCTGCCGAAGCCGCCGAAGAAGATCGTCCCGCTGCTTTTCAACACCGACGACCTGGACACGCTGCTCTCCGCCGGGCGTTCGATCGGCCGGGCCGCCGCGGCGCGCAAAGCCCTGATCTGCGTTTCGTCGGACCTTTCGCATTATCCCCCCGCCGAGACGGCCGTCATCTCCGACCGGGCGGCCCTGGAGTCCTACGCCATCGCGGTGCGCAACGGCGATCCCTCTTATTTCGACGGGACCCTGCGGCTGCTGGAGGCCAAAGCGGGCGCGGAGATGGACACGGCGGCCTGCGGCCGGGCACCGATGATAGCGGGCGCGGCCGCCTGTCTTGAAATGGGCGCGAACGATTTTCATCTCGCGGAATACGTCCATTCCGGTATGGTCTCCGGCAACGATTCCGGGGTGGTGGGCTACGGCGCCGGGCTGCTGCTGCGCTCCGCCCTCCCGCCCGCCGGCATGATAACGCTCGACGAGGCGGCGCGCGGAGGGCTGCTGAACCTGGCCCGTGAGGCCGTCGCCGCGCGTCTGCGCGGGGTGAAGGCCGAGGTCCCGGAACTTTTCCCCCGTCCCGTCTACAATCTGCCTTCGGCGGTCTTCGTCACGCTGACCATCGGCGGCCGGCTGCGCGGCTGCATCGGCACGATGGAGCCGCGCGGCTCGCTGGCGGATTCGGTGGCGCGTTACGCCGTGGCCGCGGCCTTCGAGGACCCGCGTTTCGGACCGCTCTCCGCCGCGGAGTTCGAAAAGGTCAGGCTCGAGATCTCGGCCCTCTCGCCGCTGCGCAGGGTCGCCTCGGCCGACGCGATAGAGCAGGGGCGCCACGGTGTCTATATCAAGCGCGGCCGCCTGAGCGGCACCTACCTGCCGCAGGTCTGGGAGCATTTCCGCTCGAAGAAGGATTTTCTGGATTCGCTCTGTTCCGAGAAGGCCGGTCTGCAGCCCGGCGCCTGGAAAGAAAAGTCCACCGCGCTTTACGTCTACACGGTGGACTCTTTCGGAGAATGACCGGCCGGGGGCCGGCTTCCGTTTACAGTGCTGTATACATCTTGGCCGCTATCATCAGCAGCGCGCCGCCGACTATGCCGGCCGGGCCGAAGAGCAGGAAGCCGATAAGACCGCCGACAAGTCCGGCGGCTATCTTGGGTTTATTGGATTTGATGAATTCTTTGACCTTTTCGCCGGTGGATTTGGATTTGGCCTCCACGGGCTTGGGGTCGGGGGCGGTCCAGGCCGTAGAGGCCTTCGCGCTGTCGACGTAGAGCGGGGCGTATCCGCCCTTCCTGACGGCGGCTCCGTCATAACCCCGGTTGGCGTTCATGGAAACCGACCTGAGTTCGTCCATCGCCTGGCCGGCGGCGGCGAGGTTCACGGAAGCGGCCATGAAAGGGATTACCAGCAGGAATGAAATGATCTGTTTGAGTTTCATGCCCATATTATATAAGGAAACGCTTGCGATGTTAAGGGCAAATGTTACCATCGCCGCATAGGACTTTGGACCTATGCCGGTCTAAGTGTCGCCTTTACTGGCGCCCGGACTGTCCCCGGCCTCGAAAAAGCGGTTCTTTTTTATCTGTTTCTCCGCGGTTTCCAGCCCGAACCTGAATATCTCCACTATCTGGTACCCCTCCGCTCTCATGGCCTGGAGGCGCTTATTGTCCTCCTCCGAGAGGGAGATCACTATCTGATATCTCGCTTTCATTAATTACCTCCTTGATGTACGGACGCCGTCAGGAAAGGGAGGGCTTGTCCCTCCCTTTCCCGGCCTGCCCGGCCGCTCACAGGTGCTTCATCCTGCCGCGCATATAGCTGAGGGCCGTCTTTATCCGGTCGGCGCGTTCCTGGGTGGCGCCCATTTTGCCGTCCTTGAGAAGTCCCAGGTTGGCGCACATGAACAGTTTGAACTGCTGGGTCTGGTGATACTTTGCCGCGTTCATAAGTCCTCCCTTTGACTGCGAATATAGTATAGCATAGGATAGTATAGTTGTCAAGCCCCCCCTTGCTGAAAATTCAGCAAAAACAATAACTTTTTATTCCCCCCTTCCTCTGCCGGAGGCGGGGAGGCTAAAAAATTGGTAGAATTCCGTCTATGAAAAGACTGCGATCCGTCCCTGGAAAGACATTGATATGCGGGGTGCTAAATGTCACTCCGGATTCCTTTTCCGATGGCGGCAAATGGGCCGATTCGGCGGCCGCGCTCGACCACGCTCTGCGCATGGAAGCCGAGGGCGCGGACCTCATCGATATAGGCGGCGAATCGTCCAGGCCGGGCAGCGCGCCGGTGCCGCTGGAAGAGGAAAAGAGGCGGGTCATCCCCCTGGTCGAAGCCCTGGCCGGCAGGATCAAGGTCCCGGTTTCGGTGGATACCCGCAAGCCGGTACTGGCCGTTCTGGCCGTAAAGGCCGGGGCGGACATCATAAACGATATTACCGGCTTTATTTCCCCCGCCATGGTGAGGGCGGCGGCCGATACCGGGGCCGGGGCGATAGTGATGCACATGCTGGGCGAGCCCGGCACCATGCAGGCCAACCCCGTATATAAGGATGTGGTGGCCGAAGTGCGCGATTTCCTGGCCGGCCGGGCGGCGGCGCTGGCCGCGGCGGGGGTGAAGGACATAATACTCGACCCGGGCATAGGTTTCGGCAAGACGCTGGAGCATAACCTGGCGCTCATAGCCGGGCTGGCTAAGATAAGGGCGCTGGGCTATCCGGTGATGCTGGGGGTTTCGCGCAAGCGGTTCATCGGAACTTTGGCCGGTGAAGGCACCGGACCCATGTCCGGCGGCGAGCCGCATGAGCGGCTCAGCGGTACTATAGCGGCCTGCGTGGCCGGGGCGGAGCGCGGGGCGGACATCGTCCGTGTTCACGATGTGGCCGAATGCCGCAAGGCGATGGCGGTGGCCGACGCGATAAGGGGCGCGGGGAAATGAAGGTCTATCTTTCGCTGGGCTCGAACCTGGGCGACAGGCTGGCCAACCTTGAGCGCGCGCTGGAGCTGCTCTCGCGCGGCGGCTGCCGCGTGGTTAAAAAGTCGTCCGTCTATGAGACCGCGCCGCTCTATTATCTCAAGCAGCCGGCCTTCTTCAATATGGCCGCCGCCTGCGAGACTCCGCTGGCTCCCGAAGGCCTGCTCAAACTGATCGGCGCCGTGGAGCGGGGGCTGCGCCGCCGCCGGCTATTTAAGAACGGCCCGCGCACCATCGATATAGATATCCTTTATTACGGCGACAGGGTCGTAAAGACGCCGGAGCTGGAAGTCCCGCATCCGCGGCTGGCCGAACGCGGTTTTGTCCTGGCCCCGCTGGCGGAGATAGCCCCGGCGCTGCGCCATCCGGCCAGCGGGCGTACCGCGGTGAAGATGCTGGCGGCGCTCAAAGATCCCGGCGGGGTGCGGAAACTTCCCTCCTCCTACGCCGAGCTCGAGAAGTGGCTGCGCGTCCTGCCGCCCCCGTCGGTGGAAGGCCACTACAGCCTGCGCCCGGTGCGCGCCGCGCTGGCCCGGCTGGGTTATCCGGAGAAGAACATGGGGATGGTCGTGCATATCGCCGGCTCCACCGCCAAGACCAGCGCCGCCTGCATGACCGCGGCCGCGCTTTCGGCCAATGGCTGGACCACCGGCTTGTATACCAGCCCCCATGTGCGCAGCCTGCGCGAGCGGATAAAGGTTGACGGCCGCGAGATCTCCGAGCGGGACATGCTGGCCTGTTTCCTGCGGGTCGAGTCGGTAGCCGCGGGAGAGCTTTCATTCTTCGAGACCATGACCGCCGCCGCCTTCCTTTATTTCTCGCTCAGGCGGACCCGCTTCGCCGTGGTGGAGGCGGGGCTGGGCGGGCGGTTGGACGCGACCAACGCCGTGCCCGGCGGCGTGGCCGGCATCACCTCGGTAAGCCTGGAGCATACCGACCTGCTGGGGCCGCGGCTCTCCGACATAGCCGCGCACAAGGCCGGCATCATAAAGCCCGGCGCCGACGTGCTGGTCGGCAACGGCGTGCCCGAGCCGGCTTTCCGCGTCGTGGAGCGCAGCGCTTCTTCGGCCCGGGCCCGCGTACACAGGCCGCCGCTCGTGGATTTCCCCTCGCTTACCGGCGCCGGGGCTTTCCAGGTCCCCAACGCCGCCTTCGCCATGCGGGCGGCCGCGCTGGCGGCGGCCCGCGCCGGGCGCAGGTTCAGGCCCGGCCCCGCGGCGCTGGCGCTGCGCGGCTCTATCCCTCCTGGCCGCTTCCAGAAACTCAGCGTCGGCGGCAGGCGCGTGGTGATAGACGGCGCGCATAACGCCGAGGGCGTGGCCGCGCTGGTGCGGGAATTCGCCGGCTGCCCGGCGGACGTCTGCGTGGCGGCCTTCATGAACGACAAGAGCGGCGGCACGCTGGCCGCCGCCCTGTCCTCGGCCGCCCGGCGGCTGATATTGACGCGATCCTTTTCCTACCGCTCTGCCCCCCCGTCGGAGATACGCGCCAGTATGCCGGCGGCCGCGCGCCGCGGCGTCCTGCTGATGGAGAACCCGATGAAGGCGCTGCTGCGCGCCGTGAAGCTGGCGCCGCCGGGCGGCACCGTGCTGGTGGCCGGCAGCCTGTATCTCGCCGGCGACGTGCTCTCGGGCCTGCGCGGCCACAGCGCCTTCCACCCGCGCGAAATGCTGGTCAAATCTTAATAAGGTAAAATATAGGCGCGCCCCCATAGCTCAATGGATAGAGCACCTGCCTTCTAAGCAGGTAATCCAGGTTCGATTCCTGGTGGGGGTACGAAAGTTTGTTGAAAGGAACCCACAGCGGGCCGCTGTGCGGCCCGCGGCAGGAATCGAAAGCCGGACGCGCGAGGCCGGCAGGCCGCAGCGCGGAGGCGGGGCCGAGGGTCCCGAGGAGCGGCGGCGACGAGGGAACCCGTGGCCGATTCCTGGTGGGGGTACGAGATCTCTCAGGGAGTAATTATTCCGGGTGCTGCCGGGGGCTCACCACGAAAAAACGCCGCTCGCACACCGTGCTCGCGCTCCCTCCTCGGCCCTCGCGCTCGTATGCGCCTCCGCTCCGCGAGGAGCAAAGCACCGTCAGCTGCGGCGCATTATAACGAGCGGCGCCGGTGTTGCTGGTGTAAAAGATGAGAAGATATCAGATATTACTTTCTTGCCTGCTCCTGGCGGGGTGCCACGGCTATAAGTTCAAGGAGGGCGAGACGCTGGAGAAGCAGTCGCGCCCGCTGCAGGCGGCCGCCAGCTACGAGTCCTTCGCCGTCAACCGGCCCGACGACCCGAACGCCGCCGAGGCCTTCTACCGCGCCGCGCGCCTTTACGCCGGCCTCGGCCTCTGCGCCAGGTCCGCTCCCCTCTACGAGCGCCTGCTGCGCCACTATCCGGACTTCGGGGAGCGCGAGAAGGCCGAGCGCGGCCTCTTCATCTGCCCCGACTATTTCCCCCTCGACCGGGCGAAGAACTGGAAGTACGGCGACTCGGAGACCGGCGGCAGGAACGCCACCCAGCTCTACACGGTCACCGGCCGCGGCAAGGGCTGGATGAAGGCCGAGGTCGTCGTCTACGCCGGCGAGACGCTGGTGCAGAAGGAAGAGCGGCGCTACGAGCTGGCGGAGACCGACCTTTACGAGAAGAAGACCGCCGGCGCCACGCTGCTGCTCTCCTATCCCGTCGAGGCCGGCAGGAAATGGGTCACCGAGGAGGCCGGCAGCCGGCTGCTGATGCGCGTTGACAGGACCGGCCTGAAAGTGACGGTGCGCGGCGGGGATTTCGCGAACTGCGTCAGGCTGCAGCGCTACATAGCCGGCATGACCTCCTGGGTCTACGAGTACTACGCGCCGGGGGTCGGCCGCGTGCTGACCTCGGTGGCCGGCGAGGATTTCGAGAACAGGGTAACGGAGCTGGTTTCATATGAGCAGGAAAAAGACTGAGTCCGCCCCGCAGCAGGACCTCTTCGGCGGCGCCCCGGCGCGGCCGGAGAAGCCGGTCGCTTCCGGCCCGGCGCCGCTGGCTTTCTCCTTCTCCAAGCTCTCGATGTACGAGGAATGCCCGCTCAAGTACAAGTTCAGGTACGTGGACAAACTGCCCGAGAAGCCCAAGCCCTATTTCGCCTTCGGCAACAGCGTGCACGCCGCGCTGGAATTCTTCCACGATCCCTCGCACGAGGCGGCCCCGCCGCTGGAGAAGCTGCTGTCCGCTTTCAAGGAAGAGTGGGACGCGAAAGACTGGCGCGAGAAGGGTTACTCCGATCCTTTCCGCTCCGACTCGGATTACCAGTCCGGCCTCAAGATGCTGACCGGCTACTACAGGAAGCATCACGCCTCCTTCGCCCCGCCTTTCCTCGTCGAGTATTCCACCGACGTGCCGGTGGACGGCCTGCTGGTGCGCATCATTGCCGACAAGATAGAGCACACCGGCGGCGGCGAGCTGGTCCTCATCGATTACAAGACCGGCAAGGACGTGAAGCGTTCGCCCGACCAGCTGCACATGTACCAGAAGATCTGCGAGCTGGACCCGAAGCTGCGGGAGAAGCTGGCGGAACGCTACGGCGTGCCGGCCGCGTCGCTGAGGGTGCGCGAGCTGAGGTTCTACCACGTCCCGTCGCTCAAGGAATACACTTTCGCGCGCGCCGACGACTTCGAGATAGGTCTTTTCTGGGAGCGGGTGCTGCGCGCCGCCGAAGGGGTGAAGGAAGGCAGATTCCCGCCGAGGCCCGGCGATTTCCAGTGCCGCTTCTGCGATTTCAGGTCTTCCTGCCCCGTGCACGCGGAGACTTCCCCCCGCGCTTCGCAGGGACTGGAGGAGCTGGCCGCGGAGTACGAGGCCGCCCGCGGCAAAGCCGAGGCGCTGAAGATAAAGCTGGTCGCCGCCCTCAAAGCCATGCCCGGCGGCGCGGCCGAGACCGGTTCTTTTTCGCTGAAACTCAAAAAAGGCCCGCGCTGGAGCTTCCGCGACCGCGAGGCGGTCAGGGCGCTGCTGCGCGAGCACGGCTGCTACGACAGGGCCTGCGCGCCGCTGCTCTCCAGGGTCGCGGAGCTCGTCGACGACGAGTCGCTGTCCGCGGAGGCCAGGCGCGCCCTGCGCGAACTGGCCGAGCCCTCGGAGACCTTCGAGATAGAACTTAAGCGGAGGCGGGAATGAAGCCCGCCTCCTGTCTGATAGTCCTGGACCAGGGCAGTTCCGGCTCGCGCGCCGAGGCCTTCGGCGCCGACGGGACGATAGTCGCCAGGGCCCATCGCAAACTGGAACCTTCTTATCCCGCCGCCGGGCGGGCCGAATACGACGCGCAGCAGCTCTACGCCGGCCAGGCCGCCGCCCTGCGGGAAGTGCTCGACGCCCTGCCCGGAAGCGCGGAGATACGCGGCCTGGCCGTGGCCTGCCAGCGCTCTACCTTCGTCATGTGGGATTCCTCCACCGGCGAGCCGCTCTGTCCCGCGCCGAGCTGGCAGGACGGCCGCGCCGCCGATCTGCTGGGCCGCGTGCGGCTGCTCAACCCGGCCGTGCATTCGGTGACCGGCCTCTACAAGACCCCTTACTATTCCGCCTCCAAGATGGCCTGGTGCCTGCAGCATCTGCCGGCGGTCTCGCGCGCGGCCGCGGCCGGCAGGCTTATGACCGGCCCCGTCGCCTCGTACATACTCTGGCGCCTCTCGGGCGGGAAGATCTTCGCCTGCGATTATTCGCTGGCCCAGCGCACGCTCCTCTTCAACATCTCGAAACTGCGCTGGGAGCCGAAGCTGCTCTCCGCTTTCAAGGTCCCCCCGCGCGCCCTGCCCGCCGCGCTGCCGTCGGGCGCGGTCTACGGCGAGGTGGAACTGCGCGGCCGCCGCGTGCCGGTGGCCGCGGTGATAGGCGATCAGCAGGCCGCGCTGACGGGGCTGGGCGCCTGCGGGGACGGCGTGGCGGGCCTGAACTACGGGACCGGCGCTTTCCTGATGGCCGCCACCGGCCCGCGGCCGCTGCGCGTGAAGGGCATGCTGAACTCGATCGGCTGGGACCCCGGGCAGGCCGCCACCGTCTATTTCCTGGAAGCGACGATGAACTCCTGCGGCACGGCGTTGGAATGGCTGAAGCAGCGCTTCGGGCTTATCGGCGGCATCGAGGAGGCCGCCGCGGCCTGCGCCGCGTCCGGCCGTCCGGCCATGGTGCTGCCGGCGATCGGCGGCATAGGCGCGCCTTACTGGGATTATTCGACCTACACTACGGTCAGCGGCCTGACGCCCCAGACCGGCAAGGCGGAGCTGATAAAAGGGTTCGTCGACGGGATAGCCTTCATGCTGGCCGATTCCTTCCACCACATGCGGGCCGGCGGCGTGAAGATAAATTCGCTGCGCGCCTCCGGCGGCCTCTCCAACCTCGACGCGCTGCTCGCCGCGCAGGCCGACCTTTGCGGCGTGGAGGTCATGCGCATGCCCGATAGCGAGGCCAGCGCGCGCGGCGCCGCGCTGACGGCCGCTTCGGCGCTGGGCCTGCGCTGGTTCGGCGCCCTCCCGGCGCCCTCGGCCGTGTTCAGGCCGCGGATGGATGAAAAAAGGCGGAAAGAACTTCTTTCCGCCTGGCGGGCCTTCGTCAGGGACGCGGCCCGGATGAGCAAGTCGCTCAGGAAGTTCCGCGCTCTCGAGCGCTAGCCTTTCTTCTCCTGCAGATATTTCAGCGCTTCCATGGCCGCCATGCAGCCGTGACCGGCCGCCACTATCGCCTGCCTGTAATGAGGGTCCATCACGTCGCCGGCGGCGTAGACGCCCTCGACAGAGGTGGCGCAATGCGCGTCGGTGAGGAGGTAGCCTTCCGGGTCGCGCTTGAGGCAGGCCCCGAAGACGGCGGTCTCGGGGTCGTGACCGATGGCGATGAAGGCCCCGCTGACCGCCAGGTCCTTCTTCTCCCCGGTCTTCACGTTCTTGAGCCGCAGCGTCTCCAGTTTCTCCCCGCCCAGGAACTCCTCGGGAACGTGGTCGTAGACTATCTCCACCTTCGGGTCGGCCTTGAGCTTCTCCTGCAGGCGGTGGGCCGCGCGCAGCTGGTCGCGCCTGTGCACCAGGTACACTCTCTCCGCGAACCTGGTCAGGAACAGCGCGTCCTCGGCCGCGGAATCGCCGCCGCCGACGACGGCGACGGTCTTGCCTTTATAGAAGAAGCCGTCGCAGGTGGCGCAGCCCGAGACGCCCTTGTTGCGGTATTTGGTCTCCGACTCCATGCCCAGCCAGCGGGCCCGGGCCCCTGTAGTTATGACGAGCGAATCGCAGGTCAGCTTCTTGGCGCCGACGGTCAGGGTGAAGGGGCGGGAGGAGAGGTCGCAGCCCGAGAGTTGCTCCTGCAGTACCTGCGCGCCGAGGCGCTTGGCCTGTTTTATCATGCGCATCATCAGGTCCGGCCCGGTGACGGGCTCGGGGAAGCCGGGGAAATTCTCTATCTCGGTCGTTTCCAGCAGCTGGCCGCCCGGCGCCACGCCGCCGGCGACGGCGCAGCTCACGCCGCCGCGCGCGGCGTAGATCGCCGCGGTCAGGCCGGCCGGTCCGGCCCCCGCCACTATGATGTCGAAATGGTTCTCCGCGGACATTTTTCCTCCTTACTTCTCGTATGACGCCATCGAGGTGGGCGTCTCCCAGAAAGAGACCTTTGAGACGGGCAGCCCCATCCCCTCCGCCGCCTCGAAGACCAGTCGGGCCAGGACTTCCGCCGTCGGGTTCTCCGCGGTCGGAAAGCAGCGCTGCCCCTCTTTTTCCAGGACGGCGGCCAGCGGGTCGTCGCCGGAGAGTATGACCCTGTGGTCGAGGTTATCGTCGAGCCAGGTCCTCATCTTCGCGCCCAGTTCGGTGAAATCCATCACCATCCTCTCGGCGTTGAGCTTCCCGCTTTTCAGCGTTATCTCCACCAGCCCGTTATGGCCGTGGAGGTTCTCGCATTTTCCCTTGTAATGCAGCAGCCTGTGCCCGTAGGCCAGGTGGAAGGTCTTCTTCACTTCGTACATTTTTTCCTCCTTCGGGGGGCGGGCGCCGGCAGGCCGGCTTTCTTCAGGAAGAGCCGGACCAGGTTCATAGGAAGGCCGACGACGGTGTCGTACCTGCCGTCTATCCTCTCTATGAACTCGTCGTCGGCGTCCTGCACGGCGTAGGCGCCGGCCTTGTCCAGGTGCTTGCCGGCCAGCCGCTTCAGGCGCTCCGGGCTAAGCCGCCTGGCCTTGCAGCGCGAGCTCTCCAGGCCCGCCAGAGCCAGTCCCTTCTCCAGCCAGACCAGCGCGACGCCGCTGTACACCGTCTGCCAGGAGCCGTTCAGCAGTTTCAGGAGGAGCATGGCTTCCCGCCGGCCGGCCGGCTTGCCGAGTATCCTCCCCTTGCAGAAGACCAGCGTATCGGAGCCGAGTACGGGCCGGTCAGGGAAACGCCCGGCCACGTCCATGGCCTTTTCCAGGGCCAGCGTCCTTACTATGGCCGAAGGTCTCTTAAGGGCGTGGGTTTCCGCGGAGGAGGAAGGCCGTCTGTCGAACTTTATCCCCGCTTCTCTGAGCAGGGCGGCGCGCCTGGGCGAGCGCGAGGCCAGTACCAGGACCGGCTTTCTCATTTTATGAGCTGTTTGTAGACGACGGCCGCGATGAAGATGCCCAGCAGCGCCGCGACGTTGAACTTGAAGATCAGGCCGAAGGTCAGTTCTATGATGGTCAGGTCCAGCGTGGCGGGCGCGAGGCCGGTGTCTATCCCGGTGCCGAGCAGCGAGACCATGCGGCCGCCCGGCGCCCAGATCTCCGCCAGCTTGCCCACGAAAGTGCCGAGCAGCGAGCCGGTGACGACCACTATGAGGGCGTGAAGCGCGTTCTTCATGTCTTTTTCCGGTTCCGGCTCTCCTTGCGGGCATTGGCGGAAAGCACGGTATTGGCGCCGAGCCAGTCCAGGTATTCCGGGCTGCCGTCGCTTATGTCGGCGAAAATTATCTCGGGGACGGTGTAGGGATGGTTCTTTTTGACGAATTGGGTCACGTCGGCGGCCAGCGCGGCGCGCGTCTTGATCAGGAGGAGCAGTTCCTGCGAGGTCTCTATCTTCCCCTGCCAGCGGTAGGTGGAGGTCACGCCCTCCACGACGGAGACGCAGGCCGCCAGTTTCTCGGCCAGCAGGCCTTCGGCTATCTTGCGGGCGGAGGCCTTGTCCCCCACTGTGACGAAGCAGATGCGGTAAGCGGTCGGCATATGACTCCAATGATATAAATACGGCGGGCCTCTAATCAAACTCCCGTGGTTCCGCGCCGGACCGGGGGAAGTCGGCCATGCCGCAGGCGGCGAAGGCGTCCCTGGCGCGCTCGATGTCCTCCGCGCGGGCTTCACGCCAGCCGGAGTCCTCCGCGAGCAGTCTGCGGTAGAGGCGGTCGGCGCGCGACATCTTTTCGGTCTCGGTGTCGTAGAACATGCGCTGGAACCGGCTGATCTCGTAGAGCGGCATGCCGCGGAAACGCGCGTCGTTGCGCATCGCGTCGGACATGGTTATCCGGCCCCGCCGCACGCGCTGAAGATCGCGCTCATAGAGAAGGGCGAAAAGGTTCTCTTCCTTGACCGCCCGGCGCGTGCGGTCGAGCCACAGACGGAGGGTGTCCAGAGTCTCGAAAGGCCTGCCGCACCACGCTTCCGGCGCGAAAGAGGCGTTGCGGGCCTTGCGCATGGCCTGGCCGCTGCCCTCGTGCAGGTAGGTGCAGAAAGAACTTCTTATCTCCTTTACCCCGGGGTCGTCGACTTCGAAGTCCGCGTTGACCAGGCTTATCTGCAGGCCTATGCGCGCCTGGAACACCGCCCCGAGTTCCTCCTGCTCCGCCGTGAGTTCCTCGAGACCGGTCAGACGGTGGAACCTGTAGACCTGGGCGGCGCGGGCCAGGGCCATGGCCAGCATGGTGTCGGAGCCTTTGAATCCCCGCCGCAGGTAGATGGTGCGGCGGTCGAATTCGTACCTGGGGCACGGCGCCTCCACGTTGGCGAACTCGAAGGAGACAGGGTTCTTTTCCAGGAACTGGATCAGCTTCCGGCCCTCCCGGGCCGTGGCGAGTATGTCGAAAGCCCGCTCGATGGCCGGTTCCGTGGTGAGCGACGGGGGCGGACGCCTGTTTCCGGAGCAGGCGGACAGTGCGAGGACGGCGGAGAGCAGGGCCGGGAGCCTTTTCATGCCCCTATTATATAAAAAGAGCGGCGGCCTCATTTTCCCGGTCCGCCGCGAAAAATGCTAAATTAAAAAAGATGGCGGCGAAGACGCTGATAATCAACCTCAACCTGGCCCTGGACAAGACCGTCTATGTCCCGCGTCTGCGCCCTCACGAGACCTACCGGCTCGGTCCCGGCGTGATAACGCTGCCGGGCGGCAAGGGCGTCAACATGGCCCGCGCTCTGCGCTCCATGGGCGGTTCCCCCCTGCTGGCCGGCTTCGTGGCCGGCCACATGGGCTGCCTGATAGAGTCGGCCCTGCGGGAGAGCGGCCTTCGTTCCCTGCTTTTCAGGCACGGCGGCGGGGAATCCCGCCTCTGCTTCACGCTGGCCACCTCCGGCGGAGCGGCCTACAATTTCAACGAGGAAGGGGTTCCGGTGCCGGTTCCGGCGCAGCGCGCCCTGCTGGCCGCGGTGCGGCGCTCTTCGCGCGGTCTCGCCCTGGCCGCCGTCTGCGGGCGCCGGGTACGCGGCCTGGTCTCCGGCTTTTACCGCGGGCTTTCGCGGGCGCTTCTGGACGGAGGGGCCCGCGAGGTGGGCTACGACGCCAGCGGCCCCGCGCTGCGCGACGGCGTCGCGGGGGGCGCCACGCTGGTCAAGATAAACCGCCAGGAGTTCGAAGAGTTCAGCGGTTCCCGGTTCTCCGCCGCGGCGGTGGCGCGCTGCCTGCGCCGCTGGCGTCCGCGCGGTCTGCGCACGCTCATAGTCACCAATTCCTCCGGCCCTGGATACTGTTCCTGCCCCGCCGGGGATTTCGTCTTCATCCCCCCGGCCGCGGGAAGGATAGTGAACCCCGTCGGGGCCGGGGATTCCTTCATGGCCGGCTGGGCCCGCTCGCTGGAGCGCGGCCTCGGCGCGGAAGATTCCCTGAGGCTGGCCGCCGGCTGCTCGGTGGCCGACTGCATGACGCTGGGTTCCGGCGTCTTGACCGGACCGGAGGCGGAGCGCTGGGCGCGCCGCGTCCGGGTCAGGAAGATATAGACCCACCAGGAGGCTCATCATGACGGAACTCTCCAAAATAGAAACTCTCTTCTCCAGGGCCGGGTCGGCGGGGCGCAAGTCCCTTTCCGAGGCCGAGGTCTATTCCATCCTGGAGCTCTGCGGGCTGGGCGCCCCGGTCCATGTCGTGGTCCCCTCTCCGCTCAAAGAGCCCTCCGCCGCGGCCGCGGACCTCTGCTCCCGTATCCCCGGCGAAAAGCTGGTGCTGAAGGTGCTTTCCCCGGCCACCCTCCACAAGACGGAATCCGGCGGGGTCAAGGTCATGGTGAAGGAGAGCGGTCCCGTCGGCGAGGCGCTGCTCGCCATGGCCGCCAAATTCCCGGAGGCCGAGGGCTTCCTGGCCTGCGAGTTCGTAGAACACTCCGCTTTCGCTCTGGGAGAAGAGCTCCTTCTCGGAGCCAGGTCCGACGACGCCTACGGGCCGGTGATCACGCTGGGCCCCGGGGGCACGGCGGCGGAATCCCTTATAAAGTCCCTGCGCCCGGGGCTGGCCCCCTCCGTGATGCCGGTGGACCTGGCCTTCAATTCCCAGGCGTGGAAGGATTTTCTGGAAGGGAGCTGGGCCTGGGGTTACGCGTCCGGCGGTGTGCGCGGAGGGCGGCGGCTGGCGCAGGACGGCGAAATGGTCAAGTGGCTGGAAGGTTTCGTCCACCTGCTCAGGAATTTCAGGGACGGCGGCCCGTCGGAATGGGCCATAGAGGAGTTCGAGATAAACCCCCTGGCGGTATCGAAGGGACGCCTGGTCGCGCTGGACGGGGTGCTGCGCTTCCGCAAGGCGAAGCCGGACGCCTCGCGGCACAAGCCCTCCAGGAAAGGCGTCGAGTCGCTGATACATTCCCGGAGCCTGGCCGTGGTCGGGGTCAGCGAGAAGAAGATGAACATGGCCCGCATCATCCTCAACAACGTCATCAAGGCCGGCTTCCCCAAGGAAAAGGCCTACATAGTCAAGGAAGGCGCGTCCGAGATAGACGGCGTGAAGTGCTATCCCTCGCCGGCGGACCTGCCCGAGAAGGCCGACATGTACGTGGTGGCCGTGCCGGCCCCCGAGGTCCCCAAGGTGCTGGCCGACGCGGGCGCCTCGGGCAAGGTCAACGGCGTCGTCCTGATCTCCGGCGGCATGGGCGAGAAGTCCGGCTCGGAGGACATAGGCAGGACCGTGGTGGACATACTCAACCGCGGCCGCGAGAAGAACCCCGATTTCGCGCTGAGCGGCGGCAACTCGATGGGCATAGTGCTTAACGACGCCAGGGTGAACACCTTCTTCATCCCCGAGCACAAGCTGGAGCACCCGCTGGGCGTCAACCCGCACGGCGCGCGCACGGCCTTCGTCAGCCAGAGCGGCGCCTTCGTCATTTCCGTCATCAGCAAGATGCCCTGGCTCAAGCCGGCCTACAGCATAACCGTCGGCAACCAGCAGGACGTGACCGTCCCCGATTACGTGGAGCGCCTCGCCGACGAGGACGACCTCAGGGTCATAATGGTCTATATGGAGGGCTTCAAGCCCGGAGACGGCCTGGCGCTGGCGAAGGTGATAGAGAAGGCGCGGGCGAAGGGCAAGCAGGTCCTGCTCTACAAGGCCGGTCGCACCGCCGTCGGCCAGAAGGCCGTCATGGGGCACACCGCTTCCATCGCCGGAGATTACCTGGTCACGCGCGCCGTGATGGAGAAGGCGGGCGCGCTGGTGGCGGAAACCTTCGACGAGTTCTCGGACCTGGCGGCCCTGGCCTATTACCTGGCCGACCGCCGGCCGGAGAACGGCAACACCTTCTTCATGAGCAACGCGGGCTTCGAGGCCGCGGGCATGGCCGACGCCGTGAAGGGCCTGCTGGCGGCCGGCATGAGCCCGGAGCTGGCCGCGGACATGGGCAGGACGCTCAAGGAGCACAAGCTGGACTCGATAGTGGACGCCAAGAACCCGCTGGACGTCACCCCCATGGCCACGGACGCGGCCATCGGAGCGATAGTCGGGGCCGCGCTGGCCTCCGACGAATATTCCGGCGCGCTGGTCTCGATGATCCCGCTCACCGTCGCCATGAGCACGCTGCCGAAAAGCCCGGACTGGCCGGACGACCTGGATAATTCTTTCCTGAAAGGCGCCGCGGCGGCCGCGCGCGCCGAGAAGAAGCCCTTCATATTCTGCGTGGGCGCGGGGGCCAGGTACGAGCCCTACTGCGCGCTGGCGCAGTCGCTGGGCGTCCCGGTGTTCCGGTCGGCCGACAGGGCGGCGGCGATGTACGGCCGCTACCTGGACTACGTCCTCAAGCCCTGAGGACTAGGCCGCCAGCCGCAGTATCTTCTCTATCTCGGGCTGCTCGTGGCGCATGCCCCAGAGCCGGATCAGGTGCATCGCGTTCTCCGCGATCCTGGGCACGTCCGAGGCCGGTATCTTCGCCTCCGACAGCCTCACCGGCGCCCCCGCCTCCCTGAAGAAATCCTCGAAAGCGTTCACGCAGGCTTCCGCCTTCGTGGAACCGAACACCGCCCGTCCGAACTTCTCCAGCCGCCCCGGCCCGGCGGTCTCCAGGTGGTGCCTGAACCAGGCCGGCATGACTATCGCCAGCCCCGCGCCGTGCGCTATGTCGTAGAGGGCGCTGAGCGAGTGCTCGATGGCGTGGTTTATGAACGTCATGCCGCCGTAGCCGCAGGTGGGCAGGCCGTTGAGGGCCAGCGTGGCCGACCACATCATCGACGCGCGGGCGTTGTAGTCGGCGGGGTCCTTTATTATCCGCCGGGTGGAGGAGACGATGGAGCGCGCCAGGGCGTGGACGAGTTCGTCGGTCACCTCGGCGTCGGGGTTCTTCGCGGTGAAATAGCCCTCGATTATGTGCGCCAGCGAGTCGACCGCTCCGTAGGCGGTCTGCTCGCGCGGCAGCGTCATGGTGGTCTCCGGGTCCAGCGCCGAGGCGCGCGGGAAGAGCGCCGGTCCCTGGGCGGAGAATTTCTGCTTTGTCGCCTCGTTGGTGACGACGCAGCCGGAGTTCATCTCGGAGCCGGTGGCCGGCAGCGTCAGCGCGGCGAACAGGGGCAGCGCCTCCTTTACCGGCGCCTTGCCGCAGAACAGGTCCCAGGTGTCGCCGCCGTACCTGAGACCGGCCGCTATGGCCTTGGACTCGTCGATGACCGAGCCGCCGCCGGCCGCCACTATGATGTCGCAGCCCGCCTCCGAGGCCCTCTTCATCCCTTCGCGCACGTGGGACAGCACGGGGTTGGGTTTGACGCCGGGATGTTCTACGAAGTCCACGCCGTTCTTCTTCAGCGCCCCGGTGACGGCTTCGTAGACGCCGTTGCGCTTTATGCTGCCGCCGCCGTAGACGAAAAGGGCCTTCTTCCCGGTTTTTGCGGCCTCGGGGCCGAGTTTCGGGATGGAATCGCGCCCGAAGATTATCTTTGTCGGATTGGCGAAAACGAAGTTCTGCATGTTCCCTCCCTGTGGACCGTGACGGAAAAAGTTTAGCAAAAAAAACCGCCCGCTTGCGGCGGGCGGTCCGTTCGCGGGCGCGAAGGGATCAGTCGGGGTCCACCCATACTCCGCGCGCGGGGATGCCGCCAAGCGACTTGGTCCCTGCCGGGGTTTCGGAGGCCAGGCAGCCGGAGATGAAGGCGCGGGCCGTCACCAGCTCGTGGATCGGGTTTATCAGTATCGGCTTGCTCTTCCCTTTCTTGAAGTCCACGTGGTCGCGCTTTACGATGTACCTGGAGTTGAGCTTGCCGGTGTGGTCGTTGTAGATGATCTCGACGTGGCAGTCCAGGTAGTCCCGGTAGAGCGGCTTGAGCCACATGCGGGCGTCGTCGAGCGTCGCCTTGAAGTCCCTGCTTTCCACGTACTCCAGACGGTCGCGCCAGTCCTCGCTGAGGTCCAGGTAGACGTTCGGGTCGCAGTAATTGCGGTCGGCCGTGAAAGTGTCGTAAGCCTTTTCCTTCATCACCTTGGCCAGCCGCGCCCCTATCCTGCCGCCGGTGGAGTTGACGTAGTCCTCCTGCTGCTCGTCGCCCTGGTCGTGGGCGCTGTTGAGCACGTGCGAGCCGGCGGTCTCTATGCCGCCGATTATCGCCGCGCGCAGGCCGCCGCGCACGTAGCCGTAGAGCATGATGCCGTGGAAGTGGTACCACGCGCCGAACTTGTCGCCTTTGCCCTGGTAGAAGTTGCTGATATTGGCCAGCTTCCTGGTCACGGCCAGCTTGTCGCGTTCGGGATGGCGCCAGTGGTCGGAGAGTATGTTCTCGATGGTCAGTATGGCGAGGTACACGTCGCCGCGGTTGAGGCGGTAGCTCTGGCGGAAAGCCTGGTCCATGGTGACGGAGCCTTCGCCCCGGGAGAGCATATAGTCGATAAGAGCCGACTCGGTGCCGGTCTTGAAATGGCGCGCCGTCACGCCGCTGGCCAGCGCGGTCAGCAGCTTGGTGAAGGTCAGCGGTATGACTTCGCCCTTGTCGCGGCAGTACTGCCGGAACTCGGGGCTCCACTCGTGCGGCTCGCCGAAGCGGGGCTCTATGCCGTTGGCCCGCTCCTCCACTATGATCTGCTGGTACATCCTGATCATCTCTTTCTTGCGGAAGGGGTTGATGCGGCCTTCCAGGTGCAGCTTCGAATTGCGCAGCTGCACCAGCAGGCGTTCCTTTTCGTCGGCGGGAATGTCGAGCGCCATGATGTCGGCCTCGGTGGGCATGGCCACGGGCGGGTCCTCCACTACGGGGTTCTGGTCCGAATAGGTGCCGCCGTTGGGGTCGCCGTTGTCCTCGGCTATGCCGAAGATGACCTGGAACAGCACCTTGGGGAGGTTCTTGGTGTATACCGTCAGCGCCACGTCGCTCTGCAGGTCGTGGCGCTGGTAGCCGGCCTGGCGGAAGCGGCGGGCGAAGTCCAGCGTGCCGTCGACGCCGGGGATGTCTATGGTGCCGCCGATGATATTGATCTTCTCGCCGTCGCGGCGGGCGCCGTCCAGGAGCGGGTCGTAGCTGCGCGGGACGAGATAGTAGTTGTTCCCCCCGGCGGCCGGTTCCGCGTCCGGCACGGCGGGCGCGGCGGCCCGCAGCGTCGACAGGTCCATCGAGACCAGGTCGAAGTCGGAGGCTTTCAGCGTGGAAAAAGAGAGGGATGCGAGAGCGGAAAGAAGTATCGCTTTCTTTATCATGGGAATATTATAGCGGCCGCCGCGCCGGCCCATAAGGGAAACAGGGCCCAGGGCCCCGGCGTTTTAGGGCCCATGCTCCGAGTAGGACTTATTACCGGGGGCGGCGGTTTCAGCGCGCGGCCGCGCGGCGCAGGCGGTCGAGGATGGCGAGGCCGAGGCCCCTGGCCGGCACCCGCTCGGCGTAGATGAGGCGGGCGCCCGACGCCTCCAGCCGGTGGAGGGCGGAGAAAAGGTTCGCGGCCGCCTCGCGGAGGTCTCCCGACGGGGACAGCACTTCCACGCCCGTGAATCCCCCCGCCGGCCGCCGGCGGAAGGCCAGGTAGGCCGCTCCGCGCGGGTCGGCCGCTGCCCCGGGCTTTATCAGCTTCAGGGGCGCCGAGGGAGCGTAATGCGCCCTTAACTGGCCGGGCGCGCGGATCTTTGCCCCGGCCCGGGCCAGCCGCACCTTGCGCAGACCGCAGGCGGCGGCAATTTCGGCGTCCGGCAGGGCGCCGCGGCGCAATATGACCGGCCTGCCCCGCTCGAAGGCCACGATGGTGGATTCTATGCCGTGCTTCGCCGGACCGCCGTCTACGACCATGACGCCGCGCGGCCCCAGCTGCCGCAGCACGTGCTCCGCGGTGGTCGGGCTGAGGCGGCCGAAGCGGTTGGCGCTGGGCGCCGCCAGCGGGCCGGCCAGCCTTATCAGCCGGGCGGCTACGGGATGCGCCGGCATCCTCACCGCCACCGTGGCCAGTCCTGAGGTGACTATGTCCGGTATCGCCGGGCGCTTTTTCAGCACCAGCGTCAGCGGCCCCGGCCAGAAGCGCCTGGCGAGCAGCGCGGCGGCCGGCGGGACTTCCGCGGCCACGGAGCGGAGCTGGCGAAGGTCCGCGATATGAACTATCAGGGGGTCGAAATGAGGGCGGCCTTTGGCCTCGAATATCCCGGCGGCCGCCGCCGGGTCGAAGGCCGAGGCCCCGAGGCCGTAGACGGTCTCGGTGGGGAAGGCGGCGAGGCCGCCGCGCCTTATGACGGCGGCGGCGCGGGCGAGCCCGCGCGCGTCGGGACGCAGCGCTTTCATTTTTTGTTCTTTTCCAGGTAGGCGGCCCAGCCTTCTTTGGCCAGCCGCTCGTTCCTGGCCATTATGTCGGAGCGCATCTTAAGCCGCGCGTCCGCCAGCCTGGCGCGCAGCGCGCCGTCGCCGACGGAGAGGATCTGCGCGGCCAGTATCCCGGCGTTCTTGGCGGAATTTATCCCGACCGTGGCCACCGGCACGCCGGGCGGCATCTGCGCGATGGAAAGAAGCGAGTCCAGACCTTCCAGGCTCCAGGCCTTTACCGGCACTCCTATGACGGGCATCGCGGTCATGGCTGCGATGACCCCGGGCAGGTGGGCCGCCCCGCCGGCTCCGGCTATTATCACGCTTATCCCTTTGCCGGGCGCGGAGGCCACGTATTCGCGCGTCTCCTCGTGCGTGCGGTGGGCCGAGAGGAACTTCACCTCGTAGCCCACGCCCAGCGCGTCCAGCGCCAGCGCGGCGTCCTTCATGACCGGCAGGTCGGAATCGCTGCCCATTATTATGGCGACCTTGCTCATGGCGCACCTCTCAGATCAGTTTTGACTGGAAGATCCAGGCGAAGCCGAGGAAAGCGAAGAAGCCGACCATATCGGTGGCGGTGGTCAGGAAGATGCCGGAAGAATGGGCGGGATCGAAACCGAGCCGTTTCATGGTCAGGGGTATCAGGGCGCCGGCCAGGCCGGCCATCAGGAAGTTGGCTATCATCGCCATCCCCACGACCAGGCCCAGCAGGGGGTTGCCCTTCCAGGCCCAGGCGGCCAGGGCCGTGGTGACGCCTACCGCCGCGCCGTTGGCGAGCGCCGCCAGGAGTTCGGCGCCGAGGAGGCGCGCGGCGTGATGAGGCTTGACCTCCCGGGTCGCCAGGCCCCTTAACGCCACGCCAAGCGTCTGTATGCCGGCGTTGCCGCCCATTCCGGCTACGACCGGCATGAACACCGCCAGCACGGCGATGCGGGCGATGAGGTCCTCGAAAAGGGAGACTACGGAGGCGGCCATGAAGGCCGTCGCGAGGTTGACGTGCAGCCAGGGGAGGCGCTTGCGGATCTTCAGCGACGCCGGGGAGAAGGCCCTTTCCTCCGCGCTGGCGCCGAACAGCAGCTGTATGTCCTCGGCGGCCTCCTCCTCGGAGGATTCAATGATGCTGGCGGTGCTGACCACGCCGAGGAGCCTTCCTTCCTTGTTGACCACCGGTATGCTGATGAAATGCCTTTTGCCGAAAAGGTTGACCAGGTCCTCGCGGTCAGTGAAGGGCGGGACCTTGACGACGTCGCGTATCATTATGCTTTCGGCGGTCGTTTCGGGGTCGGCCAGCAGAAGGTCGCGCATGTTGAGCACGCCGAGCAGGCGGTTCTCCTCCCCCACCACGTAGCAGTAGCTCATCGGGACCTTGCGCAGGGCCATCTGCCGGAGCCTCCCGATGACCTCCCCGATCTTCAGGTCGCCACGGAAGGAGATGAAGTCCGTCTGCATCAGCCGCCCGGCGCTTTCCGGCGGGTAGCTGATGACCTCCGCTATGCGCGCGGAGAACTCCCTGTCCATCCCGGGCAGCAGGGTCTTTATGAATTCCGGGTCGAGATGGCGGAAGACGCCGGCCACGTGGTCGTGGTGCACCGAGTGGAGCACCCGGCAGGCGTCGTCGGGGCGCATGGCCGCCACTATCTCGGCCGAGTTGCGCGTGGTAAGTCCCTCCAGCGCTCTGCCGGCAGACTGGGGCGGCAGAAGTGACAGGAGATTGGCCGAGTCGGCCGCGGAAAGGTTCTCCAGGGCCGCGGCGGCCTTGGAGGGGTCGGCCTGCACGAAACTGGAGATCACGGCCAGCGCCGCCTCTATTTTTTTCATCGCGGCTATATTCTAGGAAATAAGCGGCTTTCCGTGGAACGCTTATTTGAGCGCGGCGTAGAGGGCGAAACCCAGCGCGGCCAGCGCCGTCCAGAGGAGCGCCGTGACCCTGAAAGTCAGCCCCTCCAGCGCGCGTCCGAGTCCGGCGGTCTCTTCCGCCAGCTTGGACGAGAGCTCGGCCTGCGAGGCCAGGCTCTTCTCTATCGAGTCCAGGCGCTCTTCCAGTTCCACCAGTTCTTCGCCGACCGTGGCCCTGTTCTCCCTGGCGCGCCTGAGCTCCTCGCGCAGGCGGTAGCTCATGTCGATTATCCGCGGGGCGTTCTTCACCAGGGTCACCCACGGTATGAACCCGAGTATCTTCAGTAATCTCATTTTCTGCTCCTTTTGCGTGTCTTGCCCCTGTCCGCGCTCCGCTCCGCGGCTTTATCCAGCGCGGAGACCAGGGCGTTGCCGAACTCCTCGGAGGAATAAGGCTTGGGCAGGGCCGAGTCGAAGCCGTACTTCTCCGGACCGGCCATGACCGGGTAATCGGAGTAACCGCTGGTCGCCACGGCGGCCACGACCGGGTCCTCCTTGCGGAGTTCTTCCAGACATTCCCTGCCGCCCATGCCGCCGGGTATGACCAGGTCCATGATGACCGCCTTGAAGGCCCCGGCCCCCCCCTTCTCGCGGAAGAAGCGCAGCGCGGTCTTGCCGTCCGCCGCCGCGACCGGGGTGTAGCCGGAAGTCTTGAGCATGGCTTTGAGCATGTCGGTCACGCTTTCATCGTCCTCCAGGACCAGGACCAGACCGGAACCCTTGTGCAGTCTGGGCCTGGTCGGCTTGACCGTCTCGCACGGGGAATAGACCTCCAGGCAGGGCAGGTAGATGCTGAAGCGCGTCCCCTGGCCGGGCAGCGAGGCCGCTTCTATATGCCCGCCGTGGCTGCGCGCCACCGAGAAGGCCATGGAGAGGCCCAGGCCGCGGCCCTTGCCCTTGGTGGAGAAGTACGGGTCGAAGATGCGCGAAAGGACATCGGGGGTCATGCCTATGCCGTTGTCGGCTATGTCGATGCGGATGTACCGGCCCGGGGCGAGGGGCAGGCTGCCCTCCTCCCGGTTGACGAATTCCGAGAGCTCCAGCGTCACCGTGCCGCCGGCGGGCATCGCCTGCGCGGCGTTGATGACGATATTGTTGACCGTCTGGAAGATCTGGTTCTCGTCGCCGTCTATGTCCGGCAGCGCCGGCGGGGTCTTGATCTTCAGGACGGAACTAGAACCGGTCATCGCCAGCGCGGCCGCCCTGGAGACGGTCGAGCAGAGGCTGAAGCGCTTGCGGGCGGGCCCGGTGCCCTTGGCGAAGGTGGAGAACTGGTGCATGAGGCTGCGGCAGGAGTTGACCCCTTCCAGCGCCTCCGCCACGTATTCCAGCAGTTCCTTTTTCCTGGCGTTCAGCAGTTCCATCTCGAGCAGCGAGAGGTTCCCCATTATGCCCGCCAGCATATTGTTGAAATCGTGGGCCAGGCCGCCCGCGATCATGCTCAGCGACTCCAGGCGCTGCACTTCCAGCATGGCGGCTTCCGCCCGCTGCTTCTCGGAGAGATCGATGATGGTGGAGATGATATGGCTCTCCCCTCCTATCCGTATGACCGCGCCGGAGTAGTCGGCCGGCAGCACCTCGCCGTTCTTGGTCCTGAAATTGAAGCGCAGGTTCCTCGCCCGGCCTTTTCTCGATATCTCGTCCAGGAACTTGTCCCTGAAGGAGCCGCTCTCCCAGAAGCGCAGTTCCGTCGAAGTGCGCCCTATCATCTCTTCCCGGGTATAGCCGCTCATGGCACAGAGAGCCTCGTTGACGTCGAGTATCATGCCGTCGGGGATGCGCGTTATTATCTGGCCGTATGGCGAGGAGCGGAACACCAGCGAGAACTTCTCCTCGCTGCGCCTGAGTTCCTCCTCCGAGCGCCTGTGCGCGGTCATGTCGCGGCAGACGCTCATTATCGCCGGCCGGCCCTGCCAGCTCACCAGGTTGGCCTTCACATCCACCGCTATGGTCCCGCCGTTCCTCCTGCGATGGGTGGTGGAGAACTGGCTGGCCCCCGTTCTAAGGAGAAGTTCCAGCCTGGCCGGTATCTCCCTGGCGTCCTCCGGGGTGTCCATCTGTGCCACCGTCATCGAGCCCAGTTCCTCCCGCGGGTAGCCGTATATGTCCGTCACCGCCCTGTTGCCCTCCAGTATGCGCCCCTCCGTGTCGTGGATGAATATGGGGTCGGCGGCGTTGTCGAAAACGTGACGGTAGCGTTCCTCGCTGGCTTTAAGCATGGCTTCGGAAGTTTTCTGGTCGGTTATGTCGCGCGTCACGCCGATAAGGCTGGTTATCGTTCCCGATTCGTCCTTGACCGGGAAGAGGCGGTTCTCCAGATAGACTTTCCGGTCCGGGTAGACTATGTCTTCCACCCTTGTGCTGGGCTCCCCCGTCGCCAGAACTTTTTTTATCACCTCGAGATGCTTGTCCACGGGTTCAATAATGAAGTGCAACACCTAGAGGTAAATCTGTACTCTAGGTGTTATGGCAACAAACTACAAACAGCTCTCCTCCCGAGAGCGTGACCAGATTGCTATTCTTCTTGCCAGAGGCCGTTCCCGGCGCGAAATCGCCAAAGCCTTAGGCCGCAATCCAGGCACCATTTCCAGAGAGATCAAGCGCAATGGCGCACCGATCTACAGAGTCTATCTCCCACATAAGGCCCAGGCTCGAGCCGCCATCCGCAAGTCCGAATCTGTCCGCCACGAGCGTCTGCGCGACCCGGTTGTGCGCCGCTACGTCCTACGAAAACTGCGAATACGCTGGTCGCCGGAGATTATCGCCAAAACCGTTTCCGAGAAATATCCCGGCCATTCCATAAGCCACGAAGCTATCTACCAGTTCATCTACGAAAGCCCCCTTGGCCAGGCGCGGAACCTAAAGAAATATCTGCCCAAAGAGCACCGGGTAAGAAAGCATCCAGGCTACCGCAAACGCTATACGCAGAAGGGCCATATCCCGAATAGAATCGGCATTGAGAACAGGCCGGCAGAGGCCGCCACGCGCGCCCAGGAAGGCCACTGGGAGACGGACACGATAGTTTCCAGCAAGTCCACTGCGGCCATAGCCGCTATGCTTGAGCGCAAAAGCCGTTTCATACGGCTTGGGAAACTGAAGTCAAAGAGCAGCGACGGCTTTAGAAAAGCGATAAACAAGCGTCTTTGCCGCTATCCTGAGCATATGCTCAGGACCATGACATACGACAACGGCAGCGAGAACGCGCAGCACGAAGAAGTTAACGCCAAACTTGGCATGAAGTCCTACTTCTGCGCGCCGTACCACAGCTGGGAAAAAGGTTCGGTCGAAAACGCCATCGGTCTTGTGCGGATCTATTTCCCTAAAGGCACCGACTTCGCCACAGTAACCAAAGATCAGGTAAAACGAGTAGAATATCTGTTAAACACACGGCCGCGGAAATGCCTGGACTACAGGACCCCGGCCGAAGTTTTTAAGCAGGGTGTTGCACTTCGCGGTTGAATCCGGCGTCCGCGGTCTCTTCAGGGAACACCTCGCGCTGGGTCTTGCCGGTGGGGTCTTCCCGGAACTGCTCCAGCCAGCGGTTGCAGTAGGTTATGCGTCCGTCGGTGTCCAGCGCGTAGATGAAGTCAGGCATGGCCTGCGTCAGCGTGCGGTAAAGTTCCTGGCTGGCCCGCGCGGCCCTGTTCGCCTCCTTGAAATCCGAGATATTCAGGGCGAAGGTCACAATTATGTTCTCGTCCCGGTAGCGGAACGGGGCGGAGTAGATGGAAACGGGGAACCTCCGGCCGTCGGGCGCCGTCAGGTCTATTTCTATGGGCGGGACGGGGTTGCCGGTCTCCATGAGGGTCCTGACCCTTTCGGCCATCGTCCGCTTGTATTCCGGCGCCACGAAGTCCAGGACGCTCCTGCCGAGCATGGAGGAGGGATCGTTCACCCCTGCGGCGGCCAGCGCCGTCTTGTTCACGTATTCCAGCCGGCCCTGTTTGCTCAGGAAAATGTATATGGGGGAATGGTCCAGCAGCCCGGTCATCCAGCTCTCGGATTCCTTCAGGGCGCTCTCCGCCTTCAGCCGGTCGGTCAGGTCCCGCCCGCTGACCACGAAACCGTCAGGTTCCCCTTCTTCGTTCCTGAAGAGGGAGACGCCGAGTTCGATCTTGAAGGCCTCGCCGTCGGACCGCAGGCAGGTGAGGGATTCTCCGCGGACGCTCCCCCGCTCCAGGGCTTTTTTCTTTATCGCCTCTATCCTGGGCCTGTCCCCGGGCTCCACGAAATCCGTGGCGGCTCTGCCCGTCAGCGGTCCCGCGTCAGGGAAACGCAGGTATTCGGCCGTGCGCCTGTTGGCCGCGCGCACCCGCAGGTCCAAGTCGAGCAGCAGCACGGCGTCGAGCGAGGTGTCCAGCATCTTCTGGTACAGGTCGCGGGCCCTGGCCAGTTCGGTCTCCGCCCGCTTCGCCGCGCTTGTGTCGCGGATCATGGCCATCAGCACGGTGCGGCCATTGTGGGTGGTCCGGCGCACGCCCACTTCCACCGGGAAGAGCTCTCCGTTCTTTCGCCTGTTCCGCACCGCCATGAAGCCCGGTTCCGGGTCCATGTCCGCGAAATGTTTCTCGGCCAGGGGCGAAAAGTCCGGGGCCATTATGTCCCGCACCCTCAGGGCGGTGAATTCCTCCCTGGAATATCCGTAAATGGCGCAGGCGGCGGGATTGGCCTCCACTATCCGGGCCGTTCCGTCGGCTACGAGGATGCCGAAAGGAGAGTCCTCGAAAAGTTTGCTCAGAAAACCGTCTTTGCTGTGTGGCATAGGCGCCTGTCGCTCCCCCCGCTGATATCCCGGTAATTCTACTTTCTCCGGGGACGGTTTGCAACGGTCCGGCGCTCTGTCCGCCGGCGGCTAATTTTATATAATGATTGCGCGTTACGGAGAGGTGTGTGAGCGGTTGAAACAGCAGGTCTCGAAAACCTGTAGGGTCTAACGGCCCTCGAGGGTTCGAATCCCTCCCTCTCCGCCAATATTTAGCGTCCGCCGATGAGGCGGACGTTTTTTTATGCGGAGAGGGAGCGGCCTCCGGAGGAGGCCGCGTGGGGATTCGAAAGGCGGAGCTTCGAGGCCACCAGGCCGCAGAAGCGAGCCGGGGCCGCGGGTCCCGAGGAGCGGCGGCGACGAGGGAACCCGTGGCCGAATCCCTCCCTCTCCGCCATATTTAGCGTCCGCCGATGAGGCGGACGCTTTTTTATGCGGAGAGGGATTCTCCAGGTCCGAAGCCACGCATAGACCGCATAGCGGTCTTGCGCGGCCCCGCCTCGGCGTTTTTCGCTGAAAAAACGCCTCCGGCCTTGCGGACCGCACGCGCTCTCCGCCGGAGAGCGCTCCAAGGGGCGGTCCTCACCTCCCTCTCCGCCAATATTTTACGCGGTCCGGCCCTGCTCCGTTCCGTGGAACGGCCTGCCGTACTCCGGCGGCGGTACTGTCAGGCGGCGGTAGACGCTTATCTGCGACCACATCCACGAATGGGGCGGTTCCAGTTCCTTGCACCGCTCCACCAGCCTGCCGGTCTCCTTCCTCAGGTAATAAAATCCCAGTCCCGCCAGCCTCTCCACCCAGTAGCGCTTGGGCCGCTCGTTGACGTGGCAGTGCCCGCCCTGGCCCGGCGGCGCGGCCGAGAGGATCAGGAGGTCGCTGTAAGAGGTGATATTGTCCAGGAAGACGCCGCAATTATCCTCGGGTATGTGTTCGGCAACTTCCAGGCAGAGGGCCAGGTCGAAAAGCGGGCCCCGGTGCGGACAGGGTTTTTCCAGGTCCCTGCGCTCGATCTCCACAGGGAAGCGGTGTTCCGGCGGCGGGCAGGCCCCGTCTATGGCCGTGACCCGTGCCCCCAGGCGGCCGAGAAAATGGCTGTAGACCCCGCAGCCGCAGCCGAGGTCCGCCAGCGTTCCCGGCCTGAACTGTTCGTAGATGGCGCCGCTGATGATCTCCGCGGAAGCCACGTAGGGCGCGTTCGACGGTCCCCATTCCCGGAAGAAAGCTTCGTCGTAGTCGTTCACGGCCATAAAGCGAAAAAGCCCCTCACGGAGCTTTTCCAAATATTTCGGAGAGGAAGGGATCCGGCCACAGGTCCCCTCGTCGCCGCCGCTCCTCGGGGCCTGCGGCCCCGCCTCGCCGCTGCCGCCTGCTGGCTCGCGGCTCCGGCTTTCGAATCCCTCCGCGGCCTCCCCTGGAGGCCGCTTCCTCTCCCTGAAACGAAAAAGCCCCTCACGGA
>JAGVVD010000046.1 GCA_019135865.1 Elusimicrobiota bacterium
GGCCGGGTACCTGGCCGGACGCACCACGGCGGAGGACGACAACCGGGGTTTTTCCGCCGGCGCGGGGGTCAACCTGGCCGGCGCCTCGCTCGACTACGCGCTTACGCCCTACGGGGAGCTGGGGAGCGCGCAGAGGATAACGCTGAGGAAGCGTTTCTAAAGACCGGAAAGACCGCTCCGGTTCCCGTTCCGACCATTCCCGCCCGACCGGGCGGGAGTCTTTTATTCGCCTTGATAAGAAGACCCGCAAATTGATTTAATATATAAATATCAGCCGCCGGGACCCGGGAGCTTTTCCCCGGGCCGGAGCGGCCGTTTTTCGCCTTCCGAGCGACAGCGAAGGGAAAAAAGCAGCAAGGAGAAACGAAGATGAGGATCCACATAGTAGCCAGGAAGATAAAGCTCACCCAGCCGATAAAGGAATTCATCGAGAGCAAGTTCGCCAAGCTCCAGGAATATATCGAGAACATAGTCTGGGCGCAGGCCATAGTGACCGTAGAGAAGAAGATGCACACCGCCGAAGTCGTGGTGCACGTGGGGCATCAGACCGTCAAGGCCGCGGCTTCCGCCGCCGATCTCTACACCGCCATCGACCGCGTGATGGACAAGGCCGAGGCCCAGGTCAAGAAATACAAGGAGCGCCGCTCCGACCACCGCCCCCAGGAGGCCATCGACCTGCGCGAGATGACCTCGCAGACCGGCCCCGAGATCCGCTTCTCCGTGGTCAAGGACGTGACCGTTAAGCCTATGCGCCGCGAAGAAGCGGTCATAGAGATGGAGAAACTGGGTTTCAACTTCTGGATGTTCGTGGACAAGGACTCCAGGCAGACCCAGGTCGTCTTCAAGCGCCTCGACGCCAGCTACGGCATCCTGCAGCCCGTCAAGAAATAAATGCGCGAGATACGGAACGGCTCCAGGGACCTGACGGTCCGGGACCTCGTGAAGCTGAAGGGCAAGATCTTCGGCCTCCGGCTGGTACCGGGGACGGGGAAGCTCGTCCGCGGCATAACGGTCAGCGAGATAAACCGTCCCGGCCTGGCCATAGCCGGCCACATGGAGCAGTTCCGTTCCGAGCGCATACAGATAATAGGCCAGGGCGAATACGCCTACTGCCTGAAGGCCCCGGCCCGGGAGGTCGAGGCGAACCTGGCCAAGATGTTCGGCAGTTCCGATATCCCCTGCGTGATAGTCACCGGCGGGCTGAAACCGCTGGAGGTCGTCAGGCGGGCCTGCCGCAAGGCCGGCATCCCGCTGCTCACCACGACCTTCGACACCTCGACCTTCATCCGGGAGCTGACGATGTTCCTCGACGACCGGCTGGCGGCGGTCGCCCACGTCCACGGCGTGCTGGTCAGCGTCTACGGGCTCGGCGTGCTGATACAGGGGGACTCGGGCGTAGGCAAATCGGAGTGCGCGCTGGAACTGCTCAAGCGCGGCCACATCATGATAGCCGACGACGTGGTGGAGATCAAGCGCCGCATCGGCTACATGCTGGTCGGCCGCTCCCCCAAGAACATACAGCATTACATGGAAGTGCGCGGGCTCGGCATAATCGACGTCGAGCTGCTCTTCGGCGTCGGCTCGATCCTCGACCAGTCCATGGTCGAGATGCACGTGCGCCTGGAGAGCGTCGCCGGGGGGACCCCGATCCGGGGCTACGACCGCACCGGGCTCGAGAACACGGAGATCAGCATCCTCGACGTCCCCGTGCCGTCGCTGCGGCTCCCCGTCACTCCCGGCCGCAACCTGGCCGTACTGATCGAGGTGGCCGCGCTGAACCAGCGCCTCAAGAACCAGGGCTATTTCGTGGCCAAGAAGTTCAACGAGAGCCTGATGCGCGAGATGAACCCCGGGCGCGGCAAGGTCTCGCGCGGGACGGGGGCCCGATGAAAGGTTCGAAGGTCTTCATAGTGACCGGCATGTCCGGCGCCGGCAAGAGCCAGGCCCTCAAGTGCTTCGAGGACCTGGGCTTCTACTGCGTGGACAATCTGCCGGTGGCACTGATACCCCATTTCGCCGGCCAGCTCAAGACCAGCCGGCACCTGCGCCAGACCGCGCTGGGCCTGGACATACGCGAGGGCCGGTTCGTGAAGGGCTTCGCCGACGCGGCCGACGCCTTCGACCGCTACGGGATAGTCCACAAGACCATCTTCCTCGACGCCGACGACTCGGTGCTGGTGCAGCGCTTCTCCGAGACGCGCCACCGGCACCCGCTCGGCAAGAACATCTCGGTGGCCGTGCGGGAGGAGCGCAAGCTGCTCAGCGCGGTCAAGGCCAAGGCGGACAAGGTCATAGACACCACCCGCCTGACCCTCGGGGAGCTCAAGGAGACGATCAGCGCCGCGCTGGAGCTCAGGCGCTCCAGCGAGATGAAGATCTCGGTCATCTCCTTCGGCTACAAGCACGGCCTGCCGCTGGACGCCGACCTGGTCATGGATATGCGCTTCCTGCCCAATCCGAACTACGTGCCGCGCCTCAAGAAACGCACCGGCCTGGACAGGCCGGTGGCGGAGTACCTGCGCTCGAAGCCCGTGCTCAAGAGCTTCATGCGCGATTACATGGCCCAGATAAAGCGCCTCGTGCCGCTCTATGTGAAAGAGGGAAAGTCCTATCTCACGATCGCCATCGGCTGCACCGGCGGCCGGCACCGCAGCGTCTTCATGGCGCACGCGCTCGCCGAAGAACTGGCTAAGTCGGGCCTCTCGGTCTCCGAGCATCACCGGGACATCCGCAAATAGCCGGGACGCCGCGCGCGGCGGCGCCCCCTTCGACGCGGGGAACTTTTATGATAAGCATAGTGGTCGTAACGCACGGGGAATTCGGCGCCTACCTGATCGAGGCGGCCGAGACCATCGTGGGCGCCCAGAACGAGGCGCTGCGCAACGTCAGCATCTCGCCCAGGACCTCGCTGGAGAAGGCCAGGGAACTGGTGGAGGCGGCGGCCCGGGACTGCGTGAACCCCGAGGGCGTCGTCTTTCTGGTGGACATGCCCGGCGGGACCCCTATGAACGTGGTCTTCCCGGTGGCCGGCGGCATAGAGAAGAGCGCGGTCATCTGCGGCGTGAACATAAACATGATGATCTCCGCTTTCTCCTACCGGCGTTCGCTGCCCTTCGCGGAACTGACCGCGAAGATCATGGAGGACGGCCGGAAGGCCATCTGCGACGTGAAGGCCCTGCTGGCCGCCAGAAAGGGAGGCGGCTGATGCCGGTGGCCCTTTTCAGAGTGGACGACCGGCTCATACACGGCCAGGTCGTCGAGTCCTGGGTCCCTTATCTCGGCACCGGGGAGATCGTCGTGGCTTCCGACGAGATAGCCGCCGACGAAACGCGCCGGCTGCTGATGCGTTTCGCCGTCCCGGAAGGCGTGGACCTGAAGATCATGCGGCTCGAGGAGGCTGCGCCCTACATCAACGCCGGCGCCTCCGAACGGAAAACGCTGGTCCTCGTTCCCGGCGTGCGGGAGATGGCGGCGCTGCTCGACCGCGGGGTGAGACCCGCTTCCGTCAATATCGGCGGCATGCACTATTCGGCCGGCCGCAACCTTTCCATCGGCAAGGCCCTCTTCCTCAGCGACGAGGACTGCGCCGACCTGAAAAAACTGGCGGCGGCCGGCATAACGCTCGAGGGCCGCGCCGTGCCCTCCGACAGGCCTTTCGACCTCAGGGAGGCGATGGACTGAAGGCCAGCGCCCCGGTCAGCCATGGACTACTTCGCCCTCTTCGCCACCGCCGCCGCCGCGGGACTCCTGCAGCTGGACAATGTCCAGTTCCTGCAGTCCATGGTCTCCAGGCCCCTGTCAGCCTCGCTGGTCTTCGGCCTGATCTGCGGCTGTCCCGGCGAGGCCGCCCGGCTGGGTCTGCTTACCGAGCTGATCTACTCCGATTACATGCCCATGGGAGGCTCGCTGCCTCCCAACGGCGTAACGGCCTCCGCCGTGGGGGTGCTGGCCCTGTCGTCCGGCGTCATGAGCCCGGGCCTGGCCTTCTTCGCCGGCCTGGCCGCCGGCTATCTGTATTCGGGCGCGGAGTTCCGCCTCAGGACCATCCGCTCCGGCTGGAACAGCGCGGTGGAGGCGGCCCTCTCCGCCGGCCGGCCGGCCCTGGGACGCCGGCTCGGCGCCTCGCTGGCCATGGAGAGCGCGGCCGTCTTCGTCTATGTCGCCGTTCTCGCCGGCGCGATAGCGGCGGCCGGCGCCGCCGGCGCCGACCTGCTGTTCCTGGCGCCTCCGGCGGACCTCGCCTACGCCTTCATGCCCTGGCTGGGCTTGAGCGCGCTCTATTTCAGGTTCAGGACCCAGACGCTTAAATGACGGGACCGGGGAACGAAATGGCCGCGGCGGGCGGCGGAGGAGCGGCGAAAGCCGCCGGCGGCGCCATGCCTTTCGGCCTGCACCTTTCCCTGTTCCTGCGCTCGCTGCTGATACAGGCCGGCTGGAACTATCAGCGCATGCAGAACCTCGGTTTCGTCTACGCCCTGTCGCCCGCCCTGCGGCGGGCCTGGCCGGAGCCGGAGAAGTTCGCCGCGGCGGCCGCCCGCCACACCGCCACTTTCAACACGCAGCCCTACATGGCCGGCTTCATACTCGGCAACGTCGCGCGCATGGAGGAGGCCGCCGCGGCCTCCGGCGGCGGGCCCGCGGCCGAGGCGAGGATAATGGGCGTGCGCCAGGCACTGGCCTCCTCGCTGGCTTCCATCGGGGACAGGATATTCTGGGGCCGCCTGCGGCCGCTCACCGCCGAGGTCTGCATGCTGGTCTGGCTGGCCGCCGGCATGACCTGCTGGATAGTCCCGGGCGATTGCGCCGGGGCCCCGCTATGGGCGTTGCTCTCCGGCCCGGCCGCCTCCGTGCTCTTCTATTCCGGTTTCGCGTTCCACATACGCTGGAAGGGGATCTCGGTGGGCTACGCCTGCGGCGGTTCCAGTTCCTGCGGGCTGGACGCTTTCGACTGGTCCGGGGTCATAAAGAGGCTCAGCCTGGCGGGACTGGTGCTCTGCGCCGCCTGCATCGCGGCGGCCGCGGCGACGCTGCTGCGTCCCGGGATCCCCGCTTCCGGCGCCTTCTGGGCGAAGCTGGCGGTCCCGGTGCTGGCTTTCGCCGCCCAGCGCGCGGCGCGGCGCGCCGGCAGATCGATGCTTTTCACCGTTTCGGCGGTCCTGGCCCTCTCGGTCTCGGGCTGGGCCGCGCTAGGCATATTGAACTGGATACGCGGGGCATAATGACCAGGAAAGACCTCAAGGTAGTCAACACATTGGGCATACACGCCAGGCCGGCCGGGATGATAGCCAACACGGCGGGGCGGTTCCAGAGCGACGTGAAGATGATCAAGGACGGCATGGAGGTCAACGCCAAGAGCATCATGGGCATAATGACGCTCGCGGCGGGCAGGAACACCGTCATAACCCTCGTGGCCAGCGGCCCGGACGAGAAGGAGGCCGCGGCCGCGCTCGAGGACCTTTTCAACAGGAAGTTCGAGGAAGAGTGAACGCCGGGGAACTATGCTTATAAAAAAAGGGGTCGCCGCCAGTCTCGGCATCGCGATAGGCAAAGCCTACCTGATGGCCGAGGATAATATCCTCGTCGAGCAGAAGGAGGTGCCCAGGGACAAGATCAAGCAGGAGGTCAAGCGCTTCAAGGACGCGCTCGACAAGACCAAGGCCGACCTGGACGGCCTGCGTTCCAAGATCCTCCACGTCCTGGGCAAGCAGCACGCCAAGCTGATAGACTCCCATCACCTGATCCTGCAGGACCCCCTGATAACCAAGGAGGTCCCCAAGCTCATCACGTCCAAGTTCTACAACGCGGAGTTCGCCCTCTCCTACGTTCTGGACCAGGCCGAGCAGCAGTTCGAGAAGATAGACGACGAGTTCTTCCACGAGCGCAAGCACGACATCTTCGACGTGGGCAAGAAGATCCTCTCCAACCTGGTCAATCGCGAGAAGGTCTCGCTCAAGGACCTCAAGGAACACGTCGTCCTGGTCGCGCACAGCCTCTACCCTTCGGACACCCTGCACATCCGCGAGACCAGCAAGGTGCTCGGCTTCTGCATGGACCTCGGGTCCAAGTCCAGCCACACCGCCATCTTCGCGCAGAGCATGGGCATGCCCGCGGTGGTCGGGCTGTCCGACATCAGCCGCCAGGTGCAGAGCGGCGACATGATAATCGTCGACGGCGAGAAGGGCCTGGTCATCATCTCGCCCACCCAGGACCTCATCGACAGCTACCGCAAGCGCAAGGAAGAGCTGCAGAAGCAGGAGCATTTCTTCCACCGGCTGCGCGGCCTGCCCGCCACCACGCGCGACGGCCATAAGCTGGGCCTGCAGGTCAATCTGGACTCCCCGGACGACGCCGCCGAGATGACGTCGGCCAAGGCCGAGGGGGTGGGGCTTTTCAGGACCGAGTTCCTCTACATGAACCGCGACAGCATCCCCACCGAGGACGAGCAGGCCGCGGCCTATTCCGCCGTGGCCAAAACCGCGGCCGGCGCCCCGGTCACGATACGCACCGCCGACATCGGCGGCGACCGCGCCACCCAGCTGGGCATCAAGGGGCTCAAGGACGAGACCAACCCGTTCATGGGCTTCCGCGGCATCCGGCTCTTCCTCAAGTACCCGGACCTGCTCAAGACCCAGTTGCGCGCCATCTACCGCGCCAACACGGACGGGAACATCAAGATCATGATCCCGATGCTCTCGTCGCTGGAGGAGCTGCAGTCGGTGAAACGCCTGGCCGCCGAAGCCGTGGCCGAACTGCAGGAGGAGGGGCGCGAGTTCAAAAAGAACGCCGAGATAGGCGTGATGATAGAGATCCCGGCCGCCGCTATCATACTGGACTCGCTGCTCGGCGAGATCGACTTCGTCTCCATCGGCACCAACGACCTGGTCCAGTACACGCTGGCCGTGGACCGCATCAACCAGTACGTCTCGGAACTCTACGATCCCTATCACCCGGCCGTCCTGCGCCTCATCAACCTGGTGGTGCAGACCGCCCACAAGAAGGGCAAGCCGGTCAGCGTCTGCGGCGAGATGGCCTCGGACGCCTGGGCCATCCCCGTGCTGGCCGGCCTCGGCGTGGACGTGCTTTCGGTGCCGCCCAAGCTCTACCTCCGGGTCAAGCATTCGGTCCGCTCGATGAACTTCGAGCGCTTCTCCCAGGTCTCGCAGCACCTGCTGAGCCTCGCCAGTTCCGAGGAGATCCGCAGGGTCATCGAGGAGGAACTCAAGAAGCATTCCTGACCTTCCCCCGGGCGGGCGCCCGGACGTCAGTCATCCGGCTTCGTCTTTTTATGCGCATCAGGAATTTCTCCATCATCGCCCACATCGACCACGGCAAATCCACGCTGGCCGACCGGTTCATCCAGCTCACCAGGACGGTCCCCGACCGCCAGATGAAGGAGCAGTTCCTCGACGGCATGGAACTCGAGCGCGAGCGCGGCATCACCATCAAGGCCAAGGCCGTGCGGATGCGCTACGTCAGCGAGGCCGACGGCGAGGAGTACGTCCTCAACCTGATCGATACGCCCGGCCACGTGGACTTCTCCTACGAGGTCTCCCGCGCGATGGCGGCCTGCGAAGGGGCCATACTGCTGGTGGACGGCTCGCAGGGCGTGGAAGCCCAGACGCTGGCGCACGCTCATCTCGCCCAGTCGCTGGGCCTGAAGATAATCCCCGTCATAAACAAGATAGACCTGGAGCACGCGAACCCCGACGCGGTGGAGGAGCAGATCTGGGAGGTGCTCAAGGACCCCTCGGATTCCTCCCGGATAAGCGCCAAGGACGGCCGCGGGGCGCGCGAAGTCCTGGAGCGCGTGATAAAGGAGATCCCGCCGCCGGCCGGTTCGCCGGAGCGGCCGCTCAAGGCGCTGGTCTTCGACTCCTACTACGACGTTTACAAGGGCGTCATCATCTACACCCGCGTCGTGGACGGCGCGATAAAGCCCGGCATGCAGGTCTCCTTCCATTCCACCGGCTCCGCGTACAAGGTGGAGGAGGTCGGCTATCTCACCCCCAAGCTGGAGAAGTCAGGCTCCATCGGCGCCGGCGAGGTCGGATACATCGTCACCGGCATCAAGGACATACACGAGATCAAGATGGGCGACACCATTTTCGAAAAATCCCGCCCGATAGACGCGCCGCTGCCCGGCTATAAGGACGTCAATCCCGTCGTGTTCGCCGGCTTCTACCCGGTCAATACCACCGACTACACCGCCCTCAAGGCGGCGCTCGAGAAGCTCAGCCTCACCGATTCCTCCTTCAGCTGCCAGGGCGAGACCTCCAAGGCGCTGGGCTTCGGTTTCCGCATCGGCTTCATGGGCCTGCTGCACCTGGACATCATCCGCGAGCGCATCGAGCGGGAGTTCGACATCCCGCTCATCGCCACCAACCCCAACGTCGTCTACAAGGTCAAGAGCAAGGTCCATTCCGCCTCTAAGGAGACGAAGCATACCGAGGTGAACAACCCTTCGGACTTCCCGCATTACGGCGACGTCATAGAGGTGATGGAGCCCTACGTCCGCGCCAACCTGATAGCCCCGATGGAGTACATGGAGGGGGTCATGAACCTCCTCAAGGAGAAGCGCGGCGAGCACGGCAAGATCGAGTACATCTCGACGACCAGGGTCATCATAGAGTACTTCCTGCCGCTGAGCGAGATCATCATAGACTTCTACGACAAGCTGAAATCCGTCTCGAAGGGCTACGCCTCGTTCGACTACGAGCCGGAGGATTACCGGGTCTCGGACATGGTCAAGATCGAGATCCTGCTGCACGGAGAGGTGGTGGACGCCCTGTCCTTCATCGTCCACCGCTCCAAGGCCCTTTACGCCTCGCGCCAGCTCTGCGAGAAGCTCAAGGAGCTCATCCCGAGGCATATGTTCGAGATAGCGGTGCAGGCGCAGGTCTGCGGCAGGATCATCGCCCGCGAGACGATAGGCGCGATGCGCAAGGACGTGCTGGCCAAGTGCTACGGCGGCGACATCACGCGCAAGCGCAAGCTGCTCGAGAAGCAGAAGGAAGGCAAGCGCAAGATGAAGCTGCTGGGCTCGGTGGAGATCCCGCAGCAGGCCTTCATGTCGCTGCTCAAGATCAGCCAGGAGCAGTAGCGCCCCCGTTCTCGGGCCACAAACGGAGACTCGAAAAATGGAAGAAAAACTTTTCTGGATCGGGCTGCTGGTGGGCCTGCATTATTACCTGACGCGCGTGTTCGGGGAGAAGAAGAAGTTCGACTCGCCCCGCTTCCTGCGGGCCTGGCACGCCTTCTTCGTGGCGCTGATGTCCTGCATCGCGACCCTGCTGCTGGTCGTGACGCTGGACAACCGCGGAGGCGAGGCTTTTACCGCCGCCCTGTTCAGCGGCCGCCAGCTCCTCTTCGGCGCGGCGGCGGCCGCCGCCGGTTTCGCCTGGTCCTGGTTCCGCCGCCCCGCGGCCGGTAAAGGCGAGGCCCTCATAAAGGGGGACCTCGACTGGTCCGAGACGGTCTTCTCGGCGGTGCTGCTGGCCTCGGTGGTGATGTACCTGTTCGTGCAGGCCTTCAAGATCCCTTCCGGCTCCATGCGCACGACCTTCATGGAGGGCGACCACCTTTTCGTGAACAAGTTCGTCTACGGCTTCCGCGTCCCCTACACCGGGAAGAAGTTCCTCTCCTTCCGGGAGCCGAAGCGCCTGGACATAGTCGTTTTCCGCTTCCCCTCGGAAGACCCGTCGGAGGTCCAGTGCGGCGGTTCCCAGTACGGCAAGGATTTCATCAAGCGCGTCATAGGTCTGCCCGGGGACAAAGTGGAACTGCGCGACGGGCGGGTCCTGGTGAACGGCGAGCCCCTGGGCGAGGAGCCCTATGCGCGCTATACGGACAACTTCCGTTATCCGGGCATCCCGGACGTGCCGGCCGCGGCCTACCAGAACTTCTGGGAGACGCGCAGCCTGGGCAAGATGTACGCGGAGCGGGTGCGCGACAATTTCGGGCCCGTGACCGTTCCGGACGGGCACTACCTGGTCCTGGGCGACAACCGCGACCGTTCCTGCGACTCCCGCTACTGGGGGCCGGTCCCCGGGGGCCTGATCAAAGGGAGGGCCTGGTTCACCTACTGGCCGCCCTCCAGGATCTCGGTGCCGGAATGAAGATAGGCTCGCTGCTGGCCTCGGGCAGGCGGACCTTCTCCTTCGAGTTCTACCCGCCCAAGAAGGAGGAGGATATCCCCGCCCTGAAGTCCGCCATAGCCGAACTGCGCGGGCTGGGCCCCGACTTCGTCTCCATCACCCTTTCGCAGAAGTACCTGCCCGACTGGAACTTCGCCAGCATCTCCAATACGCTGGCGCTCAGCGGCGTGCTCAAGCACGAGTTCTCCCTCGAGGTCATGGCACACCTGACCACGTCCATAATACGGGACCGCCGCACGCTGGCGGAGACCCTCAAGCTCGTGAAGATCCTGGGGCTCGAGAACGTGCTGGCCCTGAGGGGGGACCTGGACCCGGAGCGCGTGGAGGAGCGAGCCTTCGCCTACGCCTCCGACCTGGTGCCGGCCGTGAAGTCCGGCGGCGATTTCTGCGTCGGCGTCGCGGCCTACCCCGAGAAGCATCCCGAGGCTCCGAGCCTGGCGGAGGACGTGCGAAGGCTCAAGCAGAAGCTCGACGCCGGCGGGGAGTTCGCCATAACGCAGGTCTTTTTCGACAACTCCGCTTTTTTCCGTTTCCGGGACGCCGCGGCGGCGGCCGGGATCGGGGCCCCGGTGATCCCGGGCCTGATGCCGCTCACCAGCCTGCGCCAGCGGGACAATTTCGTCTCCGGCCAGGGCATCGCCGTGCCGCCCGCCCTTTCGGCCGGCCTGGAGAAGTACGCCGGCGACAAGGAAGCGCTCTTCTCTTTCGGACTGGACTACGCCTCCGCGCAGGCGGAGGAGCTGCTGGCCGCCGGGGCGCCGGGGCTGCACTTCTACACCTTCAACAGGTCGAGGGCGACGCGCGAGGTTTTCAGGCGTGTCGGCCCTTCCGGGGTCCGCAGATTGGTATAATTCCCGCATGGCCGTATTCAAAGCGACGAAGGAAAGCGTGAAAGCGCTGATAGCGCTGCAGGCGCTGGACCTCGCCCTGGACGAGAACGCCAGGGACCTGGCCGCCGTCCCCTCCCGCAAGGCGGCCGAGGAGGCCGCTTTCGAGGCCAAGAAAGGCGCGCTGGCCGCCGCCAAGGCGGAACTGACCAGGCTCCAGGTGGAAAAAAAGAACATGGAGCTCAAGGCCGCGGGCAAGGAAGAGGAGATCCGCAAGCACCAGCGGGACCTGAACCAGATAAAGAGCAACGACGCCTATAAAGCGCTGGAGAACGAGATCGCCTTCGCCGCGCGGGAGAAGGACGAGGCCGAGACCGCCGTGCTGGAGCTGCTGGAGAGGATAGACGCCGCCGCAGCCGCGGAGAAAGCCGAGCAGGCGGCCGTCAGGTCGCTCGAAGTCTCGCTCGGGGAGAAACTGGCGGCGCTGGACGCGGGCGCGGCCGCGCTCGCGTCGGCCGGCGACGGGCTCAGGGAACGGCGCGCGGCGCTCACGGGCTCCATCCAGCCCGATCTCCTGGAACGGTACGAATTTTTAAGGGGCCGGCTCAAGGGCCAGGCCGTGGCCGAGGTCTCGGGCCGGCCCGGGGACAAGCTTTCCTGCGGCGGCTGCCATATGCGGCTGCGCCCGCAGGAAGCGGTGGACCTGCTCAAGCCCGACGGCTTAGCCGTCTGCGGCGAGTGCCAGCGGCTCATGTATCTCCGGGCCACCATATTCGGCGCGGTCGAAAAACAGGAGAGCGGGGCTTAAAGATTTTATCGCCGGACGGAGGGCCGCTCCGGGGTCCGCGAGGGCGCCGGGGAGGAACTTCCGAACTTCACAGGGCAGGGTGCCGGTTCAAAGCCGCGCCGCGCGAGCGGCAGGCCATAGGCCGGGAGGCCGGGGCCAGATCCCCGGCCGACGGAAAGCGCCACAGAGAACATACCGCCCGCGAGGGCAAGGGTGAAAAGGTGCGGTAAGAGCGCACCGCCCGCCGGGCGACCGGCGGGGCAGGGCAAGCCCCACCTGAAGCAAGGCCAAAGCGGCGTCCCGGATGCCCGTCCATCCGCCTTCGGGCGGAGACGCCAAGTGGGCCGCTCAGACAAATGGTCCTCCAGCCGCCTCCGGGCGGCGGACAGAATTCGGGGTACAGTCCGGCGATAAAAAAATATCGGGACGGCGGCCTTCTCCCTTCGTGAAGGGGAGGGGCCCGCCGTCCCGGTATTATTGCGGCAGGACGATCGTGAAAGCGGAACCTTTCTGCAGCTGCGACTTGACCAGCGCGCGGCCGCCGTGCACTTCCGCCACCTTGCGGACCAGCGCCAGGCCTATGCCCCAGCCCTCCACCTGGCCGGTGAAAGAAGCCTCCACCTGGTAGAACTTGTTGAAGATGCAGGCGTGCTCCTCCCCGGGTATGCCGGGGCCGTTGTCCCCGACGGAGAGCAGGACCTTGCCGTCCCTTACCGCCGCGGAGATGACCACCAGCTTCTCTTTGGCCGGGTTGAACTTGACGGCGTTCTCCACCAGGTTCTTGAGGGCGCTCTTGAGCAGGCCCCTGTCCCCGCGCACGGTCACCGGCTCGGGAAAGGCCAGCCGCAGGGAGACGTTCTCCAGGTTCAGGCGGCGCCGGGTGAGCTCCACGACTTCTTTGGCCAGCTCGGCCGCGTCGAAGGAGGTCCGGTCCAGCGCCCCCGGTTCCAGGCCGTCAACGGTCACGAAATCGAGCAGGCTTTCCACGAGGCCGGTCAGTTTGGCGCTCTGGGAGAAGATCGTGCCGGCCGACTTGCGCACGATGTCGGGCAGCTCGCCCGAATGGGACTCGTCGGAAAGTATCTGCGCGTAGCCGCTGATCGCGGCCAGGGGGGTCTTGAACTTGTGCGAGATGAGCGAGAGGAAGTTGCGGGCCATCCGCTCCTCGGTCCGCTGGGCCGTGACGTCCGAAAGTATCCAGAGCCTGCCCTCCGTCTCCGGTTCCTCGCCTTCCTTCTGCGGTTTGAAGAGGCGTATGGCGGTCCCTTCCAGGTAGAGCCGCTTGGGTTTTTCCCTGAGAAAATCGAACTTGCCGGTCGTCTCGCCCGAGGCGACGAGTTCGTCGTAAGCTTCTTCGGTGCAGAAGGTCCGGAAGACCTCGCGCATGTCGGCGAACCGGAACTTCTCGAACTCGAGGAAGAGCCTGGCCGCGTTGTTGGCCATCAGGATCTCCCCGTCCGGCCCGGTGAGCACGGCCCCTTCCCGCACTTTCCTGAAGACCGTCTCCAGCTTGCGTTTCTCCTCTTTTACGGAGGAGAAGAGGCGGGAGTTCTCTATAGCGATGGCGGCCTGGGAGGCGAAGGCCTCGAAATTATTCCTGTCGGTCTCGGTGAAGCCGCCGTCGGTCTTGTTGATGGCCTGCACCACTCCGATGGCCTTGCCCTTGATCACCATCGGGCAGGTCAGCAGCGAGCGCGTCACGAACCCGGACCTGGCGTCCACTTTGCCGGCGTGCCTGTTGTCGCCCGCCACGTCGTTGGAGATTATGGAGCGGCCTTCTTTGGCGCAGACGCCGGCGACGCCCTCGCCGAGTTTGAGGCGCATCTTGGCCACTTCCGCGGGCAGGCCCAGCGCCACGTCGAAATAGAGTTCCTGCGTCTTCTCGTCCAGCAGGTAAAGCGAGGCCCGCTCCGCCCCCACCACGCGGGAGGCCAGGCGCATGATGGTGGTCAGCAGTTCGGAGATGTCCAGCTTCGACGACAGAAGCCGCGACACCATCACGAGCATCTCGAGACTTTCCTGGGTCTGCACTATCATCAGAAGAACACCTGGTATAGCATTTTGTAGCGGTCTTTCGAGCCGGAACCGTCCGCCTTGTAAAGGTTGTACCCCAGATCGAGCGAGGAGGTCTCCCAGAGCTTCAGCCTGATGCCGAAAATGCCGGAAGACGCCTGGCGGTCCGACTTGAGGGATATTCTACTAAATCCCGCGTAAACGTGGCTATCGTAGTCGGGGGCCATGTTGCGGGCGAACTGCAGCCCGGCGGACCACTCCGGCTCCGCGGTGACGGGGGCGAAAGCGCCGAGGAAAGCCAGGTCGGAGTGATCGAGCGCGGGCGCGGGCAGCGAGGAGGCGGAGGGGCCGTCCGACATGAAGCCCGCCGCGTGCGCCAGGAAAAAGAACTGGTCGTAATAGTTCTTCTCTATCTGGGCCTCGAACGCCCAGGCGGAGAGGTCCTCGGCCGCGCCCGCGAGGGAACGGGTCCGCTGGGCGGCCCCGGCCGCGGAGAGGCTCAACTGCGTGTAGCCGTCCGGCCCTTCGTTCGTCACCGGCAGCATGAAGCCGGCCTTGGCCCCCCAGGCCGAGGAATCGCGGACGCCGCGCTCGGGATAGAGGAAGGGCTTGAAGGTCAGCAGTCCTTCGCCGACGGTGAGCATGGCCGGCAGGCGCAGCGTCCAGACCTTGTCCGGATACGCGCTGCCATACGACCAGAAACCGGCGTTCACGCCGGTCACCAGGCGGGCCGAAGGCTTGAAAAAGGCCGAGACGGCGGTCTTCCGCAGGTCTCCGTCGCCGAAGGAATGATCGGCGTCCAGCCACCAGGCGGAGGCCGGCGAGACCAGCGTCAGGACGAGCAGCGGGGAGAGGAGGATCTTCATTCCGGATTATTATTGTATAAATAGGCCGCTAATGCAATAGAAAGCCCCCGGCGGGAGGCCGGGGGCTTTTTTCCGGGCGGCGGAAAGGTTCCGCGCTCCGGTCAGTTCTTCCCCGCGAAGAGGAAGAAGTACTGCAGGAAGTCGTAGAGGTCGCAGTTGACCAGCTTCAGGTCCACGGTGCCGCCGTTCATGGAGCCGGCAAGCTGACCCGAGATCTTGTCGTACCTGAGGGAGACCGGCGCGTCGCCGGAAACGCCGGTTATTTCCACCAGGTTCTCCCCGGCGCAGTCCTCTTTCATGTCGAAATCCAGCCGCACCGGCGCATTGCGCATGTAGCCGGAAAGGGAGCCTTTCTTCCAGTCCGCCAGATATTTCAGCGGGGCGTTGAACGCCGTGCCTATGAGTTCCAGACGTTTCGCGTTGGAGACGAAGCGGATGTGGGCGAACGCCGAATGGACCGTCCCGGTTATCAGCTTCCCCTCATGGTCCACCTGGAGGCCGACCGGAGAGCCGTCGAGGGTCCCGGTGACGGTCCAGTCGATCTTGTTGATCCTGAGGTCTACCGCCCGGCCGCCGTTCACGGTCCCATTTATGGTGCCCTGTCTTACGGCGTAGGTCGACTTGGCGCCGCCGCCGAAGATCTCCTCGTATATCGCCCGCCCGACGCGCACTTCCGTCACGTAGTATACGCGGGCCAGGCCGATGGCGTAGTCGGACTCGTCGAGCCCTTTTACGTCCACCATGACGAAATAGCCTCCGGCGGCGCCGGCGTACGCCTTCGCCCTGAAGCCCATCGAGGCCAGGTCTCCCAGGACCCAGTCGATGTCCATGCCGTCGCGCAGCAGGCCTACGAGCGTATCGTTCATGCCCTCGTCCGCGGTATTGAGCTTTATCTTGCGCAGCGCCTGGGGCAGGGTATTGACCTTCAGGTCCGCGGCCGGTTCGGCGGGCAGGGCCACTTCGGACGGCGAGGCCGCCACCTGGGACGCGGTCATCGATTCAAGGCCGCCGGCGAAGACGGGGGCGGCCGCCAGGGTCAGGATAAGGGAAATGATGGTATAGGTCATGCTTTTCCTCCGTTGAACTTCACATATATTCTCGCAAAAACCCGGCGCCGTCACAATGGACGGGAGACCCCCGCCCCGCCGGTATTTGGGCCTATGCCCGGCTGGGCCCTTGGCCGGTCAAGTCGGGGGCCGGCGGCCCGCCTTTCCGGGCGGTCCGCGCCGGCCCGCTCTTTGCTATAATTTAACGGAAGGTAAATATCAGGAGGGGTTATCCGATGAAAAAAATACTATTTTCCCTGACGCTCGCCGCTTTCGCCGCCGGCTCCGCTATGGCGGCCGGCGAGGCGGAGTTCGGAAAGGGGCTGGCCGTGCTGAAGGCCGAGCTCACCGCCGGCGCGCCGGACCTCAAGCTGCCGGAGCCCGATCTCAAGGCCGTCATCGTGCGCGAGGGCAGCCGCGAATACGTCCGCGTCAGCGGGCACGTCAACCTCAGCGGCACCGGCTGGATGCCCAAGGACGGGGGCTATACCTCCATCAACTTCAGCGGCTACACCACGGTCAGGGACTCCTCCGGCCGCGTGACCAGCAACAGCGTGCGCGTCTCCGTTTACGAAGGCGTCTGGCTGCGCCCCAATCAGTACGTCCATCACAGCCTGAGGCCCAATGTCTCCGTCTCGCTCTACAAGGACGGGAAATACATCGGCTCGACCTATATCAGCGGCTATATCTCGGTCTCCGGCTGGCCGTCGTCCAGCTATGTCAGCCTGAACGGCTCCGGCTACCTCGAAGGCAGCCTCTACATAACCGACTAAAGGCCGGACAAGGGCCCGCCCCGCGGCGGGCCCTCCGCTTTTTATGACGAACATCCTGCTTTCCCTGCTCCTGGCGGCGGCCCCGGCCGCCGCGCTGGAATTCGATTCGCCCGCGCGCGGCAACGCCGCTTTCGCCGCGGAGCTCCGCCCCGAGCCGGTCCTGGAAACGACGCGCATGTCCCTGGAGCGGCTGCAGGCCGAGCGCCCGGCCTCCTCGAAGCGTTTCGTCCTGGACGGCGCGGCTTTCAGCGCCCGCGTCTCTTTCGACGGGGAGTGGAACGTCTGGTTCGAACTGGGGGCGGAGGAGCCCTCCCGGCCGGCCGCCTCCTGGCGGGAGGACGCGCTCCCGGCCGGAGCCGCCTACGAGTACGCCGGCGGCGCGCTCTCGATAAGGGCCGAAGCGGGGCGCATCCTCATATCCGACGGCAAGGGCGGCTCGCTGGAGACCTCGATGGCCGAGCTCTTCGACCTGCTCTACGCCGGCTCCAGCAAGGTGAAGTTCGCGGACCTGGTGGAATACGCGGTGATACGCAACTCCGACCCGGTGTCGCGGGCGGAGGGCACGGTCACGCTGCGCCTGGGCTCCGACGGCCTCTACTATTATTCCCTCACCCCCGACGCGCTCGTCGCCGGGCAGCCGCGCTGGCTGCTGGCCATTAACGGCGTCCTCTACGGTCTGAAATACGCGCCTCCGGACCTGGTCTTCGTCTCCAAGGTGATAGAGATGAAGACGGACCTGCCGGCGGAGAAGGTTTTCAGACCCTGAGCCGTCCCGCCCGAGGAAATAAAAAAGCCCCGGCGCTGTACCGGGGCTTTTTTTTGAGAGGGGACCCGCTCAGCCTTTCTTTTCCGCGGCCTTATCCCTCCGCTCCAGCCTCTCTTTGACCTTCTCCTGCCTGGCCTTGCAGTCGTCGGAGAGCTTCTTCATGTTCTTCTGCAGGCAGTCGCGCACGCGGCCCTCGCCGGGCTTCACGTCCTTGCAGAGTTTCTCCGCGTCGGCCGCGCAGACGTTCGTCCTGCCGCCGCGCCCGGCCCGGGCCTTCATGCCCTTTCCGCCGCGCGGCCCTTCGGCCATGCAGCCGCGGAACCCGTCCCTGAAGCCGGCCCGGTAGCCCTTCTGCCAGCCGGCCTTGCGGCCTTTAAAAGCGCCCGCCATTCCGTCCTTCCCGCCGCCGCGGCGCGCTCCCCGCTCCTTCATGACCGCCCGGCGCTCGGAGCAGGCCTTGGAGAGTTCCTTCTCATGTTCCTTGAGACAGGCCGCTATCCTGCCCTCGCCGGGCTTTACGTCCTTGCAGAATTTCTGCACGTCCCCGGCGCAGGCGCCCTTGCCCTCTCCCCGCTTGCCGCGGGCCGCGTCGGCCGGCAGCGCCATCAGCGTTCCGGCCAGCCCGGCCGCGAAAGCCAGTATAAGAGTCCTTTTCATAAAACCTCCGTGAATGCAGCGTTTCCCTACGCCTGTATAACGCCGGACGGAGGCTTTTTATTGCAGGGCCGGACCGGGCTAGCGGAGTATCTCTATCCTGCCTATGGAGGGCTGCGGCACCATCGCCTTGGTGACGGCGCTGACCCCCTCGCCCACGTACATGGCCGCCACCAGGACCACGCTGGCCAGCACTATGCCGATGGCGATATTGCCTTCCTTGAGCCGCTTGCCGGCCTGCAGGCTCCTGTCGAGGCGGCCGAAAAGGCGCAGCGTGACCGAGATGGTTATGACCGCGAGCAGCAGCGAGAAGACCAGGTGCCCGAGCGATATTATCAGCACCTTGCCCAGCCCTATCGAATACTCGCCGGGGGAGGAGAAGTACATCCGGGTCATGCTGATCACGGCGCCCATGCCGCGCTGCAGTATCATCGAGGCGGCGAAGACGATCGCGGCCATCAGCGTGCCGACGGCCGCGTTGCCCTTCTTTATCTCCTCCTCCATGTCGAAGTCCGGGTTGGCCCGGATGAAGACCTTGTAGGTCAGGGCGATGATGAAACCCGACATCAGCGCCGCCAGGCCGAACTCCACGAAACTGGTAAACAATCTGGCGTTCATACTTCCCTCCTAAAAGAACGGTTCTATCTTATAGCCTTCCCGGCCCTCCAGGAGGGCCATGGTCGTCCGCCCCACCCTGCCCGGCTCCAGCCAGGCCGGTCCCGCCGGCTCTATCAGCACGTACTCCAGGCCTTTGTGCCTTACGAAAACATCCCCTTTGCCGGGCAGGCGTCTTATCGCCATCAGGTAGTGTCCCGGTACGGAAACCCCGACCAGCCGCATCCCGCTCCAGCTGCCCAGTATCGCGCCGGCCAGGCCGGTCTTGGTGTCGCAGTCGCCCCAGCCGCTCAGGAGCGCCTTGGCCGGCGGCAGGATCCCGCCGGTATGCAGGCCGCCGTCGCGCATGGGCGGGACCTTGTAGGTCAGGGCCGTCTGCACCAGGGAGAGCACGGAGCCCACGATCTCGTCCTGGCCGAAGCCGCGCTCGTCCGCCACGCCCTGTATCGCCAGCGCCAGCGGGCGCAGGACCTGGACATTGCGCCGCACTATGCCGGGCATGTCGGCCGTCAGGAGATTGTCCTTGCCCAGCGTGAAGCCGCGCGAGCGGAAGAACTCCCCGCGCTTGAGGCGGTACTCCCAGTCCACCGCTTCGAGCGCCTTTTTCCCTTCCGCCTCCCCGCCCTTGCGCACGGCCTTCCCCCATTCCAGCTGCCGGGTGTTCTCGCGCCAGCTATGCAGTATGTCGAGGTCCGCCTTAGTGTACCCGTAACCGGCCAGGTAGCGCCTGTAGTCGGACGCCTTGAGACTGTAGGAGACGTTGAGGCGCTGCCCGGTGAAGTTGGTGAAGCCGTACCTGGCGTGATGTACGCCGTTTTCGGAATAGATCCTCTGCGAAGCGGCCCCGCCGCCTCCCCCGGCCGATTGCGCCGCGGGGAAATGACCGTCGACCGGCCTGACGGCCAGCTTCGCCTCCCATTCGGCGGCGAAAAGGAAGGCGAGCAGCAGCCAGAGCCCGGCCGCCAGCGAGTATCTGCCCAATGAGACCCCGTTGCCCATAAGCATAGGTGATTATACACTTTTGCCTATATCCGGCCTCCGGATCCAACAACGGCCGGTATCGCCGGACTGAAAGCGGGTTGACAACGCGGCGGCAGTCTGTAAGAATATGGCGGTCGGAGCAGGACAGGGGAAAAGGGGCAGGCCGATGTTTTCAAAATTCAACTTTAACGGGAGCCGCGCGCTTCGGGCGCGCGGTTTTGTCCGTTGTTACAGAGGGGAACTTGTGGGCCGTGTCATCACAGCGGGGACGGTGTTCCATATGCTGCTAAGGGCTGCTTATGCTTACTAAATGTCCTTTTTGTCAAAACAGAATTCTAAGTGGAACATGGCTGGGTTCCCTGCCTAAATTATCCGACTCTGCTGGGAATGAAGTGTCCTATTTGAGGGAACTTAACAGTCCGATAATAGCGTATGTCTGTGCCAGATGTAATTGGTTCTCTTTGGTTAATCCAAATTCGTTTACATCTGTTCCACAAAAAAGATGTTTAAATGAACAGCACTGTTGGGGATGTGATAAAAAAATGGAGGTGGGATATTGGGGGTCATTCTTTCCAGTTTTTAAGAAAAACAACGGAGAAGGATTCTTGGTCGTTAATTTATTGGGAAATCATCAGAAAATGGCCGTAATGTTTTGTCCCAAATGCTCCACCTTTCTAAACCTGAATGCTGAGTTTGAGGAAGTTAGTGCCGCAGACATTTCTGGTATTCAGAGCCAATTTACAAGTAAGATGGCTAAAGAAGAAACCTATAAATGGCATATTACGCGAGGGACAACTGTAGCTGGGACCGTTTTTGGTGTTTCCTCTTTTGTCTATTTTTGGTTGCAACCAACCGAGCGGATTTTCTCTCAAAAAATACTTATAGTGTCTATAATCGGAGCAGTGGTAATGAGTCTTGTTTAATTCTGGGGGCGCTAATTGGAATCCTGTGGTTCCATGCGCAATCCTGTCGGCAAAAACGAGTGACTTCTGTGAGAGATTAAGGTCGATATGTTCTTGCGTCCCGCTTTTGATCGCAGTTTTGCCCGTAATCGCCGGGCTTAGTCTTTGACAAATTCAAAGCGTGCCATCCCTGGCGGGGGGGCGATCCGCCGTCGCGCAGGACGCGCTTAACCCTTCCTAAGTTTGGGGGCGGTGCCGGACGATCTGAGGAAGTCGCTGGTACCTTACAGAAATGCTCGTGGGATGATGGATGGGATTTTAAGATAATGCCCCGATGGCCTGGTTCTAATCGTTGAGCCGTTGTGGGGCGGGGGAGTAAGGAGAAAAGAGATTAATGGACATATATAAAAAGATATCGGTTGCTAACGGTGTCATGTTCTTCTTTGCGCTTATTTTTTGCGCACACATACTATACTTCGGTCCTGTTATGATCGGCCCTGCGTATAACACGGAACGGCTTAGTATTGAAATCGCATCCGCGAGCAATATATCTGAATTACGGGAGGTCTCACTTCGTGCGATAGAAAGGCTTTCTCTGGTTCGCGTTCCAGCTATGCATCTAATACGCGTGTTAGGTGGTTTTGCCGTTCTAGTACTTCTAAATTTATCTTTGAATTGGGTATGGCTCCGACAGCTAAAAAGGAATATCCAAAGAATGGGTGAAAGCCGGTTGCACTGACGGGAATATTGAGGGTGTGCTGGAAGCGTAATCAAAGCGGGGTAAGGGTCGCTTGAGGGCCTGTTTGAAGAGTTCTTCGAAATTGAGTTGCGCATGCGGACATATTCCGGGGGGGCTGGAGGTTATACGAGAATACTTGATCCGAATACAGATAAAGCTATTAACGAGATTGGAATTTTTCTCACGCTGAATGAAGCGAAAGAACTGCGAGATAAACTTGAAAGACTAATTAATAACCCATCGGAACATCATTGTCATATTGAAGACGTTAGCGTTGAGCCGATGAAGGAGTTGGCGGTGGCGATTTATACTCACGACAATATGCAAATGTTTGATGAGCGCTCTAGGAAACTAATTAAGGAAGATTAGTGGTTCGAGAAAAAAGTATAGCGCGGGGGAAGGTCAGAGCCAATGATGCGCTATTTGGAAGAGTATCATGCGATTGCAAATAGCGGCAAGAATTATTGCCTGGCTCTCATTTGTACCAATTTTGTTTTGGGAATTGTATGCGAATTTACTCCTGCAAGTGAAGATTAATGCTGTTTCTGTTGCTCTCTATTTAATCATTGGGATTCAAGGGTCCTTGCTGATAACAAAACTTCATATTGCGTCATTCAGATTGGCGGGGAGTGTAAATCAGACTGTGTAAGTGGGTTGTGCTAATATTACACAGGAGGTTTACGTTATGAAACTGTCATTTGATATCCAGGCCGAGATGGCCAAGTGCAAGACGCTGGA
>JAGVVD010000054.1 GCA_019135865.1 Elusimicrobiota bacterium
GCTTTCCATACTGCCTCCTTGGCTATTTTATAGCTTTTCTAACCGGGAGGTCAGCCTGGGAAAGTGTCTGTTAGATTTTAAGCGAAGTCTCCAAGGGATGCAAAAGATTTACAGCTTGCAGCCGCTGTTCTTGCAGCACTTTTTCCAGTAAGCTGCGTTCTACAAGTCTCACATCGTTCTGCAAAAGAAAAGTGGTAATTCGTTCTCTGACTATTATCGCGTCTTGTCTGCTACCGGTTTCCGTAGTGTCAATGTTCATTACGGCAATCTTTAGACTCTTTACTTTTGAGTCTTTCGCAAGATTGGCGGCAAAGTCTTGCAGTGTGCCAGCAAAAGATAGGGATGGGACAAGGAAGAAAAAGACGGAATAAAATATTTTTAGCATTTGAGTGACCCCTTAAATAGCTGTGCTTCAAAACTGTGGCCAACACCGTCAATCTCAAGATTGCGGCGAAAAATCCGGCATGGCCCGCCGCATGAACTCATCGAACAGCGGCACGGTAAAAGCCATATCCCCATATGCCGGACTATAGATCATTCCCTTGTTGATCAGATTTCCGCGCGTCGGGCCGAGGCTGTTCATTTTTACTCCCAGAACTTCGGCGATATCGCCGGAGCGTTGCGGCCCTGAGCCCAAATGCGCCATCGCGCGGAGGTATTCTTTCTCTCTTGGCGTAAGCCTGTCGAATCTAACCCGGAAAAAGTTCTCATCCAATCGTTGCATAACGAATTTGGTCGCCCGCTTGACCGTGGCAAGGGAAATAGGCGCAGTTTCCGCATGATTCCAGGATTGGTACCCCCATTCCTGGATGAAATACGGATACCCCTGTGTTAGCCTGAAAATTTCCCTAATCGCATCGGATGTGAAATCCACGCCGGCACGCACAACTGGGTCCCGTAACGCTTTGGTCGCGTCGGCTTCGGAAAGCGGTCCTATGGCGGGGAATTCAAACAACCGCTCGGCGTAGGATTTGGATTCTCCGGCCAGCCGGGTCAGGATCGGCAGCCCGGCGCCTATTAAGACCAGCGGCAACTGCCGCTGTTGCATTTTGTGCATGCCCATTATGAGGGCGCTCAGTTCCTTGCTAGAAAAGTATTGGATTTCGTCTATAAGTATCGCAAGGGCCGTCCCGCGATCCTGCGCTGCTTCGGCTACCGCAATGAACAGATTCGAGAGATCAACCTCCAAATCGCCGCTGTCCGCGGTCCCGCGCTCCGGCTCTATATCCAGCCCGAACTCTACCTCCGCGACTTTAACTTTTATCCCGCCTATAAAGCTCTTTAAAACTCCAAGACCGCGCTTTACCTTATTGCTCAAGCCCTCCATCCTGTCCAGTTCAAAAAGAACCCGCCTTAAATGCGGGACCAGCAACGCCGCCAAAGGCTTGTCCTCGTGGGCCTCCAGCGTTATGGTGTGATAGCCAGCCGCGCTTGTCAGGCGCTCAATTTCATTCAACAGCACGGTTTTTCCGACGCCACGCAGCCCCACCAGCAGCATGCTTTTTTCGGAACGCTTTTGCCGAACTCTCCCTAAAAGTATTTTCGACTTCTCAATAATAGCGTCCCGGCCTACCAACTCGGGAGGAGGAGAGCCTGCGCCAGGTGAGAAGGGGTTATTGATTTGATCCATTCGTGCCTCTATGGTTTATACAAAGATATATATGGTTATACAATAATTGCTATATAAGTGTCTATATGTCTGTATAATTCCTCTGTAAAGCTGGGTCAGGGCGGGGGCGGCGGCCGTTAAGGGGCCAGACGCTACCGCCCTGGCCTTTCCTTAATTTTCCGATTTCTGCCTCTCCCGGTGGCTACAAGTAATTACAGAAAGACCGCCGCGGCGGCCGCGAAGCGGACGCCGGGGCGGTGTTTAATAAGTAACTGGGGCCACCGGAACATCGCATAGGATAATTATCAAGAACAGGCCCGCGCCGCGGGCGGGGCGTAGCCCCGCAGGCGAGCGCGGGCAGGGTCTGTAATATTATCGGTTCGATTCTCTTTGCAGTGCGCGCGGGGAATAATTTAAATGCTGTTTAAGAGCGGGACACCTTATGGTGGAGCAGAGCGAGCCCGCAGCCGGCCCACCAATGGGCCGGCGTGTGGGCGAGCCTGCGGACCCCGCTTCTCGCGGCAAGGAGCAGTGCGGGGCCGCGCAGTGGCCACGCCTGCGACGACATCTCGCGGATAAGCTCGGGACTCATTCGATCCCATCCGGATGTTCGTCGAAAAAGGTGCGAACGTCGACCAACAGCCTCCACCAATATTAAAGCCGGTCCCCTGAAAAGGACCGGCTTTAAATTTTTTAATGCGCTCCCTCCGCGGTCAGGGTTCGCACTGCCAGGCCGTCACCGTCGCGGCCTTGCCCTTGAGCGTCACCACCCGTTTTTCCGACCGGCCGAAAACGCCAGGCGCGGCGCGGTAGACCTCCTCCGAAAGCAGCGCCTTGCCGGGTTCGCAGGCGCTCTCCAGCCGCTGGGCCGTGTTCACGGCGTCGCCGATGAAGGTGTACTCGCGCCGGCTCTCCGAGCCGACATTGGCGCGCACGGCGCGGCCCGCGTTCAGGCCCACGCGCACGTTGAACGGGTTGCCGGCGGCGCGCAGCCGCGCGAACAGCCGCAGGATGTCGCGCGCGGCCAGGCAGGCCGACTCCGCGGACGGGAAACAGGCGAAGATGCAGTCGCCTATGTACTTGTCCACGTCGCCGCCGTGCGAATAGATCAGGCCGGTGGCCGGGGCGAAGATCTCGTTGAGCGCCTTCACCACCTCGTCCGAGGCATGCGCCTCGGTATAGGGAGTGAAGCCTTTTACGTCCATGAACATGAACACGCCGTTGAACTCGGCGTCCCTGAGTTCGTTGCCGCCGGCCGCGGCCACGGCGCCCACTTCCTTCCAGACGCCGTGCGGGGTGTAGGCGTGTATCATCTCGTGCTGGCGGCGCAGCAGCTCTCCGTCCTTGTACGACTTGCGGCTCAGGTTGGCCAGGAAACTCTCGGTGGTGTCGAGCATCTCCTCGCTGCGGGCCAGCAGGGCCCGCGCGGCGGCCGCGTCCGGGGCCGGCAGGGCGGTCCGCGGGACGGAGGCGGTCGTTTTTTTGTCGGAATAAAGCGCCATGAGCGCCACCGTGGTGACGTGGTAGATGGAGCCTCCGCGCCGTGCCCCGCCGGACGGCACTATCTCGCCGCCGGAATACATGCCGAAGACCGGCACCTCCCGGCCGAACACCCCGCGCACGGCCTCCAGCTCGTCGTTGACGCGGCTGTGCAGGATATGGGAGCGGGAGCAGCAGCTGACCATGAACACCAGCGCCGGCTTTTTGCCGGGGCGGGCGGCGGCGCATTCCGCCGCGGCCTGCCTGGCCCCCTCTATCAGGCTGGTGCGGCTGCCCTGTATCAGGCGCACCCGTTTGCCCTGCATGTCCTCCGAAGGGAAATAGGTGATGCAGCCCTTCCTGAAATCGCAGGAGACAGGCAGCTTTATTATGGTCTTCCCCGCGGCGGGGGCGGCCATCGAGAAGCCGTAGCGCTGCACCATCAGTTCGAAGAACTTCTCCTTGGCGTCGCGGCCCAGGAACTGGCGGTAGAACTCTATCACCGGCACGCCGTTGAGCTCGTAGACGGCCGGGCCCTCGGCCCGGGTGATGGTCAGCTCCTCGCCCACCGGCTGCCAGCCGTGGCCGTAGCCGAAGGCCGGTTTTACGCCGGGCGGCAGCTGCAGCGCGGCCAGCCGCGCGCCCTTCCTGGCGAGCTCGCAGCCGCAGTACTGGAAATTGGTCCAGAAATCCGGGTGGCTCATGCCCAGGTCGTAGTCGCCGCAGGTGAGCCCGCCGAACACCGGCGCAAGCTTTTCGGACACGGCGTCCACCATGCGCTGCTCGTAGCCGGTGGAGATGGAGCCGAAGACCAGCGACAGCGCCCGCGCCGCCGGCGCGACGACTCCCCCGGCCAGACAGAGGCCGGTACGGCGGCAGTCCTCCGAGGTCCGCGCCACGCTGAACTGCGCCTTCAGGCCCGGGTCCTCCAGGAGCAGCACCGCCACGCCGCCGCGCGACACGCCGGCATTGGTGATCTCGGCGTAGCAGGAGCCGCCGGCCAGCACGGCCGGGTCCAGATGGCGGCAAAGCTCCCGGTGCACCTTCCGCTGGTCAAGGTGTATGGAGGCGAAGGCCAGCGCCAGTCCCGGCCGCGGCGCGGTTTTCAGCGCCCGCGTTACGGCTTCGCGCGCCGCCCGCGCCCCGTCCTTATGCAGCCCCAGGCCTATGGCTATCTTCATTGTCGCACCCCGTATGCAAGGTTCCCGCTATGATAACAAAAAGCGGCTTTGATATTTATACCCTAAAAGAACTGCCCCCGGGGCCCAGAAAGGTCTGGGCCCTCTTCCCGGAGGCCCATGGGCCTCCGGCCCGAGGCGGAAAGGTCCCGGTAGCGCTATACTATTACCACAGACTTGAAAAGGGGAACCGATATGAAAACTCTCAGGACCATAACCGCCATAGTTATAAGCCTGGCTTTCGCCGTCTCCGTAAAGGCCGCCTCGCCTTTCGACGGCTCCGGCGCTTTCGAAGCCCCCGGCCTCATGGAAGTCCCGGCCGTCACGGAAGCCTCCGCGGTCGCGGAACCCGCCCTGATCTCCGCCGATGTCCCGGCCCACGGCTACAACCCCGGCCAGCTGAGCGAGATGCGCCGGCACAACTCCTCGGTGGACGCCTCGGCCAACAAAGGCGTTTCCTTCGACGACGAGCGCGTCGAGATCAAGTACCGCCCCTACGCCGATTACGAGAAGACCGGCTACCTGATAATGAGTTCCGATTTTAACTTCGATTCCCGCCAGGCCAAACTGCTGATGGCGTCCAAACTGCCGGCCGACGGCACCCTGGTCATCTTCACCGACACCTACGGTACCTCCAAAGAAGAGGTCCTGCGCGCTTACGAGAGCGTTATCCCCCGCAAACGCATAAAGGTCATAACCCTGCCCAACGCTTCCCGCGGCTTCTGGGCCCGCGACGGCATACCGGTGCCCGCGATGGACGCCGGCAATAACCTGGTGGTGGTGGACGCGGCCTACGGCCACCGCTTCGAGCCCGACGCCGAGATAGCCCGCCTCTTCGGGGCCCGCATCGAGAAGCACGACTACTATTTCGAGGGCGGGAATTTCATGGCCAATCACACCGGGACCTGCATCATGGTCAACGCCCACGCCCATGTCCGCATCCCCGACTCGGTCTTCGCCGGCCAGTACGGCTGCCGCGAGATGATACGCCTCCCGCTGGTGGACGGCATCGGCCACATCGACGAGCACGTCCGTTTCGTAAGCGAGAAGGTCGTCGTGACCGACCTGCCGCAGTACAAGGACACGCTGGAAGGCAAAGGCCTCACCGTGCACATGCTGCCCAAGCCCTCGGGTCCCTACGAGACCTACGTCAATTCGCTGCTCATGGACGGCAAGATCATAGTGCCGGTCTTCGGCCGGGACACCGACGAGCAGGCCCTCGCGGTCTACCGCTCGCTCGGGCTGGAGGCTTTCGGCGCGAATTCCAGGAGCCTTTCCAACCAGGGCCAGGGCTCGGTCCATTGCATCACGATGACCTACCCCAAGGTCCCCGCCCGCGAATTGATGAAGGCCCTGGGCGCCACCGAACTTTAATACCACGCCGCTGGAATAACGAGAGCCGGCTTCACCCGAAGCCGGCTCTCTTTTTGCCGCGCGGAAATCGGAGGCCTTGGGGGCGGTCCCCGGGTCGGGCGCCGATTTTGTAAGATGCTACCGGAGCCGCGCCGCGGGTCCCCCGGAGGAATATGGGAAAAGAATACATGCGTATCACCAGGCCGATCTATCTCGCGATCATCGGGCTCCTGCTGACGCAGGCCGCGTCTTACACGGGCCTCAGGGCGCTGGGGTACGCCGGCTTCGCCCTGGCCGCGGTCGGAGGGGCCTGGCTGCTGGCCCTGTCGGCCGGGCCCGGTACCCGCGCCTCGGTGGCGCTCCACATCGCCTGCGCGGCCGCCGTCCTCCTCGGCTTCTATTTCCTCGACAAGGCCCCGGGCGGCACGCGGCCGGCGACGGTGGTCCCGTTCTCAGCCGTCGTGCTGGGCTTCCTCACTCTTCTCGTCTACCACTTCCTCCATGGCCCCCCCGTCCGGCGCGGCAATATGACGAAGCTGCTCATCGCCGGCGGCTCCGTCATCGCCATGATCTTCGGGGTAGCGACCCTGGTGGTCAACCTCTCCGGCGCGCTCGACGGGCCGCGTTACGGGCCGGGCACGGCTTTAGGTTTCCTCGGCGTGATACTCGGCCCCCTGGGGCTCTTCTACGGCCTGAGGTACCGGACCTGCGAAAGTTCGCTCCCCATCGGCGAGGCCATGGGAATGAGCCCCGCCGACTGCGGTCCCGGCTCGCCCGACGGGCATTACGACATGAAGGGCCGCATCGGCGGGCTGGAGACGCTTTTCAATATCAGCGAAGGGCGCGGGAGCAAGCACGGCCCGCCCATGTACTACCTGGAGGTCCTTTGCCGCGTTTCCAACCCGGCCCGCGCCCGCGCCGCCGCCTGGCCGGGGGGATTCTTTTCCAGGCCGCTCTCGCGGCTGCCGCCCCGTCTGAAGGACGTGCCGTACTGGGACTGGCACAGCGTGCACGGAGAGCCGGCTGGGCCGGTGACCGGGGCCCTGGCCGGGATGAGGGCCGGCAAGGACACCATACTGCGGGAGCAACTGGGGTTCCGCCTGCTGCTGCTGGACGGGGAGGGCTTCAAGGTCTCGTTCATGCTGAAAGGCGTCCCGGACAAGGCCGAGGTCGTCCGGCTGGTAAAGGGGACCGCGGCCCTGGCGGCGGCCTTCGACCGGGTTCAATAGCCGAAAAGGAAGGCCATGCCGGCGAAGAAGAAGGCGAACGCCGTCAGCAGGTAGCCCGAGGGGCGTTTGCGTTCGATGAGGTGCTCGAAAAGGGCCGCGAAAAGCGTGCCGGTGATGGCGATTCCCGAGACCGCGGCCAGGGCGTCCGCGCGGCGCACGGCCTGCAGGTAGAACATCAGCGACAGGTAGGTGCCGGCCGCGCTGCCGGCGGTTATCCAGAACAGGTTCCGGCGTCCCATGGTCCGCATCCTTCCGAAGAAACCGAAGGGCTTCACCGCCGAGACGGCCAGGAACAGCATCAGCGCCCCGGCCGCCCTGTAGAAATTCCCTTCCGTGGTGCCCAGCGCGGGGCTGCTGTCGAAGCAGTAGCGCGTGATGACCACTCCCGAGGCGTCGAGTATTATCCCGCCCAGCGCGAAGAGGCTCGCCCTGGCGTTCCAGTGCCCCTCTTTCCTGAACGATTCCAGCGAGAAAATGAAGAGACAGACTATGAAGAAGCCCACCGCGTAGGCCTTGCGCGGGTCGAGGGTCTGTCCGAAGACGAAATAACTCATGGCGCCTATGAAGAACGGCTGTAGTCCGAACAGCATCATGGTGCGCCCCGGCCCCATCAAAGAGAACGACTTTATGAGGAAGATGTCGGCCATGCCGAGGCCCAGCATGCCGGAGAGGAAGAAGAGCGCCGTTATGCCCGGCGGAGCGCCGGCGAAGCCGCCGCCCAGCAGGACGGTGGCGGCGAACAGGAGCGCCGCCACGCAGCCCTTGAAGCAGTTGACCCAGAGGCTGGAGACTTTCCGCGCGTAATGGGTGAAGAACTGGACCCCGACGGCGAAGCTCAGGTTGGCGGCCAGCGCGTAGAGGTAGACGGCGTCCATCGGGGGGATATTGTACAAAGTTGCTATCATATCCAAGGATGATCAGACTGGGCCTCTGCTGCAAGTTCAATACCGAGCCGATAGCCTTCCGCTCGGCCACGGCCTTGCATCTGCTGAGGCTGAAGCCGGCGGACAGAGCGGAGAAGCTGGCCGGCATCTGCCGGGACAATGCCGCGGCCCTGCGGCGGGCCATCGAATACTGCGCCGCCAGCGGCATCGGCGATTTCAGGATAAACAGCCAGATACTCCCCTTGAAAACCCACCCGAAGGCGGGCTATGAGCTGCGGGACATGCCCGGCGGCCCGGCCATAATAAAGGGATTCAAAGCCTGCGGCGCGCTGGCTAAAAAACGGGGCCTCAGGCTGACCTTCCACCCCGACCAGTTCGTCCTGCTCAGTTCGCCTTCGGAAAAGGTCACCCGTTCCTCCATCGAGGAACTGGAATACCAGGCGGAGGTCTCGGGCTGGACCGGCGCGGACGTCATCAATATCCACGGCGGCGGGGCCTACGGCGACAAGGCCGCGGCGCTGCGGCGGCTGGCCGGCGTCCTGAAAAAGCTGCCCGCCGCGGTCCGCTCGCGCCTTACGCTGGAGAACGACGACCGCACCTATACTCCGTCGGACCTGCTGCCTTTCTGCGCGGAGAACAAGGTCCCTTTCGTCTACGACGTCCACCATCACCGCTGCCTGCCCGACGGTATGACGGTCGAGGAAGCGACGCGCCGGGCTCTCGGGACCTGGGGACGCCGCGAGCCGGTGTTCCATCTTTCCAGCCCCAAATACGGCCGCGAGGGTGATCCCAGGCCGCATCACGATTTCATAAATGTCGAGGATTTTCCGTCCTGCTGGAAAAAACTGGACATCACGATAGAGGTCGAGGCCAAGGCCAAGGAGGACGCCGTAAGACGCCTTGCCTCGCAACTCGGAGGGGTGAGATTATGGCGAGGAAAATAGTCGCGGTCAGCGGCTCGTACAGGCGCGGAGGGACCATAGACCGGGCCGTCGCCGAAGTGCTGGAAGGGGCGCGCGAGGCCGGCGCGGAGACCGAACTGGTGAACCTGCTGGACAAAAATATCGGATTCTGCGACAACTGCAGGGGCTGTTGCCAGCCGTCCGGCGAGAAGCGCGGGCCCTGCGTAAAGAAGGACGACATGGCCGCCATCCTCGATTCCATAGACTCGGCCGACGGCATCGTACTGGCCGCTCCGGTCAACTGCTTCAATGTCACGGCCATCTTCCGCCGCTTCATGGAGAGGATGATGCCCTACGCCTGGTGGCCGTGGGGGGCCGGCGCCCCCAGGATGCGGCTGAAGGCCCGCCGCCCGGCCGCGCTCATAACCTCGTCGGCCATGCCTTCGCTGGCCGGCCGCGTCGCCACCGGGGCCATGCGCGCGCTGAAAGGGACGGCCCGCGCCGCCGGCTTCCGCCCCGCCGGTTCCCTCTTCATCGGCATGTCGTCCATGAAGCGGGAACCGTCCCTGACGGCGGGCGAACTGAAAAAAGCCCGCTCCCTCGGCCGTCGCCTGGCCGCCGGATAATTTGTTATAACACCGGATATGGCCCCGGGGGTATCGATGAAAAAGCAAGGGTTCACGCTCATAGAACTGATGATAGTGGTGGCGATAATAGGCATACTGGCGGCGATAGCCGTGCCTAAATTCGCCGAACTCATAAAGAAATCCAGGGAAGGGGCGCTCAAGGGGACCCTCTCCTCCGCGCGCAGCGCGCTCAGGGTCTATTATTCCGATAACGAGGCGATCTATCCGGCCGGTCCGGCGGGCGCCAACATAACCTATCTGCAGACGGCTCTGGTCCCTAAGTACATCGGCGAGTGGCCTTCCCTGCACGTCGCGCCCTATCACCCGGAAACGAACACGGTGGACGCCATCGACGGCGGCGATCCGGCGGACGCGGACGCCGCCGACGACGGGGAATGGGTGTACGTCTCCAACAGCGGCAGCGACGAGTGGGGACGCCTGAACATAGAGTGCTACCACACGGACCTGAAAGGCGCGGTCTGGAGCGCGTACTAGAGCCGTCTTTCCCCAAGGACCTATAGCGCGCTGGGTCCGCGGACACTGCTTCCCGGTCCCCGCGCGGTGTACACTGTAGGCGGAGGACTTATGAAGCTCTTCGCTCTGCTGACCGCCGTTTTCCTGCTGAACGCCGCCGACCTGCGTGCCCAGGCCGTCGAACAACTGCTGTCCAGGTCCGAAGCCGGAGAGTTCGCCCCGATACCGGACATACCCGAGGGATCCCTGGAGAACGTGGCTTCCGTGGAGGAGGCCGACGAGTACGCCATGCCCTCCGGGCCCATGCCCAGGGAGGAATATTTCCACGTGCGCGCGCCCTTCGCGGAGACGGAGGAGTTCTCCAGGTCCGCCGCGGAAGAGCCCGCTGTCCGCTCCGACAGGGCCTCCATTCCTTACCTCATGCTGGCCACGGCCGAGGCCAACGCTCAGGGCGTGGACCTGGCGCTCATCCTGGCCGTGATAAAGAAAGAGTCCACCTTCAACCCGAACGCCAAGAGCAAAGCCGGCGCCTGCGGCCTGATGCAGCTCATGCCCTCGACGGCCAGATGGATGGGGATGAAGGATACCTCCAGGATCTTCGACCCAGGCCTCAATATCAAGTACGGTACCAAGTACCTCAAATACCTGTGGGGTGAATTCGGCGAAGGCTCGCCGGCCGACCTCGACGCCGGCTCGATGACCCTGAAGACCACCCGCATGGCCGTCGCCGCCTACAACGCCGGCCCCGGCAACGTCAAGAGGTACAACGACGTGCCTCCTTTCAGGGAGACCAGAAGTTATGTCAAGAAGGTCACGGCCTATTTCCTGGATTTCGAGACCGCGCTGAACTGAGGCCCCAGCCCCGCGCCGAACCGCCCGCCCGCCAGGCGGGCGGTTTTTTTGCGCCGTCCGGGACCTTTGGTCCCAGGCGCCTCTGGGCCTTGTTGCTCTTTAACCGTCAAGCCCCGTCCTGTATGCTATCAGCGGAGGAGATATGAGAACGCTCAACATCGCTTTCGCCCTTGCCCTCGCTTTCACCGGCACGCTCCAGGCCGGGAGCATGGAACGTATGCGCGTCAGGGCCGAGAATATAAATATCGACACCTCCGCCCTCGCGAAGAAGAGCGCCTCCGTCCCGGCCGCCTCCTCCAGGCCGGTCGCTTCCGAACGTCAGCGGCCCGCGGCCCCCGAGGTCAAGGCCTCCACCAGCCCTCTTATCGCGGCCATCGTTCATTTTTTCAAGCTGCTCTTCGGCGCCGACGGCGACATAGAGATCTCCAACCCCATCGCGGAAGCGCCGGAGTACGAAGGCGAACTCGAGGACGATACCGAGCAGGAGCCCTACGATGAGGGTCAGTCCTACGAGCCGCTGGACGAGTCGGCCCTGCCCTCGGAGCCTTTTCAGCAGCAGCCGCAGTTCGGTCTGCAGCCTCAGCCCCAGGCGCCCTCTTTCCAGCAGGGAGTACCCCGGTCGGACGCCGGCGGCCCCGCGGTGCCGGAGGACCTCAAGCGGAAAGCCCTCGACTACTTTCAGGCCAATTCCGGCAAGTTCGCCAACAAGCGCTATATCGGCATAGTGGATTTCGCGGCCCATTCGAGCAGGCAGCGGTTCTGGATCCTGGACCTGCAGAGCGGCTCTTCCCACGCCATACACGTGGCTCACGGCGCCGGGTCGGACCCGGACAATGACGGCTACGCCACCAGGTTCAGCAATGTCCCCAATTCCAGGGCTTCCTCCCTCGGTTTCTATCTCACGGGGGCGCTCTATACCGGCAAGCACGGCAGGTCCATGCGCCTGCACGGTCTCTCCAGCACCAACTCCAACGCGCTTTCCAGGGCGGTGGTGGTCCACGATTCCAATTATGTCCGCGAGGGCAACTACAAGGCCGGCCGCTCCTTCGGCTGCCTGGCGGTCGCCAACAGCCAGATAACGAACGTCCTCGCCTCCCTGCGCGGCGGCGCGCTCATCTACGCCGGCATCTCGAACAGCGATTTCTGACGCGGACGTCCCGGAGCCGCGCCGTACGGCGCGGCTTTTTCACGCCCGGATTTGCGCCGGCGGGAAAGTTTTCGCATAATATCAGCGTCGCGCCGCACAGGGCGCGAACCGTTGAAGGGGAGCGTGCTCATGAAGAAAGCAAAAGGACTTATAGGCGCCGGCCTCGGCCTGGCCGCGCTCGCCGCGGCCGGGGCGTATTTCCTGCGCGGCGAGAAGGGCGCCAGGGCCAGGACCAAGGTCCGCGGCTGGGCGCTTAAGATGAAAGGCGAAGTGCTGGAGCGGCTCGAGAACATGCGGCGCATAGACCGCGACACCTACCTCGACATGGTGGACAAGGTCGCCGCCCGTTACGCCGGCCGCGAGAACATCACCGCCGAGGAGCTCAGTCACATGACGGTCGAACTGCGCAACGCCTGGGCGCTGATCGACAAGAACCTGAAGTGATCCGGGCCGCCGGGCCATGGATAAATACCGCGGAGCCAACCTGAAAAGCTGGAACGCCCGCGTGCCCGTGCACGCGGCGTCCCGCTTTTACGACGTGGACGGCTTCCTGCGCGGCCGCAATGTCCTGCTGCCGATAGAGCGGCGCGAGGTGGGACCGGTCAAAGGGAAACGCCTGCTGCATCTGCAATGCCATTTCGGCCTGGATACCCTTTCCTGGGCGCGGCTGGGCGCGCGCGTGACCGGCGCCGATTTTTCCGACAAGGCCATAGCCAGGGCGCGGGAGCTGGCGGAGAAGACCGGCCTGGCGGCCGACTTCGTCCTCTCCGACGTACTGCGCCTGCCGCGTGCGTTCAAGGCGAAGGGTAAGTTCGACATAGTCTTCGCCTCGTACGGCGTGCTCTGCTGGATCCCCGACATAAAACGCTGGATGAAGGTCGCGGCGCATTTTCTCAAGCCCGGCGGCTTCCTCTGTCTCGTCGAATCGCATCCCTTCACCAATATCCTGGCCATGGACGGCCGCACCCAGGAACTGCCTTATTTCAACGAGGGCCCGGCGTATTTCCCGCCGGAGTACACCTATACCGACGGACCCCAAAAAGCCATGCCGCCCACCTACGAGTGGTGCCACCCGATGGCCGACATACTGGGGGCGGTGAAGTCCGCCGGGCTGCGGCTGGATTCGCTGAAGGAATACTCCTATTGCGCCTGGGAGCGCTTCAAGGGGATGAAGAAGGGCCGGGACGGCTTCTACCGCCTGCCCGCTTCCCGTAAGTCGCTGCCGTTGCTCTTCTCGCTGAAAGCCGTCAAGGAGAAGCCCCGATGAAGATCCCCGAAGAGATAAAGAAGCTCGTCCCGGAGCTGACCGCCTGGCGGCATGAACTGCACTCCATGCCCGAGACCGCTTTCGAGGAGAAGGCGACGGCCGCTTTTATCGCGGAGAAGCTGAGGTCCTTCGGGTTGGAGCCGCACACCGGCCTGGCCGGCACCGGCGTGGTCGCCACGCTCAAGGCCGGCTCGTCGAAGAGGGCGATAGCGCTGCGCGCCGACATGGACGCCCTGCCGCTCAAAGAGGCCAGTGATCTCGACTACCGCTCGAAGAACGAAGGGCGTATGCACGGCTGCGGCCACGACGGGCATGTCGCCATGCTGCTGGGCGCGGCCAAATACCTCGCCGCGAAGAAAGACTTCGACGGTACCGTGCACTTCGTCTTCCAGCCGGCCGAAGAGGGCGGCGGAGGAGCGGGGAAGATGGTGGACGAGGGGCTCTTTGGGAAATTCCCCTGCGACGCCGTCTATGGTATGCATAATTGGCCTGCGCTCCCGCTGGGGACTTTCGGCGTCCGCCCCGGTCCGATGATGGCCTCGTCGGACAAGTTCGAGATAGAGCTCGGCGGCACGGGCTGCCACGCGGCCATGCCGCATACGGGCACGGACCTGGTGCTGGTCGCGGCTTCCATCATAAAAGAGCTGCACACCATAGTCAGCCGCAGCGTGGACCCGCTGGAGCCGGCCGTGGTCAGCGTGGCGTACGTCAAGGCCGGCGACGGAGCGTACAATGTGATGCCGGGCACGGTGCTGCTGCGCGGCACCGCCCGCGCTTTTTCTACCGGGGTGCAGGATATCATCGAGCGCCGCATCCGCGAGATCTGCGCCGGACTTTGCGCCGCCCACGGCGCCAGGGCCGAGGTGAAGTACTCGCGCAATTATCCGCCCACGGTCAACGACGAGTCCCAGGCCGCCGTCTGCGCGAAGGTGGCCGCCGCTCTCGCCGGCAAGGACGCCGTGATCGCCGTCAAGCCCGTCATGGGCGCCGAGGACTTCTCTTTCATGCTCAAGGCCAGGCCCGGTTGTTACGTTTTCGCCGGTTCCGGCGAGGGCGACCCTGCCCCGCTGCACAACCCCAGGTTCGACTTCAACGACAAGCTGCTCCCCATCGGCGCCGCCTACTGGTGCGCCCTGGCCGCCCGCGCGCTGACGAAATAATGACAGGAGGACGCTTATGAGATACGCCGTGATGCTGATGGCCCTGTGCGCGGGAGGCGCTTTCGCCCAGTCGGCGCAGGCACCGGGCAAGTCGGCCGAGGGGAAAGTCCCGGTCGAATGCCGGCGTTACTCGGCGGAGCGTCTCTGTTATCCCAAGGGCTGGAAGACCAGGGACCCGGTGCGGTTCGAGAACGGCCAGGGAATGGCTCTCGGCGAGACCTTCTACCTGAACCGCACCTTCGAATTCAACGCCGTCGGTTACGGCGTTCCGTATACCACGCCCGTCGTAAAGCCTTACGCGGGCTGGGCCGAAATAGTGGTGAACAAGATCGGTCTTGCCCGTGAAGCGGCCCCCGACCTCTCCAACCCCGTCTCGGAGCTGCCCGAAGTGTCCGACTGTTCGGAGGGGGAGTACCCGTGCTTTCAGTACCTGGGGAAGAAGACCGTGAACGGCCTTCCCGCCTATTATTACCGCATGCACGGCGCGCCGGACCAGTGGGCGTCCACGATGTTCGTCTACCTGGTGGCCAGGGACGCGCTGTACCGCCTGGAATACCGCGCGCACAAGAACGACTTTAAGAAGTACGAGCGCTACTTTTACACGCTGCTGGCCAGCTTCCGTCCCAACAAGCCCGCCAAGTGAGGGCGGGCCTTTGGGCCCATGACGGCGGCGGCCCCGTGTCGGCGCGCCTCCCCCGTGAGTGGGAAATAACGGCTTGTGTAGGCCTCATTATAGCAGGCGGCTCCGGACTGATATACCCGGTTGAGACCGCTTGCCAATAATGATAGGATTTTCCCGGGGGAAAGATGCGCGATCGTGGCTATACCGTCGGGGGGACGCTAAAAAAGTTCTCCGTATTGCTGTTGATGCTGTCCGTGGCCGGTTGTTCGGACCTCCCTGAACGACTGGTCCGCAACGACCCCGAGGCATTCCGGGATTTCCAGGATCTTACGGAGCGGGGGCGGGAAAAGATAGTCGGGAAACTGACGGCCAGACTGGGCGGGGGCAGCTATACGGACAAGTGCGAGACTCTGTATGCTCTCGGTAAGCTGAACGCGGATGCTGTCGCGGCCGTTCCGGCGATAGCCGAAATCCTCGCCGCGGCTCCTCCCCTGATGAAATCCAACGCCGCATACGCGTTAACCCGTTTCGGGCCCCCGGCGGTACCGGCGCTGACCGCTTTGCTGGGACACGAAGACCCGGAAACCCGAAAAACCGCCGCCTGGGCCCTGGGACGTATCGGTCCGCCGGCCGAAAAAAGCGTCCCCGCGTTAGCCGGTATGCTCGGGGATAAGGATAGCGGGGTCGGACTGGCCGCGGTGAGCGCACTGGGCAGGATCAGACCTTCGATCCTGCTGAAACATCTCCATCTCCTGGCGGGCGAGAATATTATCATCAGGCGGGCGGCCGCCGCTTCTTTCGCCAGGATACCTCCGGTCGAGGCCAGAAAGTCTATCCCCCACCTTATCAGAATGCTTAGAGCCTCGCGCGACGATTCTAAATTCCAGTTGATGTTCGTACTGGGCCGGCTCGGATCCGAAGCTTCTTCCGCCGTGTCCGAGCTCGCCGGTATCCTTAAGAACGGGGGGAATGCCCACTCCGGGGCGGCCGCGTTCGCGCTGGCCGGAATAGGCGTCCCCGCGGTCCCGGCACTTATAGAGGTTCTCGAGGAAGGTCCGCCGTCGGCCCGGGGCAGCGCCGCCTGGGCACTGGGGGAGATTGGTCCACGGGCGCGGGAAGCGATTCCCGCCCTGGTCGCCATCTCTACTTCGGCTGATCGCAACGTCAGGATGCACGCGGTCACCGCTTTGTCGAGGCTGGGAGGCGACCCCGGCCGGATCCTTCCCCTGCTTTTTGAGAACGTCATGTCCGAGTCGATCATCAGCGACTCCGTGCGGAGAATGGGCGCTGCGGCCGTTCCCGCCCTGCTCTCCATGATGAGGGAAGAGATCGCCCGGCGTGAGGAGATGGGGCCCGGTGGGAGGAGTGCCGCTGTATCCAAGAGTCCTCCCTGGCCGCTGATATCCAGGGAAGCAGTGTTGTACGGGGTAGGCGCGGAGGCCATCCCGTATCTCCTGGAGATAGCCGGAAATCCCGGGGATGAACTGCGGCCGGTCGCTTTACGCGCGCTCGGGAAGACAGGACCACGGGCCGGCGAGGCGGTCCCGCTTTTGATAGAGGCGCTGGAAGACCCCCGGAGCGATGTGAAGAGGTCCGCGATAACCGCCTTAGGCTGGATCGGCCCCGCCTCCGAAAAAGCTGTGCCGCCTTTGTCGGCTTTTCTGGAAAACCGCAGCGATAGTATAAAGGAGGCCGCGGCCGAAGCCCTGGGGCGGATAGGGCCCGCGGCTTCCGCGGCCGTTCCGCCATTGGAGCGGATGCTTTCCGCGGGACCGAGGGAGAGGCTTGTCGCCGCGCTGGCGCTATGGCGCATATCGCGCTCAATACCCGCTTTATCCGTTCTTGTCTCGGGAGTTAAACCCGGAACTTCCGCTACGCTGGACCTCGCTTTGGAGAGTTTGAAAGAAGTCGGGCCGCCGGCCCGGGAAGCCGTCCCCCGTCTGCGCGAATTGATGAGATCGAAGGATTTTCCGGTCAGAAAGCGCTCGCTCGCCGTGCTGGCCTCGATCGGTCCCGGAGCCGCAGCCGCTCTTCCCGAGGTCCTCGATGCGCTGAAGACGGATGGCGGTCTTGGCGGGCTTGCCGCGGAAACTCTCGGAAATATGGGCCCTGGCGCGAAGAGAGCCCTCCCCGTCCTCAGGGAACTGCTTGAGGGTAAGGACGAGCATCTCAGAAAACTTTCCTTGCAGGCGGCCGCCGGGATCGGCCAGCCGGCCTTCGAGCCGCTTTTAAGATCCTATTTGAGAGGAGATCCTTGGTGCAGGCTAGATGCCGCCGAAGCCCTGGCGGGCCTGGGCCCGGAGGCCAGGCCCGCTATCCCATTCCTCGTGAAGGGGCTTCTGGACGCGCATCCGGAAGCCCAGGCCGCGGCCGAGAGAGCTCTGAAGAAGATCGACACGACGACGGCGGCTCCCGGTCCCGCCGCCGCGGTCCGGATCTGACACTTACGGAGGCTGGTCATGAAAAATATCGTTCTTGCGGCTTTTCTGCTCCCGGTCCTGGTCCCGCCCGCTTTCGCTGTTTCATCCAAAGAAAAACGGCAGATAGAAGAGATCGTGGCGAAGATAAAGGGAGGGGACTACGAGGCCGGCAGCCCGGAACTGTTGAAGCTCGGCAGGAAAGCTGGCCCTTTTATCGAGCCGCTGACGGAGGATGAGAACCCTGAGGTCCGCAGGAGCGCCATTTTATGCCTGGCGGCGATAGACTATAAAGTGGTCCCCAACCTGATAAAACAGTTCTATAAAAAAGGCCTGGACAATATGACCAGGTCCATGTATTTCCAGCTTTTATGCGCTCACCGGACCGAGGAGGCCAAGCGATTCCTTCTCCGCGTCCTCAAAGACGTCAGGATAAATAACTCTGTCCGCGCCGAGACTCTCGGTCCCTTGTCGCTCTACCGCGGGGACAAGGAAGTCCTGAATGAACTTCTTGTTTTTCACGAGCGGGGCGGGCCGTTGAGACGGGAGGTTCTCTATTCCCTGGGAGTGCTCGGCTCCGCGGAAGCAATTGAGCCGCTGCGGCGGTCTTTGGCCGATCCGGACCAAAAGATAAGGCTGGCCACGATACATGCTCTGGCCGGTATAGGCGGGGAAAAAAGCGCGGAGGCCGTAAGCGGTATGCTCAAGGACGAGGACGGGGAAGTCCGGGGGCTGGCCATGCGCGCGTTGGGCGTCATGCGTTCAAAGGAGCATATCACGGATCTGGAGAAAGCCGCCGGAAGCGAAGCCGACCCGGAGTTGAAATGGCTCTCAGGCGCCATGATAGAGAAGATCCGCGCTACTAAGTCCGCCCGGAACAGCGAGGCATTCTCGCGGTTGAACGTAAGGGACCTGCTGTGGGTGGATGAACTTTGTCATCCCCGGGAATATGCGGACATGGTGGAAAAGCTGCGTCGTCTCAAGAAAGAGGACTGGATCCTGGTGCTGCGCGAGGCGGACGATGTCGTATCGTTGATGGAGTCCCGCGACCCGGAAGAGATGGAAGCCTCCGGCTGGCTTTTTATGGCATTTTTCCGGCCTTTGGCGCTGATAGACGAGGGACATGCAATGAAGGTCCTGGCCTCCGTGCTCACCGACAGGACCTATAGTTTTATGATCAGATCCACCGCTCTGGATGACGATGGACTAGATGAGGAGATCATCCGGAAAGTGATGTCCGACCCCGCTGAATCCCCCAGGTTCAGGGCTTTGGCTAAGAGCCGGCTGGCCTCCAGCGGGCCTCGGGAGTAGCCCTTGGAGCCCTGTTCCGGCCCATTCGGCCCATGACGGCGGCGGCCCCGTGTGCTAGAATATAAGCATTCCGGGCCCCTGGCCCGGCGCGCTATGGACAACAGCCTCTAAAACCCGCAGCTGTCAGCCCCGCCGGCCACGCCGGCCTTTCCGACATATAATTACGACTACCCGGAGGTATCTCTATGGGTAACAATGTGCTTTTAGAGGCGCGAGACCTCGCCTTCGCCTATCCGTCGGGGACGGAGAGCGTCTTCTCCGGCGCTTCGTTCCGTCTTTACCGCGGCGACAAGTGCGCGCTGCTGGGCGACAACGGCAGCGGCAAGACCACGCTGCTGCGTATGCTCGCCGGCGAACTGGAGCCGTCGGCCGGGGAATTGGCGCTGCGCGGCGCTTCGGTCTTCCTGCTGCGGCAGGAGGATTCGGCCGCCGGCGGGGGCAGCGCGCTGAACTGGCTGCGCGAAGGGCTGCTGGAGTCCGGCGACTGGGACCTGGCGGCGGAGCTCTATGCCGGGGCGGCCCGACTGGGGTTCTCCGCCGCCGACCTGGAGCGGCCGGTGGATACTTTCTCCGGCGGCGAGCGCAAGATGCTGGCGCTGATGGCCGGTTTCCTGCGCCGGCCCGACCTGTACCTGCTCGACGAGCCCACCAACTACCTCGACTCCGCCGCCATGGCCCGGCTGTCGGGCGAGCTGAAGCGGTTCAAGGGGGCCTTCATAGTAGTGTCGCATGACCGGGCGTTCCTGGACGATTGCGTGGAGAAGGTGCTGGAGCTCAAAAGAAGCGAGTTCGCGGTATACGAGGGGAATTACAGCGCCTACGCCGCGCAGAAACGGGCGGAGTTCGAGCTGGCCGTTAAGAAGAAGGAAAAGATAGAGGGGCAGATAGCGCATCTGCGGGTTATGGAGCGCAATTACCGCGACTGGGGCGCGGCCAAGGAGAAGGAGAAGATCGGGGCGGCGGACAAGGGCTTCGTAGGCGCGCGGGCGGCGCGTCTTCAGAAGAAGTCGGCCCGCGCGGCCCGCCGGGCCCGCGAGAAGATAGATGAGCTCGAGCGCGAGAAGCCTTTCGTCGAGAAGGTCCGTTCTGCTTTCCTGCCGCCGGCCGCGCCGTCCTGGCTGGAGGTGTCCGGCCTGACCAAGCGGCTGGGCGCGAGGACGCTGTTCAGCGATCTGTCGTTCAGGCTGAAGTCGGGCGGGCGGCTGGCGCTGGAGGGGGACAATGGCGCGGGCAAGAGTACGCTGATGCGGATACTGGCGGGCGAGCTGGCGCCGGACGCGGGCGAGGTGAGGCGCGGGGGCTCGGCGCGGGTCTTCTACCTGCCGCAGTTCAGGCCGCCGATAAGGGCGGGGGCGAGGGGGCGGGATTATTTCCCGGGCGCGCTGCTGGAACGGGCCTGCACGATGCTCGACCACCTGGGGGCCGACGGGGAGCATATGTTCAGGCCGCTGGAGGGGCTGAGCGAGGGGCAGCGGCGCAAGGTGGAGCTGGTGCGCTTCCTGGTCAACGGCGCGGACATCGCCCTGCTCGACGAGCCCACCACGCACCAGGATATCCGCACGGTGCGCGTCCTGGAGGAGGCTCTCGCCTCCTACGCCGGCATCCTGGTCCTCATCTCCCACGACGCCGCCTTCCGCGCCTCCCTCCCCTGCGAGGTTCTAAGGCTATGAGTAAGGAATAACTATTCCGGGGGCATGTCGGGGTGAGAGCACGCAAAACACGCGGTCTTGCGCATAGCGCTCGCCGCTCCTCACTCGGCCTCCGCGCTTGCGATGCTCCGGCCTCCGTGAAGGTTTTGCTAAGCTCTCACCCCGCCTCCCCCGGGTGTCCCCTTATGGCGCATACTCAGTAAGTTCGTGGCTTCGGACGGCTTTGATTAAGTGCCGCCCCGCCATCCCCCGGCTGTCCCCTTATCTATGCTACTCGCCGTGCGCTCGCCCGGGAAGTTTAAGGCTTTAGTGCTTGTCTAATCATTTGACACCTTTGAACAAAGGGTAGTAGGATTTTAACCGGCCAGGTTTGGGGAGTTAAGCTAGGATAACGGAGAGAACGTGTTAAAAAATGGTTTCCGCTCTTTTCTTAAGGAAAATCTGGGCGTGGATATCGCCATTATACTTTTGGCGTTGGTCAGTGTTTTTCTGTTGGTCTTTGAGTTGAGCACCGAGCTTCTGCCAGAGCAGATCGATTGGATACATAGGCTTGACCTTGTAATTGCATTCGTTTTTCTGGCGGATTTTTTTGTCGGAATATACCTAGCTGATGACCGGAGCAAATATTTTAAGCAAAATTGGCCGGATCTGTTGGCGTCCATCCCTGTAACCGAAGGGATATTCCGTTCCCTTCGCATGTTGCGGATATTGCGGCTCATTCGTGTTATACGTGTTATCGCGCGAGTAAGAAGGATTGGGGTCGCCGCGGATAAGATTGCTGATGAAAGTTCCACGTATGTTTATGCTTCGGCCATTACCGGGGTGGTAATTCTTTCCGGTGCTGTCGCGTTCTTCTCAATGGAATATGGAGTAAATCCGCAGGTGGACAGTTTTTTTGATGCTGTCTGGTGGGCAGTGGTTACGGGAACGACGGTCGGGTACGGGGATATATACCCGGTGACCTGGGAGGGGCGCGTAGTTGGTATGGTGTTGATGTTCTTTGGCATTGGCCTTGTGGGAACAGTCGCCGGATTTGCTGGAAGTTATTTTATCAACAGGCGGCGAGAGAAAAGTCCGGCCGAGTGCTCTAAATAGTCTTTGGAGGGGGGGTCTTCTCCAAAGTGAGTGGGTAAAATAGCAGGGGTTTGGGTAGCTGTATCCGTCTGGCAGTTGGTCTTTTCGCTCTTTGAAAATCTTGTCATAATCTTGAGATGCGTAAAAAGCTCAAGTTAGAGGACACGTATCGCTTCCCAGGTTTCAGGCCCGCGGCCATGGTCCACGGCGTCTTTGGGGACCAGAAGGCGCGCGTGGTTGCGCTGAAAAGGACTGGCACCAGGATGGTCTGTGGCGGCTGCGGCGCTGTGAATCACGCAGTCTACGACAGCAAGGTCCGCAAGGTCCGGGACCGTAAATGCGGCAAGGTCCGCCAGGAGAAACTGGACTGGCTGTCCGACAACCCGGGCTACACGAAAAGATTCGCTTTTTTTTACAGGGCGGAGATGCCGGGAGAGTACGATAACGGCGGTAGCCGCGGAGACGAGGCTGGACTGGAAGACCGTTAAGGACCTGGACAAGTTTTATATGCGGGCGCAGCTGGCCCGCGCCGGCAAGCCGAGGCCGAAAGCGATAGGCGTAGACGAGGTATCCATCCGCAAAGGGCATACCTACCGGGTGGTGGTCAGTGACTTGGAGAAGCGCCGGCCGATCTGGTTCGGAGGCGCGGACCGGTCGGAAGAGAGCCTGGGGCTGTTTTTCAGCGAGCTCGGCGAGAGAAAGAGCCATCGCATCCGTATGGCGGTAATGGACATGTGGAAGCCGTTCCGGGCGGCTACGAAGAAGGCGGCGCCGCAGGCGGCGATAGTATTCGACAAGTTCCACATCCTGCGGCACCTCAACAACGCGCTGGACGAGGTGAGACGGTCGGAATACGCCAGGCTGGCCGGGCAAGAGCGAAGCTACATTAAGGGCCAGCGCTACACACTGCTGTCGCACAAAGAGAATCTTACGCGCAGCGGGCGGCGCAACCTGCGCAAAGTGCTAAGGCTCAACAGCCGGCTGAACGCGGCATACGTTCTGCGGGAATCATTCGGTCAGTTATGGGATTACGAGAGGGAAGGCTGGGCGTGGCGCTTTTTCGTGAACTGGCGGGAGTCGTTGAAGTGGCAGCGGCTGAAGCCGTTCGAAAAGTTCGCGGCGATGATAGACAAGCACTGGGACGGGATAGCGGCCTACTGCCGGCCGGAAAACAAGGTGTCGCTAGGGTTTGTGGAAGGCCTGAATAACAAGATCCGGGTAATCCAGCGGCGCAG